>JARGPI010000018.1 GCA_029213005.1 Verrucomicrobiales bacterium
CCGGTCACCCATGACATGGATTGCGAAACCGGCATCAAAGTAGGATTCCTCATTGTGATAAAAATCCGCAGCATCGGAGAAATTCCCCGTTTCGAATCGGGGGGATTCACAAGAGCCATCCATCCAACGGGAATTGTCTTTTTTCTACCGAATTATGCAAGTTTTGTCCGTGCTTGGAATGGCACTGGATTAAGCGAACGTAGTGGAGGGTCTCCGCACCCGACGACAGGCTGAGCCATCCTTGCCATGGGCAATGCAGCGGGTGCGGAGACCTTTTTCTACGTTACCCAACCATTGAAGTCCTTCCTTAAACTAGTGCAATTTGTCCGTGCTTGTTAATTCATCGAATCTTTGTAGTTAACACGCAGAAATTACGCACTACTCTTCGATTCTCCCGCTGCACCTAAACATCCGGTGCCGAAAGAATGAAGTCAACTGCACCGTTGGTTCGGAAGCATTTGTTCTTACCTTTTTGAAAAGATTATGAATCTTTAATAATTGTCGTGAATTGGTTGCCGGTCGATAAAATTGTAGCGGCGCCTGATCACAATAAAGAGTTTGGAATCACCGACGATTCGTGAAAATATATAAATGTTCGAAGATTGAGTCGGTAGATCAACATTGACCAAAAATCACGATGAAATTTAATGTAAATCAGAGTGGGGCGACAATGCTTCTCGTATGGGTGCTGCTGTTGGTCGGAACGGTGTTTGCGGATGAAAATCCGGCAGAGCTGGCGACGCCACGGGAGACGACCGGTAAACATCGGTGGGTTGCTAATCACTATAAACGGATGATGGATCTGGCGGACAAGTCGCCCGGGAAATTTAAGATGGTCTTTGTCGGCGACTCGATTACTAAAAAGTGGCTCGATAAATCCGGCACTCTCTGGGCCGATAACTTTGGTGATGAGACCAGTCCGAATTATGCTTTGAACCTCGGGGTTCCGGGAGATCGCACCGACCATGTGCTCTATCGGCTGATGTCACGCGCTGATGGTGGTTTGGGGAATTTGGACAACCCGGCGATTCAGCCGGAAGTCATCGTTCTCATGATTGGCTCGAACAATCTTTTTCCACCCCACAGTGCGGAACAGATCGCAGGTGGCATTGAGGCCGTGGCCCGGCGTCTGAGAACGCTACGCCCAAACTCGAGGTTAATCATCTGCTCGGTCATTCCCTCTAACAATGAGAAGACTGATCAGGAGCAAGTTCTGCCGGCAAATGCTACATTACCAGCGTTGGCTGATAGTCTGGGAGAGAGTGTCGAATTCCTGGATCTGTATCCCGCATTCCTGGATGAGCAGGGAAAGAAAAATACTGAATGTTATGACGACGGTTTGCATCTTAATGAAGCCGGTTATGCGATCTGGCTTCGTGAACTGATGCCACTGCTTCAAAAAATGAGGTAGCAATAGACGCTAATCTGACGGTCCCTCTTCATCCGGCAGTTTGCTCACCCTTTCTTCCTCTCTTTGGTTCCTGATCGGCGCTTTCTTTTTTGATCCGGAGTCGGTGTTTTGGGCCGGTAGGCTTTGGTTTCCTTGAGGTATTCCATTAACTTCCCTTGGAGGGCTTTGGTTTTCTCCGGCATAGTGGTCGCCAGGTTTTTGGTTTCGTGGGGATCGTCGGAAAGGTTGAACAGCAGCACGTCTTTGTGGTGGTAGTTGTGAATCAATTTGAAGTCTCCGATGCGGATCGCACTGGCCGGATAACTGCCCTCGCCCTGATAGTGCGGGAAATGCCAGTAGAGAGCGTTCCGTCGAATCGGGTCGCCGGTGAAGAGTGGAACGAGGCTGACGCCATCAACATGTTGGTCGGGCCGGGCAGCCAGTCCGGTCATCTCGAGCAGGGATGGGTAAAAGTCCATGCTTGTCACCTGGACATCAGAACTCGACCCGGGCGCGGAGTGGCCGGGCCAGTGAATCAGTAGCGGGGTTCGCAATCCGCCCTCGAACAGGAAGGTCTTCCCTCCCCGTAAAGACATAACCGAAGTTGCGTCCGGCTTGTTTACGGTTGATCGACCGCCATTATCTCCGGTGAAAATGATAATGGTATTTTCATACTGGCCGGACTCTTTCAGGGCATCAACTAATCTCCCGATGTTTTCGTCCAGATTATATAGTTCGCCGGCATATTCCGGGCTGTTTTGTTGTAGTTTATGAGGTTGATGGGAATAGTCATCAAGAGCGGTTTCGGATTTGATTCCCAGCTGCTTTGCTTTCTTTGCGAATTTAGCGCGAAGCTCCGGTTTGGATTCGATCCGGGCATGCATGGCGAAGTGGCAAAGGTGCAGATAGAATGGTTGATCACGCTTGGTGGTGACAAAGTCGATGGCTTCATCAGTGATTAGATCGGTATAGCAGTCGCCCTTCTTTGATTTACCTGGAAAGTATCTTGCGCAGTTAAAGAGATTACAGCTGTTGGTTTCGATGATCGCTTTTTGCGAGTCGTAGCCGTGATTTTTTGGCCCGCCGGTTTCTTTGAGGCTTCCCATGTGCCATTTGCCGAAAAACGCGGTGTCATATCCGGCATCCCGAAAGGTCTCGCCCAGAGTAACTTCAGACTCTTTGATTCCATCCGATTTCGGGACGGGGCAATAGACGACTTGTTCGTCATCCTGCCGGGCGAAGAAGTAGTCGGCTCCTTTCAGCCATTGGGTAACGCCATGGCGAGCCGGGTTCTTTCCCGTCAGAATACTGGTGCGGGTTGGTGAGCACATTGGACTTGGGGTGTAGCAATTGTCGAAACGCATCCATTCTTTGGCGAGTCTGTCGATTTGCGGCGTCTCATAAAAAGTGCTGCCGTTGTAGCCTACATCATACCACCCGAAGTCATCGATTAAAATGAACATGATGTTTGGCTTTTTGGCTTCGGCGACTGCCGTGAGAGTGGTCAGGGTTAGCAGTATGAGATACAGTGATTTTTTCATTGCTGGGTTCGCTCGAAGGTTTGTAAGGGTATCCCGATTTACCGACAAATCGAGTGTTTCTGACTCCCTGTTTCCTCAAGGAGTTCTTACTTAACTCTTCGCAGGCCCCGATCTTCCATGCTGCTTGTTAAAACAACAATTCACCTTCGATGAATTGACTTCGCTTTCTAAAATATGAATCTTAAGGGAATTAATAATGAAACGGAAAATTATACTTAACCTTTGCACCACTCTCGATTCCTATATAGAGGGACCGAATGGTGAATATGACTGGTGTTTTACCGATCAAGATTATGGAATGACTGAGTTTTTGAGCCGAGTTGATACCATTTTTTTCGGTCGAAAAAGTTATGAGCAATTGAAAAGTTCAGCACCCGATGCCTTCGCTGACAAGCGGGCGATCGTATTTTCAAGAACGCTGAAAGATGGAGAAAATGGCCTCAAGGTCATAGGAGAGGATTTAGAAAAGGAAGTTTCTGAATTGCTTATTCAACCGGGAAAAGATATTTGGCTTTTCGGCGGTGCGAGCCTTGTTTCCACTTTGCTGAAAATGAAGGTCGTGGATGAACTGATGATTGCGGTCCATCCCTTGATTCTCGGGAAAGGTAAGCCGCTGTTCACTGGAGTTGACGAACGAATCCATTTAAAACTCACCGACACGAAAACGTACTCTTCAGGATTAGTGCAAATGTTTTACGAGGTGAACTATCAATAATAAGTGCTTCAACGCTCTGTGCCTTCCTGTTCTTCAACTGATGAAACGGTACTCCGCCGTCCGGAGGTCCGGGCTAGCGCTCTGATCGGGTGCGCCTCAACTTTTGATCTTGAAAAACCGAATTGAGAGAGTCACTTGTCGGTGGATGGTCGGACTATATTCGAGGGGAATAGTGAGGTGGGTTTTACTTCTGCTTTTTGTGGTGGCCTCAATCGGGCTTTCTGTTTCTCTTTGGAAGTACCCTGAGGAGAATGGTTTCTCTGTTTTTACAACAACGATCTCTTTTCTAGGATCGCCGGATACTTCGCGAAATCCGGAAGGGTATATTTGGTATCGAACAGGAATGACGGCCCTGGTTTTCCTGCTCTCTCTGTTAGTTGGGCAGCGTCATCGAAATATTCGGCCCCGGGCTGGGGGAGGGTTGAACATCCCAACCGCTTTGTATGGCATTGGGATGTTTCTAATTCTAGCTTCCGTCTGGATTCCCGATTCCCGGGAAATTTATTGGGGCACAATTAGAACCGGGAGTCTCCACACTCGCATCGCGATTATTTCGATTTTCATTACCCTGATTGCTGTGATTTCTGATGCTGTAGTGCTCAAACTAAGCAAATTTCGGAGTAGTTCGTTCTGGGTGATTCGGATTTTTATGGTGCTATGGATTACCGCCGTAATCAGTTTGGCTACCTGGGAATGGAGATGCGGACAGGACCCCTCGCTCGAACACTGGCCCGGAGACGGAATTCATTCGACCCCTCTCTGGGAATGGATTTTGTTTGTCTACCTGATCGGCTATCTTTACTGGATCTCCAGGAGCCTAACCGCTCAAAATGGTTTTGACTGAACGAGAGCGGTGGCGTTGTCGAACAGATGAAAATCTAGTAACCCGTGGGCGGCGGGTATCATCTCAGGTAGTTGATCACGCCGATTCGGCTATTGAAAGGCTCCACTGATTTGCGCTAGGCTGGGCTTTATGAGTCGCTTCTACCTCAGTTACGTCGCCGTCATAGCCATATCTTCCAGTATCTTCGGGAATTCAGCGGATGATACGGCCTTGATGATCGATCCGAAATTACATCATATTCGAAATGCTGAACCTCGGGAATGGTCAAATTTTCCTGCAGAGGCGGAAGCTAAAGAGTTGCGTGTCGATTTTGAACTCGAATCCCCTGAAGGCTTTTCACTATTAACGTTACAGCATAAGAGTACCAAACAAACCTGGGCGGTCACTTTGAATGACAAGGCGTTGGGTAAGCTGATTCGAGATCACAATCACCTGGAATCAGGGTTTTTGATTCCGCCGGGAACCTTGACGCCCGGAACAAATACACTTTTGATCAAAACGGAGTCTCCCAAGCCGGATGACATTCTCGTGGGTGCGGTTGAATTGCATCGTGGGGCGGCGGCCCTGGTTAGTGTGTCCGAAGCTGCGTCCCTCGCCAAGAAACGTGGGTTTCGTCGTGAGATCCCGAAGATGAAAACCGAAGTAAGTCTGACCGCCCGGGATGCGTCTCGAAATCTACCGATACCCTGTCGTTTCACCATCATTGATGCGGATTCAGGCGCCCTGGTTTTTGTGGGAGCGGAGTCATCAGACAACCTTGCGGTTCGCGAGGGTGTGGCTTATTCGCTTGATGGTAGAGCCACGTTTCGACTGGCCGGATCGGAAGCTCGACCACGGCGCTACAAGATTTATTGCGGGCGTGGTTTTGAATACGGACTGGAAACCTCAACTATCGAGGTCAGTGGACAGGAGGAGCCGCTGCAACTGAACTTTTCTCTAGTTCACGAGGTGGAAACTCCCGGGCTGGTCGCCTGCGATCCCCATCTCCACACCTTCGAGTTCGATCGTCATGGTGACTGCACGTTGACCGAGCGTCTGATTTCGGTCGCTGGCGAAGGGATCGAGCTCCCTGTGTCGACCGCGCACGATAAGCATATCGACTATGGCGATGAAGTAAAACGCATCGGAGTATCCCGTTGGTGTACAACGGTTCCGGGCTGCGAAGTGACGACCCATCTCGGACATTTTAATACTTTCCCTATCCTGTCCGGAGCAAAGCCGGCTGAGCATAAGCTCCGTTCCTGGAGTAGGATCTTTCATAACATCTTTGCGACTCCCGGAGTTCGGATCTGTATTCTGAATCATGGTCGCGATGTTCATCGGGGATATACCCCGCTGCATCCTGACAATTTTGATTCCGAAACTGGAACCTTTCTCCGGGGAGAAAAACTACAGGCCAATGCGATGGAGTTGATTAATTCGGGGGCCCAGCAAACCGATCCTATGGAGCTGGTCAGGGATTGGTTTTCTTTACTCAAGAGCGGTCACTCAATTGCGCCGATTGGTTCGAGTGACAGCCACACCGTTAACTTTGCGATTCCGGGGCAGGCTCGAACTTACATTCGCGCCGACGACTCCGATGTGACCGGTATAAATGTTGATGAGGTCGTGGACTCACTTCTGGCGGGAAAATCGATGGTCAGTTTCGGTTTGCTCACAACCCTCGAATACCATTCTAAATCAGAGGAAGTATCGCTTAAGGTTCTCGGGCCGTCGTGGACTCGGGTCAGCACGATTGAGCTCTTCCGAAACGGGGTGGAAGTCCGCTCTATCGCTGTGCCGGAAGCTGCCGGAAAGGTGCCGGGGACCAAATACGCAGCCAGGTTCAGTTTGAAAGACTGGGACGCGAAATCAGGTGATTTTATCTGCGCGGTAGCCAGCGGGCCCGGAATTGCAGAGGGCTGGTGGCCGATGATGCCGCCCTACCAGCCCGACAAGCCGGAGTATCGTCCCTTTGTCATGGGAATCAGCGAAGCAGTTTACTTGAAGTAGTTGGTAGCGAGCCGATGGACGTGGGCAACTATCAAGCACAAATCTGATCGAGTATTCTCACGTGGATTTACCGAAAATCGCCGGGTTTGCCCATGCCCGCGTTGAGTCGCTTAGCGAGGTCTGCCACCACTTCGGCATTTTCCGGAAGAACAGCGATATTACGATTTTCTCCCGGATCGTTTTCGTGATCATAAAGCATGTGTCCGGTCTGTTTGCCGTTCTTTCCGCGGTATATTGTGTAGCGGTAGCGGTCGGTGCGAATCGTGTCGCCCTCGTTGAACCGACTGATAGCTTCTTCTTTTACTTTGGCATTCGGATCCCGCAGGACTGGAAGTAGGGAAACGCCATCAAGGTGATCGGGTAGGGGAAGACCGGCGAACTCACAGAGGGTGGGGTAGACGTCAATAAATTCCGCGAGTGACCGGGTCGCGGCAGCCGATTTTAGATTGAAGGTTTCGGGGGCCGAGAAAATCAGCGGAGCCCGTACCGAAGTCTCAAAGCAACTGTGTTTGCACCACATGGTGTGTTCACCCAGGTTCCAGCCGTGGTCGCCCCAGAGCACGATAATGGTATTTTCATCGAGATTTAACTCATCGAAAGTGTCGAGGATTCTGCCGATGTGGGCATCGGTATAGCTGGTGGCAGCCCGGTAACCACGGATCAGCTCAAGTGCTTTTTCTTCGGAAAGGATTCCCTTTTTCGGAATATCGGTATAGGAACGTAACTCGCCGAAACTGTGTACGGCTCCCTTCGGGGCGTTTTCAGGTGGGTAATAATTGTCGGGCATTCTCACCTCCGACCCGGGATAGTTTTTATAGTACTTTCCTGGAGCGACAAAGGGAAGATGCGGTTTGGTGAATCCGACGGCGAGGAAAAATGGTTCCTTTTTCGTTGAGAGATCGCGAAGCCTTTCGATCGCTTTGTCGGCGGTTTTTCCGTCACCGTAGGTGTCGTCCGGGACATCGCCGCCATCTTCCCAGGAGGGCCCCCGCTCTTTACCTTTTTTGTCTTTTGATAAATTATTTAGTGCGTCTTCGGTGATATAGGAGGCAGCCTTTGGTTTCCACGGCGGTTCGCTCCATCCTTCGACATTATCTCCGGGGATGTGAAAGATTTTGCCTAGTGAGATAGTGGTGTAGCCGTGGTTCCTGAAGTGAGTGTTGAGCGTGGTGACGCCGGGCACATCCTGATCTGCCCGGGCGAAGAAGGTTTTGAAGCGGTCTTTTGCCGGGCGGATTCCCGACATCAGCGCTGCCCGCGAGGCTCCACAAGTCGGCACCATGCAATAGGCGCGGTCGAAGCGTACGCCGCGTTTTGCGAGACGATCGAGATGTGGTGTAACCATATTCTGTGCGCCGAAACCTGCTATCTCGGGTCGCAGATCATCCACCGCGATAAATAGGATATTGGGGCGTTTTTGCTCTTCGGCGGAATAAGCCGGGAGCGATACCAGAATCGCGGCGAACAGGTAAAAGATTCTCATGATTGAACGCTAGAATCTTAGTGAAGGAGAATCAAATACGGAAATCTGATTTGCCCGGACATTGAGTGATTCCGGTATCGCAATCTGAAAAAAATCTACTCAGGATGGTTGGGGTAAACGGGCGAGTTCCGGGACGGAGAAGGCTTGCTGCGGTCGGGATGATATTCGCGATCAATCACTTCCTGCATCTTCGCTGCTATGTCGGGGTGCTTTGCTGCGAGGTCGTTAGTTTCGGAAAGGTCGGTTTCAAGATCGTAGATTTCCACCGGTAGGTTGCCGCGTTTCACGGCTTTCCATTTGCCGGCGCGCACCGCGTGGTCGAGCCGGCTTTTAGTCTGATGAGACCAGAATAGGAAGGGATGCCGGCGCTGATTCTCCGGGTCGTTCAGGAGAGTGGGAAGTATGGAAATGCCATCGCTTCTCACCGGGGCATCCTGACCGGTGAGCTCGGCGATGGTAGGAACCATATCGGCGAAATAGCACGGATGACGGGAGGTTGTGCCAGCACCTATTTTCTCCGGCCAGCGTGCGATAAACGGAACGCGCAGCCCGCCTTCGTAGCAGTCATTTTTTCCACCACGCAATGGACCGTTGTCGCCGAAAAATATAGAAGGTGCCGCTCCCCAGACTGATTGAAGTTGTCCGCCGTTGTCTGAAGTGAAAATGACCAAAGTATTATTTTCGATTCCGGAGTCTTTCAGCTTTTTCATAATCGCCCCGACGGAGTTATCGATCATTCGCAGTTCGGCGGCGAAATGGCTGTGGGGCTTTGGTTGCGCGATATGGGCCGGGGTCTCCGCGGTGTAGTTGTCGTAGTCAGTGCCTGCTTCTCCCCAGCCCGCCGGAGAGGTAAATTCGGCAACCGTCTCCGGCGTGGCGATGATTTCGGTATGAGGCAGAGTGAAGGCCAGGTAGCAGAAGAAGCGATTGTCTTTCTGCTTTTCGATATAGGCGAGCGCTTCCTCTGTAAAAAGATCGTGGGTGTGGTTTTTCCGGTCAGCCGGAAGGGCGCTGGTATTGCCTTTCGCGTCGGTGATATTATCGATCGATTCGCGGCGGTTGTTACGGATCAGGTAAGAAGGATAGTGACGGTGCCCGTGGCCCTGATCGAGAATTCCATAGAACTCGTCAAATCCCCGATCGTTCGGTGTCTGTCCACTGTTCAATCCGCCGGTTCCCCATTTTCCAAAGGCTCCGGTTGTGTATCCGGCTTGTTTGAATATTTCGGCAAGGGTTGGGGTGTCGTCGGTAAGGTCGACAAATGAACCGTTTCGCTTGTAGGGAATGTGGCCGCTGTGGAGCCCGGACATCAGTGAGGATCGGGACGGTCCACAAACGGTGCAACCTGCGTAGGCATCCGTGAACAGCATGCCCTGCCGTGCCAGCGAATCGATGTGCGGGGTTGCGAGGCGTTTCTGTCCGTAACAGCTGAGGTGGTGATAACCGAGATCGTCCGCCAGAATGAAGATGACATTAGGCGGATTGTTTTGTGTAGTTTCGTCTGCTTGCAGGGGAGGCATTAACAGGCACAGGAGGAGTACTGAAAGATAGATATAATGAGTCATTGGAGTTAGCAATTACAGCTGCAACTCTAACTGATATGAAATCCGGAACGAAGCAATATTCTTTTCCGTATTCAGTGGGCATAAATCCGTGTCAATGTTCCATCGCACCGGACTGTACCCTGTACAGTCTGAAAGTGTACAGGGTACAGTCAAGAAAATGACCGTTGGAACCAGGCAAACCGAAACGCCCAATGGGCGTTGCCACCGGTAGCGACCTCCTTTGGAGGTGAAGTTTCATCAGGCGCATGGATTCGATCTCGCAAAGGGCGGGCTACGTAGCGAGGCCCTTTGGGCGTCTTTCACAAGCCGCGAGTTACTCAGGTGCATTTCAGCGTGCCGTCATAGTCCCCATACAAGGCCTTGATTTCCGACCTCGCAAAAGTAGTTTTTTAGTCGAGCCAGCCACCATCCATACTCAAATGATACGATTTCCTTCCGATTTCGCCATCCTGTTCCTTGCTCTGACATCACTCGGTTCCCACCTTCGGGCAGCTCCCCCGGCGACACCGGACCGACCTAACGTGATCCTGATCATGGCCGACGACCTCGGGCCGGGGATGCTCGGACACAACGGCCAGAAAATCGTTACCACACCTCATATCGACAAGCTGGCTGCCGAGGGTATGAGCTTTTCCAACTACTACGGCAACCCGTTCTGCGCCCCGGCGCGCTGGAGCCTGATCACCGGCATGCACAATGGCCGCAAGGGTTCGGGGTCCCACACCCCGGGCGGAAAACTCATCCAACTCGACAAACAAAAGCTCAGCCCCGGGGAATGGGAAGCCGCCTTCAAAAAAATCCAGGACAATGCCACTCCCGTTCCTGAAAACGAAAGGTTCCTCGCCGAGGTTGCCCAACAGGCCGACTACCACACTGCCCAGTTCGGCAAGCTGGACGTCGGCTTTCTCACCTGGCATTCACTGCTCGCCCGCCACGGTTGGGACCACTACTTTGGCTACTACGACCACGTGCGCGCCCACGGTTTTTTCCCGCCCTATCTATGGGAGGACGGAAAGAAAATCCCTATCGACGGTAATACCCGAATCGACTGCGGCAAACTGGGTGAAAGGGGCCGCGAACCAGTCGGTTCCGGCGGTAAAACCTACTCTCAGGATTTGTTTCTCACCGGCATGCTGAAATATATTCGTGCTCATAAAGACCAGCGGTTTTTTCTCTACCATCCTACCCAACTTCCCCATGGCCCCGTCGCCGTCACCAAACTGCATCCCGATTTCGTCGACCGCGAAGACCTCACCCTCTCGGAGAAAAAATATGCCACCATGGTGAAGTCGCTCGACGACACAGTAGGTGCCATTATGGCCGAGCTCCAAGCACTCGGGCTCGACAATGAGACGGCCGTCTTTTTCTCTTCCGACAACGGCCACGAGACCTACTATGAAAACTCCAGCGGCATCCTGCCGAAAAGCGCCTGGCGCTCCGGTAAGCGCGCCGACGGTAGCGTCACCAATGTCACCGACAACAAATGGCGCACTTCCGAAGACGGCGAGACCTTCAACGGCGCGGGCGGCTTAACCGGCCTGAAATGGAGCGCCTTCCAGGGCGGGATCAACTGCCCGATGATCGTCCGCTGGCCGGGAAAAATCGCCCCCGGCACCACCTCGTCCGTGCTGAGCTCGCACTATGACTTCATGCCCACCCTCGCCGAGATCACCAGCACCGAGCCGCCCGCAAACAAAGACGGCATTTCCTACCTTCCCACCCTGCTCGGCAAGAAACGACCCGTCGACCACGACTGGATATTCATCAGAAGCGCTCGCTACTACGGAAAAAGCGCACTGATCACCCGCGAAGGCTGGAAGCTGATCCAGCTCACCGACGGCACCTTCCAGCTCTACAACATCCTCAGAGATCCCGGAGAGTATCATAACATGGCCGAAGAGAATCCGGAGGTGGTTACCACGCTTGTACCTGTTTTTGAGGAGCAGTTCGACTCAGAGAGGGTTGATCTGTAGTCTTTAGTTTTACACCCCGTCATACTGGCGTAGGTGGTAAGGGAGTGGGGAATGATTGGTTCGCTTTTCAGCAGAGAAGCTTATGGAACGAAAATCGGAAAACGGAAACCCTGGCTTTGATGTTGCCGTTTGGCGAGGTCTGCTTTTCAGTTCACGGTGGAGGTTTTGTGCTGAGACTCCTGTGTCACAAACCACCGCCTAAAAAGAAACATACAGAGAAACCCGATTGGAAATCCCTCATTCAACGGAATTGGGGAGGCGATCCGAACACTTGCCCGTGTTGCCGGGCGCAGATGAAAAACGCCGGAACGATCGACATTGAGACCATAGAATCCGAAGTAATTCCACTAGGCTGGGAGGTTCCGCAAGAATACCTTCCACCTCCCGCAGAATGGTGGCGCCAGCATGATTCGGAAGAGTGGCGAAATCCCGAACTGCCGTTGGAAGATGGGAAAGTACTGGTCTTCGACGCTGAACTACTTCCGCCCGATGAGTTCCCGGTGTTTTCGACCGGCTGATTGCCGATAGGTTTGGATCAAAAAACGTCTCGCCGCAAAGCCTCCCGAAAGAGGTTGCCGGGCTTTCGTGTCTCGACCAGGGAAAAATGGCAGGAAACCGAATCAGAAGTCAGCCAATCTTGACTTTTTACTCAAAAATCCATAAAAGCTTCGGAATAAATGAGTCCAAAACCGAGTTTTTCACCCTTCCTTCCCCTGCACCCCAACCAACCCGGGGGCCGCAAGCGCCTTGAATTTTGGCCTTGAAATAGGAAAATCCTATCAGTCAGTCATTATTCGGTCACGAAAAAGGAATTCTGCCGCTTGATAAAAGATGCGTCTCTCGAAGGCTGATCAGGAACACATTCCCTGCAAAGTTTGCGAAGAATGAATCGCCGCACGATCCAGCCGTCGGCTCACTTCCCTGTTTTGCCTTTCTTTGCCGGCTTCTTTTTCTGCTTTCGAGGCTTCTTACTGCGTTTTTCCCGCGGCTTGAAAAAGAGGTAGAACAACACCGGACACAATACCAGGGTCAACAGTGTGGCAAAGCCCAGACCGAACATCATTGCCCAGGCCATGGAACTCCACATACCGCCTCCGCTGATCGCCAGAGGTGCAAGCCCGATGATGGTAGTCACGGTGGTCATAACAATCGGTCGCAACCGCGACTTCGAAGCGTCTACGATCCCCTCTACCAGTTCTTTCCCCTGCCGAATCTGCAGGTTGGTTTCATCCAGTAAAAGAATCGCATTGTTCACGATGATGCCGAGTAGAGCAAGGAGCCCCAGCATGGTCATAAACCCGAACGAAGAACCGGTAAGCAGAAGCCCGGGAACTACACCGCACAACATAGGCGGTATCGTCAAAATAATGATCGCGAAGCAGCGCATACTGTTGAACTGGGCAATCAAAATCAACGCCAGCATCGACATGGCTATCGGCATACCGCCGGCCAGCTTCTGTTGCGCCTCGGCACTCTCTTCCTGTTCGCCGCCGTATTCGATATGGTAGCCGACAGGCCAGTCGCCCTGAGAAGTCAGTTCGCTAAGAACGGGTTGGATGTCGGCCAGTGCCTGACTGGAAAATCGGCCGCGAACTTTTCCCTTAATCGTCATCACCCGCAGCGTGTCTTCACGCAAAATTGAACCGGGAAGAAAATCAATTTTTGTGCTGGCTACCTGGCTCAAAGGAAAAACCCCGGTTTGGCCGAAAATAGGTAAATCCGGAAGTCGCTCCGGCCTCTTTCTATAGTCAGCCTCTGATCGCAAAACAATAGGAATCGCCTCCTCCCCTTCCCGTAACGTAGTGACCTGCTGACCGGCAAACTGCAAATTCAGGGCGCTGGCGATGCTGCTGGTATTCAGTCCGAGCCGGGTGCTCCTCACCGGATCCGGATCTACCGTTACCTGCTTGATCCACGCCCCCCAGTCGTCGCGAACATCGTACATGCCCGGCACCTGATTCACTATATTGACCACTTTATCACGCAACTGGTACAGCACCGCCATATCTTCGCCATACAGACGGATCTGGATCGGATCACCTACGGGCGGTCCATTTTCCAGCGGTTTGGCCAACACTCTGGCAGACGGAAAATTCGCCTCGGTATACCGGTTTACTTTTTCCACAAAATCCGCAATTTCCTTTGGATCGGAAGTGTGGGTGATCACACTGAGAAACGTATAGTTCGGATTAGCGGGCTCCGGACTCAAAGACAGATACCATCGTGGTCCACCGTCACCAATCCAGGCGGAAACCGATTTCACCACATCAGGATTTTCAAGGGCGAACCAGTCTTCCAGCTTTTTGACCTGCAGCTCCGTTTCGGAAATATCAGTTCCCAGCGGAAGTTCAAAATCGACTACAAACTGCCCTCTTTCATTTGGTGGAAAAAAGATATTGGGAACGAACCGCATTCCGACGCCCGCAACCAAAGTAAGAATATAGATCAGAACGGGATACCCCCATTTTAACCGCAGGGAAAATCGTAGCAGGGATTCGTACGGCTGATAGACCCTGTTCAAACCGCGCCCTACCAGCGTATCCTTTTTCAGAGGTTTCAGAAACCAGTAACAAAAAAGCGGAATCACCGTGATCGAAAGCAGCCAGCTGCTCAGCAGTGTCAGACTGACCACGGCAAATAAACTGAAGGTAAACTCCGCCACACTCCCGGTGGCCAACCCGATCGCCGAAAACGCGGCAATCGTGGTGCCACTGGCCGCGAGCAGCGGGATCATCAGTCCTTTCACCGTTTCAATCACAGCTCCTTTGCGTTCTTCACCATCACTGAATCGAACCAGAATTTGCTCACTGACCACCACCGCATTGTCCACCAGAAGACCCAATGCAATAATCAGAGCCGCGATCGACATCATTTCCAGCTGAATGTCGAAAAAAGGCATCAGAGTAAAACACATCAGCACCGCCGAAGGAACCAGCACACCGACGATCATCGCGATACGCCAACCGGCGAACAACAGCATCACCAGAACCACAAAAAAGAAGGCCTGTCCGAGGTTTACCACAAAGTCATAGATCGATTTCTCTACATATTGCGGCTGAAAGAACATCACCTCTATATCCAGACCGATCGGCAGCTTATTCTGTATTTCATTTATAGCTTGCGATACCCGCTCTCCCACCTCGGTAACCGCCCGCCCCTCCACCATTGAGACCGAAATACAGATTACCTGTTCCCCGTTGTAGTGAGAAAGCGACTGCGGCGGATCGACATACTCTCTTGATACGTCAAAAACATCGGAGATCCTCAGACTGGTAGTCTGACCCGGAGCAGAGATGCGATATTCCTCCAACTCCTCGACAGACTTAAATTCGCCGAGCGTGATCAAGTCAAGGCGCTCCGGACCGGAACTGATCTCACCACTGGCGGCCACTGTGTTTTGCGAACTCAACGCAGCGATCACGCCGTCCAGAGTCAATCCACGCGCAGCCAGTTCGTTACTGGAAAATTCCAGGTAGACCCTCTCATCCTGGTCACCGTGAAATTCCACTTTCGCCACTCCGTCCAACTCCAGCAATTTGTCCCGAAGCTCTTCGGCGGCGTCCTTCATTTCCCGTTTCGAGAACCCGTCGCTTTTTAGCGCAAACAGATAGGGAAACTGCTCACCAAAATCATCATCCACCATCGGGCGGGATGCGCCATCGGGCAGACGCACCGCCTCCACCCGGTTGCGGAGGTCGGTCCAGATATCCTCCATATCGAAGTACTCTTCTTTTACCTCTACATTGATGATCGAAATCCCGGGCTTGGATGTCGATTTTACTTTTTCTACCTCCGGCATTTGCCGAAGGGTTTGTTCCAGCGGTTCGGTTACTTCCTGTTCAACCTGAACTGTGGTCCGGCCCGTATACGGGGTGATCACCATCGCATTCCGGATGGTGAATTCGGGATATTCCAACCGACCGATTTTGAAATAGGTCTGCACCCCGATCAACATGATCAATGTATAGATCACGAGGGAGGTGCGGTTGTTTTTTATCGTAAATCCTGCCGGGTTCATGTAGTGGTGAAAATTTTCGATTTAACAGGGTACAATCCGGGACTGTACCCTGTACAGTCTGCGACCTAACCCTGTTTACTGTGCAGTTTTACTTCCTGATTCTCCTCTACCCGGTGAACTCCACGCGCTACGATGACATCCCCCGGTGCCACACCGGAGACGATTTCGATCATTCCGTCCTCGCGTAAATGGCCCGGGGTAACCTTTCGCCGGCTCACCGTGCCGTAGCCGTCCTTACCGGGAACCGGTGTTACGATCCAGACGAAAACTTCCGCATGGGGAACTTTTGCCACACAAGTGGAAGGCACCGCCAAAGTATCTCCGTTTGGATTCGGCAGTAATAGAGTCGCCTCACCGTCGAGGCCTTCGCGAATCCTTTCATCTTCACTTTCGAACGACAGGATAACCGGATAGGTAGTATTTTGTCCCACCTCCGGAGATATCGAATCAACGGTCGCCTCAAATTCATCATCCGGCAAACTCCCGAGTTTGATTCGGCTCTTCATCCCTACCGAAAATCTACCTATTAAATTGGCCGGCACCCCGATTTGAAATTCCTTTCCCCCTTCCCCCTGGATGGTCATCACCGTTTGTCCGGCGGCGATCACCATCTGCGGATCAATCGAAACGCTGCCGATGACTCCGGTATAGGGCATTTTCAGAACTGCGTCTTCAAAAACTTTTCTCGCCGAATTGTAGTTACTTTGCGCCGCTCTCTCCCTGGCTATGGCACTCTCCAATGCACTCTGGGAAGCATTTCCGGTCTCGACCAGCTGTTGGGATCGACGCAGCGACTGCCGGGCCTCAACCAGTTGGGCATTGGCCGCATCGAGTTGGTTTTGAAACTCCCGGGTATCCAACCGGGCCAGAACGGCGCCCTGCTCATAGCGCTCACCCTCCGTGGCGTTCACTTCCACGACTCTGCCGCCAACTTCGAAGGCGATACTTGCTCCCTTCACAGAATCGACGATACCCGAAAATGATCGGTTCACTTTGCCGTTACTTTCCGGAACCTCAAACGTAACTACCGGCCTGACTACAGGTTCCGGAACCGGCTCCGCCTTTTTGCATGATGACAGGATAATCAACACGGCAAAACTGATATAGAAAACTGATCTCATGGATTTGTCCGGGTGGTAAAGATTCGCTTAAACAATCCCGCCTTTTCCGCCGGGGCGGGACTTGTTTCCTGTATCACTACCGGCACGGCGCGGATCCCCGCCGGTTTAGCATCTACATGGGGGGACTCATTCTCCGGCTCTACGATACAGGGAGTAGCGGAATGAACCGCCGCCTGTGCCCGGTTTTCGATAAAGTCTTTATTGGGATCCGGTTTGGTGCATTTCGGCATCACAAGCTCTTCGCGTTTCATATATGTCGCCAACATATCCGACCACTGACGTTTCTGAGTGGGATTCTTTTCAAATTCAAACCAGGAAATCGAGCGCTGCATCTGAACAACCTGCTGGAGATAGGAGTACACCGCAAGACTGGCCTGCTGGCGCTGACGAAGCAGAGCGCTCTGTGCATCCAGCAAATCGAGAATCGTAGCCGCTCCCTGAGCATATTTTTCTCTCGTCGCTGCATAGTTTTTTTCGGCCGAAACCAAACCCCGCCGGCTCAGACGAATATTGGGATGCTCGGAAAACAGACCGTTAAAAGCCGTGAGCGCACGTTGTTCAATAAACTGCAGAGCACGTTCACGCTGCGCCGCGAGCTGACGAATCACCGCTTTCTGCCCGGACCTCTCGGCCTGCCGAAAGCCCCCTTCATAGACCGGCACAGTTAGAGACACGCCCGCAAAGGCTTCACTCTGGGTGGTATAGTTCAGAATCTCTGTACCCTGACCAATCCGGTTGTAACTAAACAGACCGGATATCTCCGGAAGAAAGAAACTTCTCTCAATACGGCAAAGCTCTATCCCCTGCGCGGAAAGCCCGAAGTCAAAAGCCGCCAACTCCGGTGATGCCGGAACGGCCACTTTCCTCAAAAAGTCACCAAAGCGAAACGCATCGTCCTGATAGCGAATATGCCGGTTGATCGCATCATTCATGAAGTAGGTATCCCGATCCCCCAGTTCGATATCGACAAACTTCCACTGCTTTTCCCGGGGTTCCCCCATGATCCGGTTCAATTCGATGCGGGCATTTTCCCGATCCGCTTTCGCCTGAAATACTGACGCGCGACTCGAAGCAGCGTCCTGTTCCCAGCGATAGGTTTCCGAGGCCTCGACCGCACCGATATTGACCCGCAACCTGGCGAGCTGGAGGTTGTTCTCGGAAAGACGTAAATTTTCTCTTTGAATCTGCCAAAGGGAACGGGCCGCGAGATAATTCAAAAACGCCACGCCCGCCGCCTCCATCGCATCCATCCTTTCGGAACAGGTATTCAATCTTTCCGCGGCCACACCCTCCAAAGCTGAACCGATATTTTTCCGGATCGTATCATTAAACAGGCTTTGGCGAAGCTCCATACCATAGCTACCGGCATGCAGGTGATCGGGAGTCAGAATCCTGTTTATCCGGTCGACGTAGTCAGTGAAACTCTGCTGAGCATTGATCGACACCGTCGGCCTTTGAAACGATTCCGCTTTGCGCAAATCACTGCCGGAGATCAGTTCTTCCTCCTTCTGAATCTTTACATCGATATTTCCCGAGGCCGCTATTTTCATCACTCTCTCAAGAGTCAGTTCTTCACCGGTCTCCCGGCCCTCCTCATTGAGAAATTCAGCCGTCAGCGCAATTTCATAGTTGGGATACCACCCGGCCAATTCGGCGGAGGCCCGATTGATAATGAGCCGGTCCTCCACCGGCAGATAGACCGGCAAAATCCGCGGATCGATCCCGAGCAGGATCTGGTGGGCATTCAGAGCGGCCCGTTTGGCGATGGCATCACCGTTGTCGGGAGCCAGACCCGCCATCGCCCCGAGTCGCACATCCGGAAGCCCGACCATACTCAGGGTTACACATCCCCGTTTGGAAAGCAGCTCAAACATCCGGGTCCTCTCTTTCGGCGGAATGGATGGAAGTATGGAAATATACACCGCCCTGGCCCCTGACGGGATTGCGGACACGATACTTTCCACCGAGCCTTCCGAAGGCAATATTTCTATACTTACGCCGTACTCCTTCTCTACCTCCCTCTTTTCATTATTTACATCCCTGACCCGGCCTGAGGCGTAAAACAGACTTTTATCGACTACCACGTAGATCCGGTTTTGTTCACTGAGATACTTCAGCGCTTCAATATCTGCAGCGATCCGCTGAGGATTGGTAATAAAACTGTAGTTTGCCACCTTCGAAGTCCCCTCCGGGGAAATCGAGTTTTCCAACATATCGGAAAACTCCACCGCACCACCCAACACCGGCCGCGTTCTGTCTACGGCATCCAGCTCCAGGGCCCGCCCGGTGGCAACAAAACCCGCAGCTATGATCATATCCGTCTCCGGCTTGGCAAGCGCCAGATTCAGCTTCTGTGTCAGGGCAGTAGCATTACCTTTGGCATTAAAATCCTCGAATTTTAACTGGTAGGAATCGATCGACAGCTTTTCCAGCTCCGCTTTTACCTTGTCGGCAAAGGTATCAAAATACCACGATTCATCATCCCGCAGAATCACCACCTTCCTCGATGGGCGGACCCTTTGCGGCATAGGCGCAGGCGCTTCATCCAATGACGGAAGCGGCGGAAGCAATGCTCCCGATGCCGGTAGAGCCGGATCATCCGGAACGATTGACGGGAGATCCGGAAGGGGCGGGTTCTGAGCTTGAAGCAGGCACACTGATGACCATATACCGACATGTAATAGCAACCGGAAGGTATTGCGTGGATTCCACTTATGGGAACGGCCGGTTTTCATATAGGAATTTCTGGATCAGATAACTCAGGCCAGATGTTAATTATTTAATAAGCCTTAGTAATTATGGTAGCTTGATAAAATACGATGCAAGTGGTGTCAAGAGACAATGCGGTTCCCGGCGGGAACGCCGTCATCTCGTGTTTGATATTTTTCCGTCCTCACCGTGTTTACTATATGCCCAACATCTTTAATCGCCCCTGCCGAACCGGCGTAGTAACTGTGATTCTTTGCATCGCTTTCTCTCTTTGTTGCAGAGCAGAAAACAGGCCACCCAATATTCTGCTAATACTTACAGATGATCAGGGCTGGAGCCAACTGAGCACTATGATGGATCCTTATATCGCCGAAGCCCGATCCTCCTATCTGGAAACACCCAATATGGCGAGGCTGGTCGAAGAAGGAATGCGGTTTACCAGTGGATACTCCCCCGCCCCTCTGTGTACTCCGACGAGGAGGAGTATACTTTGTGGTACCAGCGCAGCGCGAAGCGGTTCGGAATTCCGCAGCAAATGGATTCCCGCCGATCACACAACGATTCCGAAAGCTCTCAAATCCGCCAACAGTACCTATCACTGCGCTCATTTCGGAAAATGGGGCGAGCAGATGATCTCCACCCCTGAACAATGCGGCTACGACGCCAGCGATGGTGAGACCGGAAACAACACCGGCGGCATGCCGACCACCCTTGATTCAAAATTTCGCAGTCACAGCGATGAGGAACCGTATTTCATCGATAACAAAGATCCCAAGCTGACGGGAACCGTGACCGATCACACGATCCGGTTTATGAAAGAACAGGCAAAGGCGGGGCACCCTTTCTATGTGCAGGCCAGCTACTACGCGGTCCACCTCTCCGTCGTCGCGAAACAGAAAACCGTCGATAAATACAAAGCTAAAGGCACACCCGACCGCGGCTATACCGAAGCCTGGGCGGCGATGCTGGAGGAGCTGGATCAGGGCGTCGGCCGGCTTCTCGATGCGATCACCGGTTCTGATATATCAGACAATACCTATATCTTTTTCACTACAGATAATGGCGGCCGCGGAACCGTCCCCGGCGGCGATCCGGAGCGCACCCCGACTAACTTTCCCCTGACTGGTGCCAAACACAGCCTCCACGAAGGGGGCATCCGGGTTCCCTTCATTGTTCGCGGCCCCGGTATTCCGGCCGGCTCCGTTTGCCGCACCCCGGTCGCCGGCTACGACTTCCTCGCGACCTTCTACGATTTAGCCGGAGGCAGCCAACCACTCTCCCCGGAAGTGGACGGGATCAGTTTTGCCAAATTGCTGAAAGATCCGGGCGCAACTTTGCAACGACCTCAAAAAGCGTTGTTCTTTCACCGTCCGGGCAAAAGGGAATCAGCCGTTCGACAGGGCGACCTCAAGCTTTTCGTAAACTGGAACCCGAAAGGTGAAATCAATTCCCGCGAACTCTACCAGGTCGAACCCAATCCGCGCGAGCGGGGTCACAACATCGCTTCAAAACATCCGGAAAAAGCCGATGCCATGCAGAGCCTGCTTCTGGGCTACCTCAAATCGGTCAACGCTGAAACGACGGCCGACCTTCCGAAAAAGCGAAAAAAGAATAGAAAACAGTAAGACAAATCCCCTTCCCGATACGGTAGATAAACGAGTCGGCGCAATGAATACTCTACGGGACGGTCGCTCAGCCGGCCTACTCAGGCAGGACTTAACAGAAAATATGAGAAGGCATAGAAGCCGCGCCAACTGCAGATAATACTTCTCTGATGAAAATAAAGATTACCAAACCAACTAGAAAGGCCGATGTTTTCATCTGCGCCCGCTCTACCGTTTTTACTGATCCTCTTTTCAGGAATCGTGTTTTGCGAAGTCCAGTACCCGGGCTTCGCGACTGTATATGAAATGGCCGGGGGAAACCATATCCCCGGCCAGGCTTTTCGCCTTTATCACCTTTCCTTTTCGCACAGGGAATATTTTTCCTAGTCGAATTCTATTTCGACTTTGCTGTGGCTTTCTTCCGGTTGAAGGGGGCAGTTGAAAATTCTAAATTTTCTTCCACTCTCGAATCTTCTTCGGAAACTTTCGCAGTTCTCAGGTAGTCCCGCCAAACGGCGCCGCCGTAGTCTTTATTCTCGATGAGAATCGACCGGTAGCGTCCACCGAACAAGTGCCCCCACAAGCGATGTCGACAATTGATTCTCCTGGTAAAAGTGTTTTGAAACCACTTCATACCATCCACCAGATTACCGTGAGGGGTGCGAAACACGGCGTGATAATGATTATCAAGCAAAACCCCGGCAAACACCTGCCAACCGGTCATTTCAGCCGCTTCGGCAAAAGTCGCCTCGAACATTTTCCTGTCGTGATCATCAAAAACAATCGGCTCCCGTCGATTGCCCCGTGCCATGACATGATAAACAGCGCCTTCAAATTCGATCCTCGGAGAACGTGGCATCGGAAAAAATCCGTCAAGCTGGAGATAAAATCACTGACCCCTTGAACAACCTAGCTGACCCCTTGAACAACCAACCCTTGGGCCGCAAGCGGCTTGAATTTTGGCCTTGAAAAGAAAAATTCTATCAGTCAGTCGAAGTATTGTGAATTGATTACCGAACGCTTTTTAGCTGTCTCTCAGAAATAACGTGGCTTTTTTGCGCAGCTTTTAGTTTCCGCAAGCGACCGCCACCGTCCACACCATTCTTATGCGAATTCCATACGTCATATATGCCCTGTGCGCTCTGTTATCCATTGCCGCTGCAGAGGAAGCGCCACACACCCTTGTGCTGAAATTCGAAAATGAACAGCAGCCTACTGCCGACGCGGGGGTTGGGCCGGGTATGGATGTGGTTCGCGACGGCGGGCACCTGTATATGCTGCAGGAGCGGAATTTCGTTATTCTCTCAATGGAAGATCCAGCTAAACCGGTGGTTGTCGGCAAATTGGAAAAGGTCGGGAATCTTCGCCAGATTGCGATTCGCGATGGTATCGCCTACATCACCGCGCGGGAGGATGGTCTGTTTGTTGTTGATGTGTCCGACCCCACTGCCCCAAAGCTGATTTCCCGCTATGACACTATTGAATTTGCCACGGGTATTGCTCTCGATGGCAACTTCGCCTTTGTCGCCCAGCGATGGTTCGGCGTGGAAATCATCGATATCTCCGATCCGGAAAACCTGCGCCATGTCTCGGGAGTTCGCGTTGGCGAAGCGCAGTCCTGCGTGGTGTCGGATGGCTATCTCTATGCCGGGGCGTGGGAGGAATGCCGCGTTGCCATCTGCGATGTTCGCAACCCCGCAGATCCCAAACACATTTCCACAGTAGAGCTCAACGGACGCGGCGATGGACTGTGGGTAGAGAATGGAGTTCTCTATGCGGCTTACGGTCATCACCAACCGGGTGCAAGACTATCTCTGGATGATCCGCGCTACGGAAATGGCAACGGAATGGAGATTTACGATGTTTCAGACGCTGCCGCCCCGAAGCATATGTCGAGAGTTCAACTCGGTTGGCGCTACTACTATGGTTGGCCCGATACCTGGCGGGTGAAATTGGCGTTTCCCTATGCCTATCTTTACCACACCCACAACGGGGTCTTTATCCTGGATGTTTCCGATCCCGAACAACCCAAAGAACTCGCTCAGATTCGGATTCCCCGTTACCCCGGTGATAAAAGCTACCGAAAGTTAAAAACCGAGGATAAATCCGGCTCCCGGCCTGTAGCGATTCCTTTTGATCCGGCGAAAGTCAGCTACAGTCCTGTTTGTGGTTTGGAATCCGTGGATGGCTATCTCTATTTCACGGGTCTATTTACCGATTTGCATCTCTACAAAAACGAGTATCTCGCCAAAGCGATCTCCTACAGCCCAAAGAATGAGTCCGAATTGCAATCCAAAGGTGATTTCCATGACTTTTCAGATCTGAAATCGCACGACCTCAAAAATCTGAGCACCTATCGCCCCGGCGGACAGGTCTACGCAGCAGCGGAGCATGAGGGAAACATATACGCGGCATGCGGATCCGGAGGCATTCATCTACTGGATGAAAAACTGATGCGAGTAGCGGAATACTCTACAAATGGATTCGCAATGGATGTTCAGGTTCACAATGAAAACCTCTATGTCGCAGCAGGTTCCGCAGGTCTGGTTCGTTACCGGATAGATGGACAGAAACTGGAGAAAGAATCGTCCTATCAGACCACCCGCCCGATTCGCCAGGTTCAGATTTCCCCGGATGGGAGATTTGCCGTGGTGCAGGCCGGTGGCAAAGAGTTCGAGATTCTTGATGTATCTGCCATTGACGAAATCAGCCGTGTGGAACAGGTGCGCGGCTGGGGTGGGCTGGTCTATTACCGGCAGTTGTGCAATGGATTTATCGATAATCGCTTGATTTGCGGAACATGGTGCGCCGGGAGAACCTTTATGTCCGATCTGGGTGGTGCTAAACCTGCCGAGCTTCCTGATCCCATCGGTTTTCTTCCAGATATGAAAACAGGAGGATATTGCGCCGCCGGGAAATATGCTCGGTTCACCCGGAATGGTGGCTATTCGTTATACGAACCACTGCGTGATGGTGAGTATGATTCGATCATGCCAGTTTTTAGGCTTCCTGGTGGAAAAAAGTTTCACGGCAAGCCGACTTTGCGGGGAAATACCCTTGTTACCTGTGATCGTATTGATGGGGAAATCACTATTCTCGACGTTACGGAATTGAAAAAGCCCAAATTGATCCGCCAGTTTTCGATTACCGGGAATCCTGATCTCGCTTATATAGGAAAAGACTTCGTTCTAATCCCGGCCGGTCGCCAGGGTTTGATCAAATTTGATCTGTAAAGCAGTTCAGTAGTCCTAACGAATTGAAGCTGGAATCAGCAGCAATAGGCTGATCAAAAGCAGCGCCAGGGACGAATGGCGAATCATCGGAATCCAGAACCGAAGGTTCCTCAAAATGCGGTTGTTTGACGAAATCTAACCTGGATACGATTTTCTCAATTCTGTTGCGATTTTTGGCAAGATATGGCGCCTGGACGATTGTCGTTTTACACTTGCCCTGCGATATAAAGAATAAACAGGGGAGAGACAAATAGTGGGGCATCGAATTCCAATTCATTTGATCGATTGAAATTTTCCGAGACTATGGAGAATTTTATCAAATAGTGGTGTTGAAAACAGAGATAATGGGCCCGGAACTGTAACAGTTTGCCCCTGGGGAGCTGATTGCCGGCGCGGGTAAGTCCCCACGTTGCCAGACTCGAAATCCGCTTCTCTAAATTCTGATTTGGTGAAATTGCTCCGACAATTTTCGGATCGAAATCTGTAACCTTCGTTGGGCGTTCAGTAAAAGTTGTTTGGCGACAAGTCTGTTGTCAAAGGAGAGCCGGAAAAAACAGCTCTCAATAATCTAACCAACCAATCAAAAAATTAATCATGACGACCGAAACCTCAATCAACGAAGAATCCCTTCACAGTTTAATCGCAGGGGTCCTCCAGGATCTTGGTGGCGCGTTCAGCGTCCCTCTCGTTCAGATCGGCGAATCCCTCGGTTTATATCGTGCTCTGCACGAAAAGGGAGCACAGAGTTCTTCTGAACTGGCTGTGAATACCGGCACTGATGAACGTTATTTGCGCGAATGGCTCTCGGCACAGGCCGCATCGAACTATATCACCTACGACTCGGAAAATAGTCGGTTTTCGATGACTCCGGAGCAGGCTTTTGTGTTTGCCAATCCGGATTCGCCGTTTTATTTGGCACCGGCCTTCGGTTCGGCGGCCGCTTTTCAACATAACATGCCAAAGGTAAGAGAGGCTTTTCGCACTGGCGAAGGCGTCGCGTGGGGAGATCAGACAGAATGTCTTTCTTGTGCGGTTGCCAGATTTTTTCGCCCCGGATATCAGAATCATCTCGTCCAGTCCTGGATTCCGTCAATGGAAGGGATCAGCGAAACACTTTCCGAAAATGGAACGGTTGCAGACGTCGGTTGTGGTCACGGAATCTCTACTATGATTATGGCACAGGCGTTTCCCAACGCCCGGGTCGATGGTTTTGATTTTCACGAAATATCTATAGAAGAAGCTCGCAAGCACGCCGATCAACACAAAATCCCTAATTTGAATTTTCACATTCAGGAAGCCAAAGAACTCCCCGGAAAATACGATCTAATCACTCTGTTTGATTGCCTTCATGACATGGGAGATCCCGTAGGTGCCATGAAAACAATCCGCGCCGCCTTAAATCCAGGTGGAGCCGTGATGATCGTTGAGCCCATGGCGGGTGATTCTCTGGAAGAAAATTTAAATCCCGTCGGTCGAATGTACTACAGTGCCTCGACCATGGTCTGCGTTCCTACGTCACTCGCTCAGGAAACAGGGGCTGCGCTTGGTGCCCAGGCCGGCGAAAAACGCCTTCGCGATTTGATTGTCAATGAAGCTGGGTTCAGGTCATGCAGGCGGGCAACAGAGACACCCTTTAACCTCATTTTGGAAGCCAGAGCATAGAGCAATTGAAAGATAGCAAAGTTTCCGGATACTCATCGGATCAAAATTCAAAAATTGATCGTTCAGAATCAGCGTTCCGTAACTCCATCAGATAGGTTTATTTTGATGCCGGGACTTTGCTATCTCGCCCGCGGTGTATTTATTAATTATCCAAAACCCCAAGCTGCCGGTTCCTCACCGATCACCGTGTGAAAACCATATGGGGCAGGACAATTGTCGGGAAATTTTTCAAGTTCGCGGCGTTGAAAGGCGAATTTACGGCGGTGTGGTCAAGCCGGCCCACCAGGATGCATAGATAAACAGAAACAGTAAACAGGGGAGGGACAAATAGTGGGGAATCGAATTCCTATTCAATTGGTTGATTGGAATTTTCCGAGACCATGGAGAATTTTATTAATTAACTGTGCTGAAAACAGAGATGATGGGCTCGGAATAGTAACATTTCACCTTGGTGAGCCAATTTCCGAAAAGGGTAAGCCAGAAAGGTGTAGGCCGGGACGGATCCGGCGCAGTAAATACAGTTTTTGCGGGGAGTTTTGCTGGACCGGTTCTTCGTTTTTGCTGCTTTAATCCCTACTGGATCTGTAGATCGCGGAGCACCCGGATATTAACCCAGTGGCCCCCGCGCATTTTACGGGCTCCGCTTTGACGGCGTTTGCCGAAATGTTGGCGGTTGTTAGCAAAGATTTGATCGACAAACGCGGCGCTGCCAAGGACCGCTCCGGAGGTGAAGTCGGGGACCGGGTAATTCAGCTTTTCCGAGAGACTGATGCGTCCTTCTTTCGCTGATACTTTTTGCACTTCCTCCCACCTGAATCCTTCTCCTTATCGTCGCGGTTGCCTCACGCTTGCATGAAGACTTCGCAAATACATACATACATATATATAAGTGTTATCTTGAGCATGTTTTGTCTATCCCCGGTTACCGTCCCCTGATGCGTAAAAACGGCAAGTGGCTTGCCGTCCTAGATTTAACGGAAAGATTCTTTTCCGGTGGGGTGTGTCCCACCGAGTTGCCGGTAAAAAAGGTGCCTGATGAAATTTTTGCAAAAAGTTGGCCAACAGGTCGCCGGTTTTACGCCCTTAGGGGGAAATCCGGAAACCGGTTTTATCAATTACACACAACAATGACTCAACCCATCTACCAATGAACAGAATGATTGCCGATCCAATGAGGATATTTCAACTCTGCACACTGGCGGCTTTGTTAATGTGTGGCGCGAATAAAATTGAAGCTCAAATTCTACCGATGCCACCCGGTTCATCACTTCCCGCACCACCAGCCCTGGACCCGAAAATCAAGATTTGGAATTATTCAACAATAAACCTTGTTCTCTATAAACGCCTCGCTGGTAATGGAGGGAGCAATCCGTGGCAATTCGTCGAACACTTTCCTAAACACAGCTTTGCAAGCGGTGCCGGGGACGGAAAAAAACTATATGCTACCAAAACCGACGAACAATGGTGCTTTGGCGCAAATATAAACGGCGCTATTACCCTCGTGAAACAAGTTGAAGTCCGTGCCCGGGGAAACCGAATCGAGGAATTTTTCGCTGTTGCCGGTGTTGAAAAACCGAAAGTGAATGTCTGGAATTATTCGGGCAAGGATTTGTTCCTGTATAAACGTGCATCTGTAGGCTTCTGGCAATTCGTGGAAAAAATCGACTTTCATAAATTTGATGGCCCCTCAGACGGCAAAAAACTATTTCCGGCACGGGTTGGTGAAGAATGGTGTCTGGCAATTCAACGAACCAACAATCTCGCTGGCAATCATACAATTCGCAGACAAATCAAAGTAACACCGGGTTGGAATAGACTCGATGCCTACGTAGACATCGACAGCGCAAGAATTCACGTATCGAATTATTCAAATGGACCATTGGTGCTCTATCACAAGAAAGCTAATAGCCAAACCTGGAATTTCCATTCCACCATCGTCAATCACATTTCAACGATTGGCGGCGGTGATGGCAAACATAAATATTTTTCAGATATCGGTGACACCTGGTGCCTGGCACAGCGCCGGGGCAACCGGATGGTTCCGGTTAAACAGATCACTGTCACAGACAATGGTAGCAACGAGCTTTCGGTGAATTGAAAATTCCGCCCTTCCGATCCGTAACGAACTTATTACATTAATCATTGCAAATAATATGAAAATACAACGAAATACCCTAACTATAGTTGCCGCCATCCTGATCACAATGCTGAATCACGCAAGCGGCCAGACCCCACAACCAACTGCGGCGCATGCTCTCACGGCAGACAACGTAAGCAAAGTGGTAGTTAAAGACAGATCCACGGGCAGAGCACATACAATCACTAAAGACGGACACCTGTGGAGGGGAACCCATCCTGCGTTTGATGGTTACGGACTGACAATGAGACGTAGTCGATATAATCCCAACCCTGGCCACATTCTAGAACTGAACAAGGTAGGAAGTGGTCAATTCCTCAATCTGAAAATCGATCTCCAGAAGATGGTGATGAGTTATTCCACTCTCCAGCCATGGACCGCAACTGACGGCAGCGGGGGAATAGATTACCGCTACCAGGCCCATATCTCTATCGACAAAATTGAGTAATGTAACACTCTGGTACACGCTCATGGATATTCCGGTTGAGCGCAATCCCCACGACCCATCGTCACAGGTTGGTAAGCTTTCAACTTCCTCCCATCCTTCATACATTCATCGCCATACCCGACCTGACTCAAGACCCGGTGCTTGTTTGGGAAATCTACCTGAAAGCGACCAAACTCCACGATCCAATAGCGCGCGCTGAATTCATCACCTAAGCCTGCGGAGTCAACGAATCACTCCGAGCACGTATTGAGAGGCTACTCGCCGTTGCTCTGGAGGAAGAGCTCTTAGAGCCGGAGCCCCTTGTTCGCGAGGTCAGCAAATGGCTGGGGGGAATCCAAAATCGACCCGCCGGAGAACAGGTAATGGTTATTCAATCCAAAAAGCCCTCACCACGAATAGGCTCCTCCACGGATGCGCTCAATCTTTTTGATCAACCAGAGATTCTGTCGTTCTACACCATGCGAATATCTCATTCCGCGCAATCGACAGCTGCGGCAGGCTCAGGCTTTCCTCCGCAGTCCGGGATAAGAGGGCTTGATGGATACGGAAAAATGTCCGAATCGACAGCACTGGTATCTACGTTATCCACATACCGGATGAATGGTCCACCCTTTTTGGTCTCAACCTTCCGGATCAAATCAGCGTTGTAAGCCTCTGTGGTACTTAAATTGTAGTGTTTCTTTTCCGGGACTGGCTGATACCACGACTGCATGGAGAAATAATTCTGCAGGAGTGGAGTAGGGAAATTGTACCCGGGCCGCGCGACAAAATCATACCTCGCTAAATACAGTAGCTCCAGTTTGGGTGGTTCCAGTTCTGCCCGGGTAAGTTTGCGTTTTGCGGAGTCAGGAATAATAAATGCGGGTAGAGAAAATTTCCAGGAAATGACCGGAAACCAAACTGGAATTCAGCCAATCTTGACTTCTTACTAAAAAATCTGTAAGGGTTTAACAATGAATGAGACCGAAATCAAACTCCTCACCCTTCCTGCCCCTGTGCCCCATCCAATTCGAGGGCCGCAAGCGGCTTAGATTTTTGCCTTGAACAAGCAATTTCCTATCAATTAAAGGCTGGGATTGGGTGGATATGGGGGATTTCGCCTCCGCGTGACAATCCCATGCCATTTAGCAGAATTTTTACAGAAGTTAATGCCGGATTCCGAACCAGCCCCCGATGAAGAGACGATTGCTTTCTCTTCAAGTCCTCCCTCCACTGGAGATAATCCTACTACTATTGTCAGCAATCGGGATATCAATTCTCCATCTTCCCGGGAAAAAGATCTGTTCTTTGAGGCACTTGATATTGAAATTGATTCAGATCGCAGTGCCTTTCTTGAAAAGGCTTGCGGTGACGACAAAGTGCTTCGGCAAAGGATTGAGGATTTGCTGAATCTTAATGAGAAAACCGGATTCCTAGAACCACGAGAAACGGTTAAAGAACTCAATGTTGAAATTCATGGCAAGGAACGGGAGTTGCCACCGACTTCTAACAATTACGAAGTTGGGCTCGAAATCGCTCGCGGTGGAATGGGCAGCATCAGGGTCGCGGAAGATAACAAGCTGAGGCGATCAGTTGCGATTAAGGTCATGCACCGTGATGCCGCCGCCAGTTCATCAGCGCAGGCCCGCTTCCTCCTCGAAGCCGAAGTGTTGGCCGAACTGGCACATCCTAACATTGTCCCCATTCACGATATTGTCTGGGAAGATGGTTGTCCGCTGTTCTATTCGATGAAACTCGTCAAGGGTCGCACCCTGCAGGCGATCATCGATGAACTACGCGACGAAAAGGGGGGGGAATACAGAAGAATATAGCCTCGATCGACTTCTTCTCATATTTCGCAAGGTATGTGATGCGATTGCTTTTGCCCACAGCAGGGAGATCATCCACCGGGATTTGAAACCGGAAAACATCATGGTCGGTGAGTTCGGTGAAGTCCTGGTGATGGATTGGGGCCTCGCAAAAAAGCTCGAGGAAAATCCGAATCGCGAAATCGATGAAGCCATCCTCCCGGGACGGGAAAACCAGGCGGAGACGCTTCAGGGAGATGTCATGGGAACCCCTCAATATATGAGTCCCGAACAAGCTGCCGGAGATATATCGGCGTTGGATGAACGCTCTGATATCTTTTCGTTGGGAGGAATTCTATATGCCATTTTGACTCTCCGGCCGCCAGTTGACGGTACGACTTTGCATGAAGTTCTGGAAAAGGTGAAGACCGCCGAAATTGAGGCCCCCTCTCACACAACTGCGGTCCACGATAGGAATGCAGCGTCGGGACAATTTTCAGGAGGCGTGTTGGAGGCCAGGCAAATAAAGCCGCTGCCGCACATTCCCACCGGCCGGGTACCGCCGGCTCTGTCTTCGGTGGTGATGAAGGCGCTGCAGCGGGAGAAGTCTGACCGATACCCGAATGTCCAGGAATTCGGCACGGATGTGGAGGCCTTTCAGGGCGGCTTTGCTACCAGTGCCGAGAACATCAATTTTTTAGGACAATTGGCCCTGCTCATTCGACGGCACAAAGGTATATCGATAGCCACCGCAGTAGGTCTGTTTTTGATTGTTGTCCTCTCTGCCGGTTTCATGTTCAAAGTCAATGCTGAGAAACAAGCGGCTCTTGGAGCAGAAGCGTTGGCTGAACAAAAGGCTGAAGATGCAGCCCGTGCCGAGGCACAGCAGAAGGTGGAGGCGGACAATGCCCGGGCCGCTGAAAAAGACGCACTTGCTTCCCTGGCAAGATCTCACATCTCTCTGGCCGAAGCTGCCTATCGTGTTCATGACGTGGCGGGTATGTCCCTGGCGCTCAAGGAATGTCCTGAAGAGTATCGCGATCACTCCTGGACTTACCTTTCGGATAAAATTGATTCCTCAATTGGACTCGTTGAGTTTCCCCAACTCAACGATCTTCATGCTGCCCTTCCCATTCCCGGAAAACCTGGACACTTTGTTCTCGCTGGATCCGATCAAAGCCTCTTTATTGTCGATGTCGCCGGGGAATCGGCTTCGAACAAAATGGACAGCCATATCTCCGGGGGGAAAGTTCTGGCCGTCTCCGGCGACGGACAAACGATAGCGATAGGGAAACGAGCTGGGACGGAACTGACGGTTCTGGATATCGACACCAATGCCGTGCTCCGTGAATTCAAAGCGAAAGGAAACTCCCTTAAAAGCATTTCGCTCGATCATGACGGATCGGTCCTCGCAGTGGGTTATCTATCCGCCGGGCATTCCGGAGGTGTGCAAGTTTTCGATATCAAGCAAGGACAGGTGAAATGTGAAGTTAGTGAGACTTTTCCGTTTAAAGTCATCCTTCATCCCACAGAGGAAATTGTGATGGTGGGAAATATGATAAGCCGGTCTCTGGAGTTATATTCGACCAGTAATGGAAATAAGTATTTCAGCCAAAAGTTTGAACTCCAAAGCATGGCACTCAGTCATGACGGAAATCGTTTGGCCATCGGCGGCATGGTGGGCCTGGTAACGATCGTCGATTCGCGGACAGGAACCCAGTTGCAGCAGGGAATCTTACAACCCGGGACGGTGAAGAATTTGGCATGGACGGCGGAAAATGCAATCGTCACCATGGGGGCTCCCAGAGTCGGGATTTGGGACGGGCGGAATCTCTCACACCTGGGATCTTTGTATGGTTTGATAAGAGATAGCAATGCGACACCTCTTGATACTCAATTAGATCCGGCCAGCGGTTACATGATGACTCTGGGCTCGAAAATTCAACTTTGGCAGATTCCTGTAGATCTGGAAGTTTCCAAAATTAGAAGTGCCGCCGAACAAGCCCACTCGGGATGCTTTCTTTCCGATGATACGCTGATAGCGGCCTATGGCTGGACGGCCAGACCGTTTGATATGACCGATCCATCAACTCCGGAGCCGTTGAGCGACAAGGTTCCAGGTGGATTTTCTGTCGTCGCCTGCGATTGGAATACCGGGAAGTTTGCCGGTGCCACTGGTTTCAGCGATACAGGAGGCCTTAAGCTGTTCGAAATTGAAAACGATACTCCCTCCGTCCGATGGACCCAATCCACGTCATTTCGGGCCAGGAAACTGGATTTTGACGTCAATAGCGAACGGCTGCTGGCGAGTGATGGCAGTCGAAACCAGATTTTCTCCGTTGCCGATGGGTCACTTATAAAGGGATTCGACGGAACCGGGCGCTTTTTTGTCGGCGAAAATTGCACGCAGATTATCGGATTTGGAAAGGGAACGAATACCCTCCAGGGCACGCGATATCTGGTCGAGCTGTACGACGCTGAAACGGGAAAGCCAACGCGTTCGACTCCCATGAGGAGCAGACCGGTAAGCTATTCCATTTCACTCGACAGGAAGCTGGCAGCACAAGCGGGAAGCGACTACGTGGTGAACATTCTTGATACCGGGACTTTGGAACACCTGATCAGTTTCCGCGCTCACGACAATGAAATCGGAGCCCTGGCATTTCATCCGACGGAAGCAATGATTGCCTCAGGCTCCGCTGATGGCTCGCTGAAACTGTGGGACATAAAAACCGGACGCCTGCTTCGACAGTTTATGGGGATGAGGGGAACGCCCCTAGCAATAGCATTCAGTCCAAGTGGTCATCTACTTTACGCTGCGGGCCGGGAGAGAACCGTTCGGATTTTCGACACCAGCCGACTTGGAAATCCTCCCAGATTTGTAGTGCCTGGCAGCCCTCCCCCGGAAGCAACGCCCGAAATTAGCGGCTGGATTCAAACGTTGGACAGCGGTCTGCCACTGCGGAAGCATGAAGGCATAAGTGAAATATCCCGCGACGCAGAATACAGGATGGGTCCTGTCTTACAGCCCGGCAATAATGAACATGCAGCCGAACTGATGGGTGGTGACGTAAGTGCGTTCTCTTACGCATTCTATTGTAAATCAAACCTCGGAATACGGCCGGAAATTATGATTCGATTGAAGGAACCTTCCACCATCAAATCTATCTTGGTAGAAAACATGCGAACCTCCGACAAAGAGTATCTCGACCGGGCCGCCGGACTTACCCTTTGGTTTTCCAGGGATGGCAACAAATGGAATCGCGTCTGGGAGGCCAACCAGGTGGATTCCCAATGGAACATCGATTTAAAGGGGGGAGTGCAGGCTCAATACCTGAAACTTGGATTGCCAGCCAATGGAAGATTGCACCTGCGCGAAGTTGTCGTCTTCGGTGAGAGCCATAAGAAAGTCCGACCTTAATTTTAAACGACAATCCGCCTCTTGCTGCTTTCCTACACAGCAGCCGGGCTGAGGCTCCCTGATGGTTTTGGGCTTTGAATTCAGGCAACATTCCGCTGTGGGCACAACTGCCAACCAGTGTCCTCAATGCCCGACAGCAGACGAGCAGTCGAAGTCTGCGGGGGAGAAGAGAGCTGCACTGGGCCTGCAGGAGCCCGCATTGGGTTGCCTTTACCTGACCAACTCACCCGGTTCGTATTAGTTCAACACGGGTTACTGACACTGTCCTCATTTTGAATAGAAACCAAATCACACAACAGGAACAGCAAACCTTCCCGCCGGAATCTTCAAAACGGTTTTCTTCCGATCAGTGGAAATGGCTTCGATACCTTCTGGAAGTAGGCCGAATTTCACCGTTGCGGGAATTGACAACTCCGCTGCGCCTGTGCTTTCAACCTGCAAGGCTCCATCGATAACGCGACAGGCGAACGCTGACGGAATCCGCACGGCATCACCAGGCTGGATGGAGTAGAGAATCATGGGGTCACCCGGCTGAATGTTCTTTGGCAGGTCGCGGTCGAAGCGGATTCCCGCCGTGGCCCATCTTCCGGAACCGCTGGCAGACGCGGCAGTTTGCCGGGCGGTGAAATCGGCGTTGGGAAAGTAGGCGAGGCGGTTGGTGGAGACCGGACGATTTGGCGCAAAGCGCTGATTCTCCCTCACAGTCACGTAGGCACGGCTGCGTTTGGTGACGGTGAGAACCGCCAGGGCAAACGGTGGGTTTCCGGCCAGGCCGATTCGTTGTCTGCCGTCTTCGGTGTGTTCCAAAGTCGCGATTTCGTAACAGGACTGATGAGCCGGACTCGTTGCATGCTCGACAAAAATACGCGAACCAATCAATGTTTCCGGGAGCGGTGTTTTTGTCTCGACGTATAGAGCGCTCTGTTCCGGGCTGCCGGTGAGATCTCCGTCGAGGCCGGTGAGACTGAAGTTCCAGCCGGGTGATAAACGTACTTCGTAGTCCTGTGCTTTCAGATATTCTCCATCGTATAGAATGACTTCGTGCGCGGCGGGGCAGACTTTTCCGACGCGGCCATGCAATGCCGTCTTCCGCTGTTGGTTTTGGAATTTTTCCGATGCGCTTCTGGTGGTGATAACGGTGCAAAATTCACTTTTGACATACTTGATTTCTATACCATGGGAGTAACGATTTTCACCGCCGGGATCATTGTCAAATACATCGACAGAATGGACCGGGCTGGATGAATCTTTGTTCGGGTCATGCGCTGACAGTACATCGACAAAAGTCGACTCCAGCCGGGCGTCCCCGGTGGCGTGACGCTGCGCATTGAAGACATCGAAAGCATCCGGACGGCAAACGACGGACTGCTTGTATTTTTCCAGCTGCATCATCGCCGCCCACGGGGCGCGCGATCCGATATAGCGGTGCCGGGCGGGGGTGCCGCGCTGGGCACCCCACATATTGACTTCGATGGTGCGCTGCAGCCATGGTTCTGGGTCGCGGCCATAGTCAGCCACGTAGGAAGCGGGAGCGATGCTCCACTGGTGATTCGCGGTATGTTTTTCCGAACCCGGCCAGGCTCTTACATCTGTCAGCGCCCGTGAATCTTCGCCATAGGGCGTTGGTGGTTCATTCACCGCTTTGAGAATCAATCCGAACGTTTGATCCCGGCTCCCGAGGTCTCGGGCGTACGGTGGTGGGTGTTCCACGGTCTTTGCGAGGTAGTCGAAAAGATTATCAGCCGTGTCCTCCACGGGAGACGAAGGGGCAGTCGGTGGAGCGGGAAAGTGCCACCACACATCGTGTCGGCGGCCACCGGAGAGGCGCGATATGCTGATCGCCACGGACTCGCCACCGGGCAGCGACACCGTCATCCATTGGCGGGACCAGAGGCGAATGTCGCCCGGGTAATCGGCGAAATTCTCCGGCGGAAGGGTGACGTCCATGAACCGCAGGCCCGCACCCGGATCGTCCGGTTTACCTTTGCCGTACCAACCCTCCAGCAAGCCGTGGGGACCGTCGCCCTGAAAACCATCGATCGTTGGCGCGCAATGCATTTCCAGCGCGTTGGTGAACCAGGGGCGCATTTTTGTCAGCGGCAGGCGGTCGCGAATTTCTTTGGGAACGGCTTCCGGGTCGATCAGGTTCGAAGGTGCGGCATAGCCCAATTCAGGCATCAGGCTGATACCTTCGAAAAACAGCTGCACATTGAGCCGCGAGGGTTGGGTGTGTAAAATGCCGGAGCGAAAATCCAGTATCGCTTCGAGCCGTTTGCCTGGCCTGCCGGAACGAAGACAGCCTATCCCGTAAGAAGGGTAACAGAGACTTTCTTCGGTTTCTCTATAGTTGGGATCAGATAGAGATTTGAGGTTTGCCGAACGGAAGAAGCCCAGGTGCTCATCGCCGTGTTGACTCTCGATTCCGTAGAGGGTGCGGATGGGGTAACAGCCGGTTTTCTCGAACCCGGCAAGGATTGGTCGGCGCTTCGCTAACTCATCCCACACGGTTGGTCCGAGGCGATTGCGTAATCCCGGGAGATAAAATCCGCGCAGCATGACCGCATAGTTAAACGCGCCTTCCACCGACAGGCCGTCATCATAAAAATGGTTATACAGATAGTGCCGAACAATTTCAAACAGGTGGCGGAAATACGCGTCATCTCCGCTGCCGATCGCCATGGACAGTGAAACCGGTATCGTCGTTCCGGGGAAATTGCTGCCAGGTTGCGGAATATGCCGGGTTAGACAAAATTGGCGGCGCAGCGAGGTAGAGATTTTGGTTTGTTCCTCAACCGTTAAATCCGAAGCCACCGCGCCAAAGGCTTCGGCGAGCAGGGCATTCTCATTCCGGCCGGCGACTGCCCGGTATATCTTTTCACTCGGCTTGATAGACTCGACCGGTGCTTCAGTAGCGAACGCCACGAAACGGGTGATTTCCTCCTCGGTGGGGTATTGGTCACTGTCAGGTGAATCCTGCCATTCATCAAAAGGAAAATCGGCCCGGCTTGCCCTCCTGCCGGACGCGGCGGACAGCCACGGTTGCCGGTCGAGAAAAGCCGGCAACAACTTCACGATTTCCGTAAGTACGGACCGGGCGAAAGGATGTTTTTCAATCGCTCCGGCATTTTCCTGAACGACCAGCGCGACCAGACCGCTCAGCCAATCGATGAGAAATCTCCACCTGGCGTAGGCGATTTCCTCAGCTAGAATCAGCGGCTCCACGTTTTCCGGCGGTGCATCCGGATCGATATCTTCTTTGCAGCACAACGTCTGAAAAGGAAACCTGGTAGTGTTCGCCATTTTCAGGCCACCAAAACTCCGGTCGCATAAAGGGCAGTTAACTCCACCCTTCGCCGTGATCGCCGGGGCCTCTCCGGACAGCAGTCCCCGGTAAAATTCCAGAGCTTCATCCGCCTTGTATTTTCCGGGATGAAGCATCGGCAAAGCCCGCCCGCCACTGCGGGATTCCTGGATGCCTCCCAGCAGAATGAACGCGGCGTAATAGGTGCCCGGGGGACGGGACTCTCCCGGCATGGGAGTTTTGGCAGCGTCTATCAGGAGGGCCGGACTGTTCCCGTTGCCGAACATTTCCTGCGGTTTCGGAATCGTCAGATCAAAAGGACGCAGCAACCCTTTTTGGAGCGCTTCCGCTGTCGGCCACTGGGCTTGAGCGGATGCGGCATCAGCCCCGGGTAACCCGAGGCTTGCTGCAACGGGGGTGGCTGAGGTTGTCAGGAGAAACTGGCGACGATTCCAATGCATTCATCTCACATCAGTCGTGGTTTGAGGAAGAGCAACACCCGTAATGAATGCTTCGTTGAGTATGGAAGGAACTTGCTACCCTGGTCGCATCGTAGATGGCTTTGGAGGTGGGAAGAGCACAGGAAATTCTTCCTTAGGGGAGAGCCCCCCTTATTCCAGCCCGTCACTTGTAAAATTGGAGCTTCGAACCTTGGCGGTGGAGTCGCATTGTTTGAGGCTCTATGAACCAATCTTCCCGTGACTCAATTGATTCGTGTTTCTTTGTGCTCATTCGTGAAAATTAGTGTTCCCAAAATTGGCTTACCGTTAACTCTAATATGATTAATGGCTTTTGTAGGCGCTATCACCGTGGTCGGTTTGAATCGCGCCTTTGGCGCTGCGAAATGTTTAATTTCAGTCAGCGCGAACGGTTGGGAACTTCGCCTCGATATATCTTATGTAGAAGTTTACAGTCCCACTTATTCTCCGGCTTTTTCACAGTCTGCAATTTGTCGTTGCAGAAATGAGCGTTCCGCCTCGGATGGGGCAAGGAGTTCGGCCTCGCGAAAGTGGTTTGATGCCTCCGAATTGCATCCCAGCTGTGATTTGAAATAGCCTCTAATCGCATGAAGGAGGTAATACGAATTTAGTGGTAGATGGGCGATGGCGTCCAGTCCCGCATGTGGTCCGTGCAGGCGGGCTAGTGCTACGGCTCGATTGAGCTTGACGAGCGGCGAATTGGTAAGTCGCACCAGTTGGTCGTAGAGATTCAGAACCCGTTGCCAGTCGGTGGATGAGTCGTCGATAGCGGTGCAATGGCAGGCTGCGATCCCTGCTTCCAAATGGTATCGACTGACGACTTCACCCCGTCCGGATTTTGCCAGAAAAGCTATGCCGTTTTGTATCATCCCCTGGTTCCAGGAAGATCGATCTTGTTCATGGAGGCGAAGCAGATTGCCGGCCTCGTCGGTTCGCGAACCAAGCCGGGCTGCATTTAAATACATCAGTGCGAGCAGGGCTTGAGTTTGTGGTTGGTCAGTTGCAGAATGGCTGGCTAATAAACGGGTGAGTCGAATCGCTTCCTGACAGAGATCCGCCCGCACCAGTTGATCGCCGGAGGAGGACTTGTATCCTTCATTGAAAAGCAGATATAGAGTTCCGAGAACCCCATCGAGCCTGGTCGGTAATTCGCTAACATCCGGAACGGCGAAAGGCAGATTCAGATCCCGGATGCGTCGGCGCGCACGGACCAGGCGCTTGCTGATCGCCGCCTCGGTAGTCAGGAAAGGGGCGGCAATTTCTGCCGGGCTCATCCCGCAAAGTGTTTTCAGGGCAAGAGCTGTCTGTGCCTCGCTCGATAGTTGGGGATGGAAACAAACGAACAACATCCGCAGAGTGTCGTCTGCGAATGTTTCCTGCATTTCCTCACTACCAATAACGGAGTGCCATCGATCAAGCTCGTGTGCGACATCGGTTTCTTTTTCCCGCCACCGGTTCTCCCGACGGAGTTGGTCAATAGCAAGATTCTTAGCGGTTCGACTGAGCCAGGCGGAGGGATTGTCCGGAACGCCCCGGTAGGGCCAGGTTTGCAGAGCGCGAACCAGCGTTTCCTGGGCGACATCTTCGGCGAACTGAAGCCGGTGAAGACCGTAGCGGCAGGTGAGCATCGTCACGAGGCGACCGCTCTCCTGCCGGAAAAAATCATCCGGGAGTTTCTCTACTTCTGAGTTTGTTTTCACACTTATTTGCCGTCCGCCGCCTGCTCCAGTTTGGCGATATCGATTTTTACCATTTCCATCATCGCTTCCTGCGACCGGCGTGCGCGGTCTCTATCGGGATCGTTCAGGAGTTCGATGAGACGGGTGGGCACGATTTGCCAGCAGAGTCCCCAGCGATCCTTGAGCCAGCCGCATTGGACCTCCGATCCGCCATCTGTGAGCGCAGACCAGAGCCGGTCGACCTCCTCCTGGTTTTCGCAGTAGACCATGATGGAAACGGCTTCGTTGAATTTGAATGCCGGCCCGCCGTTCAGCGCGAAATATTCTTTACCCATCAAGGTGAACTCGACGGTCAGAACCTCCCCGGCAGCCGTGCTCGGATTGTCAGCGGGTGATCGCATGACGCGATCAATATGTGAATCAGGTAAAAGCGACACGTAGAACTCTGCGGCCTCCTCCGCCGCACCGTCAAACCAAAGGCATGGTGCGATTGATTTCATGCTGTTGCTTTCTGCGGGTTGTTTTCGTTCCTTTTTACCTCGGCCATCGGGCGGCAGAGATCGGCAATCGGCCGCACTTCTATTTCAGCACCGTAGTCGAGAATCGGGCAGGTGCCTGCATGACTCAGCGCCGCCTCCATTGATGGCACAGCGAGCTGAAAGTAGCCGGCGATTGCTTCTTTTGATTCGACAAAAACACCATCGGTTACGCTGGTGCCTTGTTTACCAGAGATGACTTTGCCTTCCTCCATGAGTGGCTGGGCTCCGCGCAGGATGCCCGCTTCCGCCAGGCCGTCGACCCAGGCGTAAAAATCAGTCATCGATTTCTGTAGTTTCGTCGGCGACATGCCGTGAGTCCAGTGAGTGCCCCGGATGAGCAACAGGTATTCATCGGTTGGTTGTTGTGGATTGTCTGTATTCATCGTTTAGCTTTTTTTATAAACCACTGACTTGAAGCCGCCGTAAGCCATGCGCCCGGTATCGAAAATGCGACCCGCTTCTTTGCAGATCTTCTCGATACGCGGGTCTGTCATTATGTTTTTGTTCGCTTCGTCGCGGGCTTGTTTCGACGGGAATACCGCGTAGGCGAACACGACGGTTTCCTCCGGCTTTGCATCAGCCAGCTTCGGGAAAGGAACTTGATCCTCGATATCCATATCATCACCTACGCATTCCCGATACTCAATGGCTCCGTGTTCGATCCAGATGGCGGCAGCTTCAGTTGCGGTTGCCTTGTATGCTTCGATTTTGTCTTTAGCGACGGGAATGATAAATCCGTCTATGTAATGGTCCATAATATATATAAATGTTGGGTTAGGAAGGTAGCGATGATTCCTGGACTGTGATCATCCAATCAAGTCCGAAACGGTCGGTCAGCATTCCGAAACAAGGCGACCAAAATGTTTTATCCAAAGGCATAGCCACTTCGCCATCCTTTGCAAGCAGGTCGAAAACTCGCCTCGTCTCATCCTCATCTTCGAATGCGATCGAAAGCGAAAATCCGGCAAAGTGAACTTTCTCGTCGGCCTCGCCGCAGCCGCCGTCCGAAGCCATCAAGACGTTTTCCCCGATAGTGAATGTGGCATGCATCACTTTGTCGGCCATTTCCTCCGAGTCCATACCCGGCGGCAGGGGATCGGGGCAGTCTTTGAATTTCATCATCATTTCGACTTTGGCTCCGAGATGTTCGACATAAAACTCGATTGCTTGTTCGCAGCAGCCATCGAAAAACAGGTAGGGTTGGATTACAGGATTCATAATGTATATTTATTTTCTATAGTTTGAAATTGGTTGTTTTTAGTTCGATTTTAGAGAGAGTCTCAGCTGTTTTCGACCAGTCGGGCGAGTTGGTCGGTGCATTTTCGCCAACCGTCATGAAAGCCCATTTCCTCGTGCTGCTTCCGGTCAGCGACAGTCCAGTGACGCACCCTGGCCTCGTAGCGCGTGCGTCCGTCGTCGAGCGTTCCGAACGACAGGAACATGGTCATGAAGGGTTTATCTGACGGTTCCCAGGCTGTGGTGTAAGCGTCGGTAGCAACAATTCGTTCGTTTTCCACCACCTCAAGATAGACGCCCCTCAGCGGCATTTCGTTACCATCCTCGTCCTTCATAACGACGAAGCTGGATCCTCCCGGACGGACATCAATTTCAACCACGGGCGTTGTTAACGGCGAAGGGGCGAACCACTGTTTGAGCAGCTCCGGTTTCGTCCAGGCGCGAAACACCTCTCTTGGCGGCGCGTTGATAATCCTCGTCAACCGGAGGTCGTGCTCATCCGTGTCTGGTCCCTCGATCCTGGCCAGAGCTTGCTCGAGGCGATCAAAACATTCTTGATTACACTCGGGGATGTAGGCTTTTGCCTCTTCGTATTCTGCCGTGTCATCAAAGGCCATTCGCCACGTCAGCTCAGTTCCTTGGTGCTGCGGGTTCAGCGAGATGGTCAGTCGGAAGCGATGCACCGGTTCGTGATGGAAAATGACTATTTTTAGCGGCTCAACGGTTTCGAACACATTTCGGTTTTCGAATGTTTTCCCCTCGGGACTGTGCATATCGAAGCGCCAAACTCCGCTTGGTTTCGGTTCAAATTCATGAAATGTGTTTCGAAACCCTCTCGGTCCCCACCACTCAGCGAGATATTCGGGATTCGTGAGAGCGGTGTAGATCCTTTCCGCCGACACTGGAATCCAGCGTGTGGAACATATTTCATGGGTTGGGTCAAATTTTTCGATTTTCATTGGCATTCAGACCCTCAAAGGACGGTCTCCAAATCTATGACGAACGCGCTCGCTGGAAAAGGACATCCGTTGAAAATAATTTTTTCGCCGCCGGAATTGAGGGGGCATGCCATGAATGGGATTGACCGCCGCTTGTTTGGATCGCGCCGCCCCATGGTATCAGTTGACGGTAACCTGCGCGGCCAATCTTTGATTCCGCTCCCGTGATAAAAGCGAGTAGGACGGTTTCAGTTGATGGAAAATTAAAGGGGGAGCGGAGATGTCTTACTCACGGGAAGCTGACTCTGAGTTCGAATCGGTTGCCGGGGTATTTGCCGTCGAACTTGGTGTTTTTGTCTTCGAGGATGAGAACGGCGCTACTGGAGCGGATATCGTCAACGATCCAGGATTGCGCCTTTTTTCTTTTGGCCAGTGAGCTACCGAATTCCTCCTTTAGCGTGGAATCGACAAGCCGCCAGGTAAAGCCTCTATCTCCGGTGTTATCCTGGGCATTTGAGATCGTAATCTTTATCTTTTGTTTTCCATTGAGAGCGATCGGGATATAGAAAATTCGACCGTTTTCCGGAGTGAAGCTCAGGCTCTGTTTCGAGATTGGTAATTCGATTTCGCTTCCCAGCTCAGGCGGCAATTTGATTTTTTCGAGAGGTAGATCCTCCGCAATGCTTTTCGGGGTTAAGATGACGAGCCAGAAAAAAACAAACCACTTCATGAGATGGGATTAGACTGGCAGGAACGAATCGGGTTGTCACGAAAAAAGCGGGTGGATGTTATGGCGATTAGAAAATACTCGCTCAGTTGTAGTCGCGGAAAGAGAGATCCCGTCTTCTAATTCGGCATGCTTACTTGCACTCCAAAGGGAATATGTTCTTACGACTATTTTATATCGGGGCAAGATGTAAGCGCCGAGTTGAATTTTGATTTATGGACCGAAACGGGAGAGATCAAAACTCACGATGATCACTTTTACATACAGAAACACGGTGCCTTCAGCGGGAAATGGTCTCTCGAAACCGGTAGTGAAACTTTGGCAATAGCGGAAAAGTTCAGTGCGCTCACCCGCCAATTTGATATCACCGCCGGAGGAGAAGATATGGAGCTCCGGGCAGAATCAGCCTTCACGCGAAATACGCTTCTTACGGGTGGCGGTTATTACGTAAGCTATTGTCCCGTCCATGCGATGACGAGGCGGGCCACCATCTCCGGTGAATGGAAGGATTTCACGGTAGTCGCATTTGGTTTTTGGCTAACCGCATTGACCTGGAAGCGGGCCCAGCAGAGCAGTGCGGCTGGTAGTTGAGTTGTGTTGTGTGAAGGGCGGGGAAAGGATCTCTTTACAGGCGTCGACGACTGAAGATTCCGTATCACAGTTTTTTAAACTGTGGCACATGGCTTGTGCTCATGGGCTTCGCTAACAGGTTGGAAACCTGTATTACGTTATTTTTCTCTACACTTTCCGGATGCTTTTGTACCCTGTACAGTCCGGAATGGTACAGGGTACAGTGGAATGCCGCTAAGATTTTCGTGGAACCCGTGGTAGGAAATTCAAAATACGGCAACGCCGTTACGCAATATAGCCCCGGGTTGACCGAAACGAAGTAGAGAGTCTACCCGGGGGGGGGCGAAGGACAAACTGATCGCTGAAAGTGATCTGAAAGCTTTCGCAACGCCTTCAGCGTAGGGAAACTCCTGATAGGCAAACCCCATGGTAGCCTCCGTTTTACTGCGGCAACCATGGGCTGGGTTACGTAACGGCGTTGCCGTATCTCGACTGAAACCGAAAACTGAGCGATATTCCAGGGTTCAGGAATCCAGTGCCTCTACAAACTAAGCCATGAATATTAGGTTGAGTTCTTGTTTTGACACATATGGAGCAAGAACAAGATAAAGAGCGAGAACTTATTCATTCGCTGTCTGACTACGCTTTATAAATGAGATCGACTCCAGATTCATGAGATGGGCTTTTCCGGGGTTGGAGAAACGGATGTAGAGATCGCCGCGGGCCGGGGCGGGCTTGAGGTCGAATTTCAGGGTTTTGCGCTTGTTCCAGTCGCCGGTGGGTTCGGCTTTCACGCTGCCCAGCAGTTCGCCGTCGACGGAGGCGTGGCGGATTTCTATGGTTCCGCCGGGACCGCCGGATGCGTAGGTGACGCTGGCTTTGGTTCGATCGCTCAAATTTACCCCGGCAAATTTGATCCAGCCCTGGTCCATGATGGATCCGGCTTTGGTGCCGGACAGGCTCAGTTTTTCAAAGGCGTCGGCATCGCCGGGTAGCAGGGTGGAATGACGGAGCCGGATGCTTTTGGTGCCACTCAACGGGGCGATGGGTGGGGCGCCTCCGTCGAGGTAGGTGGCTTCCACGATCAATACGCCGGGGCCTTTTTGTTTGGCTTGTTTTTTGGGTTTTCCGATTTGGAATTCGCCGCTGAGTCCGGAGAGCACGGAACTGGAATCTTTATCGCTGAGTGAAAAGATCCACTCTGCCATTTGCCGGGATTGCTCGATCCCGTGCTGGGGATGAGGGATCATGGGAATCTCTCCCCAGATTCCGCTGGAGCCGGTCACGATGCGCTTGGCGACTTCGTCGAGGGCGTGCTTTTGATCTTTGTATTTGGCGGCGACATCGAAGAAGGACGGTCCGACCAGTTTTCGATCCACAACGTGGCAATTGAAACAATCGCTCTTTTTCATCAGTTCGAGTCCGGGATGCAGTGTTTCGGCACCGGTGAGGGAGGCTTCGGTATTTTTGAAGTCCCCGGGAACAAGCTGATGGAAAATTTTGACGCGCTCCGGGACGGGATTTCCATCTTCCGGATCCACGACGGCGATGTCCCAAGTGATGGGGGTATCGAAGTCGTAGAAATCGCCATCCTGAGGGGATTTGAAATCGACGATCGGAGGCTCGTTGCCGACGAGGACGGGTGTGGAGGCGGTGGCCCGGGCCCCGTGTGCGTCGGTGACGGTGAGCACGGCCTGATAGGAGCCCATGGTGTCGAAGGTGAGCGTGGGGTTCGCGCTGGTGTCTTTTGCCTCTTCGGTTCCGGGAACGATTTTCCACTCGTAGGTGAGGGCATCGCCATCGGGGTCGACGGTACCTTCACTGGAAAACGCGACTTTCAGTGGGGGACGTCCGGCGGTTCCGGCGGCGGTCAGTTTGATCTTCGGCGGGCGGTTGCCGCGGATGTAGTCCACCCGGATCAGTTTGCAGTCGGCGTTCACTCCCCAGGTTTCTCCGTATTCGATGAGGTAAAGCGAGCCTTCGGGGCCGAAATCCATATCGATGGGTCTGACAAATCCATAGTCAGGCATCAATTCCTCCAGGGAGTCGATGTTCGATTCGGCATCGAGTTTGACTCCGAAAATCCAGTGCCGTGACCATTCGTAGATAAATAGAGTATTGTCGAAATGTTTGGGGAATTTGGTCGGGCTTTCCAGGCTTTCGTCGTAATGATAGACCGGTCCGGCGCAGGCGGTTCTTCCGCCGGTTCGCAGCATGGGGAAGTCTTCGGTTTGGTTGCGGTGGTAGTAGACAAAAGCGGGTTGTGCGGGCGGCAGGGTTTGGACGCCTGTGCTGTTGGGCGAATCGTTTACCGGGGCGTCGGGGGATTGGGTTTTGCCGATTTCCCCGGTCTCAAAATTCACATCGGGGTAGGCCAGGTTGGGACCAACGAAGTAGGGCCATCCGAAATTTCCCGCCTTGCGAGCCTGGTTGATTTCATCGTGCCCGGCAGGGCCGCGGTCGCCGGGAGCACCTGCATCGGGGCCGACTTCGCCCCAGTAGAGATATCCGGATTTTTGGTCGACGCTGATTCGCCACGGATTCCGGCATCCCATCACGTAGATTTCGGGAATGCCTTCGGAGCCGTCTTTGGGGAACAGATTACCGTCCGGCACTTCGTAGGTGCCGTCGCTCTTCGGTTTTATTCGCAGCACTTTGCCGTTGTAGCTGAATTTGTTGGAGGCTGATTTCTGAGCGTCCCATGGCATCCGGTCGGGGCGTTCGTCGATCGGGGCAAAGCCTTTGGAGTCACCACCGGGGTGAGTGTTGTCGCCGGTGGCGATGAAGAGGCAGCCATCGGGTCCAAATTCGAGGGAGCCGGCGTGGTGACAGCACTGGAGGCGCTGTTCTTCGAATTTTAACAACCGCTTCTCGGAGGCGAGATCGAGGGTGTCGCCTTTCATGGTGAAACGGCTCACATGCTGACCTGAGAAATCGGGCGGTGAGTATTGGAGGAAGATGTGCTGGTTATTGGCAAAATCGGGATCGAGAGCGATTCCGATCAATCCGTTTTCCTGCTGAGTGGTCACTTCCAGAGTGCCTGCTTCCGTGATTTTCTGCGTTTTAGGGTGGAAAATACGAAGCCTGCCGTCCAGCTCAATGAAAAAGACGCGTCCATCGGGGGCCACTTCCAGCTCCATGGGGCGGTTTAACCCGGTGGCGAGGGTGGTGGGCGTCAGGCGATCGGGCTCAAAGATTTCATCCGCGGTATTCAGCCCCGGGAACAGCAGTGCCGCAATGGCGAGCAGGTGGGCGAATGACAATGGGCATGTGGAAATGATCCGGTTCGGCGTGAGCATCGCCGAATTTTGCCTCGCCGGAGAGATTCGCCACTGGCGTGACTGCGACAGAATGGAATTTGCGGTTCCGGGGATTATTGAGAGGGGCCTGTCGGTTAGGACTGATGGGCGCTTTCGGCATCATTTGAAGCGATCTGGAGCTTATGGAACCTTTTGCCTGTCTAAAAATCACGGTAAAACGGCGTTTGATGGCGTTTGAACCGGGGTTGATTTGTTGCAGCGAGTTCATTCAGAGCGGGTTGCGAGTAATTGGCGGTTTTGGAAAGGGGGAAGGTGCTGCGTTAATATCATGGGTTGAAAGGGGCCCAACTTAGGGCAAGGGTGCGCCGGTTGGAATCATGGCGGTCACATATCTAGAAGCAATCAGGGAAGCTCAGCGCAAAGCCTTGTCTGAAGATGAATCAGTCTACATCTACGGACAGGATGTGGCGGGGTTTGGCGGTGCATTTAAGGCAACCAAGGGGCTCGCGGAGGAATTTCCCGGACGGGTCAAGGATGCTCCGATCAGCGAAGATGCGATGATCGGTTCGGCAGTCGGGGCGGCGATTGAGGGGATGCGCCCCATCGTCGAGATGCAGTTCGCTGACTTTTCATCAATTGCGTTTAACCAAATTGTTAACCAGGCGGCGACTCATTTCTGGAGAACCGGCGTGCCCTGTCCGATTACGGTGCGACTCCCTTCGGGGGGGACGGAGGGAAGCGGGCCGTTCCACAGTCAGAGTCTCGAATCGATTTACGCTCACTATCCCGGTTTGATCGTTCTCACACCTGCGACGGTGGAGGACGCCTACACGATGATGCTAGAAGCGATCCAGTTGGATGACCCGGTGATTTTCTGCGAGCACAAGTTTCTCTATTATCACCTCAAGGCGGATGCGCTTCCGAAGCAGAATCTGCCGCTGGGCACGGCGCGAATTGCCCGTCCCGGCAAGCACGCTACGATTGTTGCCTACAGTGCCATGGTTCACGAGGCGTTGAAGGCGGCCAGTGATTTGTCCTCCACCGGTTGGGAGTTGGAGGTGGTGGATCTCCGTTCCACCAAGCCGATTGACACCGACACCGTTTTGGCTTCCGTCGCGCGGACCGGTCGGTTATTATGTGTCAGTGAAGGGTTTCCTTTCGGAGGCGTTTGTACTGAGGTGATATCACGGGTGGTTTCGGAAGGATTCCATTTGCTGGATGCCCCTCCACAGCGATTGAACTCGAAAGACACCCCAATCCCGTATCACCCGAATTTGTGGAAGACCCACCGACCAACCTGGCAAAGTATAGCCGATGCAGCAAGAGCCTTGATTGCTCAGTAAGAATAGTTAACGATACTTGATTTAAAAGACCCGATAACCTAAGAGCCGATCACATTGAATCGTGGTTAGGTCCAGAGAGAGACACACACGACGCACGGGATCTCTAACCGCACCGAATGAGCGACGAAACCGCAGACGATTTGATCGAATTTGAAAAGCCACCGTTACTAGCTTCTTTATTCGAAAAAATCCAATTGAAGAAACAATTGCAGCTCAAAGGCCAACTCACGGCCTTTCTGCATTTCTTTGTCATATCCGTCATGTTGGCGGCTCTGAACTGGCTCTTTGCCAAATCGGATCCGGGTTGGCTGAATTTGAACCCTTCGCCATGGGTGATTCTCCCTTTTTACCTCGGGTTCCGCTTCGGTTTTTTCTGGGGTGTTGGGTCCAGCTTGCTGCTCGTCATTCTGCGGGTCTGGATGGAGGGGAATCAGTTAGCGGAAGGGGAATCGATTCAATTCACGGGGAGCGAACACTTTTTGTTCTGGGGAGCGTTGCTGATGGGTGCGATCGGCGGTTTCACCAAAGGGGTGATCAGTCGCCGCATTACGCAGAAGGAAATTCTCCTCGATGATTCCCTGACGTCCAATGAGTATTTGAAAACCCAGGTCGCGCTTCTGAAGCATAACGAGCAGGATTTGTCGTCGACGCTGGTCGCTCAGGGGCTCAATTCCTCGGGTCTGGTTCTCAGTTTGCAGGACGTGATCGACCAATACGCGGCTGAAGACCGGGACGAGGCTTTTCTCAATCTGTTGAGCGATCGCTGCGGGGTGAATTCGGCGGCTATCTATTTCAGTGCGCGGGGCGGGCGCGGCGTCCGGGTGGCTCAGTTGCGAAGTGACAATGCGTTTCCGGAGTCGATCGAGAAAACGCCGATGTTCGAGCATGCGGAACGGACCGGAAAAATCGTGACGCAGCGTTGGTTCTGGGAACCGTTTGAGCCGAATGCGACATCGGGTTACGACGATCTTTATCTTGCGGTGGTGGCCCATCCGAAGGGACGCGACTTCAGAGTGCTTGTCATCTCGAGGATGGATTTCGAGCAGATTCACTGGGAGAATTTCTGGAAGGTGGAATCCGCTTTCCGCTGGTATGAAAATTCGATCAATACGAAAAAGCCGATCGAATTCGAAGTGCGGAAAGACACCCCGGTTAACTCAATCGAGATGACCCGCGAGGAGATCCTCGATGGCGAATCCAGTGAGCCGCCTGTCCGCGAGCCGGAACCGCCGAAGCAGGAGGTTGAAGAGGCGGAGGATCCGATCCCGGTGAAGGAGACCAAACCGATCCTCGATGCTCCCGGATTTAAACAGCGTCTCGGTCAGTGTCGATTGATCGAAGAGCAGATGGGACTAGAGCATCGTCTGGTCATCTTCGTGCCGGGAGAAGGGGAAAGCCCTGAAAAGTGCGAGGCTTTTGCGCACTCACTGAATGCGGTGATGCTTCCGTCTGACGATCTCGCGATGATCCCTTCCGACGGAGGTCGCTTTGTCTACGGTCTGCTCACGGCGGCTTCCAGTAGTGACGCGGCTGAGAGCCATGCCGGGGATTTGCTCGAAGCACTTCCGGATCTCGATCTTCGGTTTTTCGTCCTTCAATTAAACGATCCTGCGCTGGCTGCGTTTGAAAACTAAGTGTTTTGAAGTCGATTGTATATTGGGTATTTGTTTCGCTCCTTCTGATCGCGGAGGCGTTTGCGACCTATATTTTCATCCGGCACGGTGAGAATGGATATGTGCTTGCCGGGATGGTTCACCTGACGGTGGCATTTCTTTTCGGGATTCTGACGGGATTTCATCGCCGTTCGATATCGGCCGCACTGCTCAGCGTTTTGGTGATCGGAACCAATCCGGTGGCGGGGATCCTCACGATGATTTTGATCGATGAGAAGTTTAACCGCGAAACCAGGCAGAATTACTTTGAAGCATCCGAGGGCTTCGAGATAGGGAATCCGTTTATCTCGCTGGACGGAGCGGTGGAAATGGCGGATAACTCGCAGCTGGCTCTGGAAGACTACGAATCGGTAATGAAGCGTGTCATGTCGGTCGGTAACCGGGTATCGGAACGCGAAGTGGAAGTGATCACATCGATGCGGAATTTGAAAGTGCTTCCTCTACTTGAGAAAGTGGCATCATCCACCGCCGGAGAGGGGCGGGTCCTTGCGCAGGCTGCGATATCGGAACTCTCCGAGCGGGCTGCGGTGTGGGCGGCGAATTTGCATCGCCTCGAAGTAAATAAAAATACGATCCCGGGGTCGCTGGAGCGCCTTGCCGTAGTTGCCTACCTGCGAATCAAAAAACAGGGGCGGAGCGCCCAGGCTTTTGGACTTCCCGATGCGGCGGAACTTGAGAATTTACTCCGGTTAAGTATTCAGAAAAATGAGTCGGCTGAGACCGTCACTCTGTTATCGGAGTTATTGATATTCGAGGAAAAGCTGGAGGCGGCCCAGCAACTGCACGAGACCTTCCGGAAGCTGGATGGTTTCGATTACGAGATACAACAAGCCAAAGTGTTCAGTGCCCGTGGCGACTGGATGCAACTGTTGCGGACGCTGCCGTCCATCACTCCGGCACACTGGAGTCGTCAGTCCGAAGAGGTGCGTCGCTTCTGGGGAGCTGCCTAGTAAAGAAATAAACAAATTTTGAAAAACCGCGAAGACACAGATATTTGCTATATCTACGAAGAGAATCCCCAGGTAGGAAGAGCCGGGGATTCCGTCTTTGTGCGCCAGTTGGCGAGGGATTTTCCTAAGTATCAGTTCCGCGTTGCCAAGATCTCAAATTCAAACTCGGATGTGATTCCTCCGGATCAAAATACGGTGTCCAATATTCAGGGATACCAGACTATTGATCTATCGATTCACGGCAGTAATGGCAAAGGGAAGACAACCGTTTCCTTTCGCAAAGCCGGGGCCTTTTTCCATAGTGTGGCCCGTACCGTTGAGTCCGGAGTACTCGATCGGGAGCATGTAAATGATTTGTTCGATACCGCTGCCGATTTGGCTCCCAAGATTACCTTCGATGCGGTCTGGAAAAATCCCACGTCCTGGGAATTGATCAAAGCCGTCTATGGCGTTTCGAACGGGGATATCCCATTTGTGGAGCATCGTGAACTGCTCGCGGAAGTGATTAAGCCGGTCTGGCGACTGCTATCAAAATGGTCTGATCTACCCAAGGCGAAAATCTATCAGGCTGACTCGGGGATTCGCTCCTCTTTGCTCGCGATGATTGCTTCGCGAAAGCATAACGCGAAGTATGTCATTGTTGACGATTGCCTGCCTCTCAACGCGCTGGAGCGGGAGAGGCGCTCGATTAAATTGAGGGACGGCGGAGTGTGGAGGCCGGAATACGAAGCTTTCCAGAGCGCCCGGAATCACTGGACTCAGAAAATGCGGAATCACTGCCTTTTGGAGGCCGATGAGATCCTCGCTAACACCATGTCTTCCGCGACCAAAATCCGGAAGAAGATCGGCGAGGACCGTCCGATTCGAATTGTCCGGGAGGGCATCGAGGGCGAGACCGCACGACGCTGGGGGGCTTACTACTCCAGCGAAGGTGAGGAGATAGGTTACCGGATCGTCTTTTTGGTCGGCACCTATCAGGATACAACCGCCCGGGGTATCGTCACGGCGATCCAGAAAATCGAAACCAGCGCCGGGCACGGAAAATTTATCGTGTTGTCGCTGAGTTCGATCACCGCGGAAAATCGCAAGAGCTTTGAAAAAATTGTGAAAGCGAATGTTACTTCGTCGGTGCGGCTAACTACCGAAATCGATATGATTCAGGAGATCGCCCGGGCGACGGTAGTGGCATTCCCGAGTCAGATCGAAGTGGGGGATCGCGCTATCATTAACAGTCTGCACGCCGGGAAGCCGGTGGTGGTTTCGATGGTCGACGGGGACAGTATTTTTGCGGATCCGCGTCTCAGTATGGAAACGGATTGTTTTGCGACACCGAACCGACTCGAAGGTAGAGAATTTCCCAATGCGATCATCTCACTGATCCGCCGGAAAGACCAACTGGCTTATCATCCCCGTCGACTCGGGGAGGCTTTGTTTAATCACCGCGAAATCATGGAAGGCTACGCGAAGGTATATCATTCGCTTTGTCCGCTGGTATGAATGTAGAAGGCTATCATCACAAAAAGCTGTTCTCCCGATTCGGGGTGGAAGCCGGTTTTCTTCCGGACTTCTGCGTGATGACTTCTGCTCTGGTGATTCTTCTCGTGAGGATGTCGGCGCCGACGGTTAATACGGTAACGGCGCTGGCGCTGGAGCTTACGATTGTTCAGTTTCTGGTCGCTTCGATGTGCTGGGGGATCCGGCAGTATTCGGTGGATTCGACGCGCAAAGGGGATCTCGAATTTGCCGCGCTGCCCCGCCAGCCGCTATTGTTTATCGGTATCGCGCTCAGTCTGGTGGCGGGAGCTCTGCTCACCGTCTTCCTGAGTCCTGAGAGGGGATTCAGTCTCTGGTTGTTGCTGATTCTGGCGGGGAATGTCTCGCTGTTTTTCCTGGTCGCACTGTTTGTGGTGGAGACGATTCCGCTGAGTCGGGTTTTACTGTTGGCCCTCGCTTTGTTTGCCGGGGCTGCGGCGCTCTCCTACTTCTGGAATATCCGGTCAAAGACAAGTATTTCGATCCTGATCATTGCTACGATGGCGACAGGGATCCTCATCATGGCGATTTTGTCGAAGGAAACCGGTAGTTCGCCTTCGGCAGGTAAATTTGTCCGGTTCTTGACGCGGCATCCGCTTTTTCTCGTTTGCGGTCCTCTTTACCTATTCGGATTTTGGCTGGATAAGTGGATCTTCTGGTTCTTTGTCGATAACCACACTCTGGAACATTCCCTGCTGCGGCCCACGGCGAGTGATCAGTCCGGTGTGCTCGCGGCTTTGTTTACGATCCCGGCTCTGTTTGTCGCGTTTTATTCGTTCCGGTCGGAGATTGCACGAAACTACGAAAACTTCTCATCGAATATTCTGGGAACCGGCACGCTGAAAGATATCGAAACCTCGCGGAGTGATGTCGAGAAAGCGGTCAAAGTCGGCTGTGTCAATACGGCCCTGACTCAGTTGGTTTTCTCCGGCGGATTGTTCTTTTTTGCTCCCGCGCTGGTGGAGTATCTCGACCGCTCGGTCTTCACCGCTTTAGCTTTGAAATCGGCTGCGATCGGAAATGTCTTTTTTGTGGTCTACGCCTTTTTGTTCCGTGCGCTGCTCTACTTCGAGGATTTGCGGAGCGCATTCTGGTCGGGCATCGGGTTCTGCCTTGGCAGTATCGTATTCGCCTCGGGGATGATGTTCTTCGACGTCAGCTACGGGGGGATTGGACTCGGAATGGCGGCAGTCGTGGGTATTGTGACGGCTTCGATCCCACTGAAACGGCGTCTTCAGGAGCTCGATTACCTGTTTTTCACCAAGTATCAGTAACAACCCGCTAGTCTCCGAAAAAGGGCCGTTCCGCTTCGATCCGGTCCAGGTAGGTAGAGATGGAATCAGTTCGTGGGGGCAGCGCCCGGCGCGTCATGCTCTCTTTGAATTTCAGGTAACTGTCAAAGGCGTCACTCCGCTTTGGGGAACGGGTTGCTTCGTAGTAGTTGAGGTAGTCTTTGGTGTGCTGCAGCGACTTTCTGATCTGCTCTCTCATTTTTCGAAGCTCGGCAAATTCGGCGTCGATTTTGTCGAGGTCACGCTCGATAAGCCGGGTGCAAATGGCGGCATAACGATCGATAACGTCGTGATAAAGCGGGAAGGCTTTGATTTTCAGCGCAAAGAGAGACGACTGACGGTGTTTGATCACGTCGTTGGCATTTTTCCGGTCGAGGAATTGACCGTACTGCTCAAGATTTCCCTTAAAAGCCGGTTTGTCTTCCTCCCCGGTCTTTTTGGCGTTGCTGACTTTGCCTTTCAATTTGTCGAACAGACTGGGGTTCGCCTTTTGGGCGGATGCGCTGGGCGTGGAAACCTCGGCAAAGGAGACGGCGATCGCATCTTCGAGGTGTTTTTCGGTCTGTTCCGCCGTGAAATACTCAAAGCTCTGCTGCTGGGCCATGGTGGCAAGCTGGAGAGCCCACCACTTATCGATTCCCTGTCCCGTTTCGCGGAACCCGGGGAAATGTTTCCGGATCAGACTGTCGGGCTCGTAATCGGGGCGAAGCGCGAGATCTTTGAGCATGGCGCGCACCGATTCGCCCCCGTCTTTCTGATCGCAAAGCGCCCCGACCAATACGGCGGATGACGCCCGGAAGATTTCCAGACTGATCGCATTGAGCCCTCTTGCTTTGTGAGGCTCCATCAGTTCCTCCACCTTCATCAGCTGGCCCGTTTTGAAAAAGCCCGAATAGAAATAACTGGGTCGACCGAGTTGTTTATGCCTCAGATTGTGATCGAACCCATGGACCATCCAGTCCGGTGGTTCCAGCGACTTGGTCGTAAACGTTTTCGGATTTTCCATAAACGCTTCCAGCATCTGTTCGATGAGAAACATTTTTATCAGAGCAAGGCGAAAGGATTCCTCCTTAAACCGGTCGTGAATTCTCACCTTGATCTGCAGGGTGAACTGGTCGGCGGCATTGATTTCCGCGCTGGTGATGATGTCGTTGCCGGAATGGACGTCGTTGCCGGTGCCGTAGAGAAAAATTTCGTGTCGCACCGACCACTCATCCACGCGGGTCAGATCCAGCATTTGACGCATCTGGAGCCGGAGTTCCCGGGAATAGGAGTCAAACTGCGCTTTGATCAGAGGGTGCTTGGAATAAACTTTGATTTGTCGCTCTTCGGCACGCCGCCCCACAATCTCATTCCTCGCAATTTCGGTTCCCCGCTTCATCTCCTTAGACTGAGTCGATTGCGCACTGAGGTGCCCCGGAATGAGGCCGAGCACGAAGCAGAAGAGGGTGATGTTGGGACGAAACGCGATGGCGATAGTCTCTCAGATATAGCGGCGAAGGTCAATCCTGACCAAGCCCGAAACAGGACGCCGCTCAGAGATCGAGTACATCCCTCATCCACGCGGCCATGGCGACAAGGTGAGCCCGGTCTCCGCCCGCGACCTCTGCGGTTGCCCAGCCGGAAAAATCGTTCGCCACGAGAAGTTCCCTCACCTTTTCCCAGTGAACTTCTCCGCCGTTGGTGCCGATCGCGCCCTCGCGTCTCCGGGAAGACTCGCCGAACACCGCATGTCCGCGATCTTTGATGTCCAGTTTGTGAATCCGTTTCCCGAGAACCTGCGCCCAGTGTTGAGCCGATTGCTCCGTCCAGGTGATAGTGTTCCCCAGATCAAAATAAGATTTCACCGTTGGAGACTCGAAAGAATCGATGAACCGCGCCATTTCCTCCGCTTCTTTCAGAAAAGTCGCCCGGACATTCTCGATGCAGATCGTCAGATTGTGTTTTTCAGCGAGAGGGAGCACGGCGCGGATGGTGTCCTGCCAAAAGGCGAAATTATCGTCATAGGAGAGCTCTTTTTTCTCCCCTGCAAAAACGAGGACCGACTCCGATCCGAGGCGGTGGGCCAGTTCCAGTGCGGGAGCGATCTCCGGGCTGCCTGCATTGACGATCCCATGAACGGCGATTCCGGTTTTATCGATGGCCTTTTCCACCTCCGCTATGTCCACCTTTTCGTTGGTTTTCAGTTCCACGCCATCGAACCCGATTTCGCGAAGCAGCTCAAATTTCTGGATCACCGAAAGTGTCGGATCGGTGATCATATGGTACTTCACCGCGATTTTGATTCGACCCGAAAGTGGTCCTTTCCCCAGGGCCAGTCCCCCAAATCCGCCGGCAAAACAGGTGCCCAGAAACTGGCGGCGATCGGGATAGGGAAGCAAATTCATGGCAAAGAGATTACCTCACCGGGCAGGAAGATGACAGCCCCGAGGCAGCGGATAAGCGGTAGATTGTGTCCGGGCGGGATTCGCGTGATGCGGACACTCTTGTCCGCAGTTCGCTAAGTATCAATCGGCAAGAGCTCCAATAAACTGCGGACAAGAGTGTCCGCATCACCAGGGCAGGCAAAACCCAGCAATCCTCGACTGTACCCTGTACAATCCAAAACTGTACAGGGTACAGTCCGAATCGGGCTGGGAAAAGTTGGGTGGTAGAGGAATCCGTGAGGATTTCTTAGAGAATTTGAGGCACAAAAATTCACCCCGGAGAATCCAGCCGCTGCACGTGCGGATAGGCTCCGGGGCTTGAATTCGCGTTCCTTGAATTCACCCCGGAAAAATCCTTACGGATTCCTCTACTTGCTCCTGCTCGTATCCCAATTCCCTACTTTGGAATAAAAACCACGCGCGGCACGGTCAGCTTCTTCCCGTTCGGTAGAAAAACGGTTTCTTCGTGCTCCGGATCGATCAAATGCCGTCCCTCCTTGGCGAGTCGGATGTAGCCAATCACCTCCACCGCTCCGGATTTCGGCGGACAGCGGTCGAGCAGTTCCGCGAGATTCACCTGATCACCATTTCCGGTCAGTTTTTTGATCGAATTGCGCATCCCGTCCCAGTCGAGACGGGCCATCGCAGCGTATTTTTGGAACGCTTTTTCCCGGGCGGAATCGTCCTGCTGCTCGGCATGAAATTCACGCACCTCGATCTCGCGGGGCAGTTGATAAAATTCCTTAAAAACCGGAGATTTAAAAGGCAGGGACGCCTCATCAAAGGTCAAACCGATCTCATTGTCCTTCGGCGGGGCATCCGATAAATCGGCTCCCATTTCGCGGATTTCGCCGAGCATTTTCCGGATTCTGCGATGATCAGCGGACGCTTTTTCATCCAGCAAAATCCGAAGCGAACCACTGAGGCGCTGCGTGGTCTCCATCACTTTCTGCGCCTCGGCAAGCAGGACAGAGGGCATTTTCTCCAGAGTCTTCAGGCCCTGAAGCTGAGTGCTCAACTCCTCAAGATCCTGTGTTTTTTCAATCAGGTCGTTGAGTTCATCCTGACTCTCGTGCGAGAAAATCAGTTGGGTGAAAGCTTCGAAGCTCTGGCCCTGATCGCCGTGTTTCAATTCATCCTCGGCGGCCAGCGCGTAGCTCACCAGCTCGCCCTGATCAGCATCGCTCAATTGGCGGCGTTGCAGCTCCCGGGTGATTTCTTTGAAGCTCTCCTCCACGTGGCGGAAGTCGCCCTGGACCTGCTTCATCATGTCGACGATAACCCCGAAACGCTCCCGCATTTCCACTCCGCTGAGGCGCGATACTTCGCCTTCCTTTTCGATCGCGGCGATTTGAGACTCAATAAGCTCCTTCTCCTTCACGAGATGCGCAATCCGCACCGACGGGTCAGCCGAGGACTGAACCACGAGGCCTTTCAGCGACTCCATCACCAGGCGAACCCTCGATTCCGTGCCGATGAACCCCACCTCGTTGGCGATGAGTCCTTCGATAAACTGGAGGACCGACTCCGTGGACGAGGTCAATTGAAACGTTGCGTCGCCGCCCGTCTCGCCCCGTTGGAAAAACCGCGTCAAATACTGCCGCTCCGTCCAGTCCGTAAGGTATCGGCTCGCTTGCTCCGGAAGAGCCGTCGGGTCGAATTTACGGACCGTTTCCTGATACTCCACCAGGGCGATTTTCAGCTCCGGATCCGGGATCGTGAGGCGCTGCCCGGTCTTGAACTGGTCGTAAAGAAAATCGATCACAAAAGCTGCGTTCGACGATCTCAGGATCGTCACAGCTGGTGAGGTGCGAAAAGCGGTCTGAATTTGGGACAGTTTCAAAAGGAACGTTCTTTTATAACTTAAAGAGAGTTGAGATTCAAATTATTGCGAGCTAATCTCTCCCATCTTCGTCCCCGTAGTTCAATGGATAGAACAAGGGTTTCCTAAACCTTAGATACAGGTTCGATTCCTGTCGGGGATACCAGATTTATTTGCGGGGAGGTCGAGGTTCCGGAAATTGCCATTTGTCGAAGTCTGGGCTCACCCTCGTGCCATTTGACCCGTCTGAAATTTCAGATATGCTCCCTTCCATTGTATGCCCAAAGATGTTTCCACCCTCCATGGATCCGTCCCGGAAACCTCCCCGGTTGTTTTGCTCATTATCGATATGATCAACGACCTTGATTTTCCCGAAGGGGAGCAAGTTCAGCGATTTGCCGAGCCGATGAGTGAGCGGCTTTTCCACTTGAAAACCCGCACCCGGGAACTCGGGATTCCATCGATCTATGTTAACGACAACTTCGGGCGCTGGCGAAGCGACTTCAACGCGTTGATCGCTCATTGTATAGATGATGAGACGCGTGGAAAGAGGATCGTCGAACGAATGAAACCGGATGAATCCGATTACTTTGTGTTGAAGCCAAAGCACTCCGGTTTCTATTCGACCACGCTCTCCGTGTTGCTCAAATCTCTTGAGGCGAAAGAGTTGATCCTGACCGGTATCGCCGCGAATATTTGCGTTCTGTTCACCGCGAATGATGCCTATATGCGGGACTATAAACTTTCCATCCCCGGGGATTGCGTCGTTTCGAATACAAAAGAGGAAACCGAATATGCTCTCAAGCAAATGGGAGATATTCTTAAAGCGGATACTCGGCCCTCTAACGAATTAATCGAAAGGCTCACGGATGAACAAAATAAAACTCAGGTGTAAACTCTGTGCGCCTTAGCTCAAGATCTTCAGGAGTAGGCTCTCGGGGAGTTGTAGTTCCGGGATCTTCTCAGGTTTTAACCTTGAAATTCCCCATTTTCCGCTGTCGCGATACCGGTCGAGAATGGTCGGGTGAATGTAGTGCTCGCGACAGGTTTCATATTTGTTCTCTATGGTTTCTGCCGCAAACCGTATCGCCTCGCGTAACTCGTCCTCCCGGTCCTCGGGAGTCGATATTTTTCTTAAGAACTGGACCGCGGCGGTGGAGGCTCGCCACGTTCTGAGATCTTTGGTAGTTACCTCGTCCTGATACACTTCGCGGAGATAATCGTTCACGTCGCCTGACCCGATCGCGATGCTGTCTCCGTTGCGACCCTGATAGGTGAAAAGGCGCTGGCCGGGGAGTTCGTGGCACTGGGCGAGGGCCTCGTGCAGCAAGGGGTCGGAAAAGGTAGTGATCACCTCGCGGCCACCCTTTGCGGTGAACTCGATCTCTACTTCGTTTCCCGATTCTGAGATCTCTACATTGTCGGTGTCGAGGGTCGCGATGCCGCGGCTGCCGTTCTGGACTAGGTAGGTCTCGTTGCCGACGCGGAAGCCGAGTTTGTCGATCAACTTCACAGCGGTGGCAATAGCAAATGCTTTGTCTCCCGCTTCGCCATGGAGATCGCTCCTCACTTTTCGTCTCAGGGTTGGTAAGCCAACTCCGACTTGCGGTAGCCGATCGAATTTGCGCAATTTCTGTAGTTCGTGCCACTCTTCGTGATAGCGGTACTGTTTCCTTTTTCTCGCGTCTCGACCGGTCGCCTGAAGATGGCCGTTGGGCCGGGGGCAAATCCAGACATCGGTGTAGGCGGGTGGAATCGCGAGGCGTTTGATTCGTTCGATCACTTTTTCATCGGTAATCTTTTCCCCGTCCGGGTCCACATAGTAGAATCCTGTGCCTGCCCCTTTTCGGCGAATTCCCTCGTCATAGTCTGTGGTATGGACAAGCATGGATTTCTGTTGGTGCGGGCCCCGTGGTTTAATCGACTCCCAAATCCCGCAGCATGGATTTGGTAAGCGATTGTCTGATGTCGAAGTAGCCCTCCCACGGATCGCTGCGCAGGCTGGAGAGACGGCGGAAAATATTTTGGATCGTGTATTGGTCGGGCTTCAGCTCCGGACGAATTTCGTCCCAGCTGACCGTTACCGCGACGGGCGCTCCGGGGCGGGCCCGGGTGGAGAATGGTGCTACTGCCGTCGCACCACGACCGTTCCGCAGGTAATCAATAAAGATTTTACCCTTCCGTTGGGACTTACTGGATTTGGTGAGGAACTTGTTGGGACTTTGGTCGCGAACCCGCTCCGCGATCGCTTTCGCGGCGGGTTTAACCACGTCGAACCCGTGACGTCTCGTTAGGGGCGCGACGACGTGAATACCTTTTCCTCCGGTCAGTTTTGGAAACGATTCGAGATCGAAGCCGACGAGAACGTCGCGGAGCAGGTACGCCGCGCCTAACACCTCCTCCCACTCGACATCGTCGGCTGGATCCAGATCAAAAATGAGGGTGTCCGGGCGCTCAAGCCGGTCGTTTCGCGACAGCCATGGATGGATTTCCAGAACACCGAATTGAGCGAGAGCGACGAGCCCTTCGGCCGAGTTAATCGTGAGATACTCGTCCTTGCCGCTTTTCTCCGGAACCGTCACCGATGCGATCACGTCCGGCATTCCCTGACTGCGGTGTTTCTGATAGAAACACTGCTTCTTCCGACCCTCGGGGCAGCGCACGATTGATAGAGGTCGGTCCGATGCGTAGGGCAAAAGATATTCGGCAACCTTGGCATAGTATTGCGCGATCTCCAGTTTGGTAATCTGTGCGTCCGGAAAGACTTTCCGCTCGGGTGAGGTGATTTCTATACCACAAACCTGGTTCATTTCACTATTTGGCGTTTTGGTCTTAGGTCGAGGTCGGCTCTGCGGTTTCTGGGTTTTTGAAGGAGCGGACTTTTCCGTTTCCCGCACGACATTGTCCGGTTTCTTGTCCTCTCGCAGGCCGAGAAACGAGGGGTGGCGAAGACGCCCGTCAGTGGTCCATTCCGTGAACGAAACTTCTCCGACGAGATCGGGTGTTACCCAGGTCACGTCCTTGGCTTCCCGCCCTTCGGGAGGTTCGGCTAACGGTGCTGTTTTCCGGGAGAGACCGTCCAGCTTTGTCCGGAGATCCTTCAGTGTGGCGTCGTCAAATCCCGTCCCGACCCGACCGGCGTAAACGAGGTCGCCGCTGTCGCTATACACCCCCAGAAGAAGCGCTCCGAAACCGATTCGGGAACCTGATGGCTCGGTGAATCCGGCGATAACAAATTCCTGTCGGCGGGTGCATTTCACTTTTACCCAGTCCCGGGTGCGCTTTCCATAGTAGCGGCTCGATGCCCTTTTACCTATAATGCCTTCGAGGCCGGTCTCGCAGGCTTTCCGATGGAAGGCTACCCCATGGCCATCAATATGATCGCTGAATCGGATTGTATTTCCGTCCAGAGAAATTGATCGGTTAAGCAGGGCACGCAGAGCTGATTTCCGATCGAGAAGCTTTGCCCCTCGCAGGTCTTTGCCGTCGCACCAAAGCAGGTCGAAGGCATAGAAGGTTAGCTCGGTTTTGTTTTTCCCCTTTAACGCCCGCTGAAGTGCCTGGAAAGAACTGGCGCCGTTGTCGTCCAGCGCTACGACTTCTCCGTCGATGATTGCATCGCCATTGATAGCTTTGAGAGCTTCCGTAATCGCTGCGAACTTATCGGTCCACGCTTTATCGTTACGACTGAGCAGCTCAATTTTGTCACCGTCTTTGATCGCGATGATGCGGTAGCCATCATACTTTATTTCGTAAAGCCAACCTTCACTTTGTGGTGGGGAATCGACGAGCGTTGCCAGCTCCGGATTGACAGGGCGCTGGAGGATTTTGGATTGGGTCGCACCTTTGATATCTTCTGGTTTCCCGGTGATTCCTTCGGCGACCTGATCGATCGTCCGATCAGTTAGTATACTGGAAGGTTCCCGATCGACTATGGGTTTTCCGGATTGCGAGGAAGCGGAACTGTCCTTGTGCTTGATCAGCAACCAGGCGTTATCGTCGGCGCTCTTCATCCGGGTCAATGTCCAGGAACCTTTCAATTTTTTGCCGTGGAGAGTGAACTTGATCGAGCCCTTCTCTACTGCGGTCAGGGGATCGGTTTCACCTTCCGGCTCCCAGGTTCCGGCATCCCAGACGAGGACGGTTCCGGCACCATATTCGCCCCTGGGAATCGTCCCCTCAAAGTTCGCGTAGTCGAGGGGGTGATCCTCGGTCATGACCGCGAGGCGCTTGTCCGACGGGTTGTTGCTGGGGCCTTTCGGCACGGCCCAACTTTTGAGAACACCGTCGCATTCCAAACGAAAGTCGTAGTGCAAGCGGCTCGCATCGTGCTTCTGGACAACGAAGATAAGTTCGTCGCTCTTCTTTTCTGAAGTTTCCTTCCCGGAAGGCTCCGAGGTCTTCCGAAAATCCCGTTTCTTCCAGTAAGTGTCCAGCCCCTTCATCGCTAACTTGCTTTACTCTTGCCGGTTTTCTTTTTGGCGCGCTTCTTCGCACTCGTTTTCTTTTTCGGCGACTTCTTTTTGGCCTCAGCGACGCTCTTTTTCAAATAGGCCATCAGGTCGATCACATTCTCGCCTTCGGTTTCTGATTCGTCTTCGTCCGACTCTTCGATGACCTCAGTTTTTCCTTTGGCGATTTTGTCCTCGATCCACTTCATCAAATCCTCGCGGTAGGTGTCGTGGTATTGGGTGGGATCCCAGTCGGTTTCCATCGCGGTGATGAGCTGGGTTGCCATATCGATTTCTTTTGCCGTCACCCCGATTTCCTTCAGATCCGATCCGGGGACATCGTAGTCCGCCGGGTCGCGCAATTCCTGAGCGAAACGGAGCAACTCCAGGACTAATAAATCTCCCCGGACTAGAACGGCGCATAGGTATTCCCGACTCCGAATCACCACCTGCGAAATGCCGGCTTTTCCGGTCGCTCGCAACGTTTCGCGGAGGAGCGCGTAGCCTTTCCGGGCCGGTTTGGATTTTTTCTCCGGGACGAGGTAGTATGGCTTATCGAAAAACATCACGTCGACGGAGTCCAAATCTACAAAATCGTCGATCTCGATTGTCTTTGTGACTTCGCGCTTGATCTGGCTTAACTCCTCCTCGGAGAGTAACACATATTTGTCGTCCTCGTATTCGTAGCCCTTCACGATCCGGTCCCATGGGACTTCTTCGCCGGTCTCGTCGTTGACCTTTTCATAGCGGATTCGCTTCCTGTTTTTGCTGTCGACCATATGGAGGCCGATGTCGGGCCGCGACTCCGCCGAATGCAGGCTGACGGGAATGTTGACGAGGCCGAAGCTGATGTGGCCTTTCCAAATAGAGCGGGATGCCATGATGGTTTATGGTTTGAGGCTAAACTATATGGTCTTCATTCAGATAGAGATTGTCTCCCGTCGATCCAGACCGGTGTTCCGGTAAACTGACCGGAGGCATCGCTCATCATGACCACTGCGAGTCGGACACCGGGTTCCGTCGATCGTGCTTCATTACCGAAACTTAACGGAGACCTGATTCGGGTAAAAGGAGTGGCTGGAATATCCAGCCCTCCGAACTTTCTTGTCGTTGCCGTAGAATTTTCATTTACGCCATCACCATATTTCAGGAAGAAGCAGAGGTCTTTTTCTTCCCCGGTAAAGTCCTTATCTGATGGGTTGGTCATGTTTCGTTTGGGTTGGTGTGTATTATATGGTCCCGCGAGATCTTGTGGGATAGACCGTACCAGAGCGCCATCCGCGCCAATGCGATATTGAAACGCACCATCTATAGTTATAGGCCAGTCAGCCTCGCTGCGAAGTGGCCTGTGGAAGGTGGGTGGGTGCCTCGAGCGGGGACAGGGTATGCATTCATTTTGTAATTGCGGATTGCAAAATGCAAAGATACCCGGGGTTGGATTGCAAAAAAGAGGTTCGCTAGACGATTAGAATCTGCGTCTCGGCACGGTTCCCAATATTATTTCATAAAAAACTCAGGGGACTTTCCGGCTGCGGGGTAATACCGGACGAAGGGGGGATAATCCTTCGATTTCGTTATGAAAAATGTTTCTATAATTACCGTTGCCGCTCTTGCGGTAGCGCTTCTGGTCGGATGTTTCGACTCCGGCTCAGAGAAACCGATAAGCTCGGGGGAAGGCATCATTGCCTTGAAGGTAGATGGGATGAGTTGAAAGGTGAACTGTGTTCCCCGAGTGCGGTCCGCACTCAGTAGTGTTCCCGGTGTGACCAATGTGGTCGTTGATCTTCCAGACAAAGCGTTGGTGAAAGGCACTGCCGCCCCCGCTGATCTGATAGCAGCAGTCGAAAAAGCGGGGTACCGGGCTTCGGTTCGGTAATTTTGGCAACCAAAATGATCCACCGCCTTTGCCCGATAGGTTCCAGATGGGAAAGGCGGTGTGGTCAACCGGATTCAATTTCAGATGACATCACAACCATACCCTGCTATGAGAAAGTATGAGCAAGCTTGATTTTCAACCTTTCTTAATAATTAAGGAGCTGTTTGTGTTTTCTTTATTGTTTTTCGTTTCGATTGCCGGAAGCGCGATGGATCTCGAAGATATGATCCGGGAGGCGTTGAAATGCAATCCAGAGCTTCAGGCCTACTATTTGCAGTTCGAGGCGAATCAGAAAAAAATGATTCAGGTCCGGGCTCTACCGGAGCCGAAGTTAACCTATACCCGTTTTCTCTCAGAAGTGCAGACCCGAACGGGTCCTCAGGAACGAATTATCCAGTTGAATCAACCTTTTCCCTGGCCGGGGAAGTTGGCCCTTCGCGGAGGGATTGCCAACCGGGAGGCGGAGGTGGCGTTCCACCAATATGAATCTTTACAGCGGGTCATCATCGCCCGAATTGCAGATGCTTACTTTGACTACGCATTGTTGGGAGAATCGATCACAATCAACAATCGAAATGTTTCCTATTTTGATCAGTTGATTCCGGTAGTCGAAGAAAAAGTCAGAGGGGGTGGCCGACTTTCGGATACCCTACTGCTCGAGATTGAGAAAGAGAAGGCGCTGGATGTGGTTCGCGGGCTGAATGAAAGACGCCCAATCCTCAATTCCCAGATTGCAACCGAGTTGGGGCGTCAGACGGATCTAAATGAAACGCTGCCTTTTCCGAAACTTTCCCGGAAGTCGATTCCGCTACCACCGGTAAAACAACTGGAGCAGCAATTGGAAAGTCATCCGAACGTGGCCGCAGCGACTTCCAATGTACTATCAATGAAATTGAAGCAGGAGCTGGCGCAAAAAGCTTCGCTGCCGGAGATGAGTTTGGGTGCTTCGGTTATTGATATCGGCAATGGGGGTGATACCGCATTTGGTGTGGTTTTCGGTGTCAATGTTCCGATTCGGCATCACAAGTACCAGGCCGAAATTGAACAGGCGAAACTGGAAAAATCCGCTTCACTCCGGTTAAAGGAAAATACTTTGAATCAGCTGCGAAATCAGCTGCACCGTGAATATCAATTATTAAAAGACGCTCAGCGTCGTGCCGATCTGTATCGGGATCGACTGGTGCCCAAGGCGGAGCAAACCCTGGCTCAGCTAGAGGAGGGTTATCGGGGAAATAACGCCGGGATCGATGAAATCGTCGATTCCGAGGAAACCCTCTTGAAACTTAGATTGGAGTATTTAAAAGCTGCGGCCGAGGCTCAGAAGCGGGCTGTGTATATACGGGTTCTGACGGAACCGGTATCCAAAGCCTGCATTCAGGCGTTTCCTGTTACGGAATAACTCGACTGTACAGGGTACAGTTCGGGACCGTACAGGGTACAATCGGGTGCAGATAGCTTACGAAAATGACAGATATGAAAAAACTAATCATCTTCTCTGCGATCAGCCTGATTATCGGTCTGGGGATCGGTTCTCTCGTATTTCGCGGAGGCGGCGGATCAGGCGGGGGCGAAGCGGCAGAGGCACCGAAAGACGAGATCTGGACCTGCTCGATGCACCCGAATGTGAAAGCTCCCAATCCCGGCCTTTGCCCAATCTGTGCGATGGATCTGATTCCGCTCAGCTCAATGGGGCCTGCCGGCGGGGAGCGGGACTACACTATGTCCGAAGCTGCCAAAAAGTTGGCCGGTATCACTACCGTTCCTGTCGTAAGAGAGTTGCCGGAGGCCGAAGTGCGCCTCTATGGAAAAGTGATCTACGACGAGTCCCGGATGGAATCGGTATCCGCCCGCTTCGATGGGCGATTGGATAAACTGTTTGTCAACTACACCGGTGTCAGGGTCAAAGAAGGCGATCACCTCGGCCTGATCTATAGTCCGGACCTGCTGACCGCACAATCCGAACTCCTCACCGCAAAACGATTCAATAATTCCAGCGCGATCAAGCTCTCTCGCGATAAGCTGCGTCTCTGGGGTTTTTCCAAGGAGAAGATCAACGAAATCGAGAGCACTGGTAAAGTGTTGGATCAGCTAACGATAGATGCTCCGACCTCCGGGTATGTCACTCATCTCAATGTTCAGGAAGGTGACTATGTCAAAACCGGGACCCGTTTTTTCCAAATTGCCGATCTGTCTCAAGTCTGGGTTAAACTACAGGCCTACGAATCGGATCTGCCCTGGCTGCGCTTTGGTCAGACCGTTGATTTTACAGTCGAGTCTTTTCCCGGTCGTTCCTTTCAAGGGGTAATCTCCTTTATCCCGCCCGATCTGGATCCTATGACCCGAACAGTCTCGATTCGGGTTAATGTCCCGAACACCGAAGAACTGCTCAAGCCGGGGATGTTTGTCCGCGGAATTGTTAAAGCCCGGGTTGCTGGTTCCGGTAAAATTGTTGATCCGTCGTTGAGCGGGAAATGGATCAGTCCAATGCATCCGGAAATCATCAAAGACGGCCCCGGGAAATGTGATGTATGCGGGATGGATCTCGTTCCGGTAGAAGAGTTGGGGTATTCAACGCAGGCCGAGGTGAACGTTCCATTGCTGATCCCTGCCGGTGCGGTTTTGAATACCGGAAAACGCTCCGTGGTTTATGTCGAAATGCCCGATACCGAAGAGCCGACCTTTGAGGGGAGAGATATTCTTCTCGGTGCGAGGGCGGGGGATTTCTACATTGTGGAAGCCGGTCTTTCCGAAGGTGAAAGAGTCGTTGCCCAGGGTGGGTTTGTGATCGACAGCGCCCTCCAGATCCAGGCTAAAGACAGTATGATGTTGCCGGGGGAAAACAAAAAATCTCTTTATCGAAAAATCACAGTTCCGGATTCATTTCTCACTCACGTGGATGATGTGCTTCAGAGTTACTACGGGATTCAATCGAGCCTCGCCGGGGATTCTTTTGAAGGGGCAAAAAAAGCAGCAGGCACCGGAGCGCAGGTTCTGGCTTCTCTGGGGCACGATAAGATTCCCGAAGAGGCTCACGATATCTGGATGAAGCTCGGGAAAGAACTCGGGGAATCCTTTGTCGGAATTGAGCAATCAAAAGATATAGCAGCGGCCCGGACCGAGTTTAAGAATCTGACTGCCCACACCGAGGAGATGGTACTTCGATTTGGCTCCGGTTTGCTGCCGGTCATTGAGATGCATTGTCCGATGGCCTTTAACGATACCGGTGCCAATTGGTTTCAGTCCGATAGTGAGTTATTGAATCCCTACTTCGGGGCCGAGATGCTGATGTGTGGTACGGTCGAAAAGACATTGAGCAAAGGTCGCGCCTTTCCTGTGCCCGAAATGGTGGCTAAACAAGTCGGGGAGATCGTGAAAGCCTACTTTCAAGTAGCGGATGCTTTGGCGGCTGATGATAACGCTGCCGCAAAAAAACACGCAGGGAAACTCTCCACCTTAGTAAAGGAAGTGAGCCGTAAAGATATCACTCACGCGGGCGCTGCCGCCGCCTGGACGAAGCTTTCCGGTGGTCTGGTTTCTGCCGCTGATCAAATAGCCGGTGAAGATTCGATCGGATTGAGCCGCGCATTCTTCAATGAGCTGAGTGGTCTGGCGAAGACACTGGTCGCTCAGTTTGGCGGGGAGCTGTCCTTCAAAGTCAATGAAGCCTTCTGCCCGATGGCGTTCAATGACGAAGGTGCCAGCTGGCTTGTGGGCGACGACGAAATAAATAATCCCTACTTCGGTGCTAAGATGTTGAAGTGTGGAGAAATCAAAGAAACCCTTCACAATCCGGCCAAGTGAAAGACGATAATTCCACTTCAGGTCCGATCAGCGGACTGATACGTTTCTGTCTCGAAAACAAACTGATCGTTCTTCTCGTCGCCTTTATGCTGGTGGCCTGGGGAACCTTGGTGGCCCCGTTTGACTGGGATTTTCGCGGTATACCCCGCGATCCGGTGCCGGTCGATGCGATTCCCGATATTGGCGAGAATCAGCAAATCATCTTTACTGAATGGATGGGGCGATCCCCTCAGGATGTTGAGGATCAAATCACCTTCCCACTTACCGCTGCCCTTCTCGGGATTCCGGAAGTGAAAACGATCCGGAGTTACTCGTACTTCGGGTTCTCCAGTATCTATGTGATTTTTAAAGAATCAGCGGGCTGGGATTGGTCCCGGGCCAAGATTCTGGAGAAATTAAACAGTTTGCCGGCGGGAACGCTTCCCGAAGCAGTCAGTCCTGCTCTCGGACCGGATGCCACCGCCCTCGGTCAGGTTTTCTGGTATACTCTCGAAGGTAGAGATGAGGACGGAAATCCCGCAGGAGGTTGGACTCCTCAGGAGTTGAGGAGTATCCAGGATTTCTACGTACGCTATGCGCTTCAGTCGACCGATGGAGTCGCCGAAGTGGCTTCGGTAGGCGGATTTTTGAGAGAATACCAAATCGACGTTGATCCCGACGCGATGCGGGCCTTCGGGGTAACTCTGGAGCAGGTCTTCAAAGCCGTTCGTGATGCCAACCTCGATGTCGGAGCACGAACGATAGAGATTAACCGGATTGAGTATGTGATTCGGAGTCGCGGTTTTTTGACATCGCTCGACGATTTGAAACAGACGGCGGTTGCGTCGCGAGGCGACATACCGATCACTCTGGATCAAGTGGCTGACATCAATTTTGGCCCGGCCCTGCGTCGCGGCGTGCTGGACAAAGCCGGTGCTGAAGCGGTCGGCGGTACGGTGGTCGCCCGCTATGGAGCGAACCCGATGGCGACGATCCAAAATGTAAAGGAAACGATTGCCACGATATCAGCGGGGCTCCCTAATAAAACGCTTGAGGACGGAACCGTCAGTCAGGTCACGATTGTGCCGTTCTACGACCGGACGGGTCTGATCAACGAAACTCTCGATACACTGAACACCGCGTTGACCGAGGAAATTTTGGTTACAGTGATAGTGGTGCTCCTCCTGGTTTTTCATATCCGTAGTTCCATTCTGATTTCACTGATGTTACCCGGCGCAGTGCTGCTCTGTTTTGTTGGCATGAAGTTGTTTAAGGTCGAGGCCAATGTGGTAGCGCTTTCCGGTATCGCTATCGCGATCGGAACGATTGTGGACATGGGAATTGTTCTCTGCGAAAATGTACTCAAACAACTCGAGGAAGCTGATGAGGATGAACCCCGGCTTCCCATCATTTTCCGGGCCTGTAGTGAGGTCGGGGGAGCGGTCTTGACAGCTGTGTTAACCACGGTGATCAGTTTCCTTCCCGTCTTCGCAATGGAAGGGGCTGAAGGAAAGCTTTTCAAGCCGCTCGCTTACACCAAAACCTTTGCTTTGATTGCTTCGGTTTTGATCGCGCTGACTCTGCTGCCGCCGCTGATTCATCTACTTTTTAGAAAGCGGTTCGACTATTTCTCACGAAAGTCTCCCCGGGTTCATCACGGCTTTATCATCATGCTTTGTCTGGGCGTGGTCTTCTACCTCGGGGCAGGGTGGCAACCGCTCGGGCCGAAATATGGCCTGTTCAATCAACTGTTTGTGATGGTCCTGATTGGTTCACTAATTCTCGGGGTAATCGGGTTCATGAAGATATATGAACCGGTGCTTCGATTCTTTCTCCGGATGAAACTGGTTCTCGTCGGCATCGTTCTGGTGGTGGTTAGTTGTGGATTCTTTATCTACAAAGGACTCGGGAAGGAGTTTATGCCGTCGCTGGATGAGGGGTCGTTTTTATACATGCCAACGTTAATGCCGCATGCGTCGATCGGAGAGGCAAAACGAGTGCTTCAGCTTCAGGACAAGGCGATTAACGCCATTCCGGAAGTCGATTTGGTAGTGGGTAAAATCGGCAGGGTCGACAGTTCGCTTGATCCGGCGCCGGTGTCGATGGTCGAGACGGTGATCACCTACAAATCAGAGTGGGCATTTGATGGAGAAGGGAAGCGCTTTCGTCAGTGGAGGGATCATATCAAAAAGCCCGATGATATCTGGGATGAAATTGTGAAAGCCGCTGAGCTTCCCGGGGTGACTTCGGCTCCGAAACTGCAACCGATCGAGACCCGTATCGTGATGCTTCAGACCGGTATGCGGGCTCCGATGGGTCTTAAGGTCTACGGGCCGAACCTTGAAACGATCGAGAAAGTGGCGCTGGAGCTCGAAGCGATACTTAAAGGGGTGACTACGATCAATCCGGCGACGGTTTTCGCGGACCGGGTGGTAGGGAAACCCTATTTGGAAATCAATATCGACCGTACGGCGATTGCGAGATATGGAATTAGTATCCGGGATGTTCAGAATGTGATCGAAGTGGCGGTGGGCGGACGTAAAATCACCACTACGGTGGAGGGGCGGGAGCGGTATCCGGTCCGGGTTCGCTATCTCAGGGAACGACGCGATTCAATTGAGGAATTGGATGAAATTTTAATACCGGCTCCCGACGGGCGGCAGATCCCTTTGGGAGAGCTGAGCAAGCTGGAGTTTGTGCGCGGTCCCCAGGCTATCAAAAGTGAAGATACCTTTCTTGTCGCCTATGTGATTTTCGATAAAAATCCGGGAAATGCCGAAGTCAGTGTGGTCAACGATGCCCGGGCGCTGATCGAAAAACACATCGAAACCGGCGACTTTGTGGTTCCGGCAGGGGTGAGCTACAAGTTTACGGGATCCTATGAAAATCAGATTCGTGCAGAGAAACGGCTCGCGCTGATTGTGCCGCTTGCATTGCTGCTGATTTTTATTTTGATCTACCTTCAGTTCCGGGTGGTGAGCACTTCGCTACTGGTTTTCTCCGGGATCTTTGTGGCGTGGTCCGGTGGGTTTATGATGATCTGGTTATACAACCAGTCGTGGTTTCTTGACGTGACTCTTTTCGGGATTGATTTCCGGGATTTGTTTCAAATCAACCCTATCAACTTAAGTGTCGCGGTATGGGTTGGCTTTCTGGCTCTCTTCGGGATTGCCACTGATGACGGGGTAATTATGGCGACCTATCTGCAGCAGAAGTTCAAAGCAAACCGACCGGAAACCAGGCAGCAAATCCGCGATACGACGGTCGAAGCGGCGGTAAAGCGAAACCGTCCCGCTATGATGACCACCGCAACCACGCTGCTGGCTTTACTTCCGGTTTTGACCAGTAGCGGACGTGGTTCGGATGTGATGGTTCCGATGGCGATACCGACATTCGGGGGGATGACGGTGGCAATTCTTACCGTGTTTGTTGTTCCAACCCTCTACTGCGGTATCGAGGAAATGAAACTATCGTGGTCAAACCGGCGGCGGCAAAAAAGTGAGGGTTCTTTGAGGGCTCCCTGATCAGTCGGGGTAGTACTTCTCAGAGGGGCGAATCGCCTCTGAATGATAACAACAACAGACCAATGAAATACATAATTACACCCTTACTGACCCTTGCAATATGCCTGTTTTCAGGTTGGAGTTCCGTGAAAGCTGGAGAAGCCGATGCGCTTCCTCTTTACTTGAAAGTCTCCCACGCACTTTTCGAGGATGACTTCGCTGCTGCTAAAACAGCCGCCGATAAGTTGGCCCAAAGCGAGGATGCAGGCTCACTCGCTGCATCCGCTGAAGAGGTAGCGAAAGCGGCGACTATTGCAGAAGCACGCGAATCCTTTAAAGTTTTGAGCGCCGAGGCTATCAAAGTCGCCGGGGAAGGAGAAACTTACGTTGTGATGAATTGCCCGATGGTTAAAGGCGGTGGTGGAGACTGGCTCAGTGCCGATGGTAAGGTCAACAATCCCTACTACGGAGCAAAAATGCCTCACTGCGGCGGGCCTAAGAAATAGGTAGTACACGCAAACATAAAGGAGGAGGGCGGACTGCGCTCTCCTCTGTAGTTGCGATCGCTACTCGCATCGAATTACTTTAGACGAGGAGTGGAGCTCCGGCCACAACGGCTGACACAAAGTCTCGCGATTCCATAATTCACTGGATTTTCCGCCTAGAATACGGTAATTTTAGTGGTTATGATTAATTTCCTCCGGAAACACGAAATCTGGATTGTCCTGAGTCTTATTCTCCTCGTCAACGCGGTCTTTGTGACCTCGGTCGTGGGTGGTTTGATCCCAATTGGTGCCTACGATTTGGGTCGCTTTGCCCTTCTTGGGACGGTGCTTTTCGGTGCCGTTTTCCTGATTCGAGGGGTTGAAGGAGTTCTCGATATTTTGCGGCCGATGATGGTATGGAAGCGCTCTCCTTTCCTCTATTTGTTTGCGATCGCGTGGACTGTCGTTTTGTGTCTTGTGGTTCTCACGGTTAAGGGGGGGATCACCGGTGAAATGTTGCTGAGTCGTGAGAATTTGGAGCCAGGATTGAGTAAACTGTTGTATCCCAGGTTGATCCTCACTTTGTTGGTCAGTTCATTTATCGGCGAGATGGTCTGGGTGAGCTATGCGGTGAGGCGGTTGTCGCGCTGGTTTACCTTTTATGAGTCCGCTCTCATTGTCGGAGCAGTCTGGACCGCGTGGTGGTTGCCGATGGCGATAAACAATTTCGGAATCATTCCTGATCTTCCACTGATCGCGTTACTCTTCAATCAGATGGGTATCGCAGCGATGTGTGCGCTGGTCTACTACCGGACCGGAAGTGGGTTGCTGGTGCTTTTTATGCAGATCATGTTCAATGCGACGATTCTCGTGTTCCCGATCACACCCGGAGTGGGTGGCGTGGGGACTTACTGGGCGTTTGCGCTGACCTATTTCTCTGCGGCAACGCTACTTTTTATCCGTTTCGGACCGAGGCCATTGTTTTCGAGACTGAAATCGGCTCCGATGGAAAAGGCCACGGTTTGATGGAGACGCGCATTTACCCTGCGCAGAATGCCCACGCAATCATGCTGAAGTAGCACAGCGAAGCGCTGCCCGTCAAATACAGGACCCGGATGACCCGTCCCCGGGTGGTTGCGGCCCGAAACGATGCCGCCACGTAGGCCAGGACGGTTAACAGCGCGGCAATCGAGAGGTAAAAGACTTATTGGAATTTCCGGCAAATTTGTTCGTCGGAGCCAGGTAGATCGGGTCTCGGAAAGACGGTGGCCGGGAGGAACCAGGCTACTGCCCAAAGAGCAATTATCCCCCAAGAGGTGATGAGCAAATTTTTCGTAAGAACTTGGGTTACCATTGTCTGAAATGGTAACCTGAACTTTAGCGTCTGAAAAACCGCTTCTTTCGTGGATGATTGCCGGATTCTTTTACCGGTATTGATTGAGTAACCTCAGGTTCCTCCACAGTCTGTATGCAAGGCTGGCATGCTGCTGAATCAAAAACTTTCAGTTTCGGGTTTGATCCAAGAGCTTCCTGGAGTCGCGCCATAGCCGTCGCTTTTGCGAGTTTTGCTTTGGTTATTGCTTCCCGGGTGCGGGATTGCTGCTGTTGAAGGATGATAACCTGGCTGAAATTCAGAAGGCCTTGTTCGTAACCTTTCAGGGTTTTGGCCTCTCTGTCTTCGAGTTGAGGCAGAACCCGGTTTCTCAATGAGATGAGGGCGATATCTGCTGATTCAACTTCTGCCGTTCGGGTTCCAATTTCACCGCTGGCTGTGATTTGCGTTGAAGCCAGCTGATACTTAGCTTTTTCCGCATTAGCTGATGCCTCAGCTATTCTACCTAAACCCTTCTTTCGAACAGGGAGGGGGATCTTTAATCCTATCCCGAGAAATAGATCTCTCTCGGCTCCGATCGGCTCGTCCACTGATCTGACTGACTCGTAACCGGCGGAAATTTCCCAATCTTCCACTGCTTCGGCGCGGGCCATTTCCTTGTCGGTTTGATGATAGGTGATTCGCGCTTGTGCAGCAATTATATCAGGTCGTTCGAAACCGGAAGGCCGAGATCTTTGAATTGTGGGTTTCAATTGGGCAATGATACTATCAAGACGTTGAGTCGGGTTGAGAGGAGTTCCGGGTTCCATGTTCAGATAAGGTCTCAATTCTGCTAAGGCGACTTCGTAGTCGGCTTCAGCAGATCGGCGCATCTGTTGAACGAGGAGTTTCTCGGTTTCTGCAGAAGCGACCTCCAATTCACTTCCCAGTGCATTGGCAAGCTGCTTCTTAGCAAGGTCAATGGATCGATTCGTCTCGTTTTCCAATCGGACAAATTCATTTGCCAATTCTTTGGCACCTACGGCATCTATGTAATGTTGTAGGACTTGAGCTATAAATCTCCGCTCTACATCGCGAACTTCGGCGCAGGCGAGCCGGACCCGGGAAATTCCAAGGTCCCGCTGCCGACGAAGTTTATCGGTTACCGGAAAAATTTGACTGTAACCCATGAAAACCGAACCCTCACGATCAGGACCGTCGGCAGTCTGACTTTGTACTGCGAACTCGAATACCGGATTTTCCATCTTTCCGGCATCGATTAATTGGGCTTGAGCAATAGCAATGTCAGTTTTTGCAATCTTCAGTTGAGAGTGATTTTCGAGAGCAGTGTTAACAGCTTCGTCCAATGAGATTTGCCCAAACGCGACACTCGGACCGGTCAAATAAATAGAAAGCAGTAAAGACAAGGTATACAACGGTGATTTCATGATAGGTTCGGCGATTGATGTTAGTGGGCGTGCCCGTGTTCGGCGTGAGTGTGTGGAACTAAGAGGAATGAATCGGTAGTGTAGCGCGAGCCATCAGCCTCAAAGGTCACGACGACCTGTGACTTGAACTGAGCACCCATTAACCATTCAGCGGAAGTTCCGCTGTCACCTGGAAAAATGAAGTAATTCGTCTTTCCGTCACGCAGTGTGGGGGTGCCCTCTTCATCTTCGTTTTTATCCGAGTTCCGAATTTTCAAGGTAGCTGATTCCCTGGCCGCACTGGCAAAGGTGACGAGAATCTCAGTACTCATGCTGATATCCATCGGTGCCGTGATGCTGCGGTCTTTTGCGAGCCACAGTTCGAGGTCTCCTTTGTCATCATGGAGTTTAAGTTCGATAAATCCGACGGTTTCCCCCTGAGCATTTTTCAGGGGGGATAGAATGCCCTCATGAGGACCTATATCGTCTTGTACCTCTGCCATACCACTGGTGATTTCTTTCGGGTATTGAGATTTCATGAGCAGAATTGCTCCCGTCAGGCCTTTGGCTGACTTCTTCATGGCGTCGGTATTCTTTTCATCTGTCGCGACATGTAGTTGGTCGAGCGCCCGTTTAGCGTTGTTGATCATGCCGGTAACTCTTGTTCGTTTATCTTCAGGTAGTGTTTCGAGAGTGTGGTCAAGTTTGTCGATGAGAGCCTGAAGATTTATCTGCTCTTTGTGAAGTGCTTCGATGTTATTCTCGTTGGCGGCGATGGACACCGCTTTACTGTAGGCATTGATATGCGCCCATAAATCTGCAGGATCCTCGGGAATAAGAATTGAGGCATGGTGGGAATCATGCTCTGACTCGTGCGCATGATCCTTCCCGGTTTCATCGGCGAAAACGGAATGCGTGATCGATGTGATTACAATAATTGGTATGATTTGATGTAGTTTCATAATGTATGTTTTTAGGGTTGTTTGTGAGGCTGAGATTTAGATCTCAAAAGCGTCTTCTTTGCTGTTTAACCAGCGTTCACTGGCTTTTTTTCCGAATAACAGGAAGATTGCCGGTGTAACAGTCATGTCGAGTAGGGTCGAGCTGATCAGGCCTCCGACAATGACGACCGCCATAGGGTGAAGGATTTCTTTGCCGGGGGCATCGGCTGCAAGAACGATAGGAATTAGCGCTAGGCCTGCGGTGAGTGCTGTCATTAGAACTGGAACGAGCCGTTCCAGGGAGCCGCGAATAATCATAGCTTTGCCAAAAACTTCGCCTTCATGTTTCATTAGGTGAAGGTAGTGGGAGATCATCATGATCGTGTTCCGAGAGGCAACTCCGGCCAGTGTAATCATGCCGACGAGACTTGCGACGCTCACCGTGCCTACGAGGGCCTTGTTCAGGATAATGCCTCCGATCAGGGCCAGTGGAATATTGAGCATGATCTGAAGGACCAGAGAAACGTTTTTGAAGTTCGCGTAAAGGAGGACAAAGATCACGACGAGGATGATCATAGATAGAATTCCGATGAGGCGGGAGGCCTTCTGCTGGCTTTCAAATTGCCCCTCAAAACTTATGAAATAACCTTCAGGAAGTGTCACTTTCTCCGCAATGAGCTGTTTGATTTCTCCAACCACAGCGCTTAAGTCGCGGTTGCTGACATTTCCCGATACTACGATTCGTCGCATGACATTCTCGCGACTGATTTCGTTTGGTCCTTTACTGTATTGCACGTCGGCAAGTAGGGATAAGGGGACCTTTTTTCCGTTGGAAGTATCGATTAGCGTTTCCCGGATTGCTTCGACCGAACCTCGCTGGTCTTCATCATACCGGAGGAAGACGTCGAAAGTTCGCTGCCCTTCGATAATTTGAGCAATTCTGTGCCCGCCGAGGCCCACTTCCAATACGTCAGTGAGTTCGCCGATGTTGGCCCCATAGAGCTTGATCTTCTCACGGTCGATCCTTACATGAATTTGTGGTACCAGAACGAGTCGTTCAACCTGTAGATCGACAAGCCCGTCGACATCTCTGATTACCGCTTCAATCTCTTTCGCTGAGGATCGCAATTGTGGTAATTCAGGTCCGAAAATTTTGATCGCAATTTGGGCGCGCACTCCCGACATGATATGATCAAGTCGATGGGATATAGGCTGACCCACTCCGATTCCTATACCTGGAATCTGTCCAAGGCGCTCTCGAACGTCAGCCAGGATTTCGGCTCTCGAACGGTCCGATGGTTTAAGCTCAATATCGATTTCGGCGTTTTCGACTCCGGATGCGTGCTCATCCATTTCGGCCCGGCCTGTTCGACGTCCCGACGACACAATTTCCGGGATCGACAAAAGTACCTTTTCTGCAATCGCGCCGATTCGGTCGGATTCTTCGAGTGAAGTTCCCGACGGGGTGGCGACAAAGATAACCGCGGTTCCCTCGTTGAATTCCGGCAACAGTTCGCGGCCCATTTCGGCAAATTGGATTGCTGCGACGATGGCTAGTATGATAGCGGCCAGAATCGGTATGAATGGGAGGTTAAGCGCGGGTTTAAGCAGGAAGTGAAGGTCGACCCATTTGAAGAAGCGAACCATCATACTATCTTTCTCGGCGCCAAGCCTTTTCATGCCCGGAAGTAGGTAGGAGCAGAGGACAGGAATCAGTGTCAGCGACACGATGAATGATGCGATCATTGAAACGATGGTCGCGACTCCAATGGGGCCGAACAGCTTCCCCTCGACTCCGCTCAACCCGAATAGGGGGATGAAAACCAAAATGATAAGGAGAGTCGCAAAGAAGATGGAGTTTCTGACTTCCCCCGAAGCGTCGGCAATCACCCGAAGTATAGGTTTCGGGTTAGTGGCGTGACGGTTTTCTTTTAGTCTCCGGAATACATTTTCAACATCGACAATCGCATCGTCGACTACCATTCCTACCGCCACAACGAGACCGCCGAGGGTCATGGTGTTGATCGAAATGCCTGCAATATGGAAATAGAGTGCCGCGACTGCGAACGAAAAAGGGATCGCCGTCAAGGTGATAAGGGTGGTTCGAAAATTCAGCAGGAAGAGAACCAGAACAATTACGACCATAATTGCACCGTCTCTGACGGCTTCTGCGACGTTATGAATAGCCGTTTCAATAAACGTTGCCTGTTTGAAAAGGATTTCGATTTCGATATCTTTAGATGCGGATTGTTTCAGTGAATGGAGTGCCGTTTCAATTCGGCGGGTCAATTCCACGGTGTCGACTCCGGGTTGTTTCTGGACGGTGAGGATGACGGCTTTGTCACCGTTCACACCTGCATCGCCCCTTTTGACCCGGGCTCCGAATTTCACGTCTGCAATTTGGTGGAGTAACACCGGGCGACCTGCTCTTTCCGCAATGACGGTGTCGGCAAGATCATCAAGTTTGGCGCTCCGCCCTAAGTTTCGAACCAGCATCTCCTGATTCCGAAAATTAAGAAAGCCTCCCGGAGTGTTTAGTTGAGAATTGGAGATTGCGGCTTCCGCTTCATGAAGCGATATGTCATGTGCGGCCATCCGTTCCGGCGATAGAAAAACTTGATATTGTTTTTGTTCCCCTCCCATCGAAATGACCTGGGATACGCCCCTGACAGAAAGTAACTGTGGGCGTGCTGACCAATCAGCAAAGGTGCGTAATGCCATCGGGGATGTTTTACCTTCCTTACTGGTAACTCCGATCAATAAGACTTCCCCCATAATGGAGCTCACGGGACCTAGTTGAGGTTTAATTCCCGAGGGAAGCCTGTCCTCTGCAAGGCGTATCCGCTCTTCGACAATTCGGCGGGCATGATAGATGTCAGTCCCCCAGTCGAACTCGACATAGAGAATAGATAAACCTATCCCACAGGTCGCCCGAACTCTGAGAACGCCGGGTGCCCCGTTGAGTGAAGTCTCGAGGGGAATTGACACGAGAGCTTCTACTTCCTCAGGGGCGAGCCCTTCGGTTTCCGTAAGAATGGTGACTGTGGGCCGGTTTAAATCCGGAAAAACATCGATGGGTAATTGAGTTGCTACGAAGCTGCCGTACAGAAAAATCAGTAGCGCCACGGCGAGAACGAGAAGCCGGTTTCTCAGAGAGAATTCAATTAATTTGTTCAGCATGATGACCTCCGTGTTTTGAAGTATAGAGATCCTATTACCACATTGAGGATGAGGGATCCGGCAAGAATGAGCAGAGCGATTCTGCCGAAAGGGCTATCGATTGCCGAGGGCAGTGTTGCTCTACTTGAGGTTGACGCAGTTTCTTCCGTCGCATCACTTTCGCTGTGGGCAATTTTGTCTTCCTCTGTAAGATGTTCCCCCCCGGGTCCGTGATCGTGACCATGACCGCCACCAGCGGGTATAGCAGACCGGTCTTCTACAAATTGCAGCTGATAATTGCCTGAAGTGACTACGGATTCGCCATAGAGGACGCCTTCAATAATCTCTGTTACGCGGTCGTCTTTTGCGCCGATCACAATTTTCCTCTGCTCGTACTTCAGGCCGTCTTCATCAGTCTGCACGAAGGCGAAGAGGTTGCCCGGATCGCCGGTAATGGCCCGGTGGGGGATCACAATGGCGGCATCAAGTTGTTCCGTGATAATATACCCTCGACCCCTCATGTGGGGGCGAAGCTTACGATTCGGGTTTTTGATTGTGGCATAAGCTTTTAAAACCCGCGTTTCAGGATCCAGTTTCCCGTCGATCAACTCAATGGTCCCTTCGAAGGTTTCATCAGGATAAGACTCCACATAGATTCTTACGTTTTGACCAGTTTCAACATGACGAATTTGGCCTTCGAACAGTGTGATCTCTGCGAACACTTCCGACAAATCAACGATCTCGGCAAGGTGGCCGTTTGGTTCTACGCTCTCTCCCACCTCTGCGTCCCAATGGGTGATCGTCCCCGAAATTGGCGAGTCGTAGGAAATGCTCGGAGGAGGGTTTCCGGCCTGAAAACTTTCTATTGTAACCAGCGCCTGCCCTTTTTTCACCAATTGGCCGCTTACTGTGTGGATGCTTTTAACTTTCCCGGGGATACGGCTCGATAGGGCTGCCGTACGAGTCGGAACGGGGACGATTTCAACGACCGTCTGAAGTGTTTTCTCTATTGATGTGATCTCGGCCTCAACCGTTTCAATCCCGAGATTAATTTTGCCTTGTTTGGTAACATTGATAATGCCTCCTGTTCCATCCGAATTGGAACTTGAAACTTCAGCGTGGGCGTGACCCGGCCCTGCGGATAATTGATCCGGGAAAAAGCAGGCAGCGGCCAGTGCAATGACTAAAAGTCGATTTTTCATAAATTTATTAAAGTAGGTAAAAGACCCATTGTCGGGTCAAAGGTAAATAGAGGGAGGAGGTCGTGAATGGGGCGCACGGGACCCTGGAAATGTCGATCGTTGAGATCACATCCTGAAAAGGGGTGTGCCCTGGTGGGTGAAGTATGAGTTTCTACCAGGAAGTTCCGGGTGGGACTCCTTTGTGGCGTTCTGGTATGGCTATTTGCGCGAAGTTGCTACTCTACAGCAGTGCTATAGAACAAAGGGTGCGCAAGAAGATAGAAATAACTTCTTAAGATATCGCCGGAGGAGCATTCGAATGAATGCTATTTCGTAGCAAAAGAATAGAGGTCGAGTGATTCGCTCGACCCGAATCGGGAGGGATACCCTCCGTTGAAGGATTTTCTAAAGCATTAAGTGAAAGGGTGATAAGGCTGAACTCGGGGGCGTCTTCAATCTCTAACGTGGAGAATGATATAATTGTTTTGCTGTCCCCTCTGAGGGTTGCAAAGAAGCTGGAGTGCGAGTCCGGCATCGGTATCGAATCGTTATCGTCCCCCGGGGTATCATCCCGATCAGGAGCATGTGACTCTCCGTGGTGGTGGCTGTGCCCATGCTTATGATGGTGGTGTCCGTGGTTGTGGTGGTCATGATCAAATTCCTTTTGAAAATGATGATGCTCAATACCGGCTAATTCCAACCATGTGTCGTGGTGGTTAGCTCCCAGCCAGGAAACTAACAGAGTGGAGGCGAGGAAAGCCCTCAGTAAGCTGTTACGGAATATACCCACGATACTTTAATCGTTTGACGAATGGGATTTGTCAAAAAGCAAATGTCTTATTTTGTCCCGAGAATGTGTTTTCTATCGTTTTCTTGAGATATTCGAGGTGGATGGCGGCCTGGTCGAAAGGAATAAATAAAATGAGGGATAACTTTTCAGGCGGGGTACGTACTATTTTAAGCGCTGATAGTTCGTCAAGCCAACGAGCGTCGTCGAACAATCTGCGATGCAAACCATGATCCTGAGAAACTGATGGAAGAAGAATCTGACAAACCAAGTTGTTGTGGGGGCGGTGGTTCGCATGCGGTAACGCATCATCCCGGATCGGGTGTGACGTTCACCTGTCCGATGCACCCCGAGATCGTAGAGGATAAACCGGGGGACTGTCCAAAGTGCGGCATGGCGTTGGAACCTTTATCGCCCCGAGGGATCTCGAGCGAGGTTATCTATACCTGTCCGATGCACCCCGAAATCGAACAGGATCATCCGGGCGACTGTCCGAAGTGCGGGATGCCTCTGGAGCCGGTTGGTGGAGGTGGCGGGGAAGATCATGCCGAAGCGGAGATCCGCTTTCTGTCCCGCAGGTTTTGGATCGGGGTTGTCTTAACGATACCGGTTTTGATTGTCTCGATGGGGAAGATGCTCCCGATCGAGGGCGTTGAAAATTGGTTTCCTTCCCATATCACGAAGTGGATTGAGCTGCTTTTGACGACTCCGGTGGTTTTCTGGGCGGGATGGATCTTTTTTCAAAAGGGATGGCGTTCGATTGTGAACCGTCATCTCAATATGTTTACCCTGATCATGATCGGTGTCGGGGCGGCTTATCTCTACAGTGCGGTAGCGACCTTGTTCCCGTGGGTGTTTCCCGATTCGTTCCGTATGCATGGAGAAGTGGGACTCTATTTCGAAGCGGCTGCTACGATAACGGTTCTGGTGTTGTTAGGGCAGCTCCTAGAAGCAAAAGCGAGAGGTCGGACGGGGGAGGCGATTCAGGGCCTGATCGGTCTGGCTGCAAAAACGGCTCACCGCTTGGTTGATGGAAAGGAAGAAGAGGTCCCGGTGGATCAAATTGAGCCGGGGGATCTACTGCGAATCAAACCCGGTGAGAAAATACCGATCGATGGCGTCATTACCGAAGGCGAAAGCCGGATCGACGAATCGATGATCACCGGAGAGCCCGTTCCAGTGAAAAAGAAGGAGGGTGATAATGTGATCGGCGCGACCGTTAATCAATCCGGAGCGTTCACCATGAAAGCTGAAAAAGTCGGTAGTGAAACCCTGCTCTCCCGGATTGTCGAAATGGTTGCGGAGGCTCAACGCAGCCGGGCTCCGATTCAAAAACTGGCCGATACTGTTGCCGGATATTTTGTTCCGGCAGTTCTTATCATTGCGGTAGTGACCTTTCTTATCTGGTCCCTTTGGGGGCCGCAACCGGCTCTGGCATTCGCCATCGTCAATGCGGTATCAGTTCTGATTATCGCCTGTCCGTGTGCGTTGGGTCTGGCCACGCCGATGTCGATTATGGTTGGAATCGGGCGTGCCGCTCAGGCCGGGATTCTCATTAAAAATGCGGAGGCCATCGAAAGAGTCGAAAAGGTCGATGTGCTGATCACTGATAAAACCGGAACCCTGACTGCCGGACAGCCCGGAGTCACCGATATCGTGGGGGCGGACGAAAGTGAGTTACTCCGTTTTGCTGCTGCCGTTGAGGAAAGTAGTGAGCACCCTCTTGCCCGCGCCATAGTGAACGAAGCTCGGGCGCGTGCTTTGGAGATAGGTAAAGTGAGTGCGTTTACCTCCCACACCGGAGGTGGTGTCACCGGAGTGGTCGAAGGTAGAGAAATCGCTGTCGGAAAAGCTGGGTTTATCGAGTCGATCACAAAATCTCTACCCGAAGATTTGCGTATTGAGGCGGAAAGGCTGCAGGGAAATGCAAAGACAGTCGTCTGGGTCGCGGCTGATCAGAAGGTGATCGGATTGCTAGGTGTTTCCGATGCGATAAAGGAGTCCACTCCGCATGCGGTGGAGGCGCTACATCAGCGGGGCGTCCGCCTCATCATGGCGACGGGAGATAATGAGGCGACGGCGAATGCGGTAGGGAAAGAATTGGGGATCGATGAAATTCACGCGGGACTGTCCCCCGAGGATAAGATCAATCTCGTTAAAGCATTGAAAAGTCGGGGCCATGTTGTCGCGATGGCCGGGGACGGGATTAACGATGCCCCCGCGCTCGCGGAGGCAGATGTCGGCATTGCGATGGGGACGGGAACCGATATTGCGATCGAAAGTGCTTCCGTCACTCTGGTGAAAGGCGACCTTAGCGGAATCGCCAGAACGATTGAGCTGGGGCAGTCGGTGATGAAGAATATCCGTCAAAATTTGATCTTCGCTTTTGGGTATAATGCCCTGGGCGTTCCTATCGCCGCCGGGATTCTTTACCCGTTCACCGGTATGCTGCTCAGCCCGATTATAGCCGGAGCGGCGATGAGTTTCAGTTCCGTATCGGTTATTTTGAATTCACTGAGACTTCGGAACGCCTGAGGAGTGCGGTTTCCGCAAGCTTCGATCCAAAGCTTGGGCCGGGCTTCGCAATAAGTGATTGGTTTCGGCCAATATCGGAGGAGCAGGGCCGGGCGGAATCGTGCAGAGTCGATAGTGGGTGGGGACGATCATTGATCCCGACCGCTGAATGAACGCATGACCGCTATCCGCAAAATCAAATGGGCCTTACTGAGCCTGATCGCGATCTTCTTTTCCGTCTTTATCTCCCAAAACACAGGGGTAACGCCGGTCCGGTTTATGGGGTGGGAGAAGGAGGTGCCCAGCATGCTTCTCTTTGTGGGAGTTGGTCTAACCGGGTTTGTCGCCGGCGTACTGGTGGTACTTCTCCTGCAGCGCCACTGGCACCAGAATCATCCCCGGGCTGGTGACGCCTGAAACAACCTAACCGTTTTCGAAAGCTATGCCCGACCCTAAGCCACACCCTCTGCAGATGTTGCATCCGAGATCTCTCGGCCTCCTCAAACAACAGCTTCAATCGCTTGTCGAGGGCCGGCTTTGGCTCAAGGTGCTCATCGGGATGGTTCTGGGGATTGGGACGGGTATCCTGCTCGGACCGTCCGCCGGCTTGGTCGATCAGGGTATTTCGTGGAACATCGGGAACTGGTTGGCGCTGCCCGGGCAATTGTTTCTCGCACTGATTCAGATGATCGTAATTCCTCTGGTGTTCGGATCGATCATTCGGGGCCTTGCCGGTAGTGAAAACATGCAGCAGCTCAAATCGGTCGGACTGACTTCGGTATGCTTTTTTATCACGACGACCACACTTGCGATAGTGATAGGTATCGGGATCGCTCTTCTCATACAGCCCGGGACATTTGTCGATGCAGAAGCCGCCCGGGCTGCGCTTCAGGCAACCACACCGCTTCCGGCTTCGGGTGCCGCTCCTTTCGGTGAAAAATCGATTCAGGAAATCATCGTAAATGTGATTCCGCAAAATCCTCTGAACTCGATGGTAAATACTGAGATGCTTGGGGTGGTAGCCTTTGCGATTGTGGTCGGTTTCGCTCTCGTGTCGATGGACCCGGAGCTATCCCAACCCCTTCTTACCCTGCTGTATTCCATTCAGCAGGTTTGTATGACAGTGGTTCGTTGGGCGATGCGTCTCGCTCCACTGGCGGTGTTCGGCATGATGGCTCAGTTATCCTCCCGAATGGGGATTGATGCGCTACTCGGGCTCAGTGTCTATGTCGGGACGGTGCTTCTAGGGTTGCTCTTGATGATGATTATCTATATTTTTCTGATTCCTGTTTTGAGTGGTATCAATTCCTGGGTGTTTTTGAAAAAAGCGAGATCGGTGCTGTTGCTTGCCTTCTCGACATCAAGTTCTGCGGCGGTAATGCCGATGTCGATTCAGACCGCCGATGATTTAGGTATTCGCTCCAGCGTATCGCAGTTTGTGATCCCCCTGGGTGCAACTCTCAATATGAACGGCACGGCTCTCTATCAGGGCGTGGCGACGATATTTCTCGCTCAGGTCTTCAATGTTGATTTATCGATAGGGCAACTGGTTCTGGTCGTGATTACTGCGGTAGCGGCATCGATTGGTTCTCCGGCGACTCCGGGAGTTGGTATCGTAATTTTGGCCATGGTGCTTTCAACGGCGGGTATCCCGGCGGCGGGGATTGGTTTAATCATCGGAGTGGACCGAATTCTCGACATGAGCCGGACCTCAGTGAATGTCACTGGCGACCTGGTTGCCGCCGCTTTTGTCAGTCAATTTATCCGTCCTGATGTCGTTAGTGGTGTGGAGGCGCAAGCAGTAGAAACGTAAAAGGAGCCTTCATCACTTTGATTCCGGGTTCGGAGAAAGTGTCCACGCTTTGACGCTGCGAACTTTGACTTCGTCGCGACCTTCGTTAATCAGCTTTCGATTCGCCGGGGTCGCGACATTGCGACCGTAGAGACCTGCGTCGAACGGAATTTTCTTTCCGTCCGCTTTCAGCGTATGAGGATCGTTTGAATTACCGGCACCGGTGTTGGCTTCGCGAGAGAGGATGATATACATGGGGACGGTTGGAACGAGGTTTCGGTCGCGGACAACGGCTTTGCCGTCGATATACCAAACCAATTCGTTACGGGTCCATTTCAGTCCGATTTTATGCCAGCCCTGATTGATACCGGGCGAGTGGATCGACGTTTTGCCATCGGGATGCAGTTCGTTCTTGGTTGTGGGGGGAGTGGTGTTTTGACCGATACATTTCATCAGAAGAATTTCGTTCGGGTTTTTCCTGTCAGGGGAGACCTGATCGGGCTCGACGACCATCTCATGCTCATAGATATCGATTTCCAATCCGTTAGCAGGATCGTCGTCGTAGGCAAGGCCCTCTCCGTTGGCGGGCATCAGCCAGAACGAATGCCGGTGGCCGAGTGCTTCCATGCCTTCGAAATTCACGTCGATCTCGAAAAAGGTCCCGGGCTGAAAAGTTAGATTCGGTGACAGGGTGTCGGTTTTTCCGGGTTGTCCCCAATATCCGTCTTTCGGCAATAGTTCATCGCTTTGCTCCACTGGTACCTGCTTCCCGTCGACCGCTTTCACGGCAAAGGTATCGAACCAGGAAGTATAGATTTCAAACTCGCCGAAATTGATTTCGCCGCTTTTTCCGTCTTTTGGATCCGGGTCGGTGTAGGTGTAGTTGCGGGGGCTGTTTCCGGAGTCCCTACTGACGAATCCCTCGATTGATGAATCGGCGACAAAGCCCCTTTGCTTGAGGATCCCGTCTTCGATAGAGGCAGTCTTTTTCCAGAACTTGTCATACCACGCGGCGTGGCGGCGGCCTTCCGCCTGGCGATGTTGTCCGGAATTGTTGCTCGCCGCCATGCTTTCGCGACGCCATAGACCGGTCTTGGGGTTCAAGACTCCCGGCTTGGAAAAGTCACTATCAAAGATCAGCTCATAGCGAAACTCCACGCGGGTTTCGGGATCTGCGATAGTGGGCAGGTTTTCTCCTGCGGCCCATTGGGAAATGAGGATGGAGACGGCAATGACGATGATGGAGGGGCGCTTCATGATGTCGCGATTGTATCGGTTAGCGGTTCCGAATACAAGGGGGCTCTTCATTGAGTGGACTCAATAATAATAAATTTTTTTTGAGGGAGGGCGTGGGTTCCGGGGTAATACTGGAAAATGAATGATGATGAATTGAGGCGGATGTTCGCGCAGAATCGACCCGATTTGCCCGGGGAACCCGGATTTCAGCGCGAGGTTTGGAAAAAAATTGAGCGTCAGAGCGAAATGATGTCTTTGCCATATCTGGTGAAGATATCCGGCGATTTTCTGACCCGGCCGTCGCTGGGTATTCCGCTGGCTTTAGCCGCAATTGTCTGCTCGGCCTGGCTGGCGATTCACAACGGTATGGAGGCCCGTGATGAGACCTGGACGAAACTGGGGCTCAGTTACAATGAGGTGATCAACCCCATCACCCACCACAGACCGGAGTGATGAGAAAGGCCCTTTCTATACTTGGAGTTATTGCTCTTTCGTTTGTGACTTACTGCGTCATTCACCGCTCAATCACGGTAGAGGCGAGGGCGGCGCTATTGTCGGACTGCCCGGAGTTGATCTGGTTAAAACGGGAATATTCTCTGAGCGCCGATCAATTTGAGAAGATACAGGCGCTTCACAATCGGCACGATGTGGAGTGCAAGGAGCTCTGCCGGGCACTATCAGCTACTCAAAAGGGACTTCAAGCGGTCATTATCACTGAGCCGCTGGGGAGCGCATCTGTTCAATCCGCGCTGGCAAGCTGGAGAGATCAGCAGGCGGTTTCTCAGGATTCTATCCTGAAACATATGATGGATGTCAGTCGGGAGATGGATCCGGAGCAGGGGAAACGATATCGGGAAAATGTTTTCCGGAGCCTGATTTTGTCCGGTCGCACGCCGCATATCAATTCGAATGGGGATTACGATTCCGATTTCATACTCCATCTGAAACAGTAGCTGGAGTTTGAGCTAATCCCCTTTTATGATTGAGAATTCGAATCAATCTTCGAATGAAGAAGATAATTTGGCCATGGCGGCACTGGCTGCAGGCGATGATGACGCGCTCGCTGCGATTATCAAACGCTGGCAGGGCCCGATTACTTCATTTCTTTACCGAACCGTCGGTGAGTACGATACGGCTCTTGATCTGTCGCAGGAAGTCTTTGTACGCCTTTACCGGAACCGGAGAGCCTACAAAACGGGGGGTAAATTCTCTTCCTATCTTTTTATGATCGCATCGAATCTGGCGAAGAACCACTTTCGCTGGAAAAGCCGTCATCCGGAATGTCATCTCGATTCCGAGTGGGGAAAGGGCGTCGCCGGCGATGGGGTTTCCCACGTTGATCCCGGCGCTCATCTTGAACGGTCCGAGAAAGGGGTTCAGCTTCAGCAGGCGCTTCTTTCTGTGCCGGAGAAGTTGCGGATTCCGGTGATCCTCTTCTACTATGAGGACTACAGCCATACCGAGATCGCAAAGATCCTGAAGTGCTCCCGGAAATCGGTCGAAACACGAATTTACCGCGCCCGGCAAATTCTAAAACCGCTCATCGAGGCGATCGAGTGAGCTTCCTCAGGGGCGGAGCTGCTCCACCTTTGTCGGCTCGATGTTCATGATCTGGTCATGAATCTTCAGAATTTCTTTTGATTGCTGGAAGAAGGCTTCGACCTCTTCGGCGCTCTGGTTGTTCGAAGCGACGAGCTGATCGAGTTGAGCGAGAAATTTGTTTTTATCGAGAGCAAGAGCATTCATCTGAGCCTGGGCTCTGGCGTAGGCCTGTTTCACGACCTGCTGAGCTTGAGTGAGCGCTTCCCGCTTGCCTTCCTGGCGACCGGTCACGCGACCTTCAACAACTCCCTGGGCGCGTCCTTTTTCCTCGAGATAAGCTTCCCGCTCGGCCTTGAATTGCCGATTGTTAAAGATTTTCTTCAGCACATTGGTGGTCTCTGCCGGATCGGGGCGCGAAACGGTCGCCGTTGCGGAGGTGGAGCGGATAACTTCGCCGCCGCTGCTCCGCGGGATCGTATCCAACTGCTTTTGAAAATACCGGTCCAGTTCGCGAAACTCTGCGATGGGTTTTTTGTATTGTTCGTGGAGAAAGGAAAGGCCGTTCACGACGCTGGCCAGTTTCTGCGCCTCCTGCTGATCCATCTTCTGGCCTTTGCGAAGTCGCACTTCAATGTCGTTGATGTAGGTCAGCGTCTTTTTGCTGTCATAAACGATTTCGTTCATCTGAGCGAAGGTCCGCTGGAGCTGCTCTTTGTGGCTTTCCTCGAGTTCAGCGACCTGGTTACTCCATTCATCCCGGACCCGCTCGAGCTCGGACTGTTTGTCCGTAAGTTGCGAGGAGAGCTCCGAATTGCGGTTTTCCATCTCGCTGAGTCGTTGGCTCATCGTTTTAAAGGTCACTTCCGCCTGGAGATTTTTCGCTTTTTCATCCGACCAGAGTTTACCCATAAACACGGTCCCTATCGTGGCGAGGAGCAGGAGAATAGACAAGCCAATGTACCCGGCTTTGCCTCTGGTTTTGCCGTAGCCATACTCTTTCAGAGTTTCGTCGACGTCGAAATTTTCAGTCATGGTTGAAAGAAGTTAAAATGTGCGGCCACTTTGGTTCTCAGGTAAAACGCGATGGCACCGGCATTCATTAGCTGCCGTCTCTGGAAAACTCCATTAATTATTCAAGAAACCTTAACAGCAGGATGATTGGTTTTCAAGGTGGTTGGTCATTGATTTGATCCGCAAAACGGGGTCTATTCTGCCATGCTGCGGCCTATCACTTCCGGGTTAAGTGCGTTTTTCTTTCTGATTTTTTCCATGGGTCTTAGTTCCGAAACCGAGCTGAAACACGCTCCCTCGCCGCCCGATAACCCGCTGATGGGGCTGGTGCCTTACCTCACGAGTGATCTCGTCGATCGTTTCCCCCACAGCCTTGAGTTTCAATACTTTCCCCTGTCCGAACTGATGACAGGGCCGGATCAGTTTGACTGGTCAAGCTTCGAGGCTGCACTCGCGCTCGCCGGAAAACGGGGCTGCCAGCTGGTGACCCGCATTTATCTCGAATATCCCGGGAAAACGGGTATTCCCCGGTTTCTGATCGATGATGGGCTCGGCGTGATTGAATGGAAATCGGATGACGGGGTGGTTTTGACGCCGGATTATGAGGATCCCAAATTGCTGAAAGCCCTTCAGAGTTTTATCGCGGCATTTGGAGCGAAATTCGACAGCGATCCCCGGTTTGGCTATCTCACCGCGGGTTTGCTGGGGCTCTGGGGTGAATGGCACACTTATCCGAGGTCGGAATATTTTGCGTCGAAGCCGGTTCAGGCCGGGGTCTTAAAAGCGCTGGTCGAGGCGTTTTCGATTACGCCGGTGCTGCACCGTTACCCCGCCGGTGACAATCACTATACCTATACGAAAAACGCTCACCTCCCGTTTGGTTATCACGACGACTCCTTTGCCTGGGCCACTCTGGATACCGGTAAACCGGAAGATAACTGGTATTTTATGCCATTGCTGCAGACCGCTCAAGCCACCGCAAAGTGGAAAAACCATCCGATCGGTGGAGAGATCCGGCCCGAGCTGTGGGAGACCTGTTTCACCGATAAGCCGCATCCGGGAAATCAGGGTTTCGCGAGGTGTGTGCGGGAAACGCATGTTTCGTGGTTGATGGACTCCGGAATGTTCGACCGGCGCTTTCCGGTTTCCCGGGAGCGAAAATCGCGTGCCGTTTCCGAGGTTCGAAAAATGGGGTATTCTTTTCACGTCCCGAAGTGGTCGGCTCAGGAGAGTGGAATCACGGTTAAAATCGAAAACCGGGGAGTGGCTCCGTTTTACCGGAGCTGGCCGGTCGAAATCGCAGCCTTTCGTAAAGGGGAGGAGGTCTGGCGGGAAACGAGCGCCCACACGCTGCAGTCCATTCTCCCCGGCGAATCAAAAGAGATCCGCTTCGACTTGCCTGATACCGTCACCGGACTCGAATTGCGGATCGCAGTGCCGAATACGATGCCTACCGGGAAACCGGTTCGCTTTGCCAATGAAACGCAAGGCGACCTTTGGCTGACTCTCGGGACCTATCAAAAACCATGATGAAACAAACTGTCGAATCGATACGGTCTTCAGACCGGCTTCTTTTGGAAGTGGTCACGGGGAGTCGGGCCTACGGAACCGATACTCCGGAATCCGATATCGATCTGCGGGGTATCTTTATCATGCCGCGACGTCAGTTCTTCGGTCTCGATTATGTCGACCAGGTCAGCGATGCCACAAACGACGAAACTTACTATGAGATCGGTCGCTATATCGATCTGCTCATGAAAAGTAATCCGAACCTGATGGAGCTACTGTTTGTCGAGCGGGATTGCCTGCGATATCGCGATCCGATTTTGGATCAGATCACGCCGGAGCTAGTGCTTTCCCGACAGTGCGAACAAACCTTTGCCGGATATGCTATTTCTCAAATCAGTAAAGCGAGAGGTCTGAATAAAAAAATCGTTAACCCGATGGATGGGCCCCGGAAATCAATACTCGAATTTTGCTATATGGTATCCGGTCAGGGATCGGTGCCTTTGGTCAGTTGGCTGCGAGAAAAGGGGATGGATCAAAAGCACTGCGGGCTCGTGAAGATTCCCCACATGCGCGATGCCTACGGGATTTTTTACTCCGAAGATCCCGAGATGGAATACCGGGGTGTCATCCGGGACGAAACGACGACCGAAGTCAATGTCAGCAGCATACCAAAAGGCGAGGAGCCAGTCGGCTGGATGACCTTTAACAAAGACGGGTTCAAAAAATACTGCAAAGAATACCGCGAATATCAGGACTGGCTCGAGAACCGTAACGAAGCCCGCTACTCCAACAACATCGAGCACGGGAAAAATTACGATTCCAAGAACCTGATGCATACCTTTCGTTTACTTGATATGGCCCGCGAGATCGCTACCGAATCCAGGCTGAAAGTGCGCCGTCCCAATCGCGATTTTTTGATGAGAATCCGACGGGGTGAATTCGAGTACGACGACCTCATCGCAATGGCGGAGGAAAAAGTAAATGATATAAAAGCCGCATACCAAAGAAGCGACCTGCCCGATTTTCCCGACAGAGAAAAGCTCCACGAAATCCTTATTCAAATTCGGGAGACGAAATATCTGGGGTGAGAGAGGGGGTGGACCCAGGAATGCCGCTAAGTCTTCGGTATCAGTCGCTCTACGGCAACGCCGTTATGTAACACAGCCCCGGGTTGACCGGAGCGAAGCAGAGAGTCTACCCGGTGATTTTATCACACGACAAGCTGATCACTGAAAGTGATCTGAAAGCTTTCGCAACGCCTTCAGCGTAGGGAATCTCCTGGGACGCAAATCCCATGGTAGCCTCCGTTTCACTACGGCAACCATGGGCTGGGTTACGTAACGGCGTTGCCGTATTTTTGAATTCTTTGCCAATGGAATCCACGCAATCCTTAGCGGCATTAAACGGTTCCCTGGAATGCCGCTAAGTTTTCGGTTCAGTCGCTCTACGGCAACGCCGTTATGTAACACAGCCCCGGGTTGATCGAGGCGAAGCAGAGAGTCTACCCGGTGATTTTATCACAAGACAAGCTGATCGCTGAAAGTGATCTGAAAGCTTTCGCAACGCCTTCAGCGTAGGGATCTCCTGGGATGCGAATCCCATGGTAGCCTCCGCTTCACTGCGGCAACCATGGGCTGGGTTACGTAACGGCGTTGCCGTTTTTTGAATTCTTTGCCAAGAATTCTTTGGCAATGGAGTTCAAGTAATTCTTAGCGGCATTAAACTGTACCCTGTACAGTCTTCGATTGTACCCTGTACAGTTTGGGCTTGAACAGGAAATTCAATGCGCGCGCGCAAACCAAATCGTTAGTGGCCGCCGATTCTTGCTCTTGCTCTTAATCCTGTTCTTGTTCTGACGCTTTAGAGCAAGAGCAAGAGCAAGAGCAAGAGTTGGTAGGGGAGCCCCCCGCTCTCTACCCAATTGGCTGGGAACGCTCCGTCGGCTCGATGTGAACGGTAACATCCTGGATACTGAGTTGCGACGCAAGGAGCGACTCTTTCACGAGGTGAGCTATATCATGACCTTCGCGGACGCTCAATTCACCCTCTACAATCACATGAAGATCGATAAAGTGAACCAGACCGCTTTTCCTGACGCGACATTTCTCGGTTTCCTGAACCCCGCAAACCTCACCTGCGATATCGCGGATTTGATCAATCAATTCCACGGAAGGCGAGACATCGAGCACATCGCTCAAAGCGGAACGGAACAGCCCGACTCCATTGTAGGCAATCACCCCGGCTGCAAAAAGGGCCGCCCAGTCATCAGCACTTTCGTAGCCCGGTCCCATAAAAAGCGCGACGGATATCCCGATAAACGCCGCGATCGAAGTCAGCGAATCCGAGCGGTGATGCCACGCATCCGTTTGCATCGCTTTGCTCCCGATACTTTTCCCGGTGTGAAATAAATACCGGAACATCAACTCCTTGGATATAATCACCGCAACGAGGACAATCAGCGTAAAAGGCTCCGGCATGTGATGGGGAGTCCGGATCTCGATGATACTCTTGAGCGCAATACCCACCGCCGCTCCGAGCAGGATCGTTGCGACTGCGAGGGCGGCGAGAGGTTCCGCTTTTCCGTAGCCGTAGGGATAGCGCTCCGTAGCGGGTTGGGAGGCAATTCGCAAGCTGCCCCAAACCATCATAGAACTCATAATGTCGAGGATGGATTCGACTCCGTCAGCGACCAGCGCGTAGGAATTTCCCAGGATGCCGGCAAGGATTTTGACCACCGCCAGACACGAACTGGCGACGATTCCCCACGCCGTCGCCCTGACGCCACGGGAAGCCGCGGCGGCGAGAACGTCATTTTTCGAGGGGTGGTTTTGAACCGACATTTGCGAGCGGGATTTCCCGGAGAAGAGTATCACAAATTCCGCCGGAATATCGACTCACAAAATGACGCGTCTCCGGTCTTGGAAAAACCAATAAAAAGAGATCACTCGGGCAGGTCCAGAGAAAATGATTTCGATTCCGGGCCGGGTTTTTGATCGGGATTCGAGAGATCGGTATCGAATACCCGCCTCGTGGTATTTCCGGCAAGATCCTCAAGAAATTCACCAACCTGCAAAGTGTAGTTACCGGAAGCCCAGCCTTCCGTATGATACAGTTCGAACCGCGTCTGGGAGCGGTCAGCCTTCACGGTCGTTTCGATCAACTTACCCTCCCGTTGGATTCGCAGGTAGCGCTCCGCCAGAAACGGATCGATCGCCCGGTTGGTTTGGATAGTTAAAGAGCCGCCTTTTTCGCTTGGGGGAAGGATTTTCCATTGAGCGAGGTCGATTCGCTGCCGTCTCTCGTCCGTTGTGCGGAAGGAGTGACGGAACGGCGTTCCCATTTTTAGTCCCGCCGGGTTTTGGAGCGACTCGTCGATCAGTAAATGATAGTGTTTTCCCGGTAGCAAAACAGGGCCGAGTTCTTCGCGAAGATTGACTCCCTGCTTGATTCGGCCCGGATGAATCCAGAGAGTTAATCTGCGGTTGTTGTTCGACCAGAGTTCCTGTCGGCGCCACGGATCGTGAACCGCTTTTCCCGATTCGTCGACGATGTGGATTTGCTCGAAAATCTCGCGACCTTCCCGGATTGGTTGATAGAATTCGATATAGAATTTCAGTAAATTGGCCGGGACCGTTTCCGTCCCGGGGTAAATTTTAATGACTTTTGGCGGTGCCTGATTTTCGGGAGGCTTGTGTCGGTATTCCAAACTCGCCACCAGTTCATCTTCGACAGTAACTCTGGCGAGGTAAGTTTCGCCGGGGCTGAGCGGGTAGGTTGGGCGCAGGATGAGCCGGGAACCTTTCCGCTCGACGGTGGAAAATACCGATGGGAGACGATCTTCCTCTACCACAATCCGATGTAGAGAAATCTCCGCATTTTCGGGGGCGTCGGCTACGCTAAAAGTAGAGCCCGCGCCGGTCTCGATAAGTAGAGCGGATCCGGCGAGTAATGCTAGAATCATCACGGCAGCGCGATCGTGACGAGATCGCCGGTTTCGCTCAGGGCGAGGGCCGATTCGTCATCGAGTCGGCTCATTTTGACGACACCGTGATAGGTTTCGGCAATTTGGATTTGTTCCGTAGCCGGGGTGTTCCCCTTCAAGCGACGCACCGCTTTATCATTGACCTCCGGAGCTGAAAGCAGTTCCTGATCAAAACGAAAAGCAAGATGTGGGCTTGGTCCGTAGGGGCGTTTCTCATGATGGAACCGAAAGGTGTTGGTGAGAACTTTGGATTTGCCCTCTGTTGAGTAGCCGAACATATCAAGAGGGCGATTGCCGGAACCGAGCTCGATCATGCTGATCCCTTTGATCACCGCTCCGGGCTTGATGGCATCAATTGGATATTTCACCACCGGGGTGCAGCTGAAGGCTCCGACGATGTAGTGCTTTCCGTCCTCCTCGTAGGGAATCATTACGCTCATCGGTGCTTTGGTTTCCCAGCGGTTGTGGGCAACGTGAAACGTTTCGGCACTGTAGACCTGGCCGCCTTTTTCGTGCTGAAGTGGTCCGTCGACCGAAAAGATCTTGCTGGCGAATTCTTCATTACACCGCGCGGCTGCAATCAGTCGATTGTCGATCCAAACCATATCGGTAATCACGCTGACCGGTGCCTTTTCGCCCTTCGGTAGAGGTATGCGAACATGTTTCACACCTTTCAGGGTCACCGGCGTCATTGTGCCGTCCCGATCGATGCGGATTAAGCCCGGGGTGCGGGTCTTCTGATTAAAGCAGGCCACATAGAGATTTTTCGAAATGGGATTCACCTCCATATCGATGATGTCCAGATCGTTTTCCCCCACACCCATTTTTGAGGCGAGCTCCTTTTGAAAACCGGGGATGGGTTGGAAGCGGGTTGTCGCCGCAGTTGTGTCACCCGTCTCCACGGCGAAGATCTGGGACTTCGTGCCATCTGCAATGAGGAGAACGCCGTCGGGAGCGAAGTGAATCACCTGGATGCGGTTCAATTCAACATCACCGGTGTGAGCTTCCCTAATCACCTCGGTGGCAGACAAATACGACAAACCGAGGAATAGACTGAGAAGTGGCAGCGCGAGTTTCATACCGACAAGATTAAGGCCTGTTTGTGGCACTGGAAATGGCCTCTTAACGGGATCAACGATATCAGTCCTGCGCTTTTTGGCGTATACCCGCAGAGATACTTTATGAGTTGCCTGAAGGATGTGGGAAATTTGAATCGCGATGCGCTATTTATTCTATCTGATTGTTTTTGGGTTACTGCCGGGTTCCGAGCTTTGGGGCGAGTCAAAAGATCACGTCATCGAATCCCGGAAAGTCGAACCGGAGTCATACTATCGCCTCACATTCGAGGTCCAGTCCGATGCGGACCAAGCGAAGTGGATACTGCGCATGGTTAATGGCGCAGGCGAATACCCTTTCGCGGGTAGTTATGATAACGATTGGCAGCAAATCGTTCCGGGTAAAACGGAATACAGTCAGGCATTTCGAACTGCTGGAGATGCTGAAAATGTCGAATTGTTAGTTCGCACGAACGGCGGCCCGCCTCAAGTATCCAAGGTTCATCTCGAAGAGGTAGTCGTTTCGGAAGGGGTGCTGAACGGCGACTTTTCCGAAGGAGCGGGCAACTACTCGGGTTGGTCTGAGCAGCTAAATACTCAGTTTATCGAGATCGAGGGCAGAACGGCGTTGAAAATCAATCACAATGGCTATGCACTCACCGATCCGATACCGGTTGAGAGTGGCGGAGTATACCAGTTGACGCGCGGATCGACCTCTCCGTCTTATCTCCTGTTTTACGATAAGGACAGGTATTTGCTGGGATCAAGCCGCTACTCCCGACCTCATAAACTGGAGATGCCCGGAGAGGCCGCTTTCCTTCGTCTCCTTTTTCAGACCAGTTTTGATCATATCCCTATCTACCGAACCAAAACAATAGAGAAGGTCGGTTTGTCTCTCGTGGATAAGGTGACGCTCTCCCGCGAAATCACGTCCCGCGTAAGCTATCCGGGAGAAATCGTGCTGAACACATCGTGCGATCCCCGCGAGGAGTTTGCGGCCCGGGAGTTACAGCACTGGATCGGGGAAATCACCGGAAAGCGGATTCCCCTGCTGGCGGAGCCTTCCAATGCAGACCACCCAAAGTTTTATATCGGTTCACAGTGGACTGAAAACTATACGGATGACTTACAGTTTCTTGCTGATTCCGATGGTTATGCAGTGCGGCGGGATGGAAAGGATATCTATCTATTCGGAAGTCATCCGCGTGGAACCCTTTTTGGGGTCTATGGATTTTTGGAAAAGAATACCGATATCATCTGGCCGCGTCCGCACCCGGACTTCGATGCGATTTTTTCGAAAGTAAAAGAAATCGAATTCACTCAGGCAGATTTCCGTACCCGCCCGACCTTCGACATTCGGGAGGTCAACTTTTCCGGGAGTGATCCCAATCCAGCGGTGAGCCAGCGATGGCTCGGTAGAAACGGAAGTAATACCCCGCTGAAACTGGGTAAAGGTTTTCCCTACCTTCGGTGGCTGTCCGGGGCGACCATCGGAGTGGGTGGCGGCTACATTTGGTCGTTTATCGGGCTTGAGGAGGAAGACGAAACCTTGTATCCGGAGATCAACGGGAAACGCCTGCGGAATCGCTGGCGGCAACCATGTTACACGCATCCCGAAGTGCCGAAACTTATCAGCAAAGCCGCCCGGGAGATGCTCGCCAGCGTTCCGGGTCGAGATATAGAGTTTCTCATCTCGCGGGTGGGAGATAACTGGGAAGTCTGCTCCTGTTCGGAGTGTATGAAGCCGATCAAACTGGAAGATGGAAGTGAACTCGTTGCCAAGGCCGCCACCAGCAATAAAGATCCTCTGTTCTTTTCAACGAGGAACTATCTAATGCTTAACAAGGTTGCGGAGGAAATGACGAAGGATTATCCCGATTTCAAACTACATACCCATGCCTATATTTTTGCGGCGGAACCACCCCGGATAAAACTTCACCCTGCTATTGTTCCGCATTTTGCCGCTTATCCGACCAAAGATGAACGATACCCAATTCTCGAACAACCCGGGAAGAGCGGGGCTGTCTGGGGGAAACGTTTCCAGCAATGGGATAAGGAGCAGGACGTGAATTTCGGCTTTTTCGGCTACTACTACGGAGAGTGCTACAACGCCTTCGCCGACACTGCCGGTCCGGACTACAAGGCGCTTGCCTCGATCGGGGGAATTCATGCCCATTGCGAAGGATACCCCGGTGACTCCGAGGAACTGAGCCGCTGGGATTTCGAAGGTTCCGAGAAATGGATCATCGCCAAGCTCCAGTGGGATCCCACATTGGATCCTGCGGCATTGAGGGAGCAATATATAAACCGGACCTTTCGGGATGCAGCGGAGCCGATGCGAAAGTTCTATCAACTGATCAACGACTCGTGGCACGATGCAAAGAACCCCAACTCAGTGAATTGTCACACTGCCTCAAAAAAGATATTTACCGATTTTATTGTGGAACCCGGATTGGAAAATCGAGCCCGAACCGCTCTTGTGGAAGCCCTCGATATGGCTTCCGATCCGAAGTCCCGCAAGATCATCGAGAGGATGCTTGCCCAATTCGATCGTTTTGCTGACGAGCTTAATCGACTCCCCGTTCCGCTGGTGCCCGAATCGACGGAGCAATGGAGTCAATACGATTCTCCCCACTGGTACAAAGCTCACCAGGTAGGTGATTTTAAATTGGTGCCTCAATGGGAGCCGCTCTCCGAAGACGCCGATGTTAAGCATGAGACCACTGTCGCGATGATGAGAGATAAGAATCATCTCTACTTTAGGATCGATGCCTTTACCGATCAGAAACTCGTAGAGAATTCGCCTGCTTCAAGCCGACTTTTTCCCAAAGGGGATCGGGTGGAAATTATTCTCCGCAGCGGGAGGGATACCTTCTACTTTGCCCTCGGTGCTGACGGCGGGACCTATCTCCTGAAGAATTGGGACACAGCTAATCGCTGGTCCAGCCAGTCGAAAGCCCATTTTCTCACTGACGAGGGGCGTTGGTCAGTACTATTTGCGGTGCCGTTTGACGAGATAAATGTGAAGCCCGGAGATGCGGACATCGATGGAAAATTCTGCCGGGTGGTAAATCCCGATTCGCCTGACCGGGAAGAGAGTAGCTACAACGGTCGGGGGATCTTTAACAATCACACTCTACTTCGCAGCCCACTGAAGCTCGGTGAATAGGCAGGGACGACAACCGGTAAATTTTTCCTTAAACGATGACAAAACTTTTACTCTATATTGCAACCGCATTTCTGCTGACTGTGGCGACTATAAAAGCGGAACCGCTTCTCGATATATCCTACGATAGCAACGGTGCTCAACCAGATTACCTCGATCTTGATCCGAAGACGGGCGAACATGTGATGAAGCCTGTCCCGGTGGCACCGCTGAAGAAATATAAGCTGAGCATTGTCGCTGCTATCGACAGTGACGATACCATCGAAAGAAACGATCGGATTCCGGAGATTATCGATGCGAATTACGGGCGGAGTTTCGCCCGGTGCAAACTCGAGTTTTTCGATAAAGAGGGGAATGAATCCACTTTTCTCCTATACGGAAGGTCAATACTTCGAGCCAAATCAATTCACTTCGTTTCACGGGAAATGCAGAACTATGTCACGGTCTTTTACGCGCCGCCTCATGCGGAAACACTGCGCTTAACATTGCTTCCGAAGAATCGCGGGTTGATGATCAAAAAGCTGGTACTCGAGCCCGAAACCACTGAGGGCACAGTGAATTGCAATCCCGATTTTCGCTATGGAACGCTAAATCTCAGCGGGTGGAATCCGGATACGGAAGGGCGTCTCTATCGCCGTCCGGACGGCACTACTGTTCTGAAATGCGGGACCCAAAGTGGTAGTTCGATGTTTGCGGTCGACGACAAAGCGAGATATTCCTTTTTCTGTAAAGGGGAGGGTTATTCCTCGACTGATGGTAAGGTTACTGTGTCGTTTTACGATATCGACGGAAACGAACTGGGCTATACCCATTTGTTCTGGGATAAGGATATGAAAGACGGCGCCACCAAATCTGAAATACAGCCCTTACCCGGTTCCAAACTGGCTATCCTAAAGGCGTCGCGGATCATTCTCCATGCGGTGAAAGTGACGAAAGATTGATGCCGCTCTACCGTTTCAGAATTATTTCCGAATGATTATCAGCGGTAACGGGGATGTGGTATCCGCTTTCATCTTCGTAGAATTTTAAATGGTAACTTCCCGGAGTATCCAGGTTGACTCCTTCAAACTGAAAGATTCCATCGAATTGAGTCTCGATTCCCTCGTCGGAAAAGGTTCCGCCTTCCGGAGCAGTGTAGATCAGTTGTACGGTTTGCCCTGCGGCAGGCTTTCCTCCGGAGTCGAGGACGCGGCCCGATACTGATACCCCCGGGGCGAATTGAAAAGTCGCTTCGCCAAACGGGTTATTTTGGTCGATGAAGATGGGCTCACTGGCGACTCGCGTATTCTTTCGATAAATGTGGAGTCGATACCAGTAGCCCAGGGGGAGCGGTGCGGCGAAAAATTCGCTGATTTGGTCGTGGCGATGGGAACTGTTCTTGATTGAGGGCAGTCCGCGTAGCTTGTCTTCGCCTTCACCCGGAACATGTCGGATGGATATCAAGAGATCGCTCGCCGGAGTGCCATTACTCTCCAGGATTTTCCCTTTGATGCCTCCGGCTTCCACTATCGCAATTTCAGCGCGAATTGCTTCGTCTTTCGGTGGGATTTCGTTCCGTTTCGAAATATAGATTCGTTTTTCTGGAAACCAGAAGCCGTCGGACCAATCCGGGCTGATTTCTATGGTGAGAGGAAAATAAACAGGGGCGTCACGGAGATGCATCTTTCCTGCCTCCACTTTTTGTTTAGTATGTTCCCATCCGTTGATTCCGTAGTTAGACACTTTGACGTCTCCATCCCACGGCTCGGTTCCTTGAGGTGCTTTGAAGTCGATTACGATATCCCGTTCACCAAGTTTTTCCCGCTGGTTAGGTGGTGTGGTTTTTGGAGTCGATGCCGACAATACCACGGGTTCGGTTTCCGAATCGATATCCGGAGTTCGCCACTCGGCATTTCCAGCTGAAAGGGTCAGTCTGCCGGGCCAGAGGTTCTCAATCCGGAAATTTGCCGTTCCGTTTTCTGCGGGCTCGGTTAGTGCGGTTTCCCACCATCCGTTGGTTTGTCTTTTTTTCCACGATGTCCCGCCGGTTATCTTAAGCGGGTAACGGCCGGACGTATCCGGTTCTACGCCAGCCAATTGAGTTAAGTCCAGTTTGCCGCTTAACCGTCTCGGGGCCGGGATCTGGCTGGTTTGGTTCTCTCCATGGTAGGGCGAAATATCGGTGAGGAAGGCGCGGTGTCCTTCGGGGCTGATGACGCACAAATCCCAATTTTGGTTTGATGTCATTTGATGAATTTTGACGCGCCCGTCGCGATCAGTTGTGCCGAGTGGGCGGTGGGCATAGTTGAATTCTCTGGCTTTTCGGATTTCTGCATTGGCTATCGGTCTTCCGGTGGTCTCGTCGAGGATTGTAAGGGTAAATGTATCGCTATCGGGTATGGTGACCTCCGTGGTTTCCCGGGGGCCCATTTTTATGGAATCGATATTGCACCAGGCGTAGTTTTTATCCCACAGGTAGAGTGAAAATTCAGCAGGTTCATCGAGTTGTAGCGTGACTGTACCTTCGTTATTGCTAGTCACTTTCCGGTGATGTCCGCGACCGCCTAGTACCAGATTGAAATCCAGATTACCTATCGGCGCTCCTGCCTCATTTAAAACCCGTAGATAAGCGTCCGTTCCTTTTTTGAGGGTGATGGTGTGTTCCACAACCGCTTTCCCTGGTTCAGGAGCCATCGAGGGCGTCGAGACCGGGACCCATTTCGGTGAGAAATAGTGGATTTGACTGACGCCAGCTTCGATTTTCCGGGTAAAATTCTGATGGTTCGACAAATTGGTCGAAAGCGAGCTGTTCTCGTGGGTGACATTGAGAGATAAGACAAGTTTGTCGAGAAAGGCTTTTTCAAAAGGTTCGCCCTGCTCGTCCCGGATGTTGATTTTCAGTTCATAAGGATCGGTCCGTTTTATTGCAGGTGGGGTTTCGGCGCGAAGCGACGAGCTGATCCGGGCGCGTTCAGCACCTGTGAGTATGTCAGCGGCGCGGATTGAAACGCCGTGAATCGACCACAGGGCAATACCGACTACGAGGACTGACAGTAACACCGATGAAAAGTTGATCGTGGGCGTCGGCCGGTGAGTTGGGAACAGGATTCGCTTCATCCGGGCGGAGATTCCGGATGACCTCTGGCCTGCCATCGACATAAGCGGTGCGGGAATTCTACCGGTCGTTTCGGTAGTTATTTGAATCCATTCGGCGACACCTTCAACGTAGGTCTCCCGGTGATCAGAAACGGCCCGGCTCGCCAGTAAGTCACAGGCGGCTTCTCTTTCCTCCCGGGTGAGATTCCCGAGAAACCAAACTGCAGGGTTGAAAAACAGAATTGATTCACAGACTCGCTGAATCAAATTTACCTGGTAGTCATACCGCTTTATGTGGGCCAGTTCATGAGCAAGAATCACGCTCCACATTTTGGTCGAGCTGTTATCCGGTAGATCGGCCGGAATAAGAATAACCCGCTTCAAAAAGCCGGTGACTGCGGGGTGGATGATCTGCCCGCAGCTTCGGAGTGAGACCTCCGAGGTGATGCCAATCTTTTGTTTCAGTTCGCTGAGCAAAGGCTCGAGAAATTCGACCCTTCTTGCCGCGTCGGACCTTTTGCGAACCAGGTCGGCGGCGGACCGGGAGTCACGGAACAAGATTGTGAGAAAGAAAAGGGCTCCGGATATCCACAGTAAACAAATCAAAGGAGACCATCTAAAAGCGCTGGTGATTTTTTCCGGTATGGGATTTTGGACTGCCGGCGTTTGGGTGGCTTTTACTGTAGCAGGCGAAGGTGTCGCCTCCACCGGGGCGGGTAAAAAGGTGTCTGTTGAGGTGCGGGGAACATTGGTAGAGTGAAACAGCAGAGCCCAAACCACAACGGTGAGCAATGGGATGAGTAGTTGCGCGGATAGGGCAAGAAGGTAACGAAGGTTTGACCACTTGGTAGGGATCGACCAAACCAGAATGACCGCAAGCAGAGTGATGACGGTTCCAGCCCAGAGGGAATGCCCGAAGGAGCGAACCAGAGTCTGCCACGCGGGCGTGTCGAACCATTGTAGTAGGGTGCTCATTTGGGTTCAGTGGTTGATTGTTTTCGATATACTTCCAGAAGCTCGTTGATCGCATCCAGTTCATCAGGCACGATTTTTCGATCGAGTAGGCATTGCAATAACGAACTGGGGCGTCCATTGAATCCATGGTCCACGAGCCGGTCTACCTGACTTCCGAGAATTTCGTCCTGGGTGACCGCCGAGGACCACTGATCCGTCTTTCCATCCCGTTCCCGTGTCACGAGCTTCTTCTTTTCCATAACCTGGAGGGCGGAGAGAACCGTCGTGTAAGCCCGCTTTTTACCATCGGGTAATTCTTCGAGGAGTTTGCGAACCGGAACGGGCTCGAGTCTCCAGAGGGCTGACAGGATCTGCAATTCAAGGTCGGACGGTTGATCGGGCTTCATCTACTGCTATTCTAGTAGGTTGTCTACGGGATGTCTAGTAGATTTTTCTGGAGTGCTTTGCAAACTGCAGGTGAGTGGCTGATTTTTTGCAATTTTTAGCGGCTTTGGAGAGGTGTGTGAGGGGTGGCTCCTTATGTAAAGTTCACCGTCAGGGCTGGCCCGACGCTGGTTCCCTGCGACCGTGGCACTGCGATTGCTCAAAAAATCCCCATGGAAATAGAGCTGAAGGACAAGGTGGGCATTGTCACTGGCGGAAGCGAGGGGATCGGTGCCGAAATAGCGAGGATGATGGCGCGCTGTGGGGCCCGGGTCGGGATTGTCAGTCGTGATTTGAATGAGATGGCCGGGGTTGCGCAAAAAATCGCATCGATGGGAGGAGAATGTATTTGCGTCAAGGCGGATGTCACCAGTGATGAACAGGTCGAAAGTGCAATCAACCGGGTTTGCGACAAATGGGGGAGATTGGATCTGCTTGTCGCCAATGCAGGAATCAATGGAACGTGGGCCCCTATCGATGAGCTGACTCCTGAGGAGTGGCAGAAAACGATCGACATGAATCTTGGTGGAACTTATCGCACCATTCATTTCGCTGTTCCTAAAATGCGTGCGGCTGGAGGAGGCAGTATCGTGATCATTTCATCGATCAACGGGACGCGAACCTTTAGTAATGAAGGTGCGAGTGCCTATGGATGTAGTAAAGGCGGGCAGCTCGCTCTCGGTCAGATGCTGGCGCTTGAGCTGTCGAGGTCCAATATCCGCATCAACGTGGTTTGCCCGGGAGCGTTCACTACCGGGATTCATGATAAAACGGAACGACGAAATTTGGACGATATATCAATTCCGGCGGAATATCCCGAGGGAAAAGTTCCAATCACCCACGGTGAAATGGGCGACCCTGAGGAGGTTGCCAATCTGGTGACTTTTCTCCTCAGTGATACCGCAAAACACATTACCGGTTCGCCGGTATGGATCGATGGCGGCCAATCGCTCCTTCTGTGATTTCGGTATGGATAACTATCAATTTGGTCCGGTGTTTCTGAACGACGGCAGGGTTCGGTTTCGCGCTTACGCGAGGAGTTGCGATACCTTGACGCTTCAATCTGGAGGATCGGCCCGCAATTCCGATGGATCGGAGGGAAGACGGGTGGTTCGAGGTTGAGGTCGAGACGCAGCATGGAGCGCGTTACCATTATAGGGCGGACCGCAAAAGCCGGGCTTTGCCGGATCCTGCAAGCCGCTTTCAGCCGGAGGGTGTCCATGGTCCATCTGAGCTTTTCGACCCATTCCAATATCAATGGGAGTCTGAAAACTGGAGCGGTATTAGCGAGAGGGATCTGATATTATATGAACTCCACGTCGGAGCTTTTACTCCCGAAGGAACCTTTGCGGCAGCGATCAATCGACTGGATGAACTGGTCGATCTCGGAGTTACCGCTCTGGAATTAATGCCGGTCGCACAGTCCGCCGGAAGATGGAACTGGGGTTACGATGGTGTCAATCTATTCGCTCCGCGAAATACCTACGGCCGGCCGGAGGATATGATGGCTCTCATCGATGCCGCGCATCAGAGAGGTCTCGCGGTGATTTTGGATGTGGTATATAATCACTTTGGTCCGGAAGGAAACTACCTTGCCGAGTTTGGTGGATACTTGTCGGAAAAGCACTCCACGCCCTGGGGTGATGCTCCGGATTTCGATGGTGAATATTTCGGATCACTACGCCGATTTTATCTAGAAAACGTTCGCTACTGGGTGGAGGGATTCCGGGTCGATGGGCTCCGTCTTGATGCAGCTCATTGTATGATAGATCACTCCAAAACGCACATCGTCGAGGAGGTCAGCCGGGAGTTCCAAAAGCTGAAGGCCCGACTCGGTCGACAGTGCCATCTGATCGCGGAAAGTAATGTTTACGACCCTGAAATGCTCGTTCCGCTGGAGGATGGCGGCTTTGGGATCGATGCCTTGTGGTGTGACGATTTTATCCACTCGATCAATGCAATCCTCCGGCCGGGTAAGAACCTCTCGGTGCGCTCTTACGAACCGATGGATATCGATCTGATCCTGCGCCGTGGCTATGTGTTTCATGGCACCCTGAGCACCGAACGAATCCGTCACCTCCTCGACGAGTTTCCTGAAAAGGTAGGGATTGAATCATTAGTGGTAGCTTTGCAAAATCACGACTTTATCGGAAACGACCCCGGGGGAGAGCGGTTGCACCAGTTGACTTCGACAGAGGCGCAGCGTGCGGTCGCTGCGTTGTTGATCCTGCAACCGTCGATTCCCATGCTGTTTATGGGGGAGGAGTTTGCCAGCGAATCGCCCTTTTACTTTTTCACGGATTTCGGTGACGAGAAAATCCGTCGAGCGGTGGAGCAGGGGCGCAAAGAGGAGCATCCTCTGCACGACTGGAACAACATCGTTTCCCCCATTTCCGATGCCGCATTTCTGGATTCGAAATTACTGGAAGCGTCCGCAGGGAATCAGCAAACTCTGGAATGGTATCGAACTCTACTGGAGATTCGCAAAGCATGGATCGCTGCGGAGATTCTATCCTCAACAAAGATGACAGCGACCTGGGATCCGGAGATGGAAGTCGCGCAAGTCGTCTATCAAGGCGATCCAGAGGGCTATATCGTTCTGGTTCGGCTACATTCTCCTAACCACGACGTTGGGAGCTTTCGACTGAGTTTCACCGGGGAATGCATCCTGTCTCAAGGAACGGAGCTCGTCGTAAAAGAGGGCCGGTGTGAACTGACGATTGATCCTTTCGGTGTGGCGATTCTCCGTGGTTCCCTGATAGAGAAACGAGTTCGGCTATAGGCCGGTAAAGTGAAAAGAAGGCTTTCTACAGACCCAGTTTCTCTGCTCGTTGGTGCAATATATCCGTGTAAGCCACGCGAAGATTGTCACTTAAAAAGCTGCGGTTTATCAGGGACCTCATCATCGGTAGCTGACCAGATAGTTCCTCTAGTATTTTATCGAGGTATTTGCTTGATAGACCGCACCTCTCGATACAAAAGTATTTTAACAAATCGGTTCTTGAAAGATTTCGCTTTTTTCCTTTGATAGGAAGTGCCACTTCTTCTGGCGGATTTTTTAATACAATCGTCGTATTCAATAAATCATAAGCCGGGCTCAATTTAATCATCGGTTGCCCATTCTGCTCGCGAGTGATGATCGAGAAATTTTTCAAATGCATATCCTCATTTCCGGTGAGATAGCAAAATAAAGTCAGTGTTGCGATCTTCCTCTTTTCAAGAACCGGAAAGGTACAATACTGTTCCAGGACAGATACCACTTTCTCCATTGAGCTGTCATATTTAGTCTCACGCGATCTGCCCGTGAGTTGAGCAAAGTCCTCCTGCGGGAACTTGCGATTGCTTCTGCCTTTCCGATCAAAACGTTTGATCCAATAAGTGAATGATTGATCCACCGCATATACCAATCCGTGATCAGGCGTCTCGATACCACACAGGCCGGCCATCGTCATCGTCAACGACTCGTTAGCGGGCACCTCTTTAAACATCGTAGGGCATGGCTTCAGAATGAAACGCCCCCCGGTGTCGACAATTTCAAACTTTCCCTCATTTACTTTCAGTAAGGCACTCAGTTTCGGCTGCACACCCTGAATAGACATTTTGTCCGCCCGGGCGACCGCTTCAGCCATCTGTTGATCGGTCGTGTATTGAAGAGGGGTCAAATCCTTTAGGGTACGGCTCAGTGTTTGAAGTCCTTTTTTCGAGTAATGAGATTCATCCTCTTTCAGAAGATCCAAAGTAATCGGACAATAGCTCTTCATCTTCATGTCCCGTGTTTATCTTCAGCCGGGAAAATAGTTATCGATCCAACCAAATCTCTTCCAACTGCGAGTAGTTGTTCAAAATAGTCGCTCTTGTCAATCTTGAGCCGCCTTAGAAGGGCTTCCTGCATCACTCCCTCAGGCAGTAAGCCTTCGAAGAATGGTGGAAATCTGTGGAAATGGTAGGGTTCCGACTGAACCGGCAGAGTTAGCGATACCGGAATTCCATCATAACCTTCATGATAGGAAAAGGCCCAGGTTCCATCTTCTTTTTCGACGAGATACCCTGCGAGTACATCTTGCTGATAGATTGAGGCTGAACGTTTCATATCAGATTTCATCAGAGTCCTCCTCTTCTGTCAGTGAACTCTTCCATGCCGAAATCAATGGACCACTCGGCTCCAACTTGATATTCAAAACCTTCAGAATCGCGCACAAATTACGCCACTGAATGCCCTCTTCACCTGCCTCAACCGATTGCACCACGATCCGACTCACCTCAGCGATCTCGGCGAGCTCGATCTGGGAAAGCCCGGCCTGTCTTCGGTGAAAACGAATCAATTTATCGAGTGGAATCATAAGATTAATCTCCGATGCAATGTAAACATGGCGAAATTGGTGGTTTCTGTCATTATTCACCCAAATTTCCGGACTTCAACCCCTTTTGCCATTTTGAAATGGCAAAACCCTTGATTTATCCAATCACCGATGGATATCTGTCTAAAATTAACTTTTCTGATATCTAAACATGGCAAAGTCGATGTTTTTCTCTGCAAATTTAATTTTTGATCGGAAATTGGATAAAGTCGCCCTGTTTATATGGCATTACGTATCCTGCGGTAGTACCGCGGTATTGCGATTTTCCTTCGTGTTTCATGCGCATTGCAAAGACGTTTTGGTGAGAAGGGGCAAATAGCGGGATTTCTTCTATGGCATAGAGGATGCAAAAGAATGTTCTACCTAACAAAGTAGAGAAATGAGTTACAACGAGAAAGACCCTAATCAGCCCGGGCAGACCCAGGAACTTCCCGGATTGCAGCACCAGATGAAACCCGTTCCCGAGTCGATTCGGGACAACTATATACCTGCCTCGAAGCTGAAAGGTAAAAAGGCTCTCATTACAGGAGGCGACAGTGGGATAGGTCGGGCTGTCGCTGTTCATTTTGCGGCGGAAGGTGCGGATGTTCATTTTGGTTACCTGAGTGAAACAACTGATGCGATGGAGACCATCGAGATGGCGCAAAGTTATGGAACCAAGTGCTCAGCGAGTCCGGGCGATCTGGGTAATCTATCTGATGCCGAAACGCTAGTGAAGTCCGCTCTGCGCGAGCTCGGAGGTCTCGACATTTTGGTGCTGAATGCCGCTGAGCAACACCCCGAGGACAGAGTGGATGACATCGATCCGGAAACCCTCGACCGGACGTTCCGAACCAATGTCTATGGGCATTTTCATGTTTTGAAATTTGCGATGGAGCATCTTCCGGCGAACGGCGTCATCATCCTGACCTCCTCAGTAACGGCTTTTCGGGGCAGTAGTCATTTGATCGATTATTCGGCGACAAAAGGCGCGGTGACAGCGATGACGCGGTCGCTGGCGGCAAATCTCGGTGAACGGGGAATCCGGGTGAACAGCGTTGCTCCGGGGCCGGTGTGGACGCCGTTAATCCCGGCGACCTTCGAAAAAGATAAAGTCGAGAAATTCGGCGAACAATCGATTTTCGAGCGCCCGGCCCAGCCGTCGGAGGTTGCGCCTGCCTATGTATTTCTAGCCAGTGAGGATGCCAGTTACATCACGGGGCATACCTTGCATGTGAACGGCGGAGATTTTATAGATAATTGAGTCGCCTTTGGTGAATACAATTTGAAGTGTCGTGGCGACTTGAATCGCGCTTTCAGCGCTTTATTAGGTGGGGCTAAATCCCGCACCGCTGCCCCCGGGCTAGTTTGAATCGCGCCGTTGGCGCTGCGAAATGTCTGTTCCTGTTTTCTCTACGGCAACGCCGTTATGTAACACAGCCCTGGGTTGACCGGAGTGAAGCAGAGAGTCTACCCGGGGATTTTGTCACACGACAAGCGGATCGCTGAAAGTGATCTGAAAGCTTTCGCAACGGCTTCGGCGTAGGGGAATTGCTGGTATGCAAATCCCATGGTAGCCTTCGTTTCGCTGCGGCAACCATGGGCTGGGTTACGTAACGGCGTTGCCGTATTTTGAATTCTTTGCCACGGAATTCACGCGATTCCTTGCGGCATTACCCTGTGCGCTCCGAAACTGTACAGGGTACACTCTGAAATTGTACAGGGTACAGTCGCCGCGATGGCTCTGGCTGGTTCCGGTATTTTCCGCGATTGAAAGATCCCGTTCCGGGAGGTAGGTAATCTGGTTATGCCCAAAGTTGCCGTTTTATCAGATATTCATGGGAATTTGCCCGCTTTTGAATCCGTCCTAAAACAAGTCGATAAGCACTCGGTAGATCTCATCGTATTTGGGGGAGATATCGTGGGATATGGCGCTTCCCCGGCGAAATGTGTCGAATACGTGCGGGCGCTCGGGGGAAATTGTGTATTTGGGAACCATGAGTCATATACCGTCGCCGTGGCTGATAATGGGGTAGAAAGTCTCGGTGACTGGTGGAGCGAGGATCCGGTGGAAGCAGGAGCGGTTCACGCTTTCCGGTCGCTTTCAGAAGATGCGCTGGATTGGATCCGCGGGCTGCCCTGGTTCCTGCCATTGGATGAAGATGTCATTATCGCTCACGCGGGTTTGGATGATCCCAATAGCTGGCCATACCTCGAATGTGACGAGACTGCGGCTCCTACTATAGAAATCATGAAGAATCGCGACCTGAATATCGGCTTTTTCGGGCACATCCACAAACTCGCTGTGTTTCCGGAGCGGGAGCCATCGCGGGTCGATGGGTTTTATGAGTTGAAGGACGCTGAGCCGACCGCCATCACAGTGGGATCGGTAGGCCAGCCCCGCGATAAGGACGGTCGAGCGTCGTGGGTGTTATTTGACTCGGACGAGCGCACGGTTGAATTCCTCCGGACCGAATACGACCGCGAACTGGCGGCCCGCCAAATTATCGACGCTGGACTACCGGCGCGTTCTGGAGAGAGGTTGCTGCGACGGTGATGCCGTGAAGGGTGATTGGCTCTTCGCAGGTCATTGATATTCAGAGCGGGGCTTGTATTCTCCGCCTCCCCGTCGAAACTACCCGAGAATTAACCGAAATTGATCCCTTCATAGCCACTATGCGTGAAACTTTTACTGCCGTAGAAGACGGCACTCTTCTCCCGTTTCTTTTTGATAAGCTGCCCGGGGTCAAGCGAACCAAGGTTCGCCAATGGTTGAAGTTTGATGGTATTCAGGTCAATGGCCGTGTCGCAAAGCATTCGACTCATCCTCTCAAAGCGGGCGATATCATCACTCTCGCGCCCACTCCGAAAGCGGCTCCGGTGACCGGCCTTCCGGCCGGGATGGATCTGATTTACGAGGATGACGACATCATCGTAATTATGAAGCCGGCCAAATTACTTTCGATTGCGACGAAAAATAAAGCGGATGATGCCACGGCGTATTCTAAGCTTATGGAGTACGTCAAAGAGCATCACCTCGGTGGTAGCGGGCGGATTTGGATTGTTCACCGACTGGACCGGGATACTTCCGGACTGATGGTTTTTGCCCGAACGGTTGAGGCGAAAACCGCTCTGCAGGAAAACTGGAAACAAGCGGAAAAGAAATACCTTGCAGTGGTCGATGGGATTCCACCCCAAAAGAGCGGAACTCTGCGCGACCACCTCGACGAGTCGAATGCCCTCCGGGTTCGGGTCGCCCCTGCGGGTGATGATACCCGGGAAGCGATTACCCACTTCCGGGTGATTCGAAAAACCGAAAAGCGCTCGGTTCTCGAGTTGGTTCTCGATACCGGTCGAAAGCACCAGATCCGTGTCCAGCTCGCTAAAATCGGCTGCCCTATTATAGGTGATGAGAAGTATCATCCCGAGTTCGATACTCCCCGCGCCGATCGTCCGGTAGAGAATCGCCCTAGGCGAATGGCTTTGCATGCTGCCGAGTTGAGGTTTCCTCATCCACAAACTGGAGAGCCGATGGAATTTGTCTCCGATCTTCCGCTGGAAATGGCCCGAATGATGAAGTCATCTGAGCGTCACAAGCGAAGGAAGTAGGCTGAACAGGGTTCGGGTTTACAGAGGCTTTTGACCGGTTATTCTGGGGGATGGATGTTAATTCGTTGGATGAAGCCTTGTCGAAGCCAAGTCAGATCACGGGGCTTAATTTGAGTCGTGAAACGGATTCTGATAAGCTGATTCGAGTTGGCGAGCTGGCAAACCTCGAGAATTTGTCGGTTTCACTTAGTGATGCGAGGCCTTTGCTTTCTATAGTTCAGAACTTGCCTAACCTCCGTCATCTTTCTTTTCAGGCCTGTAAACTCGAGGCTTTTCCTGAGGAGGTCCTCGAACTGACAAAGCTGGAAACGCTTCGGCTCGGAAATAACCAGATTCGCTCAATTCCAAGGGGTATCGGGGGACTGACGAATCTGCGTTTTCTATATCTAAGTCAAAATGAAATTAAGACGCTCCCGGCGGAAATATATCAGTTGGTACACCTGGATAATCTCGGTCTTTCCTACAATCGTCTTGGCGAGGTCTCTCAAGCGATCGGCTCCCTCGGTAGTTTGACCCGGTTGTTTCTCGATTGCAATCGCTTGACTACAGTTCCCGATTCGATCGGTGATCTCGAGAATCTGGAGTATTTAGCTCTCAGGCACAACAAACTCGTCTCGATACCGAAATCGATAGCAGCGCTAAAAAATCTGAAGTCGCTGACCCTGGAAAATAACGAATTTACGGAACTTCCGTCGGAGTTGGAAGCGCTGAGTAAGCGGTTGGATCATTTTGGGATTGAGTCGCGGCATCGTAACCTGTTTATGGATTGGACGTACCGGCCCAATCGGGATCTTAAGCCCATCATGGAGGTTGAGAGCCTTGATTTGAACTACTCTCAGTTTGATCAGGCCACTTCACCCCTATACCCAACCTTGCTGGAGTTTGGGTTGGAGCGTTACTCGGCTGAACTTCACCGGGATTGCAGGAAAGCGATTGAGATCGACACTACCGAGCCTGCAGGAGAGGAAGCCGGCCTATCCAGGCTGGGAGGGTTTCCCGACCTCGCTTCACCGGATTTGTTTCCGGTGGATGAGACCGGTTTGTATTGGGTTTTTCTAGCGCAGCTGCGACTTAGTGATATCTGCGAAATGCAGAATTATCTGCCTCGCACCGGTCTCTTGTCCTTCTTTATCGATAGCACTGAAGATATCGAGGCCAAGGTTATCTACTATAAGGGAGATCTGAGTAAATTGAAAAAGGTCGTGATCGACCCTTCGAAACTGACGGACGATTGCGATGACTATACAGCGACACCTTTCAAAGTTGAGTTTTCGAATGCAGTCTCAATGCCCTCCACTTACATGCCACCCAAATACCTTTCCAGCGAGCATGAATCGGCATACGAAGCTTTTATTGACTCGATGTCGTCCGATGAAGGGCACGCGATCAATGGTTATACATTCACTCAGCACGAGTCTCCTGAACAACAAGCTGCTGACGAAAAGGGGGGCACCGCAGAAGAGTGGATTCCGCTACTTAAACTCGGTTACGATTCCGATGTGGGATTTTGCTTCTGGGACGCGGGAACAATCACTTTTGTGATTCATCGCGAAGACTTGGTCCGACACGATTTCTCCCGGGTGAGAGCTTACTTGGAATCGTCGTGAGTCCGGAATTCTCCGCGGTAGCGGTTAGAAGCAATATTTCAGGCCAACGATAAAGTTATGACTCGTGAAACCGTCCATATTGCCGGCGGCTCCGAAATCAGTTTCACCGATTCCGAGAAATTTATACTGAGTGAATAGCTGAAATTTTTGCCCGAGAGGAAGCTCGGCTCCGACAATCACTTGATAGGCAACCGCATCACTTGAGTTACTGGTTGCGCCAAACTCGGTCTCGACCTGGCTGTAACCGATTCCTCCGCCGAGATACGTCATGGTTCCCATCAGAGGAAACTGCTTCAAAAAATTGAACATTCCGGCTGTAACCGTCATTTCCCCGCCGATCCCATTGATCGTCATGCCGTTTAACGCAGCGCTCTCCAAATCGCTGTGAGACCGGAGACCCTCAAACTCGAATCGGCTGCCGCCAATCAGCGAGGAAACCCGTCCGAGACCGGCGCCATACAGCACTCCGTTTTCAAAATCGAGACTAAGTGAGTTGATCTCGGTAAAATCCGTGGCGAGTCCGGAATCGAAGCCGCCGTATCCAAAAACGTAGGATTGCGCCCGGGAAACCGCTGGAAGAGCGATTAGAAGGGACAAAAGAGCAAATGTCAGCAGTTTCATTGTGTTTGTGTTTCTCGGATGAGGGTGTTCAAGTCCCCAATAGGAGTCCTTTTTAAGCGGAAAATGACTCGATAGCAAGCTTCAAACCGCGCCCTCGTATTAAGCGGAAATTGAAGGTAAATATATGCGTAGGACTCTCGTTTTCAGTTTATTATCGTCCTACCGATCCGGAGGGCGGAGGAATTAAGGCTCCCGACGAAGTTTTAGCCTTTTTAGGTCAACCCTTTACAGGTATGAATGGTGAGCGATCATCGAAAAATGAAGGGGATTCGAATTTTAGGCAATCGTTCAAACTGGGGCACGGGCTGTCTCTGTGATCTGTCGGATGACCCGTTTTCGTCCTCATTTTTGACCTGGAATTCGCATGGGCTTAATCCGGGCGAAGGGACTCACTTTGGCTTTGTGTTCGAGGGTGAGGCTCTCCTGAAAGTGGGCTCGCGAAACTACCCGATTTCGGCAGGGATGTATTTTTCGGTGCCGGGCGATCTCGAGATTATTCCCGCAGCAACGGGCTCACGTGGCATCGTGATGAGTCGACACGGCTACGAAGGCGTTTTTATGCTGGGTGGCCCCGTGGAGGAAAAAGGCCGACTCCAATATATCGACGGATGTACCGATTCGCTGCTCATTCCGCCGGTAATGATGGGTGACCCTTGCCTCAATTTGCTGCATATCCCGCCCGGCACGGAACAGACTCAACACACCCACCCATCGCTTCGCTTGGGAATGATTATTTCCGGAGCGGGTGAATGTCGAACACCGGGGGAAGTGTGTCCCTTGAATCCGGGTACTCTGTTCCATATTCCGGCGGGCGGGGTTCACAGTTTTTTCACCGGTGATGATTCGCTCCGGGTCATTGCCTACCATCCCGACAGTGATTTTGGACCAACACATGAAAACCACCCAATGGTTAATAAGACAATTATATAGTTAGTGATGAAATGCCCCAATTGTTCCTACAACCAACTTCGTGGCAAGAACGGGATGGTGTGTACCAAATGTCGGTACCAATTTGTCTTCGATCCCCAAACTCCACGATCGGGCTGCAAAATGACCGATGGGAAGTTTCTTTCCGTTTTGGCGAAGGTATCCCGCAACGGTAGTTATTATTTCACTGAGGACGAACTGTACCACGTCGCTGCCCTCCGCACCCGAAATAAGGGTGGATGTATCGGCGGAGCCATCGTAGCGGGCGGAATTTTGACGATAGGGATTAGTATTGTATTCGGGGAGGCGTTTGCTACGCTGCGTTTTATACTGATAGGTATTCTTTGGTTGGGGCTGATCGCGGCGGCCGTGATGATGCAGCGGAAGATCATACCCCGTAAGACCTGGGATGGCATCGTGAAAACCTGGAAAGTCAAACGAGGGGAGATTCCGGGGTTGATCAGGGAGGCCGGTCTTCACGAGGCACCGCCAAAACAGATCGAGCCGGATATTCACGACTACGGAGCGGCTAATCTGATCGTGTGTCAGCAGGATATCCAGGTCGACTGGCTGGTGCTGAACGAATTTCACAGTGGTTATGCGGCTTTGGTAATCAGTGAGAATGGTTACCCGGGATACATCGCAATCAAAGCGGATGAGCTACTGCAAACCAATCCCGATATGAAAGTGTTCCTCCTTCACGATGCGGGACCTGAAGGTGAGGCGATGCAGCAGCGAATTCTCAATGATTGGCCGGTTCAGGAATCGCAGATTCGGGATCTCGGGATTACCAACGCCATGCTCGATACCTTTGGAGTGAATGAAAAAGTGAGAGAAGCGTTCGGAGTAAATTTCCCGCTTCATGCGATTCCCTATCACCAGTTGAGCACCTTGCTTTCCCGAAGTATCACCGATACATCGGGAGGGGACTTTACCTACTACTGGGCGATCACCTACGGGGAAGACGGTGATCTCGAAAGCGATGGCGATTTTGGTTAACCTGCTTATATGAGTTTACTTTGTGGGTTCTGGGGAAGTCCTGACGAAGACCGACTGCGCGGGATGGCGCAGCGTCTCTGGCATCGGTGCACCGGCGAGGACCGGGAATACCGATTCGGCGATTCACTTCAGGTTGCCTTTGGGCCCGATGCCTGTGCGAATCCCTTGTCGGGAGTGGCGTTCGACGAAGAGGTGTTCATCGCTCTGGCCGGTATGCCCCGTCACCCGGGGTGTCGCGATATTGACGAGCTACTCTCAGAAGTCCGGAAATTGGGGATCAAAATACTCGACGATCTGCGGGGACCTTTTGTGGGTGTTCTGGTTCATGGTGGGCAACGGTATTTGTTCAGGGACCGGTCCGGAAGGCGAACGTTATATTATTCCGAAATCGGCGGGCGGGATCACTTTTCGATAGAGAGTCGGGCTCTCTATCAAGTGGCTGATTACTCTCCGGAATTGTTGCCCTCATCGATCGCGCAGTACCTGGCTTTCAGTTTTGTGCCCGGGGGCAATACCATGCTGCGGGGCATTCGCGAAGTTCCCGCAGGTTGCTATTTGACACAGAATTTTTCGGAGCCGGAACGTTACTTTTTCCCAGAGCAGCTTGAAGGTAAAGAAGAACGATCAAAAAAGGAATGGATCCAAATTTTTGATAAGGCTTTTCAGGAAAGTATCGAAAACACCACGCCACCCGGAATGGCAGAGAGTCACGTGTTTCTATCCGGAGGGATCGATTCCAGTATCGTGACCGCAGCCCTGAAAGAGAAACACGGGGCGGGGAATGTTCAGGCTCACGCGATACATTTTGGAGAGAATTATCCTAACGAACTGCCATTTATTCGGGAGGCAGCGAACTATTGCGGTGTCAATTGTGAGGAAGTGGAGATCAATCCAAAATCGTTTCTCCCCACCCTGCACGATGTGGTCGATTCGTTAAACGATCCGATTGGGGATCCGGTCGCGATGCCGAATTTTCTGCTCGCCCGGCATGTTCGAAATCAGGGAGTTGAGGCGGTATTCAACGGGGAGGGGGGAGACCCGCTCTTCGGTGGTCCCAAAAACATGACCATGCTGCTGCACCATTGGTATGGCGACGCCAAAGAGGTTAACCACAGGGAAAAAGCCTATTTGAAATCATACCGTCGGGGGTATGAGGAGCTTGAGCAACTTCTCTGCCCCGGGATGCGTGCCCGGATCGACGAAGCCGAAGATTTGGAGGCGGTATTGACTCCATTTTTCAATGTCGATGAACCGCGATCGTTTCTGAAGAAACTGTTTCTGATCAACATGAGACTAAAGGGGGCTCACCTCATTCTTCCGAAAGTCGAGCGGATGCTGGGGGCTAACGGATTGACTCCGCTATCGCCTTTGTTCGATGAAAGCCTCATCGAACTCAGTATGCGTTTACCCGGTGACTTGTTACTTCGAAACGGGATAGAGAAAATTATTCTGAAGGAGGCTTACCGGGGCCGTTTGCCGGATTCGATTATCGATCGACCCAAAAGCGGGATGCGGGTTCCGGTGCATTACTGGTTTAAAGATGAGATGAAACGGTATGCCCGGAAAGTATTGAGCAAGCGGAATATCGAGTCCGGCGGAATATTTGATTATGGACGGGTCAAACAGTTGCTGAAATATGATATCGAAGGCGGGCCCGGCCGCTACGGGATTCGGCTTTGGATGCTGTTAACTTTCGAGCTGTGGAGACAGCGGGTTTTTAATGATCAGTGAGGTCAGGTGATGTTGCGCTCCCTTCATCATGTGATAGTCGAATCTTGACGGCGGTAGCAAAATTCCGTCATCGTATCGGCCATGAAAATAACGATTTTTTCGCTTTTGTGTCTTCTGAATCTGATTCCGGTTGTGGCTCAGGAGAAAAAAGCCGCTCCACCGGTATTAAAACCCGACTTGGCTGACGTGCCCTATGATGAGCACAAGATGACGGTGATCGATTTCTGGAAAGCCGAAGGCGACGGGCCCCGTCCGCTTCATGTCTACATCCATGGCGGAGGCTGGGTTGGAGGCGACAAAAAGTCAGGTTGGAAGGATGCCCGCTACTTTGTGGACAAGGGCATATCCTATGCTGCGGTTAACTATCGACTCAGCGGTGAAGCGCCTTTGCCGGCTCCGGTTCACGACGCAGCTCGTGCGATTCAATTCATCCGGTCGAAGGCTGATGAATGGAATATTCGGAAAGATAAAATTGTATTGTCAGGCGGCAGTGCCGGGGCCTGCACCTCGATGTGGATTCTCTGCCATGATGATCTCGCCGATCCGGAATCAGACGACCCCGTTAAGCGTGAGTCAACCCGGGTGCAGGGCGCAGCGGTCAATGGAGGGCAAACCTCGATCGATCCCAAACAAATTGAGCCGTGGCTGGGGCCGATGGTTCTTCAGCACCGGATGATCAATATGGCCGTCGGTGAGAAAACGATTGAAGGCGCTCTCGAGAATTACGAAAAACATGCTGAGTTATATCGGGAATTTTCGGCTTACAACCACGTCAGTAAAGATGATCCACCACTGCTGATGACCTATGGAAATAATATGAAGTTACCATCGGAAAATGCGGGTCACGGCATTCATCACCCGGTTTATGGAGTGAAAATGAAAGAGAAATGTGACGAGCTTGGTATGGAATGCCACCTCCTAATTTCCTTGGTGTCCAGCTCGGAAAAATATAGTTCCAGGAACGACTTTATACTGAAAATACTTCTCGGAGAATAGGTAGGTTAGGCCGAAATTTTCAAGCCGACAACGCCGAGCAGGATCAGGGAGATGCTAATCAGTCTCCCCGGATTAGCAGGTTCTCCAAGAAGGACGATTCCGAGGATGACTGTGCCGATAGAACCAATCCCGACCCAGACGCTGTAAGCCGTTCCGAGTGGGAGGGTTTTCATCGCAACACCCAGTAGCCAGACGCTGATGGTCATGGCCAGTATCGTGCCCAGGGTGGGCCACAGCTTCGTGAATCCGTCAGTATACTTTAATCCGACCGCCCAGCCCACTTCGCATAAGCCGGCCGCAATGAGGATAATCCAGGCCATAGTATCGTAAATCGTATGGGGTCGTCCCCGAATATCTGAGGTTTAAGATGAAGGGTCGTCCCGACATTTTCGATCGATTTGCGATCAACTTTTTATGTGACGTTCCGGTTCCACCAGAACTTACCGACTTTAACCCAAAATATGACAGCGACAATCGCCCAAATCAGGGCGGCGTAGATATGGTGGGAAACGAGGATAGACGCCTTAAAGTCGGCGGAAGCGCGGGTCGCGGCGGCAAGGAGGATCAGTCCGATGAGCCATCGCCACAGTTTGGATTTCGACGGCTGACTTTCCAGTTGATCGCTGTGCCCCAGAGTGACCCGGTCCGCAACCAGTAGCATCGTCATGCCGAATCCCGATATGAAAAGTAGGTGAACCAGGGCGTATCCGGGGCCCGGCCAAATGCTGCGAACAAAAAATGACAGAGCTATGCTTCCGATTGCCAGCCTGAGGGCGCGGGCGCGTGTCGAGGTAATTGCTCCCTTCCAGACCGCCGGAGCCGCCATCCCCAGCCAAATCAAAACGGCGCTGAATCTAATCAAATTTCCGGTCCGAATCCAACCGGATGCCTCGATCGCAAATGAGCCGATGATTAAAGCTGCGGCAACCCAGACGCCAATCTTCCGGAGGTGGGGTTTTGCGGTAACCGCTTCCTTATCCGGCTCCTGAAAGATGCGGGCAAAAAGATACGATCCCACCCCGAGGATCGGGAGGAGTAATAATCCCTGCCAGAGAAAGAGTTTAGTAAATAGGTAAACTTTTGGTGGCAGGCCTCCGGGCGTAATCGCCCAACTCAGGCTGATTACGAAGGCTGCGGATACCGATCCAAAGGCGAGAAGAAATCCGGGAGGAGGTAGAGATTTATCGACCCGTCCGATTAATCGGGATGCCAGGATGATAATAAGGGTCAGTACCTGTAGTGAAAACGCGGCATCGGTATAGCGGATCTGGTTGAGTCCGCAGAGAACTTGAGTCAACAGCCAGGTCGAAACAAGGAGGATCAATTCTATTCGCTTCAATGGCTTTGCATCAAGAAAGCGGGGCCAGGCCGTGCCGAGGAATCCGGCGATAAAGGCAAAGCCGAAACCGTAAATCATGAAGCGAGGGTGCTGCAGGGGTGGTGGGAATTTCCACAGCCCGGCATAGAAAAGGGGCCAGATCAGGACTCCCATAATCGAGGCCGCCACGCCAAGGGGAAGAAAAACCCGGAAGGGCTCGGTCACCCAGAGCGATGGTCCGCGTGTTTCTTTCAGGCTTGGGTTTGACTGGTTCATTTCAAGATCTAACCCGTTTCCATCGAAGTTGCCCCGCAAATTTTGCGGTATCCTTTCCGGAAGAGAGAAGGCTTTACTCAAAAAGTTGACCGGCAATGCTCTTCAGCTCTTCCGGATCAATTTTTTGAACTTTGCGATCATAGGTAATCAGGCCGTTAATTTCGCCCTCGACATCGGTAGTCTGAGTATAGATTCCGGCCGCGATTCCCTGTTTCTTCAGTTCAGCCAGTTTTTCTATGGAGGTTCGGTAACGCTCCAGCCATTCGTTTTTATCTTTAGGGAGCCCGCCATATCCCCAGTTGCGGGCGCCGGGTGCCCAGACGTGGCCGTCCACCGGAAAGCCATGGCCCCCGAATTCACCCATGACTTTGATATAGCCGTCAAAGCGACCGTTATCCTGATCAAATGGAAACTCGGGATGAGGGTATTTGTGAGCATCGACGATGTGACCTGCGGGAAAAAAGTTTCCTCCGCTGGCAATATTGACCTGTCGGGTCGGATCATATTTCACAGTCCACTGCCCGGTCTCCACGGTCTGATGCTGTCCCCAGCGCTCGTTAAAAGGAACCCACTGCACGATCGATGGATGGTTGTGAAGGGTATCGATCATTAGCTTCAGCTCCGCCATAAATTGCGCGTGAGCGGCTTCCGGCCAGGTTACCGTAGGTGGGTCGGGAAGAAGGCGGGTCCATTCCGGGTTGTCGGCCATGGCGCTGACCTGGTCCTGCCAGACTAACATGCCCATTTTGTCGCAATGGTAGTAGTAGCGCCTCGGCTCCACTTTGATGTGTTTCCGGATCGTATTAAACCCGGCGTTTTTCAGAAATTCAATATCTGATACCATCGCAGCTTCACTGGGTGGTGTGAGTAAACCATCCGGCCACCAGCCCTGGTCCAAAGTCCCCCAGTGAAAAATCGGTTTGCCGTTTAACGTGAAGCGGAGATGGCCATTCTCGTCCTTTCTGATTCCCGTCTCCCTAATGCCGAAGTAAGAGGTGACAAGGTCCTCGCCTACCTGAACTTTCAGGTCATAAAGTGTAGGGCTTTCCGGGGACCACAACTGAGGGTCGACGATTTTGAAGGAACCCTCATGGTTGTTTTTAAAAACCGTTTTTCCATTAAGAGAAACTTCGATCGATGGCTTAACATCAGTATCGGCCGAAGTCGAAATGCCGATTTCACCGGTGCCATCGATTTGAGTCGTGATTTTCAGGCCGGTGATATAGGTTTCCGGGACTTCCTCCAGCCACACCGTTTGCCAGATCCCTGACACCGGAGTATACCAAATGCCTTTGGGATTGAGGCGTTGTTTGCCGTGAAGTTGATACTTCGAGTCTGTGGCATCGGTGACGCGAAGGGTGACGATGTTGCTGCCGTCTTTCAGGGCATCGGTCACGTCGAATGAGAACGGAAGGTTGCCTCCGATGTTCGTGCCGATTTTAATACCATTGACCCAGACCTGAGTTTCGTAATCCACGGCTTCAAAGTTGAGGAGGTGACGTTTGCCTCCCTTTTTGATTGTGACTTCGCGCTGATACCATAGGGCATCGTCGGGAGAGAATCGTTTTTCGACGCCGGATAGAGGGGCTTCTATCGCGAAGGGCACCAGAATTTTGCCATCCCATTTTTCCGGAAAATGTTGTCGTGATCCGGTTGTCACGGCGTAGTCCCAGAGGCCGTTTAAATTGGTCCAATTATCGCGGCGCAACTGAGGGCGGGGATATTCCTGCCACACATTATCGGGTGTTACCTCATCGGCCCACGGAGTCCGCATTGTTACTTTAGGAATCACAACCTGCACCTTATGGTCGAGAATTTTTCCGTTAAACCGGTTCGGGGATTTGTATTTACCTACCGGGTCTTTGAAGTCCTGGCCGATATAGAGCCCGATGCCCGGCTGACTGCTGATCAAACCCGGTGAGGGACCACGGGCGACCACTTTTCCATTTACTGAGAGAGTGACTTCCTTTTCATCAAGGGTCGCGCTGACCGTGGTCTTTCCTTTTACCGCTGTGTCGCCAACGAGTTCGGTCAACTTGCCTTCGTCGCGAATTGAAAAGGCCGGTTTGCCGTTGATGAAGTGGAGCGAGTATCCGTAGCGAACTCCACCGTGAGCGATGACCGCTCCGTGTGGTTTGGGATTGCGGATGGTAGCGGTTACGGTGAATGCCTGCCCCCTCACTCCGGGTGGATCCGGCACAGGGCCGGTTTCGGTTTTCAGTCGTTTGGGGTAGACTCCGGAGCGATCAGCCCAGACTTGCCATTTTTCCGCCAGTTCCTTTACTTTGTCAGGATGCGTTGCGGCCAGATTGTTGGTTTCGGTGCGATCGGTGACCATATCGTAAAGCTCCCACTTTGATGCGTCCACTCCGGAGTCGGCTGCGACTCCCCGGCCGACCAGCTTCCATTGCCCGTCGCGCACAAAGGCGTTGTTTTCGTGCTCCACAAATATCGGGTTTTCCCGTCCCAGCGGTTTCTCTCCAAACGCAGGGCGCAGCGAGACTCCCTCAAGTTCCGGGATCGGGTTTCCGTGGAACTTCCCGGGGTATTGGGCTCCTGCTACATCAAGAATCGTCGGCATCACATCGATCAACTGGGCGGGATCGCTATACCAATCCGATTTGGCGTCGATTGCCGCAGGCCAGTGGATGAAGAAAGGGGTCGCGGTGCCGCCTTCGTGGGCGAAATGTTTATATAAACGAAACGGGGTGTTGCCGGCGTTTGCCCAGGCTTCACCATAGCTGTTTGATTCGTTGAGGTTTCGCTTTTCGATATCATAAAACTCACCCCGGCCCAGCATGCCGCCTTCCTGACAAGCGCCGTTGTCGGAAAGAAATAGAATCAGGGTATTGTCGAAGGTACCGGTTTCTTTCAGCGAGGCGACCAGCTTTCCGATGTTTTGATCGACCCGGTCAACCATCGCGGCGTAGACCGCCATTTTGAGGTCCATTTCGTCCTGCTTTTTCTCATCGAGAGAGTCCCACGCGGGAATCCCAGGGGTGGGGGGTGATAGCTCCAATTTTTCGTCAATCAAGCCGAGTTCGATTTGTCGTTTGTGGCGGGATTCGCGGAGTTTTTCCCAGCCGCTTTTGTATTTGCCGCGATACTTTGCAATATCATCTTCGAAGGCCTGCAGCGGCCAGTGAGGAGCGGTGTAAGCCAAATAGAGAAAATAGGGCTTTTCCTTATCTTCCGTCAGGTGGTGATTGATGAAGTCGACGGCGTGATCGGTAAAGGCATCGGTGGTATAGAAAGCTTCATCAGTGGTGCTGGCGGGTTCGGCTACCGGTTCGTTTCCCGAGGTCATTCCTCTGACTTCGGTGGGATGGAAGAACCGGGTCGCACCGGGAATGCAGCCATAGTATTTTTCGAATCCCCGCTGGAGGGGCCACATATCTTTGTCGCTGTGACCGAGGTGCCATTTCCCGGTCATGAGGGTGGCGTAACCGCTTTCTTTCAGGACTTCGGCGACGGTGACACACTGCCGGTTGAGGAATCCCCGGTAGCCCGGTACTCCGTGGTCGTGCCCTTTTGAGTTGGGCGGATTCGTCATGTGGCCGATTCCGGTCTGATGAGGATGAAGCCCTGTCATGAGCGTGGCCCGGGTTGGGCAGCAACGTCCTGAATTATAGAACTGGGAAAAGCGGACTCCTCCATGAGCGAGGGCATCGAGATTTGGGGTATCGATTTCGCCGCCCTGATAGCCGAGATCGGAGAACCCCATGTCGTCGACCATAATGAGAATGATATTGGGCCGTTCCGCTGAGAGAGCAGTCAGCGAGAACAGAGTGAGTAGGAATGCGACAAGAGGCTTCATAAGAATTAAAGCGATCTTATCACACTTCCCGGGCAATGATTGTCAGGGGAGGTGCGATATTTGTATTATTACGACAAAAGCACGATACGGGATCGTGGCGGAATTGCCGATTATCGCTCAAAGGACTGAGCTTCGTCAGGACCGGGAGTGGCGTAGGCGGGATCTTTGGCCCGAATATAGAGTTCGCCGTTTTCCAGTGTTTTGACTTCGAGGGGGACGATCGTGGTACCTCGTTGATTAATCGTTTGAGCGGTATCTCTCAAATCGCGATTCCTGATTCCATCGGAGGGAAGGGGCGGAACGTTGGCGTTATAGAAGGCGGTGCACCACCAGCGATTTTCAGCATCCTGAAAGGGCGTGCCGTGGCCCAGAAATCGACCCGCAAATTTTCGCTCGCTGTAGGGGCCGGTAATGGTATCGGCGGTGGCGTAGTATAGATTGTAGCTACCTTTTCTCATTTCGCCGGTCGACCAACCGGTGCCGAACAATACATATTTCCCTTCGATTTTCATAATAAGGCAACCTTCGTGGCCCATTTTTGCGGTTTCACCGCCAGGTTGTATATCGACGGGATCAGAGGCGAATCCGGAAAAGTCCGGTTTCAATGGAGCGACCCGGGTGGCGCCCCAAACCATCCACCAGATCCCGTCATCATTCTGGAAAAGCGAGGGGTCGTGTCGTTTTTGGATTTGAGCGCCGAGTGGATTGCTCCAGGGTCCGGCGACTTCGGCGCCAGCGGACAGGGAGAGGTTCGCACCGGCTACGGGCGATGGGCTGGTGTGGACCAGGGCCCAGCGTTTTATCTGATCGATCCAGTGCAACTCCGGTGCCCAGAGAAACCAGTGCTTTTTCGGGGTGCTTTCGAATTCCCCGGGACGTTCCTGATACCAAATTCCATCGGTTAATGAATAGGGGGCATCCAGCGGCTCCCAATCGGTAAAGTCCCGACTTCTCCATACCCGGGCCTGATATCCTACTATGGATTCGTCACCGAGACCGGTGTTGTAGGGATCGGAGCTTTCGCGTGGATCTCCCTCGAGAGGGGTGGTTCCGGTGAGGTAGAGCCAGTCATCGGGCCCTTTGATGATGTAGGGATCGCGAATCCATCCTTCTTTGACGAAGAGGGCTCTATCGTGCGACGCAAACCCTTTTCGAATGGCCTGGGGTGACATTGGGTTGGCAATAGCGGGCGGTTTTCCTCCGGCTTTGATCCGGGTGTTCACGACCATGCCGCGAAATGGATTGGGTGATTCGTAATCGCCGGCAGCACTGAGGATATCGAGCCCTACGGAAAGGCCGTCCTTCGGTTGGTTCGGGATGAGACCGGGAGATTTTTTCCGGGTGGGTTTACCTTGATTGACAGTAAGTGATATAAACGAGTCGGTGAGGCGGGCATCGATACGGATTCGGCCTTTTACGGCGATCGGCCACATCAACCGGGTGACCTTTCCCTTTACCCGGACGTCGAAGACGGGCTTTCCCTCGATAAAATGAATGGCGTAGCCATGCTGGCTGCCGCCTTGAGCCAATACCACTCCGTGAGGTTTGGGAGATTTGACTTCGGCGTGAATCTCTATTTCCTCATTGGTGATTTCCGGAGCGTAGGAGGCTACCGGATTTTCAGCGTTTTTTTTTGCGTTGCGCCGGTGGTTGATGGCTTCGGGGTAGGTATTGAGGATTTTTCTTAACTCCGCGACCACCTCCGCCTTTTCGTTAGCGAGATTTTTGGTTTCGTTAGGATTAGTTTCGTAATCGTATAGTTCCAGCTCGGCGCTTTCGGCCGAAGCGCCCGGATTTTTCCATTCGACCAGTCGGTAGCGTTCCGTCCGGATGGCCCGGCCCAACGTTTTCTTCGGGTATGCGTGAAAAGCATGGTTCCGGACCCGTTTGGCGGCATCGCTTAAAACTGGTGCGAGGCTCACACCGTCAATTGGTTGGGTGACGGATTTTTCCGTTGGTTGCGGTAGTCCGGCCAGCTCGGCGAGGGTGGGAAAAACATCGACGCTTTCGGCGAGTTGACGGGTAACTGCTCCGGGAGTGACGCCCGGGCCGGCGAAAATGAGGGGGATGCGGTTGGCCTGCTCGTAGTTGGTATGTTTCGTCCAGATCCCGAGGTCACCGAGGTGAAATCCATGGTCTCCCCATAGCACGACGATGGTATTTTCGGCCAGTCCCATCGTTTTGAGACCGTCGAGAATCTTACCGATTTGGGCATCGGCAAAGGTAGTGGAGGCATAGTAACCATGGATCAGTTCCAGGGCGAGTTCGTGGGAGATTTGTTCCGGGCTTCCTTTGTCGGGAACGGGGGAATAGTTCCGGATTTCCCCGCCGCGTTTTCCGGCGACGTCGGGAGCGCCTGCGGGAAGGTCGGTATTTCCGGCGAGACTAAAATCTTCCTTTTGATAGAGATCCCAGTATTTTTTTGGAGCGGAAAAGGGGAGGTGAGGCCGGGCAAAACCGGCGGCGATAAAGAAAGGTTCGTCCCGCTCTTTAGCGGCGGCGAGTCGGCGCAGGGTTTCTGCAGCAACCCGACCGTCGGCGTAGGCTTCGTCCTCGACATCGGGCGATTCAAACGCGGCGCCGCGCGGGAGCTGATTCATTCCTCCGGGGGGCGCGGGCACGTTTTCAAACATAGCTTCCTCGCGGGTGAGCTTTCCGTCCGGCTTGCTTTCCGGGTCCACATATTCGATCACTTTCTCTTTGAAATGAGGGATCGAGAACGAGTCGGGATCGCCGAGATTGCCATGTCCGATATGGAAAATTTTGCCTAGTGACTCCGTTCGGTAGCCGTGCTTTTCGAAGTATTGTGGAAGGGTCACGGCATCGGGAAGCGTGGCGCGCAAATCACTACCGAGTCCGTATAGTCCGGTAGTGGTGGAGTGTGCTCCGAGCATTAAAGTATAGCGTGACGGTGCGCAAACGGCCTGATTGCAGTAGGCCAGATCAAAGCGAGTCCCCCGTGCTGCGAGGGCATCGATATGGGGCGTTTTCGCGATGGGGTCGCCGTAAGATCCGAGAGCGGGTTTGAGATCATCCACCAATATCATGAGGACATTAGGTCGATCCCCGGCGCTGAGAATGCCCGCCAAAAGGCAGATCAACCCGACTGTACCCTGTACAATCGCGGACTGTAAAGGGTACAATCGGGGTTTAAGAGGGTACAATCGGGGTTTAAGAGGGTCGCGTTGAATCAGTTTGTGGAGGAAGGCTCGAACATTCACGACAGCGGTTGATTTCATAAAGCGTAGGAATCTTTAGCTTCAGATCTTGATGCGGGCAGTCAAGATCGATTTCCTCCGCAAAAATGACGTGAGTGTTCAGCTCCGCTCCGCAATTTTTCCGCCGCGCATCCGAATAATCTGCTCGGCTTTTTCGGCCAGTTCCTGGTCGTGGGTTACGATTACCAGCGCGGTTCCCGATTCGGAATTGAGGGCGAACAGCATTTCAACAATGATGTCGCTGGTTTCTTCGTCGAGATTTCCGGTCGGTTCGTCGGCAAACAGGATTCGGGGGCGATTGACAAAGGCCCGCGCCAGAGCAACCCGCTGCTGCTCTCCGCCGGAGAGCTGGACCGGAAAGTGACTCATTCGGTCGCCGAGTCCCACCCTTTCGAGCAGTTGAGTGGCCAGCTCCCGTTTGTGGGTTTGGCCGGTCAGTTCCAATGGGACGAGAACGTTTTCCAGAGAGGTTAAAGTGGGGATAAGCTGGAAGTTCTGGAAGACAAATCCCACCTTTTCATTTCTTCGCTTAGCCCGTTGATCCTCGGTGAGTTGCAGGATATTTTCTCCATCGATGAGGACCTCGCCACTGGACGGTTGATCCAGCCCGGCGCAGAGCCCCAGAAGGGTCGTTTTGCCGCTCCCGGACGGGCCGACGATGGCGCAGGTCGAGCCGGCGGGGACCGCGAGATCAATTCCATCCAAAACAACGAGGTCCGGAGCGTCGGTTGTTTTGAAAGACTTGGTAAGTCCCTTCGTCTCTAGTATATTGGCTCTATCGGCGTCCATAGGTGTCACTATAAGACGGAATTAATCCGTCCGGCTTATTCCTTTCGTAAAAATATTTGAATGACCTATCTCAAAACCTCCATTTTCGCTCTCTTTTTCTGCATGACCGCGCTTTCCGGAGGGGCTGAAGAACGGCGTATTCTCGTTCTCGGAGACAGTTTGACCAAAGGTTACGGTCTCGATCCGGAGGATGCTTATCCCTCGCTACTTCAGGAAAAAATCAAAGAATCCGGCCTTGATGACTGGACGGTGATGAATGGTGGCGTCAGTGGCGATACCACCGCCGGAGGCCTGCGCCGCATCAATTGGCTGCTTCGCAAAGAGGTGGATATCCTGATCGTAGCGCTCGGGGGAAACGACGGGCTTCGCGGTATCGATCCCTCGGAAACGGAGAAAAATCTTCAGGGAATTATCGATGCCGCCCGGAAAAAATGCCCCGATTTGAAAATCATCATCGCCGGGATGCAGATGCCGGACAATCTGGGAAAAGACTACGTAAAACGATTTCGCGAAGCGTTCCCCAAAGTCGCCGAGGAAAATGATCTGCCAATGATTCCCTTTCTCCTCGAAGGCGTCGGCGGGAATCCCGATCTCAATCAGCCGGATTTTGTTCATCCCAACGAAGCCGGGCAAAAGATCATCGCGGAAACGGTTTGGAAAGTGTTAGGGCCTATCGTGGGTGAAAGTTAGAGTCAGGTTTCATTGTCGATTGGCAACAATCCGCCGTTGCTATCTCCCGGCATCCGGTCATGATTCCCGACTTTTTAATAGTCCGTTTCATTTATGTTTTCAAAAGTTTACCGATACCTCTGCTTTGGTGCCCTGTTTTGCGTTGCGGCAACCTTGAATGCTGAAGAGAAGTTTTTCATTTCCGCTAAAGCCGCCGCCGACGGCAGCGAGAAACAACCCTTCTCAAACCTGCCCGAAGCTCGCGACGCCATTCGCTCTGCGCGAAAGAGCGGCAAACTCGCTGCGGATACTCCGGTGACCGTGGTGATTAAGCCCGGTAAATACCAAGTCAGGCAATCCATCGTTTTTGGAAAAGAAGACAGCGGGGTGACCTATCGCGCGGAGAAACCGGGAAGCGTTGTTTTGAGTGGCGGTTCGACTTTAAAAGCGGAGGAGTTCGCGAAAATCAGCGACCAAAAGGTGCTCGATCGTCTCGATGAGGGCGTCCGGGAAAAAGTTCTGGTTTACGATCTAGGCGAAATCATCCCCGGGGAACTGGCTCCCTTTCCGAAATCTTTTAAAGGGACGCCTCCTGCGCCCTGGCTCTATAGCGATGGTGAAATGATGACTCTGGCCCGTTGGCCGAACCGCGATGCGGAAAAGAAGGGATGGACATCTTTTTCTAAAGTAATCGACAACGGTTTGCCCAAGCCTGATGCGGAAGACCCTGTGTTGCGAAAACACCACCCCGGAGCCTTTGTTTTCGACCATGATCGTCCCGGCCGATGGGATCTCGAATCCGGAGCATGGTTGCTGGGCTACTGGACTCACGACTGGTCCGATGAAGTCATCAAAATCGCGAGTTATGACGCTGAGGAAAAAGTGATCCGTCTCGCCGCGAACCACAGCTACGGCCTGAAGGGCGGCACCTGGGGAGCGAGCGAGCGTCGCTTTTTCGCCCAGAATATATTGGAGGAACTCGACAGCCCGGGAGAGTGGTATATCGACCGGAATGCTAAAAAACTATACTTTTATCCAATTAAGCCGGTATCAAAAAGCGAGATCGTTCTGGCAACTCTGACCAAGCCGATTGTTCAGATCGAGAGCGCTGAGGAAATTAAGCTCGTAGGTATTAATCTGGAATATGTCCATGGGGATTGTCTGAGAGTCAGCAAAAGCCGTGCTATCGAAATCGTTGGCTGTCAGTTGTCCAACATCGCGGGGAGCGGCATCAGTGCGAATGGCGAAGCGATTACGATTCGTTCCTGTGATTTGTTTAATATCGGGCGGGGAGGCATCTCCATTTACGGCGGGGATCGGGCAAAACTGATTCCGGCGAACAATCTGGTTACCAATAATCACGTTCACCACTACGGTATATTTCAGCGGACCTATGCTGCGGGAGTTGCGGTATCGGGTTGCGGTTCGACGGTAAGTCATAATTTGATTCACGACGCTCCTCACAACGCAATCAAATACAGTGGTAATGAGCATCTCCTTGAGAAGAACGAAATCCACCACGTGGTGATGGAAACGGGTGATTCCGGAGCGTTTTACACCGGGCGGGACTGGACCAGTCAGGGGAACGTGTTGCGGCACAACTATATTCACCATCTCGGGGATTACTCGAGTGAAAGCACCCACACCATGGGGATCTACCTCGACGATTGCGATAGTGGCGATACGCTGGAGGGAAACGTTCTCTACAAAGTGGGTCGGGCGTTTTTGATCGGTGGCGGTCGCGATAATCCGATCCGAAACAACTTGATCATCGATTGCCCGATAGGTATCCATCTCGATTCCCGCGGGATGAGTTGGAAGCAATGGAACAATCCAAAGTATGGCGGCTGGAACCTCGAGGAAAAGGCTGAAAAGCTGAACTATAAAAGCCCGCCCTGGAGTGAGCGATATCCTAATCTCGCGAAGATTCTGTCCGACTCGCCGCAGGAGCCGCTTCGCACTACGATCGAAACCAATGTATTCGTGAATCCCGGAAAGAGTGCCTACAGCTTCGATGGGAATACCAAAAAGATTTATTCGAAACTGAAAGTGGAGGGTAATCTCGTGGTTCAAGCGAAAGAACTTTCGGAAAAAGAAAATGCCGGGAAGCCCGCGGGATTTGAGTACGTAAAAAGCCCCGAGGATCTGGGGTTTGTCGATTTCGATGCCGCAAACTTCACTTTGAAAGACGATTCGTTTATTCTCCAGCAGCGCCCCGACTTCGAAAAGATCCCTTTTGATGAAATCGGTTTGAAGAAAGACGATGTCAGAAAGACGCTTCCGGCTGATCGCTAGACTGGTATGAGTATCGTTCCGTCCGACTACCCTCGCATCAAACGGGTGAGCGATTTTGAGGAGTTGGTGTCAACACCCTTCAACAACGGGGTCAATGCGCTTTGCTGGTCGCGGGAACTGAACGGTGACTTTGGAGAAGTGGTTCGCCTTTTGGAAGTCGACGTCGGGATCACTACTATCGACGAAGATGTTTTGAGCGATCTGGAAGTGAGTGAAGAAGGTCGGCTCGCGATCGAATTGATTCAGTCAGATTTGGAGAATCTCCGAAACCATGATCTGGATCCCGTTCTGGATTGTGTGAACGGTTATTTGCCTCCTGATGAACCCGGCTTAATACCTACCGACGTTTGTTCCTTTCATGTCGATAGCGCAACGGTGGAAGCTGATACCTATCTGTGTACCTATTTCGGTGCACCGAGTGAAGGATTGCGGAACGACCAGGCTGTTAGGAGAGTAGATATCCCGGAGACCCGGGCGATGCTGCTCAAAGAGTATGGCGGTCGGGACGACGCCGGTTTTGTGGAGTTTCTGAACGATAACTTTTACGATCTGCACTATCTACCGACACCGGGCGCAGTGCCGTTCTCATTTGGGGTGGGCAATATTTGGCGCATTGCGACGCTGTATCCCGATAGCCCGGTGCCGCCTTGTGTCCATCGCGCTCCGGCGCCGGTGGCGGGGAAGCCTCCGCGACTTTTGCTGATCAGTTAGGGCGCAATTCTCAACTTAAAAATTGGAAGTTTGAAGTTATGCTGCGGGATGCTACTGAAGATTCAAATCCCACTTTTGATCCTGTTTTTCACTTCTATCGTTTCGGCTGAAGAAGTCGGTCCGTGGAATCTCGACACTTTGAAATCCGCGGTTCCTGCGGTGACTTGGTTGAACACCGATCAGCCGATTCGGTCGCTGACTTACGCCGGGGAAAAGGTGAACGGGAGTGACACCGAAGTTTTCGCATTCTACGCATCGCCGGCTACGATCGGACAGGTCAAAGAAGGTTCGAAGTTTCCCGGTATCGTATTGATTCATGGCGGCGGTGGAACCGCTTTTGCGGAATGGGTGAATTTGTGGGCAAAGCGTGGCTATGCAGCAATCGCGATGGATCTATCGGGCTCGCGTCCGGCCGATCCGGTTTTTGATGAGAAAACCAAGGCGTTTAAAAGTCACAATACTAAAGAAAGGACCCGCCTTACTAAAGGAGGTCTCAACCACAGTCACAAAGAAAAATTTGATTCTATCGGTGGCGATACCAGTGACGACTGGCCCTTTCATGCAGCGGCGAGTGTGATGCGGGCCCACAGTCTGCTACGCAGTCTCCCTGAAGTGGATGCGGAGCGGACCGCAGTGACGGGCATCAGCTGGGGTGGCTACACAACCTGCCTCGCAGCGTCTCTGGACGACCGGTTTAAGGCTGCGGTTCCGGTATATGGCTGCGGATTTCTCCATGAGGGTGAGTCGGTGCAGAAGCCCTCCATCGATAAGTTGGAGGATCGCAAAGCGGAGTGGGTCAAACAATACGATCCGGGAAGTTTGCTGCCGCGTTGCGAGGTTCCGATCTTCTTTGTTAACGGTACTAACGATATCCACTATGTACTCGACAGCTATATGAAATCCTACAACGTGGTTCCCGGTGAAAAACATATCCGGATCAAGCCAATGATGCCGCACGGCCATCAATCGGGATGGGCCCCGAAGGAGATCGGGCTCTTTGTCGATTCAAAATGTATCGATGGTGCCAATCCGCTGCCGGTTGTAGGGAAACCTGTGTTAAGCGTCGATTCCGTAGAAGTGGCGGTTTCGTACCCGGGCGGAAAATTGAAAAGCGCAAAACTCAACTACACCATTGACGGTGGGATTCGTTCTAAGCGGAAGTGGGAGTCTCTCGATGCCGAAATCACTGCGGAGGGTGTCACCGCTCCGAAACCACCCACAGAAGCTAATACCTGGTTCATCACGGTCACGGACGATCGCGATGCAATGGTAAGCTCCGAGGTGATTTTCAGTGAGTAGGTAGTCGTTCTCTATTCCGTGTGATTGGAGAGTTTCAAATCATCAATCCAGAACTTTGATTCGACATTTGCCTGACTGACAAAACCGAGCCAATCCAGAGTGTTCCAGTTGGAGTTTTGACAGGGTAGATCTTTGAAGTGTTGAGGGTCTTTTCCCGGGAGGGTGATCGTGAGATCCCATTTACCCGCTCCATCCCCGATTGCTGCTGAAATCTCGACGTCAAACCACTGGTCTTCGGGAATATCCATAAGGGTTTTGTGGTTAGTTTTAAGAACGCCATTTTCAAACCAGAGTGAAGGGCCGACCCGGTAGGGTTGATTGTTATCCCGCCACTCGTGCTGGAATCTCGCCGCTTTGCCGAGTCGAAGGGAAAAGGCACAGTAAACCCGGCCGTCGGTGTAGTGGGGAGAGAGAGACAGTAGCGGCAGATACCCTCGATCCTGAGGGGCGTCTAGAAACAGCATTGCTTTCTCTCCGGACTTGGCATCTGTGGTCTGCACAGAGATATCACCTTTGCCGTTTTCTTTACTGACGGCGGAAAGCACCGGTAGAGATCCAAATTCGAAATCCTCCAGAATTGATAGTGGCGGTGTTGGTGGCGGAGTTTCCATCGCTGGCACCGGAATGGACTTGGCTTTTGCGATCCATGCCTCGCTGCCGTAAACCCCGGCCTTCTGGTAATCAAAAGGCACAAAACCGATCTCTTTCGCCGGGGAACTGTCCTTTAACCGGAAATCATCCGCTTTGGGATCGATGAACTGCGGGTCCTTTATGATTGAACCCTCGCCTTTCCCGGCAGCCTTCCATTCATCAAACGACATGCCTGAAAAAGTAAAGGGCTCCCCTGTGGCGTGCCAATAGAGATTGTGATGTACCGCGACATTTTTATCTTTCCAGCTGCCATGGAACAATTCGCCGGTATCCCAAAAGAACAGGTTCCTTTCGAGTGTGAAGGAAAGGTGGTCTTCGACCCGGGAACGTTTTACCTGGTATTCCTTCGCCAGTGCGAAAATGTTATTTCTGATGATGTTTTCTTTACCGTAGTGTTGATGGTAACCGCCTGATTTGGTGCGATAAACGAGATTGTTTTCCATCACGATTCCGGTCGACCCTTCGTCATTATAAAGGCCCCAGCCTCCGTAGCTCCAGGCGAGGATGTCGTGAATGACATTGTGACTTACGGTGGTGCCGGTTGATGGCCCGAGAGTGTAGACTCCCCCCATATCAGAAAGGTAGCCCATGCCGATATGATGGATATGATTGTACTCGATTCGGTTTCTGTCTGCCGCTCCGCCGGTATAGCCCCAGCGCCATCCGGCGGAGACTCCGGTGTAATAGAGATCCGCGATTTCGTTGTGAGTCACTGAATTGTCATTGCTCTGACCGATCCAGACTCCAACGGCACAGGGGAAGATGCGTCCACCATGGCGGATGATATTGTTATCGATCGTGATATGAGAAGTGCGCTCCTCCGGGTTGGCAGGAATTGAGGTCTCTCCTATTCTCGCCCCTCCGGCACCCAGATCAGAGATGTCGCACCGAACGACGCGGCAATCGCGACATCCCCGTCGATACCAGATACCATAGGTGCCGACCTGGCCGATTTCACAATCTTCGAAATTGACGTTTCTGGCGCCATCGATTTGAACGGCGGCTTCGATGGGGGAAGCTGCCTGAGAGGGTTCAAATCCGATCGGCGGAGTTTTCCATTCAGCATGGCGAAAAGAGATTCCGCGAAAGGTGAGATTTTCGACAAACTTGCCCGCAGCAACATCGCCTTTAATCTGCAGGAGTCGGTCGGAAATTGGCGCAACGACTGTGGAGCTTTCCGGTTTTTCATCAGGTCCCGGTTTGTAGTAGAGAGTGCCGTCGGAAGCCAGGTACCATTCCCCGGGCTCATCGAGTGCTTTTAGATAATTCTCTAGATAGAAGGCGGTATTCCGGGTCAGGGGATTCCACTTTTTCATATCCCGCCCGGAGATCCCGATTTGTCCGGATTCCGGTTTTACCCAGTCGAGAAATTTACGGGTATTATCCCATTTGTGGAATAGTAAGATTTGAGCGGTTTTCAGCTCGGTCTCTGAAATTCCGACCAGTGACTTCAGATTTTCGACCGGTGCGATCAATGTCTGACGGGCGGTTGGGCGGGTACCTTTGGGACTGATGACTTCGTGGCTGTTTGCCAGATAATAGAAAAACTCGTCCGGCTCTCTGGCGCGAACTGCTCTTTTTCCGTTAACCCAGAGCTGTTCGAATTTCCGATCAGGCCGAACCTTTACCGTCCAGATGCCATCTTCTCCCACTTGAAAACCGCTGATAGTTTCCCCGCCGGTTATCACAGGTTTCGCGCCCGGTGCAGCTTCCAGGGTAACGGGCACTTTTTCTGATCCGCCACTCGCAACCTCAAATGCGATCGGTTTTGAAATCGGGTAGTTCCCGGTCTCAAAAGTGACCCGGATCGGTTCCTCCGGAGATTTCTTCCTCTCCTCTGCAATACGCGCGGGAAGCTCCGAAAGGTTATTGAAGGGGGTTTTAGGCGTGACCTCTATCAGGATTTCGCTTTGCGCAGTAAAAAGGGTGAGCACGCTTAAAATCCCGGAGAAGCCACTAAAGCGAAATAGTCGGGCGAAATTTGATCGATTTCTCAATATCACACTCATTTTTGCCGAATCTACAGGACTGCGGTGGGAGTCAAAGACTTTATCATAAGTTACGAAACGAAAATACGCTTATTTTGAGGCGGAAAGAGCGTGACAGTTGAGAGGCTTTTTGATTAACATCCCCATCAATCTATAAAATTTCCGACCTCGAAAAGTAATGGTTTGACAGTGAAATGCCGGATTTAAGGCGCATATACGCGATTTATCCCGAATATTCGTGTCAAACGCAAAAAATTGTCCTAAAGCTTGGACTCGCGGCAATTCCCATTGCCGCTATCACGCGATTTATACCCCTCCTTTTAAAATTTTTATGAAATTCTGGAAAAAGAAGAATTCTGCAAAGACGAAAGACTCATCTTTGAGTCGTGAGTATGTTGCGGAAGCACTGGAATCAAGAATTCTATACTCGGGGGCACCGGTTGATGCGGCGATTCCCGAAGCTCCGGTCAGTGAAGAGTCGACTTCCGTGGCAGGCACCGGGCATTCGTTTGAGTCGATCGATGAATTCGGGCAGCAGGCTCCAACGTCGTCGATGGACCAGGTTGCCGACGAGTCGCAGGATGTCGCGATCTTAACCAGTTTCAATAATCTATCTTCGGAGGAGCTTCAGTCTTTGGCTCAGCGTGCCATTGACTATTGGGGCGGAGATGCCGATTTGAGCGAAAGCCAGAAAGAAGCGCTTGAGGCGCTGGAGGTGGCGTTGGTTGATATCGTGTCCCTGTCTGAGGCAGGTTACGGGTATGATGTGTGGTCCGACGGGGAGGGGGCATCCTTTGATTCCGATAATTTTGCTGAATCGACCTCGATTTACCCCGGGGAAGTTGAGCGGTATGGGATGGATTTGATTGTCGACCTGCTTCAAGAGGTCGGCGATCCGGTAACGCTGGAGCAATTTGCCGGGAATCAGATTGCGGCCCGAACCACTGAGGTTGCCAGAGGGGGACAGCCGGTAATCTACAGCTCGCTTGATTTGATGGCAGTAGCGGCCGAGCAGCACTGGATCAACTCCGGTTTGACCGCCGATCAGGTCGCTGCGCTGGAATCGATCGAATATCACATCGTGGAGCTGGATGGCACCGCGCTGGGTTACGCCGAAGGATCAAATATCTACATCGACGACGATGCGGCCGGATTGGGTTGGTTCATCGATTCCACTCCGGAAGATCTCAGTGAAACCGGGTTTGATGGCGTGGATTTGGTTAGCGTGTTGTCTCATGAAGTAGGTCATGTCCTTGGTTTGCGGGATAACTATGATCAGACCGATCCGTCAGATAAGACCGATATTATGCACGGCCTTTTTGATGAAGACGATAGACGTGAGGTTTCGTCTGGCCGGGCGGATGGTGCAGAAGCGTTGAGTTTAGAAGGGGCGCACTTTGCTACTTTTTCCTGGGACGGTGGGGGAGTCAACAGTGATTGGCAAACAGCTGCTAACTGGAATGGCGGCACGGCTCCCGATGATACTGGAGAATGGGATACGTTTGAGTTCGGAGCATCGACTGATTTGACTCCTAATGTCAATTTTGCGGGGGATAACGTAAGCCACAATGTCAATTATATCATTTTTAGACCTGACGCAGGGGCCTACACCCTTACCGGAAACAAGACGGGAGGCGGATCGATAGCACTCGATATGTTGGGTGCATCTTCATCAGCTGCGACTGATGGTCCCGCTCAAATTATCAATCAATCCACGGAAACGCAGACGATCGATATCAACCTCCATCATCGCACAGAATACAATGCCGGTCTGGTCTTTGACGCTGCTGAAGGTGATTTGGTTATCGCAAAGAGAATTTCTCGAACGGGGTCGGAGGCAGACCCTGTCACCGTTCAGGGTGGTCATACGGTAACCTTCATGGGAGGCAACACATACGTGCAGAATACCGTGGTTACTGGAAACTCGACCTTACTCCTCGAGAATGTTTCGGGTTCAGGAACAGGGACCGGAGATGTCACCGTGGAATCGGGTTCAACTCTGGGGGGCAGTGGTTCCGCCAGTGGCACAGTAACAATCGAAGGGGCTTTGGCCCCCGGTGATCCTCTGGTCAATAACGGCGTAGGTGCTCTCAGCCTGGCTGATTTGAACTTTGCTGCCGGTTCTTCATTTAACGTTCAAATTGATGCGGATGGCAGCACTGTTGCCGGGAGCGGAAACGATGTCTTGAACGTGTCCGGTGAAGTGGCCCTGGGGGACGGTGAGGTAACCTTGAATGTGGCCTCTCTGGGTATGGTTCCGGCAGGAAATCATCCTGTCTACCAGATCATTAATAATACTTCAGGAACCATCAGCGGCTACTTCAAAGACGGCGCCGGAAATGCACTAACAGAAGGTGCGACATTAACCGTTGGCGCGACGGACTATTCGATCAGCTACAAGGGTGGAGACGGAAATGACGTGGTTATCAGTGTTGGTAATGTTCGCCCGCTTTCGATTGAGACGACATCGACAGGCGATGGTAACGATGTCGACCTCGAATCAATCACCCGCGGAGGGATTGCCTACACGAATCTGGTGGGAGCCGTGTCTGCTCAAGCCACAGGAGGCACGATATTTCATACAGAAGCGGCGGCACCCTCTGCCTCTGAAGCGTTGAGCGGGCTGAGGTTGTCCAATGGAGTATTAAACCCGACTTCAGTGGACTTCACATTTAACGCCCCGGTTAATAATGACCGAACGGCTATCTTTTTCGGAGAGATCAGTACCGCTTCTCAGATTGGAGATAATATCGTGATTCAGCCGCTTGATTCAAATGGAGCAGTTATTGCCGATTGGCAATTGACGATCACCGAGGCGGATTACGGCGACCAGGGGGGTGCTATGTCCACCTCCTTTGGAACGAGCTTGTATCCCCGCATTGCTTCCTTCCTGATCTCCGATTTTGAAGGTGGAGCAGGTACATTGAGCGATGTTGCCGGAATTCGAGTGGCCAATGCGTCGGATTCCAACAGTGACGACTTCGATCCCAACATCGCGGGAACCTTCGTGCTTGATTCAGGAGCGGCACCTTCCGACCTCAATTTTAATTTTGATACTTCGTCTACGATTGACGAGAATCAGTCGGTTTCGCTTTCCGGCAGTTTCACGTTGGGAGGCAACACCTCCAATACAGTGACCATCGACTGGGGTGATGGTAGCGTAGATTCGCTGGTCCTAACGGGTGGAACTACCGATTTTACCTCCAGTCATCTATACCTGAATGAAGGTGATTTTGAAGTGATGGTTCAGGTACAGGCCGGTACGATTTCCAGTGGATTGACTGGATTGTGGAACTTTGACGATGGTAGCTCAACGGACCAGACCGGTCTGGGTAACGATGGCAGCGGCGGGACCTTTGGATCGGACACTCCATTCGGAACCGGGCAGGCGTTAAGTTCGGGCAAAATCGCGATTCCCACCTCTGACTCGCTCGAAACGATGGATGATCAGGGCACCATTGCCTTTTGGGCCAAAATCGACCCTGGTTCAACGGATGCCTGGGAGCGGACCATCGTTAAAGCCGGTGGTGGAACTGGGTGGCATGTGGGACGATACAGTAATTCCACCGATATGAACATTCGGGTGGATACCACTGGTCCGGATGGAGCCAATAATCAGAATAAGTTGTTGGGGGGGGATGATACTCTTGATGACCAATGGCACCACATTGTCTTTACTCTGGATAATGGGACGGCAAAACAGTATGTCGATGGTGTCCTGGTGCAAACTCAGAGCTATTCAACCGGAGACGGGCTTTCCAACAACGGAACGCTCTACATTGGCGACGTCAATCTGGGAGGGTCGCTGGACGAAGTGGCGTTATGGAACCGCATTCTGAGTGATGATGAAATTCTTCAAGCTGCCGGACCAATTGAAGTTGGGGGGGAATCAATAACAGGTTCCGTGACCGTTTCTGATGTTGCTCCAGTTGTTGATTCTCTACAGATCGTGTCGAAGGACGCTGAAACCGGAGCCATGACTTTGCAGGTCGATTTTACCGATCCCGGTTCACTGGATGAACACAAAGCTGTTATCGATTGGGGAGATGGCTCTACTCCTACAGAAGTGATTCTAGCAACAGGTGCCCGGACCTTGCAGAGTAATCATACCTATACTTCGCCCGCTACCCATCAAATCAGTGTTACGGTTCTCGACCGGGTAGGCGATGCCGTGGGAATCTGGACTTTTGACGATGGATCAGCCTCCGATTTGTCCGGCAATAACAATGACGGTACCGGTGGTGGTTTCAGTACCGATGTCGCCGATGCTTTTGGAGGTGGAAACTCCCTCGATGGAGCCGGCTCGACGGTAACGGTGGCCAACTCCGTTTCTTTGGAAGGGGTAGACGATGAAATGACATTGTCATTCTGGATTAAGGGTGATACTTCGGAATCAAATTGGGTTCGAATCATTCGAAAAGGCACCGGGGCACAGGATTCGACCAGTTGGATGGTAACCCGAAACAGTGCAACGGATGACCTGTTGATCCGGACTGATACTGAGGGGACCGGGGGGACATGGAACCGGAATCAGCACGATGGCGAGGAAAGTCCAATCCTCGATAGCACTTGGCACCATGTGACCTATGTGCTCAATAACGGTGTTTCCCGGGAATACGTGGATGGCGTGCTAACCAATCAGGAGACTTACCCTCACGGCGACGGACTTTCCAATACTGAGGCTCTGACTATCGGTACGGCAACCAATTCGATCCTGCTTGACGAGGTGATCCTTTACGACCGTGCCCTGAGTGGGGAACAGGTCGCAGCATTGTCCTCCGCTCCGGATGTGGCGGGAGCGCGGGATTCTGAAAACCTTAATTTTACTTTCGGTACCCTTGTTTATGTCAACGATGACTGGGGCTCGAGTGTAGGAGACACGGTCGATGGAAATCTGGAAGAAGGGGGTAGTCAGGATGCTATTTTTGGAACGGATGCTTTCGACGATCTGGCTGAGGCTGTGGGTGCGCTCGATACTGCTGAGGATGTGACACTAATCATCAATGAGGGGGTCTATGGTTCTCAGACTCTGGATCTCAGCGCTTTCAGCAATAATGTAACGGTAAGATTTGTCGAGGGAACAAGCACGTTTGTTTCGTTAATTGGAGGATCGGCTACGACTTTCGAGTTAAGTGCAATCGATCAGGTTGAGGTAACGGGAACTGTAAACCTGAATGGGGCAATACTGAATCCGTTGACGATTTCTGGACTGACTCCGGTCGATGGTGAGCAGGTTACTCTTATCGACAACCAGGGTAGTGATCCTGTCACGGGAACTTTTTCGGGATTAGAGGATGGAGCCGAAATCACCGCATTAGCGAGTGGTGATATCAAAGCTTACCTCAGCTACCATGGCGGCGACGGTAATGACGTAACGATAACTTTCGTAGATACCAATGCCTATCCAACCGTATCGGTTGATCATCCCGGATCTGACGGGAATACAAATTTCGACTTTCAAGTGACTGGGAACACTTTGCAGATTCTCCAAAATGGTGTTGTCATTCTATCGCGGCCGATCGATACGGTGAAGACATTAGTCATCAATGGTGATGATTCTACCGGTGGAGGTGAAGGTGATGATGTGCTGACGATCGACTATTCTCTCGATCCTCGGTTATTGGATATTGATATTACCTTTAACGGCCTGGCTCAATCGACTGCCACAGGTGACAGTCTGGTGATCAACGGTGGTAATTTCGGTGTCGTGACTCACAACCTAACCGCTACTGATTCAGGTAGTTTTGATATCGACGGCGATGGGACTGCCGATATTACCTATACCGGTTTGGAGCCGATAGATATGACGGGCAGTACGGCGTCGGATTTGATTTTCAACCTCCCGGTTGGAGCCAACCCGGATGTCGTGTTACGCAATAGCACAAATGCAGGTGAGATGGAGTTGGATGGCTCGACCTTTGAGTCTACGATTTTTACAGTTCCCAGTGGCTCCATTACCATCAACGGAAATACCGGAACTGACACCATCACGATCGAAAGTCTCGACTCTTCTTTCGCTGGAAATTTGTTGATCGATGCAGGTGACTCTGTTGATTCCGTCACGGTCACCAATAATCTGGTTTTTGATGGTAACCTGACGATTACAACGGGAGATATCAACCTGAATGCTTCGATCGATACTGGAAGTGGTGACCAAACTTTCAATGGGGATGTTGATCTTCAGGGGACGGCGTCTAATGTCGTTTTGACGGCGGGTAATATCATTTTCAATGGCGATACCACTTTGCTCAACAGCGACGCAATATCCCTTCAATTAAGCGTTTCTGGAACGGCAACCAACACCGCAGGAAACCTTTTCGATATAAATGACGGAAGGTTCCGGCTGTTAGGAGGGACCGAGTTCATCAATAATGGCACCCTCGAAACCGGAGATGATGGTTCAGTGCCGATTTTCGCTGATTCAAATGTCGGCAACAAGATCACCAACAACGGCGATTTTCTGCTCAATAGTGGTAATTTGCGACTCTATGTCACGATCACCAATACCGGTACCGGGGTAATGACAATCAACCGGCCCAATGGTGATGTGGACCTCGATCTCAAGGCTGCTGATGCCAACGGACCGGGCGGACATATTGTGAACCGGGGAGTGATTACCATTTCGGAAACTGGCAATACTAAGTTCGATGAGAATGGCAGCGTCACCAACGAATCCGGCGGGGTTATCGACTTTATCGACGGAAATGTTTCCTTTGAGGCTAACACCACGTTTACGAACAACCTCGGAGCTGACCTAAATCTTAAAGGGGATGCGCTGAACCTATCGATAACAAGCACGGCCAGCTTTATTAACGACGGGACGACCACGTGGGTAGCCGGGGCCGACGGGCATAAAACGATTACCGGTTCGGGAACCTTTCTCAACAATGGGGTTTTCGATCATGCCCACGGAGGTGGAAATGATTATTTACAGATCACCGGTTCACTAACTTTCCAAAATAACGGAGAGTTTGTGTTCACGGATGAAGGCGATGTCAATATAAGCAGCGCTAGTGCAACATTCGAAAACAACGGATTGGTCAATAAGACAACGGACCCGTCTACAAACCCCAGCTTCTTTTTTGGTGCAGGAACGTTCAATGCGCTGGCTGGCAGCGAGGTGCGATCTACAATCGATGGAGCTCGAATCCATATCGGCACGGGCGGGAGTAGTGATGCAACAGCTGAATGGAATGCTGATGGTGGAGACATCGGCCTCGGAGGCACCTGGAGCGGAACGATTTCCGGAGAATCCATGAACGGAGGGAAATTTATATTAACTGATCCTGGTAGCGGTATTGCCCATGATATCACAGTTGGAGCAGGGGGGCTGACGTTTAACGTCACTGGAGATGGTCTTGAATGGGCAGATGGGAACTTAACCACCAACGGCAATTCGCTAATTAATAAGGGGGTGATTACCTCGACCAGTTCCAAAGCGTTGAACGGTACCTTGAGCAACACGGGCACCTTGAATGTAGCCGGGGATATCACGGTGACCGGCGGTGAAATCGTCAATGCTTCCGGTGGTGCTCTTGATTTCCAGGAAGGCACCGTGACGCTGACCGGAAACACGGATATTATTCGGATTGAGAGTGGGGGAGCGCTGACTCTATCCACTAGTGAGTCCAAATATATTGCGGGCGGGGGCTCGGTCGTGGTGGAGTCAGGAGGAACCGCAGACTGGGCGAACGGCCAATTTGATATCGGGGCTGACGCAACGTTTCAAAACGATGGCGTATTTAACTACCTGGACGGTGCCGACGATTCTATTCTAACGGGTGGCGGTCATTTTATCAATAATGGCGAATTCTATCACAAAGAAATAGGGGGCAATCCAGATAACATTGAGATGCAAACCAGTGGTAGTAGATTTACTAACAACGGTTTGTTTGTTTTCGAGGATGCGGGCGACGTCGAACTCTGGCCGGGGACTGAGTTTGTGAACGCGGCGACAGGAACGTTGCGAAACCTGGGTGATGTCAGCAATGCTTCGATCTTCTTCTACAATAATGGGGGCACCGGAGGCAGTTTTACGAATTTGGGAGTGATTGAGGTTTTCGAAGGGACCCTGGGTATTCAATCGACTTATAACGCACTGACTTCGCCGAGTTGGGATGCGGCCAACTCAACGCTATTGAATGGAGAATGGATTGTGGGTAATTCTTCGGACCCAACTAACGGGCCTACGCTTGATTTCACAATTGCGAATGGGGGGATCGAGGTGATTGGCGAGGATGCGATCGTCCGGTTGACCGGTGCAGATGCGCGTTTTCTGCAACTGACTGATTTTCTGGCCCAGGTCGACGGTTCACTGACTTTGAACCTGAGTCAGGCTTTGGATGCCGCTGACTCGATAACCGTTACCGCAACGGGAACGTTGGCGGGTGATGACGGCCGGATTATCGGCGACGTCACGGTTCAATCCGGCGGCACCTTGTCACCGGGTGATGGGGATGGGGATACCGGCGTTTTGACCGTTACTGGTAACGTAAACCTAGAGGGCGATCTCGATCTCGATCTCAATGGTTCCAATGCGGATCAGCTTGACGTGGACGGAATAGTTGTCGTGGGAGGGAACCTCATTCTCGACGTGGCCGTCGAACCGACCGCCGATCTTATTGTTCTGATCGACAATGATGGAACCGACGCAGTGACGGGCGAATTCACCAGCTTAAATGACACGCCAACTTCACTGGCTGATGGCTCCGCTATTACGCTGGGGACGAAAACTTACAAAATTTTCTATAACGGAGGAGACGGTAATGATGTGGTTCTGGCTAATGCTGCGACACCTGCAACTGTATATGTTGACGATGACTGGGCAGGCCTGAACGGAGGTCAGACGATAACTGACGCTGATTCGGGAGACCAAACCAACGGTGATCCGCAAGGTGCGATCTTCGGCATCAATGCCTTTGCTACCATTGCCGATGCCCTGAGTGCGGTCAGTTCGACGGGGACGATCATTGTCAACGCCGGCGACTACAACGAGGCGGTCAATCTGACCGGAGGGCGGTCTCTTGAGGTGACCGGCCCCGACGTCTCAGGAATAGTGGAGATCGAGTCGCTTTCAAGTGACAGTTCCTCATTTATCGCAATTGAAGGAGCTTCGACACTGGTGGTTGAAACCGGAGATATCGCCGGTGTGATTTCCGGTAGTGGTAATCTGACTAAAGAAGGCACTTCGAGCTCCTCTACCCTAGTTCTGAGGGGAGATAATACCTATTCCGGGATCACCACTGTCAACCGGGGTATTATTCAAGTGGCTCATAGCAATGCTCTCGGAGCGACCGGTGCCGGTAGTAAGACCATCGTAAACGGAGCTGACAGTTCAAGCGGTGCTCGAATTCAGATCAGAACCTCAACAGCGCTGACGATTGGTGAAGCAATCGATTTCAATGGCAATGCCAGTGGGCGTGCTTCCCTTGATGTCAGCTCCACCGCTGTGCATACTTTCACCGGTCCGATTGACGTTTCCAGCGCCTCGAACATCGTGCAATTCTCCTCAAGCAGCTCCGGCGCACTGAGGATTACCGGCGACATCACCGGAACAATGTCGGGAGGTTCGCAACTTTATTTGCGAGGATCATCAACAAATTTGGAAAACCATATCGCAGGGAGTCTAAACCTGTCGGGGCATCGTCTCTCCAAAACCGACACCGGCACTTGGACTATCGGGTCGGCTGGCGAGACTTACAGTTGGGATAGCGGTACGTTGATCGCTGTAGGAACCCTTCGGATGGGTCTCTCAAATATCATCCCTCCGGGAACCGTATATCTTGGGCAGAACGATCCTAACGATGCCACATTTGATCTTAATGATACGGACCAAACGGCTACTTTTCTACAGATTCGCTATAACGACACATCTGCCCCGATTGTGGAAAGTGGTAAAGGTACCGTCGAGACCGGAACCGGCACTCTGACGCTGACTGGTAATGTTCAGTATTTTGGTACGGCAGGACTTGTAAACGACGTCAGCTCGATAAATGGAAACCTCGACCTTGGCGGTGGCAATCGCTCTTTTTCTGTCGCTGATGGTGGTCAGGATGTCGATTTACAGATCAATGCAAAGATCACCAACGGATCAATCACGAAAAACGGTGATGGGAATCTGGTACTTGGTGGCAGTGAAAACAACACCGGCCTGACCGCGACGGTGGATGCCGGAACCCTTACGTTGGCAAAAACCAGCAATAATTCGGTCCACGCGATCGATGGCGCTTCGCTGGTCGTGAATAGCGGAGGTACCGTCGTTATAGCAGGAACCGGTGGTGACCAAATCCTGGATACTTCGGACGTTACCGCCAACGGGCAACTTAATGTTGATGTGGCGGAAGTTATCGATGCCCTAAGTGGCAGCGGCGGAGTTGGTGTCGCAACGGGAACGACGCTGACCGTGGGGGCCGGTGATGCCTCCGCAGATTTTACCGGAGTGATTACCGGGGATGGAGCATTGACCAAAATCGGTACGGGCACACAGACCCTGTCCGGTGAAAATACCTATGCCGGAGATACAACGATCAGTGACGGCGTATTGAAGCTGGGTAATAATTCGGGACTCGGTGATGAGGTTGGAAAAACGGTGATTAACGGAGGAACACTCGACATTGGTGGATTCCGGGTGGGGTCGACAGGAAACGAGTTGATCGAAGTTCAGGGAACCGGGGCTGGAGGTATTGGCGCGATTACAAATACCGGCGGTACTCAGACCAGTGCTTTCCGAAGAATTACCTTAACTGATGATGCCACCTTCCGGGCCGACAGCCGATGGGACATGCGCGCCACTGGAGGTCCGTCTATTCTCGACATGGGTGGTTTCACCTTAACCAAAGTCGGCACCAATGTTCTGACCATTCGCGATACTGCGATCAGTAATCATGGATCGGTAGATATCGATCAGGGAACGTTCCGCCTTGAGGGAAATACCGATTTCGACAGTGCCGGGACGATAGATGTTGCCAGCGGGGCTAAACTGGATTTCTGGTCCAATACTCAAACTCATGACGTGGATGTCGTTCTGGCTGGAGGCGCGATTCTGTCTTCCAGCAGTAGTTCGTCATCCCCGACTGTTATCAATGGGACTGTCACTCTTAACGGGGTCGTTAATATTGGCGCGACAGAGCCTGATACGACGTTTCAGCGTGATCTTGTCATCAGTGGGAATGTCGAAGGCGTAGGTGGAATTAACAAAATTGGAGTCAAGTCAGTGACGCTCTCTGGAACCAATAATACTTATACGGGAGCTACCTCGATCAATTTCGGGAGTCTGTTCCTTAACGGGACTCATACCGGTGGGGATGTCTACACGGTAGCAAGCGGTGCTATGTTTGGAGGGACGGGCACGACTGATGCTGTGGTGGTCGTCGATGATGGTGGGATGCTTTCTCCAGGTGTCAGCGGTATCGGAACGCTGACGGTTCAGGACAACATTACGATAAGTGGAACCTATACGTTTGAGATAGATGGAACAAATGCTGATCTGCTGGATGTAACCGGAGATATTGCTCTAGGCGCTACGGCGGTTCTCTCCTTGCAGGATATCGCGGGCGGTTCTCCAGCTGCGGGCGAAACGATCACCCTGATTCAGAATGATGATGTGGATCTCGTTACCGGAACCTTCAACGGCCTTGCCGAAGGTTCCACGGTCATGGATAATGATGGGGATACCTATATCATCAGTTACGCAGGTGGTGATGGAAATGAGGTGGTTCTGTTCACGGGCGGAGCCCCGGAAACCGAAGTGAGCTTCGACTCCGGAACCGGCATCCTCACCATTACCGATGTCAACGGCTACGACAGTGCCGACAATTTGACCATTTCCTATGATGAAGCGAATGATGAATATGTCATCAGTGACGCAGCGTTGAATCTGACCACCAGCGGATTGACCGGAGCAGAGATGAGCCGGCCGGATGCACGAACTGTCCGGGTGAGTGGTGCAAACGTAACGGCTCTGGTCATCGACACGGGGGACAGCGGTGGTGGAGCCGATACACTGACGATCGATGTGGCGGACGGAATTCCCGCTCCTGTAGATGGCATCACATTTACTGCCGGAGCCGGGACCGACAATCTCATTCTCACCGACAGCAGTGGTACAGCAGGTTCGTTCTCGACGATTACTCACACTTTTACCAGTGAATCTGAAGGTAGCGTTGCCTTGGCCAGAGGCACAGTCACCTCGACGATTACTTACACCGGCCTGGAGCCGATTTCCGATCAACTCACGGCGACAAACAGAGTCTTCGATTATATGGGAGATGCGGAGGTTATTTCGCTTTCCGACGCAGCGGCGGCTGGTGACATGCAGATCGACTCCACACTGGGGGCGCCGGTTCAGTTCGTTAATCCAAGTGGAACACTTACGGTTCGTAGCGGCAATGGAACCGGTGCTGACACGGTCAACGTCTTAGGGCTTGACGCCTCCTTTACAGCCAATCTTTCAGTGACGGGAAATAACGAGGATGTTGTGAACTTTGCCGGAGCACTTAATACTCAGGGAGGAAACATTAACGCTACAGCTCAAAACATTGAAGTGGTGGGAGGTCTCAATGCGGCAGGCGGCTCGATCACTCTGAACGCAACTTCCTCAACGACTCGCGGAATCTACATTGGCGGTGCAATAGAGACTACCGGATCGGGCCGGATAGAGTTGCTCGGATCCGGTGGGGGCGCAGGTAATCAAGGCATCCTGGTCGAGGCAGACATTACCACGGCAACCGGAGATATTTTAATTACCGGTTCGTCTTCAACCAGTGGAGACGATGGTGTGGAATTGGTAGGTGCAACCGTATCTTCGACACACCAGGGCCGAATTCGCATCTCCGGTAGTGGTGGAGATGGAAGCAGTACCTTTGCGGTCGACGCTGATGCGGCATCCGAAATTTCCACCGCTGACGGCTCTATTCTCGTGCAGACGACAAGCGGTAGCGCGAGGATTGGTGGAAACGTGGATTCGGGGGCTCACGCGCTTACCTTTGACAGTTGGGTAGACCTCAATCTTGTTGATACCACGATTGTTGGCGGAATCATCAACCTGGAAGCGGACAATGACATTAACTTGACTTCCGGAACGAATATTTCCGGTCCGGATTCCAGTCTCGGGAACGTGGTCGTTCTTTCGCAAAATTTTGAATCATTCACTCAGGGCTCGACATCGAGCCAGGTTAACAATATCAAATTATCCGATAACTGGCAGAACGCTCATTTTGTCACGGATACGATGGATTTTGTTTCGGACCGGGGTACCACACCTAGCGGCGAAACCGGACCGACCGTTGATCACACTCTAGGGAACTCGTCTGGTACTTATCTGTATTTGGAAACTTCCGGTAGCCCGGGCGAAGGGGAGTTCGCTCATCTTCTTTCGCCAACGATTGACCTGACGGCTGAGACCAGCACTGCTGTCGAATTCTACTATCACATGTTGGGAGCGAGCATGGGAGAGTTAGTTATCGAAGGCAGTGGAGACGGAGGAGTGACCTGGGTTGGGCTACTCAATGTGGAAGGCAATCAGGGTAATCAGTGGAATAAAGCGGAAATTGATCTTTCTCAATTCGATGGGTCATCCCAGTTCCAGCTCCGGATCAAAGGCGTACAAGGAAACGATTACACGGGTGACATAGCCCTCGACGATTTCCGTTTCTATGCCGCCGGCGGAGACTTGCTCGTGGAAGATTTTGAAACGTTCGGTCAGGGGCCCACCTCGGGCACGAGGCCGCAGCAAGTTCTGCCTTCAGGTTGGACCAATGTGATAAGTTCGACTACACTGACACCAGACGCTGACGAACTCGATTGGTCGCCTGATAGAGGCGGAACCCCCAGTGGCGGCACGGGCCCCGGAGGAGGAGCCAATTCCGGTGCTCCTGATCATACCTTGGGCACTTCGGACGGGACTTATCTCTACATCGAAACATCCAACCCCGTATTGCAGGGCGAAACCGCAAAACTCTATTCCCCAACTATGGATTTGAGTGCCTACTCAACAGCGAGTGTTGAGTTTTGGTATCACATGTTGGGTAACCAAATGGGCGATCTCAAGGTTTACGGTAGCGCCGATGGCGGGACGACCTGGTCGGCGGAGTTGTTTTCCGTTTCCGGTAATCAGGGTAATCAATGGACGCAAACACCCTCCATTAATCTCGATGCATTTGCCGGAAGCTCAAACTTCGTTCTCCGGGTCGACGGAATTGCGGGTCCTCTGGATTCCGGCACCTACCAAAGTGACATAGCCCTCGATGACTTCCGTTTCTTTGGTGATGCCGTGGCGAATACCCAAATCACAATCACGGCTGATGCCGACGGAGACGCCAATGGGTCGGGTGGTGCCATCAATATGGCCGACGGTTCACAGGTCGGCGCGGGATCCGGGAATGTCGTTCTCCACGCAGACGAGGATATTACGGTTTCCAATATTGTGACGACTTCAACCATTACGGCCACTTCAACCAGTGGTGCAATTCTTGACGGTGGCGATTCCGGAACGGATCTGGTTGCAGCTGCTTTTGTTGCCACAACTGCAGGGGGAGTCGGAACGTCGACAAACGCTATCGATACGGCTTTGACGAATCTCGAAGCAGATGGAGGCAGCGGTGGTGTATTTCTGTCGAACACCGGGGATCTTATCATTGGTGAAGCTGGTGCCGGTTTTGGTGTGACCGCAAAAGAAGGTGCTACGGTCTCTATCTTCAGCTCAAACGATCTCACCGTTGCTGCCAACACGACGATACGAGGTGGGACTGTCGACCTGAGTGCTGATAATGATGTAAGTTTACTGAACGGTTCGCAGATTCTCGGACCGACCGGGGTCACTTTGTTACAGGAGGATTTCGAGTCGTTTACACCTGGGAGCACATCAGCCGGGGCGACTAACATCGCTCTAGGTAATGGCTGGGTTAACATTCAGGGTACTGACGAGATAGACTGGTCTCCGGATGCGGGTGGAACGCCTAGCGGCGGAACAGGTCCGGGAGGGAGTGGCTCAACTGGCACTGATAATACTACCGGAACCACTGCTGGGAAATATCTCTTTATCGAAACCTCGGACAGCGTCCTTGAAGACTGGACGGCTGAACTTCACACTCCTGTGATCGATCTTTCAGGTCTTTCGAGCGTCAGTCTCGAGTTTTACTACCATATGTATGCCCAAATCGATAGAGGTGGCGGCGCAACTGATATGGGAACTCTCAAAGTGTTCGGAAGTGGAGATGGAGGTGCGACCTGGACCGAAGTGTTCTCAGAATCTGAAAACCAGGGCAATCAGTGGAATCAGGCTGTGGTGAATCTGGATGCCTTTGCGGGCAGCTCGAATTTTATTTTGAGGGTTGATGGAATAGCCGGTGCGGTTTCAGAGGCCGGTTCCGCCGGATACCAGAGTGATATTGCGATTGACGATTTCACTATCTCCGGAGTTGCGGTCACCGGATCGGCAAATGTCACGATCACGGCAGATGCAAACGGCGACGCCGATGGCACCGGGGGAGCCGTCAATATGGCCGATGGATCTGCTATTGTTGCCGGTAATGGAACGGTGAATTTGACCGCCGACGGAAATGTAACAGTTTCGAGTGTGGCGACATCGGGCGATGTAACCATTTCATCCGGAAACGGTGAAATCCTCGACCGTGGGGTAACTCCGGATATTTCCGGGGGCACGGTTACATTCAATGGGAATGTGGCTCCCGGTATGTCGGGTTTGGGAACGCTCCGGGTCACCGGAGATCTCGAATTAGCCAGCGATGATGTACTCAGTCTAGAGATAAATGGAACCACCCCGGACACCGAACATGACCAGGTGGCTGTCATCGGAGAGGTTAGTCTCGACGATGCAACTCTCGAACTGAGTCTTGGCTCCGTTCCCGCTGTTGGTTCCACCTATGTCATCGTAGACAACGATGGAACGGACGCTGTAACCGGAACATTTCAAGTCAACGACGAGGCTCGCGGTTTGGTCGATTTACCGGAGGGTAGTGCATTTACGGTGGGCGGCCAGGTATTTACGATTACCTATCAGGGAGGTACTGATTCCAACGACGTGGTTCTAACCGCAGTGGGCGAGGCTGAGACCGAGGTTTCGATCGACATAAATGGCAATCTGGTGATTGATGATATCAATAATGAGTCAGCCGATCAGATAGAAATTTCAGTCCAGAACATTGGAGGGACCGATTACTATGTGATCCGTGATCTCAATACCACTCCGCTGACTTTGACAACGCCGATCGGGGCTGCGGCTGCCAACCGGATCAGCGCCAGTGAAATTCACGTTCGAGTGGATGCCGTGACCGGAGGGCTTGATGTCAATACCGCGAACGCTAACGAGAATGGTGCGGCTGATACCGTTACGATCAAAAGCGACCTCACGTTTAACGGTTCCATTGAAATTAATGCGGAAACGGTGGTAGTTGGCGCTTCAGTGGAACTCGACGCGACAACGCTGACGGTAAACGGCTCGGTTGATCTCGGTGTTAACACCCTGACCGTCGACGTTTCGTCTGGAACGAGCCGCATCAACGGCTCCATTATCGGAACCGGCAATCTCGTGAAACAGGGAGTGGGCAGGCTTGATCTGGCGGGAACCGTCGGTAATACCTATAGTGGAACCACGACGGTAAGCGGCGGCCAACTCCACCTGAATAACAGCGGTGGCAATGCTATCGGGGGTGACCTCGATATCACAACCGGAGGTAAAGTAACCTTTGGGCGCAGCAATCAGGTTGTGGATACAGCTGCCGTGACGATGAGTGACGACGGCAGCGTCTTCAACGGGACAGGTGTTAATAGTGGACAGTTCAGTGCGACGGAAACTTTCGCCAGTTTCACAGTAACAGGAGGAGCATTTAATACCTCTTCCGGTATATGGACCATCACCGGTGCGGGAAGCTTCACAGGTGGAGCAGGTAACACCACGGTAGTGGGCAACAGTGGCACCCGGCTTTTGTCATTCGGTAGTCTGGCACTGGTTGATATGACAGCAACTACCGGCATAGTGGTAAACAGTTTCACGATCTACGGCAATAGCACAAGTATTCTCTCGACTCTGGAGATCGGTAGCGGTGGATTGACGCTCGATAACAGCAATCTAAACCTGAGGCGCGCTGGCGCTGGCAGGCTGGGGAGCCGCCTGATCCTTGACGGTGATGTCACGACGATTGGGACATTGCCATCCGCCATCAGGGAAGACGGCGCAGGCGGGACCATTGGGCTCGCAGAAATCCAGTTGAACGGTGCGCACAACTTCAATGTGGGCGGTGGCGGAGCTGATCTCACCGTGAGCACGGGGATTGCCGACAGCACAACACCGGGAGCACTGACCAAGATCGGTTCGGGACAACTCACCCTGTCGGGCAGTATCAGTAACACCGCCACAGGTGTGACAACGCTAAACAGCGGAACTATACATTTAAATAAATCCGCAGGAAATGCGGTAGGCGGAGATCTCCATGTCGCCGGAGGAAATGTGACCTTTGGAGGTAATCATCAGATTGCTGACACCTCGGCGGTCAGCATGAGCGGCGCAGGCAGTGTGTTCAACGGAACCGGTGCCAACTCAGGGAATGTAACCGTAACGGAAACGATCGCCAGCTTAACGGTGGATGGAGGCGCTTTTAATACCGGCTTCGGGTCTGACTGGACGGTTACGGGTGCGGGGAGTTTTACCGGAGGAGCGGGTAATACTGCCTTCCTAGGCAATAGTGGAAGCCGCATTTCTTTCGACAGCCTGTCCTTGACCGATATGAGTGCTTTGGCCAATCCACTTGGAGCGGCTAACAGTTTTGCTGTATACGGCAACGACGGCAGCGTCCAGACCACCGTAGCTGTAGGTAGTGGTGGATTAACCTTGGACAATAGCCAGCTCAGTATGAAACGTGGTGGCGGCAGTGCGCTTGGAAGCCGATTGGTACTGGACGGTGATGTCACGGTAAACGGAACTGCTACGTCTTTGATTACAAACGACACCTCAAGCGGCACTGTCGGATCTGCGGAGGTTCAGCTGTCCAGCACTGCGGCAACGGCAACCCGTGATTTCAATATCGCTGCGGGAGCCGGCCTGACGATTAATATCGAGGTGAACGATGGCGAAAGCTCCGCTGGGTCAGTATCGAAATCCGGCTCCGGGACTCTGACCATGAATGCTGATAATACATATCAGGGAGCGACATCTGTAGATGGCGGTATCCTGCTGGTCAACGGGACTCACACAGGAGGCGCTGGATATACCGTGGGTGCTGCAGCGACTTTGGGTGGTACCGGAGCAACCACTGCCAGTGTGAATGCTGCGGGTGGCACGATCAGTCCCGGTCTTTCCACCGGTGCTGATACAATCGATGATCTTGCGACCGGTGACCTGACCCTGACGGGATCGACCACGACTTTTGCCGTAGAAATAGGAGGGGTTACGGGAGGCACTCTTCATGACCAGATTGATGTGACAGGCACCGTGGATCTCGGTGGTTCAACCCTGACGGTAAGTCTATCCGGCGGATTCAGTCCTTCCCTGAATAACGAATTCATCATTATTGATAATGACGATACCGATGGTGTAACCGGCACGTTTGATGGACTGCCCGAAGGAGCGACGGTAACGGCGGTCGGGGGCGAAAAATTCACGATCACCTATGCGGGTGGTGATGGAAACGATGTCGTCCTATTTGCCGGCGAAGCCGAAACCAACGTCGATCTTTCGGGTGGTGTGCTGACAATCAGCGATATTAACAATGAAAGCGCAGATGCGATTTCATTTACCTATGACGCTCTCGCAGCTGAGTATGTGATCCTCGATCCCAACCTCGTATTGTCCACTTCCGGGTTGGACGCAAGCCAGGTAACCCGGCCGGATGCCCACACCGTTCGGATAAAAGCGTCAGCAGTTACCAGTGGTGTCGTTTTTGAATCCACCAATACAGGTGTTTCCGATGCCGCTGATTCCGTTACGATTGGCGGGGCGACTCCGGTTGTCTTCCCGGGAGCGCTGACTGTTAATGCCGAGACGATAGTTTTTGCCGGTGATGTAACTTTAGGAGGTAACAGTAGTTTGACAGGTGAAACTGCGACATTCAATGGAGACACCGATCTGAGTGGGGATACCCTGACTCTGAATCTCAGTGTGTCTGCCACAAATTCGGCGACGAGTGAATTTGATATCACAGGGGGAAGAATCAGTTTTCTAAACGGTTCTGAGTTTATTAATGAAGGAACGGTTCTCCATGCCACTGGTGATGCGACAGACTTCGCGGGCACTGGAACGGTAACGAATAATGGCATGTGGCTCCAAACCGCAAGTGGGGGGGCTGACGACAACTTGAGGTTCAACGGGGCCGTGACCTTTGACAACGTTGGGACGTTTGAACTTACTGGAGGTGGGGATATCACGCTGGGGAACACCGGAGCGGTATTCAATAACTCAGGGCTGTTGGTCAAAACCGGTTCTGATGGAAATGACCCGAGTTTTGTTTTCGACGCCCGGGGCAGCTTCAATAACCTCGCTGGAGGCGAGGTGCGGGCCACGGCAGGGAGATTGCGCGTCGATACCGGGGGGCGCAGTGATCCGGCATCGGAGTGGAATGCGCTGGGCGGTGATATCGGAATCGGCAGTGGAACCAGTGCAACTTCGGCAGCATGGACCGGAACATTTACAGGAATGACAAGCGGAAGTAGTCATATCGAACTAACCAGTCCCAACAACAGCGCTGTCGGTAACGGAAACTTTGTGATTGGAGCCGGGGGCGTCACCTTCAACATCACCGGAAACGGTGTGGAGTGGAATAACACATCCATTATCA
>JARGPI010000054.1 GCA_029213005.1 Verrucomicrobiales bacterium
AATCTAGACTATCTTTGGCGGTTCGCTAGATGCGCTTGTTTTGGTGCTTACGATTGTTTACTGTGCTTTTCGCTTTGGTAGTTTCGGGTAGTGAATTGGTATTTCAACTTTTTCCTTCCCGCAAAATGCTCAGCCCCGGAATGGAGTCCGGGATCGTAAGCGATCCGGGCGGAATGAAGGGGCTGAGCATTTCGCGGCCGCTCGGCCCCACCTTTATTTTAGATGTCGCGGGGGAATCTGTCGGCATAAAGTATGGCGAAACGCTGCATCGCGCCGCCCCAGTTTTGAATCGGGCGGGTCCACTTTTCACTCGCTTTCTTCAACCCAAGGTAGAGTAGTTTTTTTAATGCGTTATCGCTGACAAGTGCCTTTTTGTTTTTCAGGATTTTACGCAGCGAATGATTCAAGCTCTCGACCGCATTGGTGGTGTAAATTGCTTTGCGGATCTCTTCGGGGAACTCGTAAAAGGTACACAAATTTTCCCAGTTCCGTTCCCAACTGTCGCCGATCGATGGAAACTGATTGTCCCATTTCTCCCGGAAGATTCCCAATTGTTTCTCACCCTCGGCTGCAGTAGGTGAGCGGTAGATAAGCTTCAGGTCTGCAGCGACTTGCTTACGCTCCTTCCACCCGACATAGCGTAGACTGTGACGCACCATATGGACGATGCAGAGCTGCACCTTGGTGTCTGGGTATTCGGCGGCTATCGCTTCGGGAAAGCCTTTTAAACCATCTACACAGGCGATATACATATCTTTCATTCCCCGGTTCTTGAGTTCGGTGAGGATTTGAAGCCAGAATTTGGCTCCCTCGGCGCTACCTATCCACATACCCAACACTTCTTTTTGTCCGTCGGTGTTGACGCCAAGGGCGATGTAGACGGCCTTTTTCACGACGCGTCCACTGTCATCGCGCACGCTGGCGACGAGTGCGTCGAAAAAGACGATCGGGAAGAGTTCATCCAGGGGACGGGACTGCCAGGATTCGACTTCTTCGAGGATTTCGTCGGTAATAGCGCTAATCAAATCGGGTGAGGCATCGATTGAATAGACCTCTTTGAGTTGGGATTGAATGTCGCGGGTGCTAACGCCTCGTGAGTAGAGCGCTATGACCATGTTATCGAAGCCTTCGAGACGTCTGACGCCTTTGGGGACGAGAGTCGGCTCAAAGCTCCCTTCACGATCGCGAGGCACTTCAATCTCGATTTGGCTGCTCTCGGTTTTAACCCGCTTCTTACTGGTGCCGTTACGGGCGTTGCGGCTTCCCTCAGGCTTGGTCCCATGCTTTTCATACCCCAGGTGGTGGGTGAGTTCACCTTGGAGGGCCCGCTCCACCAGCTTCGCTTTCAGGCTCTCGAGGAGCCCGCTTTGGCCGAACATATCGTCAGGGCCCTCATACTCCTCCAGCAACTGATCTAAGAGACCTTCTTCAAACTGGAATTTACTTTTCTCTTTCTTGGTTCGATTTGGCATATCGTTTCTTTAACTTTGGTTGATATGCCGCTTCCACAAAGAAAATTACAGGCTCGCCGGTTCAGCGTCTTTGTACAGGTGTTCCCGAAATACCTGCGATCCCCAATACCAGCTGCGTTCGAGGGTGCTTTGAAGACTTTGGTTTTCCGGCAACTCCACTCCAATATCTTCTCCGGATTCTGACCGCACGTATCGCCGTCGGCCTGCGACGATGCCTTTGAAGCCCGGCATATCCAGTCCTTCGGTCACCATCGCAACTGGTTACGGGCATTGATCCTCTGAGTAAAGGCGGTGACGCGCACTTTAATCTTTAATCGTGTCGATGGTCTCGACGTGCTTTATTTAGCCTGGTAAGCCGCGCTTCTTTTTTTGACACCGTCGATCGTCTTCAAAGCATTCACCAATCCCCGGCTGTTTCGGCGCTCAGCCAAAACCATCAAATTCAGGGCTATCGTTGGCTAAAGTGGTTTCGGTATCGAAAGCTTCGAACGGCTGTAAGCCCCTACAAAAGCGGGTTGTAGGCGAATTTCGACTTCTTTTCTCTCTATTAGTCTGGCTTGTTGTTTAACTCAAACTTCTACTCCATATCTATTTAGATGGCGTCGTAAAGTGTCTGCATTAACTTTTGCAGTCCACAACTCCTGATACAATTGAACTTGTTGGGTTTGCGTCTGTCTCACATGAGACTGATATTTCCTGTTAATAACTGAAAACTGATTCTCCAGTTTTAACGCGTCCTTTTCCATTTCGCGAAGTTGCTTACGGACTTCTGAATCTATTTGAGCCAAGTCGGTTTTATCAAATGGTTTATTAGGATCGAAGCGAAACCTACGTTCGCATGCCTTCCTCCAATCTACCACCTTGGTAGTCAGATGTGGGCCAAATCCTGGGATTTGTATAATAGTTGATGAGGTCACGTCTGCAGCACAATTGATCCCGTAAGACTGCATCGTCGCTTTTCGGCTATCGCCAATTCCGCTAATTGAAGCTCTAATCAGCAAGAAGCTGCCTAAGTGGCGTTTCATTTCGAGTTCACGCCTTTTTAACTTGTACTTATTTGTGATCTCGGTTTTAATCTTTTGAGGCGATGATAAAACCGATTCAATTTGACGAGCCTTCTTTACTAGGGATGAACCGTTTACTTTGTACTCATTAGTGTACTGTTGGTTCTCGACTTGCAGTTGTTGAATTTGCCTCTCAAGCGAATCTATCTTTACGAAATGTTTTTGGTAATCCGACATTAACCAACTTTTTGCCCACCATTTCTGACTAATTTCCTTCTTAAGCCAGGCACCCGTACCTGTTGGCTTGGGCGGCAGTGGTGACGCACAAATATTAGTTTCCGGAGGGATCTCCAACGGAACTAGCAATATTTTTATTCTTCGCAATTTCGCCAAGATATTACTCGATGCGGTTGTTCGATTCTCGGTTCCTCCACCAAAATTTGGAAACAAATCAACACCTACCAACCGTTCAATTTCGCACCATGGACAACCGCTTGCATTTTTCCAATAGTAATGAGATGAAGATTTGCCACACCTTCGTAAACTATCCTGGAAGTTAATTAACTCCGTGTACCATTCAGTGGGTGTGGGCCGAGGCCACTGACTTGATTCAACTCCGAATGACCTTTCAAACAATGATTGAAGGCTTGGAGGCACGGCAGAAAAATTAGGTGAGCCAGGGGGCGGCACCAGTTTCCGATTCGAATTCGGGGTAGTGCTATAGGCAAACTGACATTCCTTAATCGCCTGTTCAGGGGTCAGATATTGATTGGACGTAGGTTTACCTGCAAATGGATTACGACCGGCGAATAGTAGTTGAAACACCAATTGGGCTAATCCAAAACTATCGTGGTTCGGTAAACGTTTGACCTTAGCCAGGTCTTGACCGTGAAGCTCCCCAGGTGTCCAAAGAGGTGTGCCTACATTGCAATGGTATAATTCCGATCCCGACTCCACCTGAAAACTGTCAGAATCGATCAATCTAACAGTAGCATCTTTCCTAACTTTAACGTTTTGTTCACTTACATCGCCGACCACAATGCCTTCATCATGCAAGGCGCCAAAGGCTGCTGAAAGATTTACTGCGGTTCGCAATAAAAATCGAAAATCTATAGCCCCGAAATGCTGCATTCGACTTTGCGGGCTATAGAGTTCAAATATTTCGAATCCATCTATGAATGGCAAAAACACCCCAACCACGGAACTCGAGTTGGTTGCAAATCCTATCGGCAGTGCTGCCACATTGGTCAACCGTTGGGACTTAGATATTAAAATTTCTAATTTCCGCTGGGCTCTCTGGTTAGGAATACAGTTTTTGTGGTAGACCTTTGCACAAATATGAGGAGCTGATTCAACCGGAAATATAGTTCCTTCTCCTCCTGAAGCTATTTTGGGACCAAGATCGAATCTCCCGTTGTTTGTGTCATAAACGGTCCTCATCAAAAACTAAGATTCCAATCGTTATATCATCATCTATCTTTTCAGTGACCCGGTCTGATCGTAGAAAATCCGCAACGACTGTATCCCTGAGTTCTTCGTCAAGCTTGACAATCTGCTTGATTAGAGGCCGAAAGAAACCTGGGCTAGGTTTCTTTTCGGTAAAATCCAATGCCAAACGCTCCAGGCCATCTGTAAATCCACAGATGAATGCCGGTTCCTCTGCAAGATGATAAATTTGCACGTAATCCAGAGCCTGTTTTGTATTAGCAAACACAGTTTGGCTTGCGTATTCACCTTGCTGCGGCCAAGTCGGGCAAAAGATTTCGTCCGGGTTTTTTCCGTAAACCCAACAGCCATCACCTATTTGGAAAAAGAAACTTACCTCACCACAAGTAACGCAACCTAATAGTGTTGCGCAAAATTCTCGAGGTGAAGACGAATGGGAAGCGGCAATCACATCGGTTTTCTTGATCAGCTCTCCAATCAGGCTTTCGATATCTTTCTCGTCCAATTCCGACGTACAAGTTGAAGGGGTTTTATCATCCTGAAAAATGTCCTGAAAAAAACTACATGTCGTCTCCACACATAGCTTAGCGCCTTCATCAGCATATTTTGATGAACCCGCACCATCAGAAATTGCCAAAATTGTAACGTTATCTTCTTCACCCGCCTTTCGAATCAAGGACACATCCTGACAAGGCAATTCATTTTGAATATGAGAGACACCCGTTACGCTTACGTTCAAGGATATCATCTCTATCTAGATATCAATCGATGTCCATGAATCGGTAGGAGGGAGGGAAGTTTGCCCTCCTGGAGTGTTTGAAGAAACCGTCCTTAACGAGGCTGATAACCAAGAGAAAAGTTCTCGGAAGCTTAATCCTCGCATTTTTAAGGACGGCCTGTTAAGAGGACATAATTCGTCCAAGACGCGTTGGTCCGCATCAGTTACAGCGACGCCGAAAAACAACAGATGTTTGTTCTCTTCACCATTGCGAACTACGGTCTTTGCTTCTTCCCAATAATGAGTGTTTATGTCAGTGGGAATCCCATCAGTAATAAGAAACATCCATGGTCGGAAATAAGAAATCCCTGCTTCTCTGTATTGAGCCTTACGCGCATCTAATAATTGGTTCCCTTTAACAACCGCTTCGGCCATCGGAGTGGCACCATTCACGACAAATTCTTCGGGAAAAAAATTGTCTGGTGTAACGAATTCGTGCACTGGCCGAACATTTTCCCCAAAGGTAACGACGGCAACTTCGACTCTTTTGCTCGCCAAGCGGTCTTGCAGTAACTCGTCCTTAAACTGCTGAATCGCTTCATTAAGAGCGTCAATAGGCGCTCCTTGCATCGAATACGACACATCGAGAAGTAAAACGCATGGGCAACGAGGCTCGGGATTGTCGACAAATTCGACGTCTATAAATGGGAGTTGTTCCATACCCTAACTTCTCGATAACTGTTCAATCGTCAAGATTGATAAGTGATTTAACAAAAGGTCCGTAACCCCCCAAGGCCATGTTTATACCGATCCTCGTTTTTGTGATATTCATAGGTTATGCGATTTACAAGGCAGGCTAAAAGTGAAAGAGAGAGACCAAAATTACCCGAAACCACCTGTTTATCGGCTCTCCTTCGGATTCGTGGCTTGAGCCATAATTTCGTTTTAGCCTGGGGGACAAGGATCTTTCGACCCCTCGTGTCAACAATGACGTCACTTCCAATCACCCCTGTGGATTACGAAGAGAAATCATGCGCGCCTCTCACATGTCTGCCCCCAACGAAACGGATGAAAGGAACGAAGCTTCTGAACCGGCTTAATCTTTCATTATGCAGGGGCCTTACAATCGATCCGCTCCCGGATACCAAGGTCAATCCAAACTGCGCCGCTAGTTAGCGTTGTCGGAGGTTTTTGAATCTGCATTCTGTTTAATCAATAATCAACGCCATTTCTCGCTCCAATTCAGCAGTGAGTTCTTCTTCGGTCGGCAGCACGGTGCGGTATTCGGATGCAAACCGTTGTTCGCTATCCTGTAGCACCGGATACTGCTGCTCCTGTTGAGTAGTGGAAGACAAAAAAATGTAGGACAGAAAAATGAGTCAGAAACCGTCTGAAAGTCATATTTTTGTCTCACATTTTTTTGTCATACTAATTTATACACGGGAATGGGGTCAGGTGGTCCAAATCGACTTTGAAAAAAACTCTTTATTGATTTGTACCTTCGTTGTTCGTCAGTTGGTTATTTACAAATAGCCGCTCATTTCCCGAGCTTGGGCAAAGCATAAATTTATCAGGACTCCTTAATCAAATGACACGAAAATCTCGAGCTTTATTGTAATTATGGTATATTCTATTATTCTGCGCGACTTGTTCGATTTTTGTGCAGACATACGAATTTTATCCGTATAATTGGAGACAATGGTTGAATCGCCAAAAATAGGCTCGCGGGCAAAACAAAAATTGCTTCCCGGAAGCAAGACAAAAAGCTTGTGGCTGAGGGAAAAATGACCGCCGAAGAGGTTGCGAAGAAGAATTCAATGTTCCCAAAAGAATTTGTTCAAGAACTCGCCAAAAAAGAGTTCAGAGATGTCTTCTTTAGCTGATCAAAGCTGGCAGGACATCGCTAGAAGGAATCCCATAAATTGGGGCGGGCTTCCATAATTGCCGTAATTGAAAGGCCTGCACAACTGGCTAAATCTTGCATTCGAACGGGTTCAAACTGAGTTTACAGGATGGCTTAAAAGTGGAAGTCAGTGAGGAAACGGCAGCCCGGCTTCAGGCAAAGGTATCTGAGGAAAATACTGATCCGGGAACTCCGGCTTCACGACTATTTACGGATGCGTTGAGTCAGGATGAGGGCGATGGCTCGACTATCAACCAACGAAGGGTCGAACTGATTCGAATCAGTGGGCAACGCCCGATGACTGAAGAAGATAAAACCGAGTTAGAGACTCTTCAGGACGCTGCGAATTTGCAGGCCGAGGCTCAGGACCGCGCAATGTCAGTGCATCTCGCTCAACAGGAACTTGCGATTGATAAGCTTCCATAAAAAATGGTGAAGCTCGCTGAGATCCGAATTTTTCAATAGCCAGCGAATTATCAAAGCTTGGCGTGTGGAAGACAAAAAAATGTAGGACAGAAAAATGAGTCAGAAGCCGTCTGAAAGTCATATTTTTGTCTCACATTTTTTTGTCATAATTGTATGCATACCTAGTTCGAGCATAGGTTGCTCACGACGAATTTCTCATCGGATTCATAACCCAATCCCGGTTCGCCGGAAGGCTTGAAGTGGTAGGCGTCGATATTGATCGGTTCTTTGAAAAATTGTTGTTGGAACAGGCCCCGCGTGAATTTTAAGAAGTTCCTACAGAGTGGTGGGGAAGAGTGACTTTGAAAATCATCGGTGCGGTGGAGCGGTTTTGTTCGTTTTTGCGAGGAAGTAGGCGCTCACCTTTCGATGATCTCGCAGGTGTCAGGGAGTCCGGCGCGGATATCATCGGGCAGTTTTCCGCGCGATACGATCAGGGTTTTCAGCGCGGGCATTGAGAGTAGGACGCCGTAGCGCCGGAAAGCTGAGTTGTGAATATTGAGGAACTCCGCCTGACTGTCCTCCAGGGCAATCGATAGATCGGCGGAAGAGCCTTCTGCATCCAGATGGCGGATTTCCTGAATCGGGATATCAATCCGCAGTTTGGGGGTGTCCCGAAGCACCAGAGTATCGATATCCATCTGAGTGAAACGATCCAGACTCCGAATCGCAGTTTGACTGATATCGAGACGGTGTACTTTGACAGGGCCGAGTTTTTCGAGAATATAGGCGTTTACCAGGTCCGGATTGTTGCTCAGGTCTATCAGGTAGGCACCGTTCCCGTCGATTGACATTTCCAAATGGAGATCACTGAGCTTTTCATTCCGGTAGAGAATTTCCGCGCGGATTAGATCGATCTGTTCGTTTGGCGATGTAGAGATTTGAAACTCTTCAAAGAGCACGTTGCGATAGATAAAGCTGCGGTCATCGCGCGGGCGGGTGCCGACTTCTTTGAGGAACTGCATCAAATCATCGTGGGAGAGCCGAGTCCCGATCTTGAGTTTGGCGAACTTCTCCGCGAGTGCCTCGAGTTCAGTATTGATGTTTTTTAGAACCTCCGCAGCGCGCGAGAATTCCTGTCTTGCCAGCAGGGTTTTGCCGAGGATCAGTTTGGATTGATCCGAATCGGGTGAGTAGTTGTGGGCGACTTCGGCGAGAGCGAGAGCAGAAGCCAGATCGTCCCCCAGAAACGCATCGCGGGCGCGTTCCGCATAGAGCGGAGCCAACTCCTGCTCGGCCCGGGTTCGGGCGGTGTTTGCGGCGACCAATTCGTCGACGAGTCCGGACGCGTAATTTTCCTTTTCGCGAAGGGTATGGATGGCAAAGCCGACAATGAGTGCGACCAGTGCCGCAAAGGCCAGCGCTGTGTTGCAAGCCGAAGTGTTCCGCCGATAGAAGAGCGCGAGCTGGGTCTTAAGGCCGGCGTTCTCCGCCCGGGTCGCAAATCCGTTCAGGAAGCGCTGCAGATCGGCGAGGAAGCTGGAGACCGTGGTGTAGCGGTCTTGTGGATCGATGGCGAGTGCCTTGTTTCCAATTGCGACAAGGCCTTCCGGAACGGTCTGATCGAGGTTCTGGAATGCGCGGATCCGACCCTCGCGGGTATTTTTCAGAATGGTATCGGCACTGGTGCCTTCTACCGGCAACCGCCCGGTCAGCAGGATATGAAGAATCGAACCGAGAGCAAAGATGTCGCTGGCGGGAGTGAAAGCGGTGGGTGAGTGGAGGATCTCCGGAGCGACGTAGCCCGGGGTGCCTTTTATTTCGCCCTGCAGGGAGACTTTCAGATCGATCACGCTGAGGGTTTCGTCCCGGAGCAGTTCCTCGTCGCAATCCTCGTATTGCACCAGGGCGAGGCCCCAGTCGCTCAGTAAAACTTCACCGAAGTCGCCGACCTGCACGTTATCCGGCTTGAGATCCCGGTGCAAAATCCCCCGTGAGTGGGCATAACTAAGCGCTTCGCAGATCTTGACCAGGGCATTGAGACGTTCGGCGAGGGACGTCCCACTTTCCGGAGCGATCAGTTCCGCGAGGGTTCTCCCGTTGCAGAGACGCATGGTGAAAAAGGGCAGGTCATTTTCATCGATCCCGTGATCGTACACCGGCATGATATTGGGATGCTCAAGCAGCGCCGTAACTCTGGCTTCGCGAATGAAGCGGGCCCGGGTCACTTCCCCGGTGTCGCGGAGCACGGCCATAGCGACCTGGCGGGAGCAGGCCTCGTCCCGGACTCGGTAGATCCGCTTCTGGGCGCCTTCGCCGATCAGCTCGGGGTGGGAATATCGCTCCGAATTCAGTTCCAGAGGCGTTTCTACAGCTTCCCGCACCACCTTGACCTGTTCGCTCAGGAAGTCAGCGAAATTCTGTTCGGAGTCGGGATTCATCGGAAAGACGCCAAGATGCGGGTTTCCCCACGGAAAGGAAAGAGGTAAAATATCACTTCAAGGAGCCTGTTTTTCGAATCGTCGATGTCCACACCGCTTAACACCCGCGAAACTCTGCTTCATCGTCTGCGTGATCAGGATGATGAGGGTGCCTGGGAGGAATTTGTCAGTATTTACCGGCCCTATGGCTATCGCGTGGTGCAGAATCTCGGGGTAGATCCCGCTTCCTGCGAAGACGTCCTGCAAGACGTGATGTTGATCGCCTGGCACCAACTGCCGTCCTTCGAATACGATGCCGCCAGGGGACGGTTCCGATCCTGGTTTGTCACCATTATTCAGCGGCGGGTCTATGCTCTGTGGAAAAAGTCGGGGCGGGAGAATGGAGAGCCACTGCCGGACACCGATGCCGTCGATCCGGAAGTCGACGCCATTTTTCAAAAGGAATGGGAGCGCTACGTCTCCGATCTGGCCTGGGAACGGATCAAAGATCGCTTTTCCCCGACGGTGTTGGCGGCGTTCAAAGCTCTTGCCTCAGGGCAGAAAGGGGAGGATGTCGCAGCGGAGCTGGGGCTGTCAGTTAACTCGGTCTATGTTTACAAAAAGCGGGTTTTGGCGGCGCTTCGCAAAGAAATCGCCTACCTCGATTGTTGAGCGCTATGAAGTTGATCCTCATCACCGGTTTCACCCTGGGTTTGCTGAGTTTGATTCAGGCGGCCCCCAGGGTCATTATCTCCACTGATATCGGAGGGAGCGATCCGGACGATCACCAATCGATGATTCACTACTTGGTCTACGCTGACCAGTTTGATACCGAAGGCTTGATCAGCTCGCCTCCTCATAAAGGACGCGCCAAAGATATTGAGGATTGTCTCGAGGCTTACGAATCAGATTTTGCCAGGCTGAGCAGCTGGTCGGAAAACTATCCTTCACCGAACCAATTGCGGGCTCTCGTCAGGCAGGGTGCCCTTGAGGTTCAACCGGGGCGTGAGCCTGTCGACCTGAGTGATGGAGCCAAATTGATCATTGAGCGGGCCGGGGTAGAGGATTTGCGGCCTCTCTATATCTTAGTCTGGGGATCGATTACCGATGTGGCTCAGGCCGTTCACCGGGATCCCTCGATTAAGAAAAAGATCCGTGTCTATTCCATAGGATCCTGGAATACCCAGCAGGGTCGAAAAGAGCGTGACCATCTTTATCAAAATCATCCTGACCTCTGGTGGATCGAAAGCGATACCACTTTTCGCGGTATGTATACTGGTGGAAATCAGGCGGGCGATCTCGGGAATCAGTCTTTTCCGAAAGCCCATGTCGCGGGCCACGGAAAGTTGGGTGATCTGTTTATGCAGAAGAAAAAAGATATCAAAATGGGGGATACCCCAAGTGTGCTTTACCTTCTGCACGGAGACCCTGCCAAACCGGGGGAACCCCACTGGGGAGGCGCTTTTTTTCAGCCGGAGCCCGTAGCAAGACCTGATTACTGGTATGATATTCAGACCCGTTCGAAGTCTGATTCGGGGAGGAAAGGCGCCGGAACGGTGAATCAGTGGCGGGAGGCTTATCTGCGCGACTGGCAGCAACGGATGGATCGTGCAAAACAGCTGAAAACTGCCCCGTAACCTGACTTTATATCATCAATATCGGGTATCTTACATACTTAATGATGCGGCATAGAATCAAAGACTGAATGCTGAAGCTGTGTAAAAATAATAGCGGTTGCTTATGTTTATCCGTTTAATTTTTACAGTTCTGGTTTTCGGTTCGACGATTTTATCTGCTGCGGAACCCCTCAGCTTTAATCGGGACGTGCGTCCGATTCTGTCGGATAAATGCTTCAAATGTCACGGGCCGGATTCGAAAAATCAAAAGTCATCTTTCCGGATCGATACCTTCGAGGAAGCGACCAAATCGCACGATGGCTATGTGGGTGTCACTCCCGGTGACCTTGAAAAAAGTGAGGTCCATCACCGGATTCATACCGACGATCCCGGTGACTTGATGCCGCCGCCGAAGTCGAAAATGGCGTTAACGGCGGAAGAGAAAAAGACTCTCGATCAGTGGATCAAAGAAGGTGGGACCTATGAAAAGCACTGGTCGCTGAATGAGCTGCCCGCCGAAATCCCCGTTCCGGAAATGGAAGGTGTTACCAATCCGGTCGATCGTTTTATCCGGAAGGAATTACAGAATCGCAAAATGACTCATTCCCCACCGGCGCCCCCGGAGAAATGGCTCCGCCGGGTCACCTTTGATCTGACAGGGCTTCCCCCGTCGATCGAGGAGATCGATGCCTTTCTGTCGGACTCATCTCCGGAGAAGTATCAAAAAGTCGTCGACCGTCTCTTAAATTCGACCGCCTACGCCGAACGGATGACAAGTGAGTGGCTCGATGTGGCCCGCTACTCGGATACCTATGGCTTTCAGGTCGACCGGAATCGTGAGGTTTGGCCCTGGCGTGACTGGGTGGTGCAGTCGTTTCAGAACAATTTGAGTTACGATAAATTTATCACCTGGCAAGTCGCGGGTGATTTGCTGCCCGATGCGACGCGCGATCAGATTTTAGCGACCACCTTCAACCGGCTCCACCCTCAAAAGGTCGAAGGCGGTAGCGTGGAGGAGGAATTCCGGATTGAATACGTCGCTGACCGGGTTCACACCTTCGGGACTGCATTTATGGGGCTGACGATGGAGTGTTGTCGCTGTCACGATCACAAGTACGATCCGATTTCCCAAAAAGATTACTACTCCCTGTCCGCTTTCTTTTCCAATATCGACGAAGCAGGTCTTTACTCATATTTCACCCCTTCGGTTCCGACGCCGACGCTGGAATTACCTACTGAAAAGCAGGAGGCTGATCTGAAGGCGGCGCGTCTCGAAGTCGGAAAACTGGAGCAGCAAATAGAGGAGCTAAAAAGCGGCGCACTGGAAGCCTACAAAACCTGGAAGATGAATTTCCCGCTCGATAAAAACGGACTGGTGGCGCATTTGGATTTTGAGGGCAATGCCAAAAATCAGTTTCCGAATCTCGTCGATCCAAAGTCTCCCGCAAAAACCACGGCGGAAAACATCCTTGTTCCCGGCAAAGTAGGGAAAGCGGTTCAGCTGAGCGGAGACGATGCGATTAACCTGCCGTCCGGAGTCGGTAATTTTACGAGGGACCAGCCTTTTTCGGTAGCTCTTTGGCTGAAGACTCCGGATCTGAAAGAACGGGCCGTCATTTTCCGTCGATCCAAGGCATGGACGGATGCCGCGAGCCGGGGCTACGAAATGTTGCTCGAAGACGGTAAACCCAGTGCCGCACTGGTACACTTCTATCCGGGAAATGCGATCCGGGTGCGCGCCAGGGATCCTCTTCCGGTGAATGAATGGCATCACCTCGCGATGACCTACGACGGTTCCAGTCGGGCGGATGGTTTGAAGATCTATATCGACGGCACGGCGATTGAGACCGAGGTGGTGCGCGATAACCTGAGTCGGGAAATCGTCGGGGGAGGCGATGACTTTATCGGTCTCGGACAGAGGATGAGAGACCGGGGCTTTAAAAACGGGCTCGTCGATGAATTCTACGTGTATGATCGGGAAATCACCGCGATCGAAGCGATGTCGTTGTGCGATCCGGAGAAGTCCGCATCCCTCGTCGATTCGGAGCGATTTGACTACTTTCTTTCGACCGCCTATCCCCCGATGCAGGAGCTGTTTGCTTCGCTCCGGAAAGCGCGTGAAAAGCGTAGTAAGATCCGGAAAGGAATTCGTGAAATCATGGTGATGCGTGAATTGCCCGGTGAACCGAAACCTGCCTATATTCTGGATCGGGGAGTATACGATGCCCGGGCGGAACCAGTCAGTCCGCAAACTCCGTCAGCCCTGCCGCCCATCGAAGTAGAGAATCCTAACCGCCTTGATCTCGCTCAATGGTTGACTTCCAACGATCACCCTCTCACCGCCCGTGTTGCGGTAAACCGGTATTGGCAGATGATGTTTGGTAGAGGTCTCGTATCAACATCGGAAGATTTCGGTAGTCAGGGCCGCCTGCCATCCCATCCCGAGTTGCTGGATTGGTTGGCACGGGATTTTATCGCCCATGGCTGGGATCTACATCATCTCTTCCGTCGGATCGTCCTCTCCGAGACCTATCGTCAGTCATCCGCCGTGTCCTCTTCGCAGCGCGAGAGGGATCCGGAAAATATCTGGCTGGCCCGTTCCCCGAGTTACAAACTCCCCGCCGAAATGATCCGGGATAACGCTCTGGCGGTCTCCGGTCTGCTATCTGACAACGTCGGTGAAGCTGCCGTGAAGCCCTATGACCTGAATGTGTCATTCAAACCGATCAAGCCCGATGCCGGGGAGAAACTATATCGACGGAGTGTCTACACTTTCTGGAAACAGACAGGCCCGTCTCCGTTGATGATGACCCTGGATGCTTCGAAGAGGGATGTCTGTCGCGTCAAAAGAGAGCAGACTGCCTCCCCGCTGCAAAGTCTCGTCCTCTTGAATTCGCCGCAGTTCATCGAGGCGGCAAGAGTGACCGCCGAAAACTTGATAGAAAACTACAGCGATGATAACACGGCTATCATCGAAGAATGTTTCCGCCTTTTCACCAGCCGTAGTCCGGACCAGCGGGAGCTTGAAATTCTTAATCACCTCATCGCCGAACAGGCCGCGATTTTTGAATCTTCACCGGATAAAGCAAAAGACTACCTGAAGACAGGAAGCAAAAAAGCATCGGACAAATTTGATCCGGCACGGGTTGCGGTAGTGACTCAGCTCGTATCGACCCTAATGAACTTCGACGAATCGATAACAAAAAGATGAAACCACTTTGTACTGGATTTGAATCACCTCTCGGTGTGAGCCGACGCAGCGCCTTGCAAACCTTCGGTGGCGGTCTCGGGGGAGTGGCGTTAGCGAATTTGATGGCGAACGACGCCCGGGCAGCCGGTGTTTCCGGGCTTGATAAATTTCATCATCGACCCAAAGCAAAGCGGGTGATCTTTCTGTTTCAGTCCGGCGGGCCTTCTCAGATTGATCTATTCGATCACAAGCCCCGCCTCGTCGCGGAAACCGGTCAGGAGCTTCCCGATTCCGTTCGTAAAGGCCAGCGACTCACCGGAATGTCCGGGAACCAGGCGAGCCTTCCCCTCGTCGGCTCTCCCTTCAAATTTGCTCAACACGGGCAAAGTGGTGCCTGGGTCAGTGAACTCATGCCGCATACCTCGAAAGTAGTCGACGACATCACATTCGTGAAGTCGATGTATACCGAAGCGATTAATCACGGCCCCGGCGTTACCTTTATGCAAACCGGGTCTCAGTTCCCCGGTCGTCCCAGTATGGGGGCGTGGCTGTCTTATGGGCTGGGAACGAGTAATGAAAACCTGCCTAATTTTGTGGTATTGGTCACAAAAAATAAAGGCGGTCAGCCTCTGGTCTCCCGATTGTGGGGTAGTGGATTTTTGCCCGGTAAACATGCCGGTGTCCGCTTTCGGGCCGATAAAGATGCGGTTCTCTATCTAAACAGCCCCGACGGGGTCGATAAAGGGGCCCGTCGCAAAATGTTGGATCGGCTTAATGAACTACATCAATATCAACTCGAAAAATCGGGTGATGTAGCGTTGGAAACCCGGATCGCCCAGTACGAAATGTCCTACCGAATGCAGGCGTCAATTCCCGAAGCCACTTCGATCGACGACGAACCCGAAGCGATATTTAAACTCTATGGAGAGGATGCAAAAACACCGGGAACATTCGCTGCCAATTGCCTGATGGCACGTCGCCTCGCGGAAAAGGGCGTTCAGTTTATTCAACTGTATCATCCCGGTTGGGATCAGCACGGCGGGCTGCCCGGCGGAATCAAACGGCAGGCGAATGAAACGGACCAGGCCTCAGCCGCTCTCATAACCGATTTAAAGCAGCGCGGCATGCTGGACGACACGCTGGTAGTATGGGGCGGTGAGTTCGGTCGGACCAACTACTGTCAGGGTAAATTTAACGGCACCAACTTCGGTCGCGATCACCACCCGCGGTGTTTTACCATGTGGATGGCCGGAGGTGGCGTCAAAGGCGGATACACCCATGGCGAAACCGATGAATACAGCTACAATGTTCAGCAGGACGGTGTGCATATACACGATTTTCACGCCACAATTCTGCATATGCTCGGGGTCGATCACGAGCGTCTTACCCATCGGTATCAGGGTCGGTATTTCCGCCTTACCGACGTTCACGGGCACGTAGTTAAGCCGATTCTCGCCTAGAAAATTGGTTCATAGATTCAAAAATTGTGTAATAATGGACCTTTTGTAACGTCCTACAGGCTCATCTATGAAATTATCGCGCCCTTCTTTCGTCCCGTTTATCGCTTTAACCGCTCTCGTCAGTATCAGTTCAGGTCTATTTGCCGCTGATGGCCCGGAGTTTTTCGACGACTTTGAAAAAGCCCGCAAAGCATCTCAGGAAACCGGTAAACCGATGGTTACCATCTTTTCGGCATCGTGGTGTGGACCCTGCAAGAAGATGAAGAAGAACGTGTATCCATCTACCGAAGTGGCACCCTACCACGATCGGTTTATCTGGGCTTATCTCGACGCTGATGCGAGCAAAAACCGCAGTTTGATGAAGCAGTTCCAGGTTAATGGTATCCCGCATATTTCATTCGTTTCCGCCGGCGGCGAATTGATTGGTCAGGCCCGAGGTGCCGTGGCCCCCGCAAATTTCGCCGAAACACTTTCTTCCACTCTGGTTAAGGCAGGCGATACCGCTCCGGTCGCCCCGGTTGCTCCAGGCGCCGAACCGGAAAAGAAAAAAGGCCTTTTCGGAATCTTCAAAAAGAAAGCCTAAGTCGTTTCCATCCCCACTGCGGACGGTTCGCTTTTAAGGGCTGAGCAGCAAAGTTCAGCCCTACCATCCGCCCTCTTCTGCCCATCTTACTAATACTCCGCTAAAAATCAGAGAAGGTGCGACACCGGCTCAATTCCGCCCCGCCAATCCCCAAAAAAGCGGTCCCCCAAGCGGCAACCGCACCTCTTTCATCTGTGTCCATCCAAAGACCTCATCCCTTCGCTCGTATCCGTGGTAAAAAACCTCCAGAAAAGAGCCGACTTTCCCAAGTATAGAAATTAGCACAGCATCGTTTGCCATCCAAAATAGGAAGCGGGGCAAAGATGATCTTGAGCATTCTGGGCAGGCAAGCAGGGACGTCCGCTCTATGGCAGCGATGCCGTGGGAAATCTCATGCGAGAACTTGCCTCCTTAAAACAGCTGATGTCTAAAATGTAGAACAGGTTTTCAACCTGTTTGCGGAGCCTTTGAGAACAAGTTTTGTCAGTAATTACATAGTTAAAAAAATGTGAACCGAACTCTTTTTGCGCCAACGCCTGAACCGGCCGAAAGCAAAGCGGTCCCCCAGCCACTCCAAAGCGGCAACCACACCTTCTATATCCGTGTCCATCCAAAGACCTCATCCCTTCGCTCGTATCCGTGGTAAAAACCCTCCAGAAAAGAGCCGACTTTCCCAATTATAGAAATTAGCACAGCATCGTTTGCCATCCAAAATAGGAAGCGGGGCAAAGATGATCTTGAGCATTCTGGGCAGGCAAGCAGGGACGTCCGCTCTATGGCAGCGATGCCGTGGGAAATCTCATGCGAGAACTTGCCTCCTTAAAACAGCTGATGTCTAAAATGTAGAACAGGTTTTCAACCTGTTTGCGGAGCCTTTGGGAACAAGTTTTGGCAGTAATCACATAGTTAAAAAAATGTGAACCGAACTCTTTTTGCGTCCACGTCTCAACCGGATTTTTACAGCGTTAAACGCGCGACTCAAACTGCCTGAGGGGTGCAACGGTAGCGCCCCAGGAATTTGAAAGACTCAGCACCCGCCTCAGGAAGCCGAAGAACAGCGGTCCCTTCAGCCTTAACCTTGCCGGAATCCGACCTTCTTTAATCTGTGTCCATCCAAAGACCTCATCCCTTCGCTCTTATCCGTGGCTAAAATCTTCCAGAAAACAGCCGTTCTTTCCCAAGTATAGAAATCAGCACAGTATCGTTAGTCATCCAAAATAAGTAACGGGCAAAGGGGAAACACCTATAAAAGCTTCCTCTCCGTCCGAAGAAAGCCGAAAGAAAAGCGGTCCCCCAAGCCACTCCCAAGCGGCAACCACACCTCTTCATCCGTGTCCATCCAAAGCCCTCATCCCTTCGCTCCTATCCGTGGTTAAAAACTCCCGCCAACAAACAGGAACCTGTTTCCCGCAGCCAGACTCTGTCAAACATTTCGCACCTGGATTTGGCGGCGAAAAGGGCTGGAGGCCCGATCAGATGGTAGCCGGTGAAGAAATGAGCGCCAAGCGAATGAGGCACCGGTCCCAAACCCAAACCGCATGCAGTCCCGGAGGGGCGGTAGAACATCGGCTAGGTCCTTAACGGTTCTACCTCCCCTACGGGGCTCGACGGCCTCCTCTACCTATACCGGTGCCTTGCTCGCTTTGGGCTCGCAGCAACACCGGCTACCCTATATCGCGGCCTCCAGCTTCCCTTCTTTTCTTTACAAAAAAAGCAACCTGTAACACTCTGCGTCACAGCTTCGCCACCCACTTGTTGGAAGCCGGTTGCGACATAAGTGCGGTGCCGGAGATGATGGGCCACGCCGACGTGTCCACCACCATGATCGATCTGCACGTCACGAAGAAGCCCGGAGGGGTGGGCGCTCCCAGCCCTATTGACTAGCTAGGGGATTAAATACTCAGGAGAAAAGCTCAGTCCGATCCAGGCACAGGTAGCAGAACAAAGATAATATCTCTGATTTTCGAAAACGGATTCAAATCCGAAACGAATCCAACTTGAAAATCAACGGGAAAGGCTCGCAAGTGCCCAAATTTTGTGCAAAACTAAAACCGAAAACTGGAGGGGGCTCCAGAATAATGTTCAGGAGGGCCTTCCTGAATAAAACTGATATGGCAAATAATTTCTTGATGAAGTCAATTCTTCGTATCACCACTCTAACAACTTGTTTTGTTACGCTCTACGCGCACTGTGAGGAATCAGTCATCCCATCGCCACAGGAGTTATTCCCCGAAATCACATTTCCGAAAGTGGAATCGTCGCAAAATTCTAAACGCAAAACTCCACGAACAACCGAAACTTCCAGAGATAGGCAGGGATCGCGGGGGACCCTCTTTCAGCGAATTTTCGGTCAATCTAACAAGAACAGGAGTATAGACAGTCGTTTCGATACCCGGCACAGAGCATCTAGTATGGACAAATCCCTTATCACAACCGGTGAGTGACATCGTAGCGACTCCATTGAAGCCATATCAAACCGCAGCTGGCAAGTGGTGCTACCTGGGAGTTTTCGACGCTTTTCATGTTTGGGATTTCGTCTTTTGTGTTATCATCTGTCAGCACCCGGCACCACTGCCAGTGCTTTTACGTTGTGCGCCGTGCAAAGCGAGGCGCTTCTTATTTGGTGCAAGTCCAAATGTTATAAACCTTAGCCAGGAGTAACTACCGAGTGTTGCGTTCATGTTAGCTAAGCCATTAAAAGATACAGCGGTCGATGCCCGCTTTGAGAACATCGTAAAACCCGCTTCTGGAGCGGATGGCGAAACAGCATGGGCGAAGCCTGTGTGACGGTTGAAATATTCCCGCACAAAAACTCTCCGGGGTTTTCAGCTTTGAATCAGCGGCTTCGCCGGTTGGTGTTTGAGGTCGACCCTTCGGGTGGTGGCCATTTGGCTACGTGGCTTTGTTGTTCCTCACGCGCAGGGGGAACCCTGCTTATTCGTGTCCCGCTCCCCGTTTGCATTCGAAACGAAAGAGACTACCTTTGGTGAGTCGCCGAGTTTATGCGCGGGTCTTTCTGAGGAGCCTATTGCGGGAAAACCGCACGATGGGATCTGCGAGGGGGATGCCGGGTAACCGGCGTTCCTACCTCAATATGCTTAGAGTGGAATGACTGACGCACGATTTTGGCAGATCATAGCGGAATCTCTCGAACGGTCTCAGAACACCTACGGGAAAGATGCAATTGGACAGGTGGCAGCAGAATTGCCTTCATTTGTGAATTTTCTGAACGATCAAGAGTTGCTGGCGTTTTGCCAACGCTACGAAGAAAAATCAGATTTCGCCTATGACGGTGTCATTTGGGCAGTACTGACCCTCGTCAGTATTTTTGTAAACAAAGTGGGCGTCAGTGATGACACGTTTATGGACATTCGAGACAATTTGGTTGCTCAAGGGGAAGAAATCTACGATCGCCTTGTCAAAGACCCCGACTCTCTTTTAGAATACCAAGAACCGTTGAACTACTGTGAGCTTTACATTGAGAGTAGTTGTTGGGGTGTTCTCGAAGAAAGAAAGCTCTCACGGCCAGAGCGGTCTCCTCTTAAGCTCCGACGGCCATTTCCGGATTGGGGCGACATTGGATTTTTTCGCGCCTATCTTCCGAAGATTTATAAGTTCGTCTCTGAACGAGATCCCGAGTTTTGGTTCAAACATACCGATTCAGCATAACAAGTCGGAGATGGTAAGGTGATTCCTTGCGCTTCGCTCCAGTCACACCTACCATTCCTCAATCGTTAGCTCAAAGGAATGGAATCACTCGAAGAGTATAGGGGCACAGACGAGTTGATGCCCGCCTTCGAAAGGTTTATTCAATTTTGGGCATCAGAGGAGTGCGACCCTCAGCCAGAGTTTTCTTTTTCAGTCACAACCCTGAAACATACCGAACCGATCCCGCTGGAACTCGCTGAATACTGGGTAATCAGAGGGCGCTGGCCTCAGTTCCCATTATCTGGCCCCCGAAAGGGTCTGACCCTCATAGGAGTTCCGCGCTATTTTGGTTTCGATCCCCCAATGCCAGCATTTGATGTCGATTCTCGGGATAGAGATGATATACCGACGGACAGACTTTACCTAAAGATTGCTCATGATTGGTGCAAGTGCTGCTTTCATGGGATACACTTGACCGCCGACAACACATGGCATCATCTAGACATTGAGGATCGCCGTAGCCGTTCAGAGTCCACAGGGTCTCTCGAAAATTTTTTGATTCCTTACGGACTGAATAACCTGACTTTCCATTGGAGAGGTGAGCCCGAATGGGGAGATTACTATTTTCTCCGGCAGGAGGCGACGCCCCTTTGGGCGCACGGTAAGCGCACTTTCTGGTACCACCCAGATGGTTTTCTGGGTATTACTGATGATCCGTTTTTTGAGGGCACGCGAACTTTTGTGGCAGCGCGTAGAGTTGCGATGCTTGATGCGCTGACGAACCAGAGCTAATCGGGTAGGCACGGGGTTTGAACCCGTCCCCCCCCCTCCTCCCGGCATGGGGTTCCGCACCGGGCGGTTCTGTTAGTCATGATTCTCCTTTGAGACTGCCTCGGCTTTTCGGTTTACCTTTACCTGGTTCGTTCGGATATCGAATGCTGATCCATTGTTGTTTCATTTGGCTCGGGCTTTGTTTTTTGACTTTCAATCGGCTGATTCACAGATTTAAGGGGTCTGGACGTCGGATGTCTCTACCCGTGGGGTGGTCGCTCGCACTGGTTCTTGCCGTCGAGTTGTATTGTTTGGGCATCCAATGATCGACTATCATTTGGCTGTTACCGAGTGTGGTTTTTTGGTTGCTGGCGGTGAAGGTGCTCCGGGGCTCCGCAAACAGTTTAAAAAACTGTTCTACATTGATTTGTGTGATGTTATTTGACTCCAAGGGAGACGATGTTCGGGGATAATTGACTTTCCTGATCGGAACTTTTATTTTGTGGTGAGATCGCGCTCCCTGCCTGGGTTGGGATCTCTTGAATGTTTGGCAGTGATATGAAACTTCGATCGGGTATCAAAATTCTGGCTGAGATCGAGGGTTCCGGGGACCCGGTCGAGGACAATGATCGCTGCGATGCGGTGCTCAAGTTCTACCGGAATCAGGGTGAACCACTTCGGATGAGAACGGCTCTTACTGAAGCGGTTCCGTATGTAAAAGAGGGACCCGAAGGTTTGCTGATCGCATGGGAAGGGCCTGCTATGACCGATAGCCATATCGTCCTTGAACGTAACTTTACGGTCTCACGGCGCACCGACGTTCTTCCGGGTATTTACTACACTTTGCTGGGGATGCGTGCCGGCGGGTTCCGTCATGTTGCGATTCCACCACACCTTTATGCTCACTCGATGCACGAGTGCCACGGCATTGACCGGGAGTCGGTGATCAAGCTGGAGTGCTTTGTGACGGCCCGGCGATAGACGTTCAGTCCGGGCGGGTGTAGATTCGCCAGCTGGGGTGGTGGGAATGCTAATCCAGACTCTGAAGTCTATATCGGTTCCGGAGCGGTTCTCTATATGATTTAATAGAAAAATGCATGCTGATCTGATACTCTTTGTTGTATTAACTGCGTTTGCCGTGGTTTCGGCATTTCTGCTGAGAAAGGCTTCGAAGGTATTTGCCGGATTGTTTATTTTTGCCGGTCTGGTTCCACTAGTTTGTGTGGTGAGTAATTCGGAGCGCTGGCCGATTTCATTTTGGCTCGAGCTGATCGGGCTTTATGGTTCTCTGCCGCTGCTCATCGCCGGCTGCTTTTATGTCGGTGGGAAGCGAGTTCTTTCCGGTGCGCCTGCGATCGTGTTCTGGATTTCGGCCCTGTGTGCAATCGGTGTTGCTGCCTATATTGCGCTTGTCGTTTTCGGACTGGGTAATCTGCCTTAACTGCATCGGGACAAACTGGAAGGGGGCGGTAATTTGTCCGGTCAGTTTTCGGGGGCTGAGGACCTGGTCATCACTTCGTGGATGAAGCGATTGACGATGGCACCGTTCCGCAGTGAGATGACGTGCCAGCCGTCCTCGACAACCTCGTCCGGGGTGACGTAGCGCAGGGGAAGCAGTGGGTCGTTTTCCCCGTGGATATGATAGATCTTCGCGGGCTTTATATCCCCGTTGCGCTTCCACTCGATGAGGGCTCGCAGTGCCCAGCGGAAAAATTTCGGCTTTGAGTTCTGGGCCTGGCTGAGGATGGTTCGGTTATTCGGGCTGAGGTACTCATCAAAGATCCGGACAAAAATCCGCATTAGGGTCTGGATCCATTTGAAGGGGATGAAGCGGGTGATCGACTCAAAGGGGCGCGCCCATTTTACTATTGGTGGAAGCTGGTCCGGATGGCTGACGCTGCCGATCAGGATGCAAGCTTTCGCTTCGAGGTGGGGCATCATCTCCACGGCGAGCATGCCGCCAAAAGAAGCGCCGCCGATGAAGCAGGGCTCGCCCGGATCAATTTTTGCAGCGAAACGCCTGGCGTAGTCGGGTAGAGATTCGCCCCGTTTCGGTTCGATCCATTTTGGAACGATCAAGTGAGGAAACTCAACTTGTTGAGGGGCAAAAACCCGGTCGTCTGCTCCCATTCCTGAGAGCAGAAAAAAAGGTATGGGATCGGAAATTTCGGAAATCTCTTTCGTGATGATAATCCGAAATTACGATCGTTAGTCGATCAGGGTGTCGATCCGTTTGGCTAACTCGAAATCCGCTTCCGTTAGACCGCCTTGATCGTGAGTGGTGAGGTGAAGAGTCACAGTGCACCAGCGAATGTCGATGTCAGGATGGTGGCCTGATTCCTCCGCGATTTCGGCTACCCCGTTGACAAAATCTACCCCGTCCATAAATTCGTCGAATTCCAGTATCCGGAAAATTTCTTTCCCTTCATGATCCCATTCGGGAAGCTTCTTCAACAACTTGGGTATTTCGTCTTCTTCAATAAGGTCGGACATGATGAATTTTAGATGATTTGGTGATCCTAAAGTGGTTACATTGCTGTGTTTCCGTATTGCTATAGGGCAATTTAAAATGCGCAAGTCCCAAAGTGCGTTTTTTTTCTGAAAGCGCCCTCTGGCGGGATTATTGGATTGCGCGCCCCCCTGTTTCGGGTATACCCATCATAGCAACATTAACCACTAAGAAAAATGGCTCACGGAAAAATTTACGACTCGATTCTCGATACCATCGGCAGGACTCCTTTGGTGAAGCTCAACCGCGTGACTGACGGCGTTGACGCGACAATCGCCCTGAAATGCGAATTTTTTAATCCGGCAGGGTCGGTGAAAGACCGGATCGGACGCGCCATGATCGAAGCGGGCGAGGCTGCCGGTAAAATCAACAGTGACACGGTTATTATCGAGCCAACCAGCGGAAATACCGGGATCGCTCTCGCATTTGTCTGCGCGGCGAAAGGTTACCGACTGATTTTGACCATGCCTGAGACGATGAGTAAAGAGCGCCGCACTCTGCTGGCGCTGCTCGGAGCTGAGCTGGTCCTGACTGAAGGTGCCAAGGGCATGAAAGGCGCTATCGCCAAGGCTGAAGAGCTGGCTGCGCAGACGGCCAATTCCTACATTCCGCAGCAATTTTCGAATCCGGCGAACCCGGAGGTCCACATCAATACCACCGCGGAAGAAATCTGGGAAGATACCGGCGGGAAAGTGGATTTTGTGGTTTCGGCAGTTGGAACCGGTGGAACAGCGACGGGTTGCGTCGAGGGATTGAAAAAGAAAAACCCTGCCATTCAGGTCGTTACGGCGGAACCGGAAGATTCCCCGGTGATTTCACAAACGCTTGCCGGGGAGGAAGTGACTCCCGGGCCTCACAAAATTCAGGGAACCGGGGCGGGTTTTGTTCCCGATAACCTTCATCTCAAGAATGCTGCCGGTGAACCGCAGATCACGGAGTGTATCAAAGTGAGCAATGATGAGTCGTTCGCCATGGCGCGCCGGATTGCCGAAGAGGAGGGAATTCTGGTGGGAATTTCGACTGGGGCAAACGTTTGTGCCGCCATCAAACTGGCTCAGCGACCCGAGAATAAAGGCAAACTGATCGTTACGATCGCATGCTCCACCGGGGAGCGTTATCTGTCCACACCGCTCGCTGATGAAGCAAGAGCGAAGGTTGGAAGCTGACAAATCGGATTTTGTGTTTATCTTTCACGCCGCGCAGCGCGTCGCGCCAGCTACAGATGTAGTTGGCGCTCCTTATTTTTTAATACAACTTATTGATAATCATGGCCAAAAAGCCCGAATCTAAACTCGATACCAAGCCTTCGGACGATGGTGTGGAAGCTCTCGCAGAAAGTCACGCTCCCGGAATCGTGGACACGATCGAGAAAAACCGTGTCATTTTGATAGGCACAGCGATTGCGCTTTTCTGCCTCCTCGCATTTTTCCTCGTCGGAAGACAGCTCGGTGCCCAGCGTCACCTTGAGGCGGGTCAAATGTACACGGAAGCCGCTACGGCCCGCAGTATTGAAGGTCTCGATAAAGTGGTTTCGGAATTTTCGGGCTCCATTTCAGCCGGGAACGCTCTGATCACCAAAGCAGACATCCAGATCGACCAGGGGAAATCTCAGGATGCGATCTCAACTCTGAACACAGTGGCCAATGAGTTTGTCAGTCATCCCCGCCACGTGCAGGCCTACTACATGTTGGGTAACCTGTATCACAAGTCGGGTGATTACGAAAAAGCCCGCGAAAATTACAGCAAAGTTCTCGAGATCCAGAAAGACGGGGAATACAGCCCGATCACGAAGATTCGACTCGGTGACATCGAGTTAGCGGAAGGAAACAAGGACAAGGCCCGTCAGCACTACGAGGAGTCTTTCACCCTTTATCCCGGCAATCCATTTTTCGATACGGCGGAGCGCCGCATCGCTCAGTTGAAGCTCGGCAATCCGCCAGTGGTTGATCCACCTGCGCCTCCGGCAGAGGCGAAAGAGGAAGCCGCAGAGGCACCCAAGCCAGCGGCACCTGCTGCGACTGAAGAAGCTGTAGCCCCTGCTGCGCCGAAGGGTGGAGCCAAGGGCTCTCCTAAAGGTAAAGCGGACCCACCGGCAGCTCCCGCTGCGCCAAAAGGCGGAGCCAAGGGTTCTCCTAAAGGTAAAGCGGATCCACCGGCAGCCCCTGCTGCACCAAAAGGCGGAGCTAAGGAATCTCCAAAGGGCAAAGCAGAGCCGCCGGCTGAGACGGCTGCTCCAGAGGAAGTCGAAGCAGAGGTTGAAGTTGTGGAGTAAGGTATCGGCATATGAGCAAAGGAAACATCACCGGCGTTCAGCTGGTTTCGCCCGGAGAAAGTATCCGGCCGGTTTCCATTGCGGTTGCTGATGACGGCACCATTGCCTCAATTTCCAACGCATCGCTGCAGGGTTCCATCGCAGACGGGGGAGGTGAATTGTATGCTTTCCCCGGATTTATCGACATTCATACCCACGGGGCTAATGGATGCGACCTCGCGAATGCAGCAGATGACACCGTCCGGATCATTGCCGAGGCGAAACTGAAAGAGGGTGTCACCACTTTTCTCCCGACGACCTGGACCGCTTCGGTCGAAGAACTCGAAACGATGGTTCGCACCGCGGCCAGCTACCGGGAAAATCAGGAATTTGCGAGAACGCCCTTTCTTCACATCGAGGGCCCATACTTGAATCCTCAACAGGCCGGGGCTCAGGACCTGGCTGCGATGAGGCTACCTGATGTCGCCGAGATCGAAAAGTTGCACGGGATCTGCCCAATTGGTCTGGTTTCACTCGCGGTTGAGCTCGAAGGGGCTCTCGAATTTATCGAAGCGCTGACAGCGAAAGGAATCGTCATGTCCGCCGCCCACAGCGGTGCGAAGATGGCGGAGTTCCGCAAGGCCCGTGCGGCGGGATTGAAGCATCTCACCCATTTTTGCAATCAAATGTCGCGCCTCCATCATCGCGAAATTGGCCTCGTCGGGGCCGGTTTGCTCGATCAGGATGTATCGCTCGAAATGATCTGCGACAAGATTCATCTCTGCGAAGACATGATCGAGCTCGTGTTTCAGCTTCACTCCATCGACCGGATTATGCTGATCACCGATTCGATCGCGGCATCCCATCTCAGCGACGGAGAGTATCCGCAGGGCGAGGGAATCATCATAGTGAAAGACGGCGCGGCCCGCCTGCCTAAAGGCAATCTTGCCGGGTCGACGTTGCAATACCACAACGGCTTGAAAAACGTCGCGGAAATCACCGGGTTACCGCTCAATGAACTATCGAAAACGACCGGGTACAATCAGGCCCGTTCGCTGGGTTTAAAAGATCGCGGTTCGATTCGCGAAGGCCTTCTCGCCGATATCACTCTGCTGAATAAAGATTTCGAAGTGGAGATGACGATTGTCGGCGGGGAAGTGAAATACCGGAAGTAGTTCGGTTGTTTCAGGGGTAGTAGGTAATTGTACTCTGGAATGCGCTAGGTTTTCGGTTTCAGGCGCGATACGGCAACGTCGTTACGTAACACAGCCCATGGTTGCCGCAGTAAAACGGAGGCTACCATGGGATTTGCATACCAGGAGATTCCCAACGCTGAAGGCGTTGTGAAAGCTTTCAGATCACTTTCAGCGATCAGCTTGTCGCACGATGAAATCCCCGGGTAGACTCTCTGCTTCGCTTCGGTCAACCCGAGGCGGGGTTACGTAACGGCGTTGCCGTATTTTGAATTCACTGCCCTGGAATCCACGCAATTCTTAGCGGCATCAAATTGTACCCTGTACCGTCCGTAATTGTACCCTGTACAATCTCAAAATCCTTACTCTTTTTCTTGCCCCTAATCTTTTTCTTGATCCCCGTTTTCGAGCAAGAGCAAGAGCAAGAGCAAGAGCAAGAGCAAGAGCAAGAGCAAGA
>JARGPI010000080.1 GCA_029213005.1 Verrucomicrobiales bacterium
TTTTAGCGCATCAATGGCAAGTTCTTATCAGGTTGGAGCGCAGTTAACCCTGCGCAATGGCCAGTGGCGGATGGGCCTCACGCGGTCGAACTTGGAACGCTTCTCGACCTACGATTGGCATCGAGCCTGTAATTTTCTTTGTGGAAGCGGCATATCAACCAAAGTTAAAGAAACGATATGCCAAATCGAACCAAGAAAGAGAAAAGTAAATTCCAGTTTGAAGAAGGTCTCTTAGATCAGTTGCTGGAGGAGTATGAGGGCCCTGACGATATGTTCGGCCAAAGCGGGCTCCTCGAGAGCCTGAAAGCGAAGCTGGTGGAGCGGGCCCTCCAAGGTGAACTCACCCACCACCTGGGGTATGAAAAGCATGGGACCAAGCCTGAGGGAAGCCGCAACGCCCGTAACGGCACCAGTAAGAAGCGGGTTAAAACCGAGAGCAGCCAAATCGAGATTGAAGTGCCTCGCGATCGTGAAGGGAGCTTTGAGCCGACTCTCGTCCCCAAAGGCGTCAGACGTCTCGAAGGCTTCGATAACATGGTCATAGCGCTCTACTCACGAGGCGTTAGCACCCGCGACATTCAATCCCAACTCAAAGAGGTCTATTCAATCGATGCCTCACCCGATTTGATTAGCGCTATTACCGACGAAATCCTCGAAGAAGTCGAATCCTGGCAGTCCCGTCCCCTGGATGAACTCTTCCCGATCGTCTTTTTCGACGCACTCGTCGCCAGCGTGCGCGATGACAGTGGACGCGTCGTGAAAAAGGCCGTCTACATCGCCCTTGGCGTCAACACCGACGGACAAAAAGAAGTGTTGGGTATGTGGATAGGTAGCGCCGAGGGAGCCAAATTCTGGCTTCAAATCCTCACCGAACTCAAGAACCGGGGAATGAAAGATATGTATATCGCCTGTGTAGATGGTTTAAAAGGCTTTCCCGAAGCGATAGCCGCCGAATACCCAGACACCAAGGTGCAGCTCTGCATCGTCCATATGGTGCGTCACAGTCTACGCTATGTCGGGTGGAAGGAGCGTAAGCAAGTCGCTGCAGACCTGAAGCTTATCTACCGCTCACCTACTGCAGCCGAGGGTGAGAAACAATTGGGAATCTTCCGGGAGAAATGGGACAATCAGTTTCCATCGATCGGCGACAGTTGGGAACGGAACTGGGAAAATTTGTGTACCTTTTACGAGTTCCCCGAAGAGATCCGCAAAGCAATTTACACCACCAATGCGGTCGAGAGCTTGAATCATTCGCTGCGTAAAATCCTGAAAAACAAAAAGGCACTTGTCAGCGATAACGCATTAAAAAAACTACTCTACCTTGGGTTGAAGAAAGCGAGTGAAAAGTGGACCCGCCCGATTCAAAACTGGGGCGGCGCGATGCAGCGTTTCGCCATACTTTATGCCGACAGATTCCCCCGCGACATCTAAAATAAAGGTGGGGCCGAGCGGCCGCGAAATGCTCAGCCCCTTCATTCCGCCCGGATCGCTTACGATCCCGGACTCCATTCCGGGGCTGAGCATTTTGCGGGAAGGAAAAAGTTGAAATACCAATTCACTACCCGAAACTACCAAAGCAAAAAGCGCAGTAAATAATCACGCCGTTTACACGAAAGAAATTACAACTCCTTGGCATCCGGCATACACATATCAAACCGCAGCTGGCAAGTGGTGCTACTTGGTAGTTTCCACTCTTTTTAGTTTGGGATTTCATCTATTGTGTTACTGTCAGTGAGCACCGGCACCACTGCCAGTGCTCAATCGATATAGCTGCGTGAATGTCAAGGGACAAAAGTATATTTAAACCATTAGATTTCATATCTTGGTGTTTCGTCGTGGTAAATGGGGTGGGTGCAGAGAGTTGTTGCAGGGCGAGCGGTTTCCCGCAGACAGTGTATGCTGATATTCGTTGGCTTACCGTTCAAGACGGAGTTACTTGAGCTTCTGTGAATCAGTTGGTGTTAAGCCAATCCTTCGTGAAACTCGTACATTTCAATTCTTCACCGCGGTCGATTATTCACTCTAGGAAACGAGCGCTCACTTCAGATAACTAAAGCTAACTCATAACGTCCTCGATTGCCGACCTCTGCCTCTCTCTACACCCACATCATTCACCGGGTTGTAGGTTTTCTTTTCGGGTTGTGGTTTACAGGTGTTGGGTTCATTTCTGTTTGCGTGTGTTTGGTTTGGTTAGTCAGTTAATATTCGAAATCAATTTCCCCCTCATCTATTGGGCCGCAGAGGATCGGCATGATTCATTATTTAAGGTGATTTCTTTAGCAACCTGGTGGTGCAGTTCCCAGATGAAAGCGCTCAGTTCCCGGGCAATGGCAACGACCACTTTATTCCGGTTGAGCCTGCGGCAGGCGAGTTGCCGGAAGCGATAGCACAACCGGTTTTGCGCTCGCCAGGAAATGATCTTTACTTCCCGGCTTTGTCCGGCCTGACGGCGCGATAAGGTTTCAGTGACCTTGGCTTCATATTGATAGTGGGAAGCGCTTTCGACGAGCATCCAGCGGGCGTGGCCGTTGCCGCATTTGGTGATGGAGCCCTGACGGCGCTTTGCTCCGCTGGATTCTTCGGATGAGACCAGGCCAAGGAATCCCATGAGCTGGCGGGGATGAGGAAATCTCGAAAGATCGCCGGGCTCAGAGACAATGGTCATCGCGGCGACGACTTTAAATCCCCGGAGTGCCATCAGTGCTTTGACGTAGGGTTTCTTGTCCCAGTCCTCCAGCTGGTTTTCCATATGCATTTCGAGTCGCTTGACCCGTTCTTCGGCGGCACTGATCGCAATGATGTATTCTTCCAAAACAATCTGTTGGGAGGGATCGTTGAATTTGTATTTGCGGAGGTAGTTCATGTGGCCCTGGGTCCACCTCGATTTACCGCTGTAGCGAACGCCATTGCGAAGCAGGAACATGCTGAGTTGTTGTTTACATTTGGTTCGTGCTTCCGAGGCATCGGTGCGGGCGCGACCCAAATCGCGAACCGCTTCATCATGGCAGGGCGGAATGTGTACTGAGGTCAGTTCGCCGGAACGAAGATAGCCGGCCAGTTTGCGGCAATCACTGCGATCAGTTTTGACCCGGTCGCCTGATTTCTGAGGAATCTTTGAGGGTGCGATTACGATACAATGGTATTTGAGCTGATGAAGGCGCCGGGCGAGGACGAAACCGGTGGGCCCCGCTTCGTAACAGATCGCAACTTCGTCTTTGGTCAGGTCGTGTTTTTTGAGTAACTTGCAGAGGCCTCTTTCGACACAGAGGTTGGAGCCTCCCCATTTGGCGTAGACTTCGGGTTTGCTTCGCCCGGGGTGGGCGATACCGCATTGGATGGAATCTTTGTGGACATCGAGAGCGACATAGAGTTTCATATCATTCATGGTGTGTTCTGTTGGATTGGTTAATTTCATTGTTTTGATTAATCTTATGGATAGGTCTCATTTCCCCCTGGGAAGCGAGATAGCCCACGATATTTCCTCCAGAACACACCGCCCTCTAAATTTAACGTTACTTGACCTTTTAGCTGGACTCCGGGTCTGAGGAGCAGCTATATTGTCTCGCTGAAGAAAATCCAGAGATGACACCGCTGTTGCAGCAAGAAAGGATGCGACCATTCGTTAACCTGTTAAAAAGGGAGGGATGGCTACCGCTCCTGTCTTTCTTGTGCTTTTTTAAGGGTATGCACGGCTTGCCTGAGGCTCTTCACCTACTCTTTAGAATAGGAAAGAAGGACATCAGGTCTACGAACTTGGAATTTTCCAGATATGATCTCTGGGTTGCTCATAGCGGCTTGTGGAGCCTTTTCGGAGGCTTGGTCACTCTATTTGTCATCTACCGCTGGGTTAGGGGTCTCCGGAATGCATCCCAGGTTGTGACCGGCCGTTCGAATAAAAATAACAGCGAACAAGACGCGTCTGGTAAGGACTATATTTAGGGAGTTTGAACGTGATACCCCTTCGATTTCGTCTATTCTTTCAGAGCGTTGTTCAGCGTAGTCACCGTCCTGCCAGCGCTCATACGTTGTGCGCCGTGCAAAGCGAGGCGCTTCTTATTTGGTGAAAGTCCAAATGTT
>JARGPI010000081.1 GCA_029213005.1 Verrucomicrobiales bacterium
AGGGCCATCGCGACGGCGCGGTGATGAGAGAATTCTTTCGAGGCATCCAGTTGCGCGACCTTCTCAAGGATCACGGGCAGGCCCTTAGTCGTCAGTGCCAGCAACTGGTGCGTGAACGCCAGCGTCTCCAGGCCATGGGCCGCAGCCTGCTGTCTTCCCACGGTATCTACGTGACCGGGCGCTGGTGGAAGGGAGCGACCTGGAAACAGATCACCGCCGAGGCGCCTGACTGGGTCATTGAACGGCTGGAGGTCTTCATCCGCCTGATCACCCCGGTGGAGACCGAGGAGAGGAAGCTGACCGAGGCCATCGAGGAAGCCGGGCGCGAGGTGAAGATCCCCAAGGGCGTCGGGCCGTTGAGCTTCGAGGTGCTGCGGCGCGAGGTTGGAGATTGGTCGCGCTTCAACAACCGGCGACAGGTCTCCAGTTACACCGGCCTGTGTCCCCGCGAACACAGCAGCGGAGGCAAGCGGCGCAGTGGCAGCATCAACAAGAGCGGCAACCCGAGAGTGCGAGCGATGCTCGTGGAGATGGTCTGGCGAATGATTCGCTGGCAACCCAACTACCACGCCCTGCGCAAGTGGGCGCCGGTGCTGCAGAACCCGAAGGCGAGTGCGGCGGCTCGCAAGAAAGCTGTCGTGGCCGTGGCCCGGCAACTGGCCGTGGATCTGTGGAGACTGTTTACTGACCAGACTACCGCCGAGAATCTCGGGCTGACTTACTTGCCGGAAGCGGCGTGAACCCCTGACACCATTGCCACCCTATTATGAATTGATTCGCACCCCATCTCTTCCACCACGAATGTCGCGCGTCTGTGAAATTCCTTGGTCGTTCTTCAACGGAACGTCCGGCTGACAGATGAGACTGCTTTTTCTTTCCCCGACGCGAATCCGTCACCTGGCGCTTTGCCGATCAATCAACCAACTAGAGCAAACGCGCGGATAGCAGGCTGTGCCGTTGGAAGAATCCAACGAGACTCAACCCGGAAAGAAAGACCTTCGTTTCTTACTCAACCTCCGAACCCGCAATCCACCTCATAAACCCATAATCCCGGCGGAAATTCCACATTCCAATCTGACTAACCCCATAGCAGGAATTTGCTTTTTCAAGGAGTTGTTATCGGGGCTTCGGTCCTGCCGGGTTTGAGGGGGTGCAACCCCTGACGATACGCGGTGACAGCCGGCTGGAGGGAGACAGCCTTACCCGCATGGCAGGAGCGAAGCGTCAAAGCGGCGGAATTAAATTAAGAAGGAATTCCGAATGGTATGTCGAGATCGCATCGCGAATAGAACCGTTACATCGACCGCGCTTTTCGGATTCAGGCACTTCTCCGATGTTCTGCGACTCAGTTGAATTTGTTGTGGGTGACCATTCCATACTCGAGAAGGCACCGGCGAACTTCATCGTCTGCGAGCAGGGGTCCGGCCACCGCCTCAAAAATTCCGCTGCCAAAGATATCATTCACCTCAATGAGCACGGGGCCGTCCTCCGAGATCCCGATGTCCATCCCGATGAACCGGTTGAACGAACTGAATTGACGTTGCACTTCGCGGGCGAGTTCCAAGGTCTCATCCCAGAAAGGCACTGTCACTTCCGCAAACGCAACACCGGTGTCAGGATGATTCTCCGTCCGCCGCCCGACATCGTCGATCGCTACATCTGAAAGCTGCCCGGTCTTCAGATCGATCAGCGAGCCGAGACCACCCTGTTCACCGTTATCCACGAAATTGCATCCTCTTCCGATCCGGAGTACCGCTCCAACCAACAGGATGTCCTTTTCCGGCGTCAACAGAGTCACCGCACGAACCGTGTTGAGCGATTCAGCATACAACTCATCGAGGTGAGGATGCTGGATCACGCCCTCCTGCAGAACAGATCTGAGAGTCAGCCGGAAATTCTCCACCGGGACCAGCATCTTCGGGTCGGTGGTTTGACGAATGAAAATTCCATTGCTCTCCCGCTGCGCCAGGCAGGCACCCTTGCCGCCATCGCCATTGACCGGCTTGATGAAAACCCTTTTGCCGTCCTGTTGGTCGAAGATCGCGCTCAAAATGCCATTGAGATCGTCATCCGGATCCACTGCTCCATACTGCCGTGGCTGCGGGAGCATGAATGAACGGAAGAGCGCATGGGAGGCTTCCTTATCTTCAAACAGCACCGTGCATTCGGGCCTTCTGACATGGCGATTCCGCTTTGAAATGGCAAGGGGATCGTAACCCCATCCGTAGTAATATTTCCATTCACTCCTCGGCTTCTCGTGGAGACGGCAACACGCGTAGTTATCGGGAAAAGATTTCAGGGCGAAAAAGATGTAAAGGTGATCAAAGCACACCAGAACCGGATTCCGCCTGCACTCGGTCCAATCGACCAGTTTCACAACCGCATACGGCAGCGCAAAAAATCGCATCACCCGGGACCCGAAGACGCCGAGACGATCGGCAACGCGTTTGAGCCGCTGTGTGACGTTGAACTTCAGCCGGCGGAGCGGATCCGGACGGATGTATTTCTGCTCAACAATCACTTCTTCGGCTTCCGGGCACTCTGATCCGCCAGGATCCCGGTTGAGATCCCACAATTCTCCCAGGTAAAAATCGAATTCCCGGGGAGTCCATCGGCTTCGCCCGCCGCCATCCGACAGGGTAAGTTCACCGAAATAGATCCGGTTTTTTACATGGTAAAGATCCACCCGGATGTGATCGAAGTCTTCGGCCAGTTTGAGGGCCACCCTGTGCATTTCGTCAAGGTGTTTCGGACAGGGAAACGGTACACGATGGTTCGGTTCGGTGTCAATGCGGACGCCCGTCTCGTTGAAAAAAAGGATTTCTCCGTTCTCGTCGTAAAAGGTCCGGTGATGATTGGGCGTTCCACGGTCATGATCGACTTCGATCACGGTTCGAGGCGGACTGCCATCTTTCCCGCGGAAAACAAAGAATTTCAGATCGAAAGGAATCTTCCCCTTTTCATCGGAAAGAAGTTTCTCTACGTACACCTTTGGCTTCACCCGGGTGTAATACCATTCCCGGGTTTCCTTCCCGTAGTTCGATTTCAGGCTCTTTTCGATCTTCGCCGAGACTTGAGCTGCCTCTTCGGGCGTGTTCTCGCGGATAATGTAAACCGAACCGGAATCGTGATTCGTTTTCACCACGATATCATTACCAAGCGCATGGAGTTGCTCCGGGGTGATCGATTCGCCTTCGAAAACGACGGGAATGAGAAACTCCCCGCCGATTTTCTCCCGCGCATAGTCGCGCACTTCGAGTTTATCGCAGCAGGTGACGAAGAGATTGTTGGTCGAGTTGAGTTTCCGCCAGTTAATCTTTTCGTTGAAAGACCGGGGATTCTCAAAATCGGGCCAGTATCTGCACTTGCCGAAGAAGAGCAGTTTTTCCTGAAACGTGACCGGCAGCGGATTCTTCCGGATAAGCGTTTTGGCAAGTGTCTTCATCGAAGTTCCAGCAAATTTGAATGGCGCGATAGGGTTCGGATCAGGGTCCGATCCCCTTTCTGGATCGCGGCTCGTTTCAAAACGCGGTTCAGGAGCTTTCGATTGTCGAGGAATGTATTCGTCAATCGTCCGCAAATCATTGATTCGGATTGGCCGATTCGAGGGGTTCATTTGAACAAAATCTCGTTATTAAGATTACTTATAAAAATAAGATTAAAATCTGATATTATTGGTTGTCCTAGTGGTTGTCAATAACCATTTATTAAAATTTGTATTTATTCTAATAATTATAAATCAATTCTAGGCCTTACGGATGAATGCTGTTTGCCGATAGACGGCACCTTTCTGATTCGGAGCGGAATCCCAAATTCAAAGGGCGCTTGAACTTTGCTTCGATAGCCGTCAGGCCAAATCGTGGGGCGGCCCTACGCCAAAACCGATATGGGTAAATCGATTCTCCGGAGAAGTAAAATCCGGCTGGACCCGTAGTGTCTGAAAATTAAGTGCGTACGGAAGTGTCGAATGCTGAACGTGTTA
>JARGPI010000082.1 GCA_029213005.1 Verrucomicrobiales bacterium
ATGTATTGGAAGATCGTGCGTAAGCGTCGCAAAATTGGCCCCGTGGCCGGGGCGGTCCCGACGCGTTAGATTCGCCGGATGCCGAAGAAGCGATCCCCCCGAAGACAACCGTCCCGTCGCCTCGCATGCGAGGGCGTCGAGTTTACCGAAGTCGAGTTTCCCCGAAGTATCCGCCCACGTCTTGTCGTGCGTTTCGCGGAGGGCCTGAGCCTGTTGGTCGAAGACGAGCAGGCCATCGACCTGGCCGCGGAGTTCATCGTGGCCTTCCGTGCCGCTGAAGAAGGAGGTCGCCAATGATCGGACTCGGCAGTGGTGCCCTGAAGATCTTCGTCGCCCTGGAGCCGTGCGACATGCGGAAATCATTCAACGGTCTCTTGAACTGCTTCCGAGACAATGGGCAGAAGCAAATCGCGTGCAGAAGTAGATTGTCCGGGTGAGACGCTTACACAAGATCAAGTCAGTCAATCCACACTTTTCAGCGGGGACCCCCGAATTTTGAGCTTAGAATCGACCCGCGATAACCTGAAGACGTTCCCGGATTCGATTACCAATCACTTCCGGGGAATGCTTACTACTGATATCCTTCAGGGCGCGCTCAGCGCGGATCGCGGCTTCGCCTGGATCGCGAAAAACTTTTAACAAACATTTCACCGCATCGTCTAGATCGATATCCGCCCACAATTTCCCTTTCTGATAAGGTCCCTGATCGTCTTTAATTTCAATAAGTTTATATGCGACCGGAAACGAATTCCACTGATTCATAAAGTCCATATTAGCAGACCAGCCCGTCGCAACAACCGGGATTCCCATAGACATGGCCTCAGCGATGGGGAGACCGAACCCTTCTGAGCGATGCAGAGAAAGGTAACAATCAGACGCACGCATCAGGTTATTTAGATCCCTGCGATGCAAATACTCGTCAACAAGCGTTACCGGCAACCGGTTGCAATACTCCTGTATCACCTCGCGAAGTTTCCGTTCGCATTTTTCAAAATTAGTCAACTTCAGAACCAGATGGACCTTCTCTCCTGCTGCCCGGTGGAACTTCTCAAAAGTTTTCAGCACTCCTATCGGATTTTTTCGTTCCGGAACGCTAAGCATATCCATACAGGAATAAACAATGAAGGAATCCTCCGGTAAATAGATTGGTGCGGGCCCCGGTTCGGCGTCCGGAATTTCTACACAGAGAGGAATTAGGCTGACGGGAATCATCGCCTGACGACTAACAGCCTTCTGGCAGAAACTGGATGCCACCCAAACTTCATCGAGCCGGGAAAAAGCTTTGAGGGCATAATCAGGAAGATCTTCCAACTCCCAGAACCAAAATCCGATATTATAGCGTTTTTCATGAAAATCCCCGGGGATGCTGTCAAAAACGCAGGGAGTCTGGTCAGCATTAACGTGAAACAAATTGATTGGAAATTGTGGCCGCGACTGCACCACAACATCCGGCATCTCCTCCATACGTGATACATTATTAGTCCGTATATCGATGGCGGAAATATCGATACCGGAAGCCCTGCACGCACGGATGGTCGAGCGGCCCGCTTCACCAACTCCGCTTTCCGCACAAAGATAGCCCAACACGTTCAGACCCGTTAGCCCCCCGGTTTCACTTCCCTGAAAAACCCGCGTTACCGGGTGGGTGGTCCGGGATACAGCCTTCCTTCCCAAGAGAACGGGACGACGACTCGACAACATGCTGACGATTCTCTGCTTTGTGGCATGTGAAATCCTGCGACCCACCAAGCTGCGCAAACCGGGCGATGACTGGTAAAGATTGAAAACGCCACGCCGAATCCGATACGAAATTGAAACATTATGGTCCTCGAAGTCGATGCACTGCCTGACCGTGCCAGTAAATTCATCTGACAATCCGTATTCACGCGAAAGCGATGCAACAAACCAGCCCGCAAAGGCTGCGGCATCTTCAGCAAGATCTGGAAACGCAAGTTGTAAATCGGGCCGTTCCCGATAGATCCGATGCCCTAGTTTTGTAACCAGAGGGGTGGATCGGGGCCCGAGTTCCGCGGGTTGATTGACTGCGTCAATGAGCCAACGAGGTGGCCCACTACCCGCAAAATCCTCAGCCTGCTTTGAATTGGAATGGATGCCCTCTCTATAGGTCCGCCTCAACACCGGAGCAATTGACGCCCCATTACCAAAGGCCCCGTATGCATAGGGTGATTTGGAAATCCCGTCCCGATCATTGGCGCGAAGCTCATCCCCATATCGCTTAAACAGATTTGCAAGCACCGGCCCGCAGCTTTTCAAAGAGAGACGGTTCTGGTGGATGCTGAGGATTCCTTTTCCGGGAACAAAACCGGAAAAATGAAAAAATACCAGCGAAGCGTCATTAACAGTATATCCCTCATCTAAAGATCCAGCGACTTCCCGATGATTGAGATTCCAGTAGGCCACATTCCACGATTCATCTCGGTTAATATAAACTCCATCAAATAGTGACGGGACGAGCTCAATCCATTTCTGGTCAACGAAGTACCCGTTATCAATATCATTCACACATCGAGTGCGAAGCCGGTCCGCCCACCAACCTAGAAACCGCCGCGCCTCCTCCGTATTATTTACTCCTATATAACCTAGATTATAGGTACCAGCCCGCAGGATATCAACTTCTCCGGGAGACTTACCGTCATCCAGTTCACCCGTGAGGTGGGGCGTCAGAACAAGGTTGTTCTGCGATACCAGATCCAGCATTGGAGCCAACGACGAGTAAATTCGGATGTCGGGATCGAAATAGATCACCGAGTCGTAACCGGAAGACATCAACTTCCGAATCACAAAGGGTTTCACCGCAGTATTAAGTTCAAGAATATCGTATCGAAAAACAAACTCCGGAAAATTCTCTATTTCCAGTGAAGCGATCTCCAAAAGGGTAAACAGCTCCGTTTCCACCGAAATCCCCTCGGCGACATCGCACAGGACGACTACCAGATCGACATCCGGAGCGTGCTCGCGAACGCTTGCCATAAGAGTCCTTGCGAAATGGAGGTAGTTTCTCGAAACAACCGTGAAAACGCAGGTTCCGTTTGTAGGTTTCTCAATCATTCCTGAAATCGTAGTTTAACCGAAGTGTTCAAATACCATTCCGGATTATCGGAGTCCGCATGACCCGGCCGAATCCATTTTTCGGAAAGAATCGAGAAAATCATTTTCCACCGCTTCGGCGTGGACATAGGCACGATCCCCCCGGGATTCACACGCCAGAACTTCAAACCGCGCTTCCCGAACCATGGCCTTCAAGCAGGAAAGATTTGGAGCCCATTTGTTAGTTCCGTCGTTCCGAAAAGTATCAGCAAACAAAAACTGACACATAGGAGTATCGGATTCTATACAATCAGGGGCGGTCGCTAGTTGGGTTTCGACAAACAGCTTTGCACCGGGCTTGATCACTTCCCTGATCCGGTCCAGCGCCAGCAGTGGATTCCTGAGATGGTACAGCACGCCAAGGAAAAGAACGATATCATAGTCACCGCCCGACTCCTTTGCAGCCAGTTCATAAACATTTTGAACCTCGTATTCGACATCACTACCGATCAGTGAGGCGGCAATCGAAAAACCTGTGGATTCAGGGTCCGCACTGTCAATCGCGGTGACACTTGCACCCCGCCTTTCCATCTCAAAGGAAAAGTAGCCGTCTCGGCATCCGATATCAAGAACTCTCAAGCCGCTGCAGTCTTTCGGCAGGTCAAATTGATCGAGAATCTTGAGCTGTTCAGCGGAATTGTGACTGCCGGGAGTTTCCAGGCCGGGGGCGACGGTGATTTGATGATACCATCCTGCAAATTTCTTGATAGCTTCGGCAGCATGCGTCTTGCTCGGGTGATTTTGATTCATAAATAGCGGGGACGGATCTTCAGTTACTGATAGGAATTTGCTTATTCAAGGATTTTTTAGGCTCCTCGCTATTTGATGTG
>JARGPI010000001.1:0-141368 GCA_029213005.1 Verrucomicrobiales bacterium
GTGCTCTCTCCGAAGCCCGATTTTTAAGGTGCGAAATGTCTGACCCTGTACAATCCTCGACTGTACCCTGTACAATCTCGATTTTAACGGGCTTGAGCCCCTCCCGGGATGCGGAGCCCTGAGGGTGGGGTATTTTCCCTTGAAAAATCGAAAAATGCGGGTTAAGTGCGGCCCGTCCAAAGGCAGGCATTGTCAGCCTTATCGTAATGAAAACCAGATAAGAGAAATCGGGCGGATATCCAAATACGAAATTTCTCGCAAATTAGAACGCCCTGCAAAAAGGGCTTCCCTATTACAATATGTCAACTGAACTACTTACCGAATTGGTAGAAGCCGGCGTCCATTTTGGACATCAGTCCCGTAAATGGAACCCCAAAATGCGGAATTACATTTTGGGTGAAAAGAACAACGTCCATCTCATCAACCTTGAGAAGACTATCGAACAGATCGATGAAGCAGGCAAATTCCTCGCTGATCTGGTCGCGAAGAACAAAAAGATTCTCTTTGTGGGATGTAAGCGCCAGGCTCAGGATGCCGTTCGGGAAGCTGCAGAAGCAACTGATCAGTTCTACGTGAATCACCGTTGGTTGGGTGGAACACTTACCAACCTTGAAACCGTTCGCCGCAGTGTGAACCGCATGGAGTATTTGGAGAACCTTTCCAAGTCACCTGATTTCAAGAAGATGAGTAAGAAAGAGCTCGCTTCTTTGAGCCGTCTCCGCAACAAGCTTCAGATGCGTCTCAGCGGGATCCGCGCAATGGACCGTGCTCCTGATGCTGTGGTAATCGTTGACTCTGCCCGTGAGCACAACGCCGTGCACGAGGCTCTCAAACTCAAAATCCCGATCGTGGCGATGGTTGATTCCAATGCTGACCCTGATCAGGTTCAATACCCGATCGTCTCCAATGACGATGCGATTCGCTCTATTCGCGTGGTTCTCAGTAAGCTGATTGAGCCCGTGATCGCTGCGAAGCCTTAATTTTTTAACGAAGAAAAACAACCAAATTACTATTGTTTAAGATGGCTGCTATTACTGCTGGAATGGTGAAGGAACTGCGTGATAAAACCAACGCAGGAATGATGGATTGCAAAGCCGCTCTGGCTGAAGCAGATGGAGATCTCGAAGCTGCTGAGACAATTCTTCGCAAAAAGGGAATCGCCGACGCTGACAAAAAAGCGGGACGCGATGCCAAAGAGGGTGTGATCGCTTCCAAAATCCTTGATGATGGAACCGGTATCCTTGTTGAAGTTAACTGCGAAACTGACTTCGTTGCGAAGAACGAGAACTTCCAGGAGTTCGTAATTCAGATTGTCGACCACATCGCTGACGGTGATGACGTCGAAACACTCGAGGAACTCCTCGCTCAGGACTTCTCCGGCGACAAGAGCCAGAAGTTCGAAGAGTTCATCAAAGCCAAAGTCGGTCAGCTCGGTGAAAACATGGGAATTTCCCGTTTCACCAAGATCAGACCGGACGGAAGCGTTCTCGCTACCTACATTCACATGGCTGGTCGCGTTGGCGTTCTGGCTGAAGTGGCCGTCGGCAACGACAAAACCAAGGAAAACGCAACGTTCCAGCAGTTCCTGAAGGACCTGACAATGCAGATCGCCGCTTCAAGCCCGATTTGTGTGGATCGTGCCGGTGTTCCTGCCGATAAGGTTGAAGCGGAGAAAGACATTTTCCGTGATCAGATGAAAGACAAGCCAGCCGACATCATCGAGAGAATTATCGACGGTAAGATTGGCAAATTCTACTCGCAGCAGTGTTTGCTCGAGCAGGCTTTCATTAAAGATGGTGACAAAACCATCGGTGATCTCATTGCCGAAGTTTCAAAAGAAACCGGCGACGACAACATCAAAGTGGTTCAGTTTGCCCGCTACGCCGTTGGCGAAGAGGCTTAATTGACCAAACGGTTAAGTGCTGATTTAAGAAAAAGGCCTCTCGAAAGAGAGGCCTTTTTTGTGTTCTGAAAGCAGTAGTTGAGAGCGGCTACTTTTCGAGACGCTTCCGGGTCAGTGAGTATTCTTCGCGGTTAAAAACCACATATTCCGGCGAAAGATCCGCTGAATACATCGTGAAGGTTTCCTCGCCCTGATTGAGATTGATTTGGATCAGGAACTCGCGTTTTTCAACCGCCGCCGCCAATTCTTCGATGGGTGTGGGCGAAGTGAGGCCATTTTTACAGGCCGGAAGATCGTCGAAGAAAATATCAATCTGGTCGGGGTCGATATTTGCTCCCGAATAGCCGACCGCATGGATGATTCGGCCCCAGTTTGGGTCGTTACCGTTCCAGGAACACTTCACCAGCTTTGAGTTGGAAACCGCGCGAGCGGCTTTTTCCGCGTCGTCTTTGGTCGTCGCCCCGGAAACGCGAACTTCGACCAATTTGGTAACGCGCTCGCCATCGCTGACCATTTTTTTTGCGAGATTCAACATCACGTGCTTTAGAGCATCGCGAAAAGCGGTTCGGCTCGTTGATTCACAGGTGATTGTTTCATTCCCCGCCTGGCCATTGGTCATTACGATAACCGTGTCATTGGTGCTCATGTCACCGTCGACTGAGATGCAGTTGAACGAATGATTTACCGCGTAGTTGGTTGCCGCAACCAGCGCATGTTTCTCAATATCCGCATCGGTCGTGATGAAACAGAGCATCGTGGCCATGTTCGGATTGATCATCCCGGCCCCTTTGGCAATCGCCCCGATCCGGATTTTTTTCCCGTCCTCATCGGTGTATTCGATCGCGCAGGCTTTTGGACGGGTATCGCTGGTCATGATGGCTCGCGCGGCATCTTCGTCTTCCGCTTTCAGAGCTTCCTTCAGTTCCCCGATCCGGGGAACAATCCGATCGATCGGCATGGTGAGTCCGATGATTCCGGTCGAACAGACTTGAACCTCGCTTTTCTGAAGATCCAAAGCATCCGCGGTGGCCTGCGCCATTGCCTCGGCATGCTCCATACCGATGGCACCGGTGCAGGCATTGGCGTTTCCGCTGTTCGCAATAATCGCCCGGGGCTCGCATTCTTTGAGATGTCGGGAGGAAAGCTGAACCGGAGCCGCTTTCACTTTGTTTTCGGTGTAAACCGCAGCTCCCACTGTGGGAAAATCCGAGTAGATCAGCGCCAGATCGAGACGTTCCGGAGCCTTTAGTTTAATTCCGCAGCTGATTGCAGCCGAACGGAACCCCTTCGGGGCGCAAACCCCGCCTTTAAGTTCAGTATGATTCATTTAGAAATTCAGTAGCCCGGTGGTTTCCGGAAATTGATGCATCACGTTAAAACATTGGATGGCCTGGCTTCCCGCACCTTTTCCGAGATTGTCTTCCGCTGACGAAATGATGAGGCGATTGGTCCGCTCATCAATCACCCAGCCGATATCGACGAAATTGGTCCGCACCACATTTTTGGTGTCAGCAAAGGTTCCTTCGCCCAGGATTCTAACAAATGGACAGTCCGCGTAGGCGGCTTCGAGACAGCTCTGAATCGTTGCGGGAACGCCCGTCAGTTCCGCAAAAATCGTCGTGGCAATCCCGGCATTCACCGGCATGAGATGAGGAACAAAAGAGATTTTCACCTCACTGCCCGCCGCGATCGATAACTCCTGTTCGATTTCGCTGAGGTGACGATGCTTCGGCGCACCGTAGGCCCGCAAACTTTCATTCACCTCGACAAAGAGAAAAGGCACGGCTGCTTTTTTTCCAGCACCACTGGTTCCGCTCAAACTGGCGACGTTGATCGATTCAGGTTTGATGAAACCATTTTTTACCAGCGGGATCAGTGGCGTTAAGATGCTGGTCGGGTAGCACCCCGGTGAGGCGACGAGTTTCGCTCCGGCAACCTCTTCGCGATAAGTTTCCACGAGGCCGTAAACCGCGTCTTTCAATAAATCGGGCGCCGGATGTGGCGAACCGTAAAACTCCTCATAAATATCCGGACAATTGAGTCGGAAATCTGCTGAGAGATCGACAATGCGAAATCCTTTTTCAAGTAGCGGCACCGCAAATTCGGAGGCAACACCGTGGGGAAGTGCCAGGAAGGCGAACTCAGCTCCGGTCGCGGCAAGTGCATCGACATCCGGATCGGAGAACCGGAGATCTTTCACCGAAGGCGCGCCGGCGAAACGTGGAAAAACATCGGTAAGGAGTCGGTCTTTCTCGGTTCGGGAGGTGACCGCGACCAGATCCACCAGCGGGTGCATGATAAGAAGGCGCAGTAATTCCTGTCCGGTATAACCACTTGCCCCGACGACTACGACTTTAATTTTCTGATCACTCATCTTTCCGATATTTTAAGAATCGGAAAGTTGCCACAAAATCCCGTCACGTCCGTGAAAAAACGTATCATTTTCACGATGGGTTTGCCTTGCTCTTTTCAAAAATTGAAGCACAATGGGTGCTCTCCGCTGAAAGGCATTCGCCGATCAGCAATGGTCAGACGGGACGTGGCGCAGCTTGGTAGCGCGCTGCAATGGGGTTGCAGAGGTCGCTGGTTCGAATCCAGTCGTCCCGACCATTTTTTGGCAAAGAAGTTATTCGAGGACGAATAACGAGTCGCCCAGAACTTCAGGTATCGGTTCCACACCGAGGCCGGGTTCTTTCGAAGCGGACATTCGCCCGTCGATCCTCTGCGGAGCGCCGTGGGCCGTGCTGACGGTGACGTAGGAATTAAAATCGGTGGAGGTGAAGAGGTTTCCGGGAACGGTGCTGTGGGCGAGATGGGAAATCGCTGCCGTAATAATATCGCCACCCCAACTGTCCTCGATGGTCATTCCAAGGCCAAGTTCGACTCCGAGGTCGCGGGCCTGTTTCGCTTTGGTCAATCCGCCGAATTTACTGATCTTGATATTGATCACGTCCATCGCGAGATCGTTGTGGCCCTGAATTAATGGAGTCAGACTGTCGATCGATTCATCGAGAACAAAGGGACCGTCCCAGTGCTGTCTCACGGCGAGGCATTCTTCGTAGGTGGCGCAGGGCTGCTCGATATAGACGTCGATGTCTTTCACTCCCCGGCAAACCCGAAGGGCCTCATGTTTGAGCCATCCGGTGTTGGCATCTGCAATCAGGATATCACCGCTTTCCAGTTCAGATGCTGCGGCGTGAATTCGGGCAATATCGAGGTCCACATCGGAACAGCCCACTTTCAGTTGGAAGCGGCGGTAGCCTTCCTTTCGGTAAGTGGCAATTTTCATAGCCATTTCTTCGGGCGATTCCTGAGAGATGGCCCGGTACAGGGCAAAATCCTCTCCGTAACGTCCGCCCATCAGTTCGCAGCAGGGGAGGCCCGCTTTTTTGCCGAGAATATCCCAACAGGCCATATCGATCGCGGACTTTACGTAGGGATGCCCCTTTAACGCGATGTCCATGTTGCGATTGAGCTTCCCCAGCTCGAGCGGGTTGGCTCCAATGATCACGTCTTCGAGCTCGAAAATTCCCGCCCGGGCACCCTGACCAAAAGCCGGAAGATAGAACGGACCTAGAGGACAAACTTCGCCCCAACCGGTGATCCCTTCATCAGTCTCGATTTTTACGATCGTGCTGTCGAAGACCGAGACGCTTTTACCGCCCGACCAATTGTAATTTCCCTCTTTTAGAGGGAGATCGACCTGATAGACGGAGACGCGGGAAATTTTCATGGGTCGACTAAACGTCAGGCACGGGTTTTAGGAAAGAATTTTGTTCGAGTTCGGGAAGCTCGATTATATTCCCCTAATGAGTGACAAGATTCACATCAAGAAGCTGGTGCTACCTACCGTGGTGGGCGTTCCGGAAGAGGAGCGGGAACTGCCGCAGAGTATTTCCGTCAATGCCACGCTGTTTCTCGACCACGGTTTTGAGGGTATTGAGGATGATTTGGAGGGAACGGTCGATTATTTTTCCGTGACTCAGGAAATGCGGAAAGTTGCCGCAACCGGTGACCGTAAATTGATTGAAACACTGGCCGAAGATCTCTGCGAGGCGATCCTCGGTTTTAATGGCGTGGGGAAGGTGAAGCTCGAAGTGGAGAAGTTTATTCTTCCCAACTGCGGAGCGGTCAGCGTCGAAATTAAGCGCAAAAAATAAGTTTCCCGCTAGCCGAGGCGGAATTTGACGTCGCGAATGTTATTGGAACCGAAGGCGTTCTGCATTTTTGCGAGAATCTGCCCCTTCATCCGCTCCAATTCGTAGTGAATTGATGAATGAAGGACCTGGATGTAGAGCACTTTCCGATCCAGTGAGACCGGCCGGGCGTGTTCCGCGATGAATGGGGTGACCAGTGTGGACCAGGCTTCGAAGACTTGCTCCTCGTTGAATCGATCCTGCAGCCCCATGCTTTTCATCGCACTTTCCACCACTTTCGTCATCTCGTGGCTGTATTCAGAAAGGTCCCGGGGCTCCCAGTAACCTCTCAATTGAGCGAGAGCGGTCTCTGTCGCGGTCGGTTTCTTTCGTTTTCTGGGACGTGCCATGATTTTGAAATGAAAAAAGCGACACCGTGAGGCGTCGCTTTATTAAAAATCAGGAACAGCTAAAAGTAAACTGCTTACTCACCATCGTTACCGATTGCTTCCACGGGGCAACCTTCCATCGCTTCTTCGGAAAGAGCGCGCTCGTCGTCGTTTTCGGGCTGCTTATAAACATAGGAATAGCCGCCATCTTCATTGCGTGTGAAATTGTCCGGCGCGGTTTCCCGGCAGAGATCACAATCGATGCACTGATCGTCGACGTAAAAGGCTCCTTTTACGTTATCTTCGTATCTGTCTTCAAGTTCGGCCATTTTCCTATATTTGAATCAATATTTTTGAGCTAGTCGATAAGTACGAGGTTTTTCTGTTGGACGCAACCGTTTTCGTGCCGAAGCATACCCGGAGAAACGAAATAAAATGACTTCGGAAGAATCCATATCAATGTCGACTAATTCTACGGTTACCGAGCCTGTCATCCCGAGGGAAGGATGGCACGTAATTCACCTTTTTTACAAAATTGAGCACTCCCAGTGGGATCTTTACTCGGATGAGGAGAAGCTGGAGGCAAAAACCCATCTCGCTCAGTTAGTTCAGGATATCCGTTCTTCGGATGCTCAGTTGTTGACCTTTTCGATGGTAACCCCGAAAGCGGACATCGGCTTCATGCTGCTAGCTCCGGATCTCCATAAAGCGAACGAATTTGAGAAAAAGCTGACGCTTTCACTCGGCGCTGATGTGATGACTCCCACCTACAGCTATCTCAGTATGACTGAGTTGGGTGAATACACCACGACCCGCGAAATTTACGGTAAAAGCCTCGTCGACGAAGATGGCATCGTGGAAGGCAGCGACGAATACAATGAGAAGCTTGATGAGTTTGAGCGCCGCATGAAGAAATACAATGGCGACAAGCTTTATCCCAATATGCCGGACTGGCAGGTTTTCTGTTTTTACCCGATGGGCAAGCGCCGCGGAGAACAGGATAACTGGTATGACATGGAGTTCGAAGAACGTCGCAAACTCATGATGGGACACGCTCGCGTAGGCCGGACCTACGCCGGTCGGGTTCGACAGCTGATCACGGGTTCAACCGGATTGGACGAGATGGAATGGGGTGTCTCGCTCTTCTCGCATAACACGCAGGACATCAAAGACATCGTCTACGAAATGAGATTCGACAAGGTGAGCTCACGTTACGCTGACTTCGGCGATTTCTACATTGGTTTGCAGCTGCCGCTAAACGAGTTGTATCAGCGAATCGGAATCTAGAGAGAAGACCATCTCCAGTCTGGTCATTTGCCGGTTTTTGGTTTAGCTGTTTTCCAACACAAACGGATTTCAGCTTTTTCCATGAACACGAACATTTCTGCCCGGCGGGTTTTCCCGTCGCGGCTCCGACTGGCTTTGCTTTTCGCGGGCCCTCTGCTCTTCACAAGTTGCATTCACAACACCCTGAGTCATCAGGCGCTGTCATTTAACCGGACGGTGCATGAACACCGTGTTGAGCAACTTCTGTTGAACGTGTTACGCGCCTCGAACCGGGAGCCGATGGCGCTGACAGCGGTCACTTCGCTGTCGACGAGCAATACGAAGCGGGCCAGCATCGGACCGGTTTCGGGAACTTTCGGTGCGCTGGCGACGGATCTTTATACCGGATCAGTTTCGGGCAGTGTATCGGCGTCGCCCAATATGGCCATTACGATTCTGGACGATGATCCCGATTTTATGCGGGGTTTTGTCAGTCCGGTTCCTCATTCCACGATTCGACACTTTCTGGAACAGGGTTGGAACTCGCAATTGCTCGCCTTATTGCTGATCGAGGAGATCAAAAACACCAAGAACGGAAATTTTGTCAACGATCCCCGTGATCCGGAGGCATTTTCAGCGTTTCGCGATTTGCTGAGGTCAAATCTTCAGTACCTTGAGGTCGTTGATGATCAGGTCCGTCTCCGTGTGACGGGGAGCGATGCCCTCGTGGTGGTGCGCTCACCTCAGAGTGTGCTCTATTATCTGGGCGAGCTGGCGCGGATCCAGTTGGGCAACCAATCAAACGGGGTGATTCCGACGATTGATTCCCACGGCGTCGAGGAGCCACTTTTTCTCATCGAAAGAGTGGGGGAGAAGGCCGGGAAATCGGGAGGATCGGTGGTTTATCGCGGCCAGTTTTACCGGGTGCCGATGGATCAGGACAGCCGTTCGCTGCAGGCGCTGGCTTTTGTTCAGCAGTTGATTAATCTGCAGACTAAAACGGTGGCACCGGCGCCCTCAACGCTTCGGCTCGTTCCGTAACTAAGCTTTGCGAAGCAAGATGGCTTCGGTATCGAAATCCTGATTCAAAACGTCGCTTAAAATCACGCATGGATCGCCTTCTTCAATGTATTGCTGATCTTTGAGGAACTCGATCGCCTGGCGAATCGTCGCTTCGGGATTGTCGGCGAAGTCGGCTTTGAAAGGCACGACGGAGCGATTTAGATTCAAGGCCCGAACCACCTTTTCGCTCGGGGAAAAGGCGAAGATCGGAGCGGAAACCGGTCGCTGATGGGCCGTGTAGTTGGCCAGGACACCGCGGGCGGTGAAAATAATCAATTTCGATTCCTGAAGGGAGTTTGCGAGGCCTACTGCGGACCTCACGCTGTGCTGTTTTTCGGAACGAAGCTCAAGGGCATCGCAAAATCCCATTCCCGGTTCCTGCTCGATACGACGGGCGATCCGGTCGAGGACTTCGACGCACTTTATCGGGTATTGGCCGACGCTGGTTTCGCCGCTCAGCATCACAGCATCCGCCTGTTCGAAAACGGCGTTGGCGACGTCGGTGATTTCAGCCCGGGTCGGGACCGGGTTTTCGATCATCGATTCAAGCATGTGGGTGGCGACGATGACTTTTCGACCGATCCGGGCGCACTCTTTCAGGATGGTGCGCTGAACCACAGGGAGCTCCTCAATGTGAACTTCGATCCCGAGATCACCACGGGCGACCATTACCGCATCCGTTTCGTTGATGATGCTACTGAGATTGCGAACCGCTTCCTGATCCTCGATTTTCGAGACGATTTTCGCAGAACAATCCTCTTCCGCCAATTGCTCGCGCAGGTATCGGACATGTTCAGCATCGCGGACAAAACTGATCGCGACAAAGTCGACGTCAAGCTCGGCGGCCAGTTTGATATCGAGCAAATCTTTCTTCGTCAGAGCGGGGAGGTTCACACGGACTCCGGGCAGGTTGATGTGCCGGCGTGAGCCCATGGAGCCTTCGGTGAGGGCCTGACAAATCAGTCTTCCAGGTTCCTGCCGGGTCACTTTGAAATGAATCTCGCCGTTGTCGACCAGCATCACATCGCCGACATTGACGTCTTCGCTGAGGCCGTTGTAGTTGGTGGTCACAGAAAGTGTTTCGCCGGGTTCCAGATCGTTGTTCCGGAACTCGACGACGCAGCCCACGTTGATTTCCAGTTTGCCATCAACGTCACCGGTTCGGATCGACGGACCCTGCAAATCGATCAGGGTTGCCACGCTGGTTCCGCTTTGCTCCGATGCTTCCCGAATTGTCTCGACGATCTGTCGACACCAATCATGGGAAGCGTGACTCATATTCAGCCGGAAAATATTGGCACCTGCGTCGATGAGTTTCCGGATTTGGTCCGGTGATTCCGTTGCGGGCCCCAGAGTCACGAGGATCTTGGTCTTTCTTGGCGTTTTCATAGCAAAATTTAAGTTTCGTTAACTACTAGCAGGGATCGTGGGCCCTCCAAAGTGAAGTTTTTGGAAGAAACCTTTCCTGAGGCACGCCCTTTTTGCAGACTGTACCCTGTACCATTTGAGACTGTACCCTGTACAGTCAGCTTTTACAGCCACTTTCGGCTCGTCATTTGAGCGGAAATGTAGCCAATAAAGATATCGCCTTGAAATTCCAGGGGGAGGCGGAACTCGTCGTCAGAGATCCAGATCGTGGCCTGCTCAATTTTGGTGTAAGGCTCGATCGTCATGTTGCTGTGAATTTTGCTGATGTTCACATCGAGCTTGATCGCATTGTAAGTTTTCCGCTTGATCGTTTTTTTCTCCCGTCCGAGAACGGTGTAATTGGTGAGGTAGGGCTTGTTAAAAGTCGCGGTGATCAGAGAGACTTTCTGGCCTTTGGTGAGCGGTTGACTGCGCAGGTAAAGAATCGTCGACATCAGGTCGCGGGCGACATCGTCCTCAAAGCGGTAGACTCGATGGTAGGGTGTTTTCTTTCCGGTTTTCTTGTCGGTCAGATCAGTGTGGCTGATCATCTGGTTGGGCTGAAAGAGAAGCGAGTAATCGTAGGATTTCGTCTTCATCTCGTCTTTAAATTTAAAAGTGAGCGGCTTCAGATTCGTGGCATCGGTTTGTGAAGTGCCGGAAAAATTGTAGGGGAACAGCGCCCGGGGCAGCCCGGCACTCTGACCGCTAGCTTTGGCGAGGTAAACGCCCTGATAGGGCTCGGTGAGCGCAAAATCCATCTTCCCGGCGTTCATTTTTCCTTTCCAACTCAGCGAATAGGAAACAGCGAGGGGGCGAATTTTATTGAACGGACCGGGAGGGGTCTTCGTAACCTTATTGAGCCAGGCTTTGCCGGGATCTTCCTCCGCCTCCAACACGATGAAGGGGAGGATCGTAAAACTGATGATTAAAAAAAGGAGTCGGTTCCTCATAGGTCGCTGGTGCGATTATCGGCTTGAAGGCGTTAAATATCCAGTATCCGGTAAAAATTATTCAATGGAGTTGGTTTGACAGAGCGTCTTTATTCGAGACGACTTTTAACATAATATGAAAAAACGAATCAGAACGGGACTGTCTTGGCTAAACTTTAGTAATAAAGTTCTCGGGACGACTCTGGTACTAACGCTGCTTGCCGGTTGTGGAGACGGCCGCAAGAAGGATTCAAGTCACGATTCCGATGAAAAAGCGGGAAAAATAACGCATCAGGACTGGCCGATTTTCCGTCGCGATGCGGAGTTGCAGGGCGAATCGATCGAAGACCTCGCGTTTCCGCTGGAGTTGGCGTGGAGCTTTGAGCCTGAGGTAGCTGAGGGTAAAAGAAGACTCCCGATCGAAGCGAGCCCGGTGATCGCGGATGAAGTGATCTATGTTGGGAATCAGGACGGGAAATTTTTCGCAATCGATCTGAATACCGGAAACAAGATTTGGGAATTCAGCGCGGCGGCAGCGATTACCGGCCCCGGTGCGGTTTATGGATCGCGGGTATTTTTCGGCGATACGAGCGGCATTTTTTACGCGCTGAATGCGGAGGACGGGATCGAAGCGTGGCGTTTCGAGGCGGAAGACAAGATCGAGGGTGGAGTGAATTTACTGGAATCAGAGGATGGTAAAGTCCGCGTCTTCTTCGGCAGTCACGATTACTACCTGTATTGTCTCGACGCCGGTGACGGGACTCTGCTCTGGAAACATGAGACCGAAAATTACATCATGGCGACTCCGTCACTGGTTAATTCCGGTGGGAATCAGGCCGTGACCTTCGGTGGTTGCGACGGGATTTTTCATATCGTGGCGGCAAATGGAGAGGGGGAGCCGCGCTCGATCGAGGTGGGTTCCTACATCGCCAATTCCTCCTCAGTTCGCGACGGAATCGCCTATGTGGCTCACAATGGCGGCGAGGTGCTCGCTCTGGAGATCGAATCCGGGGAGACAGTGTGGAAAGTCGACACCGGTCAGGAATATCGCGGTTCCGCCGCTGTCGGTGAGAAGTTACTTTACGTTCCCAGTCCGGACAAAAAGCTCGTCGCCTATGACCGGGTGACCGGAGCGGAGGTCTGGACCTTTCAGGGTCGGAGAGCATTTGATGCGTCGCCGGTTTTGACCAAGAGCGCGATCTGGCAACCCGGAGTGGATGGCTTTCTTTATGCTATCAACCCGGCTGACGGGACCGAATTGTGGAGTTGGGAAGTGGGCGCGAAAATCAAGGCATCTCCCGCGATTTCCCACGGTTATCTGATTTTGTGTGGCGAAGACGGGGTAGTCTACGCCTTTCATTCTCCTCAGGACAAGTAAGAAACCGTCGATTCGTACGGGTTGACGCTCCTTTGCGCGAAAGGTTGTTAGGTGTATCATCGTCTAGCAACATCAATCATGGCCCAGCAAAATACCGAAACTCTCAGCGAACGCGTTAAAGCGCTGAGTCATCCTCTCGAAACCGGTGACGAAACCGAAGCCGGAAATTACTTTGTCTCAAATTATCCTCCTTTTTCCTACTGGAAGCCGGATATGGTCGACAATGTCGCGCCGGTTTTGATGTCGCCAACGCCGGAAGACACCAATCTGGGTGTCTATCTGCATATTCCTTTTTGCCGGAAGCGCTGTCATTTCTGTTATTTCAGGGTTTACACCGATAAGAACGCCAATGAGATCAAAGCGTATCTCGATGCGGCGATTCGGGAGCTCGAGGTTTACGCTCAAAAGCCCTATCTCAAGGGCCGGAAGCCTCAGTTCGTTTATTTTGGAGGCGGAACTCCCAGTTATCTCTCAATCGGGCAGCTCCGGGAGCTCACCGATAAGATGAAAGAGCACTTCCCCTGGGATGAAGCCGAGGAAGTGGCTTTTGAAGCGGAACCGGGAACGCTGACTGAGAAAAAACTCGAAGCGATCCGGGATATCGGGGTAACCCGTCTCAGCCTTGGAATTGAGAATTTCGATGACCACATTCTCGAAGTCAATGGTCGGGCTCACCGCTCCAAAGAAGCCTACCGGGCACTGGGTTTTGCCAAAACGCTCGGTTTTGATCAGGTCAACATCGATCTCATCGCCGGGATGATGGACGAAACGGAGGAAAACTGGAAGAAATGCGTCGATATCGCGATCGAACAGGATCCGGACTGCGTCACGATCTATCAGATGGAGATTCCGTATAACACGACGATTTACAAGGAAATGGCAGAAGCCGGAAAAGTCACGGCTCCGGTCGCCAACTGGTCAACGAAGCGGGATTGGGTCGATTGGGCCTTTGATCGTTTTGAATCGGCCGGTTATACGGTGAACAGCGCCTACACTGTCGTAAAGAATCCGGAGAAAACGAAATTTGTGTATCGCGACAGCCTCTGGGCGGGAGCTGATTTGCTCTCAGTCGGGGTTGCCAGTTTTGGTCATTTCGGTGGCGTTCACTACCAAAACCAGGCTGATGTCGGTCCTTACATGCAGGCGCTCGACGAAGAGAAACTTCCGATTTTCCGGGCGTATCCAACCAATCACGATGAGCGTTTGTTGCGCGAGTTTGTCCTCCAGTTAAAGCTCGGGAAAACCAATATTTCCTATTTCCAGAATAAATATGGAGCGGATGTCACCGAGGTGTTTAAAGAGCCGATCGCGTTGATCAAAGAGAGAGGCTACCTCACAATTGAAGGCGATGAAATCCGGATCAACCGGGACGGAATGTTACAAATCGATAAGCAACTTCACGAGTTCTTTATGCCACAGCATCGTGATTTCGAGCGTTATACCTAAGAACCAGCAAACATGGAAGAGTTTGTCGACACACGGGAAGCCTCAGCTGAACTCGCCGATGCGTTGCATCGGTTGATGCCGTTTCACTACTTTTACGAGAAATCGGGAGATCCCATGCCGGATTTCAAATTTCTCGATAAGGCGGAAATGCCATATCCCTACCGTTCTCTACTGGTGCACGAAAATGATATGACGCCAACTCTGGCGGCGTTTCATCATTCCAAACTCTACCTCGAAGTCCACGAGCACGAGCGCAGCAATAACTACCTGATTCGATTGGTAACCCTTCACGCAGCGGCGGATGATCGCCCGGTCGAATTTGGCGCAATCGGCATCCAACTCGATGGATTTCCGGAAGATGTCCGGGATCTAATTGTCGCGGGCAGGACACCGCTCGGCGGCATTCTCGGGGAACACAAAGTGCGGCATTCCGGTAGTCCAACGGCTTTCTTTTCCGTTCCCGCTGATGACTTGATCGCAAATGCCCTGCAGCAGAATCGCGGTGAGACCTTGTATGGACGCTGCAACCAGCTGTTGGATCAGGATGGAATGACAATTGCCGACATCGTCGAGATATTACCTCGTCATAGCGAGTCTGAAAAGTGGATCGAAAACGTAAAGTAGCCGTTACGGCGAGCTACACCCTGAAAAATTTCAATGAGTGATCAAAATCACGACGTCATCATTATTGGAGCCGGCCCTGCGGGCTCTACCACAGCGGCATTTCTGGCCGGGAAGGGACATCGAGTCCTCGTTTTGGAGAAAGATAAGTTTCCCCGCTATCATGTCGGCGAATCGATGATGCCGTTTTGTTACTATACTTTAGAAAAACTCGGTATCGCTCATAAGATGAACGAAATCGGGTTCCAGCAAAAACACAGTGTGCAGTTCGTCACTACCGATGGACGGATTTCGAAACCATTCTATTTCTTTCAACATAAAGAATGCGAGTCATCGGTGACCTGGCAGGTGGAGCGGGCCGTATTCGACGAGGTCCTTGCTGACAAAGCCCGGGAGAACGGTGCTGAAATCCGGGAGAGTCACAAAGTTCGGGAGATTGTCAGAGATGAGGACGGCACGGTAATCGGAGTTGAGATCGAAAACGAAACCGGTAGAGAAACATTGTTCGCGAAGATCGTGATCGATGCGTCGGGTCGCGATGCGGTGGTCTCCAGTAAGTCAAAGTGGCGCCGCAGGGATCCTCTACTTAATAAAATCGCGATTTGGACTTACTACGAAGGTGCTATGCGGGACCCCGGTCTTGATGCCGGGGCAACTACGGTTGCCTATATTCCGGAGAAAGGTTGGTTTTGGTATATACCGATGCGTAACAACCGCGTCAGCGTCGGAATTGTTGCGGATCGCGATTACCTGTATCGTGAAACCAATGACCCCGCAGCGATCTTCGAACGCGAGATCAAGGAAAATGTCTGGATTCAGGAACATCTTGAACCTGGTAAACAAACCGGCGAGTTTTTCGTGACTGGCGAGTATAGTTATCGGGCCGAATATTGCGCGGCCGATGGTGTACTCCTTGTCGGCGACGCGTTTGCCTTTTTAGATCCGGTGTTTTCGAGTGGGGTTTTCCTCGCTCTCAAGTCCGGCGAATTGGCGGCTGATTACGTCAATAAAGCCCTCAAGAGCGGAGACACCTCTGTCGATCAATTCGACGAGTATGGTGTTATGGTTTGCGAGGCGATTGAACGGATGAGAAAGATCGTTTACGCGTTCTACGATGATAATTTCAGCTTCGCAAAACTAATTAAAAGGCACCCGCATCTTCGGGAGCCGCTGACTGATCTATTGATCGGCGATTTGTTCAATGATCAGTTCGACGAGTTGTTTGCTGCGATCGAGGAAATCTGTGAATTACCGGATCCGGTAGACTATGGATTTCGCACACTGAAACCGGCCGTTCCACAGGAGGCTACCTGAGAGCGTAAAGGATAGAGGTCCCACCAATCGCGCTGGAACCTCTGACCAGTTCTCTCGAAATCGGGTCGAGGTTTTTCACATTTGCTCCCTGATGGGCGCGAATCACTTTGATATCAAATTGCGAGAGACCGTTGGCGATTCGGTTGGCGATTCTTGAACATACCGTTCCGCCGCCGGTCATTACGGCAATATCGATGTCCCCGGTCCGGAATTCCGATAAAAAGGACTCGCAGGATTCGATAATAGCTGCGGCAAACTCGTCGAGACAATTGGCGATCAGTTGATTATCGAGTTCGGTCCCGTCGCGCAGGATAATCGTATCCGATTCATCGCCGCCGTATGCAATCCGGTGGAAATTCTCCCGGAAACTGGCTTCGGAGTTTCGAATCAATTCGCGAAACTCAACGCCGAGTGCCGCCATGACCATATCATCCAGTTTGAAAATTCCGTAGGGATAGGATGCTGCGGGTGCTTCTCTGATTTCCTTTCTAGAGCGTTTGTCCAGATTGGTAAGTGCGAGATCGGTAGTGAAAGCACCGATATCGAGAAAGAAGATGGCTTCTCCTTTTGACGTTAGCTTCTCGAGAAGCTCAAACTCCCGGAACATATAGTTGATATTGGGAGTGCCGTCTCCGTTGACATAGTTTTGGCCTTCGGTTAGGACTCCGATCAGGCTGGATTTCGGTTCCGATATACAAAAGGTCCGCTTGTTTTTGAACCCGGCCTCCTCCATGATTTTCTCAATCAGGGTGGCCGACTTGGTGTTGAGCACAAACTCGGGCACACAAATCTGGGTTTTGAATTTGTCCACCGTCAGGGATTTGAACTGCGGATGCTGATTGATGAGAAGGGGGAGAAGTTCCTGACCGAGCGCGGTTAAAAATTCGCGGCAGCAGGTGATGGCCTGCTGGTGAGGATCGTTTTCCAGTAAAAACTCTTTAGTTTCTTTGGAAATCTCATCGTCGGTTCCGATATCAAAAGCCGCTTCCTGGTCGGCCGGAAAGAGATTCTTTTTCCAGTTTTGGTAGATCTTGATATCATCCGAATTTTTAAAACTCGATGGGTCGAGATCAAGCAGTTCCCAGCCAAAGAGCCAGGAGTCGGTACTGACTCGATGGAGCGCGAGAGAAGGGATACAAATCTGATAATCTCCGACCTGGCCGGGGTCTCCCAGCAGAATCGAAGTATCGTTAGGATTGGCCCGAATCGAGATTTTGGTAAAGGCTGCTCCCAGATCGATGCAGATAGAGGGCGAAATTTTCATATGTGAATCGGTATAAATTAGGAAATCAATTTGCAGCAGTTACCTCGGCTTTGAGCAGGATAATGGTCGTATCATTTGGCAGATTCAATTTCCAACCCGGATTCAAAACTAAAGCGGAATCCCCTTTAAATAAAGGCGCATTTGGCTTGTGATTTTGAGCATTGAATTCGACAACTGAGTCTTTCTTTTCAAACGTCTCTGCCCCTGCCATTCGTAGAAAATACGACAGCCTTTTACGGGCTTCATCAGTAGTGGACTCGCTCCACGAAGTGGCCAACTCCCGGGCCAGTTCCAGTTTGAAATCGTCTGACTCCGAGGTCTGTTCTGCCTTTGTGTCTTGAAACCACTTTCCGAAATGCCGATCTATCGATGCTTCCAGCGCATCCTGTTCCCGGGGAATCGCGATGCTTTTCCACACGGCAATCATTTCCGGGCGATAAAGGTTTGATGCCCTGTCAATCAATTGCGGCCGTTCATCCTGAGGCGTATTCCGAATCAGGATTTCGATTCCTTTTTGGGTTAATTTCACCATCCGGGGCCGGGTTAAAACCTCTTCCAGCATGGTGCCGACTAGCTCTTTGAGGTAAATACCGTATTTACCTTTCGAGTTGGGGAAGAGGCCCGGTTCGGCCGATTCGCTGTCTTTCGGTTGGAGCAAGCGAATTGCCCCGTCCTGCTGCGCGGCGAGATCGAGAATCGCGGCCAACTCGGCTCTTCCGGATGTGGTCGCCGTCGACATCGTTACAGGGAGCCAAACAGATTTTGCACGACCTCAGTGTTGGTCGCTTTGTCTTCCTGGGCAAAATCCTTTTCCAATACAAACAGCACCGAGTTTCCACCAATCGCACTCGCACCACGGACCAGTTCCTGATCAATGGGATCGACGTGCATATCGGATTGAATGTTTTTGTGAGCGCGGAGGATTGGAAAATTCATTCGTTCGAGACCTTTTACGATACGATCTGAAATCCGTGTCGGGAGGCTGCCACCTCCGGTGAGAATCGCCGCATGGATTTCCCCTCCGTTTCGGTTCTGGTAGAGAAAGCTCGCACAGCTTGAAAGGATCGCTTCGGTGAATTGTTCGATGCAGGTATCAATTACAGAAAGGGGGATCTCGGTTCCGTCATCGAGAGACACCGTGTCGCTCTTATCGTAGTTTAGCCGATTTTCGTTATATACATTCCGATGGAACCTTTCGGTCTCCGGAAGGTTGTTTAAATTGATGTGAGACGCCAGTTCGGGGGGGAGTTCCGACTGAATCATACTATCGAGTTTATAGATCCCAAGCGGCACGGAGTTTGCCGGTGATTTCGCCAATTGATTCGATTTGAAGCGGTTCAAATTAGCCAGTGCCATATCGGTAGTAAAAGAGCCGATATCGAGAAAGAAGATGGAGTCATTCGTATTCTTTAGCTGGTCGAGCAGTTTGTGATCTCCGAACATCGCAGCGCGGTTCACGGCTCCATTTGTGACCTGCTGGTTACGGCCTTCGGTTAAGATACCGATCAGGCTGGACTTAGGTTCTGATATACAATAGACATCGGTGCTTTCAAACCCGGCTTCATAAAAGAGTTCCTCGATGGTATCAGCAGCAGCGGTTCCCAACACAAAATCGGGTACACAAACCCGGGTATCGAAATCGCTCACTTTCATATGGCTGGCTTGCGCGTTCTGACTCAGGAGGTGGGGGATTTTAACTTCGTAGAGCCACTCGATGTAGTTCTTGGCACAGCCGAATGCGATAAAGTAGGGATCTCTTTTCTCCAGAAAGATTTTTACCGGGTCGATCTCGCCATCGAGTTCGGGATCATAGGATTCGTCGAGATATTTCTCGTGGAAAAGAACGGATTTCCAGTCCTGAAGAATCAAAATTTCATTAGAGGAAAGCAGGTTGGCGGCATCCCAGCTGAAAGCCCAGCGTCCCGATTTTATGTTGTGAGCAACGACTGAGGGGAAGCAAAATTGATTGTCCTCTTCATCTCGTCCCGTCATCAAGGTGTAGTCCCGGAGAGGGAGCGAGGTGCGATGAGTATCGGGACGGATCGCAATTTTCGTGAAGGACGCTCCGAGATCGATGCAAAGGCCTGGTGAATTCATGTCTTAGGTGTGGTTGTGGTGTGTTGTGTGGTTGTTGTTAATTTGATGCGGGGATCACTTCTGCTTTTGCGAGCAAAATCGGATTGGTTGATTTGGGGAAAATCCATCCCTGCCGGGCGATCACAGCGGGGTCCCCCGGGAAAAGTGGTTCGAGTGGGGTGTGTTGGAGACCGGTGAAGACGACGGTCTCATCTTTTTTACCCAGCGGTTCAGCCCCGATGATTCTCAGCAAATGAGCGAGTCGTTTCTGCGCTTCCTCGCCGGAGGCGCTGTTCCAGGAGTTCGCGATTTCCTGAGCGAGGTATTCCCTGAATTCATCCAGTTTACTGACATCTTTGGTTTCCGGAAACCATTTGCCGTAGTGGTCTTTGATTGCCTTTTCGAGAAACACTTCCTCTCCGCGAATCGCAAATTTTGCCCAGGCCGATAAGAGTGGCTCCCGGTAGAGAGGGGAGCACTTTGCGACCAGAGCTTTTCTCTGATTCTGCGGGGTGTTTCGAAGCAGGGTTTCAATCCCGAAGTCCGTTAACATCACCATTTTCGGGAGGGACATGACTTCTTCCAGCATCGAGCCGACCATTTCATTGAGCAATTCGCGGTCTTTGCCCTTGGCCCCTGCCGGGAACAAACCGGGGTTTAATTTGCGCAACTTGGGACCTTTGGGAACAAACAAACGCACGGGCCCATCCTGCTGTGCTGCAACGCTGAGGATTGCCGCAAGCTCTTCCCGTCCCGATGTCGAAGGCGATGCCATATTCAGTGATACTACGACTCACTGTTCCACACGCAACGTCTAAGATATCCGAAATTTCAATATTTTAAGATCTCCATTCGATCCGCTGGCCCGTCATATGCTCGTCGTCAAAATGGAACCAGGCATCAAATTTCCGGTTCGCCAGCATTCCGGGAAGCCAGAAAATGTCATCCGCCCACATCCGGTCGAAAGGTATCTCGTTGAAGGCAAACCATTGCGGCTTGGCCTCGAGGGTTTCGGTTGGGTCACCTTCGAAGTGATATCCCCGAAAAACGGTGCAATGCAGCGCAAGGCCCTGAACAAACTGAAAATGGAGAACGCCCATTTCTTCGAGATCCGTCGGAGTGATCAAAAGTTCTTCCTGAAGTTCCCGAACGGCAGATTCGAGGGCGGTTTCGTTTGGCTCCAGTTTTCCGCCCGGTCCATTGATTTTCCCCGCACCGAGCCCGGTCTTCTTGTGGATCAAAAGTACCCGTTCCGCTTCGCGATCAATCATGAAGGCGAGATTGGCTATCATATTCGGTTTCCAGTCCGCGGGGAAGGGAGGACAGAGCAAACCGGACATTGTATTTAATTTTGCTTGGAATCCTTTTTGAATTTCCATAACCTGAAAATGTCTAAAGTAGGCGCTGCAGGACAATGATTAAAGGAATCGTTTTTAGTTTATGGGTCGTTTTTGTGAATTTTGCTGTTTTTACGGAGGCCCGAATGTTTACGGATGCCAAGGGACGGCAGATAGAGGCTGAGTTGGTGGCTCACGCCGGGGAGAAAATTGTCATCCTGAGGAGTGGAAAAAAATTCACCGTTCCGATCACGGCATTTTCGCAGATTGACCAGAAATTTATCCGAGCCTGGATCTCGGAAAATCCGACCGCGATCGATGTGGATTACAAATTCCGTTTTTATGCGGATACCGAACAATCCACCGGGCGGCAAATCGATGGCGCGGCTTACAATGATAAAGTGAAGTTCAAAGACAACCTTTACGAGATGATTGTCTACAATAATGGATCGACCGAAGTTGTTGATGTCACGATCCGTTATGAAATTTACGTGGCGGATTTTGTGGTGATGAAGGGTAACCGCTACGCCCGCCTTGCCTCCGGGGCCGATAAGGTCGAGCAGCTTGAGGTTATCGCGGGGGAGTTAAAGAACCAGAGTATCCCGGTGAAAGGCCGCCTCGATTTTGAGCGAAAGTTCAGTACCGAATTTTATATCGATCGGGACGGAAGCTCAACCGACGCGACGGCTGAGGATAAAGTGATCGGTGTGAAAATCAGAGTATATAAGGGGGACAAACTGCTCGATGAATACACCAGCGGCGAAGATTCTGACCGAATGGAGAAGGTGACGTGGGAGGATCAAAAACCGGGTGAGCAGGAGCGCTAGCTCGCTGACTCCCGTTCTTCGGGTGAAAAACGGGGTTTATATTTAAGGAGTGAGGCGTAAGTTATGGTCTCTTGTCCTCCTCGACTTCAAATACGGATTCTCCACCAACAGAGTACGCTGAAACCCGATTACTGGTTAAACACGGTTTCGAACTGGCTCGCAGTCTCGGCATCACCAAAGTGTTGGTCTATGCCGAATTGGTGAGTGATCAGAGGCTTGTCGAAACTCATCGGGAGACCGAAACGTTAATCTGGATCACAGCGGGAGAATCCCCTGACACCTCAAAAGAACACGAATTTTTTGTGGAGGTGCCCGGTGAGACCAACCGCATCTCGCAGGTAACGCTGGGGGTGATTATGGGCGTTTTCCGCGGCGTCGTGGAGACGGCGGAGTCAGTTATCTGCCTGACCGGTCTGGCGGGGTCAAAGCGGCTCGATAATCTACTTATCATCAATCCAAAGCGGGACTTTCCGTGGTTTTCGAACCACGAGGAGGAAGCGATGGTTCCCGAGTCGGTGAATCTGCGCGAATTGTTGCAGCTCCTGACGATTTCTCTCCGGTTTGCATCCGAAGGTCGGGAGGGGAAACCGATCGGAACCACCTTTGTTCTGGGCGAAGTTGAGCAATTGAAGCCCCACTTGCGTCCGCTGATTCTGAACCCGCTGGAAGGGCATCTCAAAAAGACCCGAAACGTCTACGACAACAAGTTTCTGGAGACGCTTCGTGAGCTCGCCGCCCTTGACGGAGCCTTCATCGTGAATCCCAAAGGAGTGGTCGAGTTTGCCGCCGTTTATCTGGACGCGCCGCTTCCGGCAAATTTAAAGATCGCCAAGGGTCTCGGGGCCCGTCACGTTGCTGCAGCTGCCATTACCTCAAAAGCGGACTGCGTTGCTGTGGTGATTTCCGAATCGTCCGGAAACATCAGTGTCTTTTACAAAGGCCAGGCCGTGATGACCCTCGAAGGCCACGGTGGTGGGGGACGATAGGTTCCGGATTTGCTGCCACTACCCAATCGGGGCGAGGAGATTATCGAGCTCTTTCTCTGAAAAAGAGAGTTTCTGCGGGGTGTTTTCGAAGATGCCTTCGTAGAGGGCGCGTTTCTTTTCCTGCAGCATGAGGATTTTATCTTCGATGGTGCCCTCGCTAATCAATTTGTAGACAAATACCGGATTTTGCTGACCGATGCGATAGGCGCGGTCGGTGGCCTGAGACTCGAGAGCCGGATTCCACCAGGGATCGTAGTGAATGACGGTGTCGGCTTTGGTCAGGGTGATTCCGGTGCCGCCGGCGCGGAGACTGATCAGGAAAATTGGAACTTCTCCAGACTGAAAGGTGTCGACCATGCCGCCGCGGTCTTTACTCTGGCCGGTCAGGGTCTGATATTTGAGGCCCAACTTGTCGAGCCGCTCTTCCATGATGGCGAGCATGCGGGTAAACTGGGAAAAGATGAGAATCCGGCGGCCTTCTTTCACCATGTCGGGAAGCCATTCCATCATCATTTCGAATTTGGCGCAGGTATCGGCTTTCTGAGCGGATGGCAGCATGACCAATTTGGGATGGCAGCAAACCTGGCGAAGTTTCATGAGAGCCTCGAGCACCAGAAGTTGCGATCCTTCGACTCCGTGTCGGGCGATCTCCTCGCGCACTTCTTTCTGCAAGCTGGCCCGAACGGCTTCATAAATTTCGACTTGCTGATCGTTCAGCTCGACTTTTTTGATGATCTCGGTCTTAGGCGGAAGATCGGTCGCGACGAGTGTTTTGGTCCGCCGCAGCATCAAGGGCGCGACTCGTTCGGCGAGCCGTTTGCGACGATCTTCATCCCGGAATTTTTCGATGGGATTCCGAAAGCATCGGCAAAACGCTTCCTCGGAGCCAAGAAATCCGGGCATGAGAAAGTGAAATTGGGACCAAAGTTCGCCGAGATGGTTTTCGATCGGGGTGCCGGAGAGGCAGAGCCGGTGCCGGGCATCGATCCGGTAAGCAACGCGCGTAATTTGCGAGGTGGAGTTTTTGATGGTGTGCGCTTCATCCAACACCACATAGTGGAAGGGCTGCAGCAAAATTTCCTCGGCGTCGCGCAGAAGAACGGGGTAGGAGGTCACCACGAGGTCGGCGTGACCCATCATGGGATAATACTTCTTCCGGTCAGGTCCCTGCAGGGTCATGACGGTGAGGCAGGGAGCAAATTTTTTGGCTTCCTTAGCCCAACCTGGAACCACGCTTTTCGGGGCGAGGATCAGGGTGGGGAGATCGGCGCGACCGGAGATCTTTTCGTAGTGAAGGTGACAGAGTGTCTGAATGGTTTTGCCGAGCCCCATGTCATCAGCGAGAATGCCGCCGACGCCTTGCTCGCGGAGAAACTGAAGCCACTCGAACCCGTCCTGCTGGTAGGGTCGCAGGGTTGCTTGAAATTCTTTCGGCGCCTGTGGATCGGCTTTGGGCACCATGTGTTCAAAGTCCTCGGCGATCTGTTTCAGCTTTGCGGGAACTTCGCTGACGATCTTTTCATCGCCCTGCAAGTTGGCAAGCTGTGCGGCCCGGACGGGGTGAACTTTGATTTTATCGTCGAGGGTGAGGGGAGTCCGGTCGAATAATTCGGTGAGAATTCCGAGGATGGACTGCAGCTTTTTGGCGGGAACGGCAAGAAAGCGGCCATCTTCGAGGTGCAGCGGGATTTTGGCATCGTTATGAACCTTTTCGAACTCGGAGAGGGTGAATCCGGTCGGTTTGCTTTCGAGGTATTTGACGATGCTGGGGATAATATTGATCCGGACGCCGTCGATCTCGATACCGCATTCGAACTGAAACCAGTCGGTGGATTGTTCGGGAGCTTCGTCGGTCTCAAACGCTCCGTACCACTCTTTGGATTCGACCACATTGATGTCGAGATCGGGATCGATATTGAATTCGCAGCCGAGTTCCTCGATTTCCTGTCTCCGGTTGGTTAGAAAGTCGGCCCAGAACAGTTCCTGAGTGGACCGGCGAACGCCGGTGTAGGCGTAGCAATCCAGAAATTCGGGGACGATCTCATCGCAGGGGTAGGTGGCTGCGACTTGTTTGATTCCCATGCCTTTCAGCTTCCGGAGGATTTCCTCGGTGGGATTTTCAATCTCGATCAAATAAAGATTTTCGAGAACGGCTCTCAGCTCGGTTTCGTCCCAGTGAAGGATTCCGTTTCGAACATCGGCCCGGAACAGCTTGATGGTGGGAAGGCCGTCGATTCCCTCGTCAGCAAAAGCGGGCAGGGCACCTCTCTCGATCATCGCGGCGATGAGGAGGGCGGCTACGGTGGGTGACTTGTCTTCTGCCTTGGCGGGGCCGGATTTTCCATCGATCAGCCAGTCGCCATGGATCGTTTTCTGAACGAGCACACTGACTTCTTCGGCGGTTGCGACCTTACTGGATTTCACCTTGCCGAAAATCCCGGCAAAACTGCCCTGGATGTTGACCGTTTCGATTTCAGCGAGGCCTGCACGAACCAGCAGAGCCGCCCGACGGAGAGTCGGTTCGTCAAAAAAGGCAGTCCGGGTTCCGGAAAATGGCGGGGAACCCAGATCGATGTCGCCTAATACGCCGGCGGAGGTGAATCCTCTGCTGCGATTAGTCGACTGCGTTTCGTCTCGTTGATCGGATAAAGTCACCGGTTAGTTTGTGTGTGGAAAGGGTCCACTTTGGTTAGAAAAGCGAAATAATCAACTTTTCTTAACTAATATTTCCAAGGGAGTCCCTCATTCTGCCACCCGAATTGGTGTCAATTGAGGTTCTCCCCGGAGGTTCGGAAGCGTCCTAGAGTTCTCCGCAGTCGGCGATTTTGACGACTTTGGAAGTGCGGCCTTTGCGGTTACCAAAGCCTTCAATTTCTTTTACCACGTCCATGCCTTCGACCACTTTTCCGAAGACTACGTGAGCGCCATCGAGCCAGTCGGTCTCGACTGTGCAGATGAAAAACTGGGATCCGTTGGTGTTGGGACCGGCGTTTGCCATGGAGAGGATACCCTCACCTTTGTGCTTCAATTCGAAGTTTTCGTCATCGAATTTACGGCCATAGATAGACTGGCCACCGGTTCCGTCGTGATTGGTGAAGTCTCCGCCCTGACACATGAAGTCGGGGATCACACGGTGGAATGTGCTGCCCTTGTAACCGATGCCTTTTTCACCGGTGCAGAGTGCCCGAAAGTTCTCAGCAGTCTTGGGAACAACGTCGGAACGAAGCTCCATTACAATGCGGCCGAGGGGCTCTTCGTCGGCGGTCATGTCAAAATAAACGCGAGGTAGGTCTTTCTTTTCGTCACTCATAACTATTCTATTTTCTTGATGGTACAGGGCACGGTCCGGGACTGTACAGGGTACAGTTTTAGATGGTACAGGGTACGGTCGGGTTGAGACTGCGTGATTTGGGAACAAAAAATCCGCCGTTGCAGACGCACCGGCGGACCGTCCTGAATCTATTGATCGCGGTCACCGCGACGGGGACGCTTACTTCAGTTCCCCGCTGTCTGCAATCACGATTTTCGCAGAAGTTTGGCCGCTGCGGGAACCGTAGCTTTCCACTTCTTTGATCACATCCATGCCTTCGATGACTTTTCCGAAAACAACGTGTTTTCCGTCGAGCCAGTCGGTTTTGGCGGTGCAGATGAAGAACTGGGATCCGTTAGTTCCCGGGCCGCGGTTGGCCATGGAAAGGATTCCGGCGCCGGTGTGTTTCAGCTCGAAATTCTCATCGGCAAAATTGTCACCGTAGATGGATTTTCCACCGGTACCGTTATGATTGGTGAAATCTCCGGCCTGGCACATGAAATCAGGGATCACGCGGTGGAAGGTGCTGCCTTTGTAGCCGTAACCTTTTTCCCCCGTGGCGAGAGCGCGGAAGTTTTCAGCGGTTTTGGGAACCACATCGCTACGCAGTTCAAAAATGACTCGACCGAGCTTTTTCCCATCGGCTTCGAGATCAAAGTAAACTTTGGGCAGTTCATTTTTGTCATCTGCAAGCGCTCCGAATGAAAATGCTGCGATGGCAAATCCGGCGAGTGTAAGAAAGAGAGATCTTTTCATTGTAGTGTTATACGATTGGAAGGCATGAATCATTGCCGAAATGGACATCTTTTCAACCTTGCTTAAGGGACATCAATCTGTAATCTAAGTTGGTTTTAATAACCAGAACGTTACTTATGTCAGCACTAAAATTGCACAACGCCATGTGGCCTGGACTCGTCGGAAAAGGGGACGATGAGGGCCAAGAGCCTCCTATCAGTTTGGAGCGTATGCTCGAACTCACTGCCAATGCGGAAGTTGGGGGCCGTAAATTTGACGGAATCGACTACTTTTTATTCCTTCCTCACACCGATCCTGAAGCTTCTGACGAAGATTTGATCCGGATCGCCGATAAAATTCAGGGCCTCGACTTTAAAGTGGGTTCTCTGGTTGCTCCTGTCTGGGGCGGAACCGTCGGTGATTCCGCAATGGGTGACGCAATCCAGACCGGAAAATTTCTCGATGCGGTGAAAATGGCCTGCCGGATTGCCGGAAAATTTAACGACCACGGCGTTCGCGAATACGGAGTGATCCGGATCGATTCGGCTGAGTTCGGCGTCGACAAATGGCGCGAAGACAAGGTCGGAAACACCAAAAAGATCGCGGCAACCTTTCGCGAAGCGGCAAAAATCGCGGCTGATCACGGTGAGCGTCTCGCTGCCGAAGGCGAAATCTGCTGGGCCGGAATGCACAGTTGGAAAGACATGCTCGATCTCCTCGAAGAAGTCGGAATGCCTGAGACTCTCGGTTTCCAGGCCGACCTCGCTCACACCTACCTTTATTTGATGGGCTACAATGCTCCGGAATACGCCCTGCTTCAGGAAGGCTACGGAGTCGATGAATTCTGGGCAAAATACGAGGAAATGACCGACAAGCTTCGTCCCTGGACGATCGATTTCCACGTCGCTCAAAACGATGGCGAAGTTCACGGTGCCGGAAGTCACGATAAGACAGGTAAACACTGTCCTGCGGACGATCCGAACGGTAAGCTCGACATCACGAAGTGCGCCGGCTACTGGCTGAAAGATTATCAGGATCGCGGCATCAAGCACATCTGCTGGGACGGTTGTATGTTCCCTAACTCAACTCTGGAGACTCCGGAGACCTGGAACACGATCCTCGCAGCGATGATCGACGTGGCTGACGCTCACAGTTAAACCTTTTTATTTCATACCGGCCCTGCGATCATCGCAGGGCCTTTTTTTTACACTTATGACTAAGACACTTATTTGTTTACTCGGGTTCGTATCCGTCCTCGCCCAAGCCAATCCCGTGGTTTTCGAACCTCAGGGCGAAGCAAACGGAAAAAAGATCGTATTTATCGCCAGTGACCACGAATACCGATCTGAAGAAACCTGTCCGGCTCTGGCGCGGATCCTGGCAAAACATCACGGATTTAAAACCGTGGTCTGCTTTGGAGTTGATGAAAACGGCGAAATCAAAGCGGGCGCTTCCGACATCAAAGGGCTCGAACACCTCGCCGATGCCGATGGCTGTGTGATGTTTACCCGATTCCAGGATTTGCCGGACGAGCAAATGGCGCATATCGACGCCTATTTGAACCGCGGCGGTCCCATTGTCGGACTGCGGACTTCGACTCACGGATTCAAGATTCCGGAGGGTAAAAAGTACCACAAATACGATTTCCGATACAACGGCGATGACTATCTGAATGGCTTTGGACATCAGGTACTCGGGCAAACCTGGGTAGGGCATTATGGGAAAAACAATCAGCAGAGCACCCGGATCGAAATCATCCCCGAAAGCAAAGATCATCCCGTTCTGCGTGGGGTTAAGGATATCCATGTCCAAGCCGGTGGTTACAATGCAGAACCACAGGCCGATTGGGAAATACTCACCATGGCGCAGCCTCTCATGAGTATGGAATTCGACGGGGAGCCCGATGCCACCAAACCGCCAATGGCGAGTGAATGGATGCGGACCTACAAAGGAAAAGACGGCGCGACTGGTCGGGCATTCACTTCCTTATATGGTGCTTCCGAAGACATTTTGAACCCCGGATATCGCCGGATGATTATCAATGCGATCTACTGGTCTGTCGGGATGGAAGATCAGATTGAAGCCGATTCCAACATCGATTTTGTCGGTCCCTACAAGCCCAATACCTTCCGCGGCAATGCCAATGCTCCCGGAATCAAGCCCGAGGAGTACAACGGTTTCACCAGCCCGATTCCGGCGAACAATGACGTTCCTGCACCTAAGGCGAAGAAACCGAAAAAGCCTCAAAAGCAGTAGTTCAGGAGTCGAACCAATACCGCTTTCTCCGAAAGGTTTGAGGAGGAAGCGGGACCACTGAACTGTGGACGTTGGGAACGCCTTCCAGAATCACGTGGGCGTTGGTCCCCGTCATTCCGAGTGCGCTGACACCCGCTATGGGGCGGTCAGGATTCGGCCAGGCGGTTTCCTCGGTCACCACTTTCGCCGGGATTTGATCCCATGGAATGTGCTTGCTGGGGTGTTTGAAGTTGATCTGGCGGGGAATCACTCCGTGATGCATTGCAAGAGTCAGCTTGATCAAACCGGAGATTCCCCCGGCCGCTTCGAGATGCCCCAGATTTGCTTTCGCGGAACCCAGTAAAAGCGGATTCTTTTTCGTCCTGCCCTGACCGTAGACATTGGTCGCTGCAATCACTTCAATCGGATCGCCGAGTTCCGTTCCCGTGGCGTGAGCTTCGAGGTATTGAATATCGGCAGGCGAAAGGCGGGCTTTTGCGAGCGCCCGGGAAATCATTTGTTGCTGCGATTTGCCACTTGGAGCGGTCAGACCGGCATTCTGGCCGTTGTGTCCGATCGCACTGCCGCGAATGACCGCGAGGATTCTGTCACCGTCCCGTTCCGCATCGCTGCGGCGTTTCAGAGCGATAACACCACAGCCCTCACCCCGGGCAAAACCATCGGCTTCGGCTGAGAAAGATTTGCAGCGTCCATCCGGAGCGAGTACTTTACCTTTACATAACAGTAGAGAATTTACCGGGCTCAAAATAGCGTTGACGCCACCGGCGAGGGCAAGGTTGCACTCGCCTTCGAGAAGACTCCGTGCCGCCTGACAGACCGCTACCAGAGAACTGCTGCTCGCAGTGTCGACCGCGATTGCCGGACCTTCCAGTCCCAGCATATAGCTGACCCGTCCGACACCGGCACTATGGGATAGTCCGGCGCCCTGAGATCCGGAAATCTCGAGAGGACTGAATTTCTCCCGGAGTTGTGCGTAGTCGGTGGACATGATGCCCATAAACACTCCGACATCAGGGTCCTGTATATTTTTCGGGTCGATTCCCGCATTCTGCAGGGCATGCCAACTCACCTCGAGCATCATGCGATGCTGGGGATCCATCCAGATCGCGTCTTCTTTGGAGAGTCCGAAAAATTCGGCATCAAACTCAGCGATATCTTTGAGAAAGCCGCCCCGCTTGGTATAGATTTTTCCATTTTTCGGAGTCGGATCATATAGTGCATCGATATCCCAGCGGTCATTGGGGATTTGGCTGGTGGCATCGACCCCGTTGCGGAGCAATTCCCAGTAGTCCGATATTCCGTCGGCCGCCGGAAAGCGGCAACCCATCCCGATAATCGCGACCGATTCCTCGTCGTTTTCGAAGGTCACGGTAGCGGCAACCTCTGTCTTCGGAGCCTGAGCTGCCGGAACGGAGCTGATCAGATTGGAAAGGAAATCCGTCAGTTTGGAAACACTGGGGTAGTCGAAGGCTAACGTTGGCGGGATCGCAAAAGCCTTACCGACCTGACGCTGCAGACGGGTGGCAAATTCCACCGCCATCAGGGAATCGAGTCCCAACTCGGCGAGCGGCACGTCGGCTCCCGGTGGTTTCGAAAGTGACAGCACCTGCTGAAGTTCGGCCTCAACGTGTTCCCGGAAAATGTCTTCGCGTGGAGTTTCGTCGTCTTCGTTATCCTCCGCTTCGCGAAGTTTTTCCAGCAGCACGGCATCAGCCGGGTTGTTCTGCATCGCCTCAGGCCAGAGTTCTTCGAGAATGGCCGGTGGGTCAGCAGGGAAGCGCTGACGCATTTGCCCCCAATCGGCATCGAGCATAGTTGCCTGCACCAGACCGTTATCCAGCATCCGGTCAATACATTCGTGAGCTTCTTCGGCAGTGAGCGGGGTGAGGCCCTGCATGTCGAGCGCCTTCTTGACCTTTTCGGTAGCCGCCATGCCCTCGTTCCAGGGACCAAAATTCACACTGATCGCCGGGAGTCCTTCCGAGACCCGTTTGTAGGCAAGTCCATCGAGGTAGGCATTGCCCATGGCATAGTTAGCCTGTCCCGGAGATCCCAATACAGAGGCCGCCGAGGAGTAGAGGACAAAGAAATCAAGCGGGCAGTCCAGTGTCAGTTCATGTAGTAAAGCGGAACCGGTTCGTTTCGGTGCGAGTACCTTCTCAAATTTTTCCCAGGTCTGTTCGGCGAGTAGGCCATCGTCGAGAACTCCCGCTGCGTGGAGGATGCCACGGAGAGGTGGAAGCTCGGCTGCTATATTTTTGAGCAGACTGTCCAGGCTGGTCCGATCGCTGATATCCGCAAGCATCACATGGATTTTGCAGCCTTTCGATTCGATTTCGCGAATCACTTGTTTTGCGGAATCGTTGGGCTCTCTTCGTGATACCAAAACAATGTGTCCGGCACCCCGGTCGGCGAGCCATTCCGCAGCACGGCGGCCCAGCATACCCAAACCACCGGTGATCAGGTAGGTAGCGTCGGACACTACGGGCAAGCCTGTGGTCAATGCCGGAGCTTTTGATGGAACGAGGCGTGGTATTAAAACCTGTTCTCCACGGAGCGCCATTTGGGTTTCGGCGGCTTCGGAAAGCAGGGCCTCGACCAGATTCTCCAGGTTATCGGGGCTGTAGTCGACCAGTCGACCCCGAAGTGGCGGATTCTCATTGGTTACGACCCGGCCAAAACCCCAGAACTGGGAGGAATCGGGTTCGATGAGATCTCCATCGACGGCAGGTATAGCATTGACCGTAATAAACTGAAACCCGCGAGACAAGGCTTCAATCTTCTTCGATTTTAAGGCGGTCAGTAAGGCCAGAGTTCCGGCACAGTGACGTTTTGTGTAGTTGGTGTCGTCTTTACCTTTTTGAGTATTCCAGATGATGCCATCGATCGGTTCGGTCAGAAGATCGAGCCAGAAAGTGGATTCGGTGGCCTGATCGGTCAGAGCGATTTCGGTGACCGTTTGTCCTTTTTTCTGTAGTTCGGCAGCAATAGCGGTTTCCGTTTCACTGATGACGAGAAAATGACTGTTGGACGTGTTCGCTGGAGGGAGTGATTCGGTTCTCCAGGTGAGGGAGTAGAGAAGGCGTTCGGTAGTTGATCCCACCATTTGGCGGAGCGCCGACCGGCTCACGGCTCTGACCTGCAATTTTTCCAGCTTAACGACGACCTGTCCCCGATCGTCAAACAGAGTGATGTCGGCGGTGCGGGTGTCGCCTTCAGTTTCATTCCATTTCCCGTGGCACCAGAGCGACTGCTTGATAGCGCGGCCCGAGCTTTGGTATTTTCCAATTCCGACGGGAAGGAAGAGCGAGGATTCCGGATCGCGAAGCAACCCGACGGCGAGACTTTGGAACGCGCCGTCAAGGAGCATCGGTGGCAGTTGAAACCCTTGATGCTCACCGTTCAGTTCAAGCTTGGCGAGGACTTCGGTATCGCTGTAGCGAAGTGATTTTATCGTCTGGAATTCCGTTCCGTACTGGATTCCAAGTGACGCAAACATTTCGTAGAATGCTTTTATGTCGGCGACTTCAGGACAGTTGGCTTCGATTTTTGAAAGACTCTGAACAGAGCCCGGAGAAAATTCGCCGGGTGAATACGCAGCGGAGACGTTGCGAATCCAGGGGAGGTTTTCCCCTTCCGTGGAATGGATTTCCAGGCGGTCATTTACGATTGTTTGCATCGTGACCGGTTTCTGAATCATGAGCGGCATCTCGAAAGCGATGTCTTCGAGGACGGTTGATTCAGGTGCGGCCGATACTAGCATTTCCACATAGCCGGCCCCGGGAAAAAGGATGTCATCGAAAACGCGGTGGTCCGTGAGCCAGCGTTGTCTTTCCGGAGAAATGTGGCTTTCGAACCGGGTCTCATTCTGGACTCCGGCAAGGGCACGTTTGCCGCCGAGGATGGGATGCTGGGTTCCCTCGCGCACCTGAAGCATACCGGGTTTCTCCGGTCCCCAGAAATATTTTCTTTGAAAGGGGTAGGTAGGTAGAGCTACCGCTTTGCGGTTTTTATCCGGATTGGTGAGGGACTCAAAATCGGGGTTGACTCCGTGCTGGTAGAGTTTTGCCACAGTCTCCTTGATCGAAACCTTGTCGTCGCTGTCTTTATCTAGACTTGAGATAAGCGCGGCAGGATCGCCTGCCCAGCTCGCGGCAGCCATTCTGGTCAATACGGGGAGGGGACCCAGTTCGACGAGTATATCACAGCGGTGGGCGTCGAGGTGCTGGATGCTTTTGGTATATTGAACCGCTTCCCTGAGTTGGGTTCTCCAGTATTTTCCGTCCGGTATAAAATCGGCTGAAAGGGCTTCGCCGGTAATATTACAAATGAGTGGGATATGTCCGGTCTGAAAAGGGATCGTATTGACGATCGATTCGAACTCGTCGAGTATAGGATCGAGTAGAACGGAATGAAACGCGTGCGAGGTGGCGAGTCGCTTTACCCGGATTTGCTTTGCTTCAAATTCTTTTTCGGCGGCGGCGACGGATGCTTCCGGTCCGCTGATCACGAGGTGGGTTCCGTTGTGAGCCGCGATGGAGAGCTTGTCCTGCTGTGTGACGACCGCTTCGACCAATTCGCTACTGGAAAAGACTGCGGCCATTGCGCCTCCAGCGGGCAGGCTGCTGGTGAGGCGGCTCCGTTCGTGAATCAATTTGATACCGGATTTCCAGTCCAGCATCCCGGCAACACAAGCTGCGGCATATTGACCCAGGCTGTGACCCAGAACCATATCGGGATGGATACCCCAGCTTTTCATCAGCTCGGCTAACGATAGATGGATCGCAAACAGGGCGGGTTGAGTCCAGTAGGTATCACCTAGTTGTTCGCCGTCCTCTGCGATGATCTGGCACAAGTTGCCACAGCGGTATTGGCTAAGTTCCTCCGCACAGCGATCCATCGTTTCTCGAAAGACCTTTTCGGACTGGTAGAGATCCCGGCCCATACCTACATACTGCGATCCCTGGCCGGTAAACTGCCAGGCGACAACCGGTTTGGGTTTTGCTGAGCCGTGAAAGGTGCCTTCGGTCTCACGTCCGCTGGCGAGGGCTGATAACCGGTTTTCGGCGGTTTTTCGATCGATCGCAACGATACCGGCACGGTTTTCAAAATGGCGTCGGTCAGTCGCTGCGGTATAGGCCATGTCCGCGAGCCCGATATCGCGATTTTCTTTGAGAAAAGTATAGTAACGCTCTGCGAGATCCCGAACGGCGCCCTCGTTTTTTCCACTGAGGGTTATTAATTCCGGTTTTACCGGTTCGGTTTCGGGACTGTACAGGGTACGGTCCGGGACTGTACCCTGTACAGTCGGCGGAGATTCGATGATGACGTGAGCGTTCGTGCCGCTCATTCCAAAAGCACTGACTCCGGCAGTGTGGCGATCGTCTCCCGGCCAGGCGCGCGCTTCGGTTACGACTTCAACCGCATCGCGTTCCCAGTTGATGTGGGGATTTGGTGTCTCAAAATGAAGATGCGCGGGAATTTGGTTTTTCTGGATCGCCAAAACGGTTTTGATCACTCCGGCGATTCCGGCGGCGGCTTCGAGGTGGCCCAGATTGGTTTTTACGGAACCGACGAGGAGGGGAGCGCCCTTTTCGCGTCCCGCCGCAAGCACTGAAGCCGCAGCGTTCATTTCGATCGGGTCCCCGAGTTCGGTGCCGGTCCCGTGTGCCTCGAGATAATCGATTTCGTGGGCGGTGCGTCCGGCGTTTTCGAGTGCTTTCCGGATAACGAGTTTTTGTGATTCCGGGTTCGGGGCGGTCAGACCGCTGCTGAATCCGTTGTGAGTCACGGCTGATCCCCGGATCACCGCGAGGACGTTGTCACCGTTCTTCTGCGCGTCGGAAAGACGTCGCAGGGCAATCACTCCGCAGCCTTCGCCACGGAGATAGCCATCGGCGGTAGCGTCAAAGGCCCGACTGTGGCCATGCGGGGAAAGCGCCTGTAGTTTGCAGGTCATGACGGTGGTTTTTGGAGAAACCATCACGTTGACGCCGCCGACGAGGGCCCGGTCGCATTCTTTCTGACGAAGACTCTGACAGGCGAGGTGAAGGGCGACGAGGGATGAGGAGCAGGCGGTATCGACGGCCAGACTGGGGCCCTGAACTCCGAGATAATAGGAAAGACGTCCGCACAGAAAGCTGCCTGCAGACCCGGTCGCGATGTAGGGATTCAGGTCGCGGAGAACATCGGTCGCGGTATTCTGGTAGTCGTTGTGCATCCAGCCGACAAAGACACCGGTGTCTTTGACGACCTCATCAGAGGCCCAACCGGCGCGTTCGATTGCTTCCCAGCCGACTTCGAGAAAGAGCCGTTGCTGAGGATCCACCCAGGTGGCTTCGCGAGGGGATATCCCGAAGAAATCGGCATCCATTTCGTCGATTTTGTCGAGGAAAGAACCGCGCAGGGTATACATCTTGCCGGGTGCTTCCTGATCCTCGTCGAAAAAGGCATCGCGGTCCCAGCGTTCCGGTGGAACTTCGGAAACTTCATCGGTTTTGTTGATGAGGCTTTCCCAGAATTTTTCGGGCGTATCGGAACTTTTAGGGAAGCGACAGGCCGTCGAGACAATGGCGATAGGCTCGACGGAACCGCTCTCGGCTTCGGCGAGTTTTTGCTTCAGTTCTCGAATTTTGGCGAGTGCTTCTTTGGCAGGCGACATAGGATTTCCGGGTTTAGAGGAATATAATTCCTTTATAGATAGGTACAATCATAGCATTTATGGAATTTTGAAAGTGCAATATTATCCTATTCAAAGAGATATTTCCCTTGTTTAACAAATACCCTGACAAAGGCCTGATTCCAAATCAAAGAATGTGGCGCTATCTTTTGCCGAGGTTTCGGACAATTGCCTGGTATTCTCTAGGGAGATCGAAGGACGTGGTTTCGAATTCAGCTAAATATTCTTCCGCTTCTTCCTCCCGTTTGAGTGATTGAAGAAGGAGAAGTTTCTCAACCTTCAGAGCGGTGACGATTGAGAGTGTGGGGTCCAGATTTTCGAGTTCTTCCTCAATGAGGCGGAGGGCTTCCTCCTGTTGCCCCTGGTCGGCGAGGATCCCGAGAAACTCCCGCCAGGCACTGCCTTTTCGGGGAGAGGTCCGGGCGATGTTCTCGGCAATATCATAGAGGTCACGATCGGTGAGAAGACGGACTGCCGCGGCGTTGGCGAGGTTCGAATATCCGTGGTATCCCTCGTCGATCCATTCCGCTCTGAGAATATCGGACATCACCTGCCGTCGCTGGCCGGGCGAAGAGAAGGCTTTTTCCGGGTCGAGATTTTTTGGATTGAGTAACTCATCGACCGTGGGAATCAGCTCGCTGGAATGGGTTAAAATGGTGGTGAGGTGCCTCTTCCGGACGGCTTCCAGAGAATCCCACCACTGAGTCCACTCGTCAGCCCGGTTACAGAGGGCATGCGCTGTGAGAGCGCGAAGCGCAAATTGCCGAACGTAGGTCCGATAGACATATTCGGGGACGGTTTCGAGAATGCTGCGACTGATGGAAAGGTAATTTCGGAGGCGTTCCGGATCGTTTTCCTGACAACTGTTGATGATCCGTTCATCGGTCATCATCAAAATGGCGCGGCAGAGATCCCCCCTGCGGCGGGAGATGGTCTGGTTGTCATCCTTTACGGCTCGTCCCCACCAGAGTTCGATGGGGAATGAGAGCCCGCTCTCCAATTCGCAGGCGGCGCCGTGCATCTCGATTCGACCGGCCCAATAGGGGCGAACCCGGGGTTCCTCCTGTTCGATGCGGGTTTCGAGCCCGATCTGGTTGGTCTCGAGCCATTCTTTTATTGTTCGGTTCTTCTGACTTAACGAAAAGATCTCAAAGGCGCGGACCTGTTGTTCGCCGGTCCATTCGGGCAGCTCGGGATGTTTTTTCACGTAGGCATCGAGCCGGGTTTGAAGGTTGGATTCGGCTCTGCTGAAGATTGGCGAATTCGGCGTTGCGGAAAGAATCAGCTCGGCGAGAAGCCGATCGTTTTTCCCAGGAATGGTTTTCAGATAATCGGGTATCGCTTTTTCGAGGCGAGCGTCATAACCGGCGTCGACATCGAGATGATCGGGGGAGTATTCGGTGACATTGGCTTGCTTGATCCGGGCCTGATTGGCCAAGGAAAATTCCCCGGCCCGAATCAAATGAATCCAGATGCCGGGATAAACGAGATCGTCGAAGCTGAATCTCTGAAAATGGGTGCTGATCTGGGATTTTGTCCCGACCCGGCAGATCAGTTCCGTCATCGGGAGTATAAAATCGCTCCGCGGATCGAGTCGGCTCGAAACGGGTTTCAGCGACTTTGAAATGCGCTTTTCCCAGGCGGCAATCAGTTCGGTTCCCTGGTTTCGCCAGGCTTGATCCTGATCGCTGCCACGTAGAAAGGCGGCAATCGCGTATTTGAAAGCGGTCCCGGAAACACTCGCTTTGTCCTGAAAAGCCAGTGTGAGAGTCCGTCCGATTTCGAGTCGCACCGGTGGTGTGATCTCTTCCCGGAAATTCCGCCCGATCAGGTTCGCAAAACCCACTCGCCACGCCGGGCTGAGGATCGGATTCTGGAGAATTTCGATCAGGCGGCTGTCGAGGCGATTCGCTCTGAGTAAGCGGGTGGAGGCGATCGGAGTGCCTTCGGCCCGCTCAAACATGGCGAGTCCGAGGTGGATCGCCTCACCGAAACCGGAGATCGTCAGATCGGGATCCCCACTCTTTTCGATCGCCCAGGCAGCTATCTCGTTGCGTTGCGCGGGGCGAAGATGATAGGCAAAATCGAAAAAATAGGGGGCCAGAAAAATCGACTGACCTTCGCCACAGACGGTTCGGAGGTCGCGGAGAATCAGGTCCATTGCGCTGGTGGGCTGATAATTGCCACCACGGCTTAAAAAGTGGCTGAATAGAGCAAACTGGCGGGCATTGTTGCCGATGCCGTTAAAAGGGATCTCGCCTTTCAAATCATTCCGATAGGTTCGGACCATCAAGCCGATACAATCGAGCGATTCAATAACGTCCTCGTAGTAGGAGATGAATCCGGAAATATAAGTCGTCCCGTTTTTCATCGGTTTGAAGGCACCTCGTTCGTCAATATTTTGAAGAATGAGGCGATGAGTTTGCAGGACGAGATCGTCAGCAATATCCGGTTCGTCGTGAACCACATCCTTGAGGATCTGGTAGAAAATGCTCTTAATATTGGCCGGATCGATCCCTTTGATTCCGGTATCTTTAAAAGCCTCAGCTGCGATGTATTTTTTACGGAACTCGCTGAAAGTCTGGGCTTTGCCTGTGTGGGGCGTCAACAGCGAAACGAGCCCTGAGCCTATTAAGATCAGAGTTGTCAGGAATGGTTTCGGCATGTTCCACTTTACGTCGAAAATTCGATTACGAAATCTGAATTTGGAGGTGGAAATGAAGAAGTCACTCTCTACTGTGCGGCATGTCAGCAAACCGCCGGAAGGTGATTTTTACAGTAACAGCCGCTTTGGTGATTCCGCTGCTCGGGTGGTGGCTTCTTCTCACCCTCGGTGTGGTTGGCAGCCCGGGGCAGCCGGTAACGCCACCGTTTAATATGTCTGACCGGATTTCGACGGTAGTTATCACGAAAAATGATGCCGGGGAACTCGTCGCGACCTTCGATGGCTGGAAAGAGGGGCAGAAACCGCTCACGGCAGACGAATTTTTTGAGGAAGTTTACTCTCGTCAGGTCCAGTTACCCTACATTCTTCGTAAGCTTGACATCACCTCGCGTGCCAGTCTGCTCTGGGTGGGATTTGGCCTTGTCGCCCAGGGGGTATTCGCGGGACGGATGCTGGTTCAGTGGTATGCCAGCGAAAAGGCGAAAGCTTCAATCGTTCCAAATGCTTTCTGGTGGATGAGCTTAATCGGTTCGTCGATGTGTATCATTTACTTTATCTGGCGGAAAGAGCCGGTTGGGGTACTCGGGCAGGCCACTGGCTGGTTGATTTATGTGCGAAACCTGTGGATGATTTACGGAAAATCGGGGGAATGCACTTAAGATATCTCTTCGGCGGTGCGTTATGAAAAAAGGCATGGAATACGGCAGTGAACTGAGTACAGGTATTGACGTTTTCCAGTAAGATCGCTAATATTTAAATAGTATTTATGAATTTTATGAAACAGTGGTGTGGTGCGATTATCGCAGTCATGAGTGGTGGGGCGGTATTCGCGACTGAACCTCCGGCAACCATCGATGTGAAGGGGAAAGATGCGGCGTTGATTTCGTCATCGGTGATTCCGATCCCTCTGGAGGTGTTCACGGCACTCGATAAGCTGGGAGCTCAGGATTGGGACTCCCAACTCGAAAAAAGAGACTTCAATCCCAGCCCGGACCGTTCCCGTTCGGCCCTGCTCTTTGGTCTTGCGATTTCACAGGGATTTCTGGCGGTTCAGGCAAAAAATGATGCCGAAGTGAAAAGAGTCGGAATGGCGGTACAACGTTTGGCGCATCCTCTCGGAGTCGAAAGTCCGGTCGAGAAGCGTATAAAAGTTATTATGGAGTCGCTGTCCGACAAAAATTGGAACGAGGTGAAGCAGGAGTTCGATAAAACCCGCCAAACGGTGCTTAAAGAGATGAAAGTGATGCGGGACGAAGATCTCACCAGTCTCGTCGCACTCGGCGGATGGTTGGGGGGCACCGGGGCCCTTTCATCTATCCTGAAGGAAAATTACTCGCCAGAGGGATCGGACCTTTTGAATCAGGCCGGTCTCCTGATGCAGTTGAAAGCTGACTTTCAGAAGTTGCCGGAAGGGATTAAGAGCGATGAGATTTTCGCTAAAATCGACGCCACTTTGAACACTCTCGAAAAGTTGATGGAAAATTCGGGCACTGGAATTTTCACCCTGGCTGAGGTTTCTAAGATTCATGACGAGACCCACCATCTCCTTGATGCGATTTATCAGGACTAATCATTTTTACGGAATCCCTCCTTTGAATCATTCTCTGTCAGTATTCGCTTTGGTTCCAATACTGCAGCTCCTCAGCTGTTTATCGGGATTTGCGGATATCGACCATGCGCAAAAACTCGCTCAGCAGGCCGCTTATCCTTCCCTTGAGGGACCGGAACCTTTTATTCTGAGGCAGTCGTTTCTCCGGGGCAATCTGGAACCGGGTGCGGAGAAAGTCGTCAACCAGCAGCTGTTTAATAAAAACGTTTACCAGTTCTGGTTTGCAGTAGCAGATCCCGGGACCGAAGTCCTTCTTAATATTTATGATAAGGACGGAAAGTTGCTGAAGGCAAAAACCGTGACGTACGGTTCCCAGAAAAACGTGACCAGTCTGGTTTTCGCACCTGAAAAATCCGGCACTTACTACCTCCGATTGGCGTTTGGGAAAAATAGCGATACGCCGCAGGACTGGGCTCTAATTTACGCCTATCGTTAACGTGGCTCTGCAGAGAAAATCAAGACGACTCCTTCTCCTCGTGGTGACGCTGACCACGATAATTTCAGTTTTGTACGGGGCTGTGAATTTCGGCGTCGGGTTCCAGGGGAGTCCTCTCTCATTTGTGATCTACTGGGCCACTTGTTTTGTCGGTGCGATGTTACTGATTGTACTGGCTTTTATTGATATGAGGTTGATCAGGAAAGAGCACCGGCAACGCCAGACTGAATTGGATGCGGAACTGGCAAAAATTGTTTCCGATGCTGAGAAACTGGCCGCCGAAACGATGGCCGAGAATTCTGATTAATGACTGATTTACATATCAACGGATGGTTTGTGGCAATTGTGCTGGCTTTTGTTCTGCTTTGGAAGCTGGATTTCTTTACCACATTGCTGAACATGAAGTCCTTCAAATCTCAGGTTCCTGCTGAGTTTGTTGATGTGATGGACCCCGAACAGTTTGAAATATCGAAAGACTACACGCGGGTAAAAGCGGTTTTCGGTATTGGCGTTTCCATCTTCATGTTGGTCGTCTTTTTCTCCTTCTGGTGGCTTGGAGGCTTTGGCTGGCTCGATGAAAAGGTTCGCTCCTTCGGTTATGGCAATCTGGTGAACGGACTCATCTACATCGGTATATTATTTGTCGGCCTGCAAATTTTGACTCTGCCACTTTCCTGGTATTCCACTTTCGGGATTGAGGCGAAATTCGGGTTTAACAAAATGACACCGGGACTATTTATCATGGATTTTTTCCGGGGCCTCATACTCGCTGCTCTATTGGGAGCTCCTTTGTTGTTAGCGATACTCTGGATATTCGAATCGGTTCCCATGGCCTGGTTCTGGGGGTGGGTCGTGATGACTGGCTTCATGCTGATTTCGGTGTTTCTCGCACCAACTCTGATTCTTCCACTATATAATAAATTCACTCCGCTCGGGGAGGGGGAACTAAAGGATGAGATTTTCGCGATGGCTGCGAAATGTCAGTTTCCGGTGAAAGAAATCAGTATTATGGACGGTTCGAAACGCTCCACTAAATCGAATGCTTTTTTTACCGGTTTTGGTCCTACCAAACGGATTGTGCTTTTTGATACTCTGGTAAACAATCACACGGTGCCGGAACTGGTCGGAGTGCTTGCTCATGAAATCGGTCACTACAAAAAGCGGCATATCGTCAAAGGTATCTTAATGAGTATCATCGGCTCCGGGGTGATGTTTTTTCTGCTCGGAATCTTAAAAGACAATCGTGCTTTGTTTGATGCTTTCGCGGTTAAAGAGACATCGACTTATGTCAGTCTCGTGCTGTTCGGGATTTTGATGCAACCTGTCAGTCAAATCCTCGGCATTGGTGGTAGTTGGCTCAGCCGCAAACATGAATTCGAAGCCGATGCTTACGCTGCTGAAGTTACCGACAGGCCGGAGGCGATGGCTTCAGCTCTCCGAAAATTGAGTGCCGATAATCTGACCAATCTGACGCCTCACCCTGCTTACGTTTTTCTCAACTACAGCCACCCGCCTGTAGGGGAGCGAATCGCGGCGCTACGAGATTGATTTTAGCTTCTCCTGAAACGCGGGATTTTCCCAGACCGAGCTGACCGTAAGATTACCAAGCTGACCCCGGGGTGCCTTGATATAGTCGAAGGAAGGGTGAGGGGGCGCCCAGATAGACGGATTGGTTGGGCCGAAGAGCACGAGCCCCGGGATACCCGTAGAGGCTGCCAAATGCGAAATGCCGCTATCGTGACCCAGAAATAGATCGCAACGCTGCAGAACCTGCCCCACTGCGGGTAGATCCTCTCCTTGAAGGTGTTGATAGTCCAGATCGTGGTGGTCGATCAGTGACAGAAAATCGGAAATCGTTTCGTGTTCGGCTTCGCCGCTGATAATGAGAAAAGACGTTCCCGGCATCTTGTTCCGGATTTGTTTCGCTAAATCAGCCCAGGCTTCAAAAGACCAGTTTTTTGAGGCGCTTCCGCTCCCGGGGTGGATCGCGACCACCGGATCTTCGTTTTTTGCGGAATCGCCATAACTCACTTCAACAAACGGCTCATCGAGAAACAGAGCCAGTTGTCCCAGTGGCTCCGCGAGCTGATGGGCTGCCGGAGGCGAGTAAGGTTGCTCGTCCATTTTATAGGGTCCCACGATCAGTGTTTCGACACCGGCACGAATCAGGTTTCCCTGAAAAAAGCCATCGGGGTCATAGAGGTAACTGACGACCACGTCAAAGCTCGCGAAGTATTCCGATAGCTGGGAATCCAGGGAAGCGCCGGGTGCGAAAAACGGAGCCATCGTGGCCATTTCTATCGAAGAGGTTCTGTCGGCGAGTCCGGCGGCCACTGCGAGCTCGGTGATCGAGCGATAACCTAAAATTTCGATTTCCAGATCCGGGAACCCCTGTCTCACCAACTGAATCGCCGGAAGGGTGAGAATGAAGTCTCCGACTGCGCCACCTCTGATAAATAACAGTTTCCCCATCGTTTGCAGCATCGGCGCAACCCGCAGAGTTTGCTTCTCGAAAATGGAAAGATTTTTAGAGACTGGTTGTTCCGGACCGTTTGTGTTCCGGTTCGCGGGAAGAAACCGGTGTGAGCATTCCGGTGCGTTCGGATCCGTTCGGGTGGAAATTTCCGTTGATTGGATCATCCGAGATTAACAAAGCGGGGTGAGCTTTGGTAAAGCCGAATTCGTTGCCTAATGCAGCTGAAACAGTAAGCGGACAAATCAAATGGGGTGCCATTTTCCGGGTCACTTCGTAAGATGGAATGACGGCGTTTTCAAAAAGCCGTTTTTTTTCCGCCGCTTTTCTGGAGCGGCTTCGGGATGTGTTTGCGATTGCGCGGTTTAATGCCGATACGGCCTGATCGCTGGCAATTTTTGCTTTCGCGGCTGCCAGGGAGCACTCGCCATTCACAAACGCTTTCCGGGCGGTTTCAAACAGGGGCAGCGCCGCCTCGCGAACCACTTCAACCTCTTCCGCATTATTCCAGTTCAGTAATTCAGCACATTGTTCGGCAGCCTTTCGGAGGAGCGACGAGACTGATTTGGCGGCAGTGAGATTGTCTCGTACCGAAAGGACCGCTTCTGAGGAATCGAGATCAATTCCCAGTCCGGCATCAAAAGCTTCCTTCCAATCCAAATTGGGTTTCTCAAGGAATTCCTGCCAGGTAGCCAACTTTTTCTTTGATGTCGCGATGCGGCGCTTCGCAGAATTTAGTTTTCGCTGGTCGGTCTGATCTTCGCTTTCGAGCACTTCGAGAACGGAATGGTGGGAGCGCAGAGTCCGCCCGGCTGACTTTATGGATTCGGTTGCCAAGTCGTGCCAGAGAAAATCGAGACTGACCGATTCATCCAGCTTTCTGAGGGACCGGCTTAAACCTTTCAGTTGAGCCTCGATATGAAACGGATTGGTCCGTTCTTTATCCAGAGCCTTTTCGATGGCCTTAATTTTAGAGCTGATCTGTTGGTCTTGCTGAATCGATGCTTTGCGGGTGCGCAGATCGGCAAGCTTCGAGGTGAGGGAGCGATGTTTCCATCTGATGTCGCCGAGAGCCTTTCGATTCCCTTCGTCGATTGCCTGTGCCGCCTCGTATTGATCGGTCACGAGGGTGAGCCGCTGTTCTGAAAGCTCCAGTTTGGCTGACGCTTTCTCCAATTGCCAACCGGTTGTCATCAATTTGCCATCCCGAAAAGAAAGCTGGGACTCATGCAACAAGGCGTCCGCCTCACTGATGTCGTTTACCGCTGCGTGGTAGAGAAACTCAACTGAATCGTTATCGGGGTGGGGAATCCCAAGCCTGCTTTTTACGGAAAGGGCGCCGGCAAGATAATTTTTTCGCAGTTTGTCTAGTGCAGACTCAGCCGGGGAAATTCGGTCTTTTAGTTTATCCAGTTCATCGGAAAGCTGTTCCCAAAAAGGGCCGCCTTTTTGAACCACCTGATTTCCCACCCTGACGATGTCACTTCCCTGATTGATCAGATCCCCGATCTGATCGAGCGAATTCCGGGAGTTCTCAACTCTGCCCTGAGAGGCGGCGTGCTTGATAAACTGTAGCGATTGATTGGCAAATTCAACCCGTTGGCTGGGATCGAGATTCTTTTCCCTCAGGATCGTATCCGGCAGGCAGTGGAGATGCTGGGCAATTCTAAATCGCGATTCCGAGATTCGGTTTTCCAGTTTTTCAATTTCAGGACTGGTTATGGACTGAATTTGGTTTGCGACAGTCGCGCTATCAATGATTCGCTCAATCGTCGCCTGAACCTCCTCAGTAAAGGCTTCAATTTTCGTTTCCACCGACCAGAGCACGGCATGCGCCGATAGGGTTTCGAGGTGTCTGGAGTGGTTGAGAAAGTCCAGATCAATCCAATCGGGTGAAATTCCGGCGTTTTCGAAAATGCGGACGGCGTTTTGAACTTTTGGAAAACCATTGGTTCTAAACTCGTTAACCCGGGTGACGATCGCCAAGGAGTCGTCAATTTCTCGTGTCGCAAGTTTTGCAGGATTTCCGATAGCGGCGATAGGATCCGTCGATCCTACCCGCACCGTTTCGTCGAGCATCGCCTCGGCTGATGGAATCAGTTTGGTCTGCAGGTTTATCAGAGGGAAAAAACCGTCTTTCAGCGATTCCCGAGAGAGATCCGAAATCCGTTTTGAAATTTCAGAGAGTTTACTGTTGAGACCGGTGGTAGTTTTCTCTAATTCTTCAGCACTGGCGGTAATTTTTGCTTTCAGGGACTGAATGGCTGCGACACGATCCGCATAGTTGAGGGCATGGATGGTATCGTTGGAGCCGACAGCCAATAAATCGATGGCTGACTGATACCGTTTTGAGGAAAAGAGATTTGTCAGTTTAGCACCGGTTGAGTCGGGGTAGATCAGTTCCGAGACCTCCTTTTCCGTATCAGCAGGTTCACGCCCGACCCTCTCCAGCTCATTCACCTCTGAGGTGAGTTGCTTCAGCATCGTTTCGGTTTGACCGGTGGTGTGAAGAAAGGCTTCTTCCACCACAAGCGCCTCTTCTTTTACCTGCCGGATGTGATTCGATTTTTCGAGGGACGAAGCTTTAAACTCATCGAATCTGGATTCAGCTTCCGTTTTCGCCCATCTTCTCTTCCGGTTCAGAACCAGCAGAATAAGCAGGACTAAAAGAATCAGTCCTGTCGCGATAATTACAGATGAGGAATACAGAGTGATGATGGCCGAAAGTGATGTCTTTACCGGTGAAATCTTTGCGTTTCGGCTACGCTCTCCAAGACAATATCGAAGAAAATCAGCTCAAAAAAGGCATCGAGTTTTCACCGGAGACAATACTAACGATACTTTATGCCCTGAGCCACTGATTTTTTTAGTGAATCATCTTAGTTTTTAAAATTTTAAGATAAAACAGCTTCGATTTGAATAAAACACGCTGCTCAAAAGTCTATTTCAGATAAAATTTATAGGATGTCCGGGATTAATTGATCAATTCAGTGTCATTTATCACAGCTCCTATTCGTCTAAAGCTATGGCATATATCATGCTAACGAATGGTTCGACTAGTCTGCGCCAGGTATATGGTTTAGTTATTGTTTTGTTTAAGGGAAACCCGGGATTCATCCCGGGTTTCTTTTGTTATAAAGAAGGTCTCAATCGGTTTTTCATAGACAAAAACGTAAATTCAAAGTTTTGTACGGTTCCTCTTTAAATGAAACACCGACCACTTTTACTTTTGGCACTCACTCTCAGCTCATTCTTCGCGGTGAGTTGTCAAACGGCGGGTGTGCTGAGTGGATCGAATGGGAGCCATCGCGATTCGGTGAATGACTCTTCACTCTATCGCACTCAGGACCGGACGTTCCGATCGAATTGATCGGAACTGGCTTTGGGAGAATCGGATCTTTCTCTCTTTTTTCTGACCGGTCAGGGAAGTGGAGCATTTTATTCAAATGCTCCTAAAGTCCTGCGGTTTAATCTTCTTTTTCCGGAAGATTTAATTTAGGTGCCACCTTTTTCACCGGTGGAGGTAACTTCGCGCCCGGTGAACCCGGAGGTTGCAGACTGGGAACTTTAACCGGAGGAGCGCCGGGTGTGGCAATTTTCACTGGTGGAGCCCCGGGAGTCGGAAGCTTCGCCGGAGGTGCACCCGGAGGGCCCTGACTGGCCAGTTTGACTGGAGGCGCACCCGGAGCCGCAATTTTCTTCACGGCCGGACTGGGCGGCCCTACTGGTGATGGTGAAGCGGGAAGGGCCGGTGTCGCAACCGGGGTATCATCTTCCTCCGCTTTTCCTACGGATGGAGGAGCCAGCTTTTTGACGGGCGGAGCCATCGGAGATTTGGTCGCCGGAGGCGTCATCGGTGGTTTCGGTGGTCCACCGGGAACTGGTGGAGCTCCAGGTGCGGGAGGTGCTCCCGGAGGTGCCAGCTTCTTAACTGGAGGTGAGGCCAACTTTGTCGTAGGGCGGGGCGGTGATTGGGCTAGCTTGACGGTGGCGCTTCCCACATTGGAGCCCTCAGCAGGTGTTGCCGTCGCAAGAGGTGCAGACACGAGTGGCTTTTTAGTGGGCAGGCCGACCTTTTTAACCGCGCCCGGAGCGGTAAGGTGTTTTACCGTCGGTTTTTTAGGTGCCGTTCTGGCGTTCTCGATCTCGGCAATTTCAGACTTCAAATCGATATCGGCTCCTTCTTCTGCAATAATAAAGTAGGAAGGAATCGTCTCACCCAGCAAAATCACGTCCCGATTGTTTAACTGGACTGGCTCTTTCACACTGCGGTCGTTCACTTTTGTGCCGTTGGTTGAACCGATGTCGGTAATCGAATAACCCGACTCCGTTTGGTTGAACACACAATGGGCGGTCGATATTTCACGAACGAGGATTTGGATGTCGTTTACGGGGCTTCGCCCGAGGGTGACTGACTCGCCATTTACATCATAAGAAATGGGTTCTTTGTCAGGAAGTGCGACCAACAGGTGGAATGAAGATGCCATGGGAAAAATTTACGCTAATGGGGGGAAGGTTGTCAATTTAGATTGGATCGGAATTAGTGTTAAGCCAGTCTGTAACCGATTTAATAAAGATGGTATTGTCAGGCTCTCGAAGTGGCTCGTGCCGTATGCCATCAAATAACAATAACGTTTTATCTGTCGCTGGAATAGTCTGAAAAATTTCCTCAACGTATTCGGGCGGACAGATCAGGTCCTCTCTACCCTGCGTCACGAGGACTTTCAGGGGATCATCAAGTTGAGACGCCGATTGAGCGGCTTCGGACTCCCAAAGCATCAAATCGCGCCCGAAACGGGCGGAGATTTTGGAGTGGCAGCCCTCAAATTGTTCGGCTAACACCTTGGGATTGCGACTGGTCACATGATAGCAATTCGATGGTTTCACGCCGGTCGGGATGGAAAGTTCCGGCACAAAATCGGCGAGAAACTCCGCGGCCCAGATTTTGATTTTTGACTGACGATGGGTCGGCTTGATCAAAGGGGAGCTTAACCAGAGCCATTTCAGGGAAAGATCGAGACCGAAACGACTCATAAACGGTAAAGCCAGAAATCCGCCCGTCGAATGGGCATAAACTGCCACCGGTTTGGAATCGAGTTGTTCGATCAACTCGTTGATCAGTTTAATAGCCGGTTTCACACCGGGAATATCGCCCCGGTTGCCGTATGACTTACCGTGTCCCGGCCAGTCGAAACCCTCGACCCGATAGCCAAGATCGCAAAAAATTTCCATGGCTCTGCGATGACAACCACTGTGGTCGCCGAGGCCATGAAGCATCACGACAATCCCCCGGTTGCCCCCCTGAGATCCCTCTGGCGAAGCGGAGATCCGGTGGATTCGGGAGTTTGTGACTTTGGAATCAAAGGTGGATTGACTGAAGGTCATAAATGAGGGACGGTCGAAACTTGCATCAAAGAGATAATAAATCCAGTTGCGGATTTCATCTTCAGATGTTTATTCCCCACTCCATCGCTTCGGCGATTCAGGAAAGAAAGCGCGATTAACTCAGCGGTAGAGTATCACCTTGACATGGTGGGAGTCACTGGTTCAAATCCAGTATCGCGCACTCTTTCTTTTCCTTAATATCAACACGTAATTTCCTGGTGTTGCAGGTCCTGAAGTTTGACCACCGAATTTCTTCGTTTCTTTTCTGTAACGCGATTTTTAGGAAGACATTCACGGTAGCGGATGCTATAACGGAATTTTCTTGGCTTCGGGCTTGTCCTCACGCTAAGATAGAGTTTAGCCTCTGCTCCGAAACACAAACCAGAAATGAATCAGGTCTTTAATGGCAGCGCATCGATAAAGAGCGCATTTGTCAATGGTTGGCTCATCGCCGCATGTATCGCTGCGTCCAGCTTTTTGACTGCACAGGATCAAGATCCCTCGGCAATGTGGTATCGCGCGTTTTTGACTTACGAAAGCACCTTGGAGCTTGAAAAGAAGGGGCAATATCTGGAAGCGTTGAACAAGTGTAACGAAGCGAAGGCGTTATATGACGGATTGGCCTATAATTTCCCTCAGTTCCAGCCGGACATCGTTAAATTTAAACAGAAGATCGTATCTGATACGAAGCTGAGGATTAAAGAAGGCAACCGAATCAAGATGGCCGGGGGGCAGCCTAACTTTCCACCTCGCCCTACTGACAATACCGTGGGGACTTCGGATCCGGAGTTTCCCAACATCAATGTGGAGCCTCCCTATCAAGGCGGGGGAAATCGGCATACGCCAATTGCTTCGTCACCGGAGGTGAGGACGCAGGGAGGACAGGTGTTACCCAGCTGGAACCACAATCCAAGAGTCGGGAGGCAGGCGAATGCTCTTTTGGAGCAGGTTAGTCGTGAAGAAGTTCGCAGGGATTCAATTATCAATGAATTGAATCGTGAGAACCGCCAGCTAAAGGCCGAGCGGGATGCGAATCAGGCGAGGTTACAGACCGTCCAGGACCAGTTGTCCGCTTCCCGCAAAAAACAGGATGAGTACCGTCGGCAACTGGATGCCTACGAAAGAGATCCAAATAACCAGAATTACCGTCGTAAAGCCGAACAATACAAAGCGCTTTTGGAAGAGACCATGGAGGAGCTCCGCGAGTCGACTAATTTGAACGGTAAGTTGATAGCTCAACTCCGGGCGGCGCGGGAAACGATTAAATTAAAGGATGCACAGATCAAACAGCTCCAGTCCGAGCGGGAGAGCCTGGCTAAGATTATCCAGGGAAAGGGGATTGGATCAGAGGCGCTGCAGGATTTGATGACTCAAAATCAAAAGCTTTCGGAGCGGCTTGAATTGCTGGAAAAAGTGGCCCAGCGCACTTCCAGCGACAATCAGCAGAAAGAGCAGGATATCGCTTTGCTGAAGGAAGAGGTAGCGAAGGTGAAAGTGGAAAGAGATCGGCTTGTTACTGAAAATGTCAGGCATCAGCAGGAGATTGAAGGACTTCAGAAAAAGCTCGAAATTCTGTCGGACGGCCTTTCTGATGACGAAAAGAAGAGTTTGGCGAATATGGCGCCGGAGCAGCGGGCTGAGAATGAGTTGTTGAGATCGATGGTGTTAAAGCAGCTCCGTCGGCAGGCGCACATGAAACAGACCAAAGAGTTACTCCTCCGTCAGCTTGATCGGGTTGGAGCCCGCTCCAGTGTACTGATGGAAGTGGTTGAGGATATGGCCCGTGGTCCACAGCTTTCACCGGCTGAAAAAGCTTTATTCAAGTCTCCGCAGGTCGCAGAGCTGATTGAGTCCGCTTCACCGATGAGCCGTGAGGGAACCGGGGACGATGTCGAATACGACTGGCTTTTGGCTCCCAGTGGTGCCGGGGAGGACGGAGTTATCAAAGGTCAGAAAGTTAAAGTGGAACTGGCTCAGCTCGATAAATCGGCGCGTCTCGATTTTCAGGAAGGTCGTTACGCGGAAGCAGAAGAGGGCTTTCTGAGATACCTCCATTTTCGCCCGCGGAGTGTGCCCTGTCTCTGTAACCTCGGAATTTTGAAAATTGCGCTGAAGAATTTTGATGAAGCTCAGGAATATTTGCAAAAAGCGGTGGCGATTGATAAGTCCAGCGGGCAGGCTTTCTATCTTTTGGGCAGAACTTATTTTCTTCAGGAGAAATACGATGAAGCATTGAGTCATCTCCAGCAGGGAATCGAGCTTCAGCCCGACAATGCCCAGGCCCACAATTGTGTTGGTGTCATTGCCTGCAAAAAAGGCTGGGTGGCCCGGGCGGAGCGCGCCTTTGTTAAGGCGATCAGCATTGAGCCAAGGTTTGGCGATGCTCACTTCAACCTGGCGGTTTTATTTTCCACACACGGTCAGGGGGATTTTGAAAAGGCGAAGGAGCATTACCTGAAGGCCCGGGAACTGGGTGTTCCGGCTGATGCTTCGATTGAAAATTATCTGAATCATACGGCTCAATTGAAGGGGACTCCCGGAGTGGCCGCAACAAAATCGCACGTTTCCCTGGGGTTACGCTAGACCGTTTTTCCCAATGGATTTTATGTCAGGGAAAAGGCTGTACAACCGTCACAGCGACGTTTAACCTACAGAAATTTTCCATGAGTAGTCTGGCCCCAGTGAAAACCCGTATCCAATCTATCGCTTCTAATGACGATCCCTTTGTCTTCCGGAGCGGCGAGTCCCTTACGGACGCTTGCCTTGCCTATGAGACTCTCGGGCATTTGAACGAAGATAAATCGAACGCGATCTTGTTGTTTCACGCGTTTTCAGGGAGCCACCTCGTTGCCGGCTTTTGTCCTGAAAATCCGGCGAGCCCGTATTGGACCGAAGAGTGTCATTTCGGATGGTGGGAACTGTTTGTTGGTCCCGGGAAGGCCATCGATACGGATCAGTTTTTCGTGATTTGTGCCAACTACATCGGTGGTTGTTATGGGTCTTCAGGACCTTCATCGATCAATCCCGAGACGGGGAAGCCTTATGGAAGTCAGTTTCCGCACGTCAGCGTCAATGACATCGTGCGGAGTCAGGCCCGCCTTCTCGATGCAATGGGAATCGAAAAATTACATGCGGTCGTGGGACCTTCCACGGGTGGTTTGGCGTGTATTAATTTTGCAACGACCTTTCCGGAACGAACCAGTCGCGTGATTCCCATCGCCACCGGCACGCGAACAACGGTGTTAAACCGGATTATGCTGCTGGAGCAAATTCTGGCGATTGAAAATGATCCTGGTTTTCAAGGCGGCGATTACTATGACACCGGTTCTCGGCCCAATTCAGGCCTGACACTTGCCCGGATGATGAGCCACAAGACGTTTGTCCATCTCGATGCGATTGAGAGAAGGGCCCGGCAGGACGTCAAAAAGAACGAGGATCGCTTTTCATGGTATCAGCCGCATAATCATGTGGAAAGCTACATGCTTCACCAGGGCAAGAAGTTCACCGACCGATTCGATGCGAACACTTATCTTCGCATCTGTGAAATGTGGAGCACGTTTGATCCAGTGGTTCAGGGCGAAGCGGAAGACATCAAAGATCTCTTCTCCCGCAGCCGGAAAGCAGGGCATCGTTATCTGGTTTTCAGTATCGACGAAGACTACTGCTTCTATCCCGAGGAGCAGGCTGCTTTGGTCAAAGGGTTGAAAAAGGCTGATGTCGACCATCTCTTTATCACGGTCCATTCGGAAAAAGGGCATGATTCCTTCCTGCTCGAACCCGAGTTGTACATGCCACACATGCAGTTTATATTGAGTTAGGACACGCTTTGAGTCGTCGAAATCCAGAACCCGAGTTACTTGCCCCGGCGGGTAATTTTGAATGCGCCCGCGCCGCTGTGATGAACGGCGCGAATGCGATCTATTTTGGTCTTTCCGCGTTCAACGCCCGGATGAGGGCTGACAATTTTACGGTGGAGAATCTGCCGGAACTGATGACGTTCCTCCATGACCATGGTGTAAAAGGGTACGTCACTTTCAATACTCTGATTTTTACGGGAGAGCTCGAACAGGCTGCCAAGCAACTCCGCGCCATTTACGAAGGCGGTGCTGATGCAATTATTGTCCAGGATATGGGCCTGGCCCGAATGGCACGCAAAATGGTGCCTGAACTGGGGCTCCACGGATCGACCCAGATGACGATGACTTCGCCGGAGGGCCTCGCTCTGGTTGACGAAGCCTTTCACTTGAATAAAGCGGTAATCGCAAGGGAGAATTCGTTGAAAGAAATCCATCTTTTTCACGCCACGGGAAAGGATGCCGTTCCGCTGGAGACCTTTGTTCACGGGGCTCTTTGTGTTGCATACTCCGGCCAATGTCTCACCAGTGAAAGTCTCGGTCAGCGAAGCGCCAACCGTGGCGAATGCGCCCAGGCCTGCCGGATGACCTATGAGTTGATTGTTGACGGCGAGGCTCGCGATCTGGGTGATAAACGCTATCTGCTTTCCCCTCAGGATCTGGCAGGTGTCGATTTGATTCCTGATTTGATCGAAAAGGGTGTCAGTAGCTTCAAAATCGAAGGACGGCTTAAAACTCCCGAATATGTCGCCGCGGTCACCTCTGTGTATCGAAAAGCGATTGATTCCGCCCTCGGAAAACGTTCTGATACGGTAAGTTCCGAAGACCGTTACCAGCTCGAGATGACTTTCTCCCGCGGATTACATTCCGGCTGGCTCAATGGGATCGATAATAAAAAGCTGGTCCATGCCCGCTTCGGGAAAAAGCGGGGGGCCTATATCGGTCAGATTACCGAAATGGGTAAAGATTGGCTTGCGGTGAAGCATCCCAATACGCCCTTGAAAAGGGGAGATGGTCTCGTCATCGATACCGGTGGCGATACCGATCGGGAACAGGGAGGCCGAATTTTCGAAATCAAGGCGGATCGGATTTACTTCCAACGTGGCAAGCTGGATACCCGGAAATTTAACAAAGGAGATCGCGTCTGGAAGACGGATGATCCTGCTCTGACGAGAAAGCTTCAGCAATCCTGGAGTGGTAAATCGGATCATTTGAAACAGAAATGTCCGTTGCGGTGGCGCGCTGAAGGAACAAACGGTGAACCACTGATATTAACCGACTTGGATTCGGGCGAAAAAGTCGAATCGGCTGTTCCTCTGGAGAAGGCCGAAAACCGGCCCATCACTCCAGAGTTTTTGTTTGAGAAACTGGGGCGTCTGGGCAATACCGATTTTACCCTTTCGAGTCTTGATGCGGAAGCGTTGCCAGATGGTGTGATCCTTCCGGTCAGTGAAATCAATCGGCTGCGGCGCAGTCTGGTGGAGAAGCTTTCCCCGCAGGAAACTGCCCGCAAAACTGCTGTAAGGCCGGTGTCGGTTGATGACCTGTTGCCGGATCTTGCCGGTCCTGCCGTGAGCGTCAGAAATCCTCTGAGAGTATTGTGTCGTAGTGAGGAGCAGGTTGAGGCGGCGCTGCTTGCCGGGGTAGGTCAAATTTACATCGACTTGGAGGATGTGCGCCGCTTCCGTGATGTGGTTGCCAGGATTCGCTCGGAATCGGATCAGGTTAGAGTTTTTCTCGCCACTCCGCGGATTCAAAAAGCGGGGGAAACCGGTTTGTTCCGCATCGTGGAAAAAGCGAAACCTGATGGGGTGCTGGTCCGGAACCTCGGTGGGGTAAAGTGGTTCAGTGATAGTGGAGAGCTTGCTATGATTGGCGATTTTTCACTGAATGTGGCCAATCCCATCGCAGCAGATTTTTTCATGGGCTACGGATTCGAAAACCTCACCGTTTCGTATGATCTCAATATTCAGCAGGTGTGTGATCTGCTGGAGAAAGTGCCGCAGAACTGGTTCGAACTGACTCTGCACCAGCATATGCCGATGTTTCATATGGAGCACTGTGTGTTTTGCTCGTTTATGTCAGAGGGAACCGACTTCACCAACTGTGGCAGGCCATGTGATCATCATCAGGTCGAATTGAAAGACCGGGTCGGGCAGCGTCATATCTTAAAAGCAGATGTGGGTTGTCGAAACACCCTGTTTAACGGACGTGCCCAAACCGGAGCGAGGTATTTCAAAGATCTGAAAACCGCAGGTCTGCAGGCTTATCGGATTGAGTTGTTGAACGAATCCAGAGCAGAAGCGGCTGAGGTGATAGAGGCCTACCGGAATCTGATTGAAGAGAAAACCGACGGCGCGAAGCTCTGGAATCAACTCAAAGCAGAGTCGAAACTGGGTGTGGTCGAGGGGACTCTCGACGAGCGTATCGCCTCCAACTCCTAGGAAATAATATCTGCAAAATCCGCAGGTTCGCCGTGGAATTCGGGGGATTTTGGGAGTTTGGTAAGAGATGGTTAAGGGAGTGTCGGCTTTCTATTTTTTCGTTTCGTTTTCTCTGCTAGCTGCAAGCGGCTGTTTGAATGCCTTTGATGGTCCGTTAATTCCGTTTTTCGAGAAACATTGTTACGACTGTCACGACGATTCCACGACAAAAGGCGGCCTCGATCTCGTGGCACTGGAGGGGGATCTCGAAAGTGAAGCCCTTTTTGCCAAGTGGGAAAGGATCTACGATCGGGTCGCTAAAGGGGAGATGCCTCCGGAAAAGAAGCCCCGGCCGGATGATAAGGAGTTGGCTCAATTTCGAAAGGATCTCGCTATTCCTCTGGCTAAAGCGCACGAAAAAAGCAAAGGCACGGTTCTGCGAAGGCTGAACCGGCAGGAATATGCCAATACCGTGAACGACATCTTCGGGACGAAGACTGATTTGGTCAGTCTGCTGCCCGAAGACGGGCGTTCCCATGAATTTGATAATATCGGTTCGGCACTCGGGGTTTCGATGATCCAGTTAGAGCGTTATCTCGAAGGCATCGATCAGGTTCTGGATGAAGCGATTGCCACCACGGTTGACGCTCCCGATGTCACCACATTGAAGGCGGATTATGTCAGTGCTCGGGAAGGGCAAACTCACATTCCCAAAGCCTGGGGAAAAGCGCCTGATGGAGCGGTCCTTTTTTTCCGGCAGATTGTTTACCCCTCCGGAATGCTCCGGGGAACCGGGGTGCGGGAGGATGGGTATTACAAAATCAGGGTGACCGGTTATGCCCATCGCACGGAGGACCCTATCACCTTTTCAATCGGAGGAACGAGTTTTGCTCGGGGCTCAACGAAGAAGACCTACGGCTATTATTCCTTTAACCCCGGTGAGCCACAGACCATCGAAATCACTCAGTTGGTGCGTCGCAACTATATGGTGGAGATTATTCCCTTTGGGCTGAAAGACGAGGACGGATACATTCAGTCGAAAAAAACGACCGAGGGATATCTGGGGCCGGGACTGGCGATCAATCACGTCGAAGTTGAGGGGCCGGTTTTTGATCAGTTCCCCACCAAAGGTCACCAGTTGCTGTTTGAAGGCATTGACCGTGAGCAATCCAATCCCGGAAATAAATGGAAAGCGGAATTCCGGATCAATAGCGAAGATCCCCGGGCTGACGCTGCGGCGGCCTTGCTTAGAGTGGCCAACCGGGCGTTTCGGCGGCCCGTCTCCAGTGAGGAAATCACTCCGTATGTTGAGTTGTTCGGCAAGACGTTCAGTGACACCGGGGACTTTGAAGAAGCACTACGGGCCGGGGTCACCGCGATTTTTCTGTCTCCCGACTTTCTCTATCTGAAAGAAAGACCCGGTTTTCTCGACAGTTATGCCCTCGCTGCGAGGCTTTCGTATGCTTTCAACCGGACGCTTCCGGATGACGAGCTCCTAGCCTCAGCAAGAACTCAAAAACTGATCAAAGATCCCAACGAACTGTGGACCCAAACCCAACGGCTCATGGTCGGGGAAAAGTTTCAACGCTTTATCGTCGATTTTGCGGATGCCTGGCTGAATTTACGCGAGATTGAATTCACCGCACCCGACGGCAATCTGTTTCCGGAGTATGACCGCTTTCTTCAGTATTCGATTATCGAGGAGACCCGCTCTTATCTTCGGGAATTGATCGAAACCAATCTTCCGGCACGGAATATTGTGAAATCGGAATTCGCGATGCTAAACAGCCGTCTCGGCGAGCATTACGGGATCGAGGGCGTCGCGGGACCGCATCTTCGCAAATTTCCGCTTCCACCAGGGAGCCCGAGGGGTGGATTTCTCTCTCAGGGCAGCATTCTAAAAGTCTCGGCAAATGGAACCAACACCTCGCCGGTCGTACGTGGTGTCTGGGTGATGGAGCGGATCCTCGGGCAGACCCCGGCTCCACCTCCTCCTGGGATTCCGGGTGTTGAGCCCGACATCCGGGGCGCCACAACCCTGCGTGAATTGCTCGACAAACATCGGGACTCAGAGAGCTGCCAGAGTTGTCACCGGGCCATTGATCCGCCGGGTTTCGCGATGGAAAGCTTTAACCCCATTGGCGGTTGGAGAGACCATTTCCGGAGTCTCGGAGAGGGGGAAAGAGTCACCCTTGAGGTCAACGGACGGAGAGTTCGCTACAAGAAAGGGCCTCCGGTAGATTCGTCAGGGCTGCTTGAAGGATCCGGGGAGTTTTCGGGTTTCAATGAGTTTCGCGATTTGCTTGCTGAAGACGAAGATCGTCTGGCGAAGGCATTTGTTTCAAAATTCCTCACCTTTGCGACGGGCAGAGAAATGGGCTTTTCAGATCGCCCCAAAATTAATAAAATCGTCGCGGAATCGGCACAGAATGGCCACGGCATCAAAGATTTGATCAAACTGGCTATATTTAGCGACATCTTCCGACGGAAATAGCAACCACATGAAAAAATCACCTCATATTGCATCGCAGCAACCTTTAGACCGGCGACACTTTTTGCGTGGCGCAGGCGGGGTATTTCTCGGTCTTCCTTTGATGGAAGCGATGATTCCCTGTTTCCATCGGAAGGCCTATGCGGCCTTTAATCAACATCCCAACCGGTTTGTTGCCGCCTGTGCGGGCCTCGGATTTCACACTCCCTATTTGTTTCCTGATAAAGAAGGTTTTGATTACTCGCCGACCCCTTATTTGGATAGGTTAAAGGCTCATCGCGACCATATGACGGTTTTTTCCGGCCTGTCGCATCCCGAGCAAAGCGGGAACAACGGACATGCCTCGGGGCTGACCTGGCTCACTTCGGCAAAACGCCCCGGACTTGCGGGTTTCAAAAACACTATCTCACTCGACCAACTGATCGCCCGGAAGGTGGGTATGGAAACCCGCTTTCCTTATCTCGCTCTGGGAAACCGGGGCAGCTCATTGTCGTGGACTTCCAATGGAGTGGCAATTCCAGCGGAAAGCAGTCCGTCCCGAATGTTCAAAGCGATGTTTATCGATGGCACCGAAGCGGAGGTGAAAAATGAGGTTCGGCGTTTTCAAACAGGCCGGAGCATTCTCGATACCGTTTTGGGGGAAGCTAACAAACTTAGTCGGGACCTTGGCGAACGGGATCGCGAAAAACTGGACGAATATCTTACGTCGGTTCGCGACCTGGAAGTGAGACTGCAGCAGTCTGAAGGGTGGTCCACCAAACCCAAACCAAAAATCGATGTCGAGGTCCCTCAGGATATTCAGGACAAGAATGACACGATCAATAAACAGAAAATGATGTACGACATGATTGTGCTGGCTCTGCAAACCGACTCAACCCGAACCGTCACTTACTCGATCGATGGGATGAACTCGGTTCCTTCCAATATCCCGGGGGTAAACACCGATTGGCACAATTTATCTCATCATGGTCGGGACGAAGCCAAGATCAGTGAGCTGAAGCTGATTGAGGAAGCGGAGTTTGATGCTTTTAACGGATTCCTCACCCAAATGTCGAAAATTAAAGAGGGGGACAAGACCCTCCTCGACCGCACCTCAGTTCTCTTTGGATCGAATTTGGGTAATGCGAGTAGTCACAACTGGCGGAACCTTCCGATCATCGTCGCCGGTGGCGGTTATCGCCACGGTGGTTACGTGGCTCACGATGAGGACAACAACACGCCGCTGGCAAACCTCTTTGTTCAGCTCGGCCAAACCATGGGGCTCGAGGTGGACCAGTTTGGAAGCAGCACTGCGGCGGGAGTCAGAGGACTGGGCTGACGGAAATTAATTTCTGTCCCAGACATCTGAGCGACCCGGAACGCACACCAGAATCAGGCAGAGGATCGCAACCAGCGGAGTTCCGTAAACGAACCCGACAAGCACCAGAAGCGTGAGCCAGATGATGGCCAGTATTCGCTTTCGTTGCAGGATGGCGATCATGGCGAGGAATGTCAGGAAAGCCGGTCCCAACGACTTTGCGAGAGAAAGTCCGTAGAGTTGCGGGGTGAATTGTTCGGCATGCTCGATCCCAAGAGTACCGTAAAAAAGATCTTTGTTTTCAAGAAGCACATCGGGAACGGCCAGTCTGAAGTAAAACACGGTCGAGACGGCTGCATAAAGTATTGAGGCAAGCAGAAACAACAGAAGGAACAGCACGCTTGCGAAGATCCGAAACGAGAAGCCCGGTTTTGACTCTTTTTCGACTCTGTCTGCGTAGCGTTCACGCCGGGGTTCGGGCTTGGGCTCCGGTGTCTTGACCTCAATTTTTGGCTCCACTGGTTTGGGAGTTTTCTTCTCCGGAATCCTGATGTCGTTGTTGCAGGTAGGGCAGCGTTGAACTGAGTTAGCCAGTTCCGCTGAGAATTCGGTAGATTCAAGACAGGTTGGACAGTTTACTTTCATCCGGGAAAATTTTGGTGATCATTGCACGATAAGGAGACCTTGACAATCTAAGCTTTCTAAGGTTTTGGAAACCCTGTTCAGATGTGCATCAAAAGCTCGGACTCAGTTGGTTATGCTCTGAAAAGGTGAAAAAATATTTTCCGGTAATCTTTTTTAGAAACGCAGCAAAATGTCCGGAGATTTGACTTTTGAAGGCTTTATTTTTTAAGGAAGGGATACCAGTGAAGGGGTTTGATGGATTTCCTTTTTAAAGATTTGTAAATCGCTGCATCGACTGTCTTTGGGGTCCTCAAAGAAAGTTTCATAAATCGTCGTTCCGGTAGTCGGACATGAACACAACTCTAACTATGAAACAACCGATATCCAAAAACTCACTGAATACAGTTAAACCTGCTAATGATTTGATAGAGACCATTCATTCGGATATTAAATTTTTCACCGAATCTTCTGACGGCTCATTTGCGTTGAAGCAGAAGTCGATTGATGAGATCAAATCTATATTAAAAAAGAGTGAATCTCTCTATTAGAGATTGGCAATTTTGATTTGTGGGGTGAGTTTGTCACCCCATGAAATCGCGCAAGCGAACCGGCCGGTTTCATTGATCTTAAGTCTGAACGATGAAACATCATATTATCCTGAATCCCAAGTCGGCCGGGGGCAAAACCATCCGTCGCGAGGCGGCGGTTAGAAAGGCTGCGGAGCGTTATTTTACGGCTTTTACACTGGAGCAAACGACCTGTGCGGGTGATGCCGTTGCAATCGCCCGACGGGCCGTGGCGGAGGAAGCCGATGCTATAGTAGTGGTCGGGGGAGACGGAACAATCAATGAAGTCGTAAACGGCTTGGCTCCGGAACGTGGAAAGGCGAATTCTTTACCTGTCATCGGTATGGTTCCATCGGGTAGTGGGGGGGACTTTTGCCGGACCTTTGACCTATCAAATTCGATAGAGGATGCCTTTGAGCGCATCGCAAAAAATGAACCGACTTTGATTGATGTGGGTTGTATCCAATGGGCCAACGGAACGCAAAAGTTCTTCGCGAATATTGCGAGCACCGGCCTCAGTGCAGAAATCGGGATCAATACCAATGAAGCAAAATGGCTGAAAAAAATTAACGGGGATCTTGCCTTCAACTGGACCATTTGGATGACAACTTTGCGGCATCGTCGATTCCCTCTCCGGGTGAGAACTTCCCGCAATCCTGATGAAAGATTGTGGGACTCGAATTGTATCGCGATTTGTAACGGTCAGTATTTCGGGAGTGGGATTCGCGTAGCCCGCGAGGCGGATCCTGGAGATGGTGTTTTTGACATAGCGGTGGTTCACGATCTGAAACCGTTTGGCTTTTTAAAAGGAGTAACCGAGATCAAGAAAGACGATTCAAAAATGCCGGAGGGCATCACGAAATTTCAGGCCAAATGGATTGAAATCTCCTGCGATGATCCGGAGCGGGAGGTGTTGATCGAAACCGACGGGGAAGCATCCGGATCGCTACCCGCAAGATTCGAGGTGATTCCCGGGGCAATTCGACTGTTTTGATTAGAAAAATGCCTCTGATGCGCCACTGTTGCGCACGATGAAAAAACTCTTCCTCATCGCCGGCGAAATCAGCGGCGACGATCATGGTTCGGCACTGCTTGAGGCTTTGCCGACGGGGGAATTTTCATTGCTTGGTTTGGGCGGACCGAAGATGCACGCGCTTTCGCCGGATATCGAAAACTGGCTGGGCGATGCCGCCGTGCTCGGTCTCTGGGAAGTGCTGAAGAAGTACGGTTACTTTAAGGCAAAAATGGAGGAGACGGTCGCCCGCATCCAATCTGAAAAGCCGGATGGTATCGTCATGATCGACTATCCGGGATTTAATCTGAGATTGGCCGATCGTCTTCGCAAGGAGGGGTTCCAGGGAAAGCTGATCTATTACATCAGCCCGCAGGTCTGGGCGTGGAAGAAGGGGAGAGTCAAGGAGATGGCCCGGCTTCTCGATTTGATGATCTGTATTTTCCCTTTCGAAAAAGACCTCTATGAGTCCAGTGGGCTGAAGACCGTTTTTTGTGGTCATCCCCTGATTGATTCTCTGGAACCGGTCCGGAAACTGTCGATCGACCGGGAACTCAGAGTGGTGGCGCTGCTTCCCGGCTCAAGAGAGCGGGAGGTGGAAACTCTTTTCCCTCCGATGCTGGATGCGGCGGAAATTTTGGTTTCACAACATCCGGAATTGAAATTCGTGACGTCCGGAGCCACTCCGGTGCTGACTGAGCGTCTCGTTAGCATGGTAAAAGAACGGAGCCTGGCGACCCGAATTGAAGTTTTCTCAAGTGCTGGCCACGAGATTATGCGTCGAGCCGGAGTCGGTGTGGTGGCCTCGGGAACGGCGACTCTGGAAGCTGCGATTTTGCGATTGCCCTATGTTCTGACTTATAAAGTCGCCTGGTTAACGGCTGTCGCAGCCCGGCGGGTTTTGAAGATCCGGTTTCTCGGGATCGTGAACGTTATCGCGGGTCGGGAGGTGGTGAAAGAGCTACTCCAGGAGCAGTGCCGTGGCGAGACGATCGCTGCGGAGTTGAACGAGCTTTTGGAAAATGGCGGAGCACGGGCCCGGCTGGTATCCGATTTGAAAGAAGTCACGGAATCGCTCGGCGGGGGCGGCGCTCATAAAAATGCAGCAGACGCAGTTGTCTCAGCGATGGCGGATGCGTAGTTGATTTATAAAAATGGCAAACGAAGGCAAACCTATTCGTATCGTGCTGGTGGCTCTGCCTCTGGGACTTCTGATCCTCGGAATCGCATCGATGCTTTTCACTCAGTTCAAACCGGATACACCGGAGATGGACGAAGACTACGACAAGCGGATGGATGCCGCGAGTCTAAACCGGAAGCCTGTGAATCGCGCCGATTTGGAGCGGTTCGTCCGGATATTGTCGGAAGAAATTGGCGAGAGGAATCTCGATAATCCGACAGATTTGGAACGCGCTGCGATCTGGATTCAGTCGACTCTGAAAAGCGGAAATATGGGCTACGAAGTGGATCGCCAGATGTTCCCGGTCGATGGGGTCGAGGTTCGAAATTTGATGGTTGAGCTCACCGGAACCCGGCTGCGGAAAGAAATCGTCCTCGTTGGAGCTCATTACGACACGGTTGCGGGGAGTCCGGGTGCTAATGCCGGCGGAAGTGGAGTGGCCGCGTTGCTGAGCCTCGCCCAGGCATTTGCCGGTGACCGGCAGGAGCGGACGATTCGCTTTGTGTTTTTTACCAATGAGGAACCTCCCTACTTTGGAACGGAGAATATGGGCAGCCGCGTCTATGCAAAACGGAGTTCGACGCGGGAGGAGAAAATTGTCGCCATGTTGAGCCTCGATTCGCTGGGTTGTTTTCGTGATGAAGCCGGTAGTCAGATGCAACCGGAGGGCGTTACCGAAGCCCTGCCGGACACAGGAAATTTCATTGTCTTTTCAGGAAATGACACGGCAAAATTCCGGGCCGATTCGGCGAGGAATATCTTGAAACGGGAGTCAGGAATCGAGGCGCTGTCAGTCGAGTTGCCGGATCTGAAGTCCGATGAGGTGTCTTTCGCCAAATATGGTTACCCGTCGGTTCTGGTCAGTGATACCGCAAAATACCGCTACCCTGATTTTCACCAAAGCACGGACACGATGGAAAAGATCGACTTTGAGCGATTGGAGAAAACCTGTCAGGCGTTGAAGCAAATCGTCGAGATTTGGGCCAATCCCTAAAGTCAGGCCAGAATCTGCTCAATGAGATGGCCGTGAACATCGGTTAGTCTCATGTCCCGGCCGCTGAAGCGGAAAGTGCTCCGGGTGTGATCAACTCCCAGAAGATGCAGCATCGTGGCGTGAAGATCGTGAATCTCCCAGCGATTTTCGACAGCTTTGTAGCCGAAATCATCGGTCCGGCCGACCCTGGAGCCTCCTTTGACGCCGCCGCCAGCCATCCACATAGTGAAACCGAAGGGATTGTGATCGCGACCATCTCCGCCTTGAGCAAACGGAGTGCGACCAAACTCACCGCCCCATACGATGAGCGTGGAATCGAGCAGTCCGGTCCGCTTGAGGTCTTTGATTAATCCGGCGATGGGTTGATCGACGGTCTTACAGTTTTTGGTATGCCCATCGACGAGGTTACCGTGCTGATCCCAGCGGTCGCCGTTGCCGCTCGGGCAGGTGAGTTCGATGAAGCGGACGCCCCGCTCGATCAAGCGCCGGGCGACGAGACATTGCAGGCCGAAGGTTCTCGTATTTTTAAAATCGGAATCGAGCCCGTAAAGCTTCTTCACCGGGGCTGACTCGCCACGCAGATCCATCAGATCGGGCACGGCGGTTTGCATCCGGAAAGCGGTTTCGTAATTCTGGATGGCGGCTTCGATCTGGGGATCGAATTGAGTCGCTTCGAGCGTTTCCTCGTCGAGTTGGCGAATCAAATCGAGTTTGTTGCGCTGCAGTTTCGGATCCGATTCGGTGGGCTCGATATTGGCGATGGGTTGTTCCTGAGGGAGAAAAATCGATCCCTGATAAGCCGCCGGGAGAAATCCGGAGCCAAAGCAATCGAGTCCGCCAGGAGGAATCAAGCCCCCGTTGAGGACCACAAATCCGGGAAGGTTCTGATTTTCCGTTCCCAGCCCGTATCCCATCCACGCCCCCATACTGGGCCGCCCCTGAAACCCGCTGCCGGTGTGGAGAAAGTAATTTGCGGAGGTGTGTTCAGAAAACTCCGAAGTCATCGATTTGATCATCGCGATTTCATCGATCACCTCGGTTTCGGCGAGATGAGGAAACAAATCGGAGACCCAGTGGCCGCTCTCGCCCCGCTGTTTGAAATCCCATTGGGACTGAAGGACTTTTCCGATGTTGTCGAACTGAGTCGGAGCCAGTTTGCCGATCGCGGTGCGGGGATCTTCGCCGTGGTATTTTTTGAGCAGCGGCTTGTAGTCGAAGGTATCGACATGGGAGGGGCCGCCGTCCATGTAGAGAAAAATCACATTGCGGGCTTTGGCGGGGAAGTGAGACTGCTTTGGAGCCAGCGGACTCGCTACTGAACCCAGTGCATTTTCCGCATTGAGGGCGGAGAGAGCGACTCCCCCGAACCCCATCGCGCACCGTCGGAGCATTTCACGGCGGCTTTCGACTGGCTGATGGAAATGTTGGCAGTGCATGATAATGGAATATCAATGCCCTGCCGCAAAACGCAAAGGCGCGGGTGAGTGAGGCGACACGACCCGAAAAGTGGCTCAGGCCTCTATTGCGTCTCCGGTTTTGTCATTGAGAATCCAGTCGGCAGTCCGTAAAGCCGCTCCGTGGTGGCTTTCCATTGCTGCTTTGCCGCGCTCTGCCTGGGCGATCCCCGCAGAGGGATTTTCGAGCAAAGTGGACAGTGCCGCCTTTAACGCATCGGCATCCTCGACCTGAGTGATGCCGTCTTTTTTGACGAGGTCGCTGATGACTTCGCCGAAATTCTGCATATTCGGGCCCACGATGGTCGGTTTTCCAGTCAAAACGGGTTCGACGGGATTTTGTCCGCCTTTACCGGTGAGGCTTTTGCCGATAAAGACGACGGAAGCGAGGTGGTACCACGCTCGTAGCTCGCCTGTGGTGTCGGAAATGAAGACGGAATTAGAATTGTACCCTGTACCGTTTTCGACTGTACCCTGTACACTCTCGGACTGTACAGGGTACGATCGGAAAATTGGCGTCAGACCGAGGTTTTCGAGCTCGGGCTTGAAATCGGGAGCCCGCTCGGCATGTCGAGGCACGATCACCAGAGTCAATTCGGGGAAGCGGTCCTTGAGATCTTTCCAGACCTGTCCGCAGATTTCCTCTTCACCGGCGTGGGTGCTGCCGGCGAGGAAAATGGGGCCGCCGGAATAGCCGTTTTCGTTGAGCCAGGATTTGAGTTCCTCGATTTTTGCATCGGGACTTCCGGCAACGGATTCATCAAATTTCACGCTTCCGAGCACGGAAATGCTCTCTTTTTCGATCCCGATCGCAGACCAGCGTTCCACATCGGTATCGAAAGGGACCGAAGCCCGGTCGACCAGGGAAAAAACGGGGCTGATCAATCCCGCGACTTTCCGGTAGCGGCGCTCGGAGCGCGGGGAGAGCCGGGCATTTGCCAGCAAGACGGGGATCCCGAGGCGATGGAGGTGCTTGACGAGATTCGGCCAGACTTCGGCTTCGACGAGGATCAGTTTTTCGGGATTGATCTGTTTCACGACTTTTTTAACGACGTGCGGGAGATCGACCGGGTTGTGAATCACGATGACCTGGCCTTCGAGTTCTTTCTCCGCGACCCGATATCCGGTCGTGGTGGTGGTCGTGAGGACGATTTTTTTATCCGGGGCCTTTTGTAAAATCGCCCGGATGATTTTTGCCGCAACGAGTACTTCTCCGACGCTCACCGCATGGAGCCAGAGCGTTTTTTCCTCCAGTGAAGTGATCGAGTCCGGAAGGTTTCCGAAACGCTGGGCGAGGTTGCGTTTCAAATTTCCCCGCTTCATGCCTTTCACGATGTAGCCGGGAATCCCGATGATGAGAAAAACAGGGAAAAGGAGATTGTAGATCAGGTAGACAAGGAATCCGGGCATGGCTTTACGGGTGTGAGGTCAGGTGAGAAATGCGGGTTTCGCCGTAGATTTTCTCGCGGATGATCGTCCAGCGACCTAAATCGGGAAGGGGAATCCGGGAGCAGGTTTCGAGGACGAATACGCCATCGGGACGGAGCGCCTCCGGCAGTTTCTCATCCAAAAGCAGGTTCTGGAGAATTGACTGTTTTTGCTCATCATGAGCGTAGGGAGGGTCCGCAAAAATCAGATCGAAGGCAGTGTGGCTGCCGAGCCCGCGGAGGAAGCGATCGACTCGCATGGTCTGGACTTTTGCGGCGGCATCGAGTCGGGTTTTGCTGAGGTTTTCACCGATAATTTTAGCAGCGGCCCGCGATTCGTCGATAAACACAGCGCTATTTGCCCCGCGACTTAAGGCTTCGAGACCGAGCGAACCGGAGCCGGCAAAGAGATCCAGCACGTCGGCGTCGATCACTGAGGTGCCGAGGCTCGAGAAGATCGATTCCCGGACCCGGTCGGTGGTGGGGCGGGTTGTGTCCCGGGGGACTTTGATAGGGATGCCTCCCGATGTTCCGGCAATGATTCGCATTTTCGTTTCGAGCCCCACTTAAAGATGCGTCGCCATAAAAATCCAGTTCATGAATCGCAAAGTTTGCCCTTTTCTTTCCGCCGAGTCGGTACGAGTTTATTTGATGCGGACGGTCCGGCGAATCTTTGTGATCACATGTCTCCTCGCGATTACGGGGTTGATATGGGCGGGGATTTATACCCGGAAACAGGGATTTACGCACAGTTGGCGCTACGCGGTGGAGGATGAACTGGCTGCTCAGGGTTATTTTATCGACATCGGGAAATTGACCCTGGGGGCGTTCCGGGGCCTCGTTGCGGAGGACGTGCAATTCTTCCGCGACAAGGCGAAGACGATACAATTTGCTGAGATTGACGATATTTATCTCGATGTCGGTTTGGGCCGGGTGTTTCAGAAGGAAATCACCATTAACACGCTCGATTTTCAGAACGGTCGACTCACGATTCCGATCCCGGCGGAAGGTCTGAAACCTGGAGGCATTATTCAGATCGGGAATCTCTCCGGTCGGGTGGCCCTGACGGAGAGCTTTATCGAAGTGGTCAGAGCGGAGGCAAATTTTGCCGGGATCGAGGTCTCGGTAAAAGGGAAATTGATCCGATCACCTAACCAGCGGAGTAATCAGATTGAAACTCGCGGGAAGGAAGCGTTTGAAGCTACGATGTCCCGGATACGGTCGGTCAAAATGTTGGTCGACAGCCTCGCTGAATTTGATTTTCCGGGTGGAGCGCCCACTCTGAAAGTCGATTTCCGGGGCGATCTTCGCGATCTGAGCCGCACCTCTGCGCAAATGGTGCTTGAGGCGAACCATTTCCGGAAAAAACGGAGCGACTACGAGATCCTGTCTCTCAATGCCCGGGCCGAGATCGATGGCAGCACCAGGCAGGTTAAAATTCCCCGCTTCGAGTTGAAAGATCGCCGCGGCTTGTTCGATGCCGATGGCACCTGGAACCGAAAGAGCAATGAACTGGAGTTCGATCTCGATACCAATCTGGATCTCGTGAATTTGATCGAATTTTTCCTCCCGAACCGGAAGTGGCGTGAAGTGGTGTTCTATCAACCGCCAAGAATTTCGGCGGAGGGAGCGATCCGCCTCGATTTACTCGGTGGTGAGAGACCTGACGGAATTTATTTTCCCGGACAGATTATTGGTAATTTTAAGACCGAGGGTTTCGTCAGCGCAGGGAAGGTTTTTAAAGGGAGCAGCGGGGATTTCAGTGTGAAGGAGGATCGCTTCTATGTGCGAAATGTGAGGGTTGATCACAAAACCGGAGTCGCTTTTTTGAACAGCAAATTTGAGCCCGGGCAGGGGATCAATTCGTTGCAATTTCAGACTGCGGTGAAGATGGATCCGCGTGTGTTTGCTCCCTTTTTGAAAGATGAAGGCACCCGTAAGTTTCTCCGAAACTGGAGTTTCTCCGACGATTCCGGCGTGGATTTGGCGGCGTCGGGCCAGAGCTCATCACTGGAGTTGGAAGATCTCCAGGCCAAGGGCGGCATCTACCTGCGGGATTTTAAATTGAATCAGGTCGCGTTCCAGAAACTGGAAGCGGATTTTGAAATCGACGGCGTGGAGCGGTGGTATCGCAATGTCAGTCTCTCACGCGAGGATGGCGAAATCGATGCCTCGCTGGTTTATACCAATACCGACCAGCGAATTTGGAAAATCAAAGGCGGCGTTTCCACAGTCGATTTCCGGGAGGGATTCGGAGCATTCAGTCCGATGCTGAGAGAGCAACTCGCTCCCTATCGATTCAGCCAAACTCCAACGGTTGAGGTTCAGGGGGTAATCGATGCCCGAACGGCCGGGCAGAGGACCAACTCGGAAAGCTTGAACGATCTGGAAATCAAATTTTCCAGCAAAGGAAACATCACCTATCAACTGCTCGGGAAAGAGCTTCCCCTCGATTCACCGGAGGGCACGCTTCATTTGAAGGGAAGGGGGGCCGCGCTCCGCTCTTTTAAAGCCGGACTTTGCGGCGGCACCTTCGGGCTTGATTTTGAGACGCCGGACTACCGGATCACCCACCCGACATTCAAGGCGAAGGTCGAACTTGAAGAGGTGGGACTTCGGTCGCTCGGAAAAATTTATGACTTTGAAAACAGTGCAGTCGGTCATGTCGAAGGATTTATAAAACTGGCCGGAAAAGGCTCTCATCCTGAAACGTTTCAGGGCGAAGGACAGATTTCGGTTTCTGACCGGGATATTTTCGAAATTCCATTCTTCTACGATCTGGAAGGCCTCTTGATGAACAACGAAAGATCTCATGCGCCGGGCATTCAGAGCATCGCCCGCTCTTCAGCCGAGTTTCGACTCGAAGGGCATGAGCTCCACTCGGATGACATCACGCTGATTCCGGGCACCGCCAATTTGAAAGGGAGCGTCGTGATCAATCTTCCTCTGAAAACCGTCGAGAGTGAACTCAGTCCCGCTAACAGTACTTCGCGTCGGGTTTACCGGTGTACCGGAACCCTGAAAGCTCCTCAATGGCAGGTCATTACCGGTCGAAGATTCACAACAATCTCCGGACTTTAAAAATCGCTTGCGAAAGTGGGACCTATCGACTATTTTCCCGCCCCTTTTTTGGAACAGGGCGAATCAAGTAAAATGAAGGCAGATATACATCCCGAATATAACGAAACGGTCATCCAGTGCACTTGCGGGAACGTGATACAGACTCGTTCCACCAAGCCAAACCTGCACATTGGTATCTGCTCAGCGTGCCATCCTTTTTTCACTGGAGAGCAGCGTTTTGTCGATACCGCAGGCCGAGTAGACAAGTTTGCGAAACGCTACGGCGGTTCTTCTTCCGGTAAAGCGGAAGGCGGCGCACGACGTAAGCTCAAGAAGCCTAAGCTTTCAGATTTGAACGCTTAGGTATTCCTTTCTTTTCGTAGTCAAACGGTGATGATGTTCCTGATGAGGAATGTCTCACCGTTTTTTCGTGTGTATTTTATTCTTCCAATAGTTAACGATTTATTTCATCTACAGTTATGGATTACGGTCCGCTTATCGAAAAAAAACGCCTCAGAATTCCGGAACTGGAATCGGTCATGGCGGAGGACGGATTTTACGATGACCCGAAACGGGCTGCCGACATTTCCAGAGAATACAATCGCACCCAGGCCCTGCTGAAGGATTGGGATGATTTGCAGCAATCGATAACCAATCTGGCGGAGAACGAAGAGCTGGCTAAGACGGACGATGCTGAAATGGCGGAAATGGCGAGGGAGGAGATTCCTGAGCTGCAGGCCTCGATCGAAAAGCTAACCGACAGGGTTCAGTATTCGCTGCTGCCGCACGATCCCAACGAAGATCGCGATGCTATGGTTGAGATCCGTGCTGGTACCGGTGGGGATGAAGCTTCGCTTTTCGCCGGTGATTTGTATCGGATGTATCAGAAATATGCTGAGGTTATCGGTTGGAGAACTGAAACGATCGAGGCGAGTCCTTCCGATGTTGGCGGCTACAAAGAGATCGTCTTTAAAGTCTCCGGGGACGAGGTGTTTCGTTTTTTGAAATACGAGAGCGGGGTGCACCGGGTTCAGCGGGTTCCCGATACGGAAACCCAGGGAAGAATTCACACGTCGACAGCGACCGTTGCGGTGATGCCGGAAGCGGAGGAAGTCGACGTTCAATTTCGCCCCGACGAACTGCATATCCAGGCGACCCGCTCCGGTGGGCCGGGAGGGCAGCACGTGAATACCACGGACTCAGCGGTTCAAATCACACACCTGCCGACGGGCATTCAGGTGAAGTGTCAGGACGGCCGCAGTCAGACGAAGAACAAAGAAAAGGCTCTCCAGATTCTCCGTTCCAAAATTCTGGAAGCGAAGATCCGCGAAGAGGCGGAGAAGTATTCGGCTCAACGGCGTAATTTGATCGGCTCGGGAGGTCGGGAGGAAAAAATCCGGACCTACAATTATCCCCAGAACCGGCTCACGGATCATCGGGTCAATTTGACCTTATACAGTCTCGAGCAAATCCTCGAGGGCTCGATCAATGAGATTATTGATGTGCTTCAGAAGGCAGAGATGGAAGACCGCCTCACCGAATTGGAGAACTCCTAAACTGTGGCCCGGAGATCGATTTTCCCGGTTGACGGAAAGACCTTATTGATCTCTCCGCCAACCGGGGTGAATCAAAATCAGTCGCGTGGTGCCGGAAGCACTTTGAACTGAATCTGGGGAATCCGCTTGCGACTAATCATCGCGGCGACGGATGATCGAATCAGCCCTCTCGCCGAAAGAAGTCTTTCGTAGATCAGGCTGAGCGTTTCCGGGTCGGAGTGCTCCGTGAGAACGGTGGCACATAGTGCCGACGAACCCGCTACTGACGTCACTTCAATCGTCCGCAAGTCACTCAACAATGGGTCTCCGCAATCGCAGAGAAATGCATCGTCGATGCCCCGTTGAACTTGTCGACATAATTGCTTTAAGCGGTGGCGGGAACGAGTGGAATGGTTCGATTGATGGTTTTGTTTCCGTTTTTGCTTTTCCAGCTCGAACGGGGATACGCCGTCATCCTCAGTGATCACGTCGCAAAATTCCAGAATCTCTTCCGGAGATGGTTTTGAATTGTCCATGTTGGCAAATCATAAAATTTGGCATTCAGACTGAAGCGAAGCTTTCAGTCCAGTAATGGAAATGGGCGCGACCGTGCGCCGGAATACCAATTTATGAAATATCGGCCCGGCGAACTACGCGCCGGGTTGAATAGGCAATTCTGAAGAATGTAGGAAGATAAGACTCATTGATGACCTCCTGTTTAAACCGACGAACTTTAGGCTTTTGCGGGGTTAAAATCAATCGGTAAAGAAACGGTGAGACGCAGTCAGGTGCTTGCCTGTGACTTTGATTCAAGCTACAATCGCATCAATCTTGCCGTTTAGCGGCTGGGCTCAAAATTTTTCCCGATGATCAGATTACGCTCCTTTCTTTCCATAGCACTCCTAACCGCAGTGATCCTGCCCATGGCTCAAGCCCAGTCTCAGATCCCGAGCTGGTCGTTTCAGTTGGAAGGACCTATCGAGGTGCGGGGAAAAACCTATAACATTGTGGACCTCGATTTTTGCAGTGATTTCGATCTGGGTAGACTGCGCGTGATCGGGACGAAACCGATTGCCTATGTGAGTTCACAATACGAAAAGTGGCGGCCAGACGAAGCTGAGATTCCTGAGGCGGACCGGGGCACCAAGATTTCGGGAGGCGAACAGTGGATTAACAGTCAGTCGAAGACAGTGCGGGCGATTATGAAACGCAGGATCGCTCTCGCAAAAAAGAGGGGATTTCACGGAATCGTTTTCGATAGCATCGATTTTACCGATGAGGAAACGGGGTTTGACAGTTCCAGTGAGGCTGTCGGGGATTATATAGACTTTTTGATTAAAGAATCTCATCTCGCCGGTCTGAAATTTGCTTTAAAGGGTGCGACTGGATACCTTGATCGTTTTAAAGATGCGGCCGATTTCTTTGTGACGGATAGTGGGATTTCCGGCGAATCGCTCAGTCTCTATAGCGGGATTACCAAACCGATCTTTAATTACGAATCACGACTACCGAAAAAGGATGTGGATCGCTATCCCAATGTCTATTCGATTGTAAAAAAAGGAGGGAAGCTGAACAAAAACGAAGAGGTAATCAGTACCAATGCGGTTCCAAATTTACCGGTCACGGAAGACCCCGAATCGATTGTTTCCTGGTCGATTCAATATGAGAAAAAGATTGTTCCTCGAAATAAAGATTTCCACGTCGTCGATTTGTTCGAAGTCTCCGATGCCGATCTCGCGCTTCTGAGATCTCAGGGCACCAAAACGATTGCCTACTTCAGTTCACAGTTCGAGGACTGGCGTGATGATATCACCGGCTTTCCGGATGCGGATATCGGAAAGAATCTCGATGACTGGGACGGTGAACGCTGGATCAATCCCTATTCCGAACCGATTCGAAAAATTATGATCGAGCGAATCAAGCTCGCGAAGAAGCGGGGGTTCTATGGTATCGATGTAGATAACGTTGACTTCTATCACTTCGAAACGGGTTTTGATAATTCGAAGAAAGCGTCGCTGGAATACATTCGATTTTTCATCGCCGAGGCAAAAAAATATGATCTGAAATTTTCGCTTAAGAATGCCACCGATCTGGCCTATCAGCTACGGGATGAGGTAGATTTCTACCAGAACGAGGAGGGGATCGAGTATAACGAGCTTCACAAGTATATCGGTGTTGGTAAACCGGTTTTCAATATTGAATATAAGAAACCCAAACCCGGGGTTTATTTCCCGGGGATCTATTCAATTTACAAAGCCAACTATGAAATGGATGGAAGAGAAGTGGTGATTTATCCCATCACAGCGGAGTAGATCTTTACTTCGCCGCTTCCCAGGCTTCGTCCATTTGCTCGAGGGTGGCCTCTTCGAGGGGCACTCCGTTTTCAGCGAGGCTATTCTCAATTTTTTGAAACCGGTCGACGAATTTTCGATTGGCCGCGTCGAGAAGTAACTCGGCCTGATTTCCAGTTTTGCGGGCGATATTAACAACCGCAAAGAGGAGATCTCCAATCTCTTCGGCGATGGCATCGGCATCGCCGGAAGCCAGAGCCTCGGCGACCTCGTCCGTTTCCTCGCGGATCTTATCCATCACGGGATTCAGTTCCGGCCAGTCAAAGCCAACCTTGGCGACTTTCTTCTGAATTTTCTGGGCGGCCATCAGAGCGGGGAGGCCTTCGTTGGCGTTTTTCAGGATTGTACCCTGTACAGTGGGAGACTGTACAGGGTGCAATCCGCCGGATTTTTCAGTGGCTTTGATTTTATCCCATTGGGTGATGACCGCATCGGGATCGTCGACCACGGCGTCGCCGAAGACATGGGGGTGACGTCGGATCAATTTTTCGCAGATGGCGGAAGCGATGTCATCGAAGTCAAAAGCTCCGGTTTCCGAGGCCAGTTCTGCGTGGAAGACCGGTTGTAAAAGGATGTCACCCAGTTCATCGACCAGTTCATCTGGGTTGCCAGTTTTTATCGCGGCAGCGACTTCGTAGGCTTCCTCAATCAAATGCGGCGCGAGTGATTCGTGAGTTTGCTCGGCGTCCCAGGGACAGCCTCCGGGCGCGCGGAGGAGGTGCATGATCTGGCGGAGACGATCAATCGGCGGCTGATCAGCCGTTGGAATCGGATGTGGCATCCGGGAAAGTGAATCAAATCTGGAAATCGACAAATAGGAATTCGAATCCCGGGACGCGAGACTCTAGATCAATCGCTTTTCGAGGTAAAGGTCGTCGAACGAGGTGCCGTCTTCCGGCTCTTCCTCGACGTAATCGGCCAGGATCTGGCAGACTTGGTGCTTTTTCTCTTCCACTCCGTTTTCCACAGCGATGTCGTGAACCTCGTGATCCAGTTTGTCGAAGGAAGCCATCATTTGTTCAAACCTTTCCGCCTGCCGAATCAGTTGAAGATGAAGCTGGTTGGTCTGCACGGCGTTTTTTACCCGGATTAAAACTTCGCCGGCCTGGAAAGGCTTGGTGATAAAGTCGGTGGCACCCTGAGTGATGGTCCGCTGGCAGGTGTCATTATCGGTCATTCCGGTGATCATGATGATCGGAATGTTGGGTAACTTTTTCCGGATATCCTGGCAGATCTGGATCCCGCTGACCTCCGGCATGTTAACGTCGAGGAGGATCGCATCCGGCTCGTGCTGCTCGCAGAGATCCAGCGTCTCGAGCGGGCAACCGGTCGCGACTACCGTGTTGCCTGCTTTCTTCAGGATTTGTCCCAGAAGTTGCCGAACGGATTGGTCGTCGTCAACAATGAGAATCGTTCCGGTTAGTTGCGAGCTTTCCTTAATCATTATTGCTACCAATATAACAATAATGCAGAGAATGTAAAATTTATTGTATTTATAGTGACGCCTCCTTCTTTGAGAGACGTCACTTCACCGCGTTTTCGATCGCTTCGACGAAATTCTCGTCGTAGGGATCGGTGCTGGTTGGAAATCGGCGAAGGAGTTTTCCGTCTTTACCGACAAGAAACTTTTCGAAGTTCCATCCGATTTCGCCGGTTTTGTCCGGGTTATCAGCGGTGGTGAGGTATTTGAAGAGTTCTGATTTGTTTTCCCCTTTGACGCTGCCTTTGGCAAATATCGGAAAGGTGACCTGGTATTCCGTGGAGCAGAAAGTTTTGATCTCCTCGTTAGAATCCGGTTCCTGAGCGCCGAATTCATTACTGGGAAATCCCATGACGACGAGTCCTTTGTCTTTGAAATGCTCACTTAACGCCTGAAGCCCTTCATATTGGGACGTCGCGCCGCATTGGGATGCAACATTGACGATTAGGAGCGCTTTCCCTTTGAACTGGGAGAAATCGACCTCTTTACCCTCAATCGAGGTTTCTTTTGTCGAATAAATCGATTTTGGAGAGCTGTCGTCGGCGAAGAGAAACATACCGCCGCATAGGACGAAAACGGGTGCGAAGAATGATAGAAATTTCATGGTTTAGCGGATGTTCATGTAACCACCATCAAGTGGGAAGGCCTGTCCGGTGATGAAGCTTGAGTCATCGCAGCACAGGTAGAGCGCCATTTCGGCAACCTCGGAGGGAAGAGCCATCCGGCCGATCGGCTGTGCTTCGGACAATTTCTGGAACATTTCCTCTTTGTTATCGGGATAATTTTTCTCGAGGTATCCATCGACAAATGGGGTGTGAACCCGGGCCGGACAGATGCAGTTACAGCGGATCCCTTCTTTGATGTAGTCTGCGGCGATCGAAAACGTCATGGTATGAACGGCTCCTTTGCTGGTGGAGTAAGCAAAGCGGTCCGGCAATCCCGCGATGGCTGCGACGCTCGACATATTGAGGATGGCACCGCTCTTTTGCTCCAACATTTTGGGAATAATGGCGTGCAGACAGTGGTAGACGCCCTTCACATTGACATTGAGGATCCGGTCAAAATCTTCAGGCGAAGTGGTCGCAACCGTTCCAATATGAGCGATTCCCGCATTGTTAACGAGGACATCGATTGAGTCGAATCCTCCGAGAACGGAATCGACAGCCGCGAGAACGGAATCGTAATTGGAAACATCGCACTTGTAAAAAATCGCCGATTGGCCCCGACCGTTGATTTCCGCTTCGGTGGCTTTTCCGCCCTTCTCATCGAAATCGAAGATCGCGACGTTAGCGCCAGCTTTGGCAAAGGTTTCCGAGATCGCTTTCCCGATGCCGGAACCGCCTCCTGTTACAATCGCTGTTTTTCCTACCAGTTTAGACATGCGCCAAGAATAGAGAACCCTCGATACGAATCAAACAAAATGACGCCTGACAGACTCACTTATCCAAGTGACGAAAAAGATCCCCCAGGACAGAATCTGAGTGGCGTAAAATCCGCCCCAACGGAGATTGGCAAGCGGGGTATCGCCCAGGGTGTGAAAATCCAGGTAGTTCAAAGGAAGCAGCAGGCTGAGTAAAACCCAGGAAAGGCGGTTTTGAAATGGGGCAAACGCCAGGGCCCAGCAGAAATACCACGGAAAGGCGGTGGGGCTGAGGACAAAAAGTGCGGCGATCACAGCAAAGCATTTCCAGCCGATACCCGTGCCCTTGTTTAGGGAAAGCGTGCACACGGTTCCGAACAGTAACAGGGCGGCAATGGATTTAGATATCGCAAATTGGTCGTCCCGAAACCAACTGAGTAATTTATCGATCAGAGAGAAGAGACCCGGACTGTATTGCCAGTGCTCCTGATAGGTTGACAAGCCCCTGAACAATTCCGCCCAGCCCGTGTTGTTCCAGAAATAGTACGGTAGAAATCCGAGAAAAACGACGGCACAGAAACTAAGTAACCCAGTCCAGAGGATTGGCGATTTCGAATAGTTCAGTAATCGCTGTGCGATAGGTGCCCGGGAACTCGTTTGATCGTGAATATAGATTAAGAGAACGGGAAGAAAGAGAACCGCAAAATATTTAGTCAACGTCCCGAGAGCGAGCACCACTCCGACTAACATTGCCTTGCGAATGGCGGGCCGATAGGACAGGGCCAGAAGTAATGCGAGAAGAAGTAGAAAAATGGCGATCGAATCGTAATGGCCCGAATTTGAAAACTCCTTTACCGGGAGCGGGTTCCAGGCGTATAGAATCGCCCATATTGGAGGCCGATTCAGTTTTGTAAGGATCAGTAGAATTAGAAAAATTGAACCGATATCGAAGATCGCGAATACCAGTTTGATTAAGGCTGGAGAATCACTTTGACCTACCTGACAAAGAGTGAAAACCCACTGAGCCGCCGGCGGGTAAATCGTCGTGACGGCCGGGTGACTGACACGGTCAAAGAGCGCCGGGTTGTCGTCTCTAAGCGTAATGAGCCGGTCGAGTAGTTCAGATTCATGATCCGTGAATTCCCGGCCTCGCCAGGTAACTCCGGTGGTTTCGTCACGGAATTCAAATTTGATTTCTTTTTCGTAGAGCATCAACGCCCCCGGTTCGAACCGGTAGGGATTAATTCCGGCGCGGGCGGTTTTTCCATCCCACAGATAGCGATAAAAATCACTCTCGTGAATCGGCTCGCCGGGGATGGCGATGAGTCGCAGCAAAATGGCTATAGTTAAGATCACCGGGCTGACCCGGCGAGATATTTTGTCTTTGAGATAGAGGAGGCAGCCGATCAGATTAAGTCCCAGAAGTCCTTGAATGATCACGAAGGGCCAGGTTGGGGTCGCATCATTCGGGGTCTCGTAGGAGAAACCCTCCGTCCAGACTCCGCGACTAATCAGAGTCAACAGCATCCAGCCGAGAATTTGGAAAATCCCGCAGCCGAGCAGAATCCGGATCGGTGGAGCTGGTTTCATATCGTCCCGACATTCGAAACGATTAGTGTCTCATAAGCAAACAGGAATCCCGGCGATTTTCTTAATCGTCGCCTTTTCCACTGAAGAATTCATTGGCCGCGTTAAGGAGCGCTTCGAAAAAATTGGCAAGTGAATCCCACCAGTTTTCGCTGGAACCGTCACCCGAACTCTCGCCGGACGAATCGCCGCTGGAGCTTCCTGAACTGGAACCGGAGCTTCCCGAGCTGGAACCTACCGTAGTTGATCCGGAACTGCCGGAGCTACCCGAAGAACCGGAGCTGCCACTGGAGGAGCCTACAGACCCTGAATCATCGTCATCTTCAACATCGTCGTCGTCATCGTCATCGTCACCCGCGAGAAGATCAGCGAGGACATCGCCGGTAGACTCCGATTCACCGGAACTGGAACCGCTATCGTCACCGGACGCGCTATCGTCGGGTTCACTGGCTGAGGAGGCTGATGCAGCGCCGCCAACTCCAAAAACCGCAGCCTGTTGCGCCGGGCTTAAGCGTGCCAGGGTCCGGGCAAGGCTCATGGCATAGTTGTGGTAATTTTCGGCCGGCATTCCGCTACTGACCGAAATCTGGTTAGCGAGATAATTAGAGGATTCCGAACTCTCAGTAATAACCTGAGACTTCCCGACCCCGATAGGGGAGAGGGAAAACAGCAAAAACAGAGCTGCGAATTGGAATCTCATTAGTTGATTTGACGAATCATAGCTCTATTTATTATGAAATCAAGAAAAAACATAATTATCATATTTGAAAGAAGATCGTTTCAGGAGTGATGAAATCCGGAATTTTGATCTTTCGTCGGGGAAGGATTCTCTTAAGCTGAGTCGTTATTATGCCAATCAGTTTTGGGTCCCCGCAGTTTTTTCTACTTATACCGCTTCTTCTCGTGTTGGGCTGGTACTTTCGCCGGATGGAGTTGTGGAAGCCGCTTCGGGTTTTGATCCTACTTTTGGTGGTGATTTTACTGGCGGATCCTTCCACGCTTCGAAAGCAGCTCGGAATGGATCTCTGGGTTTTAATTGACCGCTCGCTCTCGGCCCGGGATGTCGTGGATCGCGATGTGGAAGAATGGAAAACGCTTCTGGAGCGCTCCCGCCCCGGACGTCACGACCGGCTCTTTTTTGTCGATTATGCGGATGAAGTGGTCAGTAAACCCGGTAGCGAAACCGCGGTTTATCCCGGGAACCGGGCCCTGACGCGAACCGGGTTGGCGATTCAGGATGTGCTTTCGCGGGTGGAAGAGGATCGGCACACCCGCCTTCTCCTTTTCAGTGATGGGTATAGCACGGAGCCGCTGACCGGCATTTCCGAAAAGTTAGCCTCAATGGAAGTCCCGCTCGATTACCGCCATCTCCGAGGGGACGACGTGGTGGATTATCGTCTCGCCGAATTTGAGCTTCCGGGCCGGGTCCAGCTGGGAGAGCCGTATATTCTTGAACTGACCGTGGTGGGCAATGGTGACGAGGAAGTGCCGCTGGAGATTTTCCGGGGAGATTCAAAGCTGATTGGGACAAAAGTGAAGCTGGACGGGGGCATTGGCCGGATTCGTCTTACCGACCGGATCATCACTCCCGGAGCTCATCGCTACGAGGCGCGGATAACACCTCTGGAGGATGCTTTTGGAGGAAATAACGCATTTGAAAACTGGATCGAGATTGTGGCGGGCCCCCGAATTTTATTGGTCACAAACTACGACAACGATCCGATGGTTCCGATTCTGCGGGCTCAGGGATTCGATGTGGAAGTGATCACAGACTCTCTCTCCCTGACTCCCGGTATGCTCACCGGAGCGCGTTCGGTTTTGTTAAATAATGTTCCGGCTTATGAAATCCCGGGTCCCTTTCTCGCAGCTCTCGATTTTTTTGTGAGAGAACAGGGAGGAGGGCTCTTAATGGCGGGCGGCAAGTACAGTTTTGGATCGGGTGGATATTTTGAATCCGCAGTGGATTCGTTACTACCGGTTTCGATGGAGTTGAAAAGCGAGCACCGCAAGCTCGCGGTTGCGATGGCGATTGTGATGGACCGCTCTGGATCAATGGCGATGACGGTAAACAGTGGTCATACCAAGATGCAACTCGCCAACGAAGGTTCCGCCCGGGCGGTCGAATTGCTGGGTGGTAGCGATGCGGTCACCGTGTTTGCCGTCGATAGTTCCGCTCATGAGATTGCTCCGCTACTGAATGTGGGAACTTTCCGGGCCGATTTGATTTCGAGAATTCGGAGTATCGAGTCGATGGGCGGGGGGATATTTGTCTATACCGGATTAAAAGAAGCCTGGGAATCGCTGAAGAAATCTGAACTCGGCCAGCGCCATGTGATTCTCTTTTCAGACGCGATGGACTCGGAAGAGCCCGGGAATTACAAAAGTCTGATCGCGGAGATGCGGCAGGAAGGTGCCACGATCAGTGTCATCGGTCTGGGAACCCGGACGGATTCTGACGCGGCTTTTCTTGAAGATATCGCGACGCGTGGTGAAGGGCGGATGTTTTTCACTAACGTTCCCGGAGACCTGCCCAATATCTTTGCGCAGGAGACCGTCACCGTTGCGAGATCAACCTTTATCGACGATCCGGTCTCGACTCAGGCGACGGGGAACTGGTACGAAGTGTCGAATAAAGCGATGACGTGGTTAAACGAGGTCGATGGCTACAATCTCAGCTATATCCGGGAGGACGATCAGGCCGCATTGATTTCGACCGATGAATACAAAGCTCCTTTGGTGGCGTTTGGACGTCGCGGCATCGGGAGAAGCGCGGCGGTTTCGTTTCCGCTTGGTGGGGAGTTTTCGGAACGAACTCGCCAGTGGGAAAAAGCGGGTGACTTTATGCAGACGATGAATCGCTGGCTGATGGGGGAGGAAATTCCTCCCGGGATCGGACTGCGCCATGAAATCAAGGGAACCGAACTGACAATCGACCTGCTTTTCGATTCGGCCGAGTGGAAAGATAAATTTGCCGAAGCGGCGCCAAAACTAAAACTAAGTAAAGGCGTGGATGCTCCGATCAGCAGTGAATTGACCTGGGAACGGATTTCGCCCGGGCATTATTCATTGAGAACCGATCTTCAGGAAGGTGAGTTAGTTCGCGGCGCGGTGCAACTGGGGAGGTCTGCGATTCCTTTTGGTCCAGTTGTGGTGGGTTCGAGTCGCGAGTGGGCCTTCGATGCTGACCGGGTCAATGAAATGAGAGAGACCTCTACGACTTCCGGGGGCCGGGAGTTAGTGGACCTCGCCGATGCCTGGCTGAAGCCCGAGGGTAAAGAGATGTCTCCGCTGCGCTCCTGGCTGCTCGTGCCTTTGTTAATTTTGATGCTTTTCGAGGCGTTCGTGACCCGAACCGGATGGAAATTGCCGGTATATCAAAGAACCGCAAAACCGCTTCGCCCGAAACCGGTGAAAGCGGCGACTGCAAAAGCGGTGGAACCTGAAAAGGTTGAGCCGGTTGTTGAAAAAGAGGCCGCCCCCGATGAGGCGGACGCCAACCGGCAGAGCCGCTTCACCCGGGCGAAGAACAAACGGTAGCCGATCTACGCTTCAGCGACCGTCGCCTGATTGTTGGCGTGCTGCTCTTTTTGCCGTTTCACGAACTCGAGCAACTCGACCTTGGTCAGGACACCGTCCTTGTTAAGGTCTGATTCAGGTGACTTCTCAAGAATCTCTTTCAAGTAAATCCAGCTGATGAATTTTCCCTTCTTTTCGGAAGAGGCACCGTTTTTGATCTTTTTATCAAGATAGTCGTACATCTCGTCGATCGTTAGAACACCGTTTTTATTGGCATCCGATTTCGGGAATCGAGTATAGAACTCTTTTAATTGAGGTCCATTTTCGGAAGTGATTTCCTCAGACTTGGCGGTAATTGAAAATCCCAACAAGCATGGGATTAAGATGAGAAGTTTGGTTTTCATTGCTGAAGGAAAGATAAGGCCTTTCTTACTGACAGCAAGTGAACTACAACTTTTTCAAACTTTCACTATGGGGTAGGGTTCACCAATCGTTATAAATAAACGCCCTTTCCCAAAGGTGTCGGTTTACTGGTAGATCATTTCGAATTCAGTAATTAAAGAGGCGATTCGTTTGGCAGGAATTACCAGCGTTGAGTGCTGGTCTGCCCGGGCGATAGCGATTCCCTGCCACTCGCCGCTGCGATCGAAAACCGGCGATCCAGCTTCCGAAGGACTGATATTTAAATCCGTCTCGATGACCTCTGGATATCCGCTCCGCTTTTTATTTACCTGAAGACCGATTCTTTCCCAGTGTTTGGATAGCGCTCTCTGGGTGCCGGGATCAATACTGGTAAAAGCACTGCGATTAGAGTTGGTAACGGCTCCTGTTTTCCAGCTCTGATGGCTCCCGAGGATTCCGACAAAAGAGCCGATCATGCTGTCGTTCAATCTTGCTTTGGTTGAGATCGCCTTGTTTAGACGGGCGAGACGGATGATGGCGAGGTTGTCTCCATCCGATAAAAGGTTGATCGAAGCATTGGCGAGGGGGCTGTGGAGATTTCCGTCTTGTGTCTGAATAACGAACTCACCGTTGCCAATCGAGTCAGCCGGGCAAAGTAGATAGCTGAAGCGGGAGTCCCGGCCGTTGATCACAGTTCCATAAGCCAGAATCTTACCGTCCTGAACCAGTTTCGCCGTTGTGTGACTGGCGATTGATGCCGCTTTCCCTTTGAATTCGTTGCTCAACTGGCGCTCCATCATCTCAATGATAGCGAGAGGAGAGGGACTGATTACGGCGACGGGGTTCTGACGGTTGAATAAGTCGCGAAGGGTCTGACCCGAGGCGCTGGAAAGTGCCAAAAATGTCAGGGTGGTTAAAATGAGGCCGGTTTTCATTATCGTTATTTTGTGGGGATATCAAGATTGATAAGTGAGTCTCAAAAACTGCGTGCGCAATATTTATCATAAAAACAAAAATTATCAAATATGTTTTTCATAACTTCGCATTTTTTTCGTTCGCGATCGCGACCTTGAGAGTTTTGGGAGGGAAGTTAGTCTTGCGCCATGAAATTAAGGTTTCGCATTATAGTACCTGTAATCATGAGCGCTTTTTCGACGCTGCTGATCGCAGAAGATTATGACTTAGTTGTTTATGGAGGGACATGTGCCGCCGTAACCTCTGCGGTCCAGGCTAAGAAGATGGGTAAATCGGTGATCGTTGTTTCGCCGGATATTCATCTGGGAGGACTCAGTAGTGGAGGGCTCGGTTGGACCGATACCGGAAATAAGGCCGTGATCGGTGGGGTTTCCCGTGAATTTTATCATCGAATTTGGAAGCATTACGACAAAGATTCGTCCTGGCGTCAGCAGAAGAAATCCGAGTATGGCGGCAAGGGACAGGGCACCGCAGCGATCGACGGGGATGAACGCACCATGTGGATTTTCGAGCCGCATGCGGCAGAGGGCGTTTTCGAAGACATGGTCAAAGAGCACGACATTCCGGTGGTGCGCGATGCCTGGCTGGACCGCGGTGATGGGGGAGTGATTCTCGAAAACGGAAGAATTAAGACGATTAAGACCCTCGATGGGAAATCCTATTCCGGAAAAATGTTTATCGATGCGACCTACGAAGGCGATCTCGTAGCCGCGTCGGGCGTTGATTATCACGTGGGGCGTGAAGGTAAAGACGTCTATGGCGAGGAATGGAACGGGGTTCAAACCGGAGTTCTTCATCACCGTCACCATTTCGATGCGATCCCCAATCAGACCAGAATCGATCCCTATGTGAAAAAGGGCGATCCTTCTTCCGGTGTTTTGCCCCGGATCGGTCCGGATCATCCCGGCGAAAAACATGCCGGAGATCATCGCGTGCAGGCATACTGCTTCAGAATGTGTCTGACCAATGATCCATCCAACCGGATTCCGTTCCCGAAACCCGAAAATTACGATCCTGCGCAATATGAGTTATTGGTGCGAATCTTCGAGGCAGGCTGGAAAGACGTGTTTCACAAATTCGACCCGATTCCGAATTTCAAGACCGATACCAATAATCATGGCCCGATGAGCACCGATAACATCGGTATGAATTACAACTACCCCGATGGCACCTACGAGGAGCGAAAAGCCATCATTAAGGAGCACGAGAACTACCAGAAAGGCTGGCTTTACTTTATTGCCAACGATCCCCGGGTGCCGAAAGAAATTCAGGAGGAAATGAAAACCTGGGGCCTTCCTAAAGATGAGTTTACCGATAATGGCAACTGGTCGCACCAGCTCTATATTCGTGAGGCACGCCGGATGGTCGGCCAGTTTGTGATGACTGAGAACGAACTGCTTCAGCGCACCGAAACTCCGCAGTCCGTCGGGATGGGAAGTTACACGATCGACTCGCACAACGTGCAGCGATATATCACTCCTGAAGGTTACGTTCAGAACGAGGGCGATATCGGAGTGAAATGTAAGCCCTACAAGATTGCTTACGGATCACTGATTCCGAAAAAAGAACAGTGCGAAAATCTGCTCGTTCCCGTTTGTGTTTCGAGTTCGCATATCGCGTTTGGTTCAATCCGGATGGAGCCCGTCTTTATGATCCTCGGCCAGAGCGCCGCCACCGCAGCCGTTCACGCGATCGACGCCAATGTGGCTGTTCAGGATATCGATTACGGGAAACTCCGTGAAAGGCTCCTCGCCGATGGGCAGATCCTCGAATATGTGCCAAAATCGAGCGGCAACGGAATTCCGGCTGACAAATTGAAGGGAATCGTCATTGATGACTCAAAAGCCGAGTTCAAAGGCGACTGGGGTAACAGTGTGTCCCACAAAACCTATATTGCGTTCGGTTACCACCATGACGGTGGAAATAAAGAAATCGAGTCCACTGCCACCTTCCGCGTCAAAGTTCCTGAGCCAGGTTGGTATGAAGTTCGCCTCGCTTACACCCCGAACAACAATCGTGCCAGTGAAGTGCCGGTGACGGTTACTCACAACGACGGGGAAAGTGTGGTGACTGTGAATGAAAAGAAAGAACCCCAGATCGACGGAATGTTTGAATTTCTCGGGTCTTTCGAATTTTCGGAGGAGGGCACCGTGACGGTAAGTAACAAAGGGACCAAAGGGCACGTCGTAGTTGACGGGGTTCAGTTTGTCCACGTCGATAAAGAGTAAATGAAGTTTCTCAAGTTCCTCGGCTGGCTGATTGTGATTGTCATGACTCTCGCAGCCGGGGGCTTGCTTTTTATCTGGGTGTTTCTTGCCCAACCCAGCCTCAAGCGGTCCTCTCCCAGTGACGTATCGGTATCGCCGGTTAATCTGGAGGCACATGTCCGGAAGCTCGCGATCGAGTTTTCGCCGAGGAATGCCGCTCATATTGGTAATACCAATCGCACGGCGGACTACATCAAACAGCAGTTTGAGGGAATTTATGCTCCGGGCGTTTCCGAGCAGCGCTTTCAGGTCGGTTCGTATCGTTACCGCAATGTTTCTCTACTGATTGGTAACCCGGAAGATGAACGGATTGTTATAGGTGCGCATTATGATGGCTTTGGTCCCTATCAGGCAGCGGACGATAACGCGAGCGGTGTCGCCGGGTTGATCGAGCTGGCTCGTCTCTGTGCGAATCACGATTTTGGAACCGCAATCGAGTTTGTTGCTTATCCGCTGGAAGAGCCGCCCTATTTCGGCACGGGCAATATGGGGAGCGCCCGTCACGCCAGCGACATCGCCGCACAGGGCAGGGCGTGTCGCTTTATGATATCGCTGGAAATGATCGGGTATTTCTCGGATGAACCGGATAGTCAGAAATACCCTCATCCTTTGCTTTATCTCTTCTATCCCTCCAAAGGGAATTTTATTACAGTAGTCGGGAATACCGAAAACCGCCGTCTTACCAAATCAATCAAAACCGGTATGAAAGGCGCGACGTCACTCAAGGTCCGGTCACTCTGCGGTCCCGCTTCGATTCCGGGAATCGATTTTTCGGACCATCGCAACTACTGGGCGACCGGTGTCCCGGCGGTGATGGTAACTGATACCGCATTTTACCGGAACCTTGCCTACCACACATCGGGCGACACCGCGGACCGTCTTGATTACAAAAAAATGGCCATGGTAGTTGTCGGCGTCTACGAAGCGTTACAGCAGAATCGCCATTTTTAGCGTGACTGTACCCTGTACAATGTCGCACTGTACAGGGTACAAAATGATAAAAAAGACTCTGATCACCCTCGTCGTTTTTATTCTCTTCTGGGTGGGCTCGATCTATTTCTATCAGGACCGGATGATTTACTTCCCGAGGAGTTACTCCAGCTCGTCGAAATGGTTCGAAAGGGTGGATAAAGTTCGCTACCGGGCGAATGGCGTTTACCAGACATCGTTTATCTATCCGCGGGGAATGGTGGACGAGCCGGAGCAAATCTGGTGGTTGTTTGGAGGAAATGGGTCGACCGCTCTGGATTGGCTGTCTATTTTGGAGAGAGGCTCCTTTAGCGGGTGCCAGGCCTTTGTGCTGGTTGATTATCCCGGCTACGGACTTTGTCAGGGTAAGCCCGATCCTGAGGCAATTTTCAGTTCGGTGGAACAGTTACATCGGGCGCTTTCGGAGCGGTGGGAATTCTCTCCGGATGAAGTGTCAAAACGCTCCGGAGCGATGGGCCATTCACTCGGTGCGGCGATCGCACTGAATACCGCTGCCCGGTTCGAGATGCCGGAGGTGGTGGCGGTTTCGCCGTTCACCTCGATGGATGAGATGGCGAAACGCAAGGTGGGTGTACTATATCATCTCCTGAAGCATCAATACGATAATCGGGAGGCGGTGGGCCGATTGATGAAACGGGAAAATCCTGCCAAAATTACGATTTTCCACGGAAACCGGGACAGCCTAATACCCATCTCAATGGGACGGGAACTCGCTGAGCTGGCGGGCGAAGCTAACGCCAGCTTTCGCGTGGCGGAGGGCTGCGGCCACAACGACATCCTTCACTCCGTTCAGAAAGATTTACTCACCTTTCTTTACCGCGACTAGCACGGCTCACCTTATTCCTCATCTTCTTCGAGAGCGGAGGGGCCGATGTGACGGATGTCGGTTCCCTCGCTGACGTAAATCGCGTCTTCCCCGATGTTTTTGGCGTGATCACCAACTCTTTCGAGACACTTCACGATAAAAATAAGATTCAGGTAGGTTCGGAGATTTTCCGTGTCCTCCTCCATCAGAGAGGTGTATTTTTTGATCGCTCTTTTGTGAAGTTTATCCAGTTCCACATCGCGTTCAAAAAGCGTCAGTGCGAGTGCCGGGTCATCCTCGGAAAAGGATTTGATGGCGTCGTGAAGGATTCCGCTCGCGATCTCATAGATAGGACCGACGAGAGCCGTTTCTGCAACATGACCCTTTTTAAGAATCTTCCGGGACCGGCGTGCGATATTTACGGCCTGGTCGGCGATCCGTTCCAGATTGGTAGAGATTTTCATCGCGGCGACCACCATTCTCAGATCAGTGGCGACCGGGTTAAAACGCATCAAAATTTCCATGCCGCCCTGATCGATCGATCGTTCCAGTCCATTGACTTCTTCGTCTTCGGCAATCGCATCGTTACATAGATCTTCGTTCCGTTGCAGGAGTCCGTTGACCGCGCTACCGAGGTTCTGCTGTGCAAAACTCGCCATCGTCAGGACCGATTTTCGGGTATTCCTCAGTGAGTCTTCGAAGTCTCCGAGAGTATGTTTAAGATCTAGCATAAGTGCTTCTGGTTAATTGGTTGTTGCGTTGGGATTACCCAAACCGTCCACTGATGTACTCTTCAGTTTGTTTGATGGATGGATTGGTAAAAAGTTTAGAAGTCAGATCGTATTCGATCAATTCGCCAAGGTAGAAGAAAGCCGTGCGGTCGGAGACGCGGGTCGCCTGCTGCATGTTGTGAGTCACAATCACCACAGTATAGTCTTCTCTAAGCTTGGTGATTAACTCTTCGATGACAGCGGTAGCGATCGGATCAAGTGCAGAGCACGGTTCATCCATTAAGATTACGCTTGGTTGCACCGCTATGGTTCTCGCGATGCAGAGTCTTTGCTGCTGACCTCCGGAAAGCTCCAGGGCCGGTTCTTTGAGACGGTCTTTCACCTCGTCCCAGAGAGCTGCGCCTTTGAGGCTTTCCTCCACGGCATGGTCGATCGTCGACCGGTTCCTTTCCCCGGCAATCCGCAGTCCAAAGGCCACATTTTCGTAAATGCTTTTGGGGAAGGGGTTCGATTTCTGGAAGACCATCCCGACGTGTTTCCGCAGTAGAATGGAATCGACCCGTGAGGCGTAGAGATCGGATCCCATGATCTTGATGCCGCCCCCGGTAATTTTTGCCGTCGGAATGGTGTCGTTCATCCGGTTGAAACACCGGAGCAGGGTGGATTTTCCACAACCGGAGGGTCCGATAAAAGCGGTCACTTTATTCTCGGGGATATCGAGATTGATATGCTTCAGGGTGTCGGTCTTTCCCATATCGTAGCTGAAGGAAAGATTGTCGACTTCGATTAATGCCGGATTCCCTTCCTGCTCAGACTCGACGGTCAAATCGCGGGAAGAAGTCTTGTTCGAACTCGGTTGGTTGGGTATTGAATGCATGTTGGTGTTTCGCTGGGCCGTTACCATTTGAGTTTCTTCCGAATCTTCATTCTCAAGATCACTGATGCGGTCGCCAATACCATGACAATTATCATGAAAACGAGCACGGCACCGTCCTGCATAGGCCTAACCAGATCAGATTGCGGGATTTTGGCGGAAACAATATAAATATGATAGGGCATCGCCTCGACGCCTCTCTGAAGAAACTCGCCGATCTTCCAGACTCCGTCTTCCTTGAGCCCTACCCAGGGAAGATCTCCTGTCGCAAAAGCGCCCGTGTACATAATGGGTGCAGTTTCACCGGCAACTCGCAAAATGCCAAGTACCGATGCTGTCAACATTCCGGGGAGCGCATAGGGCAGCACCGCCTTTCGAATCGCCTGCCACTGGGTCGCTCCGAGCGCCAGCGAAGCGTCCCGAAACCCCTGGGGAACCGCCCTCAGTGACTCTTCACAAGCGGTGATCACAATGGGCAGAACCATACAAGCCAAAGTGCAGCCGGCAGCAATCATTGAGGGTTCCCAGCCCTGAAAGGAGAGCCAGAGTCGTCGCTTCAATTTCAATAAAGGTCTCAGTTTGGAAATCAGGGTTTCCTCCTCAGGTGTTCTGGGGCTCCGGTAGAACACTTTGGCGCCTTCAGCGTCTCTCAGACCGACGATAGTGGCGAGATCCTTCTCAATATCGACCCAGGTAGGTTTTGTGGCATCGATTTCGGATTGTTTGACCCGCTTAACAATGTCTCCCCGGGAGCTGAACACCGAAAATTCAAAGCCCTCTTCGCCTTTCGTGATCACAATTTTCTGGTTGGCGCTTTCGGGACGCTTCTCGGCCACATCGATACGGTAACCCTCGTCCGCAATGTTTGACGGATACATCCAGGTCGGTAATTCCCAGGCTTTGGCAGTACGTTCGGCCGGGAGCTGCTTGGTGATAACCGGGAAGAAATAACAGAAAAAGGCAAAACCAAAAAGTCCGAACACAATCGATGGGACACCCGCGAGATTGATGATCGCCAAACGGATGATTCGAATAAAGGGACCCCTCCGGCTGTATTCGCTGAGGAAAATCGCCGCTGAAATTCCAATCGACATCGCCAGAACAATACAGATTAAAATGAGAAACACCGTTCCAATCAGCGGGCTTTTAATGCCGCCTCCCGAATAGTTGGCGCTTTGTTTCGCGAGGATGACGCCATCTGGATTCGCTTCCTGATAATCGCGAAATTCCTGGCTGGTCAGCCGATGGTATTTTTCATCGCTATCGTAGAAGCCAAACAGAATTTTGGGACGCTCCGACAGAAAGCTCAAACCCTCTTCCATCAGAACCGGAGCTCCGCGAACCACGATTCGCCCCATAATCAGGGCAAATACAAGAATCACCAGATAGGTGCCACAGCGGAGGCAAACCGTTGCGATCGCCTCGGTGTTGATCCAGGCCTTATCTCTCTCGAAGATGGGTGGGCTATCCTTGTCCGTTTCTTCCATTTAGTAAGTCTGATATTTGGTGAGGATTTTCTGCCCGATAAAGTTGATCAAAAGAGTGATGAAAAACAGGACGAGCCCGACCATAAACAGCGCGCGATAGTCGACAGAGTCTTTGGCTGCCTCACCGAGACTCTGCGCGATAATGCCCGTCATGGTGTGGCTCGGTTCTGTAACGACGCCAATCCCTTTAGAAAAGTCGGGTATCGCAATCCGGTTACCCGCGACGAGTAGCACCACCATGGTTTCGCCGATGACCCGGCCAAACCCGAGGAGAACCGCCGCAATTACTCCGCTCAGGGATGCCGGAAGAATCACCCGGAAAGCGGCCTGGAGGCGGGTCGCTCCCAGAGACAGCGCCCCGTCCCGATAATCCGAAGGCACATTATTAAGTGCATCCTCCGCCAGGGTGAAAATGATGGGAACGGCCATAAAGGCGAGAAGAAGCCCTGCGGTCAGCATGTTGAGTCTCGCATCGATCGGAAAGCCCGGTAACCAGGAAAAAATCGGCCAGTTACTGGCGACTTTAATCATTTGGCCGACCACTACGATCCCGAGAAAGCCGAGCACAACAGAGGGAATCGCTCCAATGAACTCGATACAGGGTTTGAGGAAGTTCTGTTCCTTAAAAGAGGCGATTTGATTCACGTAAATCGCACTGGCGATTGAAATCGGAACCGCGATAACAAGAGCGATGACGGAAATAATTAACGAACCGGTAAACATGGGGAGAATCCCGTAGCGATCCTGAATCTGGCTGTTGTTCGTCCACTTTTTTCCAAGGAAAAAGGCTCCCGCGGTCTCGGTCCAACCCCAGGGCTCGTTGAATTTCCAGTCGCGGAGTTTTTCCCCGACTCTCTGGAGTTCGGCGATGTCCTTTTCAAATGTCTCACGAAATGCGGCCAATTCAGTACGGGCCGATTCGGTCTGGAGAGTCGCTGGATCCGGAAATTCTCTGATCGCCGCCCGGCCTTTTTCCTTCATTTCGATAATCGCCGTTTCATATCGCTCGGTGAGATCGTAAATTTTGCGGGCCTCCTTATCGAAAGGGAAGGCTTTAACAAAACTGCCCGCTTCGTCCGCCAGTTCCCGGATCATTTTATCGGAACCGCGCTCAAAACGCGTCAAATCAAAGAGCAGGCTTCGCATGTCCGGATCCATGGTGCCGGCGGGAACTGCTTTGGGAAAAGAATCGAGTTCGTCGCCTCCGGTTCTGAGCACCTCAACAAAATCGGCGTAATTCCCGCTCACGCTGTTGATTATGCCCTCGACCTTCTCGCGTGTGGCCTCGGGTAACTCGTCGTAGGCTCTGCCATCGGGCTTTAACTCAAAAATGGCTTCGGTAAATCGAAACAGATAGAAGATCCGCGCATATTCATCGAAATATTCGGCGTCGGCGATGACCTGGAGAACGGCTCCGTATTTTATCTGCCGGATTGAAGGCTCCTTTGAAGCGAGGGCCACATTGATCTGCCCTTCGATCTGGCGCGGAACAATTTCATTCGAGTTCGAACGGTCGCGGGTGGTCCGGGTGTGCTCGGATGCTTCCCGCCATATCGCATCGAGAGGGGCGGCGATATCGGTCCGAAACGTGTTGAAGATATCCTCGAGCGGCTTTGCTGATTCGGCGGCGATGTCCCAGACATCATCATACTTTTCCTCGATCTCTTCGTAGAATTCGGCATCACCCCGTTCCCAGAAGTTATGGTTGACCACGGCATCGACCACTTTATTTCGATCTTCCTGGGATAGCGGCTGGAGTTCCGGGACCCGGGGTTTCTTAATTCGAATGCCCAGAATATTGGTCGTCACGATTTTCTTCCGAAGTTCAGGGCGCCGGGCATCAATTTTTTTCTTTAAACTTTCGATCACTGAATCCAGCTTGGCGGCCCGATCCGAGGACTCGCTCGACTCACTTTTACGCTGTTTGATCGCGTCGCGGAGAATCAGTAGGGAATCTCCCAATTCCCGCTCGGCAAAAATTCTGGTCGCCTCATAGGCGGACATCAATTCCTGGTTATGGCGGTTCGGGTAGGCCAGCTCAGCCTGAAAAGCGCGGTTCAAGGCTCCGGTGCTGATTTTGTATTTCTGGTAGGCGTCCTCTACCCAGGTGAAATATTCGAGGCCGGATTTGCGATAAGTTTTGAGCTGTTCGTGGTGGCTGGGAAAGAAAAGCCACGCTTCTTTGAGGAGAAACGCACAGATTAAGACAAGAATAAAAACGGCAAGGCTGGCGTTTCCACCAAAGAAATATTTGATGAACTCCTGCTTTCCCAGCCCGAGGAATCGAAATCCCTCTCTTTTCTTGTCAAAAATCATGAAAACGATCCCATTCTAGCCAGTGAATGGCTCTTGGCTACTCTCTTTTCTGTCTTGTTATCGGATGATTTTCAAGACCCGAAGAGCTTATGCAGCAGGCAGACCGGGTTGTCCGCTTTGTTTTGTCGGAGCCCGGAATTTCAGTCGGTTCAGGAAAGTTTTGGTTGAATTGTGCTTCGGGATTGCAGATATCGTCTCATGCCGAGTAAGCCTGTTCTCATTGTCGTTGATTTACAGCGCTATTATATTGATCCTGAATCCAATTTCCGTCGCTATCCGGAATCGAGAGACCCTGCCGCGTTTCAATACATCGAGCAGCGTTGCCGGGACATTGTGGTCCCCAACGTGAAGAAACTTCTCGCCCACTTCCGTGACCATGATTGGCCGGTGGTTTTTCTCCGGTTATGTGGGCAAAATCCCGATCGGTCGGACCTTCATCACAGTTTCCGGCAATCCAATGAAGTCGCCGAAGCAGCCGGTTACCCCGGGATTTATCCGCTCGCGGACGAGCCAATGGCCGATGTCGTCCCGGATGCGGCTCCTTTGAAGGGCGAGCTGGTTCTGGATAAGGTGACGTTCAGCGGATTCACTTCATCTGATATCGAGGACGTCTTGATCCGTCTCGATGCGTCGGAATTGGTGTTTTGCGGATTGGCGACCAGTCAATGCGTGGATACCACGGCCCGGGACGCGGCTGACCGGGGGTATCCGGTAATTCATGTCGAGGATGCCCAGGCGGACTACTCGGAAATGAGCCATCAAACCTCACTCTATGCCTCTCAAGGGGTTTGCGGGGGATGTGTTTATTCGACTGAGGAAGTGATTGAGGTCGATAATCCGGCTGATTTGGTTTATTAAGAATCGGGAAGAGGCTCTCTCGAAAAGGCTTGACGATTTTCTGTTGATTGATGAGTTTGGATCGTTCTAGATTCGATTTCCCTTAAAAGAACTCAGCAAAATTTTGACCATGATCCACCAGGACGGTCCAGCTCAAAGGGCTACCGCTAAGCACGCCGACTCTATCACCATTCCCGGGATTCAGGTTACGGAGACGAATTCTGATTCTCTTTTGGTGGTCTGCTTTTCAGCCGAAGGAACCGGTCAAGTGAATCAACTGGAGCCTTCTGTAACTTACGGCGGTATGTCACTTGTCCAGATCGGTCAGGGAGTAGGCACGCCGGATGGAACCCACTTCGGCGGAGTCTGGGTTTATGCGATCGGCTCTCCTACCGGTGGTCATGAAGTGGCGGTCTCCTTTAACGGTGTGATTGCCGATGATATTGCGGCAGTGGCTTCCGTGTTTCACGGCGTGGATCTGGATAACCCGATCGGCTTTCACGGAGGAGCTTACTCGTCCGATATCGAATTGCCCGGCTCATCTCAGAGTGCGGGTTCTCTGTTTTTGAGTGCGATGGTCAGTGGATCGGGTGAGGAAAATCAGTTTGCCGCCGGTTTGCCGGAGACTGACATCATCGCCAGAGTCGAAGCGGGGGATATGTCCCTGAATATTGCTGCCACCGAAGTTTCCGGCGAAATACCACAGAGTATCGGGTTGAGCCAGGGGGCGGATCGATCATTGAGTGCCCTGGCGGTGATCGAATTTTGTCCGGTTTCCGGAAGTCATCAGCAAGTCGAGAGCCTTTCCGTCATCGAAGTGGAATTTCAGGGGCAAAAGTATCCGGTCCACCCGGGAACCACAAGCGAAGACGGCACCGCAGCCACAGGACGCTACGGAACCCTCACGATCGGCGCAGACGGCTCTTACACCTATCTGACAGATCAGGCGGAGACTGAAAATCTGCCTGCGGAATCAACGGTGCAGGAACAGTTTTCCTACGTGCTTTCGAACGGTGAAGAAGCCTCGACAGCTAATTTGGTGGTCGAAGCCAAAATCCCGGCTCGCGATCCGGATGGCACTGATGTCGGCGATGGCGCAGGGTACTGCATTACCGAAATAGCAGTGGGTGATAGCCGCCCCATTCCTGTGGCACCCGGATCGACGTCCGTTTCCGGAGCGGCAACGATCAAAGGTTATTACGGCACCCTGACGATCGGAGCCGATGGGTCCTATGAGTATGCGGTGAATGAATCTCTGGCCGGATCAAATATGCTTGCCCCGGTGGAAATGTTCACCTACACGCTGTCGGACGGTGTTCACAAAGAGTACGATCAACTCAATATTTCAGTGACGATTCCCGATTTGCCGTCAGAGGAAGTGGATGAGCTGGGCTCATCAAAGTCACAGGAGCCGACTCAGACCATTTTCAGAGTCACTTTCGCCGATGAGGTTCAGGATGCTAATGAAGATGACTTTGAAATCATCGGAGTTCCCGACGCGCGGGTCGTTAAACTGAGTCAGGTCGCCGGGAAAGTTTATGATGTGACCATCGAAGCGGTTAATCTGGATTCCTATAAAGGAAAATTTACGATCACTTACGTTGGGGTTCCCCAGCAGAAGATGGTGGAGAAGACGGCGGAGGCGATAGTCGCGGTTCCCGATATCTCCGAAAGAGAGACCGTCGCCGAAGACGAGGGGATTGGGGAGCTTTATACCGGGCCACCCCCTCAAGTCGAAAAAAAGACGGTAAAGCCTGAGGGAAAACCGAAGGCTTTTTTCTCCCCTGATATGATGGTGTCGAGTGGCGTTCCGCGGTCGTTCAGTGATTTTAGTAATGTCCAGTATACCGCTGAGATCGATATCGCCGACTATCGGAGCGGTAATGGATCCTCGGTTGGAACGGGAAGCCTGCTGCCATCAACCGTGTCCACAGGCACCGCGGTTCCCAAACAGATTGAATCGAACGAGGTTTCAACACCACCGTTTCCACGACGCCGGAAAACGACGGCCTGGCCGCTTAACGGAATCACCAAATTGTTCAGAGAACCCGATGATCCCCGCTTCTTCGGCGGATTCAAAGTGAACGAGAACCGGATTCACAAAGGGCGGATCGCTTTCGATCCCTATTTTGCGGGAGCGTCCTCTCCAAGCGCCACGATCAGAATTATTATTCAGGACTCATTCGGAATCGAAGTGAAGTCGATCATCGTTAACGCCGAAATGTCGGGCTACTGGACGGCCTGTCCTGAAATTGATCTCGATGATACCATCTATCACGTGATTATTGAAGAAACCCCGGCCACCTGGGGCGATCTTGCTTTTCCAGCCCGATCGATGGTCGCTGAGTTTTCCGGTGCGGTGAATGTCACACCTGAATTGATGGAAAATCTGGCCCCGGGACAAATCATCGGAGAAATTATCGTGAGTCGCAGCATGGACGAATGGTTGAACAAGTCTGACCATCCGCAAGAAATTGGCTGACACATCACTTCCCGTGGGTAGGTTCCGCCTGAATGGATAAACAGCACATTCTCTCCGCTACCCAGTTTTCCCGAACCGAACTGGAATTGATCCTCGATCGATCGAGGGAAATGGAAGCTATTCTGCTCGGTGGTGGTTCGAAAATGTGTGTTGGGAAGATTCTCGGGGCTCTCTTTTACGAGCCTTCGACAAGGACCCGGCTTTCCTTTGAAACAGCAATGTTACGTCTCGGTGGCGAAGTGATTTCGGAAACGGATGTGACCTTTTCATCCCAGACCAAAGGGGAAGTGATGGAAGACACGATCCGCATCGTGGGCGGTTACGCCGACGTCATTGCGATCCGGACCAAGACCAAGGGGGAAGCAAAGCTCGCCGCGCACTACTCTCCGGTGCCGGTCCTGAACGGCGGGGACGGAGCGGGGGAGCACCCGACCCAGGCGTTGCTGGATCTTTACACCATCGCCAAGCATCACCGAATCGGAGAGGAACCGCTTAAGGTCGCTTTTGTCGGTGACCTGAAATATGGACGGACCGTCCATTCGCTCGCCCAGGTGCTTCGGCATTTCGAGGGGATTGAAGTCAGTTTTGTTTCTCCCGAAGTGATTCAGATTCCGGCGGAATACCGGAAGACCGATGACCAGATTTTCCATGAATTGTCTGATGAAGTCATCACCGAGTCCGATGTGATCTATGTGACCCGGATGCAAAAAGAGCGCTTTGACGATATGGAACAATTCCAGGAGGTCAAAAACGCTTTTATTTTCGATGCCGAAATGGTCGACCGGATGAAGCCCGGGTGTTCGATTCTTCACCCGCTTCCCAGAGTCAATGAAATCCGCCAGGAGGTGGATGCCCTGCCACAGGCCAAATATTTCGAGCAGGCTCAAAATGGAGTCCCTGTAAGGATGGCGCTGATCGCGGAAGTTCTTGGGGTTTAGCGTTCTATTATTACAAAAATATCCGGATTTAGTAGTCCTGAATTTTTGCATAGAAACTTAGGTTGGAACGTCGCTGAAGAGAGCTTTTCAGCATTTAATCTGCTTAAAGGCGGATCTTTGAACGTTTATATACCTAAGTCACTCCAATTATACGGGTGCATTGCGCCCAACGCGAAACATGAGAAAGAATCAAATAACCGACACCCTGGAAAAAGGCCTGATATGGCTGTCCGCATCGGATCCCGAGGTTCTGAAAAACAAATGTCCTAAATGGGAAAAGATTAAGTATGAAGCTTTCGGAGCTTCAGTGCTGGTCCCTGTGTTTTTTGGAATGATCGCTTCCGCCTATGCTGTGTCAACGCTGACAACTAACTGGTTCTTTATCGGTATGTTTTCTCTGGTATGGGGATTTATCATTCTGACCATTGACCGGGTTCTCCTGTCTACCTACCGGGCTTTTGTATCAGCTTCGAAGAAATGGATTCAGTTTTGTCTGCGTATTTCAGTCGCGGTTTTGATGGGTTTAACGGTCTCCCACCCACTGACTTTGCTGTTATTTAAAGACACGATTTCCAGCGAAATCGAAAAAGAGCGAACTAACGAAATGTTGGCGATGCGCGACAAAACGGAGGGTAACAAAACGGCTCTGGAGGAAAGAATCCGGACTGTCAGTGCCGAGCTTGCCGCTCATCAGAAGAAATATCAGGAAACCGTCAGTGGCGATTTTCTCAACCAGCCTGTGGTTCAGGAAGCTCCCCGTTCCAATCCGGTAACGGATGCCCGTTTTGCTGATATCGATGCTCAAATCGACTCCTACAAAGATGAGCGTGCCACGGTGCGTCGCGATCTGGAAAGATGGCAGGCGACCTACGACGAGGAAGTCCGTGGTATCCGGAGTGGTAAATCTGGTGTCGGTCCAAACGCCCGGGCGATCGAGCGGGACCATCTGGCATGGCGACGGGACGAAGTTCAGCGGCTTAATGGTATGATCAAAAATTTGACCGATCAACGCGCTAAACTCAGCTCCGAATTGATGGCTCGCAGTATGGAAGTCAGTGCTTCTCTGGAAGCGAGTCGCCGCATGCTCGAAAAGCAGAAGCTGGATGTATTTGCTAATCAGCAGGGACAGTTGCTGGAGGTTATCAAAAGCCAGATTGATTCGACATCGGCAGAGCTTGCCATGTTGAGGAAAGACGCCAGTCAGTTGGCGCTCGATACCAGTGACCGGGTGGCTCACCTTAAAGTAGAGAAGCGTTCAGATTTGATGGCTCAGACCGAAACGTTACATAAGATGTTTAAAAATCCCGGCGGTGGTGGAACTTTCGCATTGGCGGTCTATATCGTGTTGGTCGCCCTCTTTACTCTGATCGATACTATACCTTTGGTAGTAAAGTTTTGTTCGGTGCCCGGTTTGTATGACAAACATTTATACTACAAAGAAAACAGTGTCAGAGCGATTGGTATCAACGAAGCCATCGATGACAAGTTTTCCACTGCGATGAAAAAGCGGGATGATATCCTTCACGAGCTTTTACATTACAACCCATTGTCAGATTCTGAAAAACGTGCCATCGCCGCTGCAGAGCCGGAAACCCATCTGATTGCGGAAGCTTCAGAAGTGATTGAGGCCAGCGAAGTCGTAGAAGAAGATGAAAACTTTGTCGATATCAGTGATCAGCAGATTGAGGCGATTGAGTCATTTGAGATTATTTCTCCTGAGTCACGGGACAATGTTTCTCACCGCGAAGTGCGGGGCAATGTTAGGAAATCCCCTAATGGATCCGACCCGATTATTTCTGCTACGGTTCCAGCCGGAGCGGTAAAGGTCTCGGGTATGATTTCACCGAATGGTGCCAAACCTTTAAATGGTGCAGCGAAAGATGAGAACATCGAAGCAGAAAAAGCTGCCGAAGCCCTTCGCATTGCCGAAGAGCAGAAGGCTGCAGAAGCCCTTCGCATTGCCGAGGAGCAGAAAGCCGCAGAAGCGCTTCGCGTTGCGGAAGAGCAGAAGGCTGCAGAAGCGCTTCGCATTGCCGAAGAGCAGAAAGCCGCTGAAGCCCACCGCGTTGCTGAAGAGCAGAAGGCTGCTGAAGCGCTACGTGTTGCTGAAGAGCAGAAAGCCGCTGAAGCCCTCCGTATTGCCGAAGAGCAGAAGGCTGCTGAAGCCCTTCGTATTGCTGAAGAGCAGAAAGCTGCCGAGGCTCGCCGGATTGCTGAGTTGAGACAAGACGCCAGCCCGGTTTCGCCGATTCAAGTTGGAGAGGATGAGGAATACGCAGCGGTTTATAAAGATGAGCCAACCATGCTGGAGCCTGGTTTTGGTGCCGCGCTTCTCAGTAAAAATGAAGGCGATGCTGATTTTTCCGCTGAAATCGAAATTCCGGTAACCACAAATTCTGAATCGAAGCGCCCAACTTATTCGCAACAGAATTTCAGAAACAACTGGGCCGCTCATCAAGCCGCCGGAGGGGTCGCTCTTCAGCCGAACGACCTCAGCGATAAAGCCCGGTAATTTCAACCAGTTTCAAAACGACGAAGAGGCGGCCATTAGGTCGCCTCTTTTGTTTTCGGGCGTGAAACTTCCTCATTTGGATCTGGTAATACAGGCGCATTATGGCTAGATGTGGTACCTTATGAGTGAGCTTTCTTTTGTTCTTCCCGATTCTCTCTGGCATCCTTCCTCCGTCGCTGCAAGGGCGACTCTCTTTGGGGTTCCGTTTACCCCGATTGCCACTTCCCGTGTTCTTGAAGTGGATTGTGCGGACGGCGGTAATCTTTTGTCCATCGCCGCCTCGCTCCCGGAATCGACTTGTGTGGGTGTCAGCGGATCCGCAACCGGAGCGGAATCAGGTCGGGCTCTCGCCGAAGCTGCCGGGCTGGGTCATGTGACCATTCTTACGGACCTGAATGACATCGAAGGCAGCTTCGATTACATCTTTTTAAGGAATCAATTTTCCCGAATCGATCCCGCACAGCGCAGTGAATTGATCGCAAGTTATCGCGACCGGTTAAGTGAACACGGGATTCTGATTGTTGACTTGGTTTGTCAGCCGGGCTGGGGCTATTTGGAGCCGATTCGCGAGCAACTCCGCTATCACACGAGAAATATCGCGGATCCTCATGAGAAAATGCTGGCGGGGCGTCAATTTCTGGCTGCTCTGGCACAGAGTATTCCCAATGGCCTCGAATTATACCGGGCGATGGCTGAGAGCGAGTGGAAGAGTTCCATGAATGTTCCCGACGCAAATTTTGCACTCGAATATTTCAGCGACGACCTCCATCCCTGCTATTTCCGGGAGTTTAACGAGGCGCTGACCGGTGCCGGAATGCAATACCTTTGCGAGCTGTCGATCGGAAGTATGAAAATCAATCAATTCCCGCAGGCGCTGGGCGCCATCCTGCCGGAAAATCACGGATTGGCGGATTCAGAACAGTATCTGGATTTCGCGACCAACCGGACTCGGCGAAATTCGCTGTTGTGTCGCGATTCGGTCGTGGTTGACCGGGCTATAAAGATCGAGAACAGCTCTCCTTTGTATTTTTCAGTGTTAGGATTGCCGGATGATCCCAACAAAGTGTTCGCGGAAGAGGAAACGGTGCTAAACGGGCCGGGTGGCGCATCGGTAACGATAAAAACCAAAGCGGGAAAAGCCGCGCTGCTCACCATGAGCCTGAACTTTCCGAAACGTTTCAGCCTGCCGGAATTGTTTTCCGCGGTAGAGCAAAAGCTCGGTGAACTTACCGACGAAGATAAATCTTATATCACAGAGACGATCGTCGCCTGCGCGGTGCTGGACATCGTTCAGATTGACGCAAACGAAGGCAACAGTTGCTTTGAACTTTCCGACCGTCCCGTCGCGGCCCCTCTGGTGCGTGCTCAGTTGGCGACCGGACAGTTACCTTATTTGTCGAGTCTTCAACACCGATCGATTGGATATGATCAAGTTGCTGCGGCACTGCTGACTCTATTGGATGGAACCAATGGTAGAGACGCTCTGGTTGGCAAAATCAAAGAGATGATTGCCAGCGGCGATTTGTCGGTGACGAAGGATGGTGAGGCCACTACCGATGAAGAAGTCATCGCTCAAGCTGCAGAACAGCGCGCCGATGCATTCCTGACAGGTTTTCTCTCCAGCGGTCTGATTTCCGCATAATTTGACGGAACGATTCCACCCCGAATAATTCATGAATCAGCTGGTTGAAAAAATCATCGTGCTGGGAGGAGGAAGTGCGGGCTTCCTCGCTGCTATTACGATGAAGAAGCGGATGCCGCACCTTAATGTGTCGGTCATTCATTCTTCTAAAATCCCGATCATCGGTGTGGGCGAGGGAACGACCTTTACGATGCCACAATACCTTCACGGCTATTTGGGGCTGAATCCCGGAGCGTTCCATCAACTGGTCCGGCCAACCTATAAACTGGGGATCCGGTTTCTCTGGGGCCCTCGGGAACGGTTTCACTATACCTTCAAGGCTCAGCTCGACGGTCGGCTCGCTAATTTGCCGAAAGCCAACGGTTTCTATTGTATGGACGACTTTCGCTATACAGAATTAAACGCTTCGTTGATGGAAAATGACAAGGGGTTTGAACGTCAGAGTGATGGTGGGCCCATGGTTAATACCGATGTGGCGTATCATCTCGAAAACGCACCCTTTGTGGAGTTCCTTGAAAAAGCGGCGAGAGAAGTCGGCGTATTGATCATCGATGATGAGGTCAAAGGTGTCGATGTCGGGGAGGAAGGTATATCAACCTTGCATCTCGAATCGGGCGGTTCAGAGTCTGCTGATCTATATATTGATTGCTCCGGGTTTCGCTCCGAATTGCTAGGTAAAGCACTGGACGAACCTTTTATAGACTATAGTTCAAGTCTTTTCTGTGACCGTGCGATAGCGGGCGGTTGGGAAAGAAGCGATGAGGTATTAAAACCCTACACGACAGCGGAAACAATGGATGCAGGCTGGGCCTGGCAAATCGAGCACGACCATTTGATTAATCGTGGTTATGTCTTCAGCTCAAGTTTTCTCTCAGACGACGAAGCTGAGGCGGAGTTTAAAAAGAAGAATCCTAAAATTGAGGACCCCAGGTTGATCAAGTTCACATCGGGAGCTTACGAACGGAATTGGGTGAAAAACGTCGTCGCTCTTGGTAATGCGAGTGGCTTTGTGGAACCTCTGGAAGCCACTTCTCTGGCGGTGACCTGCGAGCATGCCGCCAAACTGGTTCAGACCCTCGCAGATAGCGATATGCGGATCCACCCGGTAAGCCGGAGGTATTACAATCACCTCAGCAAAGTCACCTGGGATGCGATCCGTCGTTTCCTCGCCATGCACTACAAGTTTAATACCCGGTTGGATACCCCTTTTTGGAAAGCCTGTCATGAGGATACCAACTTGGCGGGTGCCGATGAAATCATGGAATATTATCAGTCTTCCGGGCCCGGTTTGATGTGGTCGACCTATGCGATGGGTGCGAACGATCCTTTCGGATGGGAAGGGTATCTGGTGATGTTAGTCGGGCAGAAGGTAAAGCATGAGGCGAATTATCAGGCCGGCGAAAACGAAAAGATGATTTTTGAACAGTATCGGAATTCACTGAAACGGAGATCGGAAAATGCGCTTACCATGAGAGAATCGCTCGATATGATTCGGTCCAATAAATGGCAGTGGAAGCCGGACTTTTACCCGAACGCGAGTCCCTGGGGATCTTAAGACTGTAATGTACCCTGTACACTCCCCGACTGTACAGGGTACAATCGAAAACGATGGCAAAAATCACCTATATTACCGCGGGAGCTGGCGGAATGTATTGCGGAAGTTGCATTCGCGACAACGCGCTGGCGGGCGAATTGATGTCCCGGGGATGGGATGTGATTCTGCTGCCTCTATATACTCCCATTCGAACGGATGAAGAAGACCGGTCGGTGGATCAGGTATTGTTTGGCGGGGTAAATGTCTATCTCCAGCAAAAAATCCCGTTATTTCGTCATTTGCCGGGGTTCTTTGACCGGTGGCTGGATAACCCGAAGTTTATCAAACGGGTCGCTTCGGGAAATATGACGGTAGATGCGTCACAACTCGGCGCGATGACCCTCTCGATGGTTCGGGGTGAAGATGGCTTCCAGAAACGGGAGGTCAAAAAACTGGTGCACTGGCTGCAGCATACCGCTCACCCGGAATTGATTTGTTTGACCAATCTACTGGTCGGCGGATCGATACCGGCGTTAAAGAGAGATCTTAAAGTTCCTGTGTTAGTGACGCTGCAGGGGGACGATGTGTTTCTCGACGAGTTGGTGGAGCCATGGAAAAGCAAAGTGCTTAACGAGATGCGGAAGTTGGCTCAGCAGGCGGACGGTTTTATCACCTTCTCCGCCTACTACAGGGATCGAATGTCGGAGCTGTTGGAGGTGGATAAAGAAAAATTTCATCTCACTCCGCTGGGAATCGACACTTCGAGCTACGATCCGATTCATGAACACCGTAGCGCCACTCCGGGCGGGAAGCGAATCGGCTATTTTGCGAGGATTTGTCCTGAAAAAGGTTTCGATATTCTAGTCGATGCATTTGTGGAGCTGGCGAAGCGAAATGAGACGTTTCATCTCTCTGCCGGAGGTTGGCTGTCGGCGAAGGACGAATCGTTTTTTAATGAGCAGGTTGTGAAGATCAAGAACGCCGGCTTAAGCGACCTGTTCGAATATGTGGGTTCGCCCGATCACCAGGGGAAACTCGAATTCTTTAAAAAGGTGGATGTCTTCTGTGTTCCCGCCCGGTTTATTGAGCCGAAAGGGCTTTACCTACTAGAAGCAATGACCTGTGGTATACCGGTAGTTTCGCCTGCCAAAGGTGCCTTTCCTGAAATTGTCAACGCCAGTGGAGGAGGGGAGCTTTTTGAGAGCGAATCGATTTCTGATTTGGTGGAAAAGCTGGAACGGTTCGATCCACAAAAAGGTGCTATGGGCCGTGACTGGGTGAAAGGACATGGCGATCAGGCGGCCATGGCCACCGCCACCGAGGAGATTTTTCGTAAATTTCTGTAGTATACCGAAATGAGCGATTCGTTTTCGGCAACGGGGTTTAAGTTGATTCGCAACGCAATCCATGAGGAAGAGGTTGCGGAATTGAGAGGCGAAGTTGCCCGGTTGGGAGTTTGCGCACGGAATATCAGTTCGGGTTCTGAACGCATTCGTTCTTTGGCTGAAAAGGTGGGAGAGCGCTTTGCCGATGGTAGGAAGTGCGTTCGGAGCCTGCTCTTCGACAAAACGCCACAGAAAAACTGGCCGGTGGCGTGGCATCAGGACATGACAATAGCGGTTGCGGAGCGCCGGGATGTTCCCGGATACGGCCCCTGGTCGGTAAAAGAGGGCGTCACTTGTGTTCAGCCACCTGTCGAAGTGCTCGAATCTATGGTTACCATCCGGATTCACCTCGATGATACCAACGCGGACAATGGTGCTTTGAAAGTCATTCCGGGTAGTCATACCCGCGGACGGATCCTACAGAATGAAATCGTGAATTTGATAGGTAATTGTGAAATCTGTGCCTGTCGGGCCGGTGATATTCTTCTGATGTCACCGCTGATTCTACACGCCTCGAGTCGTTCAATAGTTCCCTTTCATCGACGTGTACTACACTTTGAATATGCCGATCCGACCAAACTATCAGAGCTTTTGCGGTGGCAGGAATTGGATAAATCAAGTGCCTGAACGCACTTTTGAAATATCATTTTACAACGTAGGCTGCTCACAATAAGTGATATGTAGCTTAGTTTGAATGCGTGATACGCAATCGCGGCCCCCGTTTTCTTGACGGATTTGCGCTGCTCCCTCACCCTCGGTGGTGATTATGGGGCATTAAATGCTCCAGAATTATTCCCATATTCCCACCCTCTTCCTGCTGTTTTTGGAAGAATAATACAAATTTTGAACTGATATCTAGATGAAGAAGAAATCGCTGCTCCGTAAAATATTGTCTAAAACGACTAATAAGAAGGGAGTGGATGATACGCCGATGGTGCCCCGGCAATATATGGCGGAACCCCTCGAGGCCCGAATTCTCTATTCGGGTGCGCCGGTCGATGTTGATATGGGTGATGAAGCGGCGCAGGCGGCTCCCGCTTCCGAATCCGCTGTAGTAGCAGAGCAGTTTGATTCGATACAGGAGTTTGGCGACACCGAAGTGTTAGCGCCACAGGCTGAATCCGGCGAATCCGATCAGGAAGTATTACTATCAAGCTTTGAAAATCTCACCGACGACGAAATCCAAAAGCTTACCGATGCTGCGATTGAGCGTTGGAAAAACAGCGGGTTGACGGAGGAACAGGTTGAGGTTCTGGAGATTATCGAAGTTTCAGTCATCGAAATTGAAGGGCTCGCACTAGGTTACGCCGAAGGAACGAATATCTATTTGGATTCTGATGCCTTCGGACAGGGATGGTGGGTAGACTCAACTCCTTTGGATGATGTGGAGTTCTACATGGATGAGGAGGGCATCATGAGCGCCCTCGATTCCGCCGCGTCCAACCGAATGGACTTGCTCACCGTGATGATGCATGAAATGGGGCACGTGATCGGACTCGAAGATCTCTACAGTGAAGCGGACAGCAATAATCTCATGTTTGGTTCCGCCCAAACCGGTGTGCGAATTCTCCCGGTCGAAGGTGAAGCGCTTGAGGCTGTTCCAGGATCTGTTGATTCGGCCCGTCTTGCCTACAATCCCAATGTGTTTACCGATGATGCGATTGATGCAGGAAACGACGCTACCTCTTTCACTTTGCGTGAGGCAATTTTGGCTGCGAATAGCACGGGTGATGATGATGTAATCACTCTCGCTGCAGGAACCTACGAATTGGGAACCGACGCCGGTACGGTGAATGCAGGAGCGGTTGCAGGGAGCACTGAAGGAACCGGAGAAAACGCAGGACTGACCGGGGATTTGGATATCACCAACAACGGAACCTTAACCATCGTAGGTCAGGGCAAAGGAGTGACCATAATTGATGGTAATGAACTCGACCGGATTTTTCATATTCACGGCAATGCCAATGTCACCTTTGAGAATCTAACCATTACCGGAGGCTTCCTTGATGAAGACTACGGTGGGGGAATCTATCACAACGGTAATCTGTTAACCTTGAACAACGTCGAAGTCACCAATAGTACGGTGGTAGACGATGTCGATAATAATACCCACGCTTTGGGAGGCGGAATCTACGTTAATAACAGCACCGTAGTGGCTACCGGTTCCGATTTAAAAGGTAATCAGGCAATTCGAAACGGCGGAAATGAAACCGCCGGGGGCGGGGGGCTTTTCAGCAATGGAGGGAATGCGAACACATCCTGGACGGGCGGAGAGATTTCCGGGAACACGGCTCGTGATGGTGGCGGGATCTATCTTTGGAGTGATAATTCGAGTCTGACTCTCGATGGGGTTACGATTTCGGGCAATGAGGCTATCAGTGGCGGTGGAATCAGAGTCAATGATTTAACTACCACCGTGATTCGGAATGATTCTTCAATCGATGACAACCGGGCCACTGGTTCCGGCGGTGGTTTGTACACCACTACGGGCGCAACAGTTTCTTTCGAAACCGGTAGTGATATCACCAATAACAGCGCTCAAAACAGCGGTGCGGGATTTTACGCCGCCACCTTGTCCACCATCAATATGAACGATGGTACTACCATGGTGATCCAGGGGAACGAAGTCGAAGATTCAGGTGGTACGATCCGGGGCTCTGGTGGGGGATTTCAGGTGGCTGAAGGTGCGCAGGTGAATCTCGATCAGGTAACCATTTCTGACAACCGCGCGGATGATGGCGCCGGTTTTTATACCTTGCGGCGTGACACCATGGTGACGGGAACCAATGTAACGATCGAGAATAATACTGCGGATGTGCGCGGCGGCGGTTTCCGCAATGCTCAGCTAGGTGCGATTGTTGATCTGACTGATTCGGTGATTGAAAACAACTACGCCCAAAATGAGTATGGCGGAGGCTTCTATAACAACGGAACGGTTTTGCTTCATAATGTAGCCATACGCTCGAACGAGGCTCAAGGGCTGGATGAAGGGACTACTAACGATGACAGTCACGGCGGAGGTTTTCACAACCAGCTGGGTGAGGTGACGATAACTGGAACCTCTACTATCGCTTCAAACAAAGCTTTCGGCCACGGCGGAGGTTACTGGAACCGTGGGGGAACGGTGACGATCGATGGTGGTGCTGGAACTATCCAGATTCTAAGTAATATTGCAGGGGCTGACTCGCAGGGTGATGCCGCCGCAGTCGGGGGCGCCCGTCACGGCGGTGGATTTTATGCATCGGATGGCGGTGTCACCAATCTGACCAACGTCGATTTTATTGGAAATAAGGTAACCGCCAACAGCAGTGGCTTGCTCACTGGAGTGGGCGGAGGATTTTACGCGGCGACGGCGGCTACCGTGAATCTGAATAATGTCGACATCAGTAATCATTCTGCCGAGTCGGGTGGCGCTTTCTATGTCGATAGTGTGGGAACGACTGTCACCGGAGTCAATGTGACTCTAGACGACAACACGGCTCGGACCCGGGGTGGAGCATTCCGGGTCGCCAATACGTTCGCGTCCGTACATTTGACGGATTCATCGATCAATAATAACACCGCGGAAAATGAACATGGTGGAGGCTTTTATAACAACGGAACTGTTACTTTAGTAAATACTTCGGTAGACGGTAACCAGGCACTCGACGAGGTGACTTCCGGTATTAATGTTGATGGAACCGATGGCGTTCTTTATAGCCGGGACAGTTATGGCGGTGGTTTCTACAACACCGGAGGCACGGTCAATCTTGAGGGAGGGACCACCGTTATGGATAATGACGCGTATGGTCACGGCGGTGGTTTCTATACTAATGGCGGTTTGATCAACGCCAGCGACACGGTAATCAGTGGAAATGAAATTATTCGCGATGTTCTAACCGTAGGCTCCACCGGCGATGGTGATACTTTGCGTCACGGAGGTGGTTTCGCAAGTTACGGTGATGGTGTCGTGAATCTCACCAATGTAACTCTTACCGGGAACCGGACAGGGCTCGATACCGGCGATATTTTGAGAGGTTCCGGCGGCGGGTTCTACAATCAGGACGGTTCGATCGTCAATATTCTCGGTGCAAGTATCATCTCTTCCAATCAGGCACAGGACGGCGGTGGATTCTACAACACTTCGACAGGCGGAACAGTTAACATCCTCGGAACGGCTGCGAGCGGAACGGTCATTCAGAACAATACGGCCCGTGTTAGGGGCGGGGGCTTCCGGTCCACCGGGGGAACGAGTGTCAATCTGGAGCATGTGCTAATCGATGGCAATTTGGTGGGCACGGAACGCGGCGGAGGTTTCCATGCTGACGGAGCTCAGGTGGCCGGATCTTTTGTCACACTTTCCAACAACGAAACGACAGCGACTTCGGGCAACCGGCAGGGCGGTGGAGGTTGGGCCTCCTCTTATTCTGTAATTGACCTGTCAGACAGTATTGTCACCGACAACCGCTCCAATCAAAACGGAGGAGGCTTTTATATAGAAAACGCGACACTCAATTTGATTCGCACTTCGATCGATGACAATTACAGCCAAAATTCCGGAGGGGGGTTGATGTTTACCGGTTCCTCCGTTTTTACGGCTGAGGACAGCAGTGTTTCCAATAATATTTCGAGGGATCACGGGGGGGGAATTTATATCACTGATGACTCAAAAGGAACTTTGACCCGTACTCACATTGATGACAACCTGGCCGGGTATGAGGAAGATGGGGTCACCCGTAGAGAAAGCGGGTCAGACGGTATCGGCGGTACCGCCAGAGGGGCTGACTTAAGGGGCGGAGGTATTCGGGCGTTGGGTAGAACGCAACTGGAAGTGACTAATTCAACGATCGATGGAAACGAAGCGGCCAGTTATGGCGGTGGTATCGATACGGATAATGAAGTTTCGATAACGATTGCAGGTTCCTCAGTATCGGAAAACGTGGCCGGTAATCATGGCGGTGGTATCCGGTTGGCCAGCAGTGCGGAACTGGACGCCACGAATACCACATTTAGTGGAAATTATTCGGGCTTTCATCGGGCCGCAACCGGAACGATCACGGCGGACTACGACGGACGGTATGGAGGGGCACTTTGGAGTCAGAGTGGTAGTGACCGCACCTATCTGAACCATGTTACGATTACCGATAACTATGTGACTGCCGGTGGATCCGGTGCTGGTGCGGGAATTTATCGAAGTAGTGGGTTTATACAGGCTGAGAACAGCATTATTTTCGGGAACTATGGCGATGCCGAACAAATAGGTACAGGCGGAGAAGACGCGGGTGATGTTCGCGGGGCAATTACGCTGGTTGGCGGTAATGTTCTTGGAACCCATAATACCAGCGGAGGTAGTATCAGTGGGGACACTCATCTTCGAATTACTGATGACCCTAATCTGCAACCTCTGGGTGCCTACGGCGGCTTTGCGCGTTCTCACGCTATTACTCCTGGTAGTGTTGCTTTGGGCGCAGCGGTTGGTTCCACTATCTCGACTGATCAAACGGGTTTAGGGCGTTCTGCAACAGCATCCGTTACCACTTTGGATCCGTCTTTTTCGACCAAATCGGGAGAGGCCCTTTTAGAGGACCCTAATTTCACTCTCCTCGATGCCAATAGGACTCCGACTCTGATTGGTTCATCATTAAATTTCCCTGCGGGATCCGTCGATAATGAAAACCTCTTTGAGTATCAAATTTTGCCTGCCGGGGAATTCCTGCCGACTTATCCAATCAGTTTAACGATTGATATAGATTTCACTAAAATAACGGGCGATCAGGATTTTGTTTTTACACTTGATAGTGGGCACAACAGTCTGCCGATCCGGGTGGAAGATAATGACGGTGGGAAGGTACTTCTTGAAAATACCGAATTGTTCAGAGGTGGGGAACCGGCGACAGGTACCCCGGCGACTCTCTCTTTTACTTTTACCTTAACGGAAACGGGGTCGACTTTGGTCGCCACCCGCGATACCGGGGAAACCGGTAGTCATTCAGTTTCAACGGTGCTCAGTTCCTTCGGTGGGCTCAGTCTCAGAGCCCGACTGGGTAATGCAGGCGAGCGATCTCAACTCGACGGTCTCACCGTTTCCGTGTCTCCGGCTTTTATCAATGGTCAGGAAGGCGGAGCGGACCTCGGAGCCTATGAAACCGAGCCGGTTTCAGAAACTGTTGTCCTCGATGAATTTGATCTTCCGGAGACCGTGATATCGGGTCAGGATTTTTTAACCAACGCGACAGCCACGACTACCGGCGGAGGGGCATTAACTTACGATTGGGAAATGACGGATAGCGCGGGTGCGACTGTGACCACGGGATCGGGAGACAATCCCTCATTTAATATCACAAATCCGGCCGGCGATCCGGTGCGGCTTCTTGATGTCAAAATGACGGTTACCGACACGATAACGGGTCAGATAGTCGTCGAAACCGGACAGGTGAGAGTGGTGGATCCGGTGGCGATGCCGAATAACGCGACTCCGAACGTTACCGTGTTGACGGTGGATAACTCTGCCGGCAACACCTTGCGGGATCATCTCATCACGGCTAACACCAATCCCGGGAACTATGTCATCGATTTTTCCACTACGGTCGATTTTTCCACGACCGGAACTTCGACCTTTACGATTGGGGATGCACTGACGGATAATAATACAGTAGCGGCGAGTAACGACGATGCGAATGCGAATGGAGATCTGGACATCAGCAAAACGGGTTCCAATGCCGGGTATATTAGTATTGTTGGTAATGGAGCTGCAGAGACCATCATCGACGGGGGAAATCTTGACCGGGTTTTTCATGTCTTGAGTGGATCTACGGTTTTCTTTTCCAACCTGACGATAACCGGAGGTGAAACGAGTCAGGACAGCCATGGTGCCGGGATTCGGAATGAGGGCGGCATCATCGTGATGAAAGATGTCGACATCGTCGATAACCAGGCGATCCGCGGAGCGAACAACGATGATGACGGGGGCGGTATTTACACCAGCAGCAGTGGTCGCAATTCCGGGTTCATCTTCATGACTAACGGGAGCGTTTCAAATAACAGTTCCGAAGACATTGGGGGCGGGATCTATATGGATGGTAACAATGTAGGTGAGAGTATGCTTTACCTCGACGGCACGGTTGTTAGCGGTAACACTGCCAGTGTTCTCAATGCCAATATCGATGACCAGCGAGGCGGCGGAATGTATATTACTGATGATGGGAATCGCATTGTTTTTAACGATGTCACCATTTCAGATAACGTGACCAACGGTCGAAATCGCGCTGATGGTGGAGGGATCGCGATCACTGGGGCAGATCACGTCATTGAGATAACTAACAGCTCTATCATTCGCAACCAGGCGGGAAGTGATGCTCACACAGGCGGTGCCCATGATGCCGATGGTGGCGGGCTCTGGGTGTCAGGAACGAGGAATGAACTGACTTTCACTAATACCGATTTTGGAGGAGAGTTGGCAGGTGGTGCCGGTGCTGGTGGTATCGGAACCGCGAGGGTTGACGGTAATATTGCAGAGGACGATGGTGGAGGTGCCTACTTCGAAGGTCGATTTAATAATTACCATTTCGTTGATTCGAGCTTTATCGGTAACCAGTCTAATGACAATGCAGGCGGGTTCTTTGTCGCCAACGATACGGATACGGTCAATTTCACTCAGACCCAGGCGGATGGGGTGCAGATTCGCAATAACTTTTCACTGACTTCTCATGCCGGCGGCTTTTGGAACCACGGGGTTCTGAACATCACCGGGGCTGCGCTCGATCCGATTGAAATTACTCACAACGAGGCGCAAAGTTTTAACCGGACCGGAACTAATAACTCGGATCGTCGCGGTGGCGGTTTCTGGGGCGGTGACAACGGAACGATTAACCTGACCGATGTCCGGATCGAGGAAAACGAAGCCAACCGGCACGGTGGCGGTTTCTGGAACAGTGGGGGATCAACGGTGAACATCAGTTCGTCCGATGCCGATGTTTTTAAATCAACGATATCAAATAACATTAACCTTGATACCAGTGATGGCGATGGTGGCGGCTTTTACAACACCTCAGCCAACAGTGTTGTTAATTTGACTGACGTGGTGATTGACGGAAACACCACGACTGATGATGGAGGCGGTTTTTATCAGAGTTCGAATTTCAGTGCGACCAACCTCACGAGGGTTGAAATCACTTATCATGTGGCTCAGGATGATGGTGGAGGCTTCTACAATGCTTCAAGCGGTTCTATTGTGAATATGGATGACGTCCTGATCGATAGCAACGAATCGGCAACTCAGCATGGAGGAGGTTTCCGAAACAACGGTATTGTCGACGGTAAGCAGGTCACAATTACAAATAATAAAGCGGGTTCGTCCGATTTCGGGACGCTAACCAATAACCGCGACCGGATCGGTGGAGGTTTCTACAACGCCGGAGGTATCACAACTCTGGAGGACGCCGTCATCAATGACAATGAGGCTTACAGCCGTGGTGGTGGTATTTTTAATTCGGGCGGTGGTATTGTGACCGTCAGTTCCTCTGACCCTGCTGCCTTCCGTTCTAGTATATCGAACAATCTTATCAATCAAAACTCGGATCAATCCAATCAGACGTGGCGGGACTACGGAAGTGGTGCCGGGATCCACCAGGAAACAGCGGGTAGTGTGCTCAACCTCATCGGTGTGGATATGGAGAACAATACCTCGCTTGATGATGGTGGAGCTATCTTCCTCGAAAGTGATGGTTCTTTCGCCAACCTGACCGACGTGCTTCTCAACAACAATACGGCCCGTGACGAGGGTGGTGGTATGAAGATTAATGCGTCTGGAATTACCGTGACTCTGAACAACGTCAGAATCACAAATAATATCGCAGGATTTGACGATGCGGCGAATGGCGATCACGGTGGCGGGATCAGAAACGTGGGTACGATCATCGGAAGTGATGTCTTGATCTCAAACAACATTGCCGGAGAGCAGGATTGGGAGGATGCCAGTACCAATAATAACAATGTGGGTGGTGGTATCTATAGTTCCGGAGGGAATGCCCGGGTGGAGTTGACTCGCGTGACGATCGCAGACAACGACGCTTACGGGCGTGGGGGCGGTATCTACAACGCGGATGGCGTCGTGGAGTTGACAGATTTTATCGTCACCGGAAATGAGACCGATCAATTGAGCAACGAATCTCAGGGCCGGGCCGGAGGCATCTGGAATAGTGGTGGAGGTTCGGTGATTCTAAACCGCGGTGAAGTTTCCCATAATACGTCTTATGGGCACAGCGGGGGGATTCACTCTCAGGATAACTATTCTTCTATCGAGGCGACTAATGTCACTTTCAGCAATAACCTTGCGGGATGGGACCCGAACAGCAATGCCTACGTCAATCAGAGAGTCGGTGGAGCGATTTGGGCAATCAGCTCAGGAAGAGTGGTTCTCGATCATGTGACGGTTACTCAGAACCGCACGACCAGAAATAGTGGAAATAACGACAGCGGTTCTGGTCTTCGCATCGATAACGGCGGTATGTATGGCACGATAAGCAACAGCATCATTTCCGGGAATTTCCGGGATGTCGATGCTACCCCGATCAATGATAACATTGATAATAACGTCGGCGGGCGACTTACCTTTACCGGTAACAACATCGTAGGTACCTCTGTGGGAACCGTTCCGGGAAACAGTGCGACGATGAATCGCACTGATGACCCCGATTTAGGTGTTCTCGCCGACAATGGAGGCTATTCCCGCTCTCACGCCCCAAATGTGACGGATACGGCTGGCATTGTTGACGGAGCAATCTCGTCGACGACTGGCGAAGACCAGCGCGGGGTCAGCCGCCCGGTTGGAGCGGCGGCGGATATTGGTGCCTTTGAATCCGGTGCTTCGCCTGAAGTGACTGAGATCTCCCTGGTTCAAAACGAGGTGAATGAAAATAGCGTGGTCACGATCAATGGTGCGGGATCCAGCGATGGTTCGGCCTTTGATGTTACCGTCGACTGGGGCGACGGTACACCTTTGCAAACCATCAGCGTGGCCGCAGGGGATTATACTTTCTCCGCCACTCACATTTATGCGGATGATGGTTCGGCCACCGGAGGACAAGGGGGCTATACTGTCACCGTTTCTGCGATAGGGCAGGACACCGGAGTTGCTCCGGCTTTGACGGAGACGGTCACGATTAATAATGTGAATCCAGCCATTACCGTTGCGGGTGATTTGACAACTGAAGAAGGAACGAACTTCAGCCTGACGGGAGTCACATTTACTGATCCAGGTTACGGTTCGACGGAACTTCTCAACTATACGATCGGTTGGGGTGATGGATCTGCCGTAGATACCGTCGTTGGTATGGAAGGTGTGGGTGGTGTTGATTTGCCAATTACCGGAAGTCACGTTTACGCCGATAATGGTCGATATACGGTAACGGTAACCGTTCAGGATGATGATGGTGGCATTGCCAGTGAAACACTACTCGTTGTGACGAACAATGCGGCCCCCGTCGCTTCTGACTTAGCAGATCGCACGGAATACGAAGGTGCCACCGTTTCATTACCTCCATTTGCTTTCAGTGATCCGGGGACGCTCGATACTCATCCAACCATACTGGTTGATTGGGGGGATGGTAGCGATCCCGTTCACGCGACGGTAGTTGAAACTCCGACGGGCCCTCCTGGAATTGAAGGCGGAACGCAGTTTACGATCAGCGATACTCATACTTACGCTGCGGAAGGCACCTATCGGGTATCGATCACTGTGGTCGATGACGATGGCGGACGAATTGACAGGCAATTCACGATCAGTGTGGTGCCTCCGGCAACCGATGATCCGGAATCACCAGCAACTCTGACGACTGAGGAGGGGACTCCGCTCACCATCGATATTGTGAGCGACTTGCTTGCCAACGATCTCGCGACAGATCCAACCAATACCGGTGACGATGATCTTTCTCTTATCGGAGTGACCCGGTTCCCTGCCAATGGTGTCCTCAGTCTCGTTAATGGAAACTTGGTGTATACTCCAAATTACGGATTCTCAGGAACCGATAGTTTTGACTATGCGATCGACAATGGGGAAGGCACAGTTGCGGCAACGACAGCGAGCGTTTCAGTCGTCAAAACAGGAACTGCAGCGGACCTGACGGCATCGGCCCCTTCGGCGCAAATCGCGGTCGAGCGGCAAAATGTGAAACTTGGAGCCGATCTTATTATTGACTCAGCCATTAATCCGGCCGGAGTCACCTATGATAGTGGTAACAACCCGGCTGACAGTGTCATCACCCGGGGTTCCATTGTGAACAGCCATATACTGCATTTCAATGACAGTGTTTCGAGCACAGGTTCTGTGACCTTCGACACCGAGATTATCGGAATTATCTGGGGGGACGCCAATCTGAACGCTTCGGACGGGCTGCTTGGTAGCTCGACCGCCACTTATCCCAACGGTACGCTGAACCGGGGGATTATTGACGACGCCGGAGCCGATCTCGTGACGGTGTCAGCCGATGGCAAAACTCTGTCATTCAGTTTCGACGGGCAGATCGATCAAATTCGGGTTCTTACCGCGCCAGATCCTAATGAAACTGCCACGGTGACAATTCAGGTGACCAATGTAGCTGAAGCACCCCATGGTGGCGTCACCGGCACCACTGATGAGGACAGTAGCGTGACTATCAACGTGACTGATTCGAATTGGAATCAGCAAGGGTTGCTGACACCTGATGCATCAGCTATCGATATCACGGATCAGGATCAGCTCGGACAAGTGGTGGCAATCGATTACGATGCGGTCAGTGGAGTTGGATTGGCCGTCATCGGTGGTGACCAGACGGGTGTTCTCGAGGATATATATGTTTATCGTTACGAGGGGGGCTCCTGGTCGCTGGCTCAACGTATCATTCATCCGGATGGTGTTGAAGCAAGTGACGATAATTTTGGTTATGCCGTTGAAGTCGATGCCACGAATGAGCAGATCTTTATCGGTGCTCCCCGGGATGACCGTGGACCCGGAAACAATGGTGGAGTGGTCTTTGTCTATGATTTCAATGAGATTGCAGAAGTTTGGGAGATCGCCCAAACGATTGGAACCAACCAGAGTCTCTCCGGTCTGGACGGCGATGACGACTTTGGTGCAGCGATCGATATCTACGACAATGGCACCGGTACCCGGACTCTTGTCGTTGGGGCACGCCTCGAGGATTCGGGATCAGGTTCGAACTTCGGAGCGGTATATGTTTTCACTTCTACGGGAGGGGCAAATTGGACTTACACTCAAAAGCTTGAAGCGTCTGATGAACAGAGTGGTGATGAGTTTGGTGAATCCGTAGCAATTGATGGAGATTATATCGTCATCGGAGCGGAAAATGAAGACACCGGTGGCGGTAATGCCGGATCCGCCTACATCTTCAAGCAATCAGCTCAACTTGTGGTTGATCCGGCATCCAGTGATGGTGTGGTGACCTTCACTACCGACACGTCCGCGATAGGAAACGTAACCGTGAGTTATACCTCGGTGGCCAACACCGCCGTGACCACGGTGGTGGGAGTCGATACCGACACGATTGAGATCCAGCTAAGAACTGATGCTGGTGGGGTAATCCTGGCGGATGCTGATGAGGTGGCCGCCGCGATCGAAAACGGCGGAGCCGGGACGGCGACGGCGTCGGGTATTTTGCGGGCAACCGTTACCGGAACTGGCACGGATCTGGTAGAGACGGCTGCTGCGACCGCAGTTGTGGGCAATTGGTCCGAAATTCAGATCCTGCGTGCCGAGCAGCCCTACCCGGGGCAGCTCACCGAGCAGGACGACCGCTTTGGGTTCTCGGTGGACATCAGTGGTGATTCAATCGTCGTAGGAGCCCGACAGGCTGACGATCCTGACAACGCAAGCTGGAACGCTAACAACACCGGTCGCAACCGGGGTGCTATCCACATTTTCCGCAACGATGGAAGCGATAATTTCCTCTGGGAACACACCGAATTGGGTGACAGCAAAGATGATCAGTTCGGTATTTCAGTCGCCATAGAAGGAGATACCGTAATTTCGGGGTCCTACCTCGATTCTATCGGTGGCGAAGGTGATAGAGGTTCGGTTATCGTGCTGACGCGTTCGGGAACAACGTGGACAGCTGAGAGCAAATATGGTCCGTCGGATGGCGGAGCCATCAACCCACACGATCAACAGCACTTTGGCAGGTCGGTATCCCTCACCTCCGATGGAGCAGGGGGCTTCTTCTATCTGGTCGGTTCCGAGGAACTCGATGCGGAAATAACGATTGATGGAGAACTCCGGAGAGCTTTTAAGGTTGGGGGCGCACATGTGTTAACCAGCGGTTCGGATGGGGCGATTAACAGTGAGACGGCGCTCAATATTCCGGCGGAAGACTTGTTTGATTTTGATGCCGACAACGAGATCGGTCGTAATGTTTCGATTTCAGCAGATGGTAATATCGCAGTGGTAGGTGCTCCGCTCGGAAACAGTACAGATGACGCTGCGGATGATCACGATCGTGACGGGGTCGTGTATGTTTACCAGCGCAATGTAGGCAATCCTAACGATATCAATGACGACACCTGGACTTTGACTGATACGCTCCGGGCCTCAAACCCCACAGAATTGGATCGCTTCGGAAATGATGTCGTCATTTCGCATGACGGTTCCACAATTGTGGTGGGAGCTTACGATGACCATGGAAATGGATCCGACAGTGGTTCTTTCTATGTTTTTGAGGGTGGTGTGGGTAATTTCACCGAACAGAGAAGAATGTCACCTGCATCCGCCAATGACGAACTTGGTTATAGCGTTGCGGTGAATGAAGATGGTAGTATCATCGCGGCCGGTGCCCGTCTCGATCACAATCCAAGCGACGATGAAGGCGCTGTCTTTGTCTGGACCCGGAACGATTCGGGAACCTGGGCCGATGCCGGTGATATGACTCGTCTGGGTGCTAGTGACGCGGCCGCCGATGATCAGTTTGGTCGCGGCCTGGCTCTTTCAGGAAACCGTCTTGTCGTTGGCGCGGCATTGGATGATGATAACGGAAGCAACTCTGGCTCCGCCTATGTGTTTGAATATGATGGATATGGATGGCAGGAAACCCAGAAATTGCTGGCCAGCGATGGTGCCGGAAATGACCGTTTCGGGCTTTCCATCGATATACACGGCGATGTAATCGTAGTTGGATCCTATCTTGATCATAACTCGGTTGGTAGTGGCGGAGGAAACTCCAACGATCGCGGTGCGGCTTATGTGTTCCGTTACGATGGGGCGTCCTTTGTGGAGGAGCAGCAATTGTTTGCTTCGAATGGAGGAAGCGAGGATGAGTTCGGACGTTCGGTGGCTGTCTATGGCGACAGGCTGATTGTCGGTGCCTGGCAGGAGGATACCGGAGGTTCGAACCGGGGTGCTGCTTACGTTTTCGAATTCGATGGTGTTGGATCCTGGACTGAGACTCAAATGTTGCAGAACGAGATTCAGGCACCGGATGATGAAAGCAGAGATTTCCTCGCGAATGGAGACAACTTCGGGATCAGTGTCGATATCGGTGCATCGACCGCTTTGGTCGGAGCCCCGAACTTCAATATAGTTGATGACAATGGAACGCCGGATGACACAAGCGATGATATTCTCCTTCGCAACTTTGGTGCGGCGATACCTTTTGAGCTGGCGACCTATAATCCAGAAGATGACAGCTCCGTTATCATCACAGCAGCGGATACGACCACTTCCGGCGGCGGAACGGTTACTTTTGATCCAGCGACCGGAGAAATTACCTTCGATCCGAATGGCGATTTCGAGCACCTGCTCCCCGGTGAAACGGAAACGGTGACGCTCAATTACACCATTCAGACCGGAACCAGCGGCCCGGGATCGGGACCCGGAACGGGAATTACCGCTGTGACCACCTCGGACGATGCAAATGGAGTAACCAATTTGGAAACCATTTCGACAGAGCGGGGTGACTTCAATGCCTCTGATCTCGTTGGAGTGGATGTATTCCACTGGCATAATGAAACCAATTCAACCAATACCGTCACCGCCAACGACGCGACTAACGGTATCTACGATCCGGGAGTTGGGAATCGCGCCGGAATGGTCGAGGATCTCGGACTCAATACCGGCTTGATCAACCCCGGCGATCCCGGTGAGTTATCGGCGGCAGATCAATTGTTGCTCGGGCCTGACAATTCAACAATCAACGGTCTCGGAGTGAAGTTCGAGAATGGCGGAATAGTGGTTGGAGAAGGGATCGATATCATCGTATTTGATCTGGCAGCCGGAGCTGACGACGCAGCGAAGAAGGCCGCATCGGATAGCTTCCGAATTAACCGGATCGATGGAACCGTGGGGAGCTATCAGGTGACTGGCGGGACCAATGGAGATTACACGGTGTTCGGTGATAACGCTGCAAACAACGCGGTATCCTCGGATGCGACATCATTAAACGCGCTGGAAAGCGGTGTGTGGACTCCGGGCAGTGCCGCCAATCAGGGATATGCGGGAGTCGGTATTGATCTGACCTTATTGGGTTATCAAGTGGGTGATGTCGTCGAGGGGCTTTTCTTCTCGGGCGGTGGAGTGGACTTTACCCTGATCCGGGGGATTCCGCCATCATCAACGGTTACCGCTGAAATTACGGTAACGGGTGTCAACGACGCGCCAGTGGCGACCGATGACCCGAGTGCAGCTACTACCGATGAGGACAGCACCGTTTCCATCACTGCGGCCTCGCTGTTTGGAAATGATACCGATCCGGATGATCAGGTCGGAACGGTAGTCGAAGAGCAGAACGTTGGAGGTGTTGATACCACTAATACTGAGGGACTGGTTGTTCCTGCAACCCACGCGATAGGCGAAGTTGGAACACTGACCAATGTGACTCACGTCGTTCAAACCGTTACTTTTACCGGGAGTTATAACAATCCGGTAGTGATCGCGAATTCGCCGACCTTCAACGAAGCTGACGAAGCGGTGGTCAGGATCAGTAACATTACGGCGAACAGTTTTGATATTTACATCGCCGAGCCGACGAATCGTGACGGAGTCCATACTGCCGAGACGGTAAGTTACATGGTGATGGAGGCCGGCACTCATGTGCTCGAAGACGGAACCCGGATCGAAGTTGGCAACATAGTGACCGACAACACCGTTGGACAGAATGGAGGATTTCTTGCTCATTCCTTCAGTACCAATTTCCAGGGCACACCAACGATTCTGACTCAGATTCAAACGGTCAACAGTCTCCACACCAACACGAGTAATCCCACGGCGGGAAGTGCCAGTGAATTCCTGAAGACACGGCAACAAAACTCAAGTGCGACCGGCTTTGATGTGGCGCTGGAAAACCAGGATAATTTCGGAGCCCATCCTGTTGCTGAAACGATTGGATATATCGCGATCGAACAGGGAAGTGGTGCATGGGATTCAACGAGCGGCTTTGCCTTCCAGGCGGGAAGCGGAACGACTGTAAATCAAACTTTTGACCCTGTCGCGTTTGACGGTGGTGTTTTCACCACGGCTCCGGCATTGATGGCTAATATGTCGACTTCGGTCAACACCGATGATGTTCAGATTCGAGTCCAGAATATTTCGGCGACAGGTTTTCAGGCCAAAACCGAAGAGGATACGACTAACGATGCAGAAATCGGGCATAGTCAGGAAGTTGTGGATTTCATCGCAATCGAAGGCGCCGGCCTTCTCTATGCGATCGATCCAAACGGAGGCGTGACCTACGATCCCAATGGTCAGTTCGATTATCTTCAGGCCGGTGAAAGTGCCACTGATACCTTTGAATACACGGTTCGCGATAAGTTCGGTCTCGAATCCACCGCAACCGTTACGGTAACGATCAACGGTGTTAACGATGCGCCGGTCGTCGATACAGTGAACAGTGCGGGAGGGGCAGGTAATCCGGCTCCAACCGGAACGGAGGGTAGTTTGTTGACGATTTCCGATATCGTTCGCTTCACCGATCTTGATCACACCGACTTCAATACGGCCGCGACAGAAGATTGGAGCATCACAGTGAACTGGGGTGACGGTACGGAGACGGTGCTTACAAAGACCGGTTCAACCAATAACGATTTGAATGGTGGAGATTACGTTCCGGACAACGGACTATTGAGCATGACTCTCGATACTTCCGGATTGGAAAATCTCGGTGATGAAACGGTTGCTCCAACGCCTCAACAGTGGGCCGTCGACGGAAGTCATGTTTACTATGATGGAGGCCCGGGACAAATCTATACCGTTAATATAACGGTAAACGATGGTAATGGAGGCGTAGCGACTCATAGCTTCGATGTCCCGGTTGATAATGTCGCTCCGATAGCGAAAGACGATGGCTGGGTCGAAGTCTGGCAGGTGGGTATTGATAACGGTAACAACTCCGATTTCGAGCAGGAAGGCGGAACCAATGCTGAAACCTCCGGCAGTGCTACTAGTCGGGATGATGATTATTTCTTCGCCGGAACCACGGATGTCAACGGGCAAGTCTACATTGACGAGCCGTTTAACGATGGTAGCTCAACTACCAGGACAGTGGGTTTTGAACGCGCCTTGACCAATGGCGACAAAATCAATCGTATTCACTTCAACCTTGAGCCCCATCAGGTTGGCAATGATTTCAGAATGATCGTGGATGTGGTCCATAGTAGCGTTCCCGATCAAGGCTTTGAATTTGTGGTTCTCCTGAATGGAACTCAGGTCCATGCCCAAACGGTATTGGAAAACGGTATCATCACGGTAGATGGCCTCAGTGTCCACACTGTCGCAGGTGAAAATATCATCACTCTGCAACGCCTTGATAACAATGGTGGTTGGATGCAGTTCGACCGGATCACTCTGGAAACACAGCCTCAACCGTTTCTAGAGTTATGGCGGGTTGGTGTCGATAACGGAGGAAACAGTGACTTTGCTCAGGAGTCTGGAAGCTCCAACGCAGCTCCCGGAAGCGCGACAGCACGGGATGACGACTACTATCTGGCAGGAAACTATCCCGGCGCAATTGGAACGGTCGCTCAGGATGAGAGCACTTCGACCAATTTTGAGCGAGCTCTGACCAGCTGGTCTCCGACGAGCGGGGACAAGGCAAACCGAATCCATTTTAATCTTCCGCAGCATCGTGAAGACGGAAACCTGCGTTTGAATGTGGATGTTCTGCCTGGCAGCAATATCCCGACGAACGGATTTGATATCGAGGTGCGCTTCAATGGAACTCTGGTTCATTCCGAAACGGTGACTCAAGACGGTGTTCTCACGACAGTATTTAATGCCAACGGCGGTGCTGCTGACAATGACAATGTGATTGAGATTCGTCGCACCGATTCTAACGGTGGCTGGATTCTCTTCGATTACTTCAGTCTTGATGCACTGTCAGACTATGTCACGACAGAGGATGGACCGGCGATCAATGTGACTGCAGCCAATGGCGTGCTTGCCAACGATTGCGATCCTGCCGATCCGATGGGATTTGATGCGGCGAATCCTGCCGCTCATAACGACACCTTGACCGTGACTCATGTGCAGGGGACCGCTTTGACAGGAGCTGACGTGATTACCGACTGGGGTGGCAGCGTTACTATGAATGCCGACGGCAGTTTCAGTTACGATGCAGGTAACTCTGCGTTCTTCCAGACATTGGCAGAGGGTGAGATAGCTTTTGATACCTTTACCTATTCGATCAGTGATGGCGATGGAGGCACTTCAACCGCTACTGCAACCATCACCGTGATCGGTCAGGGTGCCGTGGAAATCGATATGAACAAAGACTTCCCGCCTGCCTTTGGCGTAAATGACCCTTCCGCGACTTCGCCGGACACGGTCGAGGTCGGTTTGAATGGCGGTAATCTCGATATCGTAGTTAATGGAGTGTCTCTCCGGAGCATGCCCGCCGCAGCGGTTGGCAACGCTCATGGGCCTCATAACATTACCTACACAGGCTCTGCGGGAGACGAAACGCTTAACGTGGGCGCACTCGGAACCGATCTGTTTGAAAACCTTACGATTGATACCGGTAGCGGAGCTGACCAGGTGAATTTCACCACTGCTTCGGCGTTTCTGGGAAGCGTCGATATCACATCACCTGCGATTGATATTGCGGCTGACTTAACGACCGAAAACACTCTGGATTTCCGGGGTGCAGTTACTTTGAGCGGGAATGTGGTTCTGGAAAGCCGGGAGAATGGCGACATCACCTTCGAGCAATCGGTTGATGGAGGAAATTCCCTGACGATAAATACCGGAGGACGCGTCAATTTAGGCGGGGATGTCGGAGCGAATACTGCGTTGACAAGCCTTGATGTTACGACCGGTAATTCGCTTGATATCGCTGCCGGAATCGATATCACTACGACCGGGGACACCACGCTGACGACTGCGGGTAACTTCGATTTTGATGAAACCGCTACGATGACGTCAAATGGGGGCGCCATCCATATCAATGCGGATCAAAGTGCTCCCGGTGTCTTTGAGGCTGATGGCGCTACAGTGAATTTCCTCGGAACCGTCAGCGCCGTCGGCGAAGTCTTTATCACCGGTGGTAATGCCATCGACGTTTTCAATATTAAGCCGAGTGAGAACACCGAAATGACGGTGGATGGTAGAAATCCAACGGGTAACCCGATCGGTGATGTTTTGAATATCATCGACGGAATTGGAACCCAAAAGATAGACACCGCTCCCGGAGACGGCAGATTTGTCTTTGATCCGGCGAGTTCCCAGAAAGACGTGAAATTCTTCGATATCGAGAGAGCCAGTGTTCCGTCACTGCAAATCGACATCCCATTCTCACAGGTCCTGTTACCGACCACATTGAATGGTGGCTTTACTGACTTCGGAACTCAGGATGGGCACACCCTTCGGGTAGAGTGGCAGGATGGAACGGTTTCCTTCTTTACGCTGCCAAGCATCGATGCCGGATTGAGTGCCGGGGATAAGATCGCTTCTTCGAGTGACGGGGCTGAGTTGACGATCACATCGGTTGATCCCAACACCGGACAGGTTGAGTTCACCACGGCTCACATTTACTCTGCAGACGGTCAATACGAAATTGCGGTCACAGTGGTGGATGATGACGGAGGCACCGACCGGAGAACTCAGGTCGCGGACGTCTATTTCCTCGCACCTAATGCGGATGGAAGCCCTGGCTTCTTCTCCTTCATCGGACCGTTTGCTCTGACCGGGCACAGCAATTTGTTTAGTGATCAGTTGTTTAATCGACTGTTTGCCTCAGATATCGAAGGTGAAGGTTTGGAGAACCTCGAATCACTCAATATTGAAGAGATCGGAGTGTTTGCCGCGCTCAATGGCGATGTCCGCTTGGTCACCGTTGGCGGTGAAAGAACACCTGACGATTTCCTCAAGGCACTGGTTGAATCGATTAAAGATAGATCAATCCCGATCCTGGAAGGAATCGATTTGGGAAGTGATTCCACAAAGGTTCTGGAGTTGGTTGCTGATCTGATTGAAATCCCCAGTGCAGTGTTGCTGGGGAAATAACCACTCCCGGATCAACGGGTTCTACCGAATCGGCAACTTAGCCGGTTCATAGAACCCGGGAGGGATTCAACGGTAGATGGTTAGAAGAAACCAACGCAGCCGGGGGATCAGGGTCAAATGGAAACGGTAATCGATACAGTTGCTTGGAATTAACCAGGGAAAAGGAAATAGATGCTGATAGAATCGACGCGGTGGAGTGAACCGGAAGCGACCGTCGTAATACGACAAAAATTCAATCTCACTTATCGCCGCAAACGCAGGTCAAGTGAGTGTCAGTTCTGATGAAAAGACAACCGTTAGCGATTGCCGGTGTGGCGTGGACACCGCTCTCCAGGCGGCTACGACCAATCACTTCGAAATCTTTGGTCGCGGAAACCATAACCAAATCGCCATCGAGACTCGCACAGATAATTTTGCCATCCCCGATCACCGGTGAACTGAAATAGTTTCCCCCAATCCGTTCTTTATAGATTTGAGCTCCTGTTTCAAGATCCCTGCAGGTGAGAATCCCGCCGTCTGCCCAGAGAAAAAGGAGATCGTTGTGGATGAGTGGAGTTGGCACATAGCTGAGCCCGTCTTTGATTCCCAGCGAGTAAAGAACCTTTGCCTTCCCGTTCTCGACTTTCAACATCGTTCCCTGTTTGCCTCCGCCTCCGGATCCAAACGAAGCGAAAAGATACCCATCGCCGTTAGCGATGGAACCGACCGATCGAAAGTCGTAACCTCCCGGACTGGTCCAGACGACGCTGCCATCAGCCGGATTGATTCCTTTCCAGCCGTCGTTGCTCTGCAGAGCAACAATCGTTTCGATTCCATCGACCGGAACCGTTACTGGAGTGTTGTAGGCAGTAAGATGCTTCTTATCGGTTGAAGGGGTGACCCTTTCCAGATCCCAAATGATTTCGCCATCAGCCGGATTCAGCCCGATCACATAGCTCTTATAATCATCCTTTGAATCGGTATGAAAAACCAGGACGCCGTCGACCAGAATCGGCGAAGAACCATGCCCGTGATCCGAAGTGAATCCGGGCCATTCTTTCCGCCAAATCAGCCCTCCGGAGTGTGACAGCGCTATTGCCTGAGTTTTGGTTCCTGACCCCCAGACCGCATAAATACGATCCTTATCGATAGTCGGCGTTGAGGAGGCAAAATTATTAAATTTATGCAAATTGTGCTCTTCTACAGGATCGCTCCATTCCCAGAGCAGGTCGCCGTTCTCTGCGTTGAAACAGAGGACCTTTCGTTCTGTTCCTTTCTGAGTGCCGTCATCAGTGGCGGTGAGAAATATTTTGTTTCCCCAGATCACCGGTGAGGAATGTCCCACACCATCAATATTGGCCACCCAGCGGTAATCGATCGATGTGATTTCATTGAGAAGACCGGAGATTTTCCCTTCTCCGGTGCCGTTCGGCCCCCGGAACCGACTCCATTCCTGGGCTGCACTCCAGTTAGACAGACAAAAAAGGGCGACTAAGGTAAAGTTTGGCAGGGACATCAGATGGTCTAGCGTGTGATCGAGCACGTTATACTGTTTCCGAGCCTCACACAGAGACGTGATTAAGGCACTTTCCAACATGCAGATTGAAACTTTTAAGATCCTTTCAGACCTCGTCGAAACCGCCAGTTTCTCGGAAGCGGCGGAGCGCAATGGAGTGACGCAAAGTGCCGTCAGCCAGCAGATCAAGGCGATTGAGGAAAAGTTCGGTGTCACCTTGGTAGAGCGCGGTCGGAAAAATTTTGCGGTCACTCCGGAGGGGGAGATTTTTCTGAAAGCGGGAAAGGGGATTCTCGAGATCTACGAGGGGATTCACGGTGAACTCGATTCGCTGCGCAATTCGGTCTCCGGCAGCCTGAAAGTGGCCACGGTCTACAGCATCGGGTTTCATGAATTACCACCCTACTTGAATGAGTTTAAAGCCGGTTTTCCTCAAGTGAAGTTGGAGGTGACCTATCGCCGGGCCAACCAGGTATATTCCGATGTTCTTGAGAACCGATCGGATCTCGGGCTGGTGGCTTATCCCAAATCGCGCAAAGGGATCGACATCGAACCGGCCTGGAGTGATCGACTGGTGGTGATCTGTCCCCCCGGCCATTCGCTGGCCGGTAAAACCTCGCTCTCCCTGAAAAATCTCGATGGAGAAAGGTTTATTTCCTTCGAACCTGATCTCCCAACCCGCCAGGCGATCGACGCGATGTTTCTCGATGCCGGAATTTCGGTGAAAGAGGTGGTTGAGTTCGATAATATCGAGACGGTGAAACGGGGGGTCGAAATTGAAAGCGCCATCTCCATTGTCCCCAGTGAAAGTGTCCGGAACGAGGTCGAGTCCGGGGTGCTGAAACAGATCAAACTGGAAGGCCGGAACATTTGGCGGCCCCTGGGTATCCTGAGACGACGGAACAAAGCGATCACCCCGGCGATGAGGGAAATGATTGCCATTCTCCGGGCCAAAATGGGCGAATCGATCACGAAGAGCGGTAACTCTTAGAACCAAAAGTCTAGTTAACGTTCGGCTCGGGATTTCACCAGCGGGTGTCGCGGGGAGAAGAGGTTGCTCCCAGAGCAAAGCCCACGGCTATGGTGGTCAGGAAACTAACCATGCCATTCAACAGGGGCCAGATTTCCACCACTCCCAGTTCCCGCATGACGTTGAGTAACCAAACACTGACAAATCCCAAAACGGCTCCGGACAGGGCCGAGAAGCCTCTCGAGCTTTTTGAAAAAATTGCGAGGAAGAACATCCCCGCGACGGGACCTAGCGTCATTTCAAATATCGTATAAATCGAATCGAAAAGCGTCTTGATATCGCTAAACGAAATGGCGACAGCCGTTACCATAGCGGCTCCGCCGAAAATTGACGTGAACCGTTTGGCAATGACAAGGCGGAATTGATCCGACGTATCCGGTCTGAAAAACCGGCCGTAGAAATCCGTGACATAGGCCGTCGCCGCTGAATTTAGCGAGCTCGAAATCGATGACTGGGTTGCGGCAAGGAGAGCTATCAGCATGATGCCGCTGACGAAGCCCGGCAGGTTTTGGAAGGTATAGAAAGCGAGAATGTTTTCGTTTTTATCCAAACCGGGATTGATTAATTCCGGATTGGATTTGTAGAAAACATATAGAGCGGTTCCGAGGAGAAAGAATAGAAGCGTGCCTCCGGTTATGAGGGGTAAGTTGAGCCGAACCGCCCGGGCCGCTTGCTTTTCAGATGAGGTGATGAGGTATCGTTGAACGGTATCCTGGCTCGCTGTGAAGATTGGAAGTAAAGAAAAGAGGGATGCTATGAAGATCACGAAAACAGAGGTAGTGCCGGATGAGATATCCAGACTCAGCCAGCTCTTCGTTAGCAGTTTGGAATCCTGTGCGGATATTTTAAGTGTGTCGACAATCCCATCCGGTATATGGTGAGTGACTGCCACGAGGCAAATCAGGGCGCCGCCTAAGATAACCATTGCCTGAAAGGCTCCTACCCATGAAGCCGAGGTGACTCCACCTTTGACAGTGTAAAAGATACTCAGGACTCCGGTTGCGAAGATAGCGAGGTATAGATTGATTTCGGTGACACTTGATATCACCAGTGCGGGTAGAAACAGCATCAGGGTGACGACCAGAAAATGAAACAGAATAAAAAAGCCGCTCGCCACCACTCTTGTAGTCGAGTTGAAGCGTACTTCCAGTAGTTCGTAGGCGGAGGTCAGATTCAATTCCCGAAACCGGGGAATATAAAATTTGATAACGAGGGGCAATATCAGAAAGGCACTGAGTACGCCGACCCAACGCGTGATATCGTTTGCGTAGGCATGTCCGGGTAGGGACAGAAACAGGATGCCCGTGAAGTAGGTGCTGAAAATCGAGAGGCCAGCCACCCACCATGGAACCTTGCGGTTTCCCAGAAAGTAGGTTTCGGTGGAAGCATCTGTTTCGTTTTTCACTGCGAGATAGGTGATGAAGAGAATGATTGCCACATAGATCGCGACCAATACCCAGTTGGTCCATCCGACTTCGAGCCGCTTTGCCGTTACGGTTCCTTTGATTACCTGAGTGGTACGGATGCCGGGTTTGATCTCCCCGCTCGCGAGAATGAAGGAACGGTCGTCCAGTTGAATCAAAGGGGTTGTCACGGGCACATCCAGGTCAAACGGGTATTCGGCGGCGAGTTTCCATTGATTGGAAATGGTGTGGTAGGACCAAATCGTGGGGGGAAATCCGGGATGGTCAAAGCCCTGCCCGTTCACCTCGGGTCTTGCGACGAGCTGAGCGTTAACAAAATCAACGTCGACTCCGCCGAGAAGTAAAAAGTTGGACTCGCCTGATTGGAAGGTGCTCCACGGCGCGGCAGAAAGTCCTCTGGGTAAATCTGCAACGCGTTTCCAGATCAGCGTATTCGGATCGAATCGATAAACGTCCCTCAAAAAATCCAGCTTCTCCGATGCGAGATGATCCTCCGGAAAGGGATGCCCTTTATCGCCGGCGAAATCCCGTCCGCCAATCAAATAGATCGACCCTTTGTGCACTCCGGCCGCCGAATGCATGCGCCCCCGGGCCTGATCCGGCCACGGGAGTGAGGTCCATTTTCGGTTCGCAGCATTTAGATTAAGGCGAAAGGCACTTTTTACGGTGCCCGTGCCGGTTCTGCCTGAAAAAATATAGATCGTGTTTCCGATCGCTGCGCCGCTCATTTCAGCCAGTGGGGTCGGCAGATCGGGTAGCGGTTTGAGTTCGACGGCTGAATTTTGATAGGTGACTTCGTAGCAATGGTTCACCGGTTGGTTTGCTGAGTCACTGCCCCCGACTAGAACGATAGAATTCCGACCCGGAACACTCAGCGAGACTCCGTAGGCGAGCAGCTGTGGTAGTGTAGTGGTGGAAACCTCCCAACTGGCGGCTCCTTCCGGAAGAACAAAAATTCGGTCATGCCACTGTTTTTTCCCGGATTCCCAGGGGGGGGCGTCGGGGAAATTGGCCCCCCCCGCGACGATAAGATTCCCCGAAATGACGCCGCCATACGGGCCGGCAAAACCGTGGTCGTCCGGGATGGATGGCAGTTTTTTCCAGTTTAGAAATTCTTCACTTTGAGAGTTCGGTGAAAGGAAAACCAGCAGCGCGAAAATCGAAACGTGAACAGAAAAGAGATACCGTGAAAACATAGACTCAGAGGTTCCGGGGCAGAAGTCCGTTAATTTAGCGGTCAAAGACCACTTTGTCCACGGGGTTACGGCCCTTAGTTGCCTCCGAAGGCGCAGCAGTGGATGTCGGTCTCGGAGCGGATTTTCACGCTATCAGGCTGGTGACAAACTGAAGGTCCGAGCTGAGCCTGTCAGATGAATCGATGGTTTCTTATCGTAATTTTCGGGTGGTTATCAGTCGGCCAACTGGTAGCCGAAGACCGCCCCAATGTCCTGTTTATCTCGATCGACGACCTGAATGACTGGATTGGTTGTATGGGCCATCCTCAGGTGAAGACGCCTCATATCGATGCACTGGCCGAGCGGGGCGTGAATTTCACCAATGCGCATTGCCAGGCCCCGATATGTAATCCCTCGCGCATCAGCATGTTTCTCGGAAAACTGCCGTCAAATACCGGTCACTACTTCCTGGCTCCGGGCTTCCGTGATGTGGCCATTACCCGGGATTCCGAGACGCTGTTTCAGTATTTCCGTTCGCACGGCTATTTCCTGTCGACGATGGGAAAGATTTTTCACGGCAAAGCGGACGCGCCCTCATTTGATCATATCGAGAGAAGCCGGGGCTGGCGTCGGGGAGCCAAAAAAGTCCGATACACGGTGCCGGGAACCCATCCGCTCTGGGACTGGGGCGTGGTTGACGTTCCCGATGAAGAGCAGCGGGATTACCAGACCGCAGCCTGGGCTGCCGAACAGATTCCAACACTGGCTAAAGGCGAAAAACCTTTCTTTCTGGCCGTGGGATTTCATCTTCCCCATGTCCCGATTTATGCTTCAAAAAAATGGTTCGAACTATACCCGATTGACGACGTTGTGATGCCGGAAGCTCCGGAGGGCGATCTTGATGATGTGCCTGAGACCGGCGTTGCATTATCGCTCAACCTCACCGCTCCGAGAGATGAATGGATGCGGGAGACCGGTGAGGATCGGCACGCTGTTCAGGCCTACCTCGCGGCCAACTCTTTTGTCGATCATTGTGTCGGGATACTTATGGATTCGCTCCAATCAAGTGGTGCGGTCGATAATACGGTGGTGGTCTTGTGGAGTGATCATGGCTTTCATCTCGGTGAGAAGAAAAAGTGGGCCAAGCGAAGCCTCTGGGAGCGCTCGACCCGGGTCCCCTTGATTTTTGCCGGTGCGGGGATCTCCGGGCGGGGCGTTTCTGTGGAGCCGGTTGGATTAATTGATGTCTGGCCGACCCTCAGTGAACTTTGTGATTTGCCGGAGAAATCCGACCTGGATGGCACCAGCCTGGTTCCTCAGTTAAAGGAACCGGGAACACCGCGGAAGGCGCCGGTAATCACCACCTTTGGGAAAGATAATCATTCTCTCCGGTCCCGGGATTTTCGATACACCCGATATATGGATGGCACCGAGGAACTATATGATCACCGCAAGGATCCCGGTGAAATTAACAACCTCGCCGCAAATCCGGAGTATCGTGCCGAGATTGCCAAACTGAAAAAATGGCTACCCAATGTCAATGCCCCGGCGGTTCCGGGAAGTCGAGGATCGGACTCCCCACTCTATGGAGAAGGTAAGGGACTCCAGAACGCGATGAAACGAAAATAAGTGTCTCTCAGGGTTTCACTTTGCCAAAGGGAACCGAAACATGGGGATTGCCGGGTTCGAGGAAACGCCACTTGAATTCTTTCGCTTTGGAAATCCCGACACGTCGGTCCGCGACAACTCTCCGTTTGGTTTCCGGCTCTTCGAAATGAAAACCGTGCTCTTGGGACGAGATTAGCGAGGTGCCGTGATCTGATTTGCCGATACCCATCGCCATACTCAGTTTTCCGGGGCCGGAACACAAATCGGTAGGACGTTCCATGTTGCGGCGTCGTTTCATGATCTCGATTCCTTCGAGAGGTTCCAGAGCCCGTAGCAACACAAAGCCCCGCTCACCCGAAACCCGGTCCACGCACAGCACATTCGTGAGCCAATACCTGCCGTAATTCATATAGACATAGGCCGTGCCCGCGTCGTTTTCCTCGACAAACTGTCGGGCGGAGGGGCGGAAGAAGGTGTGGCAGGCTTCGTCGTTGATTTCCGAGTAGGCTTCGGTCTCGACGACCCTGCCGGAGGTTTCGCCACGGTAGAACACACTCCCGATCAATTCCCGGGCACAAACCCGACAGTCCCTTTCGAAGAAGTGTTTCTCGATTGGTCTCACTTTCCTGCTTCTGCACGCTAATGGGATTTCGGAACCGGAGTGAGTTCAAACTCCGCGAATACCGGGCGGTGATCTGATGCCAGAACTTCAGGGATGACGTAGGTTTTCCCGAGTTTTAAAGCCTTCTCCGGACGATAGAAAATGTAGTCGATCCTTTTGGTCGGGGCTTTAACCGGAACAGTCGGAGCGGCCGGTTCATTCGTGGCGTTTTTCCACTGTTCGAGCAAAATCGTTATCGGTTCGGAATCGGGAGTCGCATTCATATCGCCGGCTAAAATCGTGGGGATCCCTTTGTCATTTTGAGTCAGCAAATTAATCGCTTTGGCCTGTTCAACCCGGTCGGCCGCAACGTTGTGCTGAAAATGGGTGCTGATGAATCGAACGCTTTGATTCGGCGATGGCTCTACCGTCACGATGATGCATCCCCGCGGATAAGTGACGAGGCTCTCCGTTGCTTCCGTATAGGGAAGGGGATGGATCTCCACATCACGAATCGGGAAGCGGGATAAAACGGCGTTACCGAACAGCCCGCCCTGATAGGCCTGGGTAGGGCCGAGGCGAACTTCCATTCCGGTCAACTCTGACAGAAGTTGAGCCTGATGCACCCGCCCGGACCGTTCCACTCCGATATCGATTTCCTGCAACGCTACCAGATCCGGCTTTTCTTTTTTGATGAGCTCGGCGATTCTCTTTACGTCATATTTACCATCCGTTCCGAGACACCAGTGAATGTTGTAACACAGGACCCGGATCTTGGCAGGTGGTGCTTCGCTCTGTGCATGCCCGTCAACCTGCAGGGCGCCCCAAAATGCAGCGAGGATCAAAATACGGAAAAGATAGAAGTCCTTCATAAAAGAATTCTATCTGCTCCGCTGTCTCCGCAAAGGGAAACTTCCTCCCTAATCAAGCGCCCCGGGATTCAGAACCGCATGGCGGATACTCTCACGCTTCCAGGTATAGGTGATATGGATCTTACCATCTTTGGTCTGAATGATTGCGGGATAGGAAAACTCCTCTTCGCCGTCTTCCAGGGTCATAATCGGCTTCCAGGTTTTGCCATCATCCGAGATTGCGAGGTTTAAGATCCCCCGGCTCGCTTTGAAGGATTTCTCGCGCACGCTATGATTGTAGATCACGAGATGTCTCCCGTCTTTCAGTGTTACGGCGTCGGTTCCGGAATTCGGGTTCGGCAAATTGGAGGCTGTTAGAGGTCGCCAGGTTTTGCCGCCATCGGTGGACCAACTCTCGACGAGGATCCGCTCTTTGCTGCGGCATAGGATTTGGTAGGTATCATTCGGGTGAATCAAAAGGCTGGGTTGAATGGCATTATACAGTGATGAGGTATCAATAGGTCCAATCACTTCCCATGTTTTACCGAAGTCAGAGGTTCGTTCGAAATGAACTTTCCAGCCATCATGCTCCGTACTCGAGGGGCAAAGGATCGATCCGTCGGCGAGCTGGATCGGCTTATTCTTCACCGGACCGATCAGATCCGGATTCCCCGGTCCCAGTTTTTCATCCTGACCAAGTTTCCACGGATCCGCCCAGGTCAGACCGTTATCGCTCGAAACCGTCAACATGCCCCACCAGTGACTGGCCCGGCCGATCTCGGGATTCACTACTTTGTAGAAAAGCATGAGAGGACCGTCGTCAGGCTGAAACAGAACCGGGTTTCCCGTACGGTGATCGCTGGATTTGCCTTCAGCACCAGTGACGACTTCAACTGGCTTGGTCCATTCGCCATCAACCTGTCTCGCCAGCCAGATTGAATTATCGATATGGGGTTCCTTAGTTCCGCCAAACCAGGCGGCGACCAGACCATTCGGCGTTTCGACGATGGTGGATGAGTGACACGTCGGAGTCGGAGAACTTTTCGGATCAAAAATAAATCCTGAAGATTCGATAGCAGGGTCATCATCACTGACTAGTGCAGGCAACTCGACCATACCGTGATCCTTCCGCTTCCAAACCGGTTTTCCAGTATAGATTTCGCCAACTGGGTAGAGATTGTTTGGCGTGGCGGCTGTATCCATTATCGTTTCGATTTGTTTCACCACATCGGGGTGTTTCTCAGCCAGGTTATGCTCTTCACCGATATCATTTTTGAGATCGTAGAGCTGTAGTTTCCCAGATTCTTTCCCCAAACGAATCCCTTTCCAGTTATTTAGCCGAACGGCTTGGTCGTAGTAGCGACGGCAATGCCCATAGTCCCAGTAAAGGTAGTCCCGGGTGGTGTTCATCTTTTGATGTTTCAACGCATTCACTACGGAAATGCCATCGATTTTCCCCGCGATTTTTGCACCGCCAATTTCGGCGAAGGTTGGCATCATATCTTGAAAAGCGATCACTTCATCGGAAGTCACACCTTTCGGAATGGTACCGGGCCATCGGGCGATGAAAGGGACGCGAATCCCGCCCTCGGTAAGGTCGCGTTTGTAGCCCCGAAGCGGGCCGTTGGTATCGAATGATTTAGCAACGGTGGAATGCCCGCCGTTGTCGCTCGTGAAAATGATCAGGGTGTTGTCTGAGAGGTTGAGTTGATCAACTTGATCAACGATCCGACCAACATCGCGATCGATCCGGTGAATCATCGCTGCGTATTTTTTTGCTTTCTCTTCCCATTCGTTATCCGAATAAGGCTCCGTGGAGGGAATGGCAAGTCCATCCTTGTCCTCTTCTTTTGATGAGAAATGCGGAAGAGTATATGCCGCGTAGTAAAAGAAGGGTTTGTCTTTTGATTCCCGAATGAACTCCAGAGCATGCTCCGTAAGTAGATCGTGACTGTAGTGTGACCGAAGTTTGGTATTCTTCGCTATCTCAAAGCGCTTTTCATCGTCATCGAGGTATTCGGCGAAATAGTAGTGGGCATGGTCCTGATTGAGGTAACCGAACCAGGTATCAAATCCCTGATTGGTAGCGCGCCCTGTTGTTCCGGCGTCACCCAGCGACCACTTGCCCGAGCCGCCACAGCGGTAGCCGCTTTCTTTTAACACTTCAGCAACGGTGATGTCTTCATCTTTCAGGTAGGTGGTGTAGTGTGGAACATTGTCCCGCGCCGGAGTGTGTCCACTGTGTAGTCCCGTCATCAGCACACTGCGTGAGGGAGTGCAAACCGGGCCTCCGGCATAAGCCTGGGTAAACCGAATCCCCGAAGCGGCGAGGCGGTCGATGTTCGGAGTTTTGATCAAAGTTTGCCCATAGCAGCCGAGGTCTCCGTATCCGAGATCATCTGCGAGGATGAAGATGATATTCGGCGGGCGCTCTTCCGCTTTAGCAGGGGATGCCAGCGCCGCAATCGATAGGATTAAGGTGAGAAGTGATTTTACGAGGTTCATAAGTTAACAATTATTTTTGCTATTGGCGGGCGGAGGCGTCGACATCTTTCTCCCAGTCGGAGAGTGCTTGAGTCAGTTTCTGGACGACCTCCGGATTCCCCGCTGCGAGGTTTTTTGACTCTCCCGGATCATCGGTCAAATGATAAAGCTCCACCGGGCGCTTTCCCCGCTGCACCAGTTTCCAGGGGCCGTGTCGGGCTGCTTTGTCGTTCTTCATCCTCCAGAAGAGGGTTCGGTCGGGAAGCTTCGTAGATTCAAAAAGTAGATCGCTCAGGTCCAGGCCATCGGTTTCGGTGGTCTCGCACCCGGCGAGTTTTTGCAGGGTAGGGAAGAGGTCGAAAGTCATCACTGTATCGTCGTTTTGTGAGGGTGTGATTTTCCCGGGCCAGGAGATGATCGCCGGTACACGGTGCCCACCTTCATAGAGGGTGGCTTTCTGCCCCCGATAGGGTCCCATGTCGGAAATATTTTTAAACCCGCCGCTGTATTCCCGGTAGCCGCCGTTATCCGAGGTGAAAATTAGTAGGGTGTTTTCCCGTAAGCCGCGGGTTTCGAGAGCGGAAACGATTTCCCCGACACTAAGATCGAGGCTTTCCACCATTGCTTTGACATGAGTACTGACATCACTCCGGTCGGCGATGATTCCCCATTTATCTTTGAGGTAGTTGTTTCCCTTCGTCCGGTGCGGGGGATCTTCGGGACCCTGCCAGGGAAAGTGAATCGCGAGGTGGGGGATATAGAGAAAGAAGGGCTCCTTCTGATGGCGTTCTATAAAATCGACACTGTGTTGGGTGATCAAATCGGTAGTATAGCCTTCCGCTTCGCTCTGAAGTACTTCGTTTTCCCACCAGTCTTCATTTCCGAGTCGGTCGATACGAGTATGGAAATCGCCATCCCCGGAAAGAAGGCCTCGAAATTCATCGAAGCCCTGTTGATTCGGCAGATACGGAGCGTCGTATCCGAGGTGCCATTTCCCCACCATTCCAGTTGCGTAACCCTGTTCGCGGAGCGCCTCGGCGATGGTGAAAGCTGCCGGAGGCAAACCCGCTTCTCGTTCCGCGCCATTGAGGGCGGATTCAAAAGACCTCCCGAACCGGCTCTGATACAGGCCGGTCAAAGTGGCGGCGCGGGTCGGGGAACACATCGGCCCGTTGCTGTGGAAATCGGTGAACCGGATTCCGCGAGCCGCCAGTTTGTCGAGGTGGGGCGTCCGGTTCGTTTTCGATCCATAGCACCCGATATCGCCGTAGCCCAGGTCGTCAGCCATGATGAGGACGATATTGGGCGGTTTTGACAGGGCGGTGACGGGAGCGAGGTTGAGGAGCGATAACGTTAAAATCAGAAATCTCATGGGTCGTTGCGGCGTTCAGGACCGTAACCGAATTTTCAAATTTCGTTATCGCGCAAAACCGCAATCTTTTCCCCGGTGATCAGTCGTCACCCAGGTTGGGAGCCTCTAAAGTCGCCACAAACTGTTTGTCCTTTAAGGAAAAATCGATCTCTGCCTGAATCAACTCCGCGTATTTATCGACCAGAGAGAGCCCCAGACCCAGGTTGGCCCGCTCGGTTCGCGATGCATCTTTCTGCCAGAAAGGTTCCGAAATCCGCGCCAAATCTTCCGGACCGATGCTCTGAGGCGTGTTGGAGATTTCGAAAAGCAGCGTTTCGCCCTTTCCCCGGTCGAGTCGGCAAACGATAGCTGAGTCGGCTTCGGAGTGACTTACCGCATTTGATACCAGATTCTGCAGGATACCCCGGAAAAGGGTTTCGTCGGTGGTGATCGTTTTGTCTCCCGCCTTTCGCTCGTCGGTGATCTGAATCTCTATATCATCACTGCTCAGGGTGGAAATCACATCGCTGAGGGTTTCGCCCGGATCAAAGGCCGTGGGTGAGACCAGCTCGCGGCCCGATTCTGCCTGATGAATCGCGGAGATCACTTCAATGAGCCGGTTCATGTGCTCACAAATCTGGTTGGCATCACGATAGACTTCGCTTGGTAATTCCTCCGGATTCTCCTCCTCCAGATCGGCGATGGCATTTCCTAACAACGCTGCCAACTCCGTTAATGGAGTACGGATTTCATGGCCGATATTTCCCGAGAAACTCCTCTCGCGGACAAAGGCAGTTTCGAGTCGGTCCAGCAGAGTATTGAACTGGTTCACGAGAGGGGAAAGCTCTTCCGGCAAGTCGTTGCAGGGTAACCGTAGCGATAGCTGATCGGGTTGAATCGTGTTTGTGAGATTGACGAGCTTCTTTACCGGCTGATAGCTTTTCTCTACTTGATATCGAACGATAAAGTATACCGCAGCGCCCATCAGCAGCCCCGTGCAGAGTAAGGTCAGCCCGAGGATGCGGAGCGTGAGGCGTTCATCGGTAATCGGGATCGCTACCGACAGATGAACGGGATCGGGCAGGGGAGGGATCCGGAAATCCGGTGGCCGGCGCCGGTGGGTTTTGGGATAAAAAGAGAAAAAGCCAACCCGACCCGGTTTGCCATTTGGCAGGGTGATGTTTTCGATCGGTATCGATTGGTCCTTCACGATTCGAAAGGGCAGAGAATTCTCTCCCAGCGCGAGAGAGGTCCTCAGCGGAGTCCCGCTATTGCTGTAGAGCTGGCCTAACTCGGAATCAAAGAAATCATGAAAAACATTTCCCATCTCATGTTCCCGCCCCGGGGAATCGTCAGGCGGAACCCGGGTATCCTCCGCGAAGTCTTTCAGCTTGGAGCGGAGTAGTTCGTTGGTGCGCCGCTCGATCGCCTCCTGAACAATCAGGTAGATCACAATCGAACCGATCGCATAGAGAATGATCAGCGATCTGAATAGTGATCGAAGTAGTTCCTCCCGGATCGAAGACGGGCTTTTCACGGCGCTACAGAAGGTGAAGACTCGCTCTCGATCAGATAGCCCCGGCGCGGGATCGTCCGGATGTTGGCATCACTACCCGCTTCGCTGAGTTTCTTTCGGGCCGTGCAGATCGCGACGTCGATCGCATTACTTTTCAAATCAGCCGCCTGATCATAGACATGTTCCAGAATCTCAGACCGGGACACCACACTACCGGAGCGGCACACCAGATATTGCAGGATTTCAAACTCCCGGGGACGCAGCGAAATCTCCACTTCATCGACAAAAGCCCGTTGCGCATTGAGGTCGACAGAAAGTTTACCGATCTCGACGTGATTCCCATTCAATCCATAGCGGCGCCGGTTCAGCGCATGAACCCGGGCAATCAGCTCCTCAAGCTGGAACGGCTTCACCAGGTAATCATCTGCTCCCAGATTCAACCCCTGAACCCGGTCCGCAGTGGTTACCCTCGCCGAAAGCATCAGCACCGCGGAATCAATCTCCGCTTTCCGAATCTGAGCGAGGATCGTGAGACCGTCTACTTTCGGAAGCATCACATCGAGAATCATCACATCATACGAACCGGTCAAAGCGAGATTCAGGCCCTCCTCACCGTCAGCGGCCGTGTCGACGGCGAAACCGGCCCGTTTCAGGGCAGAGGTCACGTTCTTCCGCAACAGTTGAGAGTCTTCCACATAAAGTATTCGCATATCACTATTCAGACGAGGTATCGCCGCTTTCTATTCCTAACTTAGTCGCCGGTGATTAGAGAAACATTAAATTTGAGAGCTATTTTTCTTTAAAATAACGCCGGTATCTGTGCCGCATTCTCATGTCAGGCCCGAATTGTGTGTGCTGTCGGTTGATCCGTATACCACCTGTATTCAGTCGATTACGAAGGTTTGGCTGCGCTCGTTTAGCATCGTCAATGAGCTGAAGTCCTCCCGAAATCCCTCGATTAACGATTCATTAACATCCCGGCCAAAGTGGTCATGACAGTGAAACTTTCGGCCATCTCAATGGTCTATCCCTGCATACAACAAGTGCATCCCGAATGACTTCACAGATGAGGTCACTTTGAAAAGAGGCACCACCTACCAAACAAAAAATACATGAAAGAAAAAAAATACATCCTCCCTTTGTCATTAGTTGCCGCCGTCGCATTGCCGGTCGGATACCTTGTGGCTCAGGATACCGACAGTCCTAAACCCGAAAAGAAAGAAGGCAAAAAAGAAGCCTGCGCCACCTGCAAAGGCGGTGAGAAAGGTCGCCCTGACCTCGCAGCCAAATTTGCCGAAATCGACGCCGACAACGACGGCAAAATTACTGAAGCCGAAGCCATCCAGGCCCAACAAAAACGAGTCGCGGAATTTGCCAAAAAGCGTTTCGCCAGCATGGATCTCGATGAGAACGGCGTTGTCACCGAAACCGAGATGAAAATCGCCGGCAAGCGTGGCCCCTCAGACCGCGGACCCCGTGGCGGCAAAGAATCAGCCCACCGCAAAGGCCGCGGAGGTCCGGAAGCCCATCGCGGCGAAGGACCCCGCCGTGACTTCGCTTTCCACGGCAGATCCCGTGGTGGAAAAGACGGTCATCGTCACGGTTCCTTTGAGCGCCGTGGCCCTGGCAAAGGCGGCGAATGCGGTCCTCGCGGAAAAGACATGAGAAAAGGTCATCCCGGCAAAAAAGACATCCAGCCCGAAGCCGCACCAGCCGCTGAAAGCACCGAGCCAGCTGAATCCGTCTAATCCCGGAAACAGTATCCCGATCAGCTAACGCCGGTTAACCAACCATCCATCAGACCCGCTCCGAAGGCCAATTTTGGAGCGGGTCTTTTACGTCTCCCCATCCGCGCCCCAAACCAGCAAACCGTCCCCGCACCCTCAGTAGACCTCCCCAAAACAAAACCCTCCACCCGAAAATCAGCATCCAGTCCCCCGCAAATTCAGTCATTCCCGTTGCAAGCCTCCCAAAGCAGGGTAATTTGCCCACCACTCAGTGACGGTACCCTGTACAGTCCCGCATTGTACAGGGTACAACTTCCAATTGTACCGGGTACAATCGCAAAAAAGGAGAGATGGCTGAGTCCGGTTGAAGGCGCTCGATTCGAAATCGAGTGTAGGTTAATCCCTACCGTGGGTTCGAATCCCACTCTCTCTGCTCCCTTAAACCTGCGTTCCATCAGGGGTGGCGGCTTTCCGTTCCGTGTTGTTTGGAAATTTCCACTTAATCATTTTGGCCCCGTTTTGGTTCCGTCGGGTGGCTGATTGGGCATTACCCATATTGTTTTCGGTTCCGGCTGAGAATGCGCCCGAGTCACTCCGATAATCTTTAAAAAGGTTTATATCCGTGCCTAGCTGAGTTGAATCATCTCGCAAACCTAATGGGAAGCAGTAACTCGGTCTGAGCGATGCGGCTACTTTTCAAGTCGCGCATATTGGATCTCTTATCGGAGGTCGTCTGTGCTTCGAAATTGTCCTCGCTAACCTGATATGTGGACCTGTCAGGAGCCAAAAGGTATCTGTAACCAATTCGAGTGAATTCTTAAGATGCTGAATTGAAAATAAAGGGGGCATCGGTTATTCCCAAGAGTTGTTAGAAAACGATTCGGAGGGTGTTTATACTGAATTATGTGGCGGTTTTTAGGCGGCTAGCCGACCGCTTTATAACTTGCTGGTAGTTCGCTGGTTTCACTGTTGATACTCCCGAAACCCGTCTTAAAATTAAGCAGAATCTTACTGGTCCGTTTTCCGATCCAACTGTAAATGAAGCTACTAATTGACAATTTCGAAAGCGAACTGGCAAGTTTGGCGATGGAGGCCAAAAGAATCAAAGTAATGATCGCTTTTCTTACGAAAGGTGGAATTGAGTGGATACCCAACAAACTCATTCGGAAATCAGAATTTCTTGTAGGAACTGATCTTAGAATCACTAGGCCTGAAGCTCTGAAGTGGCTGCAGGATAATGGCTCATCCCTTCGCGTTTTTGAAGAAAGCGGGCGTATGTTCCACCCCAAGGCTATCTATCTCAATTGTGGTGCTGAGGAATTCCTAATTGTTGGATCGAATAACCTTACCTGTTCAGAGATCAGCAGTAATCATGAAATCGCGATGATAATTAGTAAAGATGAGTCAACGAAAGATACCTTCGACCAGTTCCACGAACATTTTGAATTTCTGAAAAACCACGATTGCAGCTTTGTCCCTGGTCAGAAATTCTATGATGAGTACAAACCATCATCAATTCGATCTGACTTGCAGTTCCAAATCAATAATCCGGATTTTAACCCGATGGAGATAGATTCGGAACGGGCAGCATCTTTCGGATTATTTCTGAAGAAGATCGCTCACGATTTTCCTAATCTGGAGAGAAAGACGGGGCTAAAGATCAAAAATCATCCGCTAAGTGTATTCAATAAAGAGACTTTTACACCCTTGTTTCGTGATATCATCGAAGGAGTGTCCAGCAATCTCAGCGCCCAATCGTCACTTCGGCAGGGCGGAAAATGGCTCAATATGCCAAATATCTATGCGAGGGATAATTCACAGGAAGATTGGGAGGATTTCGATGGCGATGGGGCGGTTTCACTACAAATTCATTTTGATAAAAAATACACAGAAATGCATTTCAGTGTTGTGATAAGTTATAACATTAGGGGAATGGGATCTAAGCATAAAATGCCGATTCCAGTCGAAACCCGATACCTGAAAATACGCGATCATCTGGAGGGGTTTGGGAAAAAGACCCGGTCTGATTTGCCGGAGTTTTTTAATTGGACCAACAACGAGGATAAACGCTGGGATAACCCCATCATTTCTCTTTCCTACGAAGTTGCCAATCTCCCCGACGATCGAAAGCTGATAGCAGATCTCAGGCTCCTCGGATCGGCCTTAAACTCGGCAATGGCCATCCGGTAAGAATCTAAGCAAGGTTTACTGCTTTAAGTACATCGTGGGCTACGGTTGAGATGATCCGATGAGGGTGAATTACGGTTACCAACGGGAAGATGGGAAATTCTGTGATTTGATTGTGTCTGGTCATCCGGAAGGGGCAATCCGGGATGAAGATTTTTGGGCTCGGTTTTGGCGGATATATTAATTGAAAGAGTGGGGTGGAGCGGGAGTTTCCACGCTTTGGCAAGCGCGGCTACTTTGGTGTAGCCGCCTTCGCCAGAAGGTGGAGTTTCATCATGCCCGCTGAAACCTCGAAAGATCGTCCACGCTTTGGCAAGCGCGGCTACCTGGAACAGAAATAAAGATTGCGTCTTTCTCTCGTCTTTTAGAAGGTCTTCAGTTATGGAGCATTCGAATCTGCCCCGTCTTGATACAGCGCTTATCTTGGCCGAAGTTATGTGCACTGGAGCTTTACGATAAAAAACCGGAAAACCGGTTGGTTGACTCCAAAGTTCCATCAGGCTTTTCGGGAAGTTATGATTCATGCTTTGGGAAGGTATGGTTCCGTATGCCCGGTTTATTGTTTAATGCGGGACCATGTTCATCTCGTCTTAATCGGCTGGAGCGACTCATGTGATCAGAAAACAATGACGCGCTTCATTCGAAAACAGTTAAAGGCTTCGCTTCTTGATTACGGGTGCGAATGGCAAAAGCAGTCATTCGACAATGTTCTACGGGAGAAGGACAGGCATCGTGATGCCTTTCAGAAAGTCGTGGGCTACGTTTTGGATAACCCGGTGAGAGCCAATTACGTTGATCGTTGGGAAGATTGGAAATGCTGTGATTCGATTATTCCCGGTTATCCCGAAGTGGCGATCCGGGATGAAGATTTCTGGGATCGGTTCTGGAGGATATATTACTCGAAAGAGTAGAGCTGAGCGGGAGTGTCCACGCTTTGGCAAGCGCGGCTACTTGGCGTAGCCGCCTTCGCCAGAAGGTGGAGTTTCATCGTTCCCGCTGAAACTTGGAAAGATGATCCACGCTTTGGCAAGCGCAGCTACTTGGCGTAGCCGCCTTCGCCAGAAGGTGGAGTTTCATTGCGCCCGCTGAAACCTGGAAAGATGATCCACGCTTTGGCAAGCGCGGCTACTTTGGCGTAGCCGCCTTCGCCAGAAGGTGGAGTTTCATTGCGCCCGCTGAAACCT
>JARGPI010000001.1:141468-245255 GCA_029213005.1 Verrucomicrobiales bacterium
TTGCGCCCGCTGAAACCTGGAAAGATGATCCACGCTTTGGCAAGCGCGGCTACTTGGCGTAGCCGCCTTCGCCAGAAGGTGGAGTTTCATTATGCTCGTTGAAATCTGGAAAGCGTGATCCACGCTTTGGCAAGCGCGGCTACCTTTCGGAAATACTACGGATCGGCATCGGCTATCACATCTTTCAAAATGCACGATTCGGGATGCAGAGTACCGGCTGCCTAACCCTTGAAGGGCCTTCGTTTACCGTGCTGTCGTCCTGCGGGCGGTGGCATGGCGATTGCAAAAAGGCTTCGGTCCAGATTTATGCCGAAGTTATGAGCAAAAAGAAATCAAAATCGAATTCCAATCAGGCCGGGGATTTCCGGGGAAATGGCGGGGAATTGCACCAGCAACCCGAAGGGGATCATCTGATGACAACTCAGCAGGGTTGTCCGATCAGTGATGACCAGAACACGCTGAAAGTCGGGGAGCGGGGCCCGGCGCTGCTGGAGGATTTCAGCTTCCGGGAGAAGATGTTCCATTTCGATCATGAACGGATTCCGGAGCGGGTTGTGCATGCCCGGGGTTACGGAGCTAAGGGCTATTTCGAAAATTATGAGTCTCTTTCCGATCTGACCTCCGCCGATCTCTTTCAACGCCCTGGGGAGAAGGTTGAGGCATTTGTCCGCTTCTCCACGGTGGCGGGTAGCAAGGGATCTCCGGACCTCGCCCGCGACGTGAGGGGATTTGCGGTGAAGCTATACACAAAGGAGGGAAACTGGGATCTGGTGGGTAACAATATCCCGGTCTTTTTTATTCAGGATGCCATGAAGTTCCCTGACCTGGTTCATTCCGCGAAGCCGGAGCCGGACCGCGGTTTTCCTCAGGCTCAAACCGCCCATGACAACTTCTGGGATTTTATGTCTCTGACCCCGGAGGCGATGCATATGGTGATGTGGATCATGTCGGACCGGGCTATCCCGCGTTCGCTTCGCTTCATGGAAGGGTTCGGGGTGCATACGTTCCGACTGGTCAACGCCAAAGGTGAATCGTCGTTTGTGAAATTTCACTGGAAACCGAAGTATGGATTGCAGTCGGTGCTGTGGGACGAGGCAGTCAAGATCAACGGGGCAGATCCCGATTTCCATCGCAGGGACATGTGGGAATCGATAGAGGCGGGCGATTACCCGGAGTGGGAGCTGGGCCTTCAGGTTTTTGATGAGGCTTTTGCCGATGAGTGGGAATTCGATGTGCTGGATCCTACGAAGCTGATTCCCGAAGAGTTGGTTCCAGTGAAGCGAGTCGGGAAGCTGGTACTGGACCAGCTGGTCGATAACTTTTTCGCCGAAACCGAACAGGTCGCTTTTTGTACTCAGAACATTGTTCCGGGTATCGATTTTACAAACGATCCCTTACTTCAGGGCCGCAACTTTTCCTACCTCGATACCCAGATCAAACGGCTGGGCGGACCCAACTTTACCCACATCCCGGTGAATGCTCCGAAATGTCCCTTTGCCCACTTTCAGCAGGACGGGCATATGGCGATGCACAATCCTAAAGGACGAGCCAACTACGAACCGAACAGCTGGTCGGGGGAGGAGCGGGGACCGCGGGCGTCAGCCAAAAAGGGATTCAAATCTTTCGAGGCGGAGGAGTCCGGTAATAAGCGGAGAGTTCGGCCTGAACTGTTTGCCGATCACTACAGCCAGGCCCGTCAATTTTATGATAGTCAAACCGATATCGAACAGAGCCACATCGCGGACGCTTTGATTTTCGAGTTGAGTAAGGTGAAAACGCCGTCGATCCGGAAAACTCTGGTTTCGCATCTCCCTAACATTAACGCAGATCTCGCAAAGACCGTTGCGGAAGGATTGGGATTTGATGAGGTTCCTGAAGCGGCGCAACCGGCCCGGAATCCGGTCGAGGGACTTGAGCCAAGTGATGCCTTAAGCATCATGAAAAATGCTCCCGGTTCGTTTAAAGGGAGAAAACTCGGAGTTCTGTTGACCGATGGTTCTGACATCGATCTCTATAAAAAATTGAAGAAAGCGGTCGAGGATGCGGGAGGCACGCTCACGGTGGTGACTCCTGCGATTGGAGGTGTCACGGCCTCGGACGGAACCGAGATCGAAGGGGATGAAAAGATCGGCGGTGGTCCATCAGTGTTGTTTGATGCGGTGGCGGTTCTACCATCAGAAGAAGGTGTTAAAGAATTGGTTAAGATGCCACCGGCCAAAGAATTCGTGATGGATGCGGTAAACCATAAGAAGTTTATCGGCTACAATGCGGCGGCGAAGACGCTTCTCAAAAAAGTAGGGGTCAAAGGAAAGTTGGATAATGGATTTGTTGATCTGGATGGGACCCAGGCCAATAAGTTTATCTCCACTTGTGCTGACCTCCGCTATTGGAAACGCAAGTAGGGAGTGCTGATATGTTAGATTGGATTATCTCAGATTTCAGCGATGTCGTTCTGGTAGGTTTATCGACTCTCGGAGTGTTCAGCATTCTGGTTCTTTTTGTGAGGATCTCCGGTTTGAGGTCCTTTGCGAAAATGTCGATTATTGACTTTGCCTCAACGATTGCGATCGGGTCGGTTTTGGCCTCGACGATAGTAAATAAAAATCCCTCCATTCTCCTTGGAGGGCTCGCCGTAGGATTCATTTTATTATATCAATCCGTCTTCGCCAAGTTGATCAACCGATTCAGCTTCTTCGATGGTCTGGTGACAAATCAACCTGTGGTGTTGATGGAAGGGGAACAAATTAATCGGAAGGTTCTCAAGGATGTTAATATGTCCGAGGCGGATCTGATGGCGAAATTGAGAGAGGCAAATGTCATCCGCCTGTCTCAGGTGAAATACGCGGTCCTGGAGACCACTGGAGATGTTTCGGTCCTCCATTCGGAAAACGACGGCACCGTAGATGATGTGATTCTGAAGGGCGTGTGTCGGTCCAAGTAATTCTGGATTAGGGAGCTCTGGCAAAGTTTCCAGAGCTCCGGTTTCCCGATAGGAAACGAATCGGTGGACTGCCGAATCTCTCTATATCCGCTTATTGAAGCCGGGTCGGGCAGGCTGCCGACGGAGAACGTGCAGTTTGCAATTTGGTAGAACTCTCCTGGAGACCCTCAGGATAGAATTGGGTTACGAAGTAAATAGGAATTCCTTTTAGAACAGTAGGTTAGCCCCGCTTCAGTCCCTAATTTCAGCGATTTTTCTAGTCTGGCATAGCCACTGCGAAACGGAAACTGTGCTTGAGAGAAATAGAGATTGAACTGTGAAACCACTCAGCCGCACAAAGATATGATTGCCAATGAAACAAAATTAGACCGTTACGGTGCCCGGGGAATTCTCGGAACGATAGGTGAAACTCCGCTGGTAAAGATGGAGCGGCTGTTTCCTGAATCGACGTTGGAGTTCTACGCAAAACTGGAATGCTTCAATCCCGGCGGAAGTGCCAAAGACCGTCCTGCCACAGCGATGATTGAGGCGGCGCTGAAGGAAGGAATCATATCGAAGCATTCCACGATAGTGGAGTCTTCCTCCGGTAATATGGGAATCGGACTGGCTCAGGCTTGTCGATACTATGGACTAAAATTTATCTGCGTTGTCGACCCTCATGCTCAGCAGCAGAATATCGCGATTATCAAAGCCTACGGTGGCGAAATCGTATTAGTCGATAATCCGGAGAATGGCGACTATCTAACCGCCCGTCTCTCTACGGTGAAAAAATTGATCGCAGAGCATCGCGACTATTATTGGCCGAATCAATATTCGAACCTTAACAATCCCCGGTCCCACTACCGGGGAACCATCCGCGAGCTGGATAAGGCGCTCCGGGGTGATATTGATTTTCTCTTTGTGGCCACCAGTAGCACGGGAACCGCGCGGGGATGTCGGGACTACCTCCGGGAGAAAAGGCGCAAGACTCAGGTGGTAGCAGTGGACGCTGTCGGGAGCATCCTCTTCGGAGGAAAGGCGGGAACACGGAAGATCCCGGGACTCGGCGCCGGTGTGATTTCCGATCTCGCTCAGGGGCAGGAATTTGACCGGGTGGTTCGGGTGTCCGATTTGGATTGCGTTCGGGGTTGCCGCAGAGTGGCGCGCCGCGAAGCGGTTCTGGTGGGCGGCTCCGCCGGAGGAATTGTCGAGGCCGTGTCGCGTCTTGGAAACGAATTGGAGGGTAAAAAGTGTGCGGCGATTTTTCATGATTCCGGGAAGCGATACCTTGATACCATATTTAACGACGAATGGGTGAAGTCCGAACTCGGCGTGTCGAACCCGGAAGCACTATGAGCTGGTCCCAAAACGAAGCGGTCAAGGTTGGTATCGTCGGTGGCGGGCCCCGCGGGCTATTCTGTCTCGAGAGGATCGCACTGGAATTGAGAAAGCTCCCGGTTGAAAAACGCCGGGCGGTGGAGGTCACCCTGTTTGAAACATCGCAATTCCCGGGGGCTGGAACAATATATGATCCGAATCAACCTCGCTTTTTACTGATGAATTACCCGGTCCGATTCATCGACATTTGGAGCCGGGAAAGTCGCGATATCTACCCGGAACTTCGCACCAATCTGTATGACTGGCTGACCCGCAACTACCCTGAATTTGCTTCGGAACATGGTTTTGTTCCCCGCGCTCTTGTCGGGGAATACCTACACGAAGGATTTCGCCATGTGATTGATACTCTACCGGAAGGGATGTCCCTGAAAGTGATCCCCGCGAAAGTGGAGGATGTCACCCAAAACGATGCCGGTTGGATTGCGTACACCAAACACTCCCGGTTCGATTTTGACGAAGTGGTGATGACGGTCGGTCACGAAGGATGGCGCCCCGTTTCCGAGGCGGGGCTGGAACGTTCCGTTTTTCCAGTGGAGCGTCAATTATCGGTTGAGTCGGTTCCGCCCGACTCAAAGATAGCAGTCCGCGGATTTTCGCTGACGTTTATCGATGCGGTTCTCGCTCTCACCGAGATGCGGGGTGGGCAGTTTTCCTCAGATGGAATTTACGATCCTTCCGGCGGCGAACCACGGGCAATAATCCCGTTCTCCCGTACGGGGCGGCCCATGCTTCCGAAACCCGACTATCAAAAAGTGACAATTCCCGGGCAGTGGGGTGAGATATGGAAATACTACCGACAAAAAATAGAAGATATTCACGGTAGGGCTAATTTTTCGGATGACATCATGCCGTTGATTTTTGAAGCAGCCGACGAAGCGGTCGCGGGAGATACCTCAAAGTGGTTTCAGGATTTTCTGGCACCGACCCCGTCGCTAAACAAATTAAAAACCGGTTATGATGTGGCGACAGGCAACGCTCCGGCCGACGAGGGCCTCGCTCTGGCCGAGGCGTGGCGCAACCTTTATCCTGATATGGTCCGCGTGTTGGAACATGGAGGTTTAAGCGAGGCCGGTTGGCCTTCTTATCTCTACTATTCGACTGAGATGGAACGGATTGCCTTTGGGCCCTCGGCAATCAATGTCGGGAAAATGCTTTCCCTGGTGGACAAAGGAATCCTGCTGCTGGATCAACCGCTCGATCAGGTGGATGACTGCGATCAGGTGATTGACGCACGAATTCCCTCGCCGACATCTCTGGCGGTTGATTCGCCTCTTCGCAAATTGCTACAGAGGGGATCGGTCAGGTGGCTTCATGGAAACCGAGGTATCGAGATCGGGAGAAACGGGGATGCAATCGATTCCAGAGGTCGAACCGTTGACGGACTTGCTATCGTCGGGCGCGTTACGGAAGGTTGTGTGATCGGGAACGATACCCTGAGCCGGACTTTGAATCAGCACATCGATCGCTGGGCGCGTACGGTCGCCAATCGTCACTACACCAAACCATCATCACGTTATGAGTATTCCGCAGCGTAAAAAACAAATCGGTTCCAATTGTCAGGGTTTACCGGCTCTGCAACCGAGAATCGAATCATGGATTGAGGAATTGGCTGCGGGGAGGCCCGGTGATTTGGTTGCCGAATTTGGGTCGCCGCTGAATGTCATTCATGCCGAACCGTTTCGACGAGACGTCACTGACTTGCGAAACGTCGCCCGGTCATTCGGGATCGATTTCGAAGTCTACTTTGCGAGGAAAGCCAACAAGTGTATCCGCTTTGTCGAGGAAATGAAGGATCTCGGTGGCGGGGTGGATGTGGCATCCCTCGAGGAATTAAGACAAGTCCTTGAGATCGGAGTCGCAGCCGAAAAGGTGATCTGCACGGCGGCGGTAAAGAGTCGGGAGTTGATCGAATGTTGCGTCGCCAACCGGGTCACAATCGCGATAGATAACGAAGATGAACTTCGGCTCGTTAAAGATATATCCCGAACCGCTGAAGTCGCGCTTCGTTTGAGTGGATTCAATCATGAAGGTAACATTTTGCCATCGCGGTTTGGGTTTCCGATTTCCGAAGCAGGAATGCTAAAGGATGAATTGGACGGCCTAATGGTGGTAGGACTACACTTTCACCTCGATGGTTATGACCCTGATCAGCGGATCAGTGCGGCGCGTGAGTGCCTCAAACTCGTCGGCGAGTTCCGGGAACTGGGGCATCCGGTGAGATTTCTTGATATGGGAGGCGGGCTTCCGGTTTGCTATTTGGAGTATGCCAATGAATGGGAGCACTTCCATGCCGAACATCGTAAATCTCTTTCCAGTGGTAGAGAAGAAATCACCTATCGCAATCATCCCCTGGGTCTTCATGTCGTAGAAGGCAAGGTCTATGGTAAGCCAAACACCTATCCGTTTTATCAGGATCGAAGAAGTGTAGATTGGTTGAGCTATGTTCTCACCCATATACAAAATGATATCAAAGAGATGGATGTTCAGCTTCGCTGTGAGCCGGGACGGGCTCTGCTGGACGGGGCGGGTTGCACCATTGCCCGGGTGGAATTTGTGAAGAAACGAGCTGATAGCGACGGAGATCACTACATCGGGCTCGCCATGAATCGTACCCAATGTCGGACCGGAAGTGATGATTTTTTGATTGATCCAATTGTAGTGAAATCCGGAGTCGGGAAAGGACCCGAAATTCGGGGATACCTGGTAGGCGCGTATTGCACCGAGTCGGAATTAATCTTTCTCCGAAAGTTTCGTTTCCCTTCCGGCATCCAGCGGGGGGATCACGTTATCATTCCAAATACGGCCGGCTATTTTATGCACTTTCTGGAGAGTCGGTCCCATCAGTTTCCTCTCGCGAAAAACTACCTCTATGAGGCAAAGTGCCTCGATGCGATTGATGAAGAACCCTTAACTTGATCATGAGTCGAGGTCCGCTGATTTCGGAATCACGCTGATATCGCCATTCCGCTCAAGAATGGCTGATTCAATTTTTTCGATATCGGGCTGATGTCCCGAGGACCGGATCGCCTGATCAAGATCGTTTCTACTAATGTGAGAGTGTTTCATTTCCTTCCAGTTGATTTCCCCGCCATCAATGAGGAGCCTACGATCGCCTTTGACCATCGTCCCGAACCGATCCGAATGGAAAGCGATGAAGGAGAGGAGCCAATGCATCACAACGAGGACCGTCCCCGCCGCCAGGGTCGGGAAAAAGGGAGAGTTACCCGTGATTGCCCGGCTCATCACCGAACCAAAGACGAATCCCAACATGACATCCAGCGCTGTGTTGCGACCCATAAAACGCTTGTCGCCAATTCGGATTAACGTGATAGCGACGATAAAGACAACCACGCCCCGTGCGGTCATATGCCACACGCCGAGGTCCTCTCCTTTCAGGTCCAATCCCAGTAGTGCGGTAATAGCAGATGTTATTGAATCGATCATCCCGGCGGTAGGTTGGGAAACCGTTCACTGAATCACCCTGGATTCAGTGAACGAAACGGTGCCGTTTTCCCGTCATAACTAAGCTGGCATCGCCCGGCAACTTTCCGCGCAACTGCGGCAGGCTTCAGCACATTCCTGACAGTGATTGTGATCGTGTTTACTACATTCATCAGCACACTTTTGACACACCTCAGCGCACGCTTTGCACACTGCCGGGGCGAGGGCTGATCCGCGGGCCATAAAACCAACTGCCGTTCGGCAGAGCGCTGCACAGTCGATATCGGTAGCGATACATTTTGCCATCTTCGAAACGTTATCCTCCTCCAGACAGGCGGTTGCACAGTAATCACAGGCGTCCGCACATTGTTTACAGGCTTCGATACATTCGTCGTAGTTTGTCGTCATCATTTTTCCTATGGGTTTGATTTGATTACTTCCCGATTAATGATCGGGCGATAGTTTCAAATTGCAGAAGTGTTGCCAAATGACCGGCAGTCCGTGTTGGGCGATTCCGCTGGAACCGGAAAGCTTGGGATTCCCTCTGATAGTTATTTTGATCGCACTTCGAATTTTTAATCGAATCGTAAACTGCGGTAGTGAGCTCGATTAGATTTTGCAGCGTGCAATCGACTGATCTGCAATGTGCAAATTTTACGCGGGTCCGGCTGAGCGGGAATGGTCTGAATCCGCATTTCATCTGGCGCGGAACCTGGAGTCGGTTTCTCCCAAAACCGCAGATACCTTCTGGACTGTGCGGGTCGAAAGTTCTATCTGTGGGGATGAAAGTTTCCCGAATCCTCCTTGTCGACGATATGCCGAGCTCTCTTGAGACGATGGCGATGCTCTTCGAGCTCCAGGGGTTTGAAGTGAAGACGGCAAAAAACGGGGAGGAAGCTGTGGCTTCGGTGCGGTCATTTCAGCCTGATTTGATTCTGATGGATCTGCAAATGCCGGTCAAAGACGGTTACGAAGCGACCAAAGAAATCCGGGCGATCAGTGACCTAAAGCAACCCGAAATCGTGGCGCTCAGTGGATGGGATCTGGATCGGATCGAGGATAAAATCAAAGAAGCTGGTTTTGACAAGGTTCTGACCAAGCCGGTATCGTCGGCCGACATCAAAGCTCTGGTATCACAAAGTTAACTGATAGGGATCGTCTTCGCGGCTGAACCGGATAACCCATCGGGCTAATTCTTCGAAAAAAGCGGTTTACTGTCAGTCAGTTGGGTAGGAATTTAACCGTTCCATGATCGATCCACAGATTTTACAGACGGAGGGCCAACCCCGTCGAGTTTTTCTCAGTTACAGTCGTAAAGATAAAAGCTGGTTGGATGCGCTTCTCGCTCATCTCGCCCCACTGGTGGACGAAGGGCTCATTGAGCTCTGGTACGATGGCGAGGGATTGGAAATGGGTGATGTCTTCCGGAAGGAAATCAGAGACGCGATTGATACCAGCAGTATTGCGATTCTGCTGGTGAGTCGGGACTTTCAGAACTCCTCTTTTATCAAATCCTATGAACTTCCCCGGTTGCAGGAGTTGTCGGATTCCAAAGCGATTAAACTTTATTGGATTCCGATCGGGCAGTGCCTCCTCGCGGAGCGGTTTCAAAGTCTTTATAACACGATTGATTCTCCGGATCGCCCTCTCAATGAGCGGACTCAGGCAGAAGTGGACAAGGCGTTTCATCAGGTGTCCCGTGAGGTTGAATCAGCGGTAAAACGGGAACTGGAACCGGAAGTTCAATCTTCAACTCCGGGGGGTGATTCCGCAAAAGCGCTCGTTAATGAAGCTAACTCGACAAAGAAAAGCAGGGTCGGCATCTGGATCGCTTCGGTTTTCCTTGTGATTGCTCTGGGCGTCGCGGGCTTTGTCTATTTGAATCCGGGCCTCGAAGCGGGCACAGAGGCTCCACTGGACGAGGTGTTAAACTTCAGGGGCATCTCGAATTCGGATATCGCAGCGAATTCCGCTCCGGTAGAGCAACCGGTTCCGGACAATTCCGGCGAGAAAGTAGAGGAACCGCCCGTCACCGAGACTCTACCGATGCCAGAGCCAACGGCACCGGATGATCTTATGGGGACTCTGGCCGGTGAAATTAGAGAACTGGCCGGGATACCATTTGTGTGGTGTCCTCCGGGCGAGTTTCAGATGGGAAGCGAAAATGGAGACGAGGACGAGCTTCCCGTTCATCCTGTGAAATTTGAAGAGGGTTTCTGGATGGCTCAGACGGAGGTTACCCAGCTGCAATGGCGCTCGGTGATGAATCAGAATCCGTCGTCTTTTGCGAAAGGGTCATCTTTCCCGGTGGAAAACATCACCTGGGAGGAAGCGAAAGATTTTGCCGAAACCGTTAACGGACAGTTTAGCTCCGGTGGGCCGGAAGCGAAGGGCTGGGAGATCCGTCTCCCTACCGAAGCCGAGTGGGAGTATGCCTGCCGGGCAGGGGATTTTTCAGAAGAAGGGCACACCCTGGATGAGTTTGCCTGGTATCGGATCAATTCGGGATCGGAAACTCATCCGGTGAAACAGAAACGGGCCAATTCCTGGGGGCTCTACGATATGCAGGGCAATGTCTGGGAATGGTGTCTCGACTGGTATGCGTCGTATCCTAGCCAAGCTGAGGCGGAGGGGGATCGTCGGATTTTTCGGGGAGGAGGCTGGTTTGATGAGGCGAGGCACTGTCGACCCGCTAACCGGGGCAGGTATGTCCCTACTGACAAGAGTAGCGACACCGGAGTGCGACTCGTTTGCACCCCGGTTCGTGACTGAAGAACTTAGCGAACTGCGCGGATAAATGATCCGACGTTGCGAAGGCTCTCGGAGGCTTTGTGAACGTTATCCAGGTTGGACCCGGAACTCCGCGTGCTCGAGGACCGGCTGCTCGAGTAGTTACTGCTCGACGAACCTCTGGTCCGTGATGATCCACTGCTGGTATAGCTTTGCTCACTCAACCCCAGCAATTGGGCATGACTTAAAGTCGGGGCATCAAGCAGACCGGTCACGGCGAGTTGGTTTTCGCGCTGGTAATTGATGATAGAAGCCTGAGTGTTTTTACCCATCTTTCCATCGGGATATCCGGCTCCTTTCATCTTTTCCTGGGCCATCTTCAAAATTCTCTTCTTCGATGAGTCATTGTAGTATTCGTAAGGGCCATCCCGGAAGACTTCCGCATTGCTGAAATAGCCTTTTGAGGGCAACACGAGAGGTTGTGGTGCTGCCGGGGGAGCGCTCCCGGTAATTTCCACGATATTTCCTGTGGTAGGCGGTTGATAAGGCTGGCCCACGGAAGATTCCACGGCAGTTAAAGGAGTCGAAGCCAACCCGGTAGCCATCGTCGGGTAAACAGGCGTTACCGAAGTTCCCACAGCGGCGTGTAGCATCTGAGCTTGGGCAGGCATAGTTCCACCGGGCTGCACCTGGCGGGGGACATTGGGTTTCGTAAAATAAAAATCGTGAAGAAAACTCCCGTTCCACCAGGGGCGTTGTTGCTGGCCGGTGGTTTCGTAGACGGTTCGGGCGACTGATTTCAATACCGTAGTGATTTCATTTCCCTTCAGAATTTCGCTGGAAAGAGCCAGGGCAAAAGGAGAGTTGAGATCTTTGCCGTCGAGAGCGGGTTTATCAGGTGCGGCCGCAAATGAGATCACCACATCGGGGTGTTGCATTCCGGAAAGTCCCCGGGGTTTGATTCCCCGGGTTTCCCCGTCCATCCAGGATTTTGGGGGCGATTCCCGGCAGCAATCAAGAAATACCATAGCGGTCTTTGGCTTCTTGCCCGACATCGCTCTGAGGACGGTATCGGCCTTTAGTGACTCGTCACCCAGTTCGAATTTGTTTTCGAAGCGGGCGTTGCACCCCATCAGAAAGTTTTCGCCTTCAAACTGGATGCCATGACCTGCAAAATAAAAGAGAGCCACACCGCCGGGCTCAATTTTCGCTTCAAAATCCCGCAAGTGCATCCGCATCGCGGTCCGGTCAGCATCCTTGGCCAGTAATACGGTAAATCCCGCCTCGCTGAGCGACTTTGCCATAATCCGGGCATCGTTAACGGAGTTATCCAGATCGGAAAAGACACTTTGGTCCGGGTAGTCACTGTTCCCTATCACAAGAGCGACGCGCTGATCGGCCTGTAGCGGATGGAAAGTACAAAATATTGCGAGCAAAGTGGAGCCGAAATAAGTGAAAAAGCGGTATGTGTGTTTCATGGATCTTATTAACAGGCAACATCTTGCAGAGCGGGTGACTGAAGGTCAAGTTATATGCCGCTTTTTTTGAATTTTTGCCTAATAAATCGAATTGCGTTGTCTGGAATGTAAAAAATTCAAAAAATAATACTGTCTATGGACGAGGAACGGAGTTTTGATGACTTGGCTCTTAACGGGCCTGGAGCAACTTCGGAAGAATCGAAGCGTCGTAAGCATCGCCTTTGGAAACTTGAACCATCGAAACCCGCACCTTAGTGGGAAAGTATTTACTCAGATCCGTTTCAAGGTGAGCGTGGCCTTTGCCTCCTTTGAGGGAGTTTTTGATGACCAGCGACATATGTTTGACTCCTTTTGACCAGACGATCGAATCGTTTTCCCAGAATTCCGTCATCTTCACGGTTTTCTCATAAACTCCCGGCTTGGTATAAACCGGTGTATTGGTGCAGCCGTAATTGTTTTTCCGGCCCTGGTTGGGGATATAGCAAAGGCTCCACACGGTTGGGGCGTCTCCTTCCGGTTTTTCGAGCACTTCGATCCGAATATGAACCGTGCCGTTTCGATAGTCGACGGGTTGAGTCCAGTCAGAGGGAACCGCTTCTCCCAATTGATCTTTTTTCACATATAAGTGCGATTTGGTCGGGACCGCATCTTTTTCCTCAAAAGTGAAGACCTGATCAAACAGTAAAAACTGATCTGCTTTCAGGTTGGAACCAATCAGGAAAAGGAGAGAAATGATAAGGATGCGTTGCGTCATAGGTATCTGGCAGAGCCGAAGTTTGAATAAGTTGACTTAAAGGTCTACCCACGACAAGAAAGAAGATTTTCCGGTGGGTAAAGGGGTGGCCGCGCGATACGCGAATCGGTATCGGTACCGCCGGGTCCGGGATGTGCTTTCTGATTGCTTAGGAAATCAGAATCGAATAAATGTTGCTTTTACCAGATTGAAAAAGACCCACCCTCTGACTGAATTTTTTTCGGACTCCGGCACATCGGAGAGCTTTTCAGATTTGTTTGAGCATATTCCCGGAGTACGCTTTTTTGTGAAGGATCGAGAAGGTCGTCTCATCTATGGAAACCGGGCGTTGCTGCAACAACTCGGGCTCGATGATTTACGGGAATTGATCGGCACCAAAGATCAGGATTACTACCCGGCGGAATATTGTGAACCGATCTTGAAGGATGATCACTATGTTCTCTCGACTGGAGATTCAATCGTCGATCGGGTAGAGCTGGGATTTAACGGACCCACCACCTTGGACTGGTTTTTCACGACTAAGATTCCGGTGCTCGAGCACTCGGGTGAAGTGAAGGGATTAATCGGAATTTCACGGATTTGTAATGATACCAGTTTGATTCCCCAGTTTGTCCATCAAAACGGCATCGCCGGACTCTTTAAATGGTTGAAGCAAAACAGTGACCATCGGGTCTCGACGGGAGAAATGGCGAAGCATGCCGGGGTGTCGATACGACAACTCCGCAAACACTTTCATGATACCTTCGGTACCACGCCAAAAACTTTTGAGCTGGAGGCGCGACTTCGGTCCGCCAGTCGTGCGCTCATGCATACCAGTTTGGCTATTTCCGATATAGCGACCGATTACGGATTCTGTGATCAAAGCGCTTTTACCAACCAGTTTAAGAAGCGTCTCGGGCTCACTCCCTCGCAGTTCCGGCTCCGCTTGAACTGATCTTTTTTTCCGGTCGAGAGGTATATTTTTAGCGGGCGGCTCCTTCCCTTGTAGGCAGCCGTTTCCCGTAGGTGAAATTCGCCAGACTAGCGCCAATTTTAAACCGATTCACACCCGAGCCCTTTTTGAACGAATTGACCGGTTTTTACAAATTTTACGCTCTGTTTTTGCAAGACCGAAGGGTTTAAAAGCTGTCAAATGAATTTATCAAAACCGGAGGATTCCATGGGTTGCACCTTCTACCACTATTACCCGGAGACACCCCGATTTACTTTTCAATTAGATGCAAAAATTGTCAGTTTTCCGTAACCTCTTTCCTAAATCGAAAACGTCCCGCACGCAGACTCCAATTGAACGGGAATATATAGCTGAGCAACTTGAAGCCCGAATTCTGTATTCGGCGGTGCCAGCTGATCCGGGTCCGGATCAAGCCGCTCAGGAATCAGTTGTTTCGACTCCGGCCTCCGACTTCGAAGGCGTCGAAGATTTTGTCGGCTTTGAAGATATTGCGGTATCCGATGCCCAGTTTGAAGTGAACGATTTGGTGGTTTTAACCAGTTTCGAAAACTTGACGGCGGAAGAGTTGGCGACCCTGGCGGAGGTGGCTATCGAACGATGGGAAGCCAGTTGCCTCGATGATACCCAATTGGAAGCGTTGCGTTCCATTGACTACCGAATTGTCGATCTCGATTATGGCTATCTGGGGCAAACTGAGGGTTACGAAATTCTGATTGATATCAATGCCTCCGGGGAGGGGTGGTTTGTGGATTTGACGCCTTTCGAGGACGAGGAATTCGGCTACGCCCAAAGTCAGACGATCCTGAGAGCCACCGATGGGGACGCGGTGTATGGTATGGATCTTCTTTCTATCCTGATGCATGAGCAGGGTCATGTGCTTGGTTTGGATCATATTGAGGAAACGGTTGGCAGCGGGTTTATGTATGAATCTTTCTCAAAAGGAGAAAGAAGGTTGCCTGCGGTGGGTGAAGCGGAAGGCGCGGTCCCGGGAAGTCTCAGCGGAGCGCATCAGGCATCGATTTTAACGTTGAATGCCAGTGCCACCGACATTACCACTTATGCCTGGGCGGATCCTACCAACTGGGGCAGTAGCACCTATCCCGGTGAATTGGGGAATGATGACACCGCTAATATCGCGTTTTCGAATGCCAACCATGTCATCGATCTTGGCGGGGGAAACTATACGATAAGTAACTTCGTTCTTTCCGAGGGCGCCGGGAATGCAGACGGTCATATCGCGAATGGAATATTGAACGTCTCCTCAATTAGCTACCTGACCGGGGGAAGGGAACTGTTTTTCGATAACAACCTCTCGATAGTAGGGCCGGATGGTGGTGATTTGCGGATTACGAACACCCCTACGAGTCTCAGATTTCTGGGAGAGGTCAGTTCAGGTATTGGAGGCTCAATTACGGTCGATGGAAGCCGGGTGGTTCGATTTGACCCGACCAAATTTGCGGCGGATGTGTTCAACCATTCAATTACCAATCGGGATGACGGGTTGACCCCGGGCCTTACCGGGATTGGTAGTTACGTTCAGTTCGGCTTTACCGACAGTGGAACCAGTCCTGCCGCCATCATCGGCACCTACAATGTCAATAGTAATGGTTGGCTCCTGCTTGACCGGGTTGTTTCAGGAAATCAGTCTTTGTCGGTGACGAATCTATCGCTCAACAGTGACGTTTTAAACTATAGAAGTCAGGATTCCACCTCGACCCGAATTATAGCAGATAATCTGGTGCTCAACCATGGTGGCAATGCCGTCCGGATCAATATCGTGGATTGGGGCCGGGTTTTCGTCAATCAGCAAATTTCGGGCGATCTCAATGCCGATCTTATCTTTTCAGGAAACGGTTCAATTGATATCGCTGCGGCGGTGACGACGGCCCGCTCCGGTAATACCATTATCGAAGGGGGCACGGTGCGAGTTTTAGGAAACCTCACTTCCCTGGGAACGGGGACCATCATAGTGAAAGCGGGAGCGACTCTCGATCTCGGGGCCGACCAAACTTCGGTCTACGCAGACCTGCCTACGATTATTGTTGAGGCCGGAGGAGCGATTGTCGGTGATCTTCGCGGCTATCAGATCAGTGATTTTGGCGAGGTCGGGAGCGGAAAACTGGTTCAACTGTCGGAGGGGGCAATCTGGAACAGTCGCCTCGGGGTTGATATTACTGCGATAGGTATTTCCGGCCTTGAGCGGGATCTCTACCGGGGGACGCAAGGTGCCACTGAAGTGATCGACCTCAATGCAGTGGGAATGGAATTATTCAAAGGAGTCGCCTTCACCGGGGACTCGGACAATAATTTCCGGGGAACGATTACCGGTCAGAGCGGTCAGGATTTGGAGATAGAGGTGCTCAGTCACGGAAGTAGCAGCTTGACCAGTGTGGTGCGTTGGGACAATACGCCTGGTGTGATCACGCTGAACACCGGTGCCGGAACTGACGTCAATGTGACTCTCCGGAATAGCGGAATCGACGTTTACACTCGCGGGGGCGAAGGGCTCGGATCGAACGGAAATTGGACGGTGATGAACATCACGGGGGACACCGCGGAATCGACTCAAAACAACCACGTCATTCTCCGGAAGGCAGCACCGACCGACACCGGCTATCACGTCGGGGATGGCCAGATTCTGAATATCAGCAACGCTCGACTCAATCTGGCAAGTGCAACAGGTTCCGGTAATGCGGGTGACACGATTCACCCAAATGGTATCGTCAATATCAAGTCAGGCGGGGTTCTCTATCTGGATGATGATTTTCTAACTCAGGGGATTTTTAATATAGAAGCGGGAGGCATTGTTTGGATAAATGCCGCAACCCGATTGGATGCGGGCACCGCTACCTTTAATTTCGCAGAGGGGGCCACGCTTATGATCGATAACGATCTTGACCCGACCGGAAAAACCAATTTCCTCGCAGCGCTTAGTGCAAAGGGTATCAATATCGTTTTTAACGATGCCGACGCCGACACATTGGTCGGGGGGATCGTGCTTTCCGATAACGCCACTCTGACCGGTCGGGGATCGGGCAGCAACGACTATGGAAGTGATATCAGCTTTATTTCGGATAGCGTAACGGACGGGCAGGCCAGCGTGACTTTTATCGCTGCGGAAGTTACTCAGGCGGATGGTGATGCCAATGTCGATTTGCGTCTCGATTTGAACGGGGATGTGATTCTGCCAAATGTCGCGGTTCAGATCGGACAGGTGGGAGGGGCGCCTGTTACGGTGGTTGATGCAAACGGTTCGATGAATCAGTATCAGGTGGTTCCCGGCGGCATCATCGACTTCCAGGGAACCAACGTGGTTCTGGGCGACGTTACGGTTGAGTCAGGTAGGCTTCATCAGGGAGACGGGGACGGCGACACTTTCACGGCTACCAGTTTAACCCACCATTCCGGAGAAACTTCAGTCTTTACCCGGGGAACGGTCAGTATCACAAATGATGTGACCGTCACCGCAGGTATCGTGGATTTTGACCGTGCCGATGCACCTCTCGGAACTAATGTTGTAGGTGGTGATGTGATGATCGGTGGTGGTTCCGGTACAGCGGAAGTTCAGGTAGGTATTGGAGGCACTACCGATCCGCTCTACTCGGACAAAGTGCTGGACGGGACATTTGCCGGCGGTAGCGTCGTGATTGGCCAGGGAGGCCAGTTTCAACTGGAGATAACCACGAACACGAGTGGGCGCGAAGGCCCCTTCACCGTGCATGAAACGTTTGTGATCACAGGTGACAATTTGAGCAGCGACCTGAATTCCCAGTTGGAGCATGATATACAGGGAACCGGAGTCACGAGAGCGGTTCACTACGCCGATATCCAGCTCGAAGAAGGTGCTGTCCTGGGCATTAACGAGCTCGATGGAGTTGCCACTATGGATTTGGTCCTTCGGGGAAATGCCACACTGAGTGCTCTTGGAGGTGCTGATCCCGTGGACATTGTGGATGTTTCTTCCAATACGCCCGGCTCGCCGCGATACCTTACGATTGGGGAGATCGGCGAAGCCTATGATAATAGTGTCACGGGTACCGTCGATGAAGATAGCAGCCTGGTGGTTCAGGCCGGTTCAACCGTCAATGTCTCTGCGGCAACCCTTAACGGCGGGCTCCTCGGAGCAGGCAGTGTGATCGGTCCGGTAGTGATCGGTTCCACAGGTTATCTTGCCGGTGGCGGGGTTGATCAGCCGGGGGCTCTAATTGTCGTTGGTAACGTGAGTTTTGATACCGGAGGCCGGTTTCTAGTGCAGGTAGATGATTCCACCGATGTCGCCACGACGGTTCAAGTCGTGGGTGATGTGGATTTCACGGGCGCAGTCATCGATTTCCTTAGTGGTAGTGTCGGAGACGATGACAGTTACACGATATTGTCGGCTACGGGAAGTATTACCGGTTTGGTAACCGGGGATGTCATTGGTGACTACGCGGTGGACGTTACAGATGGTGTTGTGAAACTGGTGCGGAACGTGGCTCAAATTTCGGTCAGTGGTAATGGAATTCCTATCGAACAAGGGGACAATACGCCTACTTCCGAAGACAAAACCAATCTGGGAGCGCGCCTCACTGTCGGTCCGGATATTTTCCAGACCTTTACGATCACCAATAATGGAACACAGGACCTTACCGTTTCCGATATCAATGTGGGAGATGCGACTCACTTTGTGATCAGCTCGTTTACCGCAGGTGTAATTGGAGCGGGGGGCAGCCTCACCTTCGATGTCGTATTTCTTGGCGATCCTGTAGAAGGTGACTACACCACCACAGTTACTATCGAGCACGACGATTCATTTGCTGCCGATGGCGGGTTGGGTGAAAATCCATTTATTTTCGATGTCAGTGCCACTCAATCGATCTTTGCGTCACAACCGCAGACGATTGTCGAAGTAACTGGCGGAAAGATCGTAATCACCGATGCCAATGGAAATGGTGGTAAAAATGACGCACTGACCATCACACAGGATGGTAATGACATCATCATCAGGAGCACCGCAGGAAATCAGGATATCCAGGCACTCAACGGCGTTACCCAGAATGGTGGTCAGGAAGTGCGAATTTCCAACGCAACAGAGACAAATGGAATCACGTTCAATCTCTCCGGTGAAACCTTCGCCGGTGGAGATGTGATTACTCTCGGCAGTAATCTGACTCTGGGTGGCGACTTTATCGTGAACAATGGAGATATCCAATTGAACTCCGATGTCGTCCTGACTGCGACGAATGTGATTTTCAACGGGAATGTGGATTCCGTTCCCGGGGAGAATTATGCCCTGAGCTTTGGGCCTGCGACTGGAACTGTCACCTTGAACGGAATCGTCGGTAGCGTTAATGCTCTCGCCAGTCTCGATACCTCAAATGCCAGTGCCACTGTTTTTGGTAACAACGCAGCCGTTACCCAGTTCGGCCTCAGTTTGAACTATGATGCAGCGTTGGATCGCGGCGATGGTACCTACTGGGATTCAACTATCAACGCGACTGATCTGGATTCACCTACGACTCTTAATGTCAACAGTAACCGCTGGGACTGGACAGGTGTCACAACACTTGCCCCTACTGATGTCTCCGCAACTTCCAATCTTGCAGGGATCACCCATGCCTATTCCTTCACCGGTGGTGTGACCGGAGCAAATTTGACTTCATTTGAGAACGAAATGTCGGTGGTTCGTAACGGCAACGACTCCGATTGGTCGAATGAAAATTTCGCGATCGAACTGGTATTTCGCTCTCCGGATCTGACCGGAAACCATGTCCTCTGGGAATCGGGAACCAATACGGACGGAAGTATTATTCAACTCAATGGCGACCAGGTGATATTTACGGTAAGCGATGGCGGTGTATTGCGTACCGCCTCCCTGACTCTGCCGGCGGATGGACTCTTTCATCAAATTACCGGATTCATCGATTTGGGTGGTTCGTTTGTTCAACTGTGGCTTGACGGAGGGACCGCTGCCGGTGGAAGCCAGGCTATTTCGACTGAAACCGGCGGAACCTTCATCGACTGGACTACCGCAAATAACTCGGGACTGGGCCGCGCTAATGATGGTGTTCTGGTCACGGGAACCAGTGTGTTTGACGGTGATATTGCTGTCATGCGTGCCTATCGTCTTCCAGGAGCCAACTATGGTGATGCCGAAGTTCAGGCTAACTGGAATGCTCTCAACACGGCACGGGTTAATGCCGTCGCGGTAACGACAACCGGTGCGCAAATCTACTCGGCGAACACGACTTTGGGTGCGTCGACCACCTTATCCGGTTCCTCGGTCACCTTTAATGGCGGCGTTGAGGACGATGGCATAGGAAACACACTCTCTGATCTTACCGTAACGGCTACCTCCGGAGATGTCGTCTTCAGTGGCGACGTGGGTGGGTCAGCTGAATTAACCGGTTTAACGACTGGTGCTTCAGGCACGGTCCATTTCAATGGTGGGCTCAGTGGGGATCCGCTTCAGGTTAAAACTTCGGGAGTTCAAATTCATAGTGGATCTGTGCAAACAGATGGTAATACCGATTTCACCGGAGATGATCTCATTTTCCAGAGTTCCAGTACTTTCGGAGGCGATGCCACTTTCAAAGCTGACGCCATTTCCGGTATCTACTACACTTCTATCCCTGACTTTACCGGAATAATAAGTTTCGGAGGGGCCGCGACGTTTGCCGGGACGGCTTCTGTCACTGCCGAGTCTTTCAGTTTTGCCGATTCCTTGAGCCTGGGAGCGGGCGACTCCAGGTTTCTTGCGATCAACAATGGAACTTTCACCGGATTTGTCAGCGGGCCGGACGCGAACCTGAGTGTCCAGGTGCCCAATATCACCGATTTTGCCAGTGGTTTGAATGTTGCTTCGATTACGACCTACTTCGGCGGCTACACACGTCTTGGGGGCAACTTCACCCTGAACGGCTCGCAAAACAGCGCCTTTAATAATCAGGTACTCATCACTGGAGGTAATGTAGTGGTTGATGCCACTCCAGGAACCGGTGGGGTGACTTTCGGTTCGACGATCGACAGTGCCGCAGGCAGCAACCAGTCTCTTATGGTTAACGCGAACGGTGACATTGTATTTGGTGGTCACATCGGGGATGATTCTCTAGCAAGCCTTTCGGAAGATACAGGTCTGGGTTCACTTACCACCGGAGGTACCGGAAATGTCTTCTTACGCAACAATGGAACCGGCTCCAACAAGTTGCTTGATCCAATCGATGTGGATGGTCCTAATTTGTTTTTGAACTACGTCGCTTCACTGGATCCAGCTTCGATTGATCTATGGGAAGATCTCGTGGGCACTCAGGAGGACCTGGAGGGATCCAGTACAATTGACTATCTCAGCTCCAACAACTTCGGGGATTTGGATCTGAATACAAACGGCGCTCCCTCCGCTGTGACAAACTCAGCTCACCAGGGAATTCACGCCGCATTCACATCGGCGGCGATCGGTCGCTCTCTGGAGGACTTCTTTACGGTGAACAATTTGAATCTTTCCAACGTGGATATTTCCGTGGAAGTATGGATTAGACCAAGCGATTTCACCGGAAATCATGTGATATGGGAAACCGGGCAACAGGCCAGTGCCGGGGCTGGATTGATTCTTGAAGGTTCGACACTACACTGGATGGTTCGGGAAAGTGCAACCAGCGGCGGATTTGTATCCGTCGACCTCGCGGACCCTCTCGGGCTGAACCTGGATGTTTCGGATTTTATTCAAATAATCGGGATTTATGACCGCGATGCCACTGGTGCGACCGATGCGGCTAACGATGTGATTCGTCTCTACGTCAACGGCATCGAAGTAGGCTCCTTCACGGGGAATATTGACGACTCCAGTTCCGGTGACGACATCGGCCTGGGTAGGGAAAACAGCAGTCTGGGAGGTTTCGCCGATAATGACGGAAATCCGATCGCAGGTTTCCCATACAATGCGGATGACTATGACAATAACTTTATCGGTGAGATTGCGATCTACCGGATTTGGCGGGAGGCTCTGAACACCGCCCAGGTGCAGGCGGCTTACGATACGGTTCATAATGGTATCACCGTCACCACAACAGCAGGTGCTTTCTTTGGAAACAACGCAACAGCTCAAGGCGATATCGTGATAGGTTCAGGCTCGGGCCTGAAATTCGGAATCAATTCCAGTGGTGCAGGTGGCACTCTGGTGGGAGCGAACCAGTTAATTCTGCCTCAGGGAACGGGGCTGGATCTCAGCAACGCCGGCAGCCTGCTTTTCGAACCGGGTTTCGATTTCTCTACCGAGCCTGCCATCGGTCAGACCTACACGCTGATCGACAATCAAAATCTGGCGGACGGTGTCACAGGGAGTTTCTCAAACGCTCTAGAGGATGTGACTTTCCAACTCGCTGGTTTCAACTGGAAAGTAAACTACAATGCAGGTGATGGGAACGATGTCGTCCTGACATTTCTCGGATCAAATGCGGTGGTTGATTCTGAAGTGCTGCTTGACGAAAATGGTGTTCTGTTGATTCGGGATGCCGCTGACAGCGGTGATACCACCAACTCGCTGACGATTTCCGAAGTCAATGAAGGTGGGGAACTTTACCTTGTCATTTCAGATGGAATCGGATCGGTTGGGCTCGGTGCCGGAGGTGTTGGAAATGAACAGCTCGCAAGCCTGTCCCGTCCGGCTCCGGCTACCGTGAAAGTCCTGAAAAATCTGGTCACTTCCATCGTCATTCAGACCGCATTCGGAGGAGATGAAACTTCGGATAGTTCTCAAGACACCGTCAATATCAACGCGGAGCTTAACCTCAGTGGACCGATTACGATCACTGCGGACATTATCAATGTAAACGCAGCTTTGAATTCCTCCCTAAATACATTGGCGGGAGCTGCTTCGGTCAACTTTAACAGTGTTACGCCGGCATTTGGTGGTGATCTCATCGTCACCGGCGGAAGCATCAGCGTGAACAGTGCGCTCGATGCCGGGGGAATCGTGAATTTCTCCGCTGTGAATCTGGTTACGATTGGCGGAGTTATGACAACCGCGTCCACCTTCATGGTTGAGTCGGGAGGCTCAGTTAGCTTCAGCTCCGATGTCACGGCTTATGGTGACGTAAACATCACTCTGGCCTCGCCGGATCCGGCGGTAGGTTCGATCAACCTTGGGGGAGCGAACCTGATTTCCACGACAGGTAACCTCACTTTAACGGGGACCAAAGTATTAACTACCAATACCACTCTTACCGGAGTCGGCGTATTCCTGCTGGATGGTGACGCCGGTATTTACAATCCGGGTGTCGGTCAAACCCAGGCAAACGGAACCTATGGAGTCACTCAACTCAATACCTTTACCCTGACTATCTCTACTTCGGGACTGGACGCTGCGGGAGGAAATCAAACCGGGCGTATCAGTGGAACCGGTAGCATTGTTAAGACTGGATCAGGGACCTGGAACTTGATGCCTTACCACGATATTGCGAATCTTCCCGATAACAACACGGCACCAAACAACAACCTTCGAAACGATTTCGCGACCAATACACCAGTACTGGTACAGCAGGGAACTTTGCTAATTGCGGGCGGTACCGGAAACCAAAGCCGAGCCAGCGTCAATTCAGCGCTGATTACGGTTTCGAGCGGTGCCACTCTCGACCTCAACCGGCCGAATCAGCTGGGCGATCTCTCTGTGGTTCATCTGGAGGCCGGAGCTACGTTCCTGGTTCGGCAGGGCGAGACGATCGGTGCCGTAACCGGAACCGGTTCCCTGATTCTCGATAATGGTTCGTTCCAATTGCGCAATGAGGCAATCCGCAGTTTTAGCGGAGAACTCACGGGTGACAGCAATCTGTTTCTGCTTGGCCAGGTCACTGCTGAGCGACCCTGGATTCTCAATGAGACTGGTATCGGATCCTTTACCGGCATTATTACGATTGGTAATGCGACCGGTGGGAGTATCGGGCCCAATGCGCAACATGGCCTCTATGTTAACGGCATCACTGATGCGAATTTGATCAGAGTGAACAGTCAGAGGGAATCGAACGCAACGATGGATGTTGTCGTCGGAACTTTGGGTGGTTCAGGAACGATTCAATCCAATGTGATCAGTCATATCCTATCAAACTTCAGACCCGGTCAGGATGGTCTTGGAACGGCGAGTGTGGGAACCCTTACAGTGGAGGGAAGTGTCACCCTCGGGGCCGCAAGTGTGGATGCTGCCATCAATTCTCTAGTTGTAGGAGGTGTCATCATCGAAGATCCTGCTCTCGCAGGAAGTCCGGCCGGTTGGATCGGTTCGAATGCGACGACCCGCTTGGAAATGCGGGTGGATGATGCAAATGGAATCAGTGACAAACTGGTCGTTACCGGTGACCTGGATATTTCCAACACCGATTTGAAACTCTTCGGTTTGGATGGCGTGACCCCACTCACGACCGTTGACGATGCGTTCTATACTCTTATCACTTACGGTGGCACTCTCACTGGAACTGCTTTTGCTTCGGTGTTCAACCTACCTGCAGGTTATGAAATAAATTTCGACACAGCAGGGGAGATTCGTCTCACCACGATCATACCGGCGGTGGTCAGTATCAGTCCGGAAGATGGATCCAGCGGCGTTCAGATTGATCGGGATCTCATTATTGAGTTCAATCAGCCCATCGTGGCGTCCACTGGGAATATTACGATCAGTGGCGGTTCAAGCGGGCCCATTGTTATCCCGGTTAACGATCCTCAGATCACGATATCGGGAGGTACCCTGACGATCAATCCGGTCGATGATCTTGAATTAAGCACTGCGTATTCTATTCAAATTGAAAGCGGAGCGCTTCAGGACCTTGATGGAAACCCTTTCCCCGGAATCGATGCCCTGGACACCGATACCTGGAATTTCTCGACTAACGACGATCTTCCACCTGAAACGCTGGTGACGTTGGAGGGAGGAGTCCTCACCATCGTCGACAGGAGAGGTGATAGTGAAGACAATTTGACGATCCAGGACAACGGGCTGGGACAATTTGTCATTACCGATACGAAAGGGCTCACGGTTGGAGTGGGCGTCGGGCTTACCGATACCGATACGGCTCCTAACTCTGTATCTATAGCAAAAAGCGGTATTACCAGCATTGTGATCAACACCGCAAATGCCAGTGGCGATGCGCAGGTGGATGTTGTGACGATCAGTGATGCGATTACCGTCTCCGGAGACATCACGATTACTGCAGAGACGATCTATCTTAATGCACCGGTGATCTCTACGGGAGGAATCGTGACTTACCATGGGAATGTCGTGATGACATCTGACCTTACCCTGGGAGGCCAAAAGGTTATCTTCAATGGGCGGATTGATTCCGATGCGGGGCAAAATCGGGCCCTCAATTTCGCGGTGGGCACCGGAACTGTCACCTTTAACGGCATCGTGGGTGGAACTGATGCACTCGCGTCGCTCGACACGACCAACGCTGCCACGACCCTTCTCGGAGACAATCCGATGGTGACCCAAGCGAATCTGACATTGAACTGGGACGCCTCTCTCGATCGCGGCGATGGTATCTACTGGGATTCAACTTTGAATGCTACCGATATCAATGCGGGAGCACCCGTCAGTACCGATCGGAGCGGGAACCGCTGGGACTGGACTGGAGTGACGAATCAAAGTGCCACGGATGTTTCCTCAATCTCGAACCTGGCCGGTATTACCCACGCTTATGAATTCGGCGGTGCCGTAACCGGTGCGCAGATGGGATCCTTCGAAAGCGAAGTGGGATTGACTTTACGCAATGGTAATGACCTCGACTGGACAAACGAGAATCTGGCACTCGAACTCGTTTTCAGGCCTTCGGCAACGGACCTTTCGGGAATTCATATCCTTTGGGAATCCGGTGGTTCCTCAGTTGAAGATGGTACTGCCATTTATCTGGAAGATGGCGTTGTGAAACTCATCAGTGGGGATGCGACAGTTAATCGAACCGTGGCGTTGACCACTCAGCTAACTGCCGGTGTATTCTATCAGGTGGTGGCGTTCATCGATGTGCTCAACAATGATGTGGCGACACTCTGGCTCAATGGAGGCGCCGCAGCAGGCGGGGAGGAGGGAACCTCTCTAGAGACCGACCAGACTTTCGCCGATTGGTCGACGAATAAAAATCAAGGTCTTGGGCAACTGATCGATTCCGGGAAAGTAGGAGTCAGTGGTTCCCGGTTCGACGGCCAGATAGCAGTGATGAGGGCCTATCGCAATGTTCCGGCGACCTTTGGAGCACTCGAAGTGCAGACAAACTGGAACGTTTTGAACACGGTCCGAACCACTGCGGTAGCGGTAAACACCGTAGGAACTCAGACCTATTCGGCTTCCGTGACATTGGGAGCTTCCACGGTGCTGAACGCTTCAGCGGTCACTTTCACCGGTACGGTTGATGACGACGGCAACGGAGCTACACTTTCCGATCTTACGATAAATACTTCGGGAGGAGACATTACCTTCAGCAATGATGTCGGTGGTATTGTCGAGCTGACCGGTATCACTACAGGGACCGGTGCGACCGTGGTCTTTAATGGTGGTTCAATTGGCGACTCGCTTCAGATCAAAACTTCGGGCATTCAATCCTATGGTGGAAATATCGTAACGGCGCTTAATGGGAACGCTGATTTTGTCGCTGACCATCTTTACTTCCTGGGTTCGACTAACAACTTTGGTGGCGATGCAACCTTCCGTGCGGATGCCGTCAGTAGCTCTTACTCCACTGCTACATCTGGATTTACCGGAAGGGTGAGCTTCTCCGGAGCAACCAACTTTGCGGGAACGGCTACGATCACTGCGGAGTCGTTCTACTTTGCCAGCACTTTGGATTTGGGAACCGGAACGTCTCGATTCGTCGCCATTGGAACCGGAACTTTTTCGGGTGCTATCACCGGAAGTAGCGCCGATCTTAATCTCAAGGTGGCAACCATCACTGAATTTGCAAGTAGCATCGAAGTTGCGTCCATGACTACCTTTTTCGGTGGATACACCAAGCTGGGTGGCAATGTGACGTTACATGGACCTGCCAGTAGTTCCTTCAATAATCAGGTGCTAATCACCGGTGGAAATTTGATTATTGATGCGACAGCCGGGACCGGAGGCGTCACTTTTGGTTCTACGATCGACAGTGCTACCGGGGGTAATCAGTCCCTCACGGTTAACGCAAATGGAGACATCGTCTTCGCAGGTGATATCGGAAATGACTCTCTCGGCAGCCTCTCCGAAGATACCGGGCTCGGCTCTCTGATTACCGGAGGAAGCGGCAATGTTTTCATCCGTAACTATGGAACGGGATACAACCGAATGCTCGAACCTTTCGACGGTGAGGGCGGTAATCTCGCTCTGAATTATGTGGCGGCGTTGGATCCGGTGATCGGAGCCAACCAACTATGGGAAGATCTCGTCGGAGCCAATGAAGATCTTGAAGGCTCTTCGACGGCATCCTACCTCGGTTCAGCTAATTTTGCCAACCTCGACTTCAACACCGATGGTACACCAGTGGCGGTAACGGATTCGAACCACAAAGGGATTCATGCCGCGTTTACTTCACCGGCAATTGGTCGCTCTCTCGAAGATTTCTTCCCGATCAACAACGTCAATATGTCCAATGTTGATGTCACGTTAGAGGTGTGGGCCCGACTTAATCCTGATTACGCGCTCGATACGACAGCCCGGGTCATTTGGGAGACCGGTTCGTCCGGTGCCAGTCAGCCTGGTATGGCGGTTTCCGTACTTGGATCGGTTCTGACGCTTGCGGCACAGGAGGATGATGACCGGCTTTCCGGAGTCGGTGCGGGAACCCGGGATGCCGGCGGAACGTTTGCAGTGGATCTCTCTACCTTAGGTATTGATCTTAACGATTTTTTCCAGGTCGTGGTGTCTTACGATCGTGACGGCGGATCGGGCGTTGGAGCCAATAACGACATCGTTCGTCTCTATATCAATGGAGTGTTGGTCGGAGCTATAGATAATGTAGATCTCGACGATATCTCTTCGGGAGATGATATCGGGTTGGGCCGCCAAAACGCGGAGACCGGCGGCTATGCTATCGACGGTGATCGACCCACGGGATCTTTTAACGGCGAAATCGCTATTTACCGGGTTTGGCGTGAAGGACTCAATACCACGCAGGTGCAGGCGACCTATGATGCCGTCCACAATGGTATTACGATCACAACAACGGCGGGTGCCTTCCTGGCAAACACCACTACCACCGAGAATGGTCTAATCCTCGGAACGAACTCGTTGTTAAAATTCGGCCTCAATTCGTCCGGTCCCGGAGGGGCGCTTCAGGGAGTAAATTCTCTGGTAATTCCGGAGGGCGCTTCTCTAAATCTTGGAAATATCGGGGACAATCTGATATTTGAAGTCGGTTTTGATTTTAACACGCAACCGGCACTTAACGAGACCTTCACGCTGATCAGTAATGAGAATGTCAGTGGTGGAATCATTGGAGTTTTCGACAATGCTCAGGAAGATACGGTTTTCGTGGCCAATGGCTTCGAGTGGAAAGTTAATTACGGAGCAGGAGTGGGCGGAAATGATGTGGTGCTAACTTATCTAGGAGAGAGTTTGATCGTGGATTCCGAAGTCTCTCTCGATGCAAACGGCGTGCTGACGGTGCGCGACGCCGCCTCGAGTGGTGACACGGTCAATTCGTTGACCATAACAGAAGTCGAGGATGGAGGGATTATTTACCTCGTTATCACTGACGGCATTGGTTCAGTAGGTAAAGCCGCCGCAGGATCCGGCAACGAGCAAATAGCGAGTTTACAACGTCCCGCTCCGGCAATCGTTCGCGTGGAAAAGAGCCTGGTAACCTCTATCGTAATCCAGACGGCATTCAATGGCGACGAATCGACCGATCTCTCCGAAGATACAGTAAATATTAATGTCGACCTCAGCCTTATCGGAGCGCTGACGGTCACCGCCGACACCATCAATGTGAACGCTACCTTGAGTTCGTCAGGAACTATCTTGGCAGGAACCACTGCGGTTAACTTCAATAGCGTTACCCCGGATGTAGCTGGGAACCTCACGGTCACCGGCGACTCTATCAACGTGAATAGTGGCCTGGAAGTCACTGGCCTTATCGATTTTCTAGCCAATAAATCAGTGAATCTGGGTTCGCCGATTAGCTCGACGAGTCATGTGAAAATTGCGGTAGTATCGCCCGACCCACTGATCGGGGCGATAAATATCGGTGCCAGGGTGACCGCAACGAACGGAAATATCGTTCTGACGGGAACCAAAATCCTTTCAGCTGATGTCACCCTGTCGGCTGTATCGGTGGTTCTTGACGATGGTGATCCTGCGACGGGTTCTACCAATTCTAATCCTGCTTTTGGTGTCACCGAGTTGAATGGAAAAACTCTGACCATCGATGTATCGGGTAGTTATGTGAGGGACAACGCAACTCCGGCCAATCACCGGAACTTGCAGACTGGCCGAATCAATGGAGCGGGTACTCTGATCAAGACCGGTGCCGGAGAATGGAACCTGATGGCTTATGCCGATCAATTTAACGGATTTGGCGGGAACACCGCTGACGGGTTATACAATACGTTTGTAACCGATGCCCAAATCCTGATTCAGGAGGGAACTCTTTCCGTGAAAGACGGTGAAGATAACCAGAGCCGGGCGGTTAGAAACCGGGCGACGATTATCATATCCGATGGTGCCACATTGGCTTTGAATCGAAGCACTGCGCTTCATGATCAAACGAGTATTCATATTGAAGCGGGCGGTGAGTTTATCAACAACAGTGGAGATTTGATCGGGAAAATCACCGGCTCAGGTACGCTCAATCTTCAAAGCGGAACCCTCCAGAGCCGAAACGATCCCGCCGAATTTGGAACCTACTCCACCTTCAACGGCGAGATAATAGGTAGTGGTGGTTTCAGCTTGAGGGGGCAGAATAACGCCGAGCAACCCTGGATTCTCACCGAAACGGGAACCGGCTCCTATACTGGAACGATTGTGATCGGTTTCTATGGTGGCAACACGGTAGGACTAAATAGCCAACATGCCCTCTATGTCAATGGTATCACCGATGCCGCTTTGATTCAGGCGCGGAGCTATCAAGAGGATAACGGTCCCGATATCACAGTTGGATCGATAGGGGGAATTGGAACGATTCAGGGCAATGTATCCAGTCAAATCCTCACCATCTTCCGTCCGGGTCAAGACGGGATGGGGGGACTGGCTATGGGGACCCTTACGGTAGTGGGGAATGTAACATTGGGAGCTGCGAGTAGTGATCCAACATCAATCACTTCCGGTAATACGAGGCTGGAAATGCGGATTGACGACGCCAATGGAACCAGCGACAAGCTGGTCGTAAACGGAAATCTGGATATTTCCAACACGGCATTGTCTTTCTTTGGTCCGGATGGTGTGACCGCGCCCGGTTCTGTGAATATCCCGACCTATACGCTTATCTCTTACACGGGGACACTGACCGGCACTTCCTTCGCTGCCGAGAGCAATATTCCGGCAGGTTACGAGGTGGTAATCGATCCGGTGGCTAAAGAAATCCGCCTGGTGACGATTGCTCCTGCTATCGTCAGTTTGACACCTTCGGACGATTCGAGTGGCTATCAGGTCGACTCAAATCTAGTGGTCGAATTTAACCAGGATATCCAAATTGGATCCGGTAATATCACGATATTTAATCACACCAATGCCACTTCGACCGTGATTCCTGTGGGGGATGCTCAGGTCAGTATTTCCGGGCGGACCCTGACAATCAACCCAACCCTAAATCTGGAACTGGGCTCTGACTATTATATCATGATCGACTCCGGAGCGATTACTGATACCGACGGATCGCCAAACCCATTTGACGGAATTAACGATTCCACGAGTTGGAATTTCACAACGAGTGTTGAATTGCCACCCGAGACACTGGTTACGGTGGTTAACGGTGTCCTCACGATTACCGATGTGAAGTCAGACAGTGCCGATCAGATCATCGTCACGGATGATGGTTTCGGTCGTTTTGTGATTTCGGATACCGGCGGGCTTCTGGTTGGTGCCGGTCTTGGGGTAGTGGATCTCGATTCAAACCCTAACACGGTAACCTTAGCTCAAAGTGGAATTTCCAGTTTGGTAATCAATACTGTCAATGCCGATAGCGACACCCAGGTGGATTCTGTCTCGATCGACAGTGCGATCAGTTTGACGGGTCTCATCGAAATTACCGCTGAAACAATTAACTTGAATGCCGATCTGGGTTCCAGTGGTGACGCGGTCACTTTGAACGGAGATGTTGTGGTCGGTTCTGATTTGACAATTACCGGGTCGGTCGTTACCGCAACCGGGGACCTAACGATCGGTTCCAGCCAAACTAATCACTTAAATATAGTTGGGGACGCTGTGCTGGTAGGTAATTTGAATTTCGAGTACGATGGCAGTGCTGCGGGATCCGCTGATCGCTTGAGCGTAACCGGTAACCTTGATCTGTCAGGCGCGACTCTGGTTCTCAGTTCAATTGGTTCCGCCGCTGATGATTCGGTTTATGAATTGATCAGCTACACAGGAACCTTGACGGGATCTCTGGTCAGTGGGGCCATTGGCATACCTGCGGGTTACCGGATCGATGAATCAACCCCGAATATCATTCGCCTGGTTGAATCGGTCGCTCCTACCGTAAACAGTTTCGAAAGAAGTCTGCCGACAGCCGAAAACACCAACGTCGATTCTCTGGTATTTCGGGCAACGTTCAGTGAAGCGGTCCTCAATGTCGATGCCACTGACTTTATGGTGAGTGGTACCACCGCTTCGATCACTAATGTAAATCAAATTGCCGATGGAGTGTATGATATCACGATTAGCGGAGGTGATCTTGCTACGGTTAACGGAGTGGTCGGACTGGATTTTGCGGCAGGACAAAATATTACCGACACGGTTGGAAATGCTTTTGTCACGATCGAACCCGCGATCGACCAAACTTACACGATAGATAACGCCGCACCTGTTCCGGTGATCGCAGCCGCCTCAAACCCCAGTTTTGTTAATCCATTTACCATTACGGTAGACTTCGGTGAGGTGGTGTCCGGTTTTGATGCTGGAGATATTACTGTTGGAGGAGGAACAGTTCAGGGCGCGGTAACGGATGATGGTAACGGCAAGTTCACGGTGACGGTTCTAGCTGCCGCAGATGGCAACATAACTATTGATATCGCCGCTGGTGCCGCTCAGGATCTCGCCGGCAATGATAGCGGCGCCGCAACCGGTCTGACGGTTTTAGTCGACACTAACAACCGTCCGGTCGCCCTCGATAGTAGTGTAACAACTATCGAAGACAGCTCGGCCACCTTTTCGGTAGCAGACTTCAGCTTTACTGATACGGAAGGCGATTCAATGGTATCGATTACGGTCAGTAATTTGACCCTTAGTTCCGGTGACACTCTGACGGTGGATCAGGGAGCGGGTGCGATTGCGGTTACCAATGGTATGACGATTACCGCAGCACAGATCTCATCTTTAATCTATACTCCGGCAGCGGATCAAAATGGAGCGGGGCGGTCCCGTTTTGACTTTACGGTCAATGACAACGGCCTGGGCACGGTCGCCGCTACCATGTTATTGGATGTGACTCCGGTCAATGATGTGGCGGTTTTCGGGGGGGATCTTTCGGGCTCCGGCCTGGAAGATGGCGTCCCAATTTCCGGGACCTTAACCGTCAGTGATCCGATTGATGGAATGGGAACACCTAATTACCTCGTTTCGGTGATGGCCGCAAACGGAAGTGCCACGGTTGATTCTGTCACCGGGGTCTGGAGCTACAGTCCGGCTGCGAATTTTAACGGCGCTGATTCCTTTACGATTCAAGTAACCGATGATGATGGCCATGTCGAAACCCGCACTATCTCGGTGACGGTTGCTCAGACCGATGACTCGGCGACTTTCGGAGGTGATATTTCGCTGACAGGATCGGGAACCAATTTGATTAACGGAACCCTGACCGCAACGGATGCGATCGATGGTATGTCAAATCCCGACTTCCAGATCACTACCGCTCCAAACCTGGGAACCGCATCAATTGATAGTATAACGGGTGTTTGGTCATATACACCGGGCTCGGCTTTTGTTGGAACCGATACGTTTGAAGTCACGGTGACTGATGACGACGGAAATCTCGCCGTCCAGACAATCACGATCACCTTGACCGATGGGTCAAGTCCTTCGCCCGTTGTTTCCGGGCCGACTTCGCCGGTGACTTCCGATACCTTTGCCGTGACCGTCAATTTCGGCGAACCTGTCACTGGATTTACCGCCGGTGATGTTATCGTAGGTAACGGTAGCGCTGTGAAAGTGGTGAATCTTGGTAACGGGTTGTATTCCGTGACGATTAAAGCAGCAGGCTCCGGCCTCGTGACTGTCGAAATTCGAGCCGGTAGCGTGACGGATTTGGCCGGTAATTTAAATCTGGCATCTGCCCGTTTCAGCACGATCGCACAGGTCGGCCCCAATTTTGATGGGCTCGGCTCTATTTTTAACCAGCTGATTCAGGAGGGTCGCCTCTTTGGGATCAAAGGCTCACTGTTCCTTCAACTCAGGGCTGACAACGGCGCTTTGATTGAACAATTCAATCTCTCGGGAGGTAACAATGATTTTGCGATGAGAATAGACCTGTCCGAGTCCCGGTTCGGTGAGGATGATGAGATGGTCAATGTCACTTACAGCTTTTCGGAAGAGGCCCATAATGACCTGCTTGAGAAAATGGCAGTTCGGATCAACCGGAGTGTTCTAAAGCAATACTTGAATTTGGTTTCGGATATACTTCGGTCTTTGATCCCTCCTGTGAGATAAGCGAGTTTTTGGCAGCCTCAGTAAACGCGTCCCTTCCCAAAAGGAGAAATTTCGGTTAAGCGAGGTTATGTCGAACCGGTTCTTTCTTCTCTTCGCGATATTAATAGCTTCCACCTGTTTGGATTCGGCTGGAGCGGATCGCCCCCATATCGTTCTCGTAATGGCGGATGATATGGGGTATGGCGATGCCGGCTATACGGGGCATCCTTTCGTCAAAACCCCGCATCTGGATGCGATGGCGGAGGCGGGAGTGGTGTTTGACCGGTTCTATGCCGGTGCACCGGTTTGCTCTCCCACCCGGGCGAGCGTTATGACCGGGCGTCATCCCTTTCGGGGTAACGTGCCTAACCACGGGCACTATCTGCGGCCGGATGAAATTACGATTGCAGAGGCGCTGAAGGACAGTGGCTACGTGACGGGGCACTTCGGGAAATGGCATATCGGATCAGTGCAGGCGGAAAGTCCCACTTCGCCCGGTGGGCAGGGATTTGATGAATGGCTTTCCGGGCTGAACTTCTTCGATAACAATCCCTACCTGAGTCGGAAAGGGCAGTTTGAACACATCAAGGGTCCGGGATCGGTGATCAGTATGGATGCGACTATCGATTTCCTGAAGAAGTGTAAAGATGGTGATAAACCGATGTTCGCGGTTTGCTGGTTTCCGTCGCCCCATGACCCTCAGGCGGAGTTGCCTCAAAATATCCCCAATGCGGATTCTCTATATAGCAAAGATACAAAAAAGCCGGGGTATTTCCGGGAAATCACACTTCTGGACGAACAGATCGGGAAACTGAGGGAAGCGCTGAGAGAACTTGAGATCGAGTCGAACACGCTGTTTTGGTATACCAGCGACAACGGGGGATTGATGGCGGAGAGTTCCGGAGGCCGGGCGCGGAAAGGCAGTATCTATGAAGGAGGGCTCCGGGTGCCTTCGATTATTGAATGGCCGGCGAAATTTCAATCTCAGCGCGTTACAACGCCCGCTTACTCCTCGGATATTTATCCCACTATTTTGCCCATCGCCGGAGCTAAAGTGGCCCGGCAGCCGCGGCTCGACGGCATTGATCTTGCTGAAATTATCAGCGGCGCGAAAGACACCCGACCACCCATGGGCTTCTGGCACAATCACAGTTCGGGGCAATCCACAAAGAGTGATCAAATTATCAAAGCTTTAATGGAGGCCCAGAAAGCCGGTGATCCCAATCCTCATCCGGAGCGGGTTCTGAAAAACGTCAGAGAGTTTCCGAAATTTACGGACAAAGATCTCAAAGGACATTCGGCCTGGAATGATTGGCCATGGAAGCTTCATCGGATCCAGAAGGATAAGAAAATCTCTTATGAGCTGTATCATCTCGTCGATGATCCGATGGAAACCACTGACCTCAGTGAAAAGGAAGCAGACCGTGTCACGGAAATGAAAGCCGCGCTCGAGACGTGGCAGTGTTCCGTCCTAAACAGCTGGTCTGGAGCTGATTACGCCAAGTAGGGGGAGAGGGCGAAGTGGTTTCGTGAAGTTTTCGCAGCGGTTAGCAGGATTCTTGCTATAGGCTGAGGGGATACATTTTCATGGAATCTGAGACCCCGGAAAGAATACGACTGTTGGAGGACCGTGTCCGAACGAAAAACTGGAAGCGTTGGGGATCCTACCTTCCGGAACGCCAGTGGGGAACGGTGCGGGAAGATTACTCCGGCCATCAGGAGAGTTGGGAGTATTTCACACACGATCAGGCTCGGAGCCGGGCCTATCGCTGGGGAGAAGACGGGCTCATGGGCTGGACCGACCGGGAGTGCCGGGTGTGTTTTGCCCCGGCTCTCTGGAATGGCAAGGATTCCATCCTGAAAGAGCGCCTTTTCGGCTTAAGCGGCAAAGAGGGCAATCATGGTGAGGATGTGAAGGAATGTTATTATTACCTCGATGCCACTCCGACTCATTCCTACACCAAGGGACTTTATAAATATCCGCAGAAAAAATATCCCTACACCGAAATTATTCGGCAGAACCGGGGGCGGGACAAGAAGCTGGGCGAAATCGAACTCGCTGACCTGGAACATTTTAAAAACAACAATTACTTCGATGTCCTTCAGGAAGTGGCGAAGCGTTCTCCGAACGATCTGATCTGGAAAATATCGATCACCAATCACAGCAAAAAGGCGGCGCCAATTCATGTTCTTCCCACGATCTGGTTCCGCAATGTGTGGACCTGGGGCGCGCCGCATAAAGAGTATCAGGAGCGTCCGTCGATGGAATTCGACAGTGAAATCGGTGCGGTCCGGCTTTTTCACGAAGAGCTGGGGGAAATGTTGTTCCACAGCGAAGCTGATCACTCGGTTTCAGGAGCTGACTGGCTGTTTACGGAGAACGAAACCAATCTCGCCAAGGTGTTTGGATCTGAAAATAAAACGCCTTTTACGAAGGATGCGTTTCACCGCTATCTGGTTAACAATGAGGAAACCGCGGTAAATCCCGATCAAGAGGGAACCAAAGCGGCGGCTTGCTGGGAGTTTAAAATTCCGGCGGGCGAAACCGTGGTTATTCGCTGTCGGCTTCATCCGCTCGATGAGGATAACGGGATAACCGGACTCGATGATTTTGAGGAAACGATGGGGGCGCGCATCGCGGAGAGTGATCAGTTCTACGAAACGATTCTCCCGGCCCGCTGTGATGAGGAGGATGCCTTGATCTCCCGGCAGGGCTACGCGGGGCTGCTATGGACCAAGCAATTCTACGAATTTATCATCGAGGATTGGATTCATGGCGATTCCGATGAACCGGCGCCTCCGGAATCCCGGGAAACGGGGCGGAACCACGATTGGTCTCATTTTTTCGCCCGGGACATCCTTTCGATGCCGGACAAGTGGGAATACCCCTGGTTTGCTGCGTGGGACACCGCATTCCATATGGTTCCGTTTTCCAAAATCGATCCCGATTTTGCGAAGAGCCAGCTCTTACTGCTGTTGCGGGAGTGGTATATGCACCCCAACGGCCAGCTCCCGGCCTATGAGTGGAATTTTTCCGATGTGAACCCGCCCGTGCATGCCTGGGCGGTTTGGCGGGTCTATAAAATTGCCGATCTTAAAGGAAACCGTGATCTGGAGTTTCTGGAGCGGGCGTTCCAAAAGCTGCTCCTGAATTTTACCTGGTGGGTCAACCGGAAGGATGTCGAGGGCCGCCATGTGTTCGGCGGGGGATTCCTCGGGCTCGATAATATCGGGGTTTTTGACCGGTCCCGTCCGCTTCCGGGTGGCGGGCATTTGAATCAGGCCGACGGCACTGCCTGGATGGCATCCTACTGTCTGCTTATGTTGTCGATGTCGCTTGAGTTGGCGAAGCATCGGCCGGCTTACGAGGACATCGCATCAAAATTCTTCGAACATTTCGTTAATATTACCGACGCGATTAACGCTCTCGGAGGCGACGGCCTGTGGGATGATGAGGATGGGTTTTACTATGACCAGTTGATTATCGATCACAAAAATCCGATCCCGCTGAAAGTCCGGTCCCTGGTCGGTTTGCTGCCTTTGATCGCGGTGACAGTGCTTGATCAGGAAACGATTGATTCCCTGCCTGGTTTCAAAAAGCGGATGGATTGGTTTCTAAAAAACCGCAAAGAGCTCGCGAAATATGTGAGTTACTGCGACAAGGGCGTCGATTCCGAGGGCGGTTCATCGCTGCGTTTGCTGGCGATCCCCTCGAAAAAACGACTGCGCCGCTGCCTCGAAAAGCTGGTTAACGAGGACGAGTTTCTCAGTCCTTTCGGGATCAGGTCCCTGAGTAAAATTCACCTCGAAAAGCCGTTTCTTTTCAAACATCAGAACGAGGAATATGGCGTCAGTTATGTGCCCGGGGAGAGTGATGACTGGATGTTTGGCGGAAATTCGAACTGGCGCGGACCGGTTTGGTTTCCGGTGAATTACCTGATTGTTGAGGCATTGGAGCGTTATCATCACTTCTACGGTGATGATTTTAAAATCGAAGCGCCGGCCGGTTCCGGCAACGAACTGGCTCTCGATCAGGTTGCTGACTTGATCAGCGAGCGACTGATTTCAATTTTCCAGAAGGATGAAGCAGGGTACCGGCCATGCTTTGGCGACGGAGTGGCGAAGCGCTACAGCGAGAATCCCACCTGGCAGAATTTGATGCTGTTTCATGAGTATTTTCACGCCGAAACCGGGGAAGGTCTCGGCGCGAGTCATCAAACCGGTTGGACCTCCCTCGTGGTTCGTTTGATCCGCGAAAGAGCGGAAAAACTGACCGATCACCATAATTTATAGACTGTACAGGGTACAGTTTGGGATTGTACCCTGTACAGTCCGGGGTTTTTGCGGCCTTTAGGCTACTTTGTCAGGCTCCTTGAAATTGTTCTCGAAGGGTGTTTGGTCAGGCTTCTTTGTCTACAGGGAAACACTCCGGTTTATGAAATTTTATCTAACTGCTTTTTTGAGCTTCGGCCTCATTTTGTCGTCTTACGGCCAGTCCCGTGCGGATCGGGTTGCGGCGAAGCTGGCTGAGAATCCCAAAGCCGACTGGTGGGAAGTCGTCGATTCAGGTCCCTTCCAATCCGACACTTACCGTATTTTTGGAAAAGATGGTGAAACCGGCGTGCTCAAAGGTATCGCCCTGAAAATCGGTGCAGAGGAAGAGAATACCGTGGTGTTCGATACGGAGACGATGCGGATGGTGGCCGGGTTTTCGGGGAACGTGTCCTTTGCCGGAACGCCGTGGAATGGAAGTCATGGCGGCAATTCCTATATGCCGGAGGATCGCGCGAAGTATTATTTCACCACCAGTTGGGGACCGGGCTGGGGAATCGACGGGAACCTGGAGGACCCGCGTGAGAAAGATAACGGCATTCCCAACGGGCCTCTGCCGGACGAGCACGCTGAATACCTCGGGATCTACCGCCACGAGGGGGGATCGGTGCTCAGCTATGAGGTTGGCGGTGTTCCGGTTCTGGAAAGACCGACGGAGAAGGGCGAGGTCCTGTTCCGGTCTTTCCGCGTCGGGAAACGAAAACTGCCTTTGCAGCTGGTCGTCTCTGATCACATTGAAAAAGGGCGGGTGATCGAAGCAAAATTGATCGATGCACCCGGCGCAGTTAAAATCGAGGTGCTGGATTCGGGCCGCCGGATCGTGACATTGCCGCCGTCGGCGGAAACGCTCACTTTCCATCTTGCCTACGTTCCGGAAGGAATTGCCGTCCCCGAGCTCAAGCCTTTGAACTGGGAAAGTCTGACGAGCGGAGGCTCCTCACTTTTCCCCGATACCATTGAAGTCTCCGGTCAGGTGGGGGACGAATCCGGGACCTACGCTACGGACACGATTCCGCTTCCGACAAGAAATCCCTGGAAGTCCGAGGTTCGCTTCGGCGCTTTCGATATTTTTGCGGACGGAAAAAGAGCGGCTTGTTCGACCTGGAATGGCGATGTCTGGATTGCAGATGGTATCGACGGAGCTTTGGATAAAATCACCTGGCGGCGTTTTGCGAGTGGGCTTTATCAGACTCTGGGGCTCAAAATTGTCGACGGGATTATCCACACCATGGGCCGTGACCAGATCACGCGCTTACACGATTTGAATGAAGACGGGGAGGCTGATTTTTACGAATGCTTCAATAATGACGTGAACATTACCGACGGTTTCCACGAGTTTGCCTTCGATTTGCGTACTGATGAAGAGGGAAATTTTTACTTCAGCAAAGGTCAACCCGTGCTCGCCGGTGGACGGGGCTTTGCTCCCTGGACGGAGCATAACGGAACGATCATGAAGGTCTCCGCCGACGGCGAAAAGCTGGAGCGCCTCGCCTGGGGACTCCGAGCTCCCGGGGGACTGGGACTCGGGCCAAACGGTGAACTCACCACCGGGGAAAATGAAGGCAGCTACGTGCCGCGCTGTAAGATCACCTGGAGTAAACGCCCCGATCTGGGTCGAGGAGACGACATCAGCTTTCACGGCGTGGTGCCAAGTGTCTGGGAGGAAAAAGCGTTTGTGAAAAATCTCCCCGGAGCACCTACCGATTACGAACGGCCTTTGCTTTGGCTGCCGTATTATGTCGACAACTCAAGCGGTAGCCAGTACTGGGTTCCGGAAGGCAGCGCCTGGGAGAATCACGCTGGAAACATGCTTCATTTGTCCTACGGAAAAAGTTCGGTTCTCCGGGTTCTGATTGACGAGGTCGATGGTCAAGTTCAGGGCGGGGTCTATCGATTACCGATTGAACTGACCAGTGCTGCGATGCGGGGGCGGTTCCATCCTGAGAGTGGTCACCTGTATCTGATCGGTTTTCGCGGCTGGCAAACCAATGGTGGAACCGGATTCCATCGGGTTCGGAAAGTGGGGAAGGAGAAGCCGGTGCCGGTGCGCCTCCGGGCTCATAAAAACGGAATGGTGATCGAATTTTCCGAGGCGATCGACGCCAAAGTCGCCTCCGACCCGAGACGCTATGCGGTAACGAAATGGGATTACGTCTGGGGGCCCCAATACGGTTCAGGACGGTTTTCGATCGACAACTACGATGATGAGGCGCGAATCAAAGCGCTGGATGAAATTTCCAAAGGTTGGCAGAATCAGGTGGATACCGTTCCGGTTCGTGCCGCGACCTTGCTCGAAGATGGAAAATCGGTGTTTCTCTATGTCGAGAAAATGACTCCGGCGATGCAGATGGAGATCAAAATGGATCTTGCGAACACCGGGGGCGATGAGTTTCGCGAAACGATCTGGAATACGATTCACAATTTGCGGCCCGACTTTGATGAACATGGTCTCGATTTCTCCAGTTTGCCTGAGTTGGACACCTCCCCGGTAGGAAACCCGGGTTTGATCCTCAGTATGGCTCACGGTTCGACTGATGATGCTCTCGTCGTCGATCGCCTCGCCATCACGCTCGATAACAATCAGGCCGCCACTCCGTTTATTGATCCACGACGCGGACGGGAAATGGTTTTCGAAGGAAATCTGGTGATCGAGGCGCGGGATAAACTGGCTTTTCATCTCGAGGGAACCGGCTGGGCCAGTCTTCGGATCGATGGCAAGACTCTGATCGAAGGGGAATTACCTCTTTCCGCCGAGCCTATTGAAATGGAGGCTGGAACTCACGCCATTTTCTGTAATTTCCGCCGCACAGACGGGAAGATCGGAAATCGTGACACCGGTGGGCCGGGCAGGCTCCAGTTACTCTGGAGCGGTGAGCAATTTGTGAAAGAGCCGGTTCCGCCTCGTGCTTTCCGCCATCTACCCAACGCTGTCGTCGAAGCGAAAGATAAAACCCGGCATGGGCGGGAGTTGTTTGCCTCGGTAGGTTGTATCCGTTGTCACAAAGCGGAGACCCGTTATGTCGATCCCAAGTTGGCGATGCCCGAGCTGCTGGAATCGCTTCCGGATTTTGAAAATATCGGACACCGGCTCAATCCGGGATGGGTTGAAAAATGGGTGCGGCAGCCGTCTCAATATTGCCCCAGCGTAGCGCCGGACGATGCGCCACATATCGCGGCCGCCCTCGCTGCACGAAAGAAAGAACCACTTACCGGGCAACCCGGTGATGCAACGAAGGGAGAGGCAATCGCTTCGCAGCTTTATTTAAAGCCGTGGGCGGATAAATTGAGCGGGGAATCCAAATACACCCCGGCCGGACTCGTATCGTTTCTTATGAATCCAACGGCTCATCATTCCGACACCAGGTTTCCCGATCTCAGGCTATCCAGCGAAGAGGCTGCGAATCTCGCTTCGTGGATTCTCGATAATCAACCCGAGGCACCCGCCGCTACCGGTGGGGACCCCGAGCGGGGTGAAGAGATGATTGCGAAGCGGTGCGATGTTTGTCATGCCCCTCGAGCCAAAAAGGCCAGCTATGAGTTTGCCGCCTTACCACTCTCGCAGATGTGGAAAGAGGAATGGCTCGTTCGGGGTTGTCTGTCTGAAGAGGAGGGTAATGCACCCGAACTGGGCTTGTCACTCGAGGCAAAGCAGGCGCTCCTCGCTTTTCGCAATGTGGACAGCAACCACGGCTTGAACTCGCTGAATCGCCTCGTCCCTCACGAATACGCCAAACGAACCATGAAGAGACTGCAATGTACCGAATGCCATTCCGGGGAAAATCAACTTCCCGGGATCGAACAGGCTGGTGAGAAACTGCGCGATGAATGGTTGGCCGGACTCTTTAAAGGAGAGGTCTTGCAAATCCGACCCTATCAGCAGGCCCGGATGCCGGGCTTCCCCAGTCGGGCGGAAGCGCTGGCAAAAGGAATCGCACATGGCGCCGGAGTCAGCACCGGTGAGAAGTTAACTGCTCCGGACCAGCCGCTGGCAGATGTCGGTGGAAAGATCGCCGGAGCAACGGGATATGCCTGCACAACCTGTCATGCCGTTGGTTCGGAACCCGCCGTTCAGGCCTTCGAAGGGCAGGGGCCCAATTTGCAACTCGCGGGGGAAAGACTCCGCGAGGACTACTATCAGGCCTGGATGCACTGGCCCCAGCGCTTTGTTCCCACCACCATTATGCCGAAGTACACCTTGGATAAAACTCATGCCCTGAATCCGACATTTTTCGAAGGCAGCTCCGGAAAACAATTTGAGGCGGTCTGGCAATGGATGAAAACCCTCGAAGGTGCGGAGAAAGCACCAGTTACCGAATCCCACTAATCGAATTATGAAATCTAATCAATTATTCCGGACCGCGGCACTAGCCGTCGTCAGTCTGATCAGTGGGTTCCTCATCGCGGCGGAGCCGGGCGAGGTCCTGAAAGGACAGGCTTCCTTTTACAGTAAAGGGTTCGTCGGTAAAAAGACGGCGAGCGGCGAACTCTACGATCCCGCTTCGTTGACGGCCGCCCATCGCACCCTGCCGTTTGGCACGATGGTCCACGTCACCAATCTAAAAAACGGAAAAACGGTGGTTGTCCGGATCAATAACCGGGGACCATTCACGAAAAATAACCGAATTATCGATCTATCGCTGGCTGCAGCGGAGAAGGTGGCGATGACGAAAGATGGCGTCGTGGATGTGAAAGTGGTGATCCTGGAGGGCGCGGAATAGTAGCAGCGTCACCCAGAAAACGTCAGCTGTGCAGCGCGATGAGCCGCCGGTTCGCATCGATAATCACAGGAAACTTATCCGAGCAGGCGATCGAGTTTCGCTTTAATTCCTGAAATTCATCACGCGACGCCCAGAGAGGACCAATTAGAGGCTGAAGGTCGTCCCAGGCGAGTCGAGCAACCCGGGCGAGATCCTCAGCAATTTCTTTCAAATCAATCGCGGATTCCGGCAGAGCGTAGGCGGAGATGACCTGCCGGGTCAGGCAGGGGGCGATTCCTTTTGGATTCGGAACTTCGTCCATGACATCGACCAGCGCCACGAGGCAGGCCACCAGCACGTTTTTACTGCTGTCCGACCGGTTCGTCCCCGGCATCAGCTCGAGGTATTTTTCAAATTGGGCGAGGCAAATCAGTAGTTCCCGATATTCGCCTTCAAAGGCAATCGCTTCGACAAAATCACCGAGGCTGTTCCACGCTTTGACATATTCCTCCGGAATGTGACCCTGCCACTCATCGAGACGACCGGCCTCTGCCATCGATATTTTTGCCGCTTCCCATTGTTTGGAATCGATCCGAATCATATCCAGCTCCGGTGGTCCCATCAGGTTTTCGGATTCCCCGGGCACGATGATGTGGATCTCAATATCGTCCCCGATCATGTGTTCCCAGGCTGAAAGCCAATAGACCCGCCGGGTGTTGGTAGCAGTGGTTTGATTGCTGCCACCCACTCCGATATCAAAAACATGACGAAGCACGGTTTTCACCGAGTTAACCTGTCGAAGCGCTTCGATCACCCCGATCCGGAATCTCGGGTTGTGCCTCGCTAAGTTGTAAGTGCGGCGAAAGGCCTGCAGTTCCTCGATCTCTTCCGGATCGATAATTCCATCCAGACAGTTGATGAAGTATTTGAAAGGCCGCCAGGGTGATTCCGACGGGAAAAGGATCGCTTTGAAAAACAATTCCGTCTTTGTGCCGATCGTAGCCAGCACCGAATTAACATCCGATGCACCATAAATCTTTTGCGAAAGATGAGTCAGCTCCTCTCTCGCAAGATCAATTTTTTTTAAAAATTCGGCACCGTTAGTCTCCATTATGGGCTTGGTGGTTATTATAATGCGTTTGCCTAATAAGGACACCTCTAATTTCGATTATTGGGGAGAAAAGTCTGTGCACCGCCTTTCTGCGGAGCAAGTTAAGCGTTAAGCAGCCCGCGTGATTTGATTTACCACCGGCATTTGGTCACTTATGGCTTCTCGAAGACGAGAAAATGCTGAGCCGGTAGAAAATCCTTCAATTCAGCAAACCGAAGCCCGACGGCTTCCATTTCGGCTTTGACCTGTTTGACTGTCATTTTATGGAGCGGTTTTATCGGGACCGAGGGGTCTTCGCCCCGATACTCTAACAACACAACGCGGCCACCGGATTTGAGGCCTTTGAAGATAGAGGTCATCATCTCTCTGGGATGGGAGAATTCGTGGTAGGCATCGACCATCAAAACCAGATCGGTACTGTTTTCCGGCAATTTGGTGTCTTCGATGGTTCCGAGCAGTGTTTCAACGTTAGCAGCCTTTCTCAGCTTCTTTTTCGCCTCGAGAAAATCGAGCATTTCCTGCTGAATATCCACGGCAATCACTTTTCCCTCCGGAACGTAGGGAGCCAGTAGAAAGGTGAAATATCCCGAACCGGCTCCGATATCAGCGATCGTCTCATTGCCTTTCAACTCCAGTTCATCCATCACTTCCGATGGATTTTCCTCACCCTCGCGTTCCGGTCTCTCCAGCCATTTGATTGCGTGAGCGCTGACCGTGTGTGAAATCTCCCGTCCCATGTAGACCTTGCCGATTCCGTCGCGGGAGGGCGCTTTCGCGGTGTAATAAGACGGGGCTTCCGGCTTGTCCTGAGAGTGGAGAATCAAGAGGCCCGTGCCGACAACGATGATGGCTGATGTCAGTAGAGGTCGGAAAAAATAGGATGGCTTATTCACAGAAAAACTGTTACACCAGTAGAAAGTTAAGAAAAATCGAAATAAAATGGATGTACGGTATTGATTAGTTTCGGTTAAAGGTCTAGACCTTCTGATATTATGGCAGACGAACAATGGTTAAAGTCAAACATCGTGTTTGGTAGTGCTGGGATGGCAGCTTCCGGGATGCTTCCGCAACCTCCTGCCAAACCGAAGCCAAAACCCAAGCCGAAGCCAGAGCCTGTCGCTCTTGAAATCGAGTCTCCGTTCACCGTGGACGAAGAAATTGAAGAGCAGGTATTCGAAGAGGAAATCGTCGAGGTTGAACCAATTCAGCCCGTGGGTTACGGCATCAATTCGAAGGCGCAGGGACTTTTTTCCGATCTGAAGGTGGGCATCATTGGATGCGGAAGCCGAGTCGTCGATGGCTGTGACTGGGACTATGTGTTTCGCGGAATTCCGGGTTTGATTGTCGAAGGAATTTCGGATCCGATCGAGGATAGCATGTCCGAAATGCAGGAAGTTTATTCTTTTGAGGGCGGTTACTCCGATTACCGGGAATTGCTGGCCCGTTCGAAGCCCAATCTCGTGGCGATTCCGCAGACGAGCACAGCGAAACGTTACGAGATTATCAAAAACTGTCTCATGTCAGGAGCCCATGTGGTCTGTCCCGCTCCTTTTACCCGCAGTTTGGAGGAAGCTGACGAATTGATCGCTTTGGCTGACCGCCGGGGTTTGAAACTGGCCGTTTCTCATCCCATGAGGCTCGATCCTAACATTGAAAGATTTTATGATCTCCGGGAAGAATTGATCGGAGATCTCGTGGAGATTCGCGTTTTCGGCGAAATGGATGAAAAAGCAGGCGGTGAGGATCTACTGGTCCGTGGCGCCCCTCTTTTTGATTTGGTGAGAATGTTCGCCGGTGATTCCGTTTGGGCATCAGCCACCGTCCTCAACGAAGGCGAGCGGAGTACCCGCGAGGATATCGTCGACGATCCGGAGAGCCCCTGGGGCCCCCTGGTTGGTGATGTGGTAAGCGCCCAGTTTTATACGGAGAATGACGTAATGGTCAGTTTCATCAGTAACCGCAAGCTGAGTGACGTTCACATGGTCCACGGCATGGAGTTTGTTGGCACCAAGAGTGTGATGAGGCTGTTCGGTGGCGATCAGCCGACGCTTTCCCTGATGCAGAATCCGGGTGATCAGCGTCCTGATGGCGACGAAAAGTGGGTGCAATGGCCTGAACATCGCAATCCTTATCATCCTGTCGTTGATGAACTGGAAGGCGCAGAAGCGGCGAATCGGTTGACGGTTGCTGACTGGCTGGAAGGGATTTCTCAGGATCGGGAAGCGGTGAATTCCGGCAAACAGGCAATGAAGGCACTTGAAATGGTTCACGCCGTTTTTCAGTCCGCGTTGAGTGGTCGCAGGGTTTATTTTCCGTTGGCGAACCGCCATCATCCTCTGACTCCGGAGGTCAAACCTTACGAAGTCGAATACAAGGAAACCGCTTAAATCGCACTTCCGGTCCAGCCCAGCTTCTGGTGCAGGACCCGGAAAAAGTTTTGGCCGGGCAGGGAGGCCAGAGGCATCACAAAATCGGCGCGCTCGATTTCGATGTGAGCTTCGCCGGTGATGTCACTAATCAACTGCCCATCCACCATCACTGAGAGTTGATCTCGCTGCTCGGGTATTTTCAGATCGATCTTGCTGTGAGCGTCGAGGATCATCGGTCGGTTGGCCAGGGTATGCGGACAAACCGGAGTCAGCACAAAACAATCAGACCCCGGATCAACCAGCGGACCACCGGCTGAGAGGGAATAGGCGGTCGAACCGGTTGGAGTGGCGATGATCAGCCCGTCCCCGGTGTATCGGTTGGCAAACAGGCCGTCGATCGTGGCTTCGACATGAATCACCCGGGAGTCATTTTTCCGGCTCAAGGTGACCTCATTCAATCCGAAACACTCGATCGGTTCCTCATCGGGAATTTTGATGAGGCAGCGGATAATGGTGCGATCGGTAAACGAGTAGGATCCGTCGGCAATCGCTTCGACAAAGGCTTCGCTTTCATGCTCGGTTGCACAAGTCATGAAACCGAGACTGCCGGTATTGATGGCCGCGATCGGTTTGATCTTCTTCTCGAGCTGGCGAAGCATGTAAAGAATGGTTCCGTCACCACCGAGGATCACCAGAAGATCCGAATTTTCGGCGACTTCGTGAAGGCTGAGGGAGCTCACCTCACCGGCATCCAGCGCGGTCTGTTTTTCGACAAACAGCTCAATTCCTTTGCCGCGAAACCGCTTCAAAAGGTTCTTGAGGAGATGTTTTCCCGGTTTTTCGGGATTGGCGATGATGCCTAATCGCATTCTTTGTTCTGTAGCCATGCAAGAAATTCGACATTACCGTCCCCACCACTGATAGGTGAAACGGTGAGACCCTGCCAGCTTTTTTCGATCACGTTTTCAACAAAGTCTTTTATTTTAGCGACCGCTTCATCGTGAAGTTTTGAATCCCGAACCACTCCGCCTTTACCGACCTGCTCTCTTTTCAGCTCAAATTGAGGCTTGATCAGGCAGATGACGGATCCTTCCGGTTTCAAAACTTCGAATACCGGAGGAAGGATCAGTGTCAGCGAAATAAATGACACATCGATCACAACAAGATCGACTTTCTCAGGAAGGTCATCGGGAGTCATGTGGCGGATGTTGAAGCCTTCCCGCGACACGACACGGGGATCACTCCGCAACTTCCAGGCGAGCTGATTTTTGCCGACATCATAGGCGTAAACCTTTTCGGCGCCCCGCTGCAGCAGGCAATCCGTGAAGCCTCCTGTCGAGGCCCCGGCATCGAGAGCAATCAATCCCGCTGGATCAATTCCGAAATGATCGAGTCCCTTCTCAATTTTGAAGCCTCCGCGGCCGACGAACTTGGGTTTAGACTTCAGGATGATCTCCACATCATCAGGCAATTTCTGCCCCGGTTTCAGGATCCCGTCGAAGCCCTCGACCCGCACTTCTCCAGCGATCACAAGACGTCGCGCCTGCTCCCGGGAATCGGAGAGGCCGCGTGATACAATGAGCTGATCGAGACGTTCTTTAGCCATGAGTCGCGGGATCATATACCGCTCTGCGGGATTCTCAACGGCGCCCTTCGCCAGCATTAATAAAAGAGTTGGCACCATCGGAACTTGGAGTAATAGATGAGGCGAAAACGATTCATTAAGGGGTCCTAACAACAGACGCCACCGACCGTTCAAGACACGATGACCAGAATTTTAGATCGCTATGTTGCCCGCCAGATTATGATCTCGGCGGTCTTTGCGATTATGATTATTCTGATCATTCTCATCCTCGGGAATGTTTTTAAAGAGATTCTACGGGAGTTGTCAAAACGACCGGATTTGAGTCTGATGTTTGTCTTCAAATTCATCGGCCTGGTGATTCCGATTGCGCTCAGTTTGGCGATCCCTTTTTCGTTTTTGACATCGATTTTGCTCACTTTCGGTAAACTGTCGGCTGACAGTGAACTCGTCTCGATGCGAATGGCGGGACTCAGTATGGGGCGGATCTGTTTGCCGGTGGCATTCATTTCCCTCTTTTTCACTGTGATCTGTGCCTGGATTAATCTATCTCTCACGCCGTGGGCGAAGTCGGAGATGGAGGGGATGAAGGACACCTTGATCAACAAAGCCAAGCGGGATCCCATGCTGTTGATTCAGGACGAGCAGGTCATGAACGATTTCCCGGGTTATTTGATCTATGCCAACAAAGAGGGCGGGGAGCTTAAAAACTTTCAGATGGTGAAGAACACCGGATCGCTTCCGGAAGCAATTGCGCTTTCGAAGACGGCAAACTTACGGGTCGATCTCGAGACGGATGAGTTGATCGTCGAAATGGAGGACGCCAGCTTGATGTTTAAAGGCGGAAAAGGTGATTTTATGGAAAGTCCACTCCCGGTGTTCACCTCATTTTTCCCCACAGGTATTTCACTGGAGCGGTTTACCTCAAGCGAGTCTCGTTTGCAGCCGGAAAACCTGGGACTGTTGCCTTTGATTAACATGACACGCGATGACACTCTGGAGCCCCGGATCCGGGCAACCTTGTGGACGGAATTGAGTATGAGAATGGCGTTTTCCGTTTCGTGCATCACCTTTGCACTGATCGGTGTTCCCCTTGGAATTACTGCCCAGCGGCGGGAGACGACCGCCGGGTTTGTCTTCAGTCTGGCGATCGCGGTAGTTTATTACGTGTTACTGACGATGGCTCAGATGAAGCGGGAGGAACCTGAATTGTATCCCCATCTTCTGGTGTGGATACCCAATATTCTGTTTATCGGGCTGGGGCTTTATCTTTTCTTCAAGGTGAGTCGGAAATAGTGGGTTCAGCTTCCTTCATCAAACTTTGACTTCCATGTGATTGAAAAGTTTGCTTGAACATGGGCGTCTCTGCCGTAGCTTCTAGCTGTGCTAGGAGCGCGACCGGCATCCGCCCAAAATGGTAATTCATTCCCACAATGTCACTTGGCCAAATCTCGGCCCCATGACTGATCATAACCGCTTTATCTCGGCGGTTGTTGGTTTCTTTTGCCATGCCCTCCTAGTTCAGAGAAACGAAAATAGAACTAATTTGCGGATTTCCGAAACAGGAAAGAATGAAGACGGGCAAAGTTGCAGTCAATCCGGGAGGGTGTGTCACATCCGGCCTTTGTGGTTGATCGAATGCTGTTTGCCGGTGCTTCAAAAGCTCCTGTTTACCGAAAAATCTTCTGACCAAATGTCTGGCTCTGGAGCCAATGTCACTCCGGCCATATTTAGCTTTTTCCGAAGTTTGATGACGAACCTCATAGCACCGCGCGATATTGAGTGTCCCGGCGTCGAATTTCGAGCGGCAAAGGAAGAATCGGGATCCGCCATCCTAAATCGGGCCTGGATTTCGGCAGGTCCCAGTACTCATTCTTCCAAAAAAAATGGAAAACAACTCAAATCAATCCGGTACTCAAAACCGGAATCGCAATCGAAATCGCAACCGCAATCGCAACGGTGGCGGAAATCAGAACCGCAACGCTAAAGGCGGTCAGGGTCATCCTAACAATCGGAACCGGAATCGCAATCGGAACCGGAAGCCCAAAGTGATTGAATTGACGCTTGGTCAAAAAATCATCAAGGCAATCACCTTTGGAGCGGTTGATCCCAACAACAAAAACAAAAAACCTTCGAGCCCTAAGCCTCAGAAAGCACAGCCACAGCCTGCAGCTAAAAGTAGCAGTGCTCAGCCCAAGGCCCAAAAGCCGGCCAGAGCACCCAAGGTTTATGAAGTCACCACTCCCCGCCTTTACGTCGGTAATCTCGATTACAATGCCGTGGAGAGCGATCTTGAAGATCTCTTCAGAGGAGTCGGCAACGTGCTTGAAGCTGAGGTGGTTACCAATTCCAGAACCCAGCAGTCCAAAGGATTTGCCTTTGTCGAGATGGGCTCAGTCGAGGAAGCCAAAAGAGCCGTTGAGGTTCTCCATGACCAGGATTTCATGGGCCGGAAGCTGCTCGTAAGCGGTGCCAAAAGTGAAGGTCCCCGCAATGCGGCTGACGACGATGCTGAGAAATCAGAGTAATCGTTTTTAACTTTCTTTCAGGGGCCAATCTCGCTTTCAGTGGGATTGGCCCTCTTTATTTTCACACTTATGTTTCATCGTCCGATCTATATCGCCGGCCAGACCGGATCCGGGAAAACCGGTGTTTCGATTGAATTGGCAAAGCGACTGGGCAACGCGGAAATCGTCAATGCGGATGCCTTTCAGTGCTATCAGGGCATCGAAATCCTGGCAGCAACACCGGATCGGAATGAGCGCCGTGATGTGCCCCATCATCTCTTTGGAATTTATCCTGTGGACCGGGAATGTGATGTCGCTCAGTTTGCGGATCTCGCGCGTGGAACGATCAACCAACTATCCGGAAACTCGGTTCCGATCATTGTCGGGGGCAGTGGCCTCTATTTGAAAGCGATCACGCACGGCCTGGCACCGACTCCACCGGGTGATGAGACATTGCGGGCCGAACTTGAAAAACAATCGCTGGAGGAACTGGTTGAATCCTTCCGCAAACTGGATCCGGAAGGCGCGGAGAAAACTAACTTAACGAACCGGCGCTACGTGACCCGGAATTTAGAAATTTGCCTGCTTTCCGGGCAACCGGCTTCTGTTTTGAAAGCTAACTGGGAAAATAATGCCCCGTCATTCACCGGAATTTATCTGCAGAGAGCTCGGGCTGATATCTATGACCGTATTAACCGGAGAACGTTCCAGATGTTTGAAGATGGAGCGGTCGACGAAGTAAAGAGTCAACCCGGAGAATTGTCATCAACTGCGTCCAAGGCCATCGGGCTGAGGGAGATCAAACAGTTTCTCGATGGCGAAATTTCCGAAACGGAATGTATCGAGACGATACAGCAAATTACCCGCCGCTACGCCAAACGGCAGGAAACCTGGTTTAAAAAAGAACGCCAATTTATTCCGGTAGCCTGCGGGGTCGATGATACCACCGAAGAAATTGTAGATCGAATTCTCAAGATTTTTACGATAACAGAATTACAATCCCGCACGGAGAATAAGCCATGCCCGATATCGAAAACGGAAATCCAAACCGAATCAAACTGACCCTGAAAAATGATCGATACGACGTCCTTGTCGGAGAGGGTGTACTCGATCAAATTGGACGTTTAGGCGGTCGCCAATTCGGCCGCAAAGCCGCTCTGGTGAGCGATACCAATGTATTTCCGCTCTACGGCGATCTGGTTTGCGATGCGCTCGAAAAAGAGGGGATTGAAGTCGTTAAGATCACTGTTCCCGCCGGGGAAGCTTCCAAATGTATGGAGGAAGTCACCCGGATTTGCCGTGAGATGTTGCAGGCCGGACTTGATCGAAAATCGTTTCTCGTCGCTCTCGGTGGCGGCGTGATAGGCGACCTCGCAGGATTTGCCGCAGCAATTTTTCAACGGGGAATCCCTTGTCTCCAAATTCCAACGACAGTGGTCAGTCAGGTTGACAGCTCGGTCGGTGGGAAAACCGGAGTGAACACTCCCGAGGGCAAGAATTTGCTTGGAGCCTTCCACCAACCGAAAATTGTCCTCGCCGATGTGCGGACGCTGGCTTCGCTTCCAGATCGGGAATTTAACGAAGGCTGTGCCGAGATTATCAAACACGGTGCGATCAGAGATCGCGAGCTGTTAAATTTGATGGGGAATGCTGAGGCGGCGAAAAATGATTTAATTCGGCTGGTGTCGACCAATGTGGCGATCAAGGCGGCAGTCGTCGAGGAAGATGAAAAAGAAACCACCGGAGTCCGTGCTCTTCTGAACTTCGGGCACACGATTGGCCACGGTATCGAAGCAGCGGGCGGCTACGGTCGTTTTCTTCATGGCGAAGCGATTAGTCTCGGACTTGTCGCTGCCACACGATTGTCGGTCGAAAAAAGCGGACTGCCCGAAGAAGATGCCACGCAAATTATTGATACGCTGAAGGCCTGGGATCTACCAATCGTTCTGGAAGCGGATCTGGAAAAGCAGTCGATTATCGACGCGATGGCTCGTGATAAAAAATTCCAGGATGGCGAGATTCGCTTTGTGCTTTTGAAGGATATTGGCGAGGCCTTTGTGTCGGATCAGGTCAGTATCGATGATATATCGAATGCGATCGACCGGCTTCGCTCCGAGTGATATGGGTGCCCCGATCCTGTCCCTCGCTCCGATGCAGGCGATTTCTACGCTGGCGTTTTGGCGGGTGATGGAAAGACGTGGAGGACCGGATGTTTATATCACCGAGTATTTTCGGGTTCACGTCCATTCAACACCGGAACGCCAAATCTTGGCGTCGTTGAATGAAACCCGATTCGATAAGCCGATCCTCGCTCAAATGATTGGAACCGAACCGGACTACCTGGTTCGAACCGCGATTAAGATTCAGGAACTGACGGATTGCGCCGGTATCGATCTGAACTTGGGGTGCCCATCGCCGAGAGTTTGCGGTCGCGCTGCGGGTGGGGCATTGCTGAGAAGTACCGATTTGATTCGGGAAATCATTGAACAGCTTAGACCCGTTGTTAAAGGCAGTTTGACGATAAAAACCCGCGTTGGTTTTGAGAGCGAAGAAGAGTTCGAGGAGCTACTTGAGTTATTCAGTTCGTTGCCAATCGATGGTCTGGCGATTCACGGGCGTACGGTTCGGGAGAAATATCAGAGCGAAGTTCATACTGAGGAAATTGCGAAAGCGGTCGCGCGACTTTCCTGTCCCGTCCATGCGAACGGCAGTATCGTAACGGTTCCTACTGCTCAGGCGATGTGTCGAAAAACCGGAGCCGACGGTCTCATGATTGGGCGCGGAGCGATTCGGAATCCGTTTCTGTTCGATCAGATTCGACAGGCCCTCTCAGGCGGTAATCCCTACCTCCCGACCCTGGCTGATCACCTGCGGTATGTCGAGGACCTCTATGAGGAAGTGGCGAAAACGACCTGGAAATACGAAGACATTAAACATGTCCAACGGATGAAAAAGTTTATGAACTACATCGCTTCCGGGATCGGAGACGGAACCTTCTCGAAGGAAATACGCCGAACCCAGTCCCCAAACGAGTTCTGGGAGGTTTGTCACCGATATCTGGGCGGCAGTGAATTGCTTCCGGAAGAACCTACCGCTGATGGCAAGTTGTTTTGCGGTTTCAAAGAACTGGAACGCTCAGTCTTTTAAATCGAATTTGATTCCCTGAGCCAGAGGCAAATCAGTGGAATAGTTTATCGTGTTAGTGGCGCGGCGCATATAGTTCTTCCACGAATCGGAGCCCGACTCCCGTCCGCCGCCGGTCTCTTTCTCGCCTCCGAACGCACCGCCTATTTCCGCACCGCTTGTGCCGATATTGACGTTGGCGATTCCACAATCACTTCCCGCAGGACCGCAAAACATTTCCGCCTCGCGAACGTCGTTGGTAAAAATCGCACTACTCAATCCCTGAGGAACTCCATTCTGGATTGCGATCGCTTCTTCGAAAGTTGTGTAGGAAATGATATAGAGAATTGGAGCAAAGGTTTCAGTTTGTACAACTTCGGCATCGGGGCCAATCTCAATCAGTGCCGGTCTAACGTAGGAACCGTTTGCAGGCCCATCGGTATATCGTCCACCGTTATAAACCGTTCCGCCTTGTTCCCCGGCCTTTTCCAACGTTTTGTCGTAGGCTTTGGCGGCTGCTTCATCGATCAGTGGGCCGACTAAGGTGTCCGGTTCGAGAGGGTTACCGATCGGTAGCGACTTGTAGATAGACTGTAGTTTAGAGACAAGCTGATCTTTGAGCGATTCATGTACGATGAGCCTTCGCAAAGTGGTGCAACGCTGTCCCGCCGTTCCTACCGCGCTAAAGACGATAGCGCGAATCGCCAGATCCAGATCGGCCGAGGGCGTCACGATCATCGCATTGTTTCCTCCGAGTTCGAGCAGTGACCGACCGAGGCGGGCACCGACTTTGGCACCAACCGCTTTGCCCATCGGAACGCTGCCTGTGGCACTGACTAGCGGAATTCCCCGCGCACTGGCAATCGCTTCCCCGGCATCTTTCAATCCGACCACTACTGACGACAGTTCCGCAGGGGCCTCCGGAAAATCTCTAATCACTTTCATGAGAAGTTGATGGCAGGCGAGGGCGCAGAGCGGCGCTTTTTCAGAAGGTTTCCAGATTACGGGATCCCCACAGACCAGAGCCAAGGCTGAATTCCAGCACCAAACCGCTACCGGAAAATTAAAGGCGGAAATAATACCGACCGGCCCCAGGGGATGCCATTGTTCGGCGAGTCGGTGCGAAGGCCGCTCGGATGCGATTGTGAGTCCGTATAACTGGCGGCTCAGACCTACCGCAAAATCACAGATATCGATCATTTCCTGAACCTCACCTTCGGCCTCAGAAGTGACTTTTCCGACCTCCCAACTTACCAATGCGCCCAGGGTCGCTTTGTGAGTCCGCAGTATATCACCGTATCGTCGGATCAGTTCTCCCCGAAGCGGGGCAGGAACTTTCCGCCATTGTAGAAATGCTGATTCCGCGGCATCGACAGCCCTGGCGACGTCTTCTCCGGTGGCCATTTTCAGCTGATGGAGAGGGGTGCCATCAATCGGGCTGCGGACCTCCAGAGTCTCTCCCACGGTGGGAGTAATGGCATCGCCGATCACTAAACCTGACTCGATAGAATCCACTCCGAGTTGTTTTAAAATTTCGTTTGGTCTCATGATAAAGGTTACGATTGTTCCACCACAATATCGAGTGGTCTGACTTTAATTGGGGTTTTATTGTATAGTTCGTAATAGGTCCCAAACCGGTTTTCTAAAAATTGAGGTAACGAGATTTCTTCCTGTTTCACAAAACCTTTAGCCGGGAGTTTCCCTTTGATATGTAGGTCGAGGGCAGTGCAGATTCCGGCGGCCGTGGTGATTTGTATAGCCGACCATTCCTCTCCGTGAATGATGCCGTGGTAGATTTTCCGGGCATCCGATATCTGGACCAGTTGACCGTTTCGCTGGCCGGTGACGGTGCAAAAGACAAGAACCACATCCTGCAAAGTAATCGGTATTGCTTTTTCCAAAATATCTTTGAGGATTTTGCGACGTTCGCCCAGTTTTAATTCATTGACGAGGAATTTAGCGAGGTCCCGGTGTCCGGGATAACGAACCGTTTTGTAGTTTAGGGTATTGGCTTTGTTTTTAAGTGTTTCACATAAGGTGCCCAATCCGCCGGAGGTATTGAACGCTTCATAGCGGACTCCATCGATGGAAAAGAATTCCGTTCCTTCGAGAGGGAGTACCTCGGTGTTTTTGCCCTGGTGAATCGCATCGCAGGGATTGCAATACTCATTAATTAAACCGTCGGTGGACCAGGTGAGATTGTATTTCAAAGCATTGGTGGGGTAGAGCGGCAGAGCCCCGACCCGAAGTAATACCGAGTCGATGACGTCGAATTTTTTCGCGAGGTGGTGGCCCACGATACCGGTAAAGCCGGGGGCCAGGCCGCATTGGGGCATAAAGATTTGTCCGTCCTTTGCGGACTTGGCAATTTTTTTAACGGCTTTGGTCGTTTCAATATCTTCCGTGAGATCAAAATAGCTGGCTCCTGCCTTGAGGCAGGCTGCGGCGACTAAGGGATTGAACATGTAGGACAAGGCGGAGATAACTGCGTCCTGTCCCTCGACAGCGTCCCGGAGTTCGGCCTGATTCGTAACATCAAGGGTACGTGTGCTGGTATTTGGCACATCGCTGAGCTTACCAACTGCTTCGGCAGAATAATCGGCGACGGTGATTTGGTAGTCGCCGGTGTGGCCTAAAAATTTACAAATGGCCCGGCCTATCTTTCCGGCGCCGAGTAGTAATAGTTTTGTCATAGAAAAAGGGGATTGAGGTGGGATTCGATGTTTCCAAGGAATTCTACTTCTTAAACGTTTGTAATAATACGATCATGAATGAAGAAGTGAGCAATTTCTACTGGAAACCCTGTCCGGATGGACAGTTGTTGTTAGACGAATTGGTACGGGATTTTTTCGATAAAAACCCGTCGGCCGGGTTAATGGCGGCGGCGATGAAGGAGAAAACCGGGACCCGCTTTTTCGATTGGATTGATTACCTGCAACTGCCTGTCGGCGGTCAATTGTCGCAGCGGTTGGGCGATGCGGGGTTTGAGAAAGACGGCGATGTATGGGAGCATCACGGTGCGCTGTTTCCCCGCGTGAGGGAGTGCTCGGAACGAAGATTGGTTTTAAAGGTCGAATCGGTAGCTGACTTTTTGGCAGCACAGAATGTTCAGTCCAAAATCGAAGGCATTCCCTTTGGCACTTTTCGTTTAGCACATTTCAAAGAGGAGTTGTGGGTCGTTGAAAGGCATGGATACCGCGGTTTTTCGGATCCTGAGGTTGGTAGCGCGAAAGCGATTCGCAGCCAGGAAATTCTGGAGACATTTCGTTCGCGAAAACGGGACTTCTGCGGTGATGATGAGGCGGCATTTAGTGATATAAATAGCGAGATCGATGCGGCGATCGGCGAGCTGGGAAGAGACTGGGTATGCGATTTGTTTTTCGCGGCGGAACGGGATTTCTGGATGAGGCGAAACCGCGCCGGACGGGTTCAGAAAGCCCGGCAGGACGCTCTCGGATTGGGATGGGCGAATCATGATCACCATACCTATCGCTGTCGGAGGAAAACGTTCCATCACGTGATTGGCATCTTTGAAAAGCTCGGGTTTACCTGCCGGGAACGTTTCTATGCCGGAGCGCAGGCCGGATGGGGGGCTCAGATCGTTGAACAGAAAGCAACGGGGATCACAATCTTTGCCGACGTGGACATGACTGCTGAAGAGGTCACCGGCGATTTTGCCCACGAGGGTTTTGTAGCGAAAGAGGGGCTCGGTACTGTAGGGTTATGGTGTGAACTACATGGTGAATCGTTTTTTGAGGCGGGCATGCACCACCTCGAAGCCCAGTTTGATTTTGATAGTTTGCGCGATCAGTTGATGGCGGAATCGGGAATAGGAATGATGAAGCCCTTCACTGATTTTGTATACCTCCGTCAGCAGTTTTCAGAAGGGGAACGTTGGCCGGTTGACGAGGCACGGATTCAAAAGCTGTTAGACTCCGCTGATATCACCGAAAAGCAGGCCGCAACCTTTCGCCGCGACGGGGCGGTCGGATCCCATCTGGAAAACCTGGAACGGAACGATGGATTCAAAGGTTTCAACCAAACCGGAATCAGCGATATCATTGAGAGAACCGACGCCCGCAAATTGGCTGACTCGAATTGAACGGAATCATCCGGTTGTTCTAGATATATGTACTTCGGTGTCCTCTTCCCATTCGAGCCCCCACTTTTTCATCGCCAGAATGACGGATTTTAATGCTCTACCTTTGGCGGTGAGTTGATACTTCATTCGCTTTGAGCCTTCCGATACCGGTATTTGCTCGATAATGTCGTGTTTCGCGAGGCGCTCGAGCCGCTCTGCCAGAATATTTGTCGGAATCCCTTCCGGAGACGAATTAAAATCTTTGTAGCGGGATTTTCCGAGAAACAGATCCCGCACGATCAAAAGCGTCCAGCGGTCTCCCATAATGTCGAGACAGCACGCTACCGGGCAGGGAGACCGCCTTTTGTCTGATTCAGTGTTTTCCGATTTTTCTTTCATCTCACAAAGTTTACTTGCAAAATAAAAGTTAAACGCTTTTCTTTTGCAAGCAAACAGTAAAATGATGAATCAACCCACAGACCAAAATCCAAAGTTAGGTGCCCCCGGTGCGGGGCTACCATTGCCGGAGTTAATATTGGCGCGGTATGTATTTCGAAAACGTTGTCGGAAAAGCCGGGAGTATGCAAAGTCGTCTTTTGAGGCCGAGAGAGAGGAGATCCGGAGATTGGTAGAGAAAACCGGAATGGGAATTTTGGCGAAACCGGTCCTGATCAAGCGTCTCCGCGGACTGGAGGACAGCAGTCGATACTGGTCTGTGCTGATGGTTCTTGAACATCTCCGCATGGTGAACGGTATGGTTGCCCTAACAATCAGGTCGTTGGATAAAGGCGCCGTGCCGGGAATAGTAGCGGATACAGCTAATGTGAAACCGGACCCGGATATTACGTCAAGCGTGATAGATGAACACGAAAAGGTCTGTGATATGCTAATAAATTGCGCCGAACGGGTCGCTGATCTCCACACCGCAGCGGAGTTTCGGCATCCCTGGTTCGGTCCGTTGGATGGGCACGAGTGGTTTCATCTCGCCGGTTTTCATATGGGGCTTCACCGGAGGCAAATTGAGAAGATTCTGCAGGTTTCGGGGTGACTGTACCCTGTACAGTCTGAGAGTGTACAGGGTACAGTCCGATGCTGCGGTGATCGATTTCACAGTCTTTTCACAAAACGGTCACGAAGCGGTCACAAAGGTCAGCGATCATGGCTGCCTTATGAAAGTATTTGTCTTAGGTTTATCGTTATTTATCGCAGGGCTGCTTCCACTGGCAGCAGTATCGGATTTTGAAGAGTCTGACCGGGTGGAGGCTCCGTATTTTAAAGTAAACACGGGCGGTGTCCGGGCAGAGACCTTTCCGCTCCACTCGACCGAGGTCAAAGCCCGTATTAGTGGAGTGATCGCAGATGTAACGGTGAAGCAAGTCTATCAGAACCGGGGGGAGGTTCCGATCGAAGCGGTCTATCTCTTTCCGGGTAGCACCAGGTCCGCCATTCACGGACTGGAGATGAAGATCGGGAGTCGGGTCATTGTGGCAAAGGTTCAGGAAAAACAATCGGCACGAAAACAGTATGAAGCTGCCAAGGCGGCCCGGAAAACGGCGAGCCTGCTCGTCCAGCATCGCCCTAACGTATTCCAGATGGAGGTGGCGAATATCCAGCCCGGCGAGGTCATTGAAGTCATTCTTAAATACACTGAACATCTCTTTCCGGAAGAACGGGTTTACCAATTTGTCTATCCAGCGGTGGTTGCGCCACGATTCAGCAGTGATAAGTCCGGGGGCGATGATGAGGACTGGGTATCCAATCCCTACTTGACTAAAAATCAGGTTGCCGGAACACGTTTCAATGTGGACGTATCGCTGGCCGCCGGGATGCCGATTCATGGAATCCGTTGTAATACGCACGATACTGACCAGAAATTCGTAAGTAAAGAAGAGGCCAGGGTTCGGATCAAAGGCGATGATAAAACAACCGGGGACCGGGACTTCGTTCTTCGTTACCGACTGTCTGATAAACAGATTGATGCTGGAACTTTATTTCACAAAGGAAATGAAGCTAATGAGAATTTCTTTTCTGTCACGATCCAGCCACCATTACGCGAAGCGCCGGAAGAGGTATTGAACCGCGAGTATCTCTTTATCGTCGATGTGTCGGGTTCGATGAGTGGTTACCCGCTCAATACCGCTAAATCATTAGTGAAGGATCTCGTCGGGGATCTCCGGGCTGACGATCGTTTTAATATCGTCGCCTTTGCATCCGGTCAGCACTTGTATTCACCACATTCTGTGAAAGGTAGCCAAAAGGAATTAAAAAGAGCGGTCGATTGGATGGAGTCCCGAACCGGTAGTGGAGGAACCGAAATGTTGGGTGCATTCCAAAAGGCGTTATCACTACCGGAGGCTGATGCGGAAACTTCCCGGATCATCATTGTGATCACGGATGGACTGGTTAGTTTTGACCGTCAGGCTTTTGAGATGGTCAGGGAAAACCTCGGAAAAGCCAATCTGTTTGCGTTCGGTATCGGTTCATCAACCAACCGGTATTTGGTGGAAGGGTTGGCGGTGGCGGGCCATGGCGAGTCATTTTTTGTAACCGACTCTGACCGCGCTGCGTTGATGGCGCAACGGTTTCGTAAATATGTTGAATCTCCCGTGCTCACAGATATTGATTTAAAACTCAATGGTGTTGATATCTACGACACGATACCCGAAACGATTCCCGATGTCTTTGCGGACCGACCTATCACGGTATATGGAAAATGGAAAGGCGAGTTAAAAGGCGAAGTGACCCTGAGCGGTGTCACCTCGAAAGGCCGCATCAATCTAACAAAACCGATCCAGCAGTCAGAGGCTCGAAACGAGCCGGCGCTTTCGTATTTGTGGGCTCGTCAGAAGATTCGCGATCTGGATGATTTTGAAGGGAAAACGCCGTCCCCGGAGGCTAAAGAGGAAATTATTAATCTGGGATTGAAGTATAATTTAATGACGCGTTTTACGTCCTTCCTCGCCATTGATGAAGTGGTTCGGAATAACAACGCCACGACCACCCCCAACTACACTGTCACTCAAAACACGCCCATGCCGCAGGGAATCAGCGGGGGATCGACACCCGGTCCCGGAATCATCCCTCTGTTGTTGGCAGGTTTAGCCAGTCTCTTCGGTAAAAAGTTTATGAGAAAGGCCCGTGCCTGATTTATGAATCCGACCTTAGGTAGTTTGATACTGTTGGCTGTCGCAGCGTTCTGGCCGGTCTGGAGATGGTATTGGGTGCGAATGTCCGATGGCTCGGACGAACCATGGGGAATTTTGGCTCTGGTTAGTGGAATCGCTCTTTTGTATGTCCATCGGAAATATATAAAGCTGTCCAAAGGTACGGTGGTAGCCTCTGCGTTGCTATTGGTAATCTACAGTTTCAGTCAATCCGTCGCGTCACCGATGGTCTCGGCAGTAATGGCTCTGCTCTGCCTGGGGTGTTTGTCCGGGACAATCCTGCGACTGCCATCCCTGTGGGGGCTCTTTCTGATATCACTGCCGGTTCTGGCCAGCCTTCAGTTTTATGTCGGGTATCCGATGAGGATGGTTGCCGCGATATTGGCCGAAAACTTTCTCAGGATTTGCCAACTTGATGTCGTTCGGCAGGGTACGGATTTATTATATGGCAATCAGACTGTCGGGGTCGATCCACCCTGTAGTGGAATCGAGATGTTATGGGTGGGGTTGTATATTACCCTAGCGACAGGAGCTTTTCAGCGATGGAGTCTCATTCGCACCTTAGCACTGGTAATTTTAACGATCGGTGGCGTGATCTGCGCCAACAGTCTGCGGGTCACGCTGCTGTTTTTTAAAGAATCGGGGATCGTTACTTTACCCGAATGGACACACGAGGGAATTGGTGTCTTGCTGTTTGCCTTGCTCGTGTTTTTCTTTGGTCGATTCTCCAGTGAGCATAGAGATATCCCGGTAACAACTTATCGTATGACGACCCGGCAACTGGCGGTGTTCGTCTCGGTGATGCTGATTGCTGCGGTTATGCCCTTGTTAGATCGCGAGAAAAGTAGTCGTTACGTTGGAGAGGGAAACTTCCCGGGCTGGCCGGAGACCTACGAGGGGCATTATCTCGAAGAGATTCCCTTGAGTCCGATTGAAAAGCGTTTCGCTGGCGATTTTCCGGGGAAGCTTGGTATCTTCAGAGCCGGTCACGATAAAGTGATCTTCCGGTGGGTTCAAAAGCCGACCCGGAAATTGCATCCTGCATCGGATTGTTTGAAGGCTGCCGGATACGAAATCGAAAGCGAGAAATCGGGCGGTTTTTTTGCCTTTTCCCATGATGGAGAATCAGGTTGGTTTGTGGAAGAGGAGATCTTTAACGAGAGTGAGCGGTGGCCGGAAATTTCAAGTTGGTTTTGGAGTTCACTGTTTTCACGAGCGGAAGGCCCGTGGTGGGCTGTGACCCGCATCCAGCCACTAGCCTTGTGATTGGCGTTTATCTTGACCATCCGGTACCTTCACCGGATGGTTGGTGATGCGGATAATCGTTCTTCTCCTATGTGTTTGCTGTTCGCGCTGGCTACCAGCAGAACCGTTTGCAGTAGGAGTAACCAGCGACTTCTCGGTCGAGGCTTTTGAAGATCCGGCTCAGGTCTGGTTACCGGAAAATTACGTTTCAACGAGAAAGTGGCCTGTGATGTTCTATTACCACGGAACCAATGGCAAACCCACTATCGAGTTTTTACGTCTGCTGAGCGGCGGACAGGATTGGGTTCTAGTCGGCATGGGGTATCGGAATAAAGGGCAGTTTGAGTATACCGAAGCTAACCTGAATCGCGAAATCGAAGTCTTTGAGACGGTGTACGCAAGACTCATTGAGAACGTTTCGATTGATAAAACCAAGGTATATGTCGGTGGCTTCAGCAAAGGCGGCTGGATGACAGGTTTGCTTCTTCAGCGCATCCCGGAACTGGCCGGGGGAATGATTCTGGGGGGTGGCTTTTTAAAGGCAAGCCCGGGTGAAATTGATCCCGGAGATAAGGTGTTTATCGGGGGTGGGGAGCTCGATGGGAACCTGGCGATGAGTTATGGAGCCCGGACCGCGTTCGATAAAGGTGAATCAAACGCTATCCTTGAGGTGTGGCCCGGTCTGGGTCATCAGTTACCCAGTGCCTTTGAAGCCGATCAAACGACAAAAATTCGCCAATGGCTTATACTACAAGCAGAGACAGTGTCGCAGGTGGAAGCGATCGAATGGCATGATCGCGAGTTGAATAATATCACGGAGCTGGCGGAGACTGATAAGGTTGCGGCGCTACATCAATTGATCGATTTTTCAGATATGCCTTTCACCTCTTTGGTCGATAAGGAATCCAGAGACTTACGACTAGAACTGCAAGGCAAGTTACGGGAAGATCCCGACCTGAAAAATGAACTGTTAGCTTGGTCTGCATTTCAGCAGGCTGTTAGTTTCGAGGGACGCGATCGCTTGGTTTCTACTCTCGCGGAGGCTTTGGTTTACTATCAAAAATTGATCGATGCTTATCCGGCTACGACCTACGGAAAAAAGGCAGGGCTGTCGCGGGAGCGAATCAAACAGCAGTTGGGGCTGGAATAACTATTTGATATATCTTTTCAGCAGAGCCGGGAGGAAGACCAAATCGCAAAACAGTGCGGTTCCAATCGTTAAAACTCCCATGATGGCGAAAATTTGGTGATCCCGGGAATCGCTGAACATGACACCACTGAAACCTGCCACTAACACAACCGTTGTCATGATCAGCGCCGTGCCCACTCCGGTAAATGCATTCCGTATCGCCGTGTCCTGATCGGGGGTTTTAGAGCGTTCCTGCTGGTAGCGGGTTAAAAAGTGAATGGTATCGTCAACTGCGATACCCAGACAGACCGTGAAACTACAGACCATCACAATTTCCAAATTGAAACCAGCGAGGGCCAAGAACGAACCCGAGACAGCGAGGGGAAACAGATTGGGAACCAGAGAGATCAGCCCGATCTTGATCGATCGATACACGGCGGTCAACACCAGGAAAATAATCAGGGAGGCCGCTCCGAGGCTCTTAAATAAGTCTTCTACGATTTGGAAGATGTTTTTCCATCGACCGATGGCACTGCCTTTTAGCGCGAGATCAAATGACGGATGTTGTTGAGAAATCTCATCCAGGCCCGTTTCGATTCGTTCGAAGACCGGTCCATACTCGGCAATACCCAGATCACGGACCCGGAATTGGACTCTCGCTTCCCGTTGCTCCGGTTCGTAGAAAGAGCGTTTGAGAGGTGGCGGCAAAAGTTCGAGTATCGGCATCCGTTCATTCGGAGGACCGTCACCGGGAAGCGCTTCGATCAAATTGCGAATCGACAGGCGGGTACCAATGAGAGCTTCGCTGGCTAGTAAGGCATCGACTTTCGAAACGACTTCGAGCACTTCCGGTGAATCGGATGGGGTTTGAGGATTCCAGCGGATCCGGGTATCGACGAACTCGACTCCCTGGAACGCCGTATCGAGGTGCTCCATCGCCTGCAACACTTCCGATTTTGCGGGGAGGTTGTTGGAGATTCTATAGTCTGGTTTCAGGGTCAGTGATATGGCGATGAGGAGTATGGTGCCGGCAATCCCGAGGTAACTATAGAGGCGGGAGCGCTTCATCACCGCATCGATCAGGGGGCTGATTTTAGAAAGGTTGCGGTCCACGATACTTTGCTCATGCCCTATATGAATCTTTTGCCCCAGCCAGGTCGAACATAGAAATGGGATTAGCGTGACGACTGAAATAAATGAAAAGCACACTCCAATCACGGCGCTTTTTCCAAACTCCTGAACCATTTCTGATTCTGCCAACACCAGAGACCCAAAGCCTACAGCCGTGGTTAGCGACGTCAGAAAACAGGCGAGCCCCACCTTTTGTACAGCCTGCCGCGAAGCATCGGCCCGATTCAATCCGGACGCACGCAGTTTGCGGATCTGAACCAGTAGATGTACCCCGTCGGTCAGCGCTACGAGCGAGACCAGAACCGGAACCACGACAATAACCAGTCCATTTTGGTTGTAGCCGAGGAAATTAATGAAACCCATGGTCCATAGCACTCCGATGACAGGAGCCGCAGTCACGACGAGCACGGCGGAGATGCCGCGAAACAGAAATACAGCAAGCAATAGAGACAGTCCGTATCCAATGAGTTGGAATTTGATCGAGTTTGACTCCTGATGGGCCAGTGCCGCTATCTGACCGGGAAGTTTGCCGGTGATGAGGAACTGGAGATCCGAGTCCGGGTATTGTTGAGTGACCCGCTCGGCAGTTTTCTTCAGATCAGTGGTCGCATTTTCATTACTTAGATTGTATCGCCAGTCATAGGTCACTAACATCAGCATCGTCTTTGTATCCGGGCTGAGGAGTTGACCGCCGACTAACGGGTGACCGAGAGCTTTTTCGCGGGCGACTTCGTAGACTCCCGGGGGAGCCTTTGAGCGGGGGAGTAGCGGCTGGGAGAGGCCGAAGATGTTCAGCGGTGGCATCCTGTCCATCCAAAGGATCCCCGCGACCTGGTCGAGTTTCTCCAGCTCGGTCACAATCTCCCGAAGCACTTTGACGTTGAGAGGGGTAAAGAAGTTTTCGGAAGTCACGACGATGGCCGCATCAGATCGATCGAAGCGTATTTCATCCACCGCAGGCCTCGCGGACCGTTTCGGAGGGGCTTTAGTTTTCGTCGTCTCTACTGGAGGCGGTTTCAGTAAATTGAGGACAATATTCTCGTCGTAGTGACCAATAGCGGCGAAGATGGATATCAAAAAGATAAGACTGAATGCTGCCCATTTATGCTCGATACTGATCGAGAGAAGTTTTTGAAAGGTTTGAGACATCGATAAAGGCTAAGGAAAAATTCGTCCGCGGTTCTTTTCCAATTCCTCTCTAGTGACAACTTTATCACCATTGCGATCGACGAATTTGAACCACCTCAATCGCGCCGCGAGTGGGGCTTCTTTCTCCTTAATAATACCGTCTTCATTTCGATCCATTTCCGCAAAGCAACGATCGATATAGTCGGCTACGTCTGGCTGTTCGATTTTGGAAATAGAGGAAGATTTCTTTTTCTTTTCCCTTGGAACCGCGACCTCAAAAAAGGCGACCGCCATTTCCTCCCAGGTTTGATCTCCCCACATAATCCACCGGTCGGGATCGGGGTTAAAAGGGTTATCAGCAGAGTTGTCGAAGGTCGCCTCGAATCGCAGCGTTTGTAATTCTGAAAATGGGATCGGCTCATTCAGTATATAGGAATGCTGCCAGTTAAAGTCATAGTTCGGAACTTTTAATATCGGAAGGCTCGCATCTTCACTTCCATACACCTCGAATGATTTACCTCGATAATGCATATGAGGGGAGATCGCCAACAACTCTCCTCCAGGAGGCAGGCGTCGCAACCGGGCGGAAACCCGGTGGTTTGCGGTGTTGGGTGGGATTTCGAATTCCTGTTGAAGGGCGATCAGCGAATACATTTCATGGGTCACTTCATTTTCATCGGCAAACACCAGACCGATTTTGCTGAGGTCTTCCGCCTCCCGTCCATTGGGTGTGTAGTGCACCTGAAAGACGAGTTTCGAACCCGCGACGACCTTTCTGGCATGAGTTTTCGGTGACGGAATAATTCGTTGACCGGGAACGTAACCGGTCAGGAGACTTGCCCCCCGGAAAATCTGACCATCCGGCGGTCGAACAAAAACAATCACGTGATGGACAACTGACCGGTTACCCGGTATCACTTCTGCCGCTCTGATCCACTTATCCTCGGTGAATTTGGGATCGGCAATGAAGTATTGGTATTCCACGGTTCCGCCTTTTGGAACGGTGAAAGGTTGTTTCGCCATTTCGACAATCAAGTCAGGCGCTTGACCCAACTGCCAGGTGTCAACGTAGGTCGGTGCTGCGGGGGCATCCCCGGGATTGCCTTCCGGTTTTCCGTTCGCTATCCAGTCTCTAATGATTTGTTTATCGGATTCCGGCATGTGGCGACTGTTCTGAAAATGGCCAACGGTGGGATCGGCATGCCAGGGTGGCATGCGTCCGTCTTCAATGGTCTCCAACATTGTATCCGCCCATCCGGAAACTCGCCGATAGTGACTCATCGAAAACGGGCCGATTTGTCCTTTTCGATGGCATTCGATACAGTGAGTCTGTAGCACTGGGAGGACATCTTTGTAGTAGGTAACGGATGACGATACCGGGGCCCGTCCTTTAGCAGCCCGACCGATGATACATCCTACCGCGGGAGTTGTCGGTTTTGATATATCGTTGTTATTGAGTAGTTCCGTAACCGCTATCTTCAAATCCTCCCGTTTCACTTCTGAGCGACTGATTCCCGGTTCGTATTGATCATCAATCCGTCCCTGATATCGGATTTTAAGTTCACGATCTAGAACGAAAACCTCCGGTGTTCGTGTAGCCCCAAACTGATCGGCGATCAGTTGCTCTGAATCCAGAATGATAGGGAAAGTGATTCCGGTCTCATCCCTATATTGCTGAATCAAACTTTGGGTATCCTGGGAGTTGCTCATCACTCCCAAGACCTGAATTTGATCTTTGAGTGGCCCAGTCTGAAGTGTTTCCAGTCTCGGCCCATAGAGGAGAACGAGTGGGCATTCGGTTCCGAGAAAACAAACGACCGTGCAGGAAGCCGCGTTCTCTTTCGTAAGTTCAAAATCGGTTCCGTCAAGACGAGTCCCGGAGAACGATATTTCCGAGCGTGCCGGGCAAACCGCAACGACTAACTTTACGAGAATCCATAACCAGATTTTCATTGGGGAATCTATCTCCCGACGCAAGAATCGCCATCAGATAAACTCCGTAAACGGGGAGGGTTCTCTACGCAGTTTCACTGGTGGGGCGACTGCGTTTCCAGCGATTGTGGACCCAGAACCAGTTGGCGGGATCTTTCCGCACGCCGGCCTCAATGGCGGCATTCACATCGCGCATGATGTCTTCGGAACTGCGGTTTTTTGCCTCATCAGTTTTGGTGGGGATGCTTTCGCCGCATTCGATCCGCCATTTTCCCAGTCCGGTCCGGTAACAGATGGCAGGAAACAAAAGACAGTCATAACGTAAGGCGTAAATTGCCGTTGCAGGGGAAGTGGAAGCGTTTTTTCCGAAGAAAGGAAGTTGGAGCCCGCGATCTCCGCCGCATTGGTCACAGAGTAAGCCTAACATGACACCTGGAGTGTTCATCGCCTCTTTCAATTTGGCATTGTCATATCGGCGATCGTAGAAAGTGCATTCCGATTTGTTTCGCAGGTTTTTCATCAATTTATTAATCGATGGTTGAGGCATGCCTCGATAGGTGGCGATGGATCGGTAGCCTGGGCAAAATTGGGCGAAGTGAACGTAGAGTTCGAAGTTTCCGAAATGTCCAATCGCAATGACCGCACTTCTCGTTGGGCCGCCTTCCTGTGGTTGGGTCAGGTATTCCGGTCCTGTGAACTCAAGGTGTTTCCGCAATTCATGATCTGACATTGAGGCCGTCTTTATGCCACAGGTGTAGCTTTCCCCGATCCGACAAAAATTTTCCCTAACCAGTGCGCGAACTTCCGAAGGGGATTTGTCGGGAAAACAGCGGCTCACGTTTTTAAGGGCGACGCGCCGATGCCTGACATCAAGGAGGTAGACCAGAAACCCGCCGATTCGACCAAGGATGGCGACCAGACGGAGAGGCAGGGCTTGAATCAGGCCAATCAAGGTCCGACCCAGAAGGTAGATAATTGAGTCCATTGTGAGGGTGGGATCTTAGTCGAGTAAGCGAACTTGAAAACGGTAAATTCGAAAGAATGTCACCAATATTTTCAGTCGACTCCGAGTTCTTTTTCCCACCACTTCAAGTATTCGCGGTCGGGGGTTGAGGCGCTGAGCCCCCGCGATTTCATTTTCTTTTCGTAGAATTTCCACTTCTCATCTTTAACCGCCTCGAGCTCAACGGTTTTGCCCTCGTCCACGGCGCCGAGGTCGCCGGTTTCAACAATCCATTGGTCAAGGGCGGCACGCATTGACTGCAGTTTTTCTGCGAATTCCGGATTGGATGCCAGGTTGTTCATCTCATGAGGGTCGTTTGCTAAATCGTACAGTTCCTCGACCGGTTTCTGATCTGACATGAATGGGGAATTCCATTTCCCCTCGGAATGCAAAACGCTCATCACTGTCACAACGGGATACCCGGCCTTTTTGTATCCACTGTGTTGGGTGTAGGGGATTTCAGGATGGAAATTACGAATGTATTTTAAGTTGCGGGTTCGCACAGAGCGAACGCGGTCCGGGGCATCTCCACATCGATCGCGCGCCGCAAACAGCATTGGGTGGCCCCCAAAGTCCGGATCAAAAAGATTTGAGCCCACTAAATTATCGGGTGCGGGTACTCCGGTGGCCGCGAGAGTGGTTGGCATCAAATCAATCAGGGACACGAGGCGATCGTCGACGGTTCCCGCCGGGATTTTCCCGGGCCATCTCGCGATGAGCGGAACGTGTAAACCTCCATCGTAAAGCCACTGTTTTCCCCTAACGTGGGGGCGACCGTGATCGCCGAAAAACATGACCAAAGTGTGATCAGTGAGGCCCTCGTGGTCGAGTCGGTCCAGAACGGCTCCGACCCGCTGATCCAGGACTTCGATACTGGCCAGGTAATTGTTCCAGTCTGCTCTGGTCACGGCATGCTCTGGATAGTAGGGAGGGATTGCCGCTCCGGGGTAATCTTTTTGCGCTTTAACAAAGGCGCGGTGTGGCTCTTTGAACTGAACCTGGGCGAAAAAAGGTTGGCCTTCTTTCCGTTGCGACCAGTCATAACCATTAAAGAAGGTCTTTTTATCGTAGACGAAGTTAAAGTGTGATTTGGCCAGTCTTTTACTACTTTCAGAAGTGCCGTGACCATTGCTGACAAAGTAACCTGCCTGCTGCATCAGCTGGGTAATCGTGGTGGCAAACTCCGGCAAGGGTTGCAGGTCCCGGGTGTCGTGATGATGACCACCCACGGTGGTTTGATATAGTCCGGTTTGAAATGCAGTGCGTGACGCCGAACAAACCGGTGCTGTCGAAAAGGCATGAGTGAATCGCGTGCCTTCGCTGGCGAGCCGATCGATATTGGGTGTCTCGATCCCTTTGTATCCATAGCAGCCCAGATCAGGGCACAAGTCATCGGATACGATCCAAACGACATTGGTGGCCGGGCTGCATATCCCGATTAAAGGGAGAAGGAGGGCGATGACGAAGTGAAATTTGAATAGCATAAGCGAAAGGCAAAGTCCCGCCTATTCCGGACTTTTCAAACGCCAACCTTCAATTTCGACTTCGCGATTCAGTGAGAATCTGGATTTGATGAATTTCAGGTGCATCATCACCCACGGCGTTAAGATAGAACGGCTGTTTTTCGTGAATGCGATATTGTCTGCGATATAGATACAGGCATGAAGAATTTTCGAATCACCCGCGTCTCTCAATACAATCATGTCACCATAGCGGTAGGGTTCTTCGGTTCGCTCGTAACGTTGGGAAATGGTGTCTTCCAGATTATCGAGGTCGGGTTCTTCCTCGTCAGGCTCTTCGTTGAAGAAATTGAAACTGGACCAGAAACCGCCGGGATAGGCGCCCGAAACGCCATCTTCTATAGTAGGGAAATCTCCCAGTCGTTTGCGAGGTAGCGATGGTAGAAAATCAGTAATATCCAATGTGATTGGCACCGTGTCAGCACGGGTTAACGAGACAAAAATGGATTCCGATGATAGATCTTTGAGATGGGCGGGGAACCAATAATCACGGAGACCATTGATATCCGACTGGGCGGTGATACTTAATTCAAGAAGTAGATATCGTGTCCGCGTCAACGCCTGGAGGATCTCAAATTCATCACTCTTCCGGGCTACCGTTCCTAATACCAGGGGAATGTCGGAGAATGCCAGTGAATCGCCAACCGGATAGCTGAGTTTCTCGATCAGTTTTATCACCTTGTAGTCCAATTTGCTACCTTTGAACCATTCCTCGACGGATTCGGAATCGATGAAAACCGGTTTCCGGTGGTACGTGTTTTGTTTGTGATTCGCTAACCTTGAGTATATCGCTAACCTTTCTTCGTCAGTCAGTTCGAGAATAAAGTCCGGGGTGGGAAACGCCCGGGTTTCGACCCCTCTGATTTCCTGAATGCTGATCAAAGACTGGATCGCCTGACGATCGCTGCTGTTCCGTTTCGAAAGAGCATCATCAAGGAAATCAGCCAACTGGTCGACCGTTTTAAGATCCGCAAATTTCCAAATTGTCTTCGCTGAAGGAGTCGGTACCAGATCAAAGAACTGTTCATCCTGGTGAACAAACAACTCCGATACTTTCAGGTCTCCCCACGGCCCATTGGTGGTGTAGACGGTCCCTGCCTCCGCAGACGTTTTGAAGCTAAGTGCCGCAAGGAGGCAGATGATAGCAAAACGGGAAACCATTATTTCCGAAATTCCGGCTTCAACCGCATGTAGGAAACTGAAATGCCTCCGACTTTTTGATACTGATCGAGGACATCCTGAACCCGGGCAAAAACCCATGGTGTTGTTGAGCTGACACCATTTTTTGTAAAAACGATGTCTCCGGCGACGTGATTGCAGGCATGGGTCCACTCACCACTATCGTCGGTGATCATGATGATATCGCCCAGCTGTAAGGGGAAAGTTGCTTCCTGATAGCGCTCATCGGCCCATTCCCGGATTCCGTCAAAGGCGCGATACGAGAACTCTTTTTCGAAAAAGGTGAAGGACGTCGAAAAACAATCCGGCCAGTCACTACCCCGGCTTTCTTCGAAACTTGGATAAGTGTGAAGTAATTCCCGGCAATGCGGTGGCATCAGTTGATTGAGACTGATCCTGGTGATCGCAGGTGACTCCAGTGCTGACTTTAACAGATTGGCTGCACCGGCATTTCGACCACCGGCATTCCAGTAGTTGAGGATGCCTTCGTATCGGTCCGAACTCAGAGTCGACCAGTCGAACCAGCCATGCAGTGACGGTACAATTTTTAACAATTGGAAAACCAATGTGGCTTCGGACCTGTTATTACATATCAGATAGAGAACGTTGATATCCGATAGCCACCATTTACCCGATTCCATGGGATAGAAAAGATTGGTAATCGATTTCTTCAGATCGGGTGACAAACTGGGCGAATTAACCAGGTTTTCGATACCCTTGTTCGAAAGAGACATCGGATTTCGGTAGTGATTATCAAGACTGTCGTCCCCGATATGTTGATATAGCATCATCCGCGTAGTCGGGGTGAGGCTCTGGATAAAACGGACGCTGGGTCGTAAGCTAACGAGACGACTGGAGTGAAACATCGCCAGTTCAGGCTGGGTGATGACCTCCGTCGCTATCGGCGAAACGCCACAGAGATGAAACAGTTCCCTTATCTCCGAAAGACTCTTTTGGAAGGTCCAGGTGATCCCGTTTGTCCGGACCAGGTCATACTTTTCGTCGACAATTTTATCGATCAACCGGCTAGGCGGCTCGAGATAAATAGTGCGAGTATCGATCGACCCGAATGGACCGTAAATACGCTCCTGTGCTATCAGACTGCCGGTTCCCAGTAACGCCATGGCAACCGCCGCTATTCTCGCGAATAACGCCGGGTAACCCACCTCACTGTGAATCAAATTGCTCATCATTTTTGCTTCAATTTAGGTGGCTTTCTAAAAACACCGAACAATCGCTTTGATTCATTTGACGTCAAAATTAATTTAAGACATCTTTATGGCGATTTTTATCGAAATCGAAAAAAACATTCTTGCAGTTAAATGAGCAAAAAATCTGACGACAGCTTTTCCGAATCATTCGACGACTTTGAATTGAATAGCGATGAGTTCCCTGATGTATCATCTCATCCCTTTTCATTTCTCGATGATCCAGATGAGTTTATCAGTGGTAAGCGTTCCAAGAGACGGAAACATTCTCACGGTGAAGACGATTTTGCCCGGAGGTTTTCGTGGTCTGAAGAGGACGAGTGAGCCTTTGCCTGCGGCACTCTCCCGCAGGTGATTTTGAAGATCAATTAACATTGTACCCTGTACCGTCTTCCACGGTACAGGGTACAATTGATGGTTTTTTCATCCTGAAAAGCGGGTCTAAACTTAATAAATCCTTAAATTTCGAAAAAAGGGCTTGTCTTTAGTCCCTAATTTGATAATGCTTATGGGTCTAAGAAAGGAACCCCTAACCTCCTCTCGATTGAAACCCAAAAACCACCCCATTTTTTTACACTCACATCCTCGTGAGAACTCACCCACCCGGACGATCGCGTATATCTCCGGGGCAAACGAATTTTTGAATTTCTGTTCGGAAGCAGAAGGGATTGCTGTGAGCGGTTTGGGTTAGGCCCTCGCAGCTATTATCTGGCGGTGCGCTTGTTGAAGGGACAAGCGCACCGCTTTTTTTTTGCCATTGTGACAGGGTTGCAACCCGATCAAGTTGGTTTTGAGAAATAAAATCGTTGCTAATTATCGCCGAAACCTTTTGATTCGGTCCGTTCGTTTGCAATGTCTGATCGTAAAACTGAGAAACCCTCCAAGGGTCGCACCTTCCTGAACCGGGCTTTTAGCTCTGTCTGGGCGTGGGCTATTGTGGTGGTCGCAATCACCCTGAATAAACCCTGGTTTTATCTCGCGATGTTCATCGCTATGACGGTGGTGGGACTCGCCGAGTTCTTCCGCCTCGTGCCCGATAAAGGATTCCGTCGCTTTCAGTGGCAGACTTTCGTTATCACGATCGGTTATGCCGTTCTTTTGTTCGGAGGAGTCTGGGGCTGGAACAGCGCCTGGGCAGACCGGGCGGATGGTTTGGCAATCGCAGCGCTGTTTCTGCTCATTGCAATCGATCGGATCCGTTCCGGGCTTGAGGGCTATCGAACCATTGATGAAATTGCGATTTCGATCTTTGGCTTTGTTTATATCGTGATCCTGTTCGGCTTTGTTCCGAAGATTCTAAATCTGCCGCTGGTTTCGGAAGCTGGTGAAAATTCGGCGAGGTTCTATGTGGTATTCCTCCTGGTGGTGACAAAATTCACGGACATGGGCGCTTATCTGGTCGGATCGATGATTGGTCGCCACAAGATGATTCCGAAGATCAGCCCGGGAAAAACCTGGCAGGGATTTGGTGGTGCGATCTTTTTTGCGCTCCTCGGAAGCTACGGATGTTACTTTCTGTTCTCCCAGCACATTCCGCTGATTTCATCACTTCACGCCGGGATATTGGGTGTGTTACTGGCACTGATTGCCGTTCTCGGTGATTTGGTTGAGTCGATTTTGAAACGGAGTTTTGAAGCGAAAGACAGCGGGCACATGATGCCCGGAATTGGTGGAGTGCTTGATCTGATCGATTCGATTCTGCTCACCGCCCCCGTATTCTTTGTATATTTGCTCTTCCTTCTGGGTTAAGCCCCGGTATGTGTGATGGATTCCCCGCCAAGAGTTAAAAAGGTCGTCATTCTGGGTTCCACCGGATCGATTGGTCAAAGTGCGATGAAGGTGGCCCGTGAAATACCGGACCGTATGGAGGTGATTGGAATCGCGGCCCACAGCAGTTCCCGCTTGCTGGGCGAGCAGATTGAGGAGTTCGGCGTGAAACATGCCTGTCTTTTTGATGACGGGAATTTGGGTGAAATCCGTTCCTCGGTCAAAAAAGAAGTCAAGCTGAGTTCGGGAATGGAGGGCCTCATCGAGTTGGCGACCCTGCCTGATGCCGACATGGTTCTCATCTCGATCATAGGGATTGCCGGCCTCGAACCCGCTTTGGCAGCAATCGAGGCAGGAAAAGACATCGCCGTAGCGAGCAAAGAAATCCTCGTAATGGCCGGAGAGGTCGTCATGAAAGCTGCGAAGCGGAAGGGCGTCAATGTTCTGCCGGTCGACTCCGAACATAACGCGATCTTTCAATGTATGGAGGGACGGCGTCCCGATGAAGTTTCCCGATTGATTTTGACAGCGTCCGGAGGTCCGTTTCGTGAACTACCCGCCTCAAAACTATCGGGCGTGACCGTGGAAGAGGCCCTCAATCATCCGACCTGGGAAATGGGGCAGAAAATCACGATCGATTCCGCGACCCTCTTCAACAAAGGGCTCGAAATGATTGAAGCACGCTGGCTTTTCGACATCGAAATGTCACGGGTCGACGTCATTGTTCACCCCCAAAGCATCGTCCACAGCATGGTCGAGTTTATCGATAGCTCAGTCCTCGCCCAACTCAGTGTGACAGACATGTGTTTTCCGATTCAATACGCGGTCACCTGGCCCGAGCGGGTCACCGGGCAGCTTCCCTCACTTAATTTCGCAGAACTGGCCACACTCGAGTTCGAAGAGCCGCGCTGGGATGATTTCCCCGCGTTAAATCTAGCCAAAAGGGCGGGGGAGATCGGACAGAGTATGCCTGCCGTAATGAATGCTGCAAACGAAGTCGCCGTAGCCCGGTTCCTCGCCGGAAAATCGAAGTTCAGTTCGATCTGGGAAACCGTGGAGAAAGTTATGGATCGACATACTGTGCCTGAGTGTGCCACGTTGCAGGAGATTGTGGATATGGATAAATGGGCCCGGGAAGAGGCTGAAAGTTTATTGTCATGAGTAAAACGGATAACGTCTGGGTGGGATTTGACCTCGGCGGCACGAAGATGCTGGCTGCTGTCTACGACGAAAATTTTAAGGCGCTTGGGAAAGCCAAGCAAAAAACACTGGGCTACCAGGGACAACGGGCCGGACTTCGGAGGATGATCGACGTCATCAACGAGGCATTGGCAGACGCCGATGTATCCACTTCTCATCTCGCCGGAATCGGCGTGGGTTGTCCCGGACCAATCAATCCTAAAAGCGGCATTTTGATCGAAGCGCCCAATCTCGGCTGGGAAAATGTTCCGATTGCGGACACGCTTTCCGAGACGCTGGGATGTCCGGTCGTGATTTGTAACGATGTTGATGCCGGGGTCTTCGCTGAGTATCAATTTGGAGCCGGGAGAGGCTCCGATTGTTTGATCGGCATTTTTCCGGGAACCGGAATTGGAGCCGGAGCCGTGATTGATGGCCGATTGCTTCATGGTTCGCGCCTTTCCTGTATGGAATTGGGGCACATCCCGTTATACCCTGAAACCTCCGGAAACGGAGAGGGCACGACTTCTCTGGAAACCGAATGTTCCCGACTGAAAATCGCGTCAGAGGCATCACGGGCAGCCTACCGGGGGCAGGCTCCGAAACTGCTTGAGCTGTGCGGGACTGACCTTGCCAATATCACCAGTGGTAAGCTGGCTAAAGCAATCAAGGGCGGGGATACCGCGATTGAAGAGATCGTGAAACAGGCTGCAATTTTACTTGGTAACGGCGTGGCCACGGTGGTTCAGCTGCTGGCACCGGATACGATCGTCCTGGGTGGCGGTCTCGTCGAAGCGATGCCGAAACTGTATTTGGAAAATGTCCGAAAATCGGCCCGGAGACGCGTTCTTGGTCCCTACAAAGACAGTTTCGAAGTCGTAGCGGCTCAACTTGAGGACGATGCGGGAGTGAGAGGCGCTGCCGCGTGGGCTAAAAGAAAGATCGAGAGCTGAGCATCGGAAAAATGCGCAGAATCGACGGTCATGTGCATCTCGTAGGTGATGGCACCTCGGGGAGTCACTGCTGGATCCGGCTGCGCACCTCGCTTCACCGTCTGCAGGCTAAGGCGATGCTTCGCGGTGCAGGTATCGCCGTTTCGAGTCTGTCAAAAGATCTCGATCAGGCCTATCCCGAGGCGATTTCCAAAATGATCAGGGAATCGACGACTCTTGATGCTGCCGTGCTCCTCGCTCAGGACATTCCCTACGACGACCATGGCGAGCCGATGCCGGAAATGGGCGGGTTTTACGTTCCCAATGACTATCTTTTTGAAGTCGTGTCTCAATATCCCGACCTATTCATTCCGGCGGTCTCGATTCACCCGGGCCGTCCCGATGCGATGGATGAACTGGAGCGCTGCATTGAGAAAGGTGCGAAAGTCCTGAAGCTCTTACCCAACTGTTTGAATGTAGATTGCTCAAATCCGAAATTTCGGCCCTTCTGGGATAAGATCGCAGAAGCCGGGATTGTCTTTCTTTCCCATACCGGCGGGGAAATGACCTTACCCGTGATCAAACCGGAATATGCCGATCCGGCGATTCTCAAGCTCCCGCTGGAGTGCGGGGTCAAAGTGATTGCCGCCCATTGCGCGGGACGTTCCGGGTTTAAAGATCCGGATTACACCGACGATTTGATCGAGATGTTCGATATTTTCCCGAATCTCTACGCCGATAATTCCGCGTTCAGTGGTTTGAACCGCTGTCGGACGGCGAAAAAGATCCTGGAATCGGGGAAACTGGACCGCATCGTTCACGGAAGTGACTTTCCGATCCCCATCATCAGCTACGGCCCTTTTAAAAGCGGTCTGATCAGCAAGGCTGACTACCGGGAAGGGAAAAAGATTCGTAACCCACTCGAAAGAGACTGCTTTTTGAAGGCCAAAATGGGGTTTGGTCCGGAGACCTTTACTCGTTTGGATTCGGATCTGCTAGCTCACTGAGCGAGGAATCCCTTCTCACGGATTCGAATCACGCAGGAGAAGCTGCCGTCGGTCTGGCCGATGCCGACATAGACTTCGCCATGCTCAGTTTTCCAGACGTCGGTGCTCATCGAGAGGCCTTCGGTAATCGTTGCCTTGTCGGGAAACGCGCCGCGCAACGCAGGTTCGCCATATTTTTTTTCCAGGCTCTTGCGGAGCATCGTCCAGGATTCCTTGAGCTTGGAATCGTATTCGTCTTGGGAAAAACCGTCGCTCTGAAGACTGACCTCCACCAGTGCCTCCGCATCTTCGCCGAAATCAAAATAGAGCGGATACTTCACCCCGCCCGGCTCGATAAAATACATACCATTCAGTCCGGTTCGGCCGCGAAGGATTTCGTTTACTCCGCCCCGCAACCCCGGGTTGCGATTTAACCGGACGTAAACCTCATCCGGATCTTCGCCGAATTTGAATGATTCCACCACCTCCGCCGGAGTGCTTTCAGGCCCTTCTTTCCGCTCTGTGGTTTCCATTTTCGGTTTGCCACCGGACCGGGCAAACTCCTGATCCTCTTCACTTAACTTGGACAATTCGAATTTCACGACCCGGCCATGCTCCAGTTTTAGCGTGACCATCTTACCCTCCACTTTCTGGAGCTCTCCCCGGATTTTCCGATCGGGGTAAGTTGAGCTGGTCCACTCCCTCATCTCCGCTTGAGCGATCGAGAGATTGAGGAGCAAAATGAATGGAACGATTAAACTTTTCATAGGGCGCTCCCAAAAGAGACAGAAGTTTTGGGGAAGTTCAAGATTGAATATCTACCTCGATTTTCCAAGATTCACCAACTTTACGGAGCGAAAACCACACTCTCCACACTTAATGCGATGTTTCGTCGTTTCAATGGAGGCACAGTTCGGGCAGCGGGGGATATCCCGGTTTTTTTCCTTTTGAGCCCGTAGCGACTTGGAGAGCCGCATTTCGGCAATACCTCCGAAGATTGCAGATGAAATGAGGATACCAATTGAAAATCCCAACAGTGCGAGGGGCCAGCGGGACGTGACCAGCCCGACGACGATACCGGCCACCACGGAAGTGGCTATCGGCCAGAGACAGCCCGCAAACTGTAGTCCGCTGATGTGATATTTCCGATGCTCGAAAGCTTCCCCGCACTCCCGGCAGTAGAGCCGGTGGTATTTGAGAAGTTTCCCGGCCTGCATGGCCGACTTGAAATCAGAACCGTGCGATTCCAGAAAGAGGCGGCGACCTTTGGCAGGCAGTATCGCATCCAACTCATTGTCGGGGTGCGGGTTCGAGGATTCCAATCCTGTCGGCGCATCCAGTTCCAGAGCCAAATAAGAATCAGGAAACGGATCGGAACGATGTCCGCAATGTTCACAAATGGTCTGAAGGAGATTAGGCATCTGTTCTATCGGTGGCGTGATTGCTTAAACCGATAGAAAACAAATGCCCGGTTTTCAAACCTTTTGAAAGCCTTAACTGTAAATCTCCGCTCCCTTTTCCTCGAATTCCTTCGCTTTCTCCTGCATGCCTTTTTCGATGGCTTCCTGATCGGTCATGCCATTCTTCTCCGCATACTCACGAACCTCTTCCGAAATTTTCATGGAACAGAAGGTGGGGCCACACATCGAACAGAAATGTGCCGTTTTTGCACCATCCTGAGGCAGTGTCTCATCGTGAAACTCACGGGCCTTCATCGGATCGAGGGAAAGATTGAATTGATCTTCCCAGCGAAACTCAAAACGGGATTTACTCAAAGCATTATCGCGAAGTTGCGCCGCCGGGTGACCTTTTGCCAGGTCAGCGGCGTGGGCGGCGATTTTATAAGTGACCACGCCGTCACGGACATCATCGCGATTGGGTAAACCGAGGTGTTCTTTAGGAGTGACGTAGCAGAGCATCGCACAGCCATACCAACCGATCATCGCTGCACCGATTCCGCTCGTGATGTGATCGTAACCCGGAGCAATATCCGTAGTCAGCGGCCCCAGCGTGTAAAAAGGAGCTTCGTGGCACCATTCGATCTGTTTCTCCATGTTCTCTTTAATGAGATTCATCGGAACGTGACCGGGGCCTTCATTCATAACCTGAACACCTTTATCCCAGGCGGTTGTCGTCAGTTCGCCCTGTACTTCGAGTTCACCGAACTGAGCAGCATCGTTTGCATCGGCAATTGAGCCGGGACGGAGACCGTCACCAATGGAGAAGGACACGTCATAGTCAGCACAGATGTCACAAATATCGCTCCAGTGTTCGTAAAGGAAGTTCTCACGGTGATGAGACAGACACCATTTTGCCATAATCGATCCACCGCGACTCACGATGCCGGTGGCGCGGGTTGCGGTCAGTGGCACAAAGCGCAGCAGAACTCCGGCGTGAATGGTGAAGTAATCAACGCCCTGTTCGGCCTGTTCGATCAGCGTATCGCGAAAGACCTCCCAACAGAGATCCTCAACGCGACCGTTCACTTTTTCGAGGGCCTGATAAATCGGAACGGTTCCAATCGGGACCGGGGAGTTTCTGATGATCCACTCCCGGGTTTCATGAATGTTCTTTCCGGTGGATAGATCCATCACCGTGTCTGCACCCCAGAGGGTTGACCAGCGCATTTTCTCGACCTCTTCGTCGATTGAAGACGCAACTGCTGAGTTACCGATATTGGCATTGATCTTGACGAGGAAATTACGCCCGATAATCATCGGCTCACTCTCCGGGTGATTGATATTGCTCGGAATGATGGCTCGTCCCCGTGCCACTTCGTCTCTGACAAACTCCGCCGTGATGTAATCAGGAACTGAGGCTCCAAACGACTCGCCGGGATGTTGGAAATTCATCAGGTTGCGGGGACCTGATCCATCCTGAATCGCTTTAAAAGCGGCTTCCCGACCTAAATTTTCCCGAATCGCGATGTATTCCATTTCGGGAGTAATGATTCCCTGCTTCGCATAATACATCTGAGTGACAGGATGCCCCTGCGAGGCTTTAAGAGGTCTGCGACGGAGACCGGGATACTCTTTGAGACGATTCGATTCGTTCTGCTTCTCATTGTAGCGATTGGCATGCTCATCGGAAAGATAGCCGTTATCCTCCGGCTTGATTTCCCGGCCTTCATACTCAGCGACATCCCCGCGCGACAAAATCCATTCGCGACGCAGTGCGGGGAGACCTTTCTCCACATCACCTTGATAGGCGGGATCGCCCCAGGGACCACTGGTATCGTAAATCCGAACCGGTTCGTTCACTTCGACACGACCATTGGGGTGCTTTGTCTCGGTCAACGACACCTCGCGAAGCGGCACTTCGAGATCCTTGTGAATCTCTCCTTTGACGTAAATTCGCTTACTGTTTGGAAAAACGTCGCTCGAAGAGAACGTTTTTGCGGCGGTTCCGGTGGTTTCGCTTGGGTTGATCATGATGGTTATAGTGAGAAATAAAAAGGCCACCCTACGGTTTTGCTACCGGAAGTGTGGCCAGAATATATGATGTCGAAAAGGTTCATGTTTGACTCCCTGCGGCAGCATTACCTGCATCAGGTTCGAAGGGTCTCGTTGGTTGTACGATCTCAGCAAAAGGAATGCCCCCCTGTCCGCCGTCAATCTAGCGGGAATGCTGAATTGGTCAAGGTGTGGCTTGCGGGTTCCGGATGCGTGAGTGGACAGATTGGCAAAACGGTCAATAACTTTACGCACGGGAGAGAATGTGATGGGTAAAGCGGTGTTTTATATTTGGTTGATGGCGGTCTGCATGGTGTGGGGTGACGACACCATGGAAGTTCAAGTGGTCGAAGAAGAGCATTTCGCGGCGCTGACGACCTTATCCCCGTTCCGCCGATCCCTGAATCTATCGAAGACGCTGAACCTGACCGGAGTCGCGAAAATCGGTGACGCAAGATTTGTCACGCTTTACAACTACGAAACCAGAGAGACCCACACCGTATCCAGTGCGGCGAATGCCGAAGGTTGGCGGATGATCAGCATCAAAGGTGATCAGAACGATCTGGAGTCGCTGACCGCACAAATCAGTCTTGCTCAAGGAGAAGTGTTTGTGGTTCGTCACGATAAAAATTTACCGAAACCATCCCAGCGGAAACCGGAATACCGTGGTCGGGGCAGTTCCCGGAACAGCCCTGAGAATGTCGCCCGGGCCGCTTCCAATTACCGGGCCGGTTTTGGAGCTGACGGGTTTCCTGACAAACCGCCACCGGAAATTGTCGCAAAGCTTTCGAAATTATCCCAGAAACAGCGCGAAGGTATCGTGCGCCATTTTAACGATCTCAAAAGTAAGGGCGTGGGAATGGAGGAACGCCGCAAACTTTACGTAAAAATGGTGGATCGAACGCTAAAGGGCGGATCGCGGTAAGGAGGGAACGTCGGTATAGCCTGATGTAGAGGAATCCGTGAGGATTTCCCCGGTACCTATCCGCCAGTGCATCGACCGGACTCTGCGAAGTGAATTTTAGTCCCTCAAATTCGTAGAGATGCGGGTTACGCGAGAATATCTTTGATCACATGCCCATGAACGTTGGTGAGGCGGCGTTCGAGGCCGTTGTGATAGTAGGTGAGCCGTTCGTGATCGAGACCCAGAAGGTGAAGAATCGTCGCGTTGAAATCATAGACACTGGTGGGATTTACTGCTGCTTTCGCTCCAAACTCATCGCTCTCGCCATAACTGAAGCCGTTCTTCACTCCCGCTCCGGCCAGGAAACAGGTAAAGGCATCGGGATTGTGGTCGCGACCGGTTCCGTTGCCTTGGAGGAATGGCATCCGGCCAAATTCGGTGGCCCAGACGATTAGGGTGTGTTCGAGAAGACCGCGTCGTTTCATATCGGAAATCAGCGCAGCCGTGGGCTGATCCATGATTTCGGCCTGCATCGCATGGGTGTCTTTGATGTTGCTGTGGGAATCCCAGTTGGTGATGCCATTTCCACCGCTCGGGTCACTGCCATTGAATAGTTGCACCACGCGGACGCCTTTCTCGATCAAACGGCGGGCCAGAATACAGTTTTTCGCGTATTCCTTTTTCAGATACGTTCCCGAATCGGTTCCGTATTCGCGATGAATCGATGCCAGTTCGCCGGCCAGGTTCATCACATCCGGGACCGACATTTGCATCTGTCCGGCAAGTTCGTAGGAGGCGATTCGCGCAGCGAGATTTTCGTCTCCCGGATATTTTTCGAGGTGTTTGCTATTGAGTCGCTTGAGGAGCTCAATCGTCGACTTGTCATCCGACGCGCTGTGACTTTCGGGTCGTCCCAAATTTGCCGGTGGGTTTTTCGCATTGAAATCCGTGCCCTGAAAAGATGCCGGTAAGAATGCACTGCCAAAGTTGTTTTTACCCGAACGGGCCATACCTCTCGGATCATTGATCGCCACAAACGCGGGGAGCTCTTCGCATTCGGAACCGAGTGCATAAGTCACCCAGGCCCCGAAGGAGGGGAAGCCTTCCTGAGTGAAGCCGGTGTTCATAAAATTCTCTCCCTGGGGGTGCGCACTGGTTTGAGTGTGGAGAGAATGCAGAAAACAGAAATCATCGGCGAGTGCCCCCATTTTTGGCAACAGGTCTGATGTCATCTTGCCGCTTTGGCCTCTGGGTTTGAATTCCCAGAAGGGTTTCGCGATGTTTCCGGTGGGTCCTTCAAAAGTGACCTCGGGAATGCCGGGAGGTTTCTGACCGTGGAACTTCGCCAGATCGGGTTTCCAGTCAAAGGTATCGACATGACTCACCGCGCCGGGACAATAGATCACGAGGACCTGTTTAGCGGCAGTGTTGAAATGGGACGGCCTCGGTGCATAGGGATCGTCGGGATTAATTTCCGGACGAATCGGGACTTTTCCACTGAATGCAGTGGTGTCCTCTTTTCCGAGCAAACCCTGACTCGACAACAATTGTGCTAATCCCAGTCCGCCAAAGCTGAAGGCTGCCTGATTCATAAACTGGCGCCGATCGAGCAGGCTGCGACCCACGGATGAAATGTTTTCTGATTCGTTCATGGTGTCTTGGTCTACCAGCCGAGGGATTGATGGAGTTCTTTTGTTAACTGAGCGACCACTTCAGGATTTGATTTTGATACATTTATCGTCTCGTCAGGATCGTTGCTATGATCGTATAGTTCGACAAACAGGGGAGGTGCCGATTTAGCGCGGTAGTCGACCCAGGTCACCATCCGATACTTCTCCGAACGGACCGTGTATCCCATCAAATGGTTTTCAAAAAGATCCCGGTCCCATTTATCACCAAACTGAGCTTTAATCTTTGCTTCGACATCCTCAATGAGCGGACCAAAGTAAGTTTCTCTCATGCCCTGAGACAGAGGGTTGGCAGCCCACTCTCGAAGAGCGGGAGAGGGGAACTGGGAAATCGCCACCGGCTTCCAATCAAGTTCCGGCTGGTCGAGCAGTGGGGCAAAACTTTTCCCTTCCAGATGTTCCGGTATTTTTAATCCCGCCAATTCACAAAGGGTGGGATACATATCGACCAATTCGACCAGGGCGTCAGTTTGTTGCCCCCGAACTTTCATATCGGGTGTCCAGATCAGGAGGGGGACACGGGTGGCGATTTCGTAGTTCGTCGCTTTTCCCCAGATACCGTGTTCGCCGAGATGCCAACCGTGGTCGCCCCACACAATGATAATCGTATTATCCCGAATCCCTTTGGTTTCGAGTGCTTCGATCATGCGCCCGATTTGAGCGTCCACATAACTGACGCAAGCATAGTAGGCATGGAGAAGCCGGCGCGACAAATCATCGTCTATGGGACCGGCATTTGGGATTTCCGCCCGGGTCCGCAGTTCAAACGACGGGTGCAAGCCCACGGTCGCTCCATTCTTCGGTGGGGATGCAGGTTTAGCCAGTTCGATATCGTCTGGATTATATAAATCGAAATACTTTTTGGGAGCGGTGAAGGGCAGGTGGGGGCGTTTCATTCCCAGCCCCAGAAAGAAGGGTTTTCCGGTTTCAGCGAGACGATCCAGGGTGTGGATTGCGACCGTTGTGTTGTAGCCGTCGGAGTAGGCATTATCATCGACATCGGCGGCTTCGATTGCTAGTCCACTGGTGAGACCGCTGGTATTCTCCGCACCGTATTTTGCGATCGCCTCTTTACGTCGTGTCGCCACCAGTTCTATATTTTCTTTGATGGCATAACCTCCGCCCCGCTTCAGGCCTTTGGGTCGGTCAACTTCGGTATTCCATGATTTGCCGAGATCAGCCATGGACCCGGTGTTATGATATATCTTCCCGCTGAACAACGCATCGTATCCATTGGTAATGAAATGTTGTGGTAAGGTTAGTATATCAGGATTTAGATCCCGGAAGTAAGCCCGGTTCTCGATGATACCGATCGTGTCGGGGCGGCAACCGGTCATGATGCTGGCCCTGGAAGGACTGCAGATTGCCTGATTGCAGTAGGCATTCTGAAAGAGAAGACCTTCGGCCGCCAACTTATCGAGATTTGGGCTCTGTGCGATTTTCGAGCCATAGCAACCCAGTTCAGGACGTAGGTCATCAATGGCGATAAAGAGAATGTTAGGTTTCTCGCCGGCATGGACGGCGATCCCGACAAACAACGACAGGAACAAAGTGATAAAACGGGACTGTACCCTGTACACTTTCCGACTGTACCCTGTACAATTCCTATGATTACCCGATTGGATGGTGTGTTTTCTCATGGTAAAAAAGCAAATTCGTTAGAATTGATAAGACTGCGGCAGACAACACCTAGTCCGTTGGTGTCAGCAATCTGTTTCGTTAGTTGAAGTTCGTCCTCCCCGGGCTCCCGGAGCAACAGTAGGGAATACACTTTCTTTACTGCCGCTGTCGTATCGGGCTCTTGGGACGCGAGTTTCGCGATATAGTTTGACTGTTCCACGACAAAGTCGCTGTTCATCAAATTGAGAGCTTGCAAGGGTGTGGTCGATATGGGGCGTTTTGCTCTAACTTGACCACAATCCGGGAAATCAAATGCCGTGAAAATTTGATCATCCACCCGGCGCATTCGTTCCTGATAGATCATTCTCCGCCAGGTGTCCTCGCCGTGGTTGTCGATGACCTCCCATTGAGCGTAGGTTTTTTTGACGTTGTGGATCCGGTAGCTTCGCCCGCCGATTTCGGGGTTAAGTTTTCCGGAGGCCTGCAGAATTCCATCCCGGATCACTTCGGCGGAGACCCGTCTGGGTGGAAATCGCCAGAGGAAGTTGGAACCGGCATCGATTGCCAGATTATCCTTGTCAGGCAAGCTGGACCGCCGGAAAGCGTCGGTGGTGACAAGCAGTCTAATCATCGCCTTCATCGACCAAGGAGTCGTTTCAGAAACGGTGGGATCGATAAATTCGGAGGCCAGCCAGTCGAGCAGTTCCGGGTTATCGGGTTCGACTCCGGCCACCCCGAAGTCGCTGGTGGTGGGAACAATTCCGCTCCCGAAAATATGGTGCCAGATGCGGTTTACCATAACGCGAGAGGTCAGTGGATTGTCCTTTTGGGTGAGCCACTCAGCAAAGTCTTTACGACGCTTTGCACCTTCCGTACTGGAATCGAGTCCGAGATCTCCGCTAAGGATAGCCGGAGCGGCTGGGGGCACCTCGTCTCTGGGATTTTCAGGGCTACCGCGGTGCAGCACCTTGGTGACGACCGGTTCGATGAAGGTTCCCACAAAACTGGGGCGGGGACCGTCTTCATTAATCGCTGCGGCCAACTGGTTCATCTTGCGATGGGCGGCGGCGAGTTCAGGATTCTTCTTCAGTTTACCTTTGAACTGATTGGTGGCCCCGATTTCTTTTAACTCACCTTCGGGATTTCGAATTTCCACTCGGTATTCGCCGACAAAAACCCCGCCTTCTTTGGTTAGATAGTCGGTATCGAAGTAATACTCCCGGTTGGAGCTGAGGCGGATCCGACCCACGGATTGCGGCTTATCGAAAGTGACCTCGATCCATGGTTTGATTTTCGGATCTTTGGTTTTTGCCCGCCAGGCCATGGTGCCGTAGCGACCATCGATCGCATTCTTCGCCGGGTTTCCTTCGGTTAGGTCCATATTGGGAGCTGATTCTGCGGTAGCTCCCCGGCGAGCGGCGGCAAAATTGATGTGCTCTCCGATCGGGCCGAAGATTTCCAGTTCATCAAGCCCGACGTTGCCTTTTAAGAAGGTGATTTTTATTGATTTAGCCGTTACCGGATCAAAATGGGTTTCGAGATACCCGCCCCAGTTTTCCTCCCAAAAACCGGAGTTTTTCAAGGTGTTTCTGGGTTCCACGGTTTTCTTCCAGAGCTCACGGGCGGCTAATCTCCGCGGATGCTCGGGGGATAGTTCGGGTTGCCGACTGCCGAATTCGACGTCCTGAAACACAGCGGTCATACTGTAGTAATCCTGAATCGAGATCGGATCAAATTTGTGATTGTGGCATCGGGCGCAGCCCATCGTGAGCCCCATCATGGAAGCGCCCACCGTTTGCATCACCTCATCCATCCGGTCGGCCCGGGCCTGGCGAATGGCAGACGGTTCGCGTCCGACTGTCGCGGCGGGCACATGCGGTCCGGCAACGAGGAATCCGGTCGCCTCGCCGCTCCCGTAGGAATCACCGGCGATTTGCTCCCGGATAAACTGATCGTAAGGAAGGTCTTCGTTGAAGGCCCGAATCACATAGTCCCGGTAAACCCAGGCGTTTTTCCGATAAAGATTGGCCTCGGACCCATTGGTTTCAGCCCAGCGAATCACATCGAGCCAATGCTGGGCCCATCTTTCGCCAAAATGGGGGGATTCCAGTAATTCGTCGACCAGCGCTTCGTAGCTCCGAGTTGGATCGGCAGCGTAATCGGTGGCAAACCTGGCAGCCCGCTCCGGTGTGGGGGGGAGGCCGGTTAAAATGATTGAGGCTCTCCGAATCAATGAGCGGGGATCGGCTGCGGGATTGGCTTTGAGTCCCTTTTCGGATAGTTTAGCCGTGAGAAAACTGTCGACCGGATTGTCTTCCGTTCCAGGAATCTCAGGACGGGTCACTGGCTGGAACGACCAGTGATCGCTGGTTAATTCGAAGCGGGCGTCCATTTGCCCGGGCCATTGGGCGCCGCTTTTGATCCATTCTTCGAGCAGCGAGATTTCATCTTTTGATAAAGGAGCGCCTTTGGGAGGCATCACCATATCGGGATCGATGCCCTTCACGACCTCCAGAAGGTAACTTTTTTCGGGATCACCCGGTACGATCGAAGGAAGGCCGGAATCACCACCCCGCAACATGACCGCGCGTTGATCGACCCGAAATTCCGATTTCGCTTTGTCCGGGCCGTGGCAGTCGAGACAGTTTTCGGTCAGGATCGGTTTGATATCTTTTTCGTAATCGATCGCTGCAACGGGATTGATCACCAAAAGGCATCCGGCGAGAAATTTGCGGAAATAGGAGTGCTCCATCACCCCACCACTGCCACGGCAAAATAAATCTAACGGAAAAAACGAATTTTTACGAAACAGGGCGGATCATCCGGAAGTTGCCGACCTCATTTTTGCCATTTGAATAGCTCGCCGTAAACTCATCTCCCGAGATTTTCCCGCTGTGATGGTAGTTACCGAAAAAGCCTAAATTTTCGTCACCTTCGATCACAAATTCGCCATTAATTTCCGTAACCGGAAACGTAACTTCGTAAGTTCCCCGCAGCAGAAATGCCCAGGTTGCAAAGTATCGAAAATGATAACTTCCTTCGCTTTCATTTCTGGAAATTATACACTCTAATTTTCCGGTGTGACCGTTCGTGTCAGTCTCCCAGACTCCTTTCCAGGGGCCCAAAACCGGGTCTCGATTCTGCTTGTTTTGATAGATGTTTACCTCTTTTGCCCACGATTTTTTAAATCCGAATCCTAAGTCAAATTTTCTGAAAAACTTCATGGTGGTATCAACTGTAAAGGGCTCTGAATAATTAAGTTACATTGAATACATTTCGCTAATCTTGACTTGGTTGGCGTGGATCATGCGATTAACTTTTACCTGAAACACCATCGCCATTGTTTTTCTACAGCTTTGACGGGACACGAGACACAAATTAAACCAAATCGGAAGAAACACAGCCGTCGAAGTGGCGTTGGGCGGGTGATTTTCAAGGGCTTTTTGTGGCTTTTTGGAATCGGGATAATCATCTCCGGCCTCCTATTCTACTCAGGTTACAGTTCCTACAACAATCGAACCGATTACGTGAACCGGTATCTGGGTTCGCTGAGTGAGGAATACGACATCACCTTCGGCAGTTTCGATGTCAAAAATGTGGGCAATGTCGAGATCGGAGATTTCCGGATCGCTACAAAGGGGGAAGGGGAGAGTCGCGATATTTTTTCATCTCCAAAGGTCCTCGTGACTTACGACTGGAAGAATTTTAATAAGACCCGGAAGCTCGATTCGATCCTCGTGAAAAGCCCGAGCCTGTATATCGACGAGGAAACACTCGAAAAAATCATAGCGACAGCGGAGACCGGCAAACGAGACGGGATAGACCTTAAAGCGCTATCTTATTTTACTGGGAGCTTTGTGGTTGAGGAGGGTGATTTATTTCTGGATCTGCCGACTTCACCTCCGATTCGGGCCCGGTGGGATTTCCAAACCGAAAAGTTGGGTTACGGGAAAGACGGGCTCACCATTCATCCCTTTTTGACCGAACTCCGGAATTTGGAAATTGGCGATCAGGGCGTATTCGGGAAAATTGACCGGGTCCACACTCACTGGCGGTTTAATTCCAAACTCTCCAAGGTAAAACTGGATGACCTGATCATCGATAACCCCGTGATTACGGTGATGCCGGAGTGGCTGACCTTAAATGACGACGGTGAACTGGAGCCAGTGCCATCGGGAACCGTTCCTCCCTTGAATTTGGAATTGGCCGAATTTGTGGTCAAAAACCCCAATATTAAAATCCTCGGATTCGACGGGTCTGACAGCCCTTATGTCATTCCCGACATCTCCTTTGAGAGCGTAGGAGTGGAATGGAAAGATCTGTTCATCAAAAATGGCCGATTGGATTCTAAAGGTCCGGTGACGCTGAAAGCTCGGGATGTTAAGATCGGCGGAGGCCGCGCCAATCTCGTCGAGGCGGACGTGGCTGATTTTGCAGCCGATTCTCTGGGCGCCATTGTTCACGACAAACGACTTTCGTTCGCCAAAGGGAAGAACGCGAAAATTCTGATATCCGACGACAGCCTCGCGATCTGGAACGACAAAGAGCTGCCCCCGATCAGCAAGAAGCGGAAACCGTTTCGAATCGATGTGCTCGATCTTCCCGAAGCGGAGTATTTGATGACTGATTTTATCCCGAGAAAGATAGGGAAGAGCCTGCCTCGTCTCGAGACCGGGATTACCACGACGCTTAAAGGAGTCTGGTTCGACAAAGCGGGCATGCACATGACGGATGAGCAGTCGGCGGAGCTTAAAAATTTTGTGCTTCACGGACCCGGTGTGGTGGAGCAGAAAGTCCCGCTGATCAATTTTCCGAAAGGGACTCTAAAGTTGGATTGGGAGCGCTTCATTAATTCGAAGGAAATGGACGAGGTCATCATCGAGCAACCGGCGATCAGCCTGACGGATGATTCCCTGGGAGAATGGGCGGTGAATGATGACCTTCAGGACGGACTGAACGGCCCGAACGATGCTCCCGTCTACAAAGTGAAAGATATCGAGCTGTCAGATGGAACTTTGGTCGCGGACTCGAGGCTGGTGCTGGACGGTATGATCCCGAAGGTAAAAGGCAATTTCACCCTCGAAAATGCCGGTGAGGGTTCTGAGGAAGAGTTTGAATATCAACTCGTGATTTCCGACCTGCTCTTGAGCAACCACTCTCAGGAAGGTGGCGGTAATTCGGAAATTCCGAGTCTGTTCCCCGGATCAGTGCTTCCCGATGGGGAACCGCTGAAATCTGAGGAAGTGGTGAAAGTTGAGAAAGCGATTATCGATTTCACCGCCGCAGGTTTGCAGCGGCAACGACGTATCAAAAAGGTCAAATTGGAAGGCGGCGTACTCAGAGTTGGGGAGGGCTTGAAAGACGTCGTAAAAAAGCCCAGCGAGAATCAGGAAGCTCCCCCGGTCCCGATCTCTTCGAAATCCCCGGGGAACCAGGACCCGAATAGTGTGGTGGCGGAACTGATGCCGGTGGGCAACCCGGCGATGGCCATCCCGAAAGGAACCGAGCCTGAGGAGGGCGGCAAGTTGGAGGATCCCGTTGAAATGGCAGATTTAATACCCGGTCCCGAAACGCTCCAAGAGGGGAGAACTTCGGATTCCGGCAGTTTTCCGGCGATGAATGATCCCGGAAACCCCGGGGGATCCTCTCTCGACATTCTTCTCGCCGAAAATGGAATCAACGGAAAGCGCAAACCGCTTTGGAAAATTGATGATTTGGAAATCACCCGCGGAAAAGTAAATTTCGAATCGCTGATTCCTGAAATGGACGGCCTCAGTTTCGGTCTTGAAACCGAGATGAAAGACATTCCCCTAACCGCAGAGGGCCTTCTCGATGCAACCAAGCCTCAAACCGTCAAACTCGATTCTCTCCGCATCCGCGACCCTTACGACGCCTTTTTGACGGTGGCGGAACTTCCGGATGTCTACGTGGAATTCAGTCTCGCGGGTTTGGCGAATCAGGAAATTGAGAAAATCGATGTGATCAGCCCCACATTAAACGTCGGAGAGAGTCTGTTCCGCTGGATCGACTACCTCCGGAAATACCGGGCGATCAATGAGGGCACCACGGTCGACTTGAAAGGCGCCAATATTATCGATGATAAACTGGAGGGTCGGATGAATGCCTCAAAATGGATCATCAACCGGATCAATGCCACCTCAGGAAAGCTGGTAATTTCGCCCTACGGCCACCCCATTACATCAATACCTTTCCCGTTTTCCGCCACCACGAATGTGGCCGAGGGGAAGGTGAAAATGGAGATGAACATCTCCGAGGAGCAGACGGTATTTTCTCTCCCTGACTATGGGATCGATTTGATTGGTTTGACCGGTGACCTCGGTTTTAACCTTCCCATTCCCGAAAAGGATAACAACCTCGTCCAAACTTTCCGCCTCAATGGGTTGAAATGGCGGAAATTTGATGCCCGCAAACTTTTCCTCACCGTGACCTATGATCGATACGGCATTTACGGTCTTTTTGGTGGGGAAGCCTACGGCGGTTACGCTAATGGAGCCTTCAATTACTACCTCGATAAGAACGGAAAGTGGGATGCCTGGCTCGCGGGCACCAACATGGATACCGGAGCGGTGACGAAAGCGCTTGTCCCTGAGGGGTTTGTGATGGGAGGTAAGGTGAATACCAAACTATTTGGTAAGGGAACCAACACGGAGGTCGATGGGATCGACGGGGAACTGGAGTCAGTTGGAGATGGCTGGTTTGATATCGCGTTGATGGAAAAGGCCCTCGAACACTTGCCGGAGAACTGGAGTGGGATCCAGAAAGGAATATCAAAAATTGCAGTCGATAATTTGCGTCGTTTTGACTATCATCAAGGCGAAGGACAAGTTTATTTGAAGGGAAACAGTGGCCTTTTAAAGCTGCAATTTGCCGGCGAATATGGTAAACGAAGCCTGAATTTGCACATTCACGACTGGCGCGATCGAAAAGATACGCTGGCCGAAACACGAAATGACATACAGACAGACTAATTTGGCGCGAGCTGCGTTGCAGCGGCGTGCTTTGCTACGGCTTTTCCTTGTGGGATTTGTCAGCATTTTGGCGTCGTCCTGCCAGAAACCGTTCGATGTGAATGTGAAGGCTGAAGAGCCGATCAATGTCAATTTGTCGATGGACGTTCATGTTTATCAGCACGGCGGCTCTCTAGTGAAAAAGCCCAAAGCACTTGAAGAAGGAGATTCAGAGGCCAAAGAATACAAGGCTATTCTTGAGCGACGCCGCAACCGGATGTCGGACATCCAAACTCTTAAAAACGACCGGATTATCGGGGAAAACCATGCCGGACTCCTCTCTATTAAAGTCACAGAGAAAGATGCAGGAAACTGGCCGATGGATTTTGTTCGTAAAACGATCAAAGAGGAAAACGAAGACCGCAGTTATTTGATTCGTTTCGAAGCAGAGCGGCGGAACGTCAACATTTTCGAGGTGCAGCGGGAGCAGTGGATGCACCAATTGAGAAAGTCCCACCCCGGGGAATGGATCGAGATTGCTGATCCGGACCGGCCCGGCGTTTATGTTTGGGTTCAAAAAAAGACCCCGATCAAGGCTCCCGATCAGATTGAGGAGTGATTTTCCGCAAAATCCGATTCGCGATTCCAGCCGGTCTCGCTAAGGTCGCTGGAAAATTATGAGTGAATATCCACCATGTCCAAAATGCGACTCCGAATATGCCTACGAAAGCGGAAATTTCCTCGCCTGCCCTGATTGTGGGCACGAGTGGGACCCTGAAGCCGCAGACTCCTCATCGGAAGACAGTAGCGCAATCAAAGACGCCCACGGAAATGTTCTCCAAAGTGGGGATACCGTAAAATTGACCAAAGACCTCAAGGTGAAAGGCACCTCGACGACTCTGAAAATCGGAACCAAAGTGAAGAATATCCGTCTCGTCGATAGTAGTGATGGTCACAATATCGACTGCAAAGTTGATGGTATTGGCCAGATGAAGTTGAAGTCAGAATTCGTTAAGAAGGATTCCTGATTTATAACGAAAACTGAATACGAAGGGAATCGAGATCGTCCCTTTAAAACAGGGGGGAAACCCTCCCACCTTTTTTGAATCTCATGTTTGGGGCCCTCTTTCCGGAGAGGGCCCTTTTACATTTATTCAGGAAAGAAATGTCGTTCCGAAATTCCGAATCCGCTCTACAACCCGCTTCTGTCCGATTAACTCGAGCATCGGAACCAGATCCGCTCCCGCGGTGCTACCCGTTGCGGCGACACGGCAGGGCAACATAAACGCACCCATTTTTTGCCCGAGACTGTCTGCGGCGGCTTGAATTGACGCTTTGATCGCGTCGCCCTTCCATTCACTGTTCTTCTCCAGATGATCCGCAAGAGCAGTTACCACAGTGGAAATGCCATCTTTACCAGTCACTTTATCAACCGATGGCTGGTCGTAGGCTAATTCATCCGTGAAGATCGGGGTGATGATCTTTGCGATGTCCGCAAGGGTTTCGCTTCGCTCCCGCGCCAGCTCAAGGCTCGCTGGAACCCGTGCGTCCGTGGGATCAATTCCCGCCTTTTCAATAAAGCTTGAACTCACTTCCTTGAATTTATCAGCTGGTAGCGCTTTGATGTGCTCGGCATTCATCCACTTGCACTTATCGTAATCGAATTTTGAGTTGGAAGCGTTTACCCCTGACAAATCGAAGTCTGCCAATATTTCATCGAGAGAAAAGTACAGCTCGCGATCACCTCCGGATGACCACCCGATAAGGGCCATGTAGTTGTTCACCGCTTCGGGGAGGAAGCCGTTTTCGATATATTCATGAATCAGCGCCCCCTGGTCCCGCTTGCTCATTTTAGATCCATCTTTATTCAGGTTAAGTGGGATATGAGCGAATGTGGGTAAGTCAGCGCCAAAGGCTTCGTACAGCGCGATGTGCTTCGGGGTGTTGGAGAGGTGGTCCTCACCGCGAATGACGTGGGTGATTCCCATCTCAATATCATCGACCACATTGACGAAGTGAAAGATAAAACTCCCGTCGGGACGGCGGATCACGATGTCAGGATTGGCTTCCACCTCCTTTTTTGCTTCAGCATCCCAGCGGGTTGAGCCGGTCTCTTTCAAATTTACGGTGACCTGTCCGCAGATTTGGTCATCAACTACGATTTCTTTGTCAGGCACACGGAACCGAACGGCTCCGTTATCTTCGTAAACGAGATCCTTCTCCTTTAATTTTTCGAAATATCTTTCGTAAATTTCACCGCGCTGACTTTGATAATAAGGCCCGTGATCTCCGCCCGCCTCCGGGCCCTCATCCCATTCCAGCCCGAGCCAGCGAAGGCCGTCGAGGATAATACTCTGGGATTCATCGGTACTTCTGGCCGCATCGGTGTCCTCCACACGCAAAACAAACTCACCGCCGTGCTTTTTGGCGTAGAGCCAATTGTACAGCGCAGTGCGGGCTCCTCCGATGTGAAGGAAACCGGTTGGTGAAGGGGCAAAACGAGTTCTTACAGGCATGGGTGAAAGTGTCCCGAATCGATTGGAGTTCAACGAGAATAATGGTCAAAAAAATATCTTTATTTCTTAAATATTCGACTATCATAAATATACACATGAAACATCATTTAATTATGAGCTCCGTCTTTTGTAATAAGGAGGATGTTCACGCGAGAGAGGTCATTCAGGAGGTGAATCAACGCCTTTCGAATGTGACTGTTTCTGAATCGGAAAGACCGGGACACGCGGAGCAGATCTCCAGAGACGCATTGCGAAGCGGAGTGGAATCAATCCTGGTCGCGGCCGGAGATGCCACCATCAACGAAGTGGTAAACGGCTTTTTCGAAGACAATCAACCGGTTGGCGGCATGCCTTATCTGGGAATCATCCCGACCGGTGATCCCGGTGATTTCAAGCGCACCGCCGGAACTCCGGGGCGCCTCACTGATGCGATCAGCCGAATTTGTTCCAATGAGCCGAAAGCAATCGATTTGGGAAAAATCACGACGGCAGACGGAAAAACCCGCTATTTTGCAAACGTTGCGAGCACGGGGGTGACCGCTGCGATGGAAAAAACGACCCGCAGAACCCGATGGCTCAGCGAAATTGACGGTGATCTCGCTTTCAACTGGTCGGTGGTAAAAAACAGTCTGCTCCATAAACGGTTTCCTTTGAAGATCACCGTTGCGGGCGGCACGACCCTGACCTGGGATGCGAATTGCGTGGCCATTTGTAACGGGCAGAGTTTCGGCGGAGGCATCAAGCTGGCTCGCGATGCCGATATGTCAGACGGATTTCTCGATATCATCGTGGTGCACGATTATACCAAGGTGGAGTTTCTGAAGGGAGTGAACCAGATTCGCGAAGACGAATCAGCTGGATTTGAGGGGATTTCCTCGATCCGGGCAACCAGTGTCGAAATTTCCTGCGAAGATCCGAAGCGAAAAATTCTGATCGACGCGGACAACAGTTTCGCCGGCAGATTACCGGCGAAATTTGAGATAGTGCCCAATGCCGTGAATCTATTTTGATGCGGGTGATTCCGCATCAATCATTTGATCGAGCATTTTTGACACGTCATTGGCGTCGAAACCCATTTTGACGGCGAGCGGAAAGATCAGAACCGATTCCCAATCGGCAATGGTCCCGTCGGCAAGAATAACCCGGCACAGGTCGGCGAGGTGCTGCATTTTTTCATCTTCATCCTGAGGAACGACTGAGGGAATCTGGTCCGGATTTAGAATGGATTCGTTGTAAATGCTGTTGATGATTCTCTCGGAGAGGCCCATTTTCAGACCGATATCGAGAATCGTCTTTTGTTCGGCGGCGTTAAATTCCCCGTCGACAATCGCGAGCATCATCAAATCCTTCAGGTGACTTTTTTTACCGGCGGTGACTTCGCAATCGTTGTTTTCCGCCTTGTCCTCACTCAGGAAATCGACGGAAACCCCGTAGGCATTATCAACCGAGTTCACCTTTTCCTGAGCGGCTTTCAGCAGATCTTCAGCGACGGTCGGTGCCAAACTTACGGAACAGGATTGTGCGGACTCACATTTTTCTCTCCAGGTGCGAATCACGGTGTCAAGAGCGTCGATTTCCTGCTTTAGCTCATCTGGGTGGGTTGCATCCAGAACAATTTCCAGGCGATCGTCGCCGTAACGTTGAATTTCCATAATCTTCTTTTCCGAGGTTGGTGGCAGATGGTATTCTGCTCTTTTGTGAATGCAACTCGCTTAAATGAATTCCCAATCCAAAAAAACGACTGCCTGTCCCCGGTGAATTCCGTTTACGTCAATGACGGTCCAAACGGTTGCCTGACGAATCAGAAAACGTTTTCCCCGGGTGGAAATGCGGATACCGGAGTAATTGTCGATGTAGCCGTTGGTGCTGACTTCGTGAAGTAACCGTTCCCGCTCTGATCGCTCGACCGGTTCTGCGGTTAACCGGGAGGGCATCGAGGTGAATTGCTCCCAGTTGGCTTCCCAGAGATTTAAGGCGGTTGGATTACCGTAGTTCAGCACCGGATCATCTGATGTGTCGTGAGAAGCAATCACGCAGGGCGCTTCCTCGAAGGCGGTCACGAGGTCTGCCGCATTCAGCTTTGCCCACGAGTCATCCCATAATATCCGACCGGTGGCCCGCTCGAAACTTTCGAAAAGAAGTGCGACGTGATCTTCGATATTGATGCTCATGAAAACAAAAAAAGGCTGTGCGCGACGATAATCGCACACAGCCCATAATTTGATTCAAGTTTTGTTACGCAAAAAGTTCTTTGATTGGTTTCCCCTTGCCTCCAAAGGTGAAAGGACGCTGCGTCGCCGAGTAGACAACCTCTTCCGTGTCGATTCCGAGTCCGTGACCGATTGTGGCGAGAAAGTCTTCGGGTCTCACTTGAGGACCTTTGACCTTTTTCCCGTTTCCGTCAGTTTCGCTGTAGGCAGTTCCGCCTTTGACTCCACCGCCTGCAATGACACAGGAGTAGGCCGCTGGGAAGTGGTCCCGACCGGAATTAATGTTGAAATCAGGCGTCCGTCCAAACTCAGTTCCGATCGCGACGATAGTTGAATCCAAAAGGCCGCGTTCTTCGAGGTCTTTCAACAGGGCTGAAACAGCCTGATCCACGACCGGCACCCGATTGGCAAGGCTTTCCTTCAACCCGATATGCATGTCCCAACCACCGGAAACCACTTCGACAACCCGAACGCCATTCTCGACGAGTTTTCTCGCAAGCAGACAACCCTGGCCAAGCTTTTCTGACCCATAAGCCGTGCTGTTTTCGCTGGAAATATCGAAGGCCTTCAACTCCTCGCTTTTCAGCAGCTTGGTTGCCTGTTCGTAATACTCCACATAGGATTCAGGACCGGTATATTTGTATTTCCCGATGAAATTTTGGCCGAGTTTTTGTGCCATTTTCATCCGCCGGTCGAATCTCTCCTGATCGGTTGTGATCGAACTGTTCGGTACGCCTCCGGCGGGATCCGCGATAGGAAGGGGACTCAAAGCCGGTTCCAGCCAGCCGGCATTGGAAGTACTTTCCCCAATGATGACGGAATCGGGAAGAATTTCGTTTCTTTTACCGAGTAGCTTTTCAGCAAAGGGCCCCATCGTGGGGTGAACAATAGTGGCGCGCTTGTTATAGCCGCGTCGCATGATGTATTCACCTTCTTCATGAGCTCCGTTGGTGGAATTCATCCCCCGGATTACGGCAAGTTTATCTGCCATCGAGGCAAGTTTCGGGAGATGTTCACCGAATTTCAGATCATCGACTTTCGTGTTGATCGTTTTGGTGTCACCCATCACATCACTTCCGTCGCGTTTGGCGTCGAAGGTGTCCAGATGACTCATCCCTCCTTTGAGATAGATGTAGATCAGGTTCTTACCTTTACTGCCTTCCTGGGCCTGAAAATTCCGCGGGAGGAAGGGGACCGATAAACTGACACCAAGAGTCATCCTGGCGGTTTTCTCCATAAAATACCGGCGACTCAGGGAATCTTTACCTGCGAATTCTGCTATATTCATCATAATGCTGATTGGTTAGATTTTCGTTACCGATTGTTTTACTGAATGAAGAGAAATTCGGGGCTGTTCATTAAGGCCCAGGCGAGATCACTGATCCCTTCTTCCTCTCCGTAGGCGTTCATCATCTCCCGTCCGATCGCGATCTCGTCGTCGACCGGATAGCGACTCAGGATCGTGAAGAAGGTTCCCCGAATCTTGTCATCCGGGCCATCCAGCACTTTGAGATCCTCCACAATTTTCGAGTAGTTGCCCGTCATGTTGTTAGTGATCGATCCGTTCATTAAGGCGAGAACCTGTGGAACTGATCCATCGAAATTGTGTTGGTCAGTGATAATCCGGTCGGATTGACCGAAGGTATCGAGGAGAGATGCCGGTTCGGCCGGCTGCGCGAGGGCGGATGCTCTCAAATCGCTTTCATTTCTCACATCCGGCGAGTTGATATCACCTTCCGGAGCCACTGCTGCCGCCATTCTCCGACCGCGGTAGTTGTTCCAGATCTCGTATCGCTGCCAAAGTTCCTCGTTGGTGATCGTATTAAAATCCACATTGAGAAGGGCTTTATAAAAGGAACCGTCGCGTCCTTCTTTCGTATCGATTTCTCTGCCGTTGGATAAAAGCATCAGCGAATCCCAGGCTTGCTCGGCCCGCATTCTCCGGAGGACGGGACCGGGGAAGTAGTATTTCCTGGTAAAAGATGGCTCCTCCTCGGTCGCCATCGATTGATAGGCCCGGGTGTTATAGAGAATCCTCATGAATTCACGCAGGTCGTAATTGACCCGACGCATTTCACTGGTGATAAAAGCGAGCGTTTGCGGCTGGGCACTGTTGCGAATTTCATCATCGCTGAAGTCATTCACCGGCTCGATCATTGCCTTACCAAAAGCGCGACCCCACATCCGGTTTGCGATCACGAGAGCAAAGCGTGGGTTGTCCGGCGCGATCATCCAGTCGCGAAGCGCTTCGCGGCGGGTTTTGCCTCCCATTTTCGCAGCGGGTTTGATCAGAGTTCTCGGCTCAACTTCTTCGCCCGGCTTCCCACCTTTTCCGAGGAAATCGGCCGGAAGCTTCGTCGTCATGTTTTCATTATCAGCGACGTTCCAGGCGAGAGCTTCGAGGTAATATTTGAACCAGTTGCTTCTCTGGTCCTTGAGATTGATGTTTTTCTGAGTTTCCGCGAAGGTCAGAAACTGATTTTTCCATCCCGGAGGCGCGTTTGGCATCTGGGTAGGCAGCCCCTTGTAGTTCAGCATCATGCTCTCATCAGTTTTTGTGCTGTAGGCGATGGTGCGCTGGGTGTTTCCGAAGAAAGCCGCCATCCGGTAGAAATCCATCTGCTGGAGATCATCGTTGAAAGGGTGGTCGTGACACTGGGCGCAGGAAACATCCATTCCCAACATCACCTGTCCGAAGTTGGCGAAGGCATCGAATTCCATGCCGGTGTCGCGAAGAATAAATCCGGAAGCCGGATTATGACCGAGGTTACCGTTCGCAAGCAACATGTCGCTGACCATTTTATGGTAGGGGGTATTGGCCTGTAGTTGTTCCCGCCACCACTGGGTGTAGGGTTCCATCCGGATTCCACGATCATAAGTATCGTCGTGGAGACGGTACATATCCGCGAAGTAATTGAAGAGGTGCGAAGCGTAACCGGGGTGGAGGAGAAGATCATCGATCAAAGCCTGGCGCTTATCCTGCCGGGGATTAAGAGCAAACTCCATGAACTCCTCGCGAGTAGGGATGCGCCCGATAATATCGAGGTAGACGCGGCGTACAAAAAGATCGTCCGGCAGCGGTTTGTTGAAGGACTTGTAACCGTTTTTCACCAGTGTGGTGGCGAGGAGGTTGTCGATCTTTTTGGCGGAGGCCAGAGTAAAAGAGTCATCCCCGATTCGTTCGAGTCGCTCCGCCGCCTCCCGGTCAGCTTTTTTGAAGCGGCTGCTGGGGACGACGATTTCCTGGCCGTCCCGCATCCTGAACTTAAAGTTTTCGCCCTCAATTCCGAGGAAGATAGCCTGCATCTGTTTGCCGTCGGTACTGGTCCAGGTTCGCGCCTGAAGAGGAATGGTGGCGGAGTAACAGAAACAGAGCGTGGTGATAATGTAGAAAAGCTGTTTTTTCATGACTTACTCTGGTGGTTAATCTTCAGGTTTTATCGAATTCCTCTCCAAATGTCACGAGAAAACGTCTCACATCACACGATTGTACCCTGTACAGTCTGTAAATGTACAGGGTACAGTTTCAGTTTTTGATTTCCAAACTCGTTTTCCAGCTAATGATACGGCATGAAATTAGGAGTCATTGGATGCGGAAAAATGGGGGGAGCCCTCGCAGAAGGAATTATTAAGTCGGGAGCCTGTTCCGGAGAGAATACCTATCTCTATGATTCCTACGCCGACGCAGCGACAGGTCTGGCGGAAAAAACCGGTGCCCATGTGGTCGCTTCCAATGCCGAAGTGGCACAACATGCTGATGCAATTTTGATATGTGTCAAACCCCAGGGACTCATCGAAATGCTTGGCGATCTCGATGCCACCGAGGGAAAGCTGCTCATCTCAATCGCGGCTGGAGTCAAAATTGCCGCTATCGAAAAGGCGGTCCAAAATAAGCACCGGGTCATCCGGGTGATGCCCAACACACCCGCTCTGGTAGGGAAGGGGGCCTCAGCCTTCGCCAAAGGAAGTTGCGCGACTGATGAGGATGCACAACTGGCGATGACGCTACTGGAATCGGTTGGTTACGCCAGTGAAGTTGAAGAGTCGGATCTCGATGCCGTCACTGCCTTGAGTGGAAGCGGGCCTGCCTACGTATTTCTTTTGATCGAATCACTCGTGTCCGCTGCGATCGATCAGGGGCTCGATCCGGAAGTCGCGTTGCAGCTCGCCAGCCAAACCGTAGCGGGAGCAGCTGAGATGGCTCAGCAAACCGGCGAATCACCCTCAGTGCTCCGGGAGAATGTCACCAGCCCAAACGGGACCACATTTGCCGCCCTCGAATCGTTTCGGGAAAGCGATTTCCGGGGAATTGTCAAAAAAGCACTCGATGCCGCCCGCGATCGATCGATCGAACTTGGCTCGTAACCTCAGGCCTAACATTCGTACCACTATAACGAATCAAAAAAGTGGTGATGAATAAAAGGGCAAGGATTTGAGGGTGGTCAGATGTATTTAAGTTTTCTTGACAACCCATGAAATCTTGATTTCATGGGCAGTGGAAATTTAAACCATCTCAGACCGCTTTTATGCTCAATTTTAACTATCAGGCCTTTTTACTGGCTGCCGAAATCCGGGGCATTCCCAACTGGGTTGTTTTTGCTTCGGTCGCGCTGTTCCTGATAGTCGGAGTTCTGGTAGGCCGGGCGTTTTGGCGGCAGTTTCGCGGTCAGGCGGTAATGATCGAAGATGAAGTCCGCCGGGCCCAGTCTGAATTTGATTTGGTAAGTCGTGACCTGTTCCGAACTAAGCAGGAAGCGTTGTCTCATCTGGAGTCTCGAAATCAAAAAGTTTGAAAGATATGAAGCTGGACTCATTGATGAATCAAATTCCCCCCGGCGTGATCCTTTCAACGGTTGCGGTGATCTTTCTCAGCCTGGGATTGGCACTTGCCCGGAAATTGTGGGGTAAAAATTCGACCCGTCTAAAAGCGGCTCTGGACGACAGTGCTTATCTCGCCGGTCAGTGGGCCACGCTGGGGATTTCCCAGAGCCAACTGGTTGAAAAACTGGGCAAAAAAGTTTCAGAAGGAGCCGGTGAGTCCGGGAAAAAAGAGTTGGCTCTCCGCGCCGAGCTGAAAGAGCGGGAAAAGGCGCTGGAGAGGCTGGAGCAGCAAATTAAAAAAATGGAGGAAAGTCGCTCCGTTCTCTCCGAAAGGGAAGTGGAAGCGCTGCAGTTGCAGGTTGAGGAGATTCAGAAAAGAGACTCCCGCATCCAGACTTTAGAAAATCGCATCCAGCACCTCGACCAGCAGAATGCGCAAAATGTAGCGGAACATAAGAAGCAGGTTCAGGTCTTGCTCGACCGGATCTCTGCGATGGAGGAGTCCGGCGCGGTCAGTCCAGATGCTGACATCCAGGAAAACAACAAACAGCTGACCGGTTTGTTGAAACAGCGCTGCAGCGAACTCGAGCAGTTGCGCGATGAATTTCATAACAAAGAAAAAGCGCTGACCAAGCTTCGGGAACAAAACGCAGTCCTCAAAAAGGGAGTCGACGATTTGGTTGCCCGCTGGAGCCGCAAAAAAGGCGAAGTGGCGGAGCTCGGTGAGTTGAAAGCTCGTCTGGCTCAGACTACTGAGGAACTGAGTAAGGTGAAGCGTGACTTCGAAATGAGAGAAGTCGAAATCGACCTGCTCCAGAAAGAATCGAAACTGCCATCGGATATTCCGGCCGACCTCGCCGCTGCGAAGTTCGAAAACGACGAAGTGAAAGAGGAATTGAGCCGCACCAGTGCGCAGGTCGATATGCTTCTCGATGTGATTGAGAGTCGGGACCGCAAAGTTGAGGAACTGGAGGCACAGCTTAGTTCCGGCTCGAAAAATCAGCAAATTCAGGCGCTCAGCCAGACGATCGCTGATCTCCAGCAGAAAGTGAATCAATCGAACGAGGAGCTCGCCAAAACGAGAGAGGAAACCCGGAGTCTTAAGGATCAACTCGAGCAACACAAAAACGATTTGGATGCCCGCGACATCGAATTGACGATTCTTCGGTCAAAAACCGAAGACGGAGATCTGGATTTCGACATTGCGTCACTCGACGGGAGCACAAAGGACAATCGTGTTATCACCGAAGCCAAAGGGCTCGGCCGAACTCCAACCAAGTTTTCCTCCGGCGGAAAATCGATGATTTATTTCGGCGAGAACAGTGCCTTCATCAAGAGCGAAAGTTTGGAGCTCATCAAAGAAATTGCCCGCGAAGTTCGCGACACCGGATGTCAGATCAGCGTCTTGGGCTATGCGGAGAAAGAAGGCAGTGAGTCGTTTAATGAAACTCTCAGCAAACGCCGCGCCGAGGCCGTGAAAGATCGCTTTGAGGAAGAGGGCGTCGACAGCTCGAATTTGATTGTAAAAGGAAAAGGCGAAGACCCTGAAATGTCCGGAACCCCGGATTCCTGGAAAGCACGGCGGGTTGAAATCGTGGTTCTTCCAGTCGCCGAAATCGTGAACTGATCTATGAAATTTTTTCTGATTAGTCTCCTGCCAGAATTTTTCCGCGAGGGCCCTGCTGAGCTCAATCAAGCGGGGCAAATATTGGTAGTATCGATTTGGGGAATCTTCTTTCTGCTGGTTGGGATTTCCATTGGCGGATTGTTTCTGAGAAATGCCCGCTCTTCGGTGACGAGTTTGGAGCGGGAGAATGAAAAAGGTTTTAACCGACTGGCCGTTTACCGGGCAACGGTGGAGAAACAATCCGAATCTCCCATTCTAAAAAATTGATTACATTGGCCCAACTCTTTAAATTATAATTATTATTTTTTGGGGTCTGAAGATTAGATTCATAGTCCTAACCTGATTCAATTTTCGGTTGGCGGAAAATTGCTGGGCGGTTATGATCCGGCCATGAATCAATTAGAGCATCTAAAAGCTTTACGTGATAAGGCGCGTGTTCAGACCGAGCAGGCAATGGCTGTACTCAAGCAGCAGGGGGAAATCTCCGAATCCCTCGATAAGTTGATTGCTGCTTTGGAAGGGAAGGACACCCCGGAGATTGATCTTTCTCCCGAAATCAGCAGTCCCAGCGTTACCGGCGCCCCCACGGATGCGATTGATTCACATGTCGCAGAAAAATGCGCTACCAATAGCGACTCTCCACTGGGACAACTCATCGCCAGAGTTGACGAGAACAAAAACCGGGAAACGGACACCGTTAAAATCAATCCGGCCTTATTAGCAGCCGGAGCGGGTGCAGCCGCTGTTGCCGTCAACGCCACCGTAAACGAATCGGTGGTCGAAGACACACCCGTTGATCCCGATGAGCCGACATCTGAGTTGGAAGACATTGTCTGGGTCGAAGAGGAACGCCCAGTGATCCCGGAGACGAAGAAAGAAAATTTGAAGAAGGCTCCACCAAAACTGGAGCCCATCGTATGGGAAGTTGCCGGGAATAGCGAGGCGGCCCCTGCAGTGGCAGAAGCCCATGACTCCGAGACTGCAGAAGTCGCGCCTGAGGCAGAAGTCGCTGAGCCAGAGATCGAACCTGAAGCAGAGATCGAACCTGAAGCAGAAGTCGAACCCGAGGCAGAAGCCGAACCTGAAGCAGAAGTCGAACCTGAAGCAGAGATCGAACCTGAAGCAGAAGTCGAACCTGAAGCAGAAGTCGAACCTGAAGCAGAGATCGAACCTGAAGCAGAAGTCGAACCTGAAGCAGAAGTCGAACCTGAAGCAGAAGTCGAACCTGAAGCAGAAGT
>JARGPI010000001.1:245355-450006 GCA_029213005.1 Verrucomicrobiales bacterium
TCGAACCTGAAGCAGAAGTCGAACCTGAAGCAGAAGTCGAACCTGAAGCAGAAGTCGAACCTGAAGCAGCAGTCGAACCTGAAGCAGAAGTCGAACCTGAAGCAGAAGTCGAACCTGAAGCAGCAGTCGAACCTGAAGCAGAAGTCGAACCTGAAGCAGAAGTCGAGCCTGAGGCAGAGGTAGAAGCTGAGCCCGAAGCGGAAACCGTGCCTGATGAAGACACCGAAGATAAAGGTATTCTTTCGGCCGCGGGTGCGGCTTTGGTCGGGGGTGGTGTCGTAGCTGCGGTGGCTGGTATCGCAAAAAAAATGTCGGATGATGATTCCGAGCCCGAAGAAGAATCAGTATCGTCTCAAGAAAATGAAGACGATGTGAAATTTAAGTTCCTTAAGTTCGGTGGATCTCCAGAAGCCGAATCAGCGGAACCCGTCGTCGAAGAAAATGAGACTGAAGAGGAGACGGTTGACGCCTCTTCAACGGCGCTTCCCAGTCCTCTCCCACCTGTGCCTGTTCCGACAGGTGGTTCGATCCTGAGCGACGCGGAGCACAAAGAAGAGAAAGATGAAACGGAGACGTCGACAGAGAACGAAGTTGAGGCGCCAGTCTCCCCGGTAGTCCAATTACCGGGCAATGCTTCGCTTCCACCGATTCCAACACCTCCGGTTACGCAGGAAATTGAAGAGACCGTTGAGACTGTGTCCGGAGAGGTTGAAGAAGTGGTTGATGCTGTTGAGGAAGTTGAGGAAGTTGAGGAAGTCGAGCCAGCAGCGGATCCCATTCCGGTTCCTACCCCGATAGTACTCGATAATCCGGCACCAACGCCCCCTCCTGTCCCTGTTCCAGTTCCAAGTCCGGAGCCAGTGGCGGAGGAGCGGGTCTCTGATACGGACGAAACCATCCCACTTTCAAAGCCTATCGTCGGTGCCGCCGCGGCGGTGGGAGCTGCTGCAATCGTCAATGAGGTGAACGAAGAAGCCGAATTACCTGAAGCTCCCAAAGCTCAGGCTCCGGTCATCACTGCGACTCCTTCGGTAATTTCAGCAAATATTTTCTTCGATGCGAACAGCGCCTATCTCAAGGACAGCGAACTCTCGAAAATTCAGACCATCGCCGACGCCGTGAAGGGTGGGGAATCACGATTAGTAAAAATTCAGGGGCTGGAAGATCTCGCTTCCAGCAATGACTTTAAGGTGTTGCTGGCTTCACGAAGAGTGCTCGCGGTTAAAAAGAAACTCGCGGAGAAAGAAATTGGAATTGAGCAACTCACCATCAACGGAATTCAGTTATCTGAAGATGGACGGGTTCTTAACCCACCATCGATTTCGATTTCCTAGCCGGAGTCGCAGGACGATCCAGAATTTACTCAAGCTCTTTCCGGAGAGCTTCGAGTGCCTCCTCTTCGCTCATCGCTTCGATATCAGAATCTGATGCCGAAGCCGCAGGAGCGGTTTCCGGCGCTGGCGAAGGTGAAACTTCGGAACCCAATCCCAGAGCGCCTAGCAAATAAACTGCCAGGTCTTTGATTCTCGGGTAATCGAAAACCAGGGTCGCCGGAAGTTCCAGTTCGGATCCCAGTTCCGCCTGGATCTGAGTCGCGAAGGTGACCATCATCAAGGAATCCATCCCGGTTTCCAGAAGGCCGGTATCCACTGAAGGGAGGACAGCAGAGGCGGTCAGGGTTTGGATCGTTTCCTGAAGAAAACTCTGCAACATTCTCTCGCGGCTTGAGATGTGGGTGCTGGTAAGGCGTTCGACAAGCGATGGACGGGCTTTCCAGTTCTTTTCAACCACTTCGGAATTCTGCGCCGGCTGGTATTTTCGAAGCTCTGTCTTTAACACTTTTCCCGCAGGATTGCGCGGCAACTCATCAACATAGATGACCCGTGAAGGCACTTTGTATTGGCCCAGATTTTCGAGTCCATAAGCCCGGATCGCTTCAGGATCCGGATTACCGTCGGAACTGACCACAAAGACGGCGACTTCCTCGCCTAAAACCGGCTCGGGAAGACCGACGACAGCGCAATCGGAGACACCCGGGGCATCGAGAAGCACCCTTTCGACTTCGGACGGAAACACTTTCATGCCCCCGATCGCAATCATGTCTTTGATGCGGTCGACGATGTAAAAATACCCGTTTTCGTCCATTTTACCGACGTCACCGGAATAAAACCAGCCGTCCCGAACCGCACGGGCGGATTCTTCGGGCTGATTCCAGTATCCGAGCATCACATTCGGACCGCGGACCACAATTTCGCCCGGAGTTTCGGGAGGACAGGTTTTCCCCGTTTCAGGATCGATCACCTTCATTTCGACGAGATCGACCGGGATGCCGATAGAACCCGGCACATGCTTCAGATGATGATTGTAGGAAGCAAAGGGCGCTGTTTCGGTCAATCCATATCCCTCAAAAATCGGCATCTTAAACTTTTTCATCCAACCCTCGCCAAGTTGGGGGGCCAGCGTTGCCGCAGCGGAGAAACAGTAATTGATCGACTCGATGTCTGACGGTTCACAGGCATCCAGCATGAGGTGGAAGGTGGTGGGAACGCCAAACAATTTGGTGACCTTTTGTTGCGAAATCAATGCCTTGGACTCTGCCAGATCAAAGACTCGTTGCAGGACAATGGTCGAACCGATATTGAGCCCCGAATTCAGAATTGCGTTCTGACCGTAGCAGTGAAAGAGCGGCACCATGAGCAGCAATTGATCTTCAGGCACCATTCCACAAAGGTGATTGAAGGAATGAACCGTGGATCGAACATTCTTGTGGGAAAGGGTGGCTCCCTTTGGGAATCCTGTGGTTCCGGAGGTGTAGAGGATAATGCCCGGCGCATCGGGCTCCATTTCGAGGTATTCTCCCCGGCCCAGTGGCTCTTGATTGGTGAGCGGTTCTCCATGGAGAGAGGCTCCGTCCTCGGAAACTTTCAGAGATTCGCAGTTGTCGAAAGATGCTTTGCTTTGGTTCAAATGAATCACCGCCTTTGCATCGCAATCGGATATGATAAAACCGGCTTCCTCGGCCGTTAAACGAGTGTTTACCGAAACGGCAATCGCCCCGATTCGCAGAATGCCGTAATACCAAATCGGAAATGCCGGAATATTCCCCAGGACGAGGGCTACCCGATCACCCGGGGAGATTCCCATTTCGCGTAACACCGATGCGGCGCAACTCGATAGCGATTCGAGATCCTGATACGACAATTCAGCCCCTTCAAAATAGATAGCTGTTTTGTCAGGAAAAATTCGTGAACACTCTATAAAACCCTGACAAATATTCATATAAGTTTAAACGGGCAAAAATTATCCCACTTCGTTGAGAGAATCAACGATCGGACTAACCGCACTTACGAGATCACCCTCATTGGTGATTGACTCGTATAGCGCGTCGATCAGGGCTTCAAGATTGGAAGCGTGATCACTGATCAGTGGTGCATCAGAACCCATCATCTGGCCAGCAGTGTCGTACACCGATTCGTAAACCGAATGCAGGACCGGGCTGAGCAACGAGCGGCCGTCGTAATTGCCTTCTTCGACAATCGAGGCGCGCAGATCGACCGCCTGGATGGCGAAAATCAGAGCGATCCCGGCGTAACGGGATGAATAATCGATCGATTGCGATGCCATATTGGCAGCGCCCCAGCTCAAACCATTGATGTTCTGATTGAATTGTTCCGCATGAGTCGGGAAATCATCCACCAGTGGCTTCCCAAGATGGGTAATCATCGGCATAATCGAGTTTCCGACGATCTGAAGCCCTTTCAGATTCATATCGACAGGGGAGTTTCCTTTTTTCGTCAATGAAGCGGGAAGCCCCTGATTAAATTCCGGAGAGACCAGAAGCGCGATCTGGACATCAAGATGCTTGGCAATTAGACCGAGATATTTTCGCAGGTCATCCATCGCCATACCGACGTATTGCCCCAGAAAATTACCGCTCTGGTAAAAATCGCCGCATCCTGTGTCGATCAGGGGATTGTCCGTCACCGAATTCATTTCGATTTCGACGGTTTCTTCGACACGCAAAACCCCTTCCACAATCGGTCCCATATATTGGGGCAGACAACGGATCGAATAGCGGTCCTGAAGATGATTGCCATTCACGTTCCCGGTGTGGCCGGCATCGAGCAATTCCCGCATCATTTCGGCCGACCAAATCTGGCCGGGGTGCGGTTTGCATTGGTGCACAAATGCCGCAAAAGGATCTTCGTGCGCCAGCATAGCCTTTGCCATCATGGCATGGGACGCAAAAGAAAGCCCTAACAGGTTTTTAGCATAGTGAACGTTATTGGCAGCAATCGCCGCCGAAAATGTGGTTCCGTTAACAATCGCCAGCCCTTCCTTAGGCTTCAATTCCAGAGGCTCCAATTGTAGTTGCTTGAGGGCTTCGTCACGGGTCGTTTCCCTCTCACCGATTTGCACTTTGCACGGAGTGGCTTGTCCGGTAATCGCTCTGGCGATCACCGCGAGCGGAACGAGGTCTCCACTGGCTCCAATCGAGCCGAGTTCACCTACCACGGGAGTGATATCTTCATTCAGGAACGCAACGAGACGCTCCACGATATCGATGCGCACGCCGGAGGCGCCGCGAAGTAACATATTTGCCCGCAGCAGCATCGTCGCACGAACATGCTCTCTGGCGATGGGCTTACCTGTAGAACAGGATAAAAATTCGAGAAGGTTTTTCTGAGATATACCAGCGTCCTCTGCTGAGACCGGCAGATCTGCCATACCACCGAATCCAGTGGTGATTCCGTATATCTTCTGACCCGCCTCAACTGCCTCGTCGACAATGGATTCGGCGAGTTGCATTTTCGAGAGCATCGCCGGTGACTCTGCTATAGAAACTTTCCGGTTATGAAAAGCGACCGACTGAATCTGATCAACGGTTAATGGACTTCCGCTAAGACTCAGGGTGGCTGTCTCACCGATATTCAGGTTCTGGAAACTATGCGTGGTCACGTCTGTTTGCGGTTAATCGAGTATAGCAAAACAATCATACCCGTCATGGGATAATTTGAAAGCCGTTATGCTTAATATGATAAATATAATCGTTTAATTATATTTTGGAAAGTCCTAATTGATTTACCGATAACCCGGAAGACTTAAATATCCTTCGACTTATCACGGAAATCACTATCCGACTTCTTGTATTTGATAGGGGCTTTGCTTTTGCCGGTTTCAGAAATCGTTAAAGATTTTGCATCGCCTTTCTCGAAATACTCTGGAGTGGCCCGTCCGATGAACAGCAAATAGACGGATGGGACAAAGCAAAGCGCCAGAATCGTAGCGCCGCCAACTCCGCCAGCGATCGTAATTGCCACCGGGGGCCAGAATCCACCTCCACCCAAAATGAGCGGGGTAAAGCCGGCGATGGTTGTCAGTGTCGTTGCCACAATATGTCGGGTTCTCCGTATCACGACGTCGGCAAGTGCTGAGGGCTTTCCTTTTTTTGCTTCCGGAGTGTCGAGAATTCCTGCCATCACCACAATGGCATCATTCACTGCGACTCCGACGAGCCCCATGGTTCCTACCACACCCATAAAGCCGAATGGAAAATCAAAGACCCAGAGAGCTCCCAGGCCCAGCCCGATGGAAAGCCCGCCCACCAGCGCGATGATGAAGGCCACACGAAATGATCGGAACGACGCCACCAGAGTGGCGATAATGAGAGCGATGAGAAGAGGAATATTCGCCATCAAACCGCCCACGGCCTCGTCGCGTTCGGCAGATTCGCCGCCGAACTTCAGCGAATACCCGGGCGGAAGGGTGAAATCGGACTGAATAAGGCGCTTTTTAAATTCAGTCATCACGATATGGGGCAGCGTCCCTGCGGTGATGTAGGCATTCACTTCGTTGACCCGTTTACCGTTTTCCCTCGGGATCGAAGCCACTTCGGAATCCAGCTCCATGGTGCCGATGGCTGAAACGGGGATGCCTGAGGGACTGTGTGGAGATTTTAATTCCAGATTGCTGATTTCACCCGAGTTCTGCCGAACTTTATTTTCAATCTTAACCCGGATCGGAATCTCCTCAGTCCCGTCGATGAGAGAACCACTCTCGAGCCCTTCCAGCGAGGCATAGAGCTGATCCTCAATTTCCTTGTGGGTCAGGCCGGTTTTTCTCGCATCGAATTCATTCAGTTGGAGAGCCAACTTCGGAACCACTTCGTTCAAATCGGAGCGGGTATGGACCACTTCGCCCGTCTGAGACATGACCAGACGAATTTCATTGCCCAGTTCCTGAAGGACGGCCAGATCGGGGCCGAAAAGTTTCACCTCAACCGGCGCATCGAAGGGCGGCCCCTGTTCCAGCTGCCGGACCAGAATCCGGGGACCGTAAAATTCGCTATCCAATTTATTTTGCAGGGCCCGGATTTTCTCCCGGGAGTCGACGCCTTTATCAAATTCCACAAGGGCCTGACCGTAAAAGGGTGCGTTTCGCCTCCGGGCCATCATGTTGTAAAAGAAGCTGGGTGAGCTTTCGCCGAGAAACCAGTGAACCCGGTGAACCCCTTCCAGTGCGAGGGCGGAATCTCTGATCTCCATCGCCACCTTTCGGGTTTCCTCAAGTGAACTGGAGGCGGATAACTCCAGTTCAATCTGGACTTGCTCCCGATCGGCAGGCGGAAAAAACTGCTCAGGAAGTTGCTGAGCCCAGTAGAGCCCAATCACCGGCAGGCTGACTCCAAAAACCACTCCAAGGACAGGGAACTGGAAAATACCGATCAGGATATTTCGGTAACCTGTTAGTAAGCGTTCGCTGCCGAGGCCCTTTTCGAGGAAACTGTACCCGGTACGGTTCCGCTTTGTACCCTGTACACTTTTTGATTGTACCCTGTACGATTGTCCAATAATGGCGGAAAGAGCGGGTACCACCGTCATCGCGAGGATGAATGATGCGTTGATCGCAAGGATGACGCTCACTGCGATAGAGCCGACAAATTCACCGCTCGCACCGGGGAGAATGACGATCGGCATAAATGCGAGGGTCGTTGTTAAGGTTGAGCCGAATAATGGAAGCGCGAGGTGGCTGACCGTCTCTTTGATCGCTTCTTTGGGCGTTTTTCCCTCTCGAAGCGCCGCGTTAACCTCGTCGACCATGACAATGGCGTTATCGATGAGAAGCCCCAGGGCGATAATCAAACCCGTGATCGACATCTGGTGAATCGGGATATTGAGGAACCTCATTCCGGTAATCACGATGAGGGTCGATAACGGCAGCGCAATACCGACGACAATCATGCTCCGCCAACCCATCAGGAAAAAGACCACCACCACGACCGCCAGCGTCCCAACGAGCATATTTTTCCCGAGCTGGAGAAGCCGGTCCTGCACGTAGCGGTTTTGAGTGAACAGAACGTCCATTTCCACGCCCGGCGGGAGGGTGGCTTTGAATTTATCGAGGGCTTCGTTTAAATCCTGGTTCCAGAGATCGATCCGGCTCTCATCCCGGACGTAGGCAGCCGTCACGATAGCGGGAATGCCGTCGACCACCGCTTGACCGGCCGGGGGGCTTTTGATCGTTTTTTTGATCGTGGCGATTTCATCAAGCCGGGTCAGCTCGTTGTTTCCGTGCCTGATCGGGGTGGATCCGATGCGACTCAAAGAATCAAAATCCTGATCAACTTCGATAACCATCTCCGACTGATTGCTCCGGTACATCCCGGCCGAACCCTTCGTTTCGCTATTTTTGACCTGGTGGGAGATTTCGCCGATGGTGAGGCCCATCCGCTTCAACACCTCAACCGGGACTTCAATGAGGATCTCCTCTTCCTGCTGTCCGAAGAGGGTTACGCTCTCCGTTCCGCTCAGCGTGCGGATATGATCCTTCAGATCCTCGCTGAGACGACTCAGGATCGAAAAGTTCGGATCACCGTCTCCCATCCACTTCAGGGCGATGATCGTTGCGTAGGCGCGCATTTCCGGCCTTTCGAACTTGGGTTCGAATGCACCGTCTGGCAGGGATTTCGCTGTTTCAGAAATTTCGTCCCGCACCCGTGACCAGACGGTATCCACATCGGTAATCGTCTCTTTCAGCTCGATGGTGATCGTTGAGATCCCGGCCATGCTTTCGGAGGTGATGTCTTTGATCCCTTTGACCGTGCTGATGTCTTCCTCCAAAGGGCGACTGATCTGCGATTCGACTCTCTCGGCGTCCGCACCCGGGAATACCGTCCGGATAATTCCGAAACGCTGCACCAGGATCGGATCCTCCATCCGTGGCATCGTTGTGTAGGACGAAATGCCCGCCACCGCGATAATTCCGAGGAGCAGGAGCAGCAGCCTCTGATTTTTGTAGAGCAGGTAGGACATATTAATCGGCCTTATCCACTGCGGTTACCTGCTGTCCCGGCACGACCCGGTGGGTCCCGTCCGCCACAATTTGAGCATTGGGATCGACCTTGCCCCTTATCCAGGCGCGATCATTTTCCACATGGTGAACTTCCACAAACTGGCGGTCGATTTTACCATTTTTCACCACATAAATCGACCACATCCCCCGGGTTTCACGGGTCAGAGCGGTCAGCGGAAGCCAAAAACCTTGAACCTCTTCAGTCTTCGGAAGCTGCAGGGTTACCGTTTCGCCCGGCAGGTGGTTCTCCGAAATTTTCGCAGGAAGCGAGAAGAATACCGTTCGGGTTCGGCCGTTTTGATCGATCTCCGGAAGAACCCCGCTGGCCACGATTTGGTATTTTTTACCGTCCAGTTCGAGATCGTAACTGTCTCCGGTGCTGATATCCTCCGCAACGTCAACCGGCAGGCTGAACCAGGCCTCGAGGTCGGATGGTTTCACCAATCTGAAAACAGGCACTCCCGGACTGGCCACCGATCCAATCGTCATCCGCTTCGCCGCAATAACTCCGGCGAAAGGTGCCACCAAATCGGTTCCCGAATCCAACTCAGCCAGAATTTGATCCTTCTTCACGGTATCTCCTGCCGCGACGGTGATACGATCGATCCGCCCGCCTCGCTGAAAGGACAAATCGACGGCCTCTTTGGACTGGATCAGCCCGGTGTACGAGCGATTCACTTGAAGGCTATCCGAACTCTGTGATTTGACCGTGTTTACCTTGAGAACCCGTCCACTGCTGTTTTTCGAAGAAAAATCCTCCGAAAGATCGCCCGATTTCTGCCCGGTAATGAGAACGACAAAGATCACGGTTCCCAGTAGCAAGCAAACCAGACCGGACAAAATATTGCTGATAGCCCTCTCGTTCATGTAGTTTTGACGATGAAGTTAGTGGGAGGTTAGGGAAAACCAAACAGCAATTTTTCCGAAAAAAGGGTGATACCGCAATTCCAGTCCAAACGTAGCCTGCAGTGGCTTTCAAACTTGTGGTTTTTCTGATTAACTCTAGATTTGTTCACAACACACGAAACGGTTTACTTATGGCGAATACACAATCAAAGGCTTACGACGTGGTAATCCTTGGCGGAGGGCTCGCGGGTTTGACTTGTGCGCTGCAATGTCGAAAAGAATGCCCGGATGCGAGCATCGCAGTCCTCGAAAAAGCGACTCACCCGGTTTCGGAAGCGACACACAAAGTTGGCGAATCGAGCGTGGAAGTTGGTGCCCACTACTTTTACAAGGTGTTGGATCTCGAAGAACATCTCGAAAAGGAGCAGATCCCGAAACTGGGTTTACGACTCTTTTTTGATCAGGGGAAAAACGATGCGATCGATAACCGCCTCGAAGTCGGCGGGACGGAATTTCCGCCCTTCCCGAGCTATCAGTTTGATCGAGGACGTTTTGAAAACTACCTCGGACGGCGCTGTATCGATCAGGGTATCGAGTTTCACCATTCCGCGACGATCAAAGTCGTTGATGTGAATTCGGGCAGCACGCCCCATCATATCCGCTTCGAAAAACACGATGAAATCCATCACTTCGCGGCCAAATGGATTGTCGACGCCAGTGGTCGGGCCGGTTTGTTAAAACGGAAGCTCGACCTCCAGCAGGATTGCGATCACAAAGCCAGCTCCGCCTGGATTCGAATCAATAAGAGAGTCAAAGTCGATGACTGGACTGAGGATGAAAACTGGGGCAGGGGGCATGGGGAGAAAAATCCCCGATGGCAGAGCACCAATCACTTGTTGGGTGAAGGATATTGGATTTGGATGATTCCTCTCGCATCAGGATCGACCAGTATCGGGATCGTCGCAGACGACGGGGCGCACCCACTGTCTGAATTCAACTCAATTGATAAAATGCTGGACTGGCTCGATGTCCATCAGCCCGTTTTGGCAAAGGAATTGAAAGCCAACCGCGACCTGATTCAGGACTTCGGGGCAATTAAACGCTACTCACGCGAATGCAAAAACCTCTACTCCACGGACCGTTGGGCAATCGTCGGGGACGCCGGATTTTTCATTGATCCGTTTTATTCGCCCGGAAACGATTTTATTGCTCTGGCGAACACGTTTGCGACTGATCTGATCAAACGGGATCTCGAGGGGCGGGCGATTAGCAACACGCTCCGGGTTCCGATGTACAACAAGCTCTTCAAAATCTTCTTCAATAACACCGGGAAGGTGTTCAAGGAGAATTACCAGCTGTTTGGCAATCATCAGGTTATGCCGGTCAAGATTGTGTGGGACTGGTTGATTTACTGGTCCGTCACCGGTCAGATATTCATTCACGGGAAACTGTGTGATCCCGGGATGTTTGTCCGGCACATGTTTCACCTGAAACGCCTCAACGATTTGAATCACGACATGCAGGCTCATTTCCGGAAATGGCATCAACAGATGCCACCAAGGGAGGTTGCCGGGTTAATCAACACGTCGATGATTTCGATCATCACCGATACAAACCGAGGCTTGCTCGACGAATTGAGCGATCGTGAGTTCAATGAGCGTTTTGTGAAAAACGTCCAGAAGATGGAGACACTTTTCTGGGAAATTGCCGATCACTCGGGCATTGCTATCGAGACCAAAATCCCCCGACGCAATTATCCCGATGCCGTGAAAGGTGGATTTAACGAAGTCTTTAAAGTGACGGCGAATCAGGGGGAAATGGAAAAATCTATGGAAGACAAGCCCGTCTCCGACCCTGTTATTGCGATGTAACTAATCGTTGGCCCAGTCCAGAACAAACGCGGCTGCCCCCTGGACGACTTTTTTCATGCGGTCAAAATCGAGAGTTTCCGGGCGGTCCGTTGGTTTGTGGTAATGGGGATTTCTGAAATTCGCAGTGTCAGTTAACATCAGAGCCGGAATCTCCGCTTCCCAATAGGAATAGTGGTCGCTACGGGAAGCATTTCCCAGCAAGTCGCCCCATCGGGAGACACTGAACACCGGTAAATCGGGAACGTAACGCCGATACGTCCCGTCGAGCCGTCGCCCATGTCGGTAAGTATTAAAATTTCCCACGGTAACGATGGTATTGCCCACGGTTGGTGGCTCGAAAAGGATCGGAATTCGCGCCGGTGATTGTTGCGAATCTGGTGTATCGACAAAATAACCGATCATTTCCAGATTCAGACAGAGTTCCGGACGCGGGTGTTTCCCGGCATCAATCGACTTCACGAAAGCTCGGGAGCCCACCAATCCCAACTCTTCGAAATCGAAGAAAACAAACCGGACGGTTTTCTCCAATTCGTCCTGTTTTGTTAAGATCCGGGCAATCTCCAAAACCCCGGCGACACCGGAATTATTGTCATCAGCCCCCGGACTGCCGGCGACAGTATCGTAGTGAGCCGTGACATCGATGATTTTTTCGGGCCGTGATTTGCCTGTGAGAGTGGTGATCAAATTGATACCCGTCCCGATTTTTTCCGTTTCAAAAGTCACCCGCCGGGGCGTGAGGCCGATTGCACGAAGTTCATCCTCCAAATAGGTTAATTTGGTGTCGCGCTCCTTTCCACCCGTCAGTGCCAGGCCATACGGATTAAGATCGCGATTGATTTGTTGAATTGATTCCGGGAGAGATCGGTCAGCACGAATCCCTGCGCCTTTCTCAACCCGCTTGAAACGTGATCCCACCGCAGAAAGACTTTCCACATGGCGCCTTAAATTTTCGCGACTAACACCGGAAACGGCGTCGGAGATTTCGCTTTTCAACGGGCAACGCCCCGCTCCAAAATCGACTGCCCAAATGGCCGCGAGAACTCCGACGGCAGCCAAAGTCAAGCCCAGCAACCATTTGCGAATCTTAGTAATCATCTCCCGAATATGACGTCGTCAGGTGCCGGAGTGAAGTTAATTTCAGGAAATGATTAGCGCATATTAGCGGCATTTCGCAGTGCCTTTTTCAACAGGTTGCGGTACGGTGACCCTTTTTATTGATGGATTGGCTTCACCCAAAGATTCTGCTTCTCGCGATCCCCGCCATACTCTGGCTGATCTGGGCTGATTCACGCTCAGTTCACCCCATGTCTGCGGGTCGTCGGCGGGCGCTTTTGATCATTCGCGCCTTGTGCATTTTCCTCGCTCTGCTTTGTCTAGCGTCTCCAGCGAGGCTTCTCGAGAGCACTCAACAGGGAGTAATTTTTGTGGTCGATCATTCGCGGAGTCTTGGTAAAGAAGGCGTTACCAAAGCGTTTAGCGAAGCGCAAACCATTGTTTCAAAGCTGGATGGTTTTTCCCGGGTTGGTTACGTCGCAACGGGTAGTAATGGCAAGGTGTTACAGTTTCCGGAGGCAGCGACCGGCGAAATGGTTCTCGCTGAAGGAATCCTTGAACAACTCGGCTCCGCAACGAATCTGGAACAGGGGTGCCGCCTGGGCAGAGGTATATTTCCGGCGGGCTCCTCCCGACATCTGGTTTTGTTAAGTGACGGCGTTGAAACGCGGGGATCGCTGGTGAAATTCGCGCGGGAAGCTGCCGTATCGGGAATAAAAATTCACGCTTTAGGAGTCAGTGGACAGGTAGAGCCGGATGTCAGGATCACGAATCTGAAGGCCTCTCAAACCCGCCTTACCGAAGGCGCGGCACTGACACTGACCGCAACGGTCGAAGGTTCCATTTCAGGATCCGGAAAATTGCGACTCTTCGAAAATGGTATCGAAGACGACACCGCCGAAGTGGAGATCGTTGCGGGAGAAACGTTGACTCACATTTTCAAACGATCTCCAGACCGCCGAAATATTTACAATTACCGGGTCACCATCGAAGGCTTTGAAGGGCGCGATGCGATTCCGGAGAATAACGAGGCGCTCGCGATTGTTGATGTCAGGGGCAAACCGTTGATTTTATATTGCGAAGGTGAAGAGGGCGAAGACCGATATTTGATTGATGCGATGGCGCGGGAGGGAATCCAAATCGATTCGCGAAAACCCTCAGCTTTGCCGGTGAGTCTCCAGGACCTGGCGGGTTACGATGCCGTGATATTTTCAGATGTGCCCGCTCATCAGGTCGGTGAAGCGCGGATGTTGGCGCTGCGGGATTATGTCGAAAAGCTGGGCGGTGGATTTGTGATGGTTGGCGGAATGCGCTCCTTCGGTGTGGGTGGTTACTATCGGACCCCTATCGAGGAGATTTTACCGGTGAAGCTAAAGGCCCCCGATCAGGAAGAATTTATGTCATCAGCGCTGGCTCTCGTGATCGACCGCTCCGGTTCCATGGCGGGACAAAAAATCGAAGTCTGTAAGTCAGCCGCAATCGCCACCACCGAACTGCTCAGTTCGAAGGATTACATCGGGGTGTATGCCTTCGATTCACAGGCGCATGTCATCGTCCCAATGACGAAGGTGACGTCGACCAGCTCGATCGCCAATCAGATCGCGGTGGTTGGCTCAGGGGGCGGGACTAACATCTATCCTGCGATGATGTCCGCTCGTGAAGCTCTCGGAAAGGTGAAGGCGAAGATCAAACATATGATTGTTCTGACCGATGGCCAGACTTCAGGAACAGGGTATCAGGCTCTAGCCTCGCAGTGCCAGGCCGAGGGGATCACTATTTCCACGGTAGCGGTCGGAGCCGGTGCACAAATCGGACTGCTTCAGACAATCGCAGCCGCAGGTGGCGGACAAAATTACGTTACGATGGACCCTGCGGACATCACCCGGATTTTCACTCAGGATACCATGGTTCACACCGGGCGGATGATTCGGGAAGAGGCGTTCGAGCCGGAGATGGTCGAAAGCCATCCCATGCTGAAAGGCTGGGATCCCGCCAGTGCGCCGCCTTTGCTTGGTTATGTGAAAACCAATCGCAAAGCGACCTCTCAAATTCCGCTGGTGACGGACGTGGGTGATCCACTGCTTGCCCACTGGAGATTCGGTCTCGGAAAAGTCACCGCTTTTACCTCTGATTGTAAGTCCCGCTGGGCAGCACTCTGGGTGGCTGATTGGCAGGGATACAGCCAAATGTGGGCTCAAATTTTGGTGGAGACCGCGCGTCCCCCGCAAGGTCGTCACATGGATCTGAGGCTGGATCAGGAAGGCAGTGAAGTCGTGATCACTGCCGATATTTTATCCGACGCCGGAACCCGGAAGAACGGGGCCCAGGTCGAGGCCGATATTTTTTACGTCGCAGCAAATTCACTGGGAGCCGGAATGAAATCCATCTTAAAACTGAATCTTGAGCAGAAAGGCCCGGGATTGTATGAAGCCAAATTTCGCCCCGATGAAGCAGGGGTTTATATGATTCGCTCCCGTTCGGGTTCAGAAGTGGTTTCGGCGGGTTATGTTCACAACCCGTCCAGTGAAGTGGCTTCGGGTAGGGTGGACGAGAACCTGCTGAGAAAAGTTTGCGACATCACGGGCGGGCAGTTTCTCGAGGATTCATCAGAGGTGCTGGAACTGAAGGGGAGCTCCACAGCCAAATATGTCGAACTGTGGCCGTATCTATTGCTGGCGATGCTGGGGCTTTTTATGATCGACCTGATCATCCGGCGTTGGGAGAACCTCCTGGGAGTTCAGGAATTTTTCAGCTTTGGAAAACGAAGCCGTCAACTCTGACCGTTCAACCACTTTTCGTACTGCTCCTCGGGGATTATCCAGGCCAGTATCATCCCGAGGCCGTCCGAGGGTGACTTACCGTTATCCGTTTGATGGTTGAGCGGCACCAGATTTACGAGGGCTCCAAAAACGGCGGCAGCTCCAAATGACTGAAGCGCAATCAGCCATATGATAGGTTGTCGGCTGAACAATGTTTCACTCCCAAGGAAGAGCCAAATTAACAAAGCGAGCCCGATTTCAACACCGGGCCCGGCTCCGAAGATCAAAAAGCACTTCAGCCTTGGAAAGGCTAAATTTGCGGGGCGGGGGATCACAAAACCGGAAAGGGGAATCGCCCGAAGTTCCGTCGGCATCCCGAGAATGGTGAACTGACTGATCAGTTTCCCAGTGCCGATAGAAATTTTTTCCACCCGCCATCCCAGCCATTTTGCCATCAAGGCGTGGCCCAGCTCGTGAATAAAAAGTAAGATGGCCCACGAAACCAGAAACAGGGGGACACTCAATTTGAAGACAGAATACTCCTCGTACAAAGCCACCAGCATCATCCCTCCGAAGAAAACCGCCAGCATTACAATCGCGGCCAATTCAGGCTTGCTGGGCGGACGGGATGCGGTTCCTGGCGAATAGGGAGCCATTGACTCAGTAGCTCTTTACTTTTTTCACCCGTGTCACGCCCTGGATCAACAGGGTAATCTCCCCTTTGACGGCACCATCACCAAAACTGTGAAGTAATTCCGCGGCGGTTCCCCGATGGTAGGTCTCGAACTTTTTGGTCAATTCCCGGGCGACACAGATCAGGCGATCCGGATCCAGCGTTCCTAAAAGAGCAATTGTTTTGAGAATCCGATGAGGGGATTCAAAAAATATTGAGGTTCCTTCGCGGTCGATCGCTTCCTGAAGCGCTTTCTCCTTTTTGCCGGATTTGACCGGCAGGAAGCCACCGAAGAAAAATTTATCCGTTGGCAAGCCTGACCCTATCAACCCGGTGGTCACCGCAGACGGACCCGGGATCACCTCGACCCGCACGTCCTCCTCAATGCATTTCTGGACCAGACGAAATCCCGGATCAGAAATCGACGGGCTGCCGGCGTCCGACAAAACGGCAAGGATCAAACCTTCGTCCTGGATTCGGGCTACCAGCGTGTCGACGCGCTTCAGTTCGTTGTGTTCGTGCAGAGGGATTAATTCCTTATGAGGAATCTCATAATGGCTCAGCAGGCGAAGAGAATGCCGGGTATCCTCACAGGCAATCAGGTCAGCTTTTTTCAGGCAATCCACCGCTCGAAACGTGAAGTCGCCCAGATTTCCGATCGGACTGCAAATCAGTTGAACGAGTGTCCTCGTGGTTTCGAGGTTCATCAAGAGTTGGGTTTACCAGCCTTCGCTCATTTGATCGACCAGCTTCTTGGCCGCATCCTCAGCCGCCACAGCAACTGCATTGCGCTCACCAACCTGATAGCTGGCGTCGACGAACTGGATCGTTGATCCCACCACAACGCCGGGAACGACTCTGATAGTTTCATCACCCAGAGTGACGTCTTTAGCCTCCAAGTCGTTCTTCATCGTAATCTCCTGCCCGGTCGACGGATCTTCCAAATACCAGCGGATATACAAATAAAGGCCCAATTCCTGAGAGCGGAGTGTTTCTGTTCTCACTCCCCGAAGCTGATATTTCGTAATGCGCTCAACTCGTCCTCTCAAAATCGCGTCAGCATCGTGACGTTTTGCGACTTGATAGGTTCCGTCCATTTGAATTTCCTTGAGCACCGCACTGGTCACCAAGCTGGAAATCCGGGGTTCAAGCGTGTCGTTCTTAAACGGTGGAACAAAGATTTTATCGATGTTGGCGTAGGCCGATGGCTTGACCGCGCCCAGCTGATAACCTGCGCACCCTGCAAAAGATGCAATCAGCAGAACGGCAAGCAGTGCCCGTATTATCAGCATTCTCATTAAAAATGAATCGTCGAATTACAAATCGACAAGTCCCTTATAATCACTCTGCCGATAAAATTCAAGGATCACTTACCCAAATCGGAGAAAAATTCTGATGTTTTACTGACCGGGAAGCACCGGGCTGGATGATTGTCCGGCCGGAACCTCAAGCACACCTTGATCATCGCTATCCGCCTCATCCTTTTTCCCAAGTCTGAACTTGGGTTTTTCAATTTTAGGAAGGGATGGTAACTGACCGAAAAGCTTGGGCTTCTCTTCTGGTTCGCCATTTGCCAGAATTTGCTGAATCGCGGCAATTCGGGCGCTTGCCGCCGCATAATGCTTTGAGTCCGGTCTTTTTACGATGTCGCGGTAATAGACGAGTGCCGACTTGTGATTTCCGCTCTCTTCATAAAATTGACCGGTCTTATACATTTTCTCCAGGCTGCGTTCTTCAATGTCTTCTAGACCGGCTTTGACCATTTCGGAACGGGCGTCATTCGGATTCTGGGCCACAAAGTCAAGACCTGCATCAACTTGGGCCCTGTCCTCTGATGGGCTGTTTGAATTTTCCGCCGCCTGGCCACGTAATTTATAAATCTCAAATTGAGCATCCTTAGCGAAACCCGTGCCGCGGTAGTTATCGACAACGGATTGATAACTCCGGATTGCCTGTGGTTTCAATCCTTCAGAAGCATTCAGAGCTCCGATCGCCATCAGAGAGCGGGGGGCGTACTGTGTGTAGGGTGCCGCATCGGCGATTTTTTCGTACATCTTCTTTAAGTCAGATGGCTGAATCGAAGCACCGAGCCCAAACATTCCTTTGCGACCGCTGGTGCGAAGATCCTCGGAGATCGCGAATTGCCTTTCGATCGCATCCTGGAAATGAGGACTGCTGCGATATTTGGAAATCAAGGTTTCGTATTCCTCATACGCTTTACGACCGTCTCCCTCCTTGTCGCGAATTCGGGCGACGCGGAATTGCGATTCAGCGCCCACCGTTGTGTTCGGATAGGATTTTGCGATCGATTTGTAAAGGTCGCGAGCCTGCCGGAGTTTCCCGGAGTTTTCATAATTCTCTGCTTTTTCAAAAGAGGCAGACGCGAGTCCTTCCTGAGTGGCGAGTTCATTGCCGGTCAGAACTTTGTCGGTAGGGGCGACCTTTCCTCTGATCTTTGAAAACAAACCCTGAGCTTGAATTTCATTTGGTAAGCAGGAACAGAAAAATAAGGCGGCGAGTAAGGTGTTAGCCGTTTTCATAATGAGAGAGAGCAGGAGTGGTGCTTTTCGAATTTGTAAGATTATCTAAACTAATCAAGTGTTATTCCCAAATTGGCAGAAGCGGGAACACACCTCTGTACCAACGCAGGAAATACACCTCGTCTTAGACAAAAATCCTGGCTCAATAATGTTGAATGATAACTTCCGACAATATATGTAATGTAAAATTGATAATCCAACGAACGCCTCGAACCCGCTATTCTACACGGCTCCGACGATTTTCCTTCCAACCCAGAAAATGGTCAGTAACAGAATCAGTAGCCCAATCCATAACGGATGGGCCCAAATTCTCAGGCGTCGGTCGATTGGTTTGGGATCAGGTAGGTCGGTGACTTTCTTGAGAATCAAATCGATATCCGGGCGTTCGATCAGCGACCCGCGGGTAATTTTCGCGATTTCCTCGAGCACATCACGCCGGGCCGGCTGGCCGATTCTTTCACGCACGGTTCCCTGAACGGTGATGGAGGATTCCAGAGTGCCGCCGTTCTCGGCGCATGTCATTGTGATTTTATATTCGCCCGGCTCGGTCGGAGAAAAATTGCCGGTGAAGAGCCCCCACTGATCGGCACCTCCGGTTTGAAGTCGAATGGTCTCGACTTTTCCGGAAGGGTTTTTGACCTGGACGACTACATTAGCGCTACGAAGCGGCTCGCCACCCACGCTCATGACGTTGGCGTTCATCGTCAGGATGTCGCCGGTCTGTGGTCGGTCCGGAGAGTAAAACAGTCGCATCGTGTCTCCCTGGGACATGTTTCTCTGATAAGCCATCCAGCGGGCCACCTGTCCCCAGAATCGGTAATGGTATTTGTCTTCCACTCCCTTTCTCCAGCGCCAGGCACCGTCAGTTCCCATAAACAGGATTTTCCCGGTCCCGAAAGTCTTGGTCACAATCAACGGGATCCTGCCGTAGCGGTTGGTCTCTGAGCTGTGGGTTGCAAGGACTTCGGTTCCGGACTTTGCCCGGGAAATTCCGGCGAACCATTGGAACCCGGGAAGCGATGCCCAGATATCGGCATTTTCGGCATCAGTGTCTTCGAGGCGGGTCAATAAGCTGCGCAGCCCCAGATCGGTCAACTCAAACTGTCCCGGTGTGGGCGAACCCCATCCGCGGGGTTGAGCTTCATCCAGCACCACGGGAAGTAATTCTGATAGGCTGGTCTGCAGCAACTCATGCTGGTTTCCCCGAAATCCCGGCAGGAACACAATTCCGCCCGCCTGATTAGCAACATGGTCCCGCAACTGGCGGCATTGGTCTTCGGTTAACTGGCGACTGTGAACCCCGACGTCTCCGAGAAAGATCACATCGTATTTGGTCAATAATTCCGGTTCGGGAAACTCATCGAGGTATCCGGAACCCGCTCCCGCCTTCTCGATATCGGGATGAAAAAGCAAACAATTCACCTCAACACCCGGGTCTCTCTCCAGAGCGTTCCGCAGATAACGATATTCCCAGCGCGGAAAAGATTCGATAATGAGGACCTGGAGGCTTTCTTTGCGAATCGAGATCGGAGCGGTCAGTTCATTGTTGGAAAGATCCCGCTCATTGGTTGTCGTCGGGATACGGATGGTGAGTTTCGTTTCGCCGATTTGGAGAGGTTTCCAGGAAAAGGAATCCTGAATCCGCCCCATCGCCGGTACGGTGATTTCCTGAGTCAGTTTCTCTCCGCTCTCGGTGATCACTTCCACCGTTGTGGTATAATCAGAGGGCAAGGCGCTCGTCACGCTGAAAGGCAACCGCACCGGTTTGCCCACGATGGCAAAGGTCGGCACATCGAACGCCGTCATTTCAATATCCGACAATTTGGTCTCACTCCCCACCGGCAAGGTGAAAACCGGAGTCCCGCGCATCCTCAGCCGAGTGGCGGCCCGTGCCGGGGCTTCCCCTGTGTTCCAGTCACCATCGGAGATCAACACCACGCCGCGGAGATTCGGATTTTGAGTTAAAACCTCATCGAGCGCTCCGTTGAGATCGGTTCCTGATTCCGCCGGTGATTCCGCCGAGGAGAAATTCTCGAAGACCACCTCCATCTTGTCATTGAGACTCGCCCAACCATCAGGCGCGGCAATTTTAGTGGCGACCTCACTTCGAGTTTTAGCACGAAGACTGGGATTGTCCGGATCAATGATATCAGCCGTCTTCATGCTGTTGGATTGATCTTTTAAAACGGCAATCACCGGTTTCTCTTCCGGCTCAAAAATTTCCCGCCACTCCGGCTGATTAATCGCCACCGCGACAAGGACTACGATGATCAATCTGAGCAGTTCCAAAAGACCGATCCCCCGGGCGTAACCGCTCCTTTTCCAGGTAATAAGCCCCAGCACGAGTGTCGCCAATACGATGAGCACCCCGAAAAGGATGGTCCCCGGAGTAGGCTGAAAAGTCAGTTCGCTGGAGCTGGGATTCAAAATTAAAGTAAGGAAAAACTGATTGCACCCTGTACCATTGCGGACTGTACAGGGTACAGTGCTTCATTCAACCGGGGACAATCGGGGAAAAGTTTCATATCACGACGGCGGGTTCTTCATCATTTCGCGGCGGTAAACACAGCGCGGCTTCGATGATCAGTGCCAGGGCCATCAAAACCAGAAAGATTCGCCAAATCTCTGAAGCCAGTGATGAGCGGTTATTTACGCTATCTTGAATAACCCGATAGTCGAGCCCCCCGAAGAGGTCCTCGATGGCTTCTTCATTGATCGTTCGGAAATCGTCCTCGCCCTCGGGACGGTTGATTGCGAGCCATTTATCTGTCGATTGAAAAGCGCCCGCACTGAGAGAAGGATTGACGTGATCTTCGTCCGAATCGCGCACCGAAGCCGATGTCCATTGAACATTGTCGGGAAGGGCGCTCCCCCCGGCCGATCGCATCTGGGCATTGGAGAGAAAATTCCCGCCCTGCTGCAGCGCCCGGTGGATCATGGCAAAAAAAGCGACCCCGTCCGAGGCGATGCTTGAAAACGAGCTTTTCGGCAAAGTTCCCCAGATGTAAAGATTGCCCGGAAGTTTATTGATGTGTCTGGCGATCACGGATCGGCCGTCTTTGAGTTTCAGAAAGGATTGAGTTTCGCCCTCAAACTCCCGGATCTGGAAGATCTTCGTCATCCCCAGCGGAAGTGGATTGCCGTTTTGGGTGTTCTCCAGGAGGCCTGAATCCGTTCGCCACCAACCAATTTCGTAAGGCCCGGCCGAGGGGCTGTCGGTTTGGGGAATCCATCGAAATCCCAGAAAGTCGTTTTCGTTTTGATTGTTATCAACCGGGAGAAAGACGAGGCTCCGGCCTGATTCTACAAATTGCTCGAGAAGTCCCGATTCTGGAGATCCCTTTTCAGGAATCGGTGCCTGCCAAAAGAGAAGCGCCGTATCATCCCAGGGAACCTCAGCCTGGCGCGAGGTTGGTAAAATGTCGGCAGCGTAAGTTCTCGAACCGTCTATCGGGGCGGATGCCGCTGCTTTAATGGCTGCAGCCGTTTGTTGATCATCGGAAACGATCACGGTTTTTAACACCGGTGCTTCATCGAAAACAAAGAAAAAGGTATTGTCCCGGGGATTTCCGTCTGCCGGTAAATCGATACGCCCCCAGCCTGTCGATTCTGAATTGCCGAGACTCACAGTATGGCCCTGCAGTCTCAGTTCTGAACCGTTTATGGTAAATTCCTGAGCCGTCCGGGCACCGTTTATCGTAAATTCGACCGGCAACGTCTCCGGGGAGACTCGGGAAGACTGTCGTCGGATCACCAGATCCATGACCAGTTCCATGCCTTCCGGACTGCGCCTTCTCAATAAATTCTCCACGGCGATGGTGTAATTTTCACTCTCCACCTCCGGGTAATTGAGCAGATAAAAACTGATCCCTTCCAAGTCAGTGAAGGCCCCTTTCAAGGTATCCCATCTTCCGCTGCCCGGTTGCCAGTCGGCGGCGCGCAGATCGGATGCCAGCCAAATGTCAGTTCGCCCACTCTGATCGGTCGCGATATAATCCAGCGCCGCCTGCAGCAAAGCCGGAATATCGGCGGCCGTGTCGGTCGGGGCGCTCATTGGCAAATCCACCAGATCTGCGGGCGATGATAATTCAATCTGCTCCAGAGAGGCACTTTCTATCAAAACGATCCGGCTGCTCCGGGCGGTCTTTTCCAGGACGTCAGCGAGTTTTTCCAGAGCCGTAAAGCGCTTCGATTTTCCTGTCTCCAAATTTTGCTGCTCCATACTTGGGGATCGGTCAAGGAGGACCAGCACCGTATCCGATTTCCCGCCCGCACCGAGAGCGAGCCAACCGGAGGCAAGGGGGCGTGCCGCTGCAAAAATCAGGGCAAGGACGGCGAAAACCCGCATCGCTAGAATCAAAATCTGACGCAGCCTCGCAATTCCCTTCGTCAACTTCTTGGCATCGAGCAGAAACATCATCGCCGCCCATTTCACGGTGCGGTGGCGATTCTGATTGATCAGATGAATGATGATCGGAAGAAGAGCCAGGGGAAGGGCGGCAAGAATCGAAAGCTGCAGGAAATTCATAACGTAACTCCCCTACCCCTGATTTGCTGCGGTTTTCTTGGTGCGCGGATTTCTTCCGAGGAGAAATCTCGCCAACGTTTGGTCATAGGGCTGATCCATCGTTACCCGATGATAATCGGTTCCCGTCTGAGTACAGATCGCCGACACCTTTGCCAGGTATTCAGCCACCGCTTCCCGGTATTTCTTTCCGATCAACGTCGGATCTGCCAAAAGCGGCGCGCCGCCTTCCAGATCAACAAATTTGGTGGGACGGTCAAAATCGAATTCGATTTCACTCCTGTCGAGAAGATGAAACATCGCAATATCGTGCTTCCGGAAGCGGAGATGCTGTAATGCCTCTTTCAATGGCTCGGGCTGGAAGAATAGGTCCGAAATGATAACGACAAACGCCCGCTGCGGGATTTTTTCCGCTGCTTCGTGGATAGAGGCCACCAAATCCGTGTTTCCCCCGGCTTCAAGCTCAGCGATTCGATCGAGAGCCACTCCGAGATGCAAAGGTCCCCGCCGCGCCGGGATCTCATGGTGAAGTCCATGCTCTCCAGCGGGAAATACGCCGATGGCGTCTCCCTGATTCGCCGCAAGGTAGGCCAGCGTTCCCGACATCTGACGCGCGTAGTCGAGGCGGGTTTGGCCCGGCTCCCCGTAAGCCATCGATCCGCTGGTATCGATGATTAGACAGAGGCGAAGGTTGGTATCCGCCTCAAATTCTTTAATGTAATAGCGGTCGCTTCGCCCCCAGGTCCGCCAATCGAGTCGGCGGGTGTCGTCGCCGGGAACATATTCCCGATACTCAGCAAATTCGAGGCTCGATCCGCGAACCGGACTACGGTGGCGCCCCGAGACGCTTCCCATCATGGCGTGACGGGCATCCAGCGGAAGCCCCATGAGGCGTCCGAGAATTTTTGGATCCAGAAAATCCCGGTTATTTGAATCGGTCTTAGCCACAATTCCCGTTTTAAATTACATCTCCGCACTCAACTCGTCGATTAGTCTGGAGATCACTCTTCGGGCGGTGACACCTTCCGATTCGGCGGTGAAAGTTTTGATGACCCGGTGGCGTAACACTGGTTCCGCCACTGCCACAATATCTTCCTGACGCACCATGTAACTGCCCGTCAGTGCAGCTCTGGCTCTTGCCCCGAGAATCAAATATTGAACGGCACGTGGACCGGCTCCCCAGCCAACCAGCGGTTTGATCCACTCAGGGGCATCTTCGGATTCCGGACGGGTTCGGCGAACCAAATCCACTGCGAATTGGAAAATGTGATCCGGTACCGGCATCCGGCGGACCAGCCCCTGAAACGCAATGACCTGATCGCCATCCAGAATCGGCTCCAGATTGGGCATATCCCCACCAGTCGTGGTTTTAGCGATTGCGATTTCCTCATCCCGGCTCGGATAAGTCACCCCGATCATGAACATAAAACGGTCAAGCTGCGCTTCCGGCAGCGGGTAAGTGCCCTCCTGTTCAATCGGGTTTTGAGTCGCTAATACAAAAAACGGTGGTTCCAGCTTATGGGAGGTACCCGCAATAGTGACCCGGCGTTCCTGCATTGCCTCAAGCATTGCGGCCTGAGTTTTGGCCGGAGCCCGGTTAATCTCATCAGCAAGGACGATATTGGCGAAGACCGGCCCCTGAGAAAATTCGAAGCTTCGTTTCCCGGTTCCATCATCCTGAAGAATCTCCGTTCCGGTAATGTCCATCGGCATCAAATCAGGAGTGAACTGAATTCGACTGAAGCTCAGAGACATCGTTTCCGCCAAACTCGATACCAGAAGGGTTTTCGCCAACCCGGGAACGCCCATCAACAACGAGTGGCCACGAGCAAATAATGAGATCGCAAGTTGTTCAATTACCGCATCCTGACCAACAATCACTTTAGCCAGCTCATTCCTCAAATCCTGGTAAGTCGACTGCAGGCGATCGATTGCCTCGACATCATCGTCCTTAAGTTCGTCGCCTTTTGATGGGGTAGGTTGGGCAGATTTACTCATAAAAATTGTCTCACGGAATAAAGCAGGCTTAGAGAGCCACGGCAAAGGGAGATTCCCGCTAAAATATTAGATGAAAATTCCATACAATTATTCGAAACACTTGACCATGTGGTGGGGTTACTGATTAAATAGAATTAAAAGGATCGTTCCGCCTCGACCCTGTCTTGTAACCAGAAATTAACCCAAAAGGAGGCAATATGAGTTCAACCGAACTCCCAGAACATCAAATATTTCACATCCTGCGAAATGGCGAGCAGGAGCCCATCGGGCCATTTAGCCAAAATGAACTGGTCCACTTGCTGAACGAGAACCAGATTCGACCCAGCGATTTTGTTTACTATCCGGAAATGAAGGGATGGAAACCGATGTCGCAAGTCTTCGATCTTCATCAGAAGGTCTCAAATTTCGGTGACGAAGGGCAGGATCCACATATCGTTTCTGAAAGCTTCAATTACCTGGTGGCCCGGGATGAGCCGGGAGAGGAGATTTATTATATTGCGGTTCAGGAACTGCCGGCCCTTAGCTTGACCGCTGCAGTTCGGCTCAGCGCCCCGAAATCGGTTCTACTCACGAACTGCCGCTTTTGCATTCTGAACCCGAAGTTGATGGGTGATATCGAATTCAAAGAATACCCCCTGGAACAAATCGTGAACGGTATCAAAAAGCTCAAACCCGGCAAAACTACGGGAATTTTCAATATCGTGCTCAAGAACGGCGACTGGATCGAGGTCGATAAAATCCCTCTCGATCAGCTGGATCGTCTCGAAGAGTTGTCAGCTGAAATTCTGGAATATTACCGACACAACAAAACTTAACGATCCCAGGGCGGTTTTCCGATCCCCGGCGAGGGGAGGTCCAGAGGAGTAGCGTTTCCGCCCGGGCTTTGCGGCGCGCCGAGGTGTCCGATCACCTGGTCTGACAGATCAGGGGCCAGCGCCAGCTTGGTTGGCCAGGTCACTAGAATGTTGCCGACTTTCTGACAAAACGCACCGGGAGGCCGTTCACCGCTCTCCGTCAAAGGCTCAGCGCGGTTCGCCCGTGCAGTGAAAATTTCCATTTCGTCCCAGCGAATCCATGGAAGGAATTTTTGCAAAAGCCCCCTGCCCGCCTCGATCTGCTCGCTTTCGCTCCGGGCGACCCCGTTAGCTTCGGCGATGTCTCCGCCAATCCACCAAATTTTCCGTCCGGACGAGTCTGTGTGAGTGGTGGTCACCATCGGAGGCTTTGGCCCATTACCGATACACACCGAGTAAAAATCGGGAAGGTCCCCTCTCGCCACCAACTGATGCAGAGGACGCAGTTGCATTGCCGGATTTTCCACGCCTGCCGCCTTCATCAAATCGGCATTACCGGCTCCGGCGGCAAAAACATAGGTTTCCGCTTCGATCTCGATTCCGTCGGCCGTGATCGACTCAATCCTGCCTCCAGAACCTTTGATTTCACAATCTGCCTGATAACAGATTCCGGATAGCGAAGCGCTCAGGCTTGCCACCAGAGAAACCGGATCGATCACAGGTTCATCGATTTTAAAAACACGACCGTGGTAGCGATCGGATTGGAGCGCTTCCGGCCATGATTCCCGGGGAAGCGCATCGGCCCGGCCTCTCATTAATTTTGACCCAAAAAATGACACCACCTGACTGGTCACGCTGGGGAGACTCCAGAGCGTTTGACTCGGACTGAGCACTTCCACGCCGCTCAAATCGATGTCGCCTTTCCCGTTGAGTGCATCCCGCCAGCGCCCCGGCATCGCCGCGAGTTGCTCGGAACTGTCGGTGAGCTTCCCGGCTAGTGCGTATTTCGCCCCGCCATGAATGACGCCTTGAGCCGCCAGCGTCTGCCCGGCTCCAAGGTCGGTTTTGGAAAAAAGCACCACGGAATAACCGCGAGCCTTCAGGGCATTCGCTGTCCAGAGACCGGCGACACCGCCACCCAGAATCGCAACATCGTAGCTCTTCATCTCAATGGTACCCTGTACACTCTCAGATTGTACAGGGTACAGTTTTTAAATTCGCCCTGCGAGCAGCTCTCTTTGGAAAATCAGCTCTTTGGGAAGGTGATCATACAAATCCAGATACAAATCAGCCTCGGAAAGCAATTCCTGACGAAACTCACTGTGATTGATGCTCATCAGCTTTTCAAACTGCTCCTCAGAGAAATCCAGATCCGTGAAGTTTAACTCGCTGTATTGTGGCATCCAGCCCAGCTGCGTCTCGTGTCCTTTAGCCCGACCGCAGACCCGGTCGACGATCCATTCGAGCACTCTCATGTTTTCCTGAAATCCGGGCCAGAGAAAGCCGCCGTCCTCATCTTTCCGGAACCAGTTTACGTGGAAAATTCTGGGCAGATGTTTGATCCGCTTTCTCATTGAAAGCCAGTGAGCGAAATAATCGCCCATGTTGTAGCCGCAAAACGGAAGCATTGCGAAAGGATCGTGACGAATCTTCCCAACCGCACCGACAGCGGCCGCTGTGGTTTCCGATCCGAGGTTGGCCCCAAGGAACACGCCGTGGACCCAGTTAAAGGCCTGGAAAACGAGCGGCATGGTGGTAGCCCGGCGGCCCCCGAAAATAATCGCATCGATCGGAACTCCGCCCGGGTTCTGCCACTCCGGATCAATTGCCGGGCATTGCGATGCCGGCGCGGTAAAACGGGAATTGGGATGAGCCGCCGGTGTTTCGGAATCCGGCGTCCAGGGATTGCCCCGCCAGTCGGTCAGAGAATCAGGGGGCGTGTCAGTCATTCCCTCCCACCAGACGTCACCGTCCTCGGTAAGCGCAACATTGGTGAAAATCGTTCCTTCGCTGAGTGATGCCATCGCGTTGGGATTCGACTCCTCAGAGGTGCCCGGGGCAACGCCAAAATAACCCGCTTCGGGATTGATCGCATAGAGGCGACCATCCTCTCCCGGTTTCAACCAGGCGATATCGTCGCCCACGGTGGTTACCTTCCAGCCTTGTTCCCGATAATGTTGCGGTGGGATCAGCATCGCAAAATTGGTTTTTCCGCAGGCGCTTGGGAAGGCCGCCGCCACGTAGGTTTTCTTTCCGGTGGGATCTTCGACGCCGCTGATCAACATGTGCTCCGCCATCCAGCCTTCGTCGCGGGCTTTGACGCTCGCGATTCGCAGCGCGAGACATTTTTTTCCGAGCAATGCATTGCCGCCGTAGCCGCTGCCGTAAGACATGATTTCCCGGGTCTCCGGAAAATGGACGATGTACTTTTCCTTATTGCAGGGCCATGGTACGTCCGTTTCCCCCTCAGCGAGTGGTTTACCGACTGAGTGAAGGCAGGGAACAAATTCCCCGGAATCGCCCAGTTTATCGAGCACCTCGCGCCCCATGCGGGTCATGATTTTCATGTTAACCACGACATAGGGAGAGTCTGAAATCTCGACTCCGATTATGGAGGCATCTGAATCGATTGGTCCCATACAAAATGGAATCACATACATCGTGCGACCCTTCATACAGCCGCTGAAGAGGCCGTTCAGTTTCTCTTTCATCTCCTCCGGAGCCGCCCAGTTGTTACTGGGGCCCGCATCGTCCTCCCGGCGACTGCAGATAAAGGTGCGGTCCTCCACCCGGGCGACATCCTCAGGATCGGACCAGGCGAGAAATGAATTGGGACGGAGCTCGGAATTTAGCTTTTTGAACGTTCCGGAATCAACGAGGAGTGAGGTCAGGCGATCCCATTCTTTTTCTGATCCATCACACCATTCGATGGTGTCGGGTTGACAAAGGTCGGCCATCTTTTTGACCCATTCATTTAATGCTTGGTGAGGAGTCGGAGAATCCATGGCGCATCATAACGAGGGATCCGGTATTGTCCTGCGAAACTTTGGAAATCCGTCAGAGGATTTCGCGGTGCGTTTCCAGCTAAAACTGATAGGTTTCCCTATGTCAAAAGTAACGGTCATTGCCATCATCACTGCTAAAGAAGGTTCCGAAAGCGTAGTCAAAAACGGTCTGTCCGGATTGGTAGCGCCAACCCTTGTGGAGAAAGGTTGTATCAACTACGATCTTCATGTGGATAATGAGAATCCCCGCATTTTCGCTTTTCATGAAACCTGGGAATCCGGAGAGGATCTCGACCGCCATTTGGAATCCGCTCACATTAAAGCTTTTCAGAAAACAGGGGAAACTCACGTTGAGAATGTCCAGATGCATCGCATGACCGCGTGCTGACCTAAATTTCCGTTTTTTAAGCCCGGTAAAGAGGGTTATGCTGATGATTATGATTCGGTCACTATCAATTCATTTATGTCTTTAAGTTTGGAAGAACTTGGATGGAACGAGGGGTTTGAAAAAGCATTTAAACCTTTCTATAAAAAGGGATGGCTTCCCGGAAGACTGATTCGGGATAATAAGATCTCCTATGGAGCGCTCTTGAAAGGCGGCGATGAGCTCGAGGTTTTCATGAGTGGCAAGGTCTACCACGCAGCGGAAACCAATGCAGAGCTCCCCGCCGTGGGAGACTGGGTGGCGATCGATTACGGACAGGAAGCTGACGAACCGATGATCCGGGCGAGACTCGATCGCCAAACTTGTTTCTCCAGAAAAGTGCCCGGCAAGAGCATTGAGGAACAGGTTATCGCCGCCAATGTTGACACCGTTTTTGTGGTGACCGATGCGGGAACCGACCTGAATCTGCGACGAATGGAGCGGTATTTTACCCTCATCGCCCGGAGCAGCGCCCGTCCGGTGGTCCTGGTGAATCGGGCCGATCTATATTCCAGAGAGGAAAACGAAGAAGCCGCTCAACAAATTCGGGAACTGAGTCTTGACGCCGATGTTCACATCACGTCGGCGATCAATGAAGAAGGCGTCGGAGTGGTGCGGCGATATTTAGAAGTGGGGAAAACTATCACTTTGGTGGGTTCCAGTGGAGTGGGAAAATCCAGCATCGTTAACCAGCTACTCGGCGAAGAATGGCAGGTCACCGGTGAGATCAATGAAGTCTCCGGGAAAGGCCGCCACACCACCACGGCCCGCGAGATAGTGGTGCTACCAGAAGGCGGATTGTTGATCGACAACCCGGGGATTCGCGAAGTTCAGATGTGGACCGACGAACAAACCCTTTACGAGCAATTTGCCGATATCGACGAAATTTCGAAGGAATGCCAGTTCCACGACTGCAAACACGGTTCAGACAAAGGCTGCGCCGTCCGCGAAGCCGTCGAAAGTGAACGTCTCGACTACCTTCGCTACCAAGGTTACCTCCGGCTCGACGACGAGATTCAGGAATTAAAAGCGAAACGGAAAAAACGCCAGATGACCTTTGAGCGACGGACCAAACGGGAACTTCGCAAAGTTGTGCGCAACAAAGAAGATCGCGATTTGATGCGTAAAGAACTGCGCCCTTCCACCGGCGCCCGGGTCGAAGATTTCGAGGATTAACCTACGGTTTAAAACAGTTTCCTGACTTTATTCGGATAGCGGTAAGTCCGGTCACCCGGTTCTTTTTTTGTGATAATTACACAGTTCCGGGAAAAGGTAATACTCTGGATGGAATCCTGATGTTCCAGAGGGGCCTTTCGGGTGCTCGAAAATTCGAAATTAACTCCGTCCACGGCTGATTTAAAAGCCTCGATCAGCGATTTCCGGTGTCCGACTCCGTATCGGGTCTTGTAACCATAGAGACCACTACGGGTCCAGTAGGACGTCTCAATATCCTCGATGATGTAAACCCCTCCGATCTCCAGTATCGGAAACAGTTTATTAAAGGTTAAAACCTGATGTTCCGGAATGTGTGATCCATCATCATTGATAAAATAAAGAGGGTGTTTGATCGAATCTACGACTCTCGACAGGTCCGCTTCCCGACTTTGATCGCCTTTGATAATTGTCGAACGTTCGGTCGTGCCCTCAAAGTCGAGATCCATACCGTAGATGTGCATTTTTGGAAAAAGCTCCAACCACATGTTCAACGAGGCTCCCTGATCCAGGCCGATTTCGAGCATTGCCCCGTCCTTCTGGTAAAATTTCTCGATGAAAAGCGGATAAATCTCATGGTATTCATGATGAGTGACCTTGTCGGTCCCATGCTTCTTTCCGAGTTCGTACATTGATTGGGTCATACGTTTTTCGATTCGAAAATCAATTGGCAGTGATAAATTGTAACCTCCACTTTATCAAGGTAAAAGGTATCGCTGTTAGCCCACCTGACGAAATTCGATTTAATTCGAACCAAAATCTGATTTGTTTTGTCAAAGGGCTCAAAATCAGTTAAATAAAGGTGAGTCTCAGGCAACCACTCATGTCTTTATGAATCACCAGGAGAAGATCGATCAGTTTATTGGCAAGGTAACCCGCAGATTAAACCGATTTCGATTCGCTGATGTGATGATTCGAGCCACCCTGATCGGAGCGATTCTTCTGCTGGTTTTAGGACTCACTTTTATTCTGAGAGGTTATGCCGTTCCGAAGATCTGGTTTCTGGCCGGTGCGGGAGCAGTCCTCGCGGGGGGCGTGATTAGCTGGATCGTAAAACGCCTTTCCCACAATTCTGCAGCTCATTTCGCTGATAATTTTTTCGGGTTAAAAGACTCGCTTTCCACGGCGCTTCATTTTCGCAACGAACACCGCAATGGAGATTTTGTGGAGCTTCAGGAGAAAACAACAATCGAGAAGATCAGTTCCACCGACCCGGAATCGATTCGCTACGAACTCCCGAAACGGCTGCTCTGGACCGCCGCCGCGCTGGTTGCGCTGTGTACCTTGATGGCTTTCAAAAAGGCATCGCCAGAGGTGGTTGAACAAATCCGGATCGAAGAGGAGACGGCGGAACGCTCCGCTGAGATAAAAGAATTCGTTGAGGAAATGGTCGAAGAGTTGGCCCGCAACGCAACTGAAGACGAAAAGGAATTGCTCGACCCGGACAAACTCAAAGAGTGGGTCAAAGAATTGGAGCAAACCAAAGACCGGAAGGAAGCAATGCGGCAGTATGCTCAACTGGAGCGCAAACTTCAGGAGGCAGCCCGCCGGCTCGATCAACGGAAAAATGAACAACTCCTTGCCAAAGCGGGCATCGAGCTTCAAAAGGACGCCGAGAACCGGGCCATCGGCAAAAAGATGGAGAACAAAAACTTTCGCGAGGCGGCTGCTGATTTGTCGGCCATGAAGCCTGCTGAAGTCGCTCCTAAAAATCTGAGCGAACAGCGCAAAGAGTTGGCGAGATTGAAATCTGCTTCCCAGCGGATGGCAGCGGCAGCCAAAGCGGCGAATCGACAGAGCAGCTCCAGTCAGAATTCGGGAAGTCGGAACCAAAATTCAAACAGTAACTCATCCAACTCCAAGTCTTCATCGGGCAAATCGGGGGAAAAAGCCGAAGGCTCAAATGGGTCGGGTTCTCAAAGCGGAGGCGACCTCAGTTCCGAGATCGCATCCCTCGAGAAATCGCTGAGCAATCTTGACAAGGCCATGGCCAATGCGGAACAGCAGGAAAAACAGCAGGGGCAGTGCAATTCCGATTCCCTTAGCGACTGTCAAAATTGTCGCAACTCGGTTTTATCAGACCTCGACAAACTTTCCAAATCGATGTGTAAAGTTTCCTCCAAGTCGGAATCCAAAGCAAAACTGCTCTCAATGTGTAAGTCGATGGGGCAATGCCAGGGTTTTATGTGTCAGAAGGACGGAATGAGCCTTTCGGAATGCATGGGCAACAAGCCGGGCGGGAAAAAAGCCGGACAGGGTTCTGTTGAGAGTCGCCGCGATGAAAGAGATTTTCTGACGGACAATGGCAATACCACTCAACTCAAAGGTATTCAGGGCTCAGGCCCCAGCCAGAGCACAATCGAGTCGGCAGAAGAAGGCAGTGGGGTCTCCAGTCGGAGAACAGCCAATCGTCAGCTTGAGTTCTCGCGACAGGTGGAGTCATTCGTTCAGCGTGAAGACGTGCCCGAAGATGTGAAGCAGGGCGTCAAAAATTACTTCGAGAATATTCACCAAAGTGGCGAATAGCCAACGAATTGTGTAAAGCGCGCTTGACTCGTCTCCCTAAATTTCCCAAAACTCTTGCATGAGTAGCGCCACTGAATCCGATACCGAAAAAGCGGTCGCCCAATTTCGGGAAAATTTTGAAAACCTCCGCGCGGAAATCGGCAAATTCATCGTCGGTCAGGAGCAAATTATTGAGGATGTATTGATAGCCATTATCTGCGGCGGCCACGTCCTCCTCGAAGGCGTTCCCGGCCTCGGCAAAACGGCTCTCGTCAATACCATTGCCCAGGCGGTAGATTTGAAATTCCGCCGGGTTCAGTTCACTCCCGATCTTCTGCCGGCGGACATAACCGGAACCCAGATTTTGGTGGAGAAAGGCGGCGAGAAGGTGTTTCAGTTTCAGGAAGGGCCCATATTCTCCAACATTCTACTCGCGGACGAAATCAACCGGGCAACGCCGAAAACTCAATCCGCACTTCTCGAAACGATGCAGGAAAAGTCGGTCACGGTGGCAGGGAAAACTCACAAGCTGGACCTACCCTTCTTTGTTCTCGCAACTCAGAACCCGATTGAACAGGACGGCACCTATCCTCTACCCGAGGCACAGCTCGATCGATTCTTTTTCAAACTATATGTCGAAGTTCCCAGCCACGATGAATTTTCGAGAATTCTGGATCGCACCGGAGGCCTCGAATCTCCGAAAATCTCACCGGTGATCGCTGGTGACGATATTCTGAAAATGGGAGACCTTCGGAAAGAAGTGCCGATCGATAAAGCGGTTCAGGATTATCTGGTCAAAATCGTGCTTGCCACCCATCCGGAAAACGAAAACGCCTCGCTGAAGATTAAGCAATACGTTCGCAACGGCTCATCACCCCGCGGAGCCCAATCAATACTTGCTGCTTCCAGAGTGTGCGCCTTGCTGGATGGTAGATATCATGTCGCCCGGGAGGATATCGATCGAATGGCGATCCCGGCTCTCCGACACCGTTTAATTATGTCCTTCGAAGGTGAGGCGGAAGGTATCCGCCCGGATGAAGTTCTTGCTGACCTGATCAACAACGTTTCCTGAAATGGAAACATTGTACCCTGTCAGGTTTGAGACTGTACCCTGTACACTTCCATTTTGTACCCTGTGTAATCCGATTCTATTTTGAACGAAACCGTCCTCACAGATCCTGCCTTTATTCGACGCCTTGAGTCGCTATATCTTCTGGCGCGGAAAGTCCTCGGCGGCTCCCTGCAGGCGGACCGGAAAACGACTAAGAAAGGCTCCGGGATTACCTTCGCCGATTATGCGGAATACAACCCCGGTGATGACTACCGCTCCATTGACTGGCGGATCTATGCAAAGTTTGAGTCGCTGATCATCAAACTTTTTGAGCTGGAGGAGGACGCTACCATTTATATACTTTTCGATGAAAGCCCTTCGATGGCGAGTAAATCGCTATATGCGAAACAACTGGCGGCTGCGCTGGGTTACATCGCTCTGAATTCGCTCGATCGACTATGTGTTTATGGTCTCGCTGACCGACTCAATCCCATGCTCGAACCCTGTCGGGGACGCGGGAAGGTGATCGAGTTTCTCCGGTCTCTGGAGGCTGCCGAATCCTTTGGTAAAGATACCGACTTTACCGCCTGCGCCCGCGAGTTTCAGGCACGTCGAAAGAGGAAAGGGGTCGTGATCGTGATTTCCGATTTTCTATTCCCCCAAGGTTTCGAAGAAGGTTTGAAATACCTGCAATATCATCGCCACGACGTTTTTTGTGTTCAGGTGCAGGATGATAATGACCGGAGTTGCACCTGGAAAGGTGACGTCAATCTTGAGTGCGTCGAAACCGGCAAAAATCAGCGCGTCACTATTTCCCCGGCCGAAGCCCGCGCCTATGAACAAGCGGTGGCGGTTTGGAACGAGGATTTACGGAAAGCCTGCGCCCGGCACAGTATAGGTCTCGCCTCGACCACTCCCGACGTTGCTTTTGAAGTCGTGATTCAGGAAATTCTGAGAAGAGGAGGACTCGTCGCCTGATGCGTTTTTTATTTCCGGCATTTCTCTGGTCCCTGCTCGCTTTAATTCCGCTGGCGGCAATCTACTTTTTAAAAGTCAGACCCCGGAAGAAAACCACTTCTGCCTACTTCCTTTGGGAAAAAATCTTTTCGGAAAAAAAGGCGACTTCATTATTTAATAAGCTCCGTGATCTGTTTTCCCTACTACTACTTCTCCTCGCCTTCGCTCTGCTGGCCTTCGCCCTTGCCCGTCCGGAAATAGGGTCCGACGAAAGGAAAGACCTCTTGATATTGATCGACCATTCGGCATCCATGGGCGCGCGGGACGGAATCAAACCCCGGCTGGACACCGCGCTCGATGCGGCCAGAGAAATCGCGATAGCGATGGATGGAAATCAGCGGGCTGCAGTTGCTTCGGTTTCTAAAGAAATTGAATTCCGCACACATCTTTCCGAAAGCCCTCGCGAACTCATCGATGCAATCAATTCGATTGAACCAACTATCTATCCGCTCGCTGAAGAATCGATCGAAGGCATCGGCAAGGACGCCCACTGGTCGAGCGATTATCGAATTATGCTGATCAGCGATGGTTGTTTTCAAGGAGCGACTAATCTTCCTAAAAACATCGAACTTTTAAAAGTCGGGGCTCCAGCTGAAAACCTGGGAATCATCGGAGCTGATATGGAACGCCTCCCGGACGGCAGACTTGGGTTTTACTACCAAATTGCCTCCTCCTTTCCGGACAAAGTAGAGGCGGACCTCATTTTAAGACAAGAGGAATCGGGACAGATCGCAAAGTTAATCCCTCTGGAAATTGAACCCGGCACGAACCGTTCCGAAACATTCTATCTTGAAGATGTCCCGGACGGGAAATGGATAGCTGAGATTGACCTCACCGATTCGTTTGCGGCAGATAACATTGCCTATCTGGCGGTTCCCCCACCCCGCCCCGTTCGGGTGAGCGTCGATGCGAATAACCGGTTCTTTTTTGGGACCTCGGTATTGGCTTTTCAGAAAGGCGGCGGGTTACTGCAATTAGTCGATGACAATGCTGATATCGCTATCGAGCAGGGTCAATCCGGCGCCTCGGCAGATCTTTCTATTGTATTCACCCCCGACGGCGAATCACCGTATTGGAAGTCTCTCGGCGAAAACAGTGACGCGGTTGCACCCCGTGAAGTGATTCAGGATCACCCGGTTCTCCGACATGTTGATATCTCCGGGCTCGTCTTTATCGGAGCTAAAACAATTGAGCCTTCCGATGGATCGATCGTTTTGGTCGAATCTGAGAATGGTAACCCTCTCATCTATCGGGCTACTCATGAGGGAAAAACCGCGCTAGTGGTTAATCTCGATCCTGTTGAGTCCGATTTTTATTTCTCCGCCTGGTTTCCCGTATTGGTACACGGTGCTGCGACACATCTCGCAGGCCGCGAAGAGCCTCTCGACCCGGTATATCGGCCGGGTGATATGATTTCCATCCCCGGCTTTCGTGAAGGCATCGAAACCGAACTGGCCGTGCCGGATAAAGACCCCATCACGATAACTGAGCATCAATACGGCCCAATTTCCCGTCTCGGATTTTTTGATTTCAGCAATCCGGCCGGAGAGTGGCCGGTGGCAAGTTCGCTGCTCAGTCAGGCGGAATCGTTACTGAACAACGAATCGGTCGTCGGATCCAATGATCCTATCTCCCGCGGACACTCACCAGCCTACTGGTTAATTGTCCTGGCTATTCTGCTACTTACTACCGAGTCGATTCTCTACCACCTCAGAAAAGTCGGCTGACTATGGATTTTACGACTTACAAACCGTTGCTCTGGCTAGTGGTTCTTTTGGGACTGGGTGCTGGAATGTGGTTTTCTTTAGTCGATCGTCCGACAAAATTGAAGTGGTGGTCATTTGCGCTTCGGGCGCTCGGAATTATTCTTCTCGCTCTGGCTCTCTGTCGCCCCTATACCAAAACGGAAAGCGATTCAGTTCACGTGGTTTTTCTTGTCGATGTTTCGGAATCCGTAGATCTCGAAGCAGCGACTGAAAGTTTAACCCTAATTGACCAGTCGATTAAGGAGTTAAAAGCGGGAGATTCGTGGTCGCTATTTGCAGTTGCCGATGGAGTGAGACCCTATGAATCGGTCGAAGAATTACGGGTGCTCTTAACGAAATGGCAAAACGGTATCGCAGACGATGACTATCGATCTCAGTCGAGACTTGCCGATGCCGTTTTGAATTCGCGTCTCGCTTTTCCGTCCGGCAAATCCCGGCGAATTGTGCTTTTATCAGATGGTCAGGAAACCGGTAATCAGACGGCAGACGCCCTTGCCACCGTTTCCGAGGAAAAAGTAGATGTTCAATTTCTAGCGATTGCCGGGCTGCAAAAAGCGGAGGCTTCGGTTGTCTCGATCGTGCCTTCCGGAACGGTGGCCTATCAGGGCGAAATGATCCGCCTGCAAACGACGGTTGCCTCTAATCAAAAAATGAATGCCAGACTGCGAATTCTCCACAAAGGGGTCGCGGTGCGAGAGAATAAAGTTGTGTTAGAAGCTCGATCTGACAATCGTTTCGAAATGGATGTGGAGATGTCAACTTCGGGCCCCAGCGTCTGGACGGCGGAATTAATTCCCGAAAATGATCACTTTCCCATCAACAACCAATTGGCCACAACCATTACGGTAAAAGGAAAACCGCGGATTTTGATTCTCCACCGGGAACCCACCGAAATGCGACCCTTTTCCCGCGTCCTCAAAGAACAGGAGTTCGAAGTGGATGTTCGGGGGGAACACGGATTACCCGAATCAATCGAACAAATGCTCGCGTTCGATACCATTGTATTGGCGGACGTTCCGGCAACTGATCTCACCACCCGGCAGATGGACCTATTGCGGCGTTACGTTTCTGATTTTGGAGGCGGTCTCGCAATGTTAGGCTCCGATAATTCATTTGGCCTGGGTGGATATTACAAAACACCGGTGGAGGAAGTGTTACCGCTCATTTCCAGGTTCGAAAAAGAAAAGGAAAAACCATCGCTCTCCATGGTTTTGGTGATTGATAAATCCGGATCGATGCAGGGCCAACCAATCGAGTTGGCCCGCCAGGCTGCCAAAGCAACCGTGGAATTGCTGGGTGTTCGGGACAAAATCGCCGTGATCGGTTTCGACAGTCAGGCTCAGGTGGTTTGTGATATGCGATCAGCCGGCGAGCGGGATTCGGTGATGTCAGCGATCGATTCTCTGGAAGCGGGAGGCGGAACCGATGTGTTTCCCGGAATGCAGGTCGGACGGGAAATGCTTGATACCGCAGGCACCAAAGTAAAGCACATGATCATTCTCAGTGATGGGCAAACGGCTGATGCCGATCATCTCGGCCTCACTCAAACCATGGCGGATTCCGGAGTGACGGTCTCTACAGTGGCCCTCGGAGATGGTGCGGCCCGGGAATTGATGGCCTCGATTGCTGAGGTCGGTAAAGGTCGTTATTACGAAACGAACGATCCGTCGTCGGTTCCACAGATCTTCACGAAAGAAACCATGCAGGCTTCAAAGTCAGCGATTAAGGAAGATTTATTCGGGAGCGTTCAGATCGGCGATCACCCCATTTTGGCCGGATACGAAGAAGCTGATCTGCCTTTTTCTCTCGGCTATGTCATGACTGAAGCGAAACCAACTGCTCAGGTCCTTCTAAGCGCCGAAACAGGCGACCCGCTACTGGCAGTGTCCCGGTTTGGTCTCGGTGTGGGGATGGCCTGGACATCGGATTTAACCGAGAAATGGGGAGGAGAATGGCTCGCCTGGGAAGAATGCGGTCAGTTCTGGGCGCAGGCTTTCCGGGGCATCGTAAGAAAGTCCGATACTTCCGGAGTCGGGACCCGCATTAACCATCGTTCCGATAACAGTTGGCAAATCGATATTCAAAGGAAAGATCCGAACCTGGCGCCGGTGTCAGGGATCGAATGGGATGCTTCGATCCACAACGAAAGCGGAAAGATGATTCCGCTCGAAATTGAAGAAACCGGATTAGGAAAGTATCGGGCAAATGTTCCGGCGACGATGGCTGGAGATCTGACGATTCGGCTTCACGACCGGGTAAACGATAAGTTGAAAGTCGTGCAATACACGGCCGGATATCCCGATGAGTACCGACTCTCATCGGATATTCCGGATGCGATAGCCGCCCTGACTCCCTATCAGCCTAGCCTGATCCGCGAAGATTTAACGGTAAATGGAAGTCATAAAGCGGCGTTTCACTGGTTTGTTTTCGCAGGAATGGCCTCCATTTTCGGAGGGATGTTGCTCCGCCGAATTTAGCTCTCTCAGTTACGTAAAAAATAACGAAAAATCTTTGGATATCCCGGGATCCCGACTGAGTCTTCCCGAAAAGACACTATGAGTAAAATTCGATACGCCCACGTCAATATCGTCGCTAAAGACTGGAGAAAACTGATGGATTTCTACGTCGAAGTTTTCGATTGTGAACCGGTAAGTTCAGAGCGAAACCACCATGGCGAATGGGCCGACAAACTCACGGATATCGACGGCGTCCGCGTAATGGGACGGCACATTCGCGTGCCGGGCCATGGCGAAAACGGCCCCACCATCGAGATTTTCACATTCGATCCTCAGTTAGATCCACCTTCGAAACTGGTCAATGCTCCGGGCTTTGGCCATATCGCCTTCGAAGTCGACGATTTTGAAGGGGTCAGGGACACTGTGAAAAAATGGGGCGGCAGTGATTATGGTGAAAAAGTAACCATCGATATTCCGGGCGCGGGGAAGCTCACACTTCTCTATATGAAAGATCCGGAAGGCAATATTGTTGAACTCCAGGAATGGCATAACTAAGATGAAACGGCGCACTTTACTCTCGACCACCCTGGCCGCTGCCCCGGCTGCACTTCTGGGACAATCCGCTACCGATTCCGGAAAAATCAAATACCTACAGATTGGAACTGGCCACGCCCATGCCAATAAAATCCAGCAATACGCCGACAGCGATCAATGGGAAGTCGTCGGTATTGTTGAGGAGAACGAGGAACTGCGTCAAAAGGCAAAGAACGACAAAGTTTTCGGTAAATTTCCGCTTCTATCAATGGAAGCGGGAATGAATACCCCGGGCCTCAAAGTGGTCGGAATTGAAACTGAGATCCGTGATTTGCTAAAAAATGCGGAGATGGCAATCGATGCCGGATACCATGTCCATCTCGATAAGCCCGCCGGAGCGGACCTGGACCATTACGAGCGGATCCTGAAAAAGGCGGATCAGCAGAATTTGGTCGTGCAAATGGGCTACATGTATCGCTTCAGCCCTGCGGTGCAGTTGCTTCACCGGATCCTTGATGCGGGGTGGTTGGGTGAGATTTTCGAAACTCATGCGGTGATGTCTAAAGTGTTACCTCAGAATTCCCGCGAGTACCTCGATGAATTTGAGGGTGGTATCATGTTTGAACTGGGCTGCCATATTGTCGACCTCACTCTGGGGGTTCTTGGTGCTCCGGATAAAGTAGTCGCGTATCCCAAAAGAGTCATCGATTCACCGGATGATACACTGATCGATAATATGCTCGCCGTGTTTGAATACCCGAAGGCTACGGCTACGGTTCGGTCATCCGGGGTTGAAGTCGAAGGATTTGCCCGGCGCCAGTTCACGGTGTGCGGAACCGGTGGCACTATCCATATCCAACCGCTTGATCGTCCGAAGATGAAAATTTCGCTTGCCCGGGAACATTCGTTCGAAGGCGAATCGAAGGTCTATAAAAAAGGGCATACTGAAATCGATTTTGGCCCCTACACCCGCTATGCGGGAGATATTGAAGACTTAGCAAAAATTGTTAAAGGCCAGAAAGAAAATCCCTATCCGTCGTCGCACGATTTAGCGATACAGAAGGCGGTGCTCGCAGCGAGTGGTCTGTAATATGTCTTTCGTTGTCGCTATCGAATTTTTAGCCGTGATATCGGCGGCGATTTACGGTGTACTATTAGCCTCACGGGTTGGTATGGATATCACCGGGGTGTTTGCCGTAGCTTTTGCGATGTCATTTGGGGGCGGCACCCTTCGGGATCTTTTTCTCGATCGTCACCCCCTCTTCTGGATCGCCAATCCTCACTATGTGATTACGGTCTTCGTGATTTCGATGGCCGCCGGCTTGATTCTTCGCTTTATCAAAAGGATCAAACCGCTACTGCTTTTCCCCGACGCGCTGGGAATGGGGCTGTTCACCATGTCCGGAACTGCGATGGCTCTTAACTCAGGTACGAACTGGTTTCTGGCGGTAATTCTGGGAACGATCACCGGAACCTTCGGCGGAGTCATCGGCGAGGTGATTTGCAACGAGATCCCCACCTTGTTCAGGCCGGGACCGTTAACCGCTACCTGCGCCTTTACCGGTGCGTGGGCCTACCCCATCTCACTTCACTTTGGGTTGAGTGTTCCGGTCGCAATGATTATCGGCACGGTAATTATTGTGATCTTTCGCCTCCTCGCTGTGAAGAGGGACTGGCAATTCCCCGCGGTCAGGTAACCGGATCGACAAAAAGGTCGGTGAACTGAAAGCGAGTCCCGTCGAACAATCCTTTATCACCCAGTTTTAAGGTAGGGATTACCAGCAGGGCCATGAATGATAAAGTCATAAAAGGTGCCTGGAGACTGCAACCTAATTCAGCTTTCGTAAATTGATCAATTTGTTGATAGAGATCGGCGACTTCATAGGCGTCGCCATTCGTCATGATTCCGCCGACAGGCAGGGGCAGTGATTCAATTTTTCCGCTCCCACCCGCGGCGATACCACCCTTGTTCTTCATCACTTCGTTTACTACCGATTGGATCGAGTAATCATCCACTCCCACTGCGATAATATTGTGCGAATCGTGGCCGACGCAGGAAGCAATCGCACCGTGCTTCAAACCGAACCCATGGATAAAGGCCAATGATGGCGGTGATTGGTCATATCGATTCACTACCGTAAATTTCAAGATGTCCGAATCCACACACGAAACTGCCAATTTGTTCTCGATCTTTACCGGGGCTTCAAAACTTTGGGTCACAATTTCCCCGTCAACCGCCTGCACCACCCGAATACTTTCACCTTCCTGCACAATGTGAAAATCCTCTTCTTCCAATTCGCGTGCATAAAAGGAATTAATCACCGGGGCGGCGACAGTCTCGACGAAAGATGAGCCTGCTTCAGCAACTCTCTGTCCATCGATATAGGTAGTGATCTGATCAAATTGAGTCACGTCTTCTGAGATGATAAAATCTGCGTGATCGCCTATCTTCATTTGGCCAACTTCCAGTCCGTAGTGTTCAACGGGGTTCAGGCAGGCTGCTCGCAGAATATCAAACAGGTCAAAACCTTTCGCCAGGGCACGCGCCACCAATTGATTGATATGTCCGTTTAATAGATCATCGGGATGCTTATCGTCCGAACAAAACATGATCTGGTCGCTGAATTCCGGGAGTAGGCCTATCAATGCTTCAAAATTTTTCGCGGCACTGCCCTCCCTGATTAACAACCTCATTCCCAGGTTGAGTTTTTCGCGGCCTTCTTCGTAAACTGACGACTCATGATCCGTTGAAATTCCGGCAGCTATATATTTTTCGAGGTTATCTCCCCTTACGCCCGGGGCATGTCCATCGATTGGTTTCCCAAGTGATTTAGCGATCTCCAGCTTTTCAGCCACTTCGGGATCATCGGCGATTACGCCAGGGTAGTTCATCATTTCAGCGAGGTATTTGACGCCGGGCATTGTCAGTATCTCACGGATGCCGTCAGGATCAATTTTGGCACCGGCGGTTTCGAAATCCGTCGCCGGAACGCAGGAGGGTGCTCCGAAAAAGAATTTTAGAGGAGACCGGTTACCATCGTCGATCATATATTTGACTCCCTCTATCCCCATCACATTTGCTATTTCGTGTGGGTCGGACACCGTGGCAACGGTTCCATGTAATACGGCGAGTCGTGCGAACTGAGAAGGAACCAGCATGGAACTCTCAATGTGAACATGAGCGTCGACCAACCCGGGTAGAATATACTTCGAATAGCTTTTACCAGTGGATTTGATCGCTACGATGACACCTTCACGGACCGTGAGTTCACCGGAGAAGATGTTCCGGTTTGGAATATCGATCACGTTACCCTCTATTTTCATGCTGCAATAAAGGGTATAATCAAACTACATGGCGCGATATTCCCGCATCGCGGTTGGCATAAATTCTTTCAGATTATCAATTCGGATGGAATCAACGGGATGAGTGCTGAGAAGACTGAAGTTTTGCTCCTGATCGACCCTTTCCCGATAGGCGGAAAAGCGTTCCCAGAGGCGAATCGATTCTCTGGGATCATACCCCGCTCTTGCCATGTAAAGCGACCCCAGTTTGTCGGCTTCCAATTCCTGATCCCGGGAATGAGCTTTGAAGTTGAGCGCCGCAGCACCACCCAACAGAGCGATTGCAACTTTGGGATCCACATCTGCATTTTTGTTGAGCAAATAGGCCCCCGCAGCAACTGCTCCTGCCGTTAAAACACCTCGCGACACTCTTTCTCCGGAATGACGAGCCACGACATGCGCGACTTCATGACCGATCACGGCGGCGAGGCCTGCTTCACTTTGAGCAATTTGGAACAATCCGGAATGTACTCCGACTTTTCCTCCAGGTAAAGCAAAGGCATTGGGCGACGGATCGTCAAAGACCACAAATTCCCACTGAGCGTCAGGCACCGGCATCACTTTCGCGAGCCGCGCTCCGACCAATTGAACTGCCGCGTTATACCTTGGATCCTGCGATACCTTCAGTTCGGACTTTAATCGATTAAATTCCGTGATCCCGAGCCGAGCCTCCTCGCCCGGATTCATAAAATTGATCGATTTCCGTTCCCTATCGGGGATTTCCCCGCAGGCGACCAGAAATGCCAGCGCCGCGAAAACGGTGAGGGAAAGAAGGGGGGCAAAGATTTTTTTCATATCGGCAGATTGGGGAAAGGAGATCCACAGAACTCCTCCGGGGCGGATCACAAATCACGCTCCCTTTAAATCTGACGATTGAAAGCCCTGCTAAAACAGCAAATTCATGAAGGCCTCGTCACTCAGAGTGCCGGGATCGGAAACAGCCATTAGCTCGCCCAGTCGTTCGATTGACTCAAACTCCTCAGCGGGATCCATAAAATCGAGCTCTTCGATTGGATCACTATCCGTTTCGACCACTTCCGGGGTTTGCATCTGAAGCGCAGATATCCCGGCAAAAATCAAAACAGCCACCGCGCTAACCAACACGGTCGGTCGGAGAATAGACTGAAACCATCCGGCAAAGCCACGACTGGTTTCGGATTCCTTGCGAATTTCGCGGAGGACATTTCTAGCGAACATTGGATTCGGTTCGACCTTCCGGGCAGAGCCTAAAAGATCCCACAGAGCCTTGTCACCGCTCGCGTCGTCGAATCGATCATCCGAATGTTTCTTATTATCCATGTTACCGGTTAAACTCCGGTTTTTCGCCAATGTTGCAAAAAATTTACTAAAACTGTGGTGGCTCTAAAAAGCCTTCTAATTGCCTGATCCGGGTCGGGTGGCGCATCTTCCGTAATGCCTTTGCTTCGATCTGACGAATGCGTTCCCGGGTCACCTGAAACTGCTTTCCGACCTCTTCCAGCGTACGACTGTACCCGTCCACTAATCCGAAGCGTTGCTCAAGCACTTCGCGCTCACGAGGCGTCAGCGTATCGAGCACATCCTTGATCCGGTCCTTCAGCATCGCCAGTGAAGTTTGATCACTGGGATCTTCCGCCGACTTGTCTTCAATAAAATCTCCGAACAGACTTTCCTCGGAATCGCCAACCGGAGCCTGAAGCGAAACCGGTTGTTGAGCCATCTTCAGGACGGCGCGCACCCGGGCAACAGGTAGGTGAATTTCCTCGGCAATTTCCTCCGGGGTCGGCTCCCGACCATATTCCTGAACAAGTTGTTTCTGCACCCGCATCAGCTTATTGATCGTCTCGATCATGTGCACCGGAATTCGAATCGTGCGAGCCTGATCAGCAATCGATCTTGTGATGGCCTGACGAATCCACCAGGTGGCATAAGTTGAAAATTTGTAGCCGCGGCGATATTCGAATTTTTCGACCGCTTTCATCAATCCCATGTTCCCTTCCTGAATCAAATCGAGGAAGGAGAGCCCGCGGTTGGTGTATTTTTTAGCAATGGAAATCACCAGTCGAAGGTTGGCTTCCACCATTTCCTGCTTCGCGGTCCTCGACTCATCGATGTTCTGGCTCAATGCGACCACGGAATCATCAAATTCGTCGTGAGTCATCCAGACGCCTTTTTCAAACTCCAGCTGGGCTTGTTCGGCTTTGGATTTCGCCTCTTTGTCCTTGGCAGAATCGAGCAGGTTCTGCAAATCTTCCGAGCGTTCGGCAAACACGTTAACCCGCTCCACAAATTCTTCGGTGGCTTTGGGCTTGAAATGAAACCGGTTGTAAAGGCGAGTCAAAACGGTGAGCGCGGCAACCCATTCCTCCTGCCAGTCTTCCGGAGTCTGACTTCCGTTTGAAAGGTGTTTCTGATAAAGGGACGATGCGTTTTCCGTTGCTTCGAGGAGCTTTTCACGGAGTCCGGAAAGTCCTTTGATATACCGTTCACGGTTGGTCACCTTCTTCTCCGATACGATTCGGTCAAAACGCTCGTTTCCTTCTTCGATGCGCTGCGCCATATCGAGAAAGCAGTCGCTCATGAATCCGTATCGGGAGAGGATCTTCTGAACGTTCTTTTCGGACTTTTCGATTCGCTTTGAAATAGCGACTTCCTCTTCCCGGGTCAAAAGAGGAACCTGCCCCATTTGTTTGAGGTACATCCGGACCGGGTCATCGAGACCTTCGAGTTTACCGGTTGCGGGCTTGCTTGGCTCGACTTCGGTCTCACTATTATCCTCTTCGGATGCGGCGGCTTTGATGTTTTCGATTTCGCTATCCGACTCGACAATCCGGAATTCCATGGCGCGCAGACGCTCCACCAATTCTTCAATCACGTCGATATCACTGTACTCTTCGGGGAGCACTTGATTGATATCATCGTAAGACAGAAAGTCCTGTTCCTTAGCGAGTCGAATCAATTCCCGAACTGCCCGGAGGAGTTCCGGATTCTTGTCGATGATAGAACCATGCACCTCCGTGGCGTCGCTTTTTTCGCTTGCCATCCCTGCTTGCTTTTTACTAGCCTTTTCGGAAGTAGTTTTGTTTTTTTCTGATCGTGCCATCCCGTTTCGTGAAGGTGGCCCCGGAGAGGTATGCGCCGAGAGCTACAGCGCGCTAATATCGTTTCGCCGCGCTTGCAGGTCAAGGAGTTCTTTGGTTAGACGGTTAACCTCATCCACAGGCAATCCTTCAACGCCCATGTGCGCTTTGACCATAGTAATTTTATTCTGGATCGCCTGCTTTTCCAGAGCTCTTAAACACTCTGCAGCCCACTCCCCACTTGCCCCCGGGAAGCTTTCGTTCATGATTTCGTTGATAGCCCCCTGCTCAGCATCGGGCAGGGTTGCGACAAAGGCATGAACACTCGCCGGGTTGGCGGGATCGAATTCCCCCAGCCAGATCCATGCCAACAATTCGGTGCCGGGAAGATCCCGGAAATACTCGGGAATGGCCATGGCTTTGATCTGAATTTTGGTCCCGGGATCGGTTAACAAAAGCCGAATGAGAAGTCGAATGCTCCGGTTTTCAATCAAGATGGGCTGCACTTTCCCATTTTCGCCCCCCGATTTGTTCTTATCGCGTTCTTCACGGATTTTTTTGTTCACCTCGGTTCGGGCTTGAACTTTTGCGGCTCCGGCAATCTGCTTTCGAATTTCGGCCTCCCCCACCCCGAGTTTCATTGCGATTCGGTTGATGAGTGAATCCTGTAGCATTTTGTTTTCGACCAGAGCGATATCGGCGGCCAGCTCTTTGACAAAATCGAGGCGCTCCCGGAGCGGTCCGCTACTGAGACGACTGCCTTTCCGATCGATGTGAAAATCAAAATACTCGGCGGAATTAGCGATGATTTGGCGAAAGGCGTCCACTCCGAATTTCTTGATGTAGGAATCCGGATCTTCCCCCTCAGGTAACAAGGCGAGCCGTACCAGCATCCCCTTCGGTGCGAGGAGGCGGAATGCCTTACCGGCGGCGGCAATACCGGCGTTATCCGAATCGAAACACAGCGTCACTTCCTCACATTGCCTCCGCAAAACTTTGGCGTGTTCATCAGTGAACGCGGTCCCGAGCGGAGCCACGAGGTTCTCAACTCCAGCATCGTATGCGCTGATCAAATCGATTTGGCCCTCACAGATTATCGCCTGACCAGCCTTGGTAATGGGACGACGGGTTTTATGGTAGCCGTAGAACGTTTTGCTCTTATTAAAAATGATCGTTTCCGGAGAATTCACGTATTTCCCGCCCTTTTGATCTTTGGAAAGCACCCGACCGCTGAAAGCAATCACATTGGAATTCTCGTCCATCACTGGAAACATGAGGCGATGCCGAAAACGGGCCCAGGTTCCGCGCGAGTGGTAATTTTCGTCCCGCCACGCTGCGAGACCGCCGTCGACGAGGAGTTCGGTCGATATTTTCTGTTGAGCTGCCCAGTTGAAGAAAATCCTCTGGTCTTCCGGCGCGTAACCGAGTTTCCATTCCACAGCAATCTCTTTTGTTAGGCCCCGATTGGTCAGGTAATCGCGGGCTGCCTGGGCTTGTGGGCTGCGGTCTTTAAACAGGAGTAGCTGGAAAAAATCGGTCGCCTGAGACTGGAGCTTCAAGACATCCTCCCGATGGCGGCGGCGGGCGGCCTGCTTGGGATCGTAGGCTTCCTCGACAATGGTCACCCCGGCCCGTTGCGCGAGGCGTCGTGCCGCCTCGGGAAACGAGAGGTTCTCATATTTCATCACAAACCCGATCACCGTGCCACTCTCCCCACAGCCAAAGCATTTAAAAGACTGGTTCGAAGGTCTCACGTTAAAACTCGGGGTCTTCTCGGAATGAAACGGACACAAGCCTTTAAAACTGCCGCTGGAACGCTGCAAGGGCACGTATTGTTCAATCCACTCGACAATGTCGACCTTCTCGATGATCTCCTGAATAGTTTCCTGAGGAATAAGTGCCATGGAAAAAACGACGGAGCGAGCCACTGTACCCTGTACGGTCCGTGACTGTACCCTGTACAGTCCAGCATTGTACCCTGTACAGTCGAGGTCTCAAGCTATTTAACTTTCGTGAAATTATCTTCCCCGATTCAGCGAAGGTCGTCCCGCTGCCAGGCTCTCACGTAATCGATTTCCAAATCCGAAGGCAGCTTCGAATCATCAATCGCTGTGTTGTCCCAACCACCACTCACATGCGTGAACATCAGGATTGAATGAACGCTCGAAATCCGATCGGAATTCCAACGGCCCACCGGTTTCCCGTTGCAATAATAAACCACCTCTCCCGGGAGCCACAGCATTCCGACGGTGATAAATCCATACTTATCGTGCTGAAAATAGATTCCCGAAGTGCCGATATGCTTGTGTTCTTTCCCGTAGCCATCCCAGTGATAGGCGACGTTGTAGCGATAAGGCCCCCAGCCGCTGAGAAATTCCATGATGTCGAACTCCATGCCGTCATTTGTGGTTTGCTCCCGTTTCCAGCGTGGCGCCGCAGCCGGTCCGCGGTCAGGCATCATCCAGAAAGCGGGCCAGAGCCCGGGAGCCGTCGGAAGTTTCAGGCGGGTTTCAAAATACCCGTAACGCTGCGTCCATTTTCCGAAAGTATCCAGAAATCCGGTCGCATAGGATGTCTTGTACTCCGAGTGATCATCATTGTGAAATCCCTCCTTTTTGTCGAAACGAAGCCGAATCGTCCCGTCACTGAGGATCACATTCTCCTTACTGAAATGTGATCGTTTGTCCCAGTGATTTGCCGTATAAATATTCCAAATCGATTCATCGATAGTCGGGGACGTAAATTCCTCGCGCAACGTCAGTTTCCAGTCGCCATCGACCGGAGGCCGCTGCCCCACCCAATCCGGCAGCGTAACCGGCGGAGCGGTAGCAATGATCTTTTCGACGCGATAGGAAACCGGTCCCGAAGATTCCCCTGCGAAAAAGGTAACCGAACTGACCGACTTGCTGATAAAACGATTCCCTTCCGGATGTTCAAGCGAAGCATTCCACGGCTCCGGCGAGGCGAAAGGAATCACCAAAATGGAGGTCTCACCACCCGGAATCGGCTCGCCCCAAACCGTCGCGGTCGATCCCGAACCGCTGTTGACCCGTCCTCCGGGCCGAATCGGAACCGATCCGTCGTTGGTGACAGCCACCTCCACATGATTCGAATGACGCAAATCCCACCCCCCGGAAACGGAGTGAAACGTTGCCGCCCCACCATTTCCGGGGAAACGAAGCTGCAAGCCCGGAGAGTCTGCTGTGATCGAAGCGCCCTGCTGGGAGCTCAATTGCCTGGCGGACTGAATTTGAGTCGTTAAATCAAAGAGCACTCCACCCTCCGGAACGGTCCCCGATCGCCGATTCCATTGATCAGGAGTTTCCCCAGGTGCTCCTGTGGCGGAAACGGATAAGATCGAGAACGAACGAGCTTCCTTGGAACCGGTCGTAAAAAACAACAATTGAGTCACCGCTGCCGGATCGAGCGCAAAAGCCGGCTTCATCCCATAGCTGTATCCGAAAAAGACCACGAGCGTTTTGGTATCGCCTGGATTCAACCGTATCGTTTCCGAGCTCCACGGAGAGTTTTTCCAATGGCCTGCATTATCGACCCGCAACGAAACCGGGAGTGGATGATCTCCGGTGTTGGCGATTACCGCTTCGATTCGGCTGTGGGCCGAGAAATCCCACGCTTTTCCATCGGGTCGAAGCGAAACACCCGGCGTGCCGTTGCTCCCTGCGCTGACCACAGCTTCGACCGGCTCCCCGTCTCCGCCCGAAATGGAGATGCCCTCACCGTTTTCCGTTGCATTTGACATCGGCAAATCAAGCCCCCTTGCGAAATTGTTAAAAAGCAGCGTCGGAAAAAGAAGAAAACACAAGAGGCGGAACAAAATCATCGCCCTAGGTTCGTGTTTCAATCACCACTGTCAATGTGATAAGGCATCACATGAAAACAACTTTCGTTTCCCCCAACCTCAGCGAGAATTAAGAGTAACCATGTCGAATCCATCCACCATATCGAAAGCTTTTATCCTCGGTGCAGGGCTGGGCACGAGGCTGCGCCCTTTGACGAATCAGTTACCCAAACCTCTCGTCCCGGTTTGGAACGCTCCACTGATTACCTATGCTTTCGATCACCTCATTCACGATCTCGGCACCTCACAATTTATGGTGAACACACATCATGCCGCCGGGAAATACGCCGAACTTTTTCCCGAGCTGGTTTACCGGGATTGTTCCATCGATTTCCGGCACGAAACGGTGCTACTCGATACTGCGGGCGGTCTTGATAATATCCGTGACTGGTTGCCCGACGATTCCTCTTTTCTAGTGTACAACGGGGATATTCTAACGGATCTCCCCCTCAAACCCGCGGTAGAGCAGCATGAGGCGACCGGCGACCTCGTGACCTTGGTCCTGAGATCCGGCGGGGCGAACGCGAATGTCGCTTTTGATGCCGATTCAAGAAAGGTGACTGACATGCGAAATGCCCTCGGGACGGATTCGGAGAACCTATTTCAATTCACCGGAATCTATCTCGTGTCGCCACGCTTCCTCCCCTATCTGAAGCCCGGAAAGGTTGAATCGATCGTGATGCCGTTCCTCAAAGCAATCCAAAATGAGCGAAAAATCGGCGGGATTGTGATCGATGAGGGCCACTGGAGCGATCTCGGCGATGTCCCATCGTATCTCAACGCATTGGAGTTGCTTGCCGGTGGTGAATTCCCCGCTTTCGGACTCCACCCCAACAAATGCCGGATCCATTCGATGGCTAAAATTTCACCGGGCGCGAAGGTCGACGAAATCTCCTCGATCGGAGCTATGTCGATGATCGAAGACGGAGCTTCGGTAAACCGCTCCGCCGTCTGGCCTCAAGCCGTCGTAAAGACCGGACAGACCGTCGATCGGGAAGTGGTTCTTCCCTACGCTTAATCGAGATCTTCGCTGAGAATATCGAGCGTGAAACCGCCGATCGGAGTCCCGTCTTTCCCGGGATAGATCCAGTCGTTGAGCCTTTCGATCGGAAATTCAACCTCGGCTCCCCGAAACACCTCGACCAACTCATGCGGATCGTTGGTCAAAATTCCATTGACCGTATATTCCTTGATCGTTGTGACCGTCACCCACATGAACTCACTTCGGGTGCCTTCGGTAAACTCGGCTTTTACGATAAACTTTTCCGCATCGGCCGGCTTTTTGTTTTCAAACGCCTGAACAAATTCGGGCCACCGTTCCTGGGCAGTTTTTTCCGCTGCAGCCATGCGGGGATCGTTGTCGGAAACCTCGATTACCGGCTCAAAAGTCGGTTCGTCGAAAATAGAGAGCGGTGACCCTCCCAGCAACACTTCAATCTGCGAGGGCTCGAATTCGTTACAGCGTTGAATTTCCGGACAGTAAATCGCGAGGCAGTCAGGACCCGCCATCGAGCCGAGCAATTTTCCGATCACAACGTAAGCCTCCTCGGTCGATTCGATATCGTCATCCATCAGATCAACCGAAATCCAGGCGCGATGTTTCTCCACTGCCGTGCGGAGTCTTTTGTCCCGAATCGAATCGCGTGCAAATTTGACGGGATTCGAAATATAAGGACGGTTCGAGAGCATCACACTGAACACGCCTTGAGGAATCCGAACCATATAATTCTCGATCGGCGAGGTTCCGGAAGTGGGAGGGCTGTATTGAACGACAAAAAATTCGCTGTCCGCATCGGTATCATCCAGATCAACATTGAGAGCATGAGAGACACAGCGCCGCAGGTTTTCCTCCGTTACTTCCCGGGGTTCCTCCAGAAAAAATACCAGGGAGACGAGAGTATCCGGCTCTTCGCGAACCACCTGGCGGGCGGGATCGTTCTCCTCGATCTCATATTTCATGTTGAACAGCCACCGGGTCGTATCGATACCCAGCCAGACAAAGGACACGACTAAAATCGAATAGCCGAGCCATGTCAGCCCACCAAACGCAAACAACCGGGCCAACATAAAGATGACCACGGCGAGTGGAAGGTAAGGAAAGGAGCGGAATCTCCCCCGCAATAGTGGGTTAGGCATCACGATTGAGCTTGTCATTTGAAATCAGTACGAGCAACAGCGCGGTAACTTGGAACTTCATCCCTATTTGCGTAAGGATGAGGCCGGGTTCCGTTGGAAACCGGTTCGAGATACCCCTTCCAATAGCCGCTGTTAATGCCTGTCGTTTCCAAAAATATAACATTAGGCTGAATCGGAACCAGTGTTTTTCTCAAAGGACCGTCAATTTCAAAACCGAGTGCGGATTTCTCCTTGGTCGGGATATAGGCGATGCGCTTTGCCCTCACAAAAGCCCCGCCTTCACTCCGTTTCTGAATGACAGCCTCAATCGGAATCCAGGTCGCTTTGACCTCTCCCAGAAATCTCTCCCGATCCGCCTTCGCCGCTTCATTCGCCTCGTATTCCTGGGCCTTCCAGAACCGTTGCCATTTTAACTCTTTCTGAATTTTCTGATCGCGATGGTATTTCTCCATCGCCGCCACCGGATCAAAGTTGTGCTTTTTCTGAAGTGCTTCGCTGACGTCGAAAAACGAGACTTTGGCGATTCCGCCGCGGTGAACGATGATTAATGAATCCGACTCAATGCGCTTCACCTTGCAATCGAGATAAACTTCGCCTGTTTTTGTGGTAAACTCAGTCGGGAACTCGACCTCTTCACTGGAGGTCACAGTCGGGGCAACCGAGGCATCCTGAGCCTGGAGATGAAGTGCACTCAGCCAAAAACAGATCCAAAAACCTCTCATTCACCCGATTCTTTCAAGGGTTTATCATGACAGGAGATACCTTTTCATGCAACTTTAAGATTATTTTGGAGTTAATCCCATAGACTCATGAAAATGTTCCGATTTTTACTAATTACCGTTCTTGGTTCCACCCTTTTCCTATCCGCTCCGGGCCTGATGGCTCAGGAGGAGGATCCAGAGAAATGCGGATGGTCTGATCTGTCCGAAACCGATCAGAAGAAACTCCGGGAAGCCCTCCGCACCGTTTGGAGCGACCCGACAGTAGTCAGCGCACGCGAAAATGTGAACCGCTCTGCCCATGAGTACCGCCGGGCGGTTCGTGAAACGATCGGTAAACAGGATCCCGAAACAGCGCAGCTCTTGGAAAAAATCGACCGGTCACAGTCAGGGCTTCTTCAGTCAGTCATGGATTCCGGGGGAATGAGGAAACCACACCACGGTCCAATGACGGGACGTCTCTCACAAATGGTCGCCCCGCCCCACATGATGGATAAAATGACGGATGAACAGAAGGCACGCTTCAAAGAGGCGGGAGTCAAAGCTCGCAAAAAGCCGGAGGTGATGGCGGCTCTCGAGCAAATGAAGAACCTTTCAAAAGAAGATGACCAAATCAGGGTCAAAAAGATGGAAGCCTTTCGGAAGTTTCGGCTCGTTTACTTTGAATCGATCGCCGAAATTGATCCCGAGTTGAAATCTTTCATTCCGCCTCCGGGCCCGCCCAAAGGAAAATCCCGTTCCAAGGAATCCCGGAAAGGCGAATCAGGATCGAACTAGGGACCGGAATCGCCGCCAGTTGAAGCCTGCCACGGCGAGGTGGAGCGCACAGAGGATCACTCCCGACCATCCGTAGTCCAGTTTCGGATCGAGGAATATCGTGAAAAGAGCGATGTTCCCAGTCACCGGCGCGAGAAGAACCAGCGCCAGTCCGATCAATCGTTTGGTGAGCAGCAAAATCCCGCTGATTAAAAACACAAGCCCCACCGTCGGCCAGACGTAATCCGCAGCGGTCAGGCTGATCAGGAAATTCTGCGCATCCCATGAAGGCTCAGGCCGCTCCATGAACCGGAAGAAGACGTCTCCAGCCTGCACAATCAGCCACCCGGCAAGAGTGTAGCGCAGAATTTTTTCGACGTTTTTCATGAGTATTCGTATCTTGAACTTAGCGGCGACACAGCGTTACATAGCAGGATATGGACCCGGAAAACACCGTTAGCATTCACCCCTACTTTCAAGTTCACGAAGGTAAAATGGAAGAGTTTAAATTACTCCTTCCCAAATTCATCGAAAAGACCGAAAGCGAGCCCGATTGTCTTTACTACGATTTCACCGTGAATGGCAGCATCGTATTCTGCCGCGAAGCTTATGTTGGCGGAAAAGGGGCTCTGGCTCATCTTCAAAATGTGGACGAATTGCTTAAGGAAGCGCTCACCATGGCGGAACTGATCAGGCTCGAAATCCACGGGTCTACCATAGAACTCGACGTTTTAAGAGAGCCGCTTAACGATTTAAATCCTGACTGGTTCGCGTTCGATAGCGGCTTGGAAAAGTAATCACCGGTCCAGAACCGCCATCACCACCGCGATCGTCACCAGGATCGAACCAACGATTCTCCAGCGAAACGCTTTGCCGGAGTTCTTTCTCTCGTCGTTACCCAGGTAACTGCCGAGGAAAGCAACCACCGCGAGTGCCCAGAGGCCACGGGATGCGTAAACCACGTTGATGCGGGTCGCGTCATTGAAGAAACTCAGTGACACGCCCATCAGTAGCGCTTGCAACCCGATCAAAATGCCGCCGCTGAGACCAAATTTCAGGCTGGAGGGTGGCATCCGGAGAGTTGGCCGCCCTTGAACCACCCACATGATGAGGGAAAAGGCGCTCAATCCGGCCATCGAGACCACCATAAAGGTCATCGCGCCGAATCCGCCGGCCCAGTAACTCAGAAACACGTCCTGCAACGCGAAGAAAATCGCACTGACCAAAACGATGGCGATCGCAATAAGCCCACTCTCCCCCGCTTTTTTCCGGAATTCGGAGAAACCCATCAGGAAAATCCCGACTGAAGTCAGAAACGCCGCAATCCAGATCAATTGGGAAGGCATCGTCTTTGTCAGAAAGACCACCGCGATCCCCACAAATACCACTTTGGTTCCCATCAAGGGAGTCACCACTGAGACATCCCCCTTTCGTATCGCCATAAAAGTCGTCAAATTGCCGATGAAGAAAAGGCCCGAGACAATGGCTGGTTGCCAGATCATCCTCCAGTCGATGACCTCTTTCTCAAAAAAAATCAGAGGAAGGAAGACCAGAGTGACGCACAGATTGGTGAAATGGAAGGTCTGATCCATCGTCGCGCCCTCCTTCAAAGCCCGTTTGAGGAGGACGGATGCAGTCGCGTAAATAATCGCCGCAGAAAGTGGAAGTATGAGATACCAATACACGCGCGAGACTTCACTTGAAAGCCGTCCGCGTCAAGGAGCGGGAACTCCGGAACAGACTGTACCCTGTACAATCCCGGACTGTACAGGGTACGGTCTGCTCCAGCCCGAAGAGCCCTGTATTTCACTCGCCTGTTTGAGACTTCGAAGCGGCAAGAAATGCCGCCAGATCTGAAACGCGGCTGCCGAAAGTTTTTGATTCAATCACCCTCGTGACTCCGTCGAAATTTTTCATGGAACCTTTCGTGACCCAGGCTCCCCGCTCGTCCAGTGATTTGATAGCGTCCCCTGCAGCGGCGGCGACTTTTCCACTCATCGAGTGCGTCGGGAATTTGTAGGTTCCGTTCAGTTTTTCTCTCGGAGTATCTTTGAGTTTTTGATAAGATTTTTCCAGTCGGTCAGCTTTGGAACTTACAACAAAACTATAGTGGGTCGGCGTGTCGCTATCATCGTAAGTCAGGTCGTATTTTTTCGTAAAGTAGAGAGGGCGATTGGTGTGTAATTCATAAAACCGGGCCAATTGACCGTCCTCCCTTTCCGATTGCTTCAAATAGCGAACCGCCTTCGGTACCGGTTCCAGATATTTTGAGTCCCCGCTAACACGGTAAAGTTGCATCAACGATAGTATAGCGGTCTGCGACTCCCCGCCCGTGATCGCAGGGGGCTCAAATTTACGTGCCCACACTGGATGCATCTCCGCATTATACTGCTGAGCCCAGGCCGGTTGCGGATCGGGCATCTGGGCCAGTATAAAAAAGTCCCCCGCCCGCTTCGCGGAGTCGAGATATTTTGAATCCCCATAGATTCGGTAGGCCTCCAGCATTACAGAAAGCGTATCGGAGATCGTCCCGTCATTGAGCGTGTAAAAGGTTTTGTAGTTTACCTTGGGAAAAGTTCTCGACCACGTCTCCGGATACGACGCTTTTATGACCGGAAAATCAGCCGCCTTCGGTGGATCCTGAAACTGCTGGGGCCAGGCTCCATTGGGAAATTGATTAGCGATCAGCTTAGTTATTGCGTAATCAATAGTGTCCTTTAATGCTACGTCACTGAACTCAGTGACCTCATCCAATCTCATCAAAAAACGGACACAGGCCTGGGTTTTATTGTCGTCCAGCGTCGATTCATTTTTCACTGAAGGTGAGGCGTCCCCGAGGCGATAGCGATAGAGCTTTTCCCCGTTCTCCATCTCAATACTGTCGCGCCATCCACCGGATTCCAGCTGCGTTTCATGCAGGGCTTCAGCCACCTCCCGCGCTGCATCCAGCAGGAAAGACTCCCCACAGGCGCGATAGGCATTGACCAGCACCTCACCGACGAAGGGCGTTCCGGGAGGTTGAATCCAGCCAGTCGTACGGTTAGTTTTCCCCTCCCCTTCACGGAACTTCAAATCCGAAGAAACCCGGTATACATACGAACCTTTGTACCCGACTTCGGATCGGAAAAAATCAACGGCCTGTCGCAAGGCCTTTAGCGCTTCACCCCGCTCAGGCGGTTCTTCGCTGAACGCGACCAAACAGGGAAAAAGAATACCGACAATTAAGAGGCCTACCCGACGAGTCATGCCACTAGATCGTCGCGTCGAATTTAAATCACAACGACTTTTCTGCGTGTTTTAGGCAGATCGATTTCCATTTCCGGAGGCCCCGGAAAATTCCGCACTTCAAAATCGTCTAGCAAATCGCGAGTCTGCTTGGAAAGCCCTTCTGAAATGGTTTCCAAACAAGGATCGCAGATTAAAACCGGAGCGTCCCAGAAAATCATATGATTACCGACACAGGCGCCAACAATCGTAAAACCGGGGAGTTCCGACCTCGGGATCCCGCAACAGCGACATCCGTCGATCGTGGTTTTCAAGACCGGGCGCTTCAGCGCCTTTTTCAGATGCTTCATCGACTCCTTTGACATCTCGCCCCGCAAATCTTTGCAGCAACTGTCGCAGAGAGCGTATTCGTAGATCACTTCTCCGTCCTGATAGGACTTTTCGATAATGTAATCCGACTCTGATTCATTCAGGTCGGATTTACATTCGATACATTGATTGAAAGGTTCCCCGGTTTCAAAAGAAAAGAAATCCTCCGGGATCGGTCGAAACACTTTCCGATAAATCTCGTCTTTCTTTTCGCGGAAATATCTCCACATCAATCGGAACCTCTCCAGTTTACTGAAAGGTCTTCAGTTTTTCGTCCGCTTCTTTGAGCTTCGCGATAAAACCTTCGTACTTTTTCGTGTTTTCTTCGTTTCGCTGCGGACCAGTCTGGATCCACGCCTTTAAATCATCCTGCAGAGTCCGGAAATTCTTAATCGCGGCCTGGTATCCTTCAGCTTTGTCCGGATTGGCAGCCACATAGGCGGCAATATTGGACTCACTTAATTGGATCGCGCTCTTAAACTCCTCAATAAATGATTCCGGAGTCTTCTCCTGCCCCGCGCTCAACTGACCCAGCACGGTCTCAGCATCGCTGTCGAGCACGATATAAGTGGGGTAACCCCGAATACCAAATTTACTCTTCAGTTCGTTATTTCTCTGCTGATAAGCCTTAGGAACCACCAGTGGATCACGTGGAAAATCAATCGTGACGAGAACCGCATTTTCTTTTGCGTATGCTTTCCAGGCTTCCCCGGCAAAAACGTTTTTATCCATCAATTTGCACCAGCCACACCAGTCGGACCCCGTGAAATTCAGCATCATGGGCAGACCTTTTTCTTTGGCTAACTTGGCACCGGCATCGAAGTCCATCGTCCACTCGCCAACCTTTGCTCCCACCAGCGCTACTTCATCAGAAGCCGTGACGGAACTGCTTGCCATTACCCCCAAAAGGCTGAATGCGGCGGCAAACGTTGAAAATTTAGAGAAAATCATTTTGGTCATTATGAAATCTTAAATCACCGAATCCCAAACGCAATGACTGTTCAGTGACGTAAATACTTCTCAATTAACAGTAAGGTGACCCTCCCAACCGTCTCCAGACTTTCGGCACTCAATTTGTCCATCGTATCCGCCGGAGTGTGCCAGTAATTGCCGTAATCAAAGTCGATGAGATCGATCGAGGGAATTCCGGCTCCCGTGTTCAAGGGGATGTGATCGTCTGTGATGAACTGGGAACTGATCCCGATTTTGGAACGAACTCCCAGATCGCTAGCCGCTAAAAGCAGTTGCCTCGACATCGCTTCAACTTTGTCCTTCACTTTTTCAATATCAACGGTGTGCCCAGATTCTTCAGCCTTCTTCAGTTCCCGAATTGAAGAACTCGGAATCTGAACCGCCGCCTGAATATTGAGGTTTTTATCACCAACCATATCCAGAACAATTCCCCACTCAGGTCGCTTGTTCTTCGGAATCAGGATCATCTCCCCGGCGTAGTATTTGCTTCCATAGAGGCCGTCTGTGGTGGTGATGTTGGGACCAAAAGCCTCTTCACCATCAAAGAAAACCAACTCAATTTGTTCGGCAACTGAGGGTTTCTTAGCAAGAACCGCAGCCAACTCGATGAGAAGCCCCGTGCTGGACCCTCCGTCATTTGCCCCCACGAAGGGAAACCCGAATTTTTTGGTTTCATAGTGAGAGCAAAGTAATCCCGTGATCTTTCGATCCCACGCCTTCGAAGCAAAACGAGCCCGTAAATTCACAAAAGTGATGACGCCTTCCGGTGTTGGTTTATCGAAGCTCTGCCTCTGGACTTCCCACCCGGCTTTCTCCAGTTCGGCGATGATATAGCCCCGGGACTGTTCCAAAGCCTCCGTTCCGGCAGGTCTTGGTCCAAAGTTCACGATCTCTCCGACATGTTTGAGAGCATTTTCACCAGACACAGAATGATAGAGGGCCTTCGCATCGTCGAACACCACGGTTTTATCGTCACACCCCAGGAAACCAAACAGAAATGCCAGGGTGATGGCTAAAGTCGAGAACGTCACTGAAATAAACCGGGAAGACTGCATCTCCCCAGAATTAGCAGTGCCCACTTGGAAAGCAAGCATTTGTCTAAACCCAAAAGCCCCGTAAAATCGCCTACAGGAATTATGAAAACCTTCTGGCTTATATTCAGACTCGCATTCGGGGCGATTTTCATCTGGAGTGGCATCGCCAAGCTGAAAGATCCCATCAATTTTTCCGATGCGGTCCGCAATTTTGAACTGGTCACCGATCCGGTCGCCCCCGCACTGGCGCTTTTGATCCCCTGTGTCGAAGTCGTCGCGGGCATCCTCACCATGCTGGGCCTGCTCCTGAGAGGCAGCCTCGCGACCCTGCTACTCAGCCTGCTGATATTTACCGCAGCAATAATTATGGCCTGGGTCAGAGGCCTCGACATTTCCTGCGGCTGTTTCGGTGGCAGCGGAGAAATGAACTACCCGGTGATGATAGCCCGCAACATCGGGTTGATTGCTGCGGCGCTGTTGCTTTTAAAACAAAGCATGCGGCCCGCCTAAATCATAGGTGCGGGATCGAATTTTGCACTTCGCGGATTTTCGCCTTCATCGCTTCAGTGAGGGCCGTCAACCGTACAATTTCACTATTGTAACGCTCCATTGAATCTTCAAATTTTCCCCGGTCACTCTTGATTTTGGCACGGTGAAACACCCTTGCGGTTTCCGCTCTCTCGTCTTCCATTTTTGCCAGCAAATCCACCGTCTCCCGGAGTTTCTTTTCCATCTCGCCGATCTGAGCTCTCAGTTCCGCCGCTTTCTTCACCTTTTCATCTCCACTCATCTTCGGAGCAGTCGATGTCATTTCCCGCTTTTTCTGAAGAGTTAATTTGATGATTTCCCGATCGAGATCGGAAATTGCTTCCGTCAGTCGCACCTTGTCATCTTCGTAATCCACTACAATGTCGGTTCTCCTCTGCTGTTCCTTTCTCAATGCTGAAGCGCTCTTCACAATTCTCTTGCTGTCATACTCCATCGTATCCTTCTGAAACTTCGCTTCAACTTGCGCCAATTCTGATTCGAACTTGCTCCTCCGGCTTTCCAAACGGGCGATCGTATCTGTGATATTTTGGTTGTGAGCTGTAATTTCAGCAGCTTTTGCCTGTCTTTCGAGTTCCCAGTCAGATGGATCACTTGAACCGGAACTCGCCAAGTCCGTCTGATTCGAACGCTGAGGTGCCGCAGCAAGTCTCGCCGCCCGTTCTTTAGCGACCTCCGACCTGCGTTTCGAGAAGGTTGCTGACTTCATCACGCTGGAAGGACGCTGCTTTATGGTGGTCTCGACCAACTCGCTTACATCTTCGGTAACCGGGCGACGATTCAAATTTTCCCGAAAACCTTCAGGGAAATCACTCGAATTGAGCTTGGCAATTCCGTTACTGTGAATGATCGAAACCCCTGATGAATTGACGTCTGAAACTACGGCGTTTTTGTACTTCGTTCCATGGACATCGGTAAATTCACCTAAAGACTCGCCCTTCTTAAAAGGTAGGCGCTCGATAAAACTGCTCTTCATCCGCTCCAGAATTGCCGATTGTCCGATTAATTGAAACTCAAGTGATAGGGCCCGCTTCAAAGTCGCACTATAGGTTTCCGGCTGTCCGGATGACTCAGACGCATCTTCATTGTCGTCCCCCGACTCGTCCGAATTGTCAGTTTCAACCGAACTGAGAGTTTTATCGTAACCGGAAATTTCCGATTCTAATTCCTCGATTTCACTCTGAAGTTTGACGATTCTTTTTTTCCGGTAATCGATTCCGGATTGCAGATCAGTTGCCTCATCGCCATGTGTGGGTGACAGAAACACCACGAGCAATATTGCTATAAAGAAAAATTTCATAATACAGAATTAGTAAAGAGCGTCTTGAGAGACCGTTGCTTCGTGAAGCAGGGCTAGCCTCGATTTTTCCGCCAAATCCTCCCATGGCAAAGCCCTTGGTTGACCGTCAACGATGACAGTCAATGTGAAATCAGTGACCTTACCGATCGTCACGACTGGAATTTCTTCACCATTTTCGAGCTGTAACCCTTTGAAAGGAAGACCTTCGAAAGAGGTTCTAGTCGGTTGTCTCCAGGTGTCAATCTGGCTTTCAATTTCCGCCAAACTGTTTTCGAGTGTTGCTACGTAATTCTCGGCTTCAACCCAGCGTTCAGATTTTTCCCCGGGGGCCTGAGTTTGCTCTTCTTTTTTTGCAGTCGAAGACGAACTCTTGGATTGGGATCGAGGTTTGACCCTTGACGCCTTGATCTTTTTCTCACCTCGCTCCTTCCTGAGCTCCGTTCTTCTTTCCTCCAACGTCCTGACCGAAGCACTTAAGGTCTCCATCTCCTCTTTTAGTTCGCTTACTGACGCCGAGCCTGTCTCTCCGTCCCCACCGCCAAAGCAACCGACAAGAAAAAGAGAGAGAAAAGCTAGCAAATAACATTTCCCCATGGGGTACTACTTAACTAGATGCCTCCGCTCGGAAAGTCCTTTTTTGCGAAAATTATTTTCGTGACTTCTTCGCCTTGAATTCTATAAAAAAGGTTCTAAATTCGCGTTCGCTTTTCAGACACATGCCGGTGTGGTGGAATTGGTAGACACGCGGGATTCAAAATCCCGTTCCTTCGGGAGTGCGGGTTCGATTCCCGCCGCCGGTATTCTGAAATGAGTTACTTCACAGAAACTCAGCGAGCGAGATGAATTAACGGCAATTCCTGGGCCGATTACTTGGATTGAGCAAGCTGCTCTTTCAATTTCGCGTTTTCCTCCCGCAATTCCCGAACGGTTTTTATCATTCTTTCGATAAGTACCACGTTAGCTTCGCCCGGATCAGGCTTCAAATCGATGGTCTCCTCGACTTCTTTGATCATGAGAGTGAGCCGATCTTCGGCACTGAGTTTTTTGCGGTTGGATTCCTCTTCGAGGTCTTTGATCTTTTTCTCCATGGCAGTGAGCTCGGACTCGATGCCCTCAACCCGCTTCTTTGCGATTTGCTCCCGCATTTTCACCGAACGAAGGCGCTCCTCCTGACGCTTTTCCATGGCGCTGACCACCAATTCGAGCTCATTCATTGATTGAGCCCGAATAACGATTTCGTCAGAGGTGATCTCGAGGCGGTCTATCCGCTCGTTTAACTGGTCGACCTTACTGGGCCCAGAACAGGACACCGATGAGGCCACGGCTAAAAGTAGCAAAGCGTTGACGGTCAGTTTCAATCTACCCTGCATAAGCAATGGCCTCCTGACGCGATTCACCAAGGCCTTCGATCCCGAGTTCGACAATATCACCCGCTTTCATAAACTGCGGTGGATTGAAACCCATCCCGACTCCGGGAGGCGTTCCCGTCGAGATGATATCGCCTGGTATCAGGCTCATAAATTCGCTGAGATAGCTGACCAGATGTGCGATCCCGAAGATCATCGTTCCGGAATTCCCGTTTTGTTTGGTTTCGCCGTTCACTTTCAACCACATCCCAAGATTGTCGATGTCGCCGAGTTCATCCGGTGTCGCCACAAATGGTCCAATCGGCGCAAAGGTGTCACAGCTCTTGCCTTTGACCCACTGACCTCCCCTTTCCAGCTGATAAGCGCGCTCGCTGTAGTCGTTGTGTAGAAGGTAACCAGCGACGTGATCGAGTGCATTTTCCTGACTTACGTAATTGGCCCGTTTTCCAATAACAAAGGCCAATTCCACTTCCCAGTCGGTTTTCTCGCTGTTGCGGGGAATCACAACGGGATCGTTGGGGCCACATATCGCGCTGGTCGCTTTAAAAAACACGATAGGCTCTTCTGGAATTTGCATACCAGCCTCAGCGGCGTGGTCGGAGTAATTCAAGCCGATACAAATCAATTTGCCCGGCTTTGCGACACAGGGCGCCAATCTGGTATCATCAGCAACGCGAGGAGCGCTCTCTGCATTGGCCTCGACCCATGACGATAACTTTTCGAAATTCTCCGGATCGGCAAAAAAATCCTCTCCCCAGTCCATTCCAAATTCCGAGGCATCGATACGGCTACCGTCACCAAGTTGCACACCGGGTTTTTCGGCTCCTTCATTTCCAAAGCGGATCAATTTCATACGCCGCAAATCCTAGACGAACGCTCAAAGCTGACAAGCTTGAACTGTCCTAAAGGAGGGAAAAGTTCCGGAAAACGCACTGACTCGTTTTTTTGCTCATCAGGTTTTCAGTTTTCCAGGAACTCTCCGTGAAGCGTGCGGGTTGCTTCATCCACACGGTCAGCATTCACGATCCAGGTGATCCGGCGTGGCGATGTCACGACCTCGATGATGGCATTGGTGCCCAGGACTCGGGAACCCCGCATAACGTTTTTCGCCTGCGCATTGATCCCGCTGCCAATTACACTCACGGCTCCGAGTCCCTTTTTAATCCTGAAAGAATCTCCAACGACAATCGCCAGCTGGCCTTCGAGAGCTGCTATCTGATGGAGGTTTTCAGAGGTGACGGTAACGAGAAAATTAAAGCGACCGTCCTGAGAACGATCGATCCTCAATTTACTGGAATCGATTTCAAAATCGGAAAGAATCTTCAGGACTTCTTCGATTTCAACCGTGGCCCCCTTCATAATTATAATTTCCTTCTGGCTCGCAATTCCGGTGACGGAGCCGCTTTCACGAGGCGGAAATTTCCGGACCACCGTACCATCCCGTATCGGATCGTTGTCCGGAATCGGTCCGGAGGTAGCCCTTGCGTAAATGGCGATTCCGTTTTCCGATGCAAATTCCACGGCCTGAGCATTGAGAACCTTTGCTCCGTTATCGGCCATTTCTTTGGTTTCCTCATAGTCCATTTCAGGAATCCGGTGCGCGGCCGGGACGACTCGCGGGTCAGCGGTGTAAACCCCGTCCACATCCGAACAAATTTCGCACCATTCGGCGTCGAGCGCTGCCGCAAGTGCCACAGCGGTGGTATCACTCCCCCCTCTACCTAGCGTGGTAATTTCCCGCCGGTACGACATGCCCTGATACCCGGCGACAATCACGATGTTACCACGCTCCAGTTCATCCTGAACCCGAATTGGCCTCACCTCGATGATGCGCGCATCGACATGGCGGTCATTGGTGATAATTCCGGCCTGCGATCCGGTGAAACTGATCGCCTTGCCACCCAGTTCCCGGATTGCCATCGACAAAAGCGCCATCGAGATTCGCTCTCCGGCAGTCAGCAACATATCGAGCTCACGACGTTCCGGCGAGATGGAGACTTTTTTGGAAAGTGACAGCAAATCATCAGTCGTGTCAGCCATAGCCGAGACCACAACCACCACGGAATGCCCGGAGTCTCTGGTTTCGATGACCCGTTTCGCGACTTCTCTGAGTTTTTCCGGCGTTGCCACCGAACTGCCCCCGTATTTCTGAACCACAATTGACATAAGAGAGGGTAAAATACTCCAATATTGACGACGCCAATCCCAATTTTACGAAATCCGAGCCTGACATTGACTTTACGCTCAAAATTTATGATAATCGTGACAATGAGATCTTCATTGATTGTGCTTTTTTTCGGCGTGTTAGCCTTCGGTGTCAATCCGGGCCAGGCAGGTTGACGGAGCTGCGGTCCAGGTCAGTTTGGCTTGTCTTACAGCATCTACACTCCTTATCGTTTTGCGCCTCAGCAACCGGTTGCTTCGGTCGAAAAAACGAAGTGCAAAATCGTGTTCCTTCTTCCGGAAAAGCCCTGTGATCTGTATGTCGAGGGTAGTTTGATGAAGACCAGCGCAACCGGTAAATTCGAAATGGTGACAACGCCGCTCGGTTCGGGAACATTCAAATATACCCTCACGTTGCGGGACTCCCGGGACTACACCAAGACCCGGCAACATATTGTGAACGGTATTGTCGCCGGGGGAAATCTCACGGTCGATCTTCGGGGGCTGGAGCTGGCTTCTCTTTGAAACCCACTTTCGGGTTGTTGATCGAGAGAATTACTCAGCACCGCCGGAATAATACTCTTTGATGCCTTTAGCGACGGCTTCTGCGTATTCCCGCATAATTGAAGGACGTTCCTTGCCCGCGACTTCTTTTACGCCGTCGTAATCACCTGCCTGAATCCGGGCATAAACCTCGATGTTATTCATCACGTAAGGTTCGAAATATAGCACTGGGCAGGTGTAGGAGCGGTTGGCAAGGAGGTTTCTGGCCCACAGGTAGGGATCCCCGCCCACGTTTTTCGCGCGGCTTGAGTTCGGATCGTACTCGTAGGGAGGCAGAGCGGTTTCTTCAACGAATATTTCTGCTACGACTTTGGCGACTGCTGCCTCCTGCTCGTGAATACGCTGTAAAATCCGCTCAATCATCTGAAAGCGATCCCCTTCGTCCAGAACTTCACCGGAGGTGTAGGCTCCGTTCATGAGCATGTGATAATGGTTTTCATCAACCAGGACCGGGCTGCTTGGATTCGACCACGCCCCGCTCCCGCTAGAGGCATTGTAATGAAGACACAACACCATATCGGGCTTCAATTCTTCATTCACCACCCGGGCCCGCTCCACGATTTCCGCCCTGCGGTAGAACCGTCTCGTCGCATATGGCATCAGCAATCCATCGGGCACGCCGGGATTAACGGAGCGATACATCTGCAAATAATCTTTGGTCCTTGTTTTGGTGACCGGTTCGTTGGTGGAGCGTACCAAACTGACTTTGGCTCCCATTTCCTCCAGCATCGGCTTAAGCCGCTTCGCGGTTTGAAGCGTCATTTCCCCCTCCCGAACGGGTTTATCCTCGGGGAATCCAAATTGACGTTCCTCGATTCCCGCGAAATCGCCCCCAATGTGTCCCGGATCGATCGCGATGTGAAGCCCCTGAAGAGGCCCATCATTCCAATACCTTTTAACCTCCTGAGGCATCTCGGCACCTTCCGGCAGCAACTTCAAAACGTAAGAACCCTTATCGGTCTGAATCGTGGCCTGTTCCGGCTCAATGTTGATCACTTCCTTCCAGGTGTCGCCCACTGCATAGACCGTTTCGATCATCTCCTGAAGCCGGGCAGCGGTGATCGTGTTCTGATAGGCATCGAGATTTTCCCAAACCGGTTCAAAATCGCGCGGCGGATGATTAATCGTGATGGGACCGGGAGCTGGTGGAACCACAACGGAGTTCGAACTGTTTCGTTTCAACACAAAAAGCCCAACTAAAATCAGAACAGCCAGTGCCAAGCTGACGAGTAACGGTTGTAATCTCATTTTTTGGAAACCTTAACAATTATCACAAAAAATGCGACTTCTCATTTTCCGTCCGTGATCACTTTATCCATCGGGATATCATGAACCTCGGCCTCAACATCACAGAGTTGAACGGAAAAACAGACTCCGATCAGAACCGGAGGCTTTTCCAACCGTCGCAATCTTTCCAGATAGCGATCGTAATGCCCTTTTCCCCTTCCTAACCGATTTCCAGTGGTCTTGCAAAATCCGACGCCCGGGATGATCAAAAGGTCGGCGCTTTCCGGAGGGAGCACGGGACATTTGTCCGGATCCGGCTCGCGAATTTTAAACTCACCTTCGATGGTATCGCTGAAATCCTTCACCTCCCGGAATTCCATGCTCTGATCCGGCAGAACCCGGGCAAATCCCCAGATCCTGGATTCGTCAAACAGCGGACAAAGATCAGGCTCCGACGGAAGAGGCAGGAAGGCAAACACGGTGCGGGCAGCCTGGAATTCCGGAAGCTGAGCAATCGTTTTGCAGATTTTGTTCGAAGAGGATGCTTTCTCTTCAGCCGTCATTACCTTCAGATTCGCAAAACAATTGCGACGAAGCCTTTTCTTTCTTTCTGGTAGCCCTGACATCTCTTCAAAACTACCTCAATTTGCAGGCGAAGCGGCCAATTTTTGAATCGCCTTTCGTTGCAAATCACATCTTTTGATCTACGGGTTACCCAAGATGAAAAAGTCACTTCCTTTCCTTGCCATACTCCTTGTGTTAGCGGTCGGAGCCCTCTTCGCGACGCTTCCGCCCGACGCTGAAATGGCCGTCAAAGCTGCCGCCGCCCTTCTGGGAATTATTATCACAATCGGCCTGTTTATGAGTTCCGGAAGCGAATTGGATACCAACGTCAGCAAACCCAAGGAGGAACCCAGTAAACCCGCCCCGGCTTCATCAGCCAAAGGCTCTGCTGACGCGGAAGTGATCACCTTTCTCGCCCGGATGCAGGAAAAAGGACGACTCATCGATTTTCTGATGGACGATATCTCGGCCCACGACGATGCCGCTGTTGGCGCCGCCGCCCGGGTGGTGCATCAGGGATGCCGCTCCGTTCTCGACGAACATCTCACGGTGACACCTGTCGATTCAAGCACGGAAGGTTCCAAAGTTTCGATTCCGGAAGGATACAACGCCGGACTTTACCGTCTCACCGGAAATCTCAGTGGGAGCGCACCGTTCAACGGGACTCTCGTTCACAAGGGCTGGAAAGTTACCTCAGCGAAGTTGCCCAAAGTGATCACCTCAGGTTCGGATGACCTTCCGGCACTGGCTCCCGCACAGGTCGAAGTCTAGTCCCAGCCCTTACCACACCGCATATGAAAAAGTCTTTTGCTCTGGGCATCGACCTGGGGACCAGTAACAGCGCCGCCTCGTGGGCCGATCTCTCAACCCGGGAGACGCCCGCTATCATGGACATCCCGCAGACTCTCGGAGTCAGCAGTTTAGGTGCCCGCGAGACCTTTCCATCAGCGACCTACCTGCCTAACGAGTCGGAATTCCCCGACAGCCTCGCTCTTCCCACCTGGGACAGTGATGAAAAGCGCGTCATCCGCGGACTCTTCGCCCGGGAACACGGTGCTATGGTCCCGGAACGCCTGATCACCTCAGCCAAATCCTGGCTTTCCAACCCGCATGTCGATGCCAGAGCGGCAATCCTTCCGTGGCAGTCGGAAATCTCCGAAACCCAGAAATTATCTCCTTTTGAAGCGACCCGTGGCTACCTCGAGCACCTCCGTAAAGCTTACGAGTCCTCCGAAAACGCGATTCCCCTCGAAGAAGGCGAAATCGTAGTCACCGTTCCCGCCTCTTTTGACGAAGTGGCCCGAAATCTCACCGCCGACGCTGCGGAAGCCGCCGGATTTGAAAACGCCGTGCTTCTCGAAGAGCCCCTCGCCGCTTTCTACGCCTGGACCGCACAAACCGGCAGCGACTGGCGGAATCAGGTCGAAAAAGGCGACATCGTACTCGTGTGTGACGTCGGTGGCGGAACCGCGGACTTCAGCCTTCTGTTTATTACCGATTTGGACGGCAGTCTCGAAATCGAGCGCATCAGCGTGGGCGAGCATCTCCTTCTCGGCGGTGATAATATGGATCTGGCGCTGGCTTACACCCTCCAGGCGAAGCTGGCCGCTGAAGGAACCACCATCGATGCCTGGCAAATGCTGTCCCTCATCCAAAGTTGCGGCGCAGCGAAGGTAACTCTCTTTTCGAGGACCGATCTCGACGAAGCACCGATTTCGATTCCGTCCCGTGGTTCGAGTTTGCTCGCGAAAACCATTTCAACCAAACTCGACCGCGCCACCCTGGAATCCGTCGTTCTCGATGGCTTCTTCCCCATGACGAAGCCGGATGAGCTACCTCAGGAAGGGAAAAGCGGTCTCCACGAATTTGGGCTGCCTTACGCCTCGGATCCTGTGGTCAGCAAACACCTCGCCCGCTTCCTCAAGCGAAGCCTTGAGAACGTTAAGGCCAGCGAAGAACTTTCCCAGATGGTGTCCGATACCACCGGTGATTTGCTTCATCCCACCGCGATCCTGTTTAACGGAGGAGCTTTCAAAGCCGACGCCGTTCGGCAACGGGTCCTCGATCTGCTGGGGAGCTGGAATCAGGGCGAAGCACCCACCGAATTGCAGGGCTTCCAGCCCGACCTCGCCGTAGCGCGCGGCGCGGCCGTCTATGCCAGAAACCGGGCCACCGGACAGGGACTGAGGATTAAAGCCGGAACGTCGCGCTCCTACTACCTCGGCTTGGAGTCCTCTATGCCTGCGATTCCCGGTTTCAAACCACCATTGAAAGGCGTCTGCGTCGTTCCTCAGGGAATGGAAGAAGGCAGCGAACATATTCTCGAAGGTCAGGAATTTGGATTGATCACCGGACAGGAAGCCGAGTTTCGCTTTCTGTCATCCGAAGTTCGCAGTGGCGATGAACCGGGCACCATTGTTGACAACGCAGAAGCCGAATTGGAAGAGACCGCGAGTCTCGCCGTCGAGCTACCGCCTCTCGATGGTCACGAGCTCGGCGAGATGATTCCGGTCAAGCTCCACGCCTGTGTCACCGAGCTCGGCAATCTCGAGCTCTGGATGCAGCACACCGGTTCCGAGAAGCGCTGGCAGCTGACCTTCAACGTCCGGACCGAGTAATCTCCGTCCGGGCAGGGTTTTAGCGTCCGACTGTACAGGGTACAGTCTCCTCTTGTTCCTGCTCTTAATCTTGTTCCTGCTCTGAGCCCCGCAAAGAATCAAGAAGCTTTGCCGTACAGACTGTCAAGAATCTCGCGTCCGGCAGATTTTGACGAAACCGCCGTTTTCTCCGAAATCGACCGCGCCATTTTCTGAAACGGTTTCAGATAAGTCGTCGGGAAACTCCAGTATTTCGCGCGTCCGGCATTCATTTCAGAGAGCGCCTCCTCGTAGTGACCGGTCAGATCGACTGGTTTCACTTCCTCGGACTCCCGTTTCTGAAAGATTCCGAAAAGGTTACCACCCTGACGTTCCAATTTCACGGTATGGAGCCCGGCACTGTTGGCAACGCCCTCCAGAGTCTTGATGTCAAAACCGAAGAGGTGACCATCGTGCCACTTGTGATCAAAGTGCATTCCGGCGTAAAGAATGTCCGGCACTTCTATCGCGAAATGCCCGCCATCTTTGAGGAATTCGCTCATGTTCCGGATATCAATCACAGGATCTTTGAGATGCTCCAGCACATGGAAAAGCGTGGCGATCTCAAAAGTCCCCCGCTCCACATCCGCTTCCTGGTACATTCCGAGAAAGAGATTCAAATCGTAGCTTTCTTTCGCAAAACCACCGTATCCGGCGTTGGGCTCGATTCCGAAAATATCGACGCCCCGGCTTTTTAAGAGGTAAGCCCATTCTCCCCCACCCGCTCCGAAATCAACCGCCCGGGTATTGCCCGGCAAATACTCGTGAAGCCGCTCCCAGCGGTCCAACGCCACTCCGCCAGCCCGGAAAATGTGCTTTTTCTTCGGTGTGACGACGTTTTTGTAGGATTTCCGGTAATCCTCTTTGTAAAATTGAGACAAATCCTCGATCGGCAGAGGATCGACGTAGATGAGACCACTGTCTTTGGAGATCACGTTGCGCAATTCGTGCCCTTCCCTGGCCCGGGTTGCCACAATTTCGCATTCCCGCCCGCCAGTGATGGGGCAAGGTCTCTCCGCTAAAACACTTCCAGATTCCATGGTCTACTCTTAAGTAGCGACGATCTTACACAGGAAACCGCAATCCGCGACTGAAAATTGACTTCCAGCTTTTCCATACGAATCGATCTAATGCCGCCTCACCGGCTCACTCCAGCGCTTCGCGGAATTGAAGCAGGCGATTGTAGTTGATCCCTGCGGGTCGCTTTTCCAAAAGCCAGTCGAGATCCTGTTTGGCGCCTTCGAAATTTTCAGTCTGAGCCTGAACCAGCGCTCGTTGAAAGCGGGCCTCGATCGCCTCCGGTTCAATTTCGAGGAGAAGATTCAAATAACTGAGCGCTCCGGGAGGATTCTGTTTCTGATTGATCTCGAGCCCGATCAAATTGCGAAGCATCCGCATGGCGATCGCCTTGGGATGAGCGGGTTCAAAGGTGGCATCCGTGGTCCGGCCGCCGAATTGGGTCGCCATAATCTCGGCATCCCGGCGGGTCATTTCGAGACCGTTTTCAAAGACATTAAATAGTATCAAATCACTTTCGACATGTTCCTGATACCCGACCACAAAACGACCGGGCAACCCGACGCCAAATACATTTCCCAAATCGAGTCTCTGAGCCATTCCGATAAAGAGAACGCTCAGAGTAATCGGTAGTCCTTCACGGTCGTCGAGGACGTGGTTGATGTAGCTGTTGGCGTGATGATAGTATTCATTACGACTGCCGTGAAATCCGTTTTCTTTAAATAGAAAATCCCGGAGCTTCCGAACCGCAGTGGCGTCCTTCGCTCCATCCAGATAGATCCGCCCATCACTAACCAGACGGGCGAAAACTTTCCGGTAGTGATCTTCATCCATCTCCGGGTCATCGATCCGGGCAAGCTGCAGGGCCACTTCGAAAAGATCGATTTCGCTCTCATCAGCGGGATTAACCACCGCAAGAAGGTCTGTGGCGACACTTTTGTAGTGAAGCGCACTTTTCAAATTCCGCATCTCCAGAGCGAGGGCTTCGAACTCCGCGGCTTTTTTATCGAGAAAAATACGACTGACCTCGTCATTCTCTGCCAGTTTCGATAATACCGAATCGCGATCCTGATTACCTACATATTTCTCAATCTCAAGATCGAATGCTTTACTTTGTTTTTCGCTCAGTTTGGTAAACTCGATTTGATCCGCAATTTCAAATTCACGGAACTGCGCATTGGTTTTCCGGAATTTGCAGAGACCGGCTTTGGTCCCGGTTAAACCGCTGTCTTTCACCTTCACGGCCTCTTCGCCATTTACGTAGCCGGTGATCACCCCATCCTCGACTCTGATCTTAAGGTGATTCCACTCCCCCGACTTATAAGCGGGAACTGCTTTATCAACGAGGATCTTCCAGGAATAGACACTCGGGCCATTGAACCGGGTGAGTCGCAACTTTCCGTTACTCGGGTAAAAGCCGTAGTGCTCATCCCCGCCATCGGACGAAAACGCCAACCCTGCGGCACCCGATTCATCGTCGAGCTTCACTTTTACAGCGATTTCAAACGGGCCATCGGGAACGGCTTCCTCGGAAAGGCAGAGAGTCCGACCGCCAAAACCGGACCCGGGCGTCTTCGCCTGAATCACTCCGGAGCGTTGATTCCAGTCACCGTCCATCACCACGCTCCATTGCCGTGGATCAAGAGTGCCTATCGTCTTCCATCGCGCCATGGGCACGGGGTTCGGCTTTTTCAAAATCGTGCTGAGATCATCGCTCTTCACCGCGAATCCGAGATTATCCCGAATCCGGTGTTTAAAGGTGACCACTCCCATGACTTCGCCATTCAGATTCACGATGGGACCACCGCTGTTCCCCAGCTCAATCGGCATCGATATCTGAATCATCGGATAATCCGGGGTTTCTTCGCCGAGGAAATCGGCTTCGAGGTTTCGAATCGCTGAAACCACTCCCGAAACCACACTGAATTTCAGCCCCAGAGGCGAACCAAATCCGACAATAAGCTCACCCTGATCAAGAGCCTTCGTCTCGCCCAGTTTCAAGGGAACCAATTCCCGGTCACCCGGATCGATTCGCAGCACGGCGAGATCGAAGCGGCGATCGCTGGAGTGAATTTCGGTCACAGGAAATACCGATCCGTCGTTGAATTCCACCTCCACAGGCCGGGATTCCCCGATCACATGCAAATTGGTGGCGATCAAACCGGATTTATCGATCACAAAACCGGAACCGATTCCACGCTGATCGCCGTCACGACCCAGTTGTCGCACCGCTACAATGCTCGGTTTGACTTTTCCGGTTAAGTTCCGGATCAAATCGGGATCGATAAACTGATGGCTCTCTCCACCAACGATTTCCGCTTCCTGTGCAACTTTATCGAACGGATCCTCTGGAATTTGAGCCGAAGCTACCGTTATCAAACAACTGAGTGACAGAACAATACGGAAAGAGGTAAGCAAATCCATTGGCAACAGATTTTCAACATGACAGGGTAATGCGATGAAAGCAATCCTGTCATTGCTCATAATCGGATACGTAATCGTTGTGCCGACTCAGCAGCATTCAGTCTGGAAACGCCATACGATTGATCCGGCGGCACCCGGCGAGGGCAAAAAAGGGGCCGACGGGGTTCGCCTCGCGGATGTCAACCGGGATCGCCTTCCCGATGTGGTGACCGGTTGGGAAAATGGCGATGCGATCCGGGTATGTCTCAATCCGGGCAAAGACGGCATCAAAGAAAACTGGCCGGCCGTTACGGTGGGCCGGGTGAAAGACGCGGAGGATGCCATTTTCACCGATCTCGACGGGGACTTACGGATCGATGTTGTTTCCGCCTGCGAAGGCAAAACGCAATCTCTATTCATCCACTGGGCTCCCGAAAAGCGGGAAGATTATCTGAATCCCTCGGCCTGGGAAACCGTCGAGATTCCCTGCACGGCAAAAAAAGCCCGTTGGATGTTTTTAACCACCTTTGATGTGGACCGCGATGGTGATGCCGACGTCATCACCGGATCAAAAGGCGAAAATGGAGCGGTCGGCTGGTTGGTCAATCCGGGGCACAGCAAGGCCCGCAATCTTTCAAACTGGCAGTGGAAACCCCTCGCCTCCGCAGCCTGGATCATGACGATCCGGGATATCGATCTCGACGGTGACGGCCACCGGGAGATTGTTTATTCCGATCGCAAGGGCGCTCATTCCGGGATTTACGCGATGAGTCATCTTACCGAAGAACCATGGATGTCGAAACCGACGCGCCTTGGATTCGCGGGAAAAGAAGTGATGTTTATCGATGTCGCAGATCTCAACGGAGATGGCAAAAAAGATATCGCGGCAGCCCTCCGTCCTGAAGAGTTCGGCTATTTGTTTCAACCAAAGGAGCGGCCCTGGCGAAGCGCGTGGGAGGAGAAGTTATCCAGCCCTATTTTAAATCGGAGCGAGTTCGGTGGCAGTAAAGCGGTCCGAATCGGAAATCTGGACGGAAAACCCGGTCTCGAAATCGCAGCGACCTGTGAACACGCCAATGGCAAGCTCTCGGGAGCGTTCTATTTTCCCTTTAGCATCGACCCGGTTAAAGCCATCGAAGCGACTAACATTTCCGGAAGCGAAGGCGTGAAATTTGACCGAATCGAGCTGCTCGATCTCGATTCCGATGGTGATCTCGATCTGATGACCTGCGAGGAAAGGGATAATCTCGGAGTGTTCTGGTACGAAAACCCCGCAATCACTCAGCCAGCGCCTCAATAATCGCCTCGAGCCGCTTCTTTTCTGCTTTCAGCGCCGGAGCTTTAGCATTGACCTCCTGAATCACTTTCTGAGCGGCAACGCATTGGAAATAGGGTCCCGAGCCCTCCCTGACCGGGGTTCTACGGTTATTGGTCAGGGTGACGATAACAGCTTCAGCCTTCTGCCAACGTGCTCTTTCGGTATCGATTTTTGCGGTGATCTCAGCGAGCTTAATTTTTGATTCGAGAAGCTTCTCCGACTGAAGTTCTTCCGCCTTGGTCGGTCCCACCACGGTCAAGGTTGGCGGCATCGCCACAGGTGGAGGAATCGGGACGCTTTCGCCCTCTCCGACCGGATAAAAGGAAAACGAAAGCGCTTCGGCCTCCAGTTTGCTGTATTCGGCGGGTTCGTGCATCACGCCTTTATTGGAGTCGCGCAGCACCCGGGAACGCTCTCTCACTTCCGCCCGGGTTCTCGCAAACACCTCCATCAGGTTTTTACCGGGCAACTGGACGTTTCTCGCTAAAACTCCGGTGAAAAGCCCGTCATTGGCCTGCTGTCCGGCATCCGCCGCATAGCTGATCAGCATTCCGCTGGAAGCGTTGACCCGTCCCAACCCGGCTTTGGTCGTGGCGAGGGCCCGGGTTCCGCCATCCTGACTCAACTGCAGGGGATTATCGCGGCAGGAGTCGAGGATAATCAGCTTGAGCAGCGCATCGGTCTCATCCAGATACATAATCGCCTTCTTCAGAGCGACGGTCTGATACTCGAGCCGGTCTTTGATTCGCTGAACGCTTTCGGTACCCGAGGCTTCAATCTCCGTATCTTTGACGAGCAGGAAATTTTCGCCGTGAAATTCTATTCCGTGGCCCGCAAAATAAACCAGAGCGCATTCCGCTTCTTTAGCCGAATCTACAAAGCGATCGAAGCCTGCCATGATCTCCTCCCGGGAGCCGTTGGTGATTAGGTTTACCTCGAACGGAACCGGCAGATTCCGAAGCGTCTCTGCGAGAAGCGAGGCATCTTTCACCGCGACTTTTAACTGGGCCTCTTCCGCCAACTCCCGGTATTCGTCTATCCCTATAATTAGGGCGACCCGGTCAGCTGCTGAACTGAAAACGAAACCGTTCAGGTAGAAAATGACAAAAAAGAGGCAACCTGAATTTTTCATAGGTTGCTTGATAGTAAATGAATTGCGATGAGAATTTCAAACAGTTTCTCAACCGCAACCATTGCGCTGATTCAACAGCGTCTACTTCGTATTAACTTCGAAGGTCACGACCCGGTCAGCTTTGAACATAATCCCTCCGGGCTTCTTATCGGCTCCGGGAGTTGAAATTGATACTCGGGAGCCACTCACATTATAAGTGAAAGGTGTTCCGATATGATCCACCAAAGCAGATTCCTCAAGCCCGAGTTCAGAAAGAGATTGAGGGGGCGCCCCTTTCTCTTCGCTCCAGGCGATAACCTCTGATTTCAGATGATTGAGACGCTGGGTTGTGATCGTAGCGGGATTCTCTCCTTTTCGCCCAAAGGCGAAATACACCACCACCATGACGACAATTAAGCCGAAGATTATCAGGTTCGACTTTTTATTTTCGCTCATAGTGGTCGATCAAATATTAATTAGCGTCCTACCGCCTCTTTAACCGCAGCTTTGGCATAGTCGCGATTCAATTTGGCGATAACATCCGCGCTGATTTCTTTCGGACAAACAGCTTCGCACTCGTATTGGTTGGTGCAGTTACCGAATCCCTCTGCGTCCATCTGCCGAACCATACCCAAAACCCGTTTATCTTTCTCGGGTTGCCCCTGTGGCAGCAGATTCAGGTGAGCCGCCTTCGCTCCAACAAAAAGCATCGCACTGGCGTTTTTACACGCCGCAACACAGGCTCCGCAACCGATACAGGCCGCTGCGTCGAAAGCGGCGTCGGCATCGGGTTTGGAAATGGGAACCGAGTTGGCATCGACAGCTGAGCCGGTACGAACTTCAACATATCCGCCGGCGGCGACGATACGGTCAAAAGCGGTCCGGTCGATCACCAGATCTTTTACAATCGGGAAAGCTTTGGCCCGGAATGGCTCAATCCAGATCGTATCCCCATCGCGGAACTTCCGCATGTGGACCTGGCAGGTGGTGATGCCTTTCTCCTTGGAATGCGGAACTCCATTGATATTCAGAGAACACATTCCGCAGATTCCTTCCCGACAATCATGATCGAAGTGGATCGGATCGTCTCCTTTTTCCAAAATCTGCTCATTTACGATATCGAGCATCTCGAGGAAGGACGCTTCCTCCGGAATATCATTTGCTTCGTAGGTCTTGATCTCTCCGCGGTCATCCGCGTGAGCCTGGCGCCAAACTTTTAAAGTCAAATTCATCGGTAAAACTTTCTAATCGGTTGGTTATTTGTAGCTCCGAACGGATGGTGTCACGGCTTCGAACTCAAGATTCTCTTTGTGAAGTTCCGGTTTCTTCCCGGGACCATTGTCTCCCCAGGCCGCTACGTAGGAAAATTCGTCATCACGACGTTTCGCTTCGCCCGGGTTGGTGAAGCCGGATTTCACATCCTCGTCCTCTTCAGTGAACTGATACTCCTCGCGGAAATGACCACCGCAGGATTCCTCGCGGTTCAAGGCATCATGACAGGTCATCTCGGCAAAATCGATGAAGTCAGCAACGCGGCCGGCTTTCTCCAGCTCCATATTGAGGCTCGAGGTGCTACCCGGAATTTTAACGTTGGCCCAAAAATCCTCCCGAATCGCCGGGATCTTGGATATTGCTTCTTCGAGACCTTCCTTGGTTCGTCCCATTCCACATTTATCCCACATCAGGAATCCGAGTTCCCGGTGGAAACTGTCAACGGTCCGGGTTCCAGAGGCCCCGTTCTTCATCAACTGTCCGATGCGGGCATTCACGGCCTCCTCAGCCTCGCGGAAGGCAGGATTAGACGTGGTCACCGACCCCGGGGTCTCATTGACCAGATACGATGGCAAGGTCGCCGGAATCACAAAGTAGCCATCAGCGAGTCCCTGCATCAAAGCACTGGCACCGAGACGGTTCGCTCCGTGATCGGAGAAATTTGCCTCGCCTAATACGTGGAGCCCTTTCAGGTTCGACATCAAATTGTAATCGACCCAGAGTCCACCCATCGTGTAGTGAACCGCCGGATAAATCTTCATCGGCGAAGTGTAGGGATCTTCTCCGGAGATTTTATTATACATCTGGAAAAGGTTTCCATACCGGGCTTCAATCGTGTCTTTACCGAGACGATCGATCGCATCGCGGAAGTCAAGGTACACCCCGAGCCCGGTCTTGGCTACACCCCGGCCATCATCACAGGCCTCTTTTGCGGAGCGCGATGCAATATCACGGGGAGCAAGGTTTCCGAATGATGGATACTTCCGCTCCAAATAGTAATCGCGCTGGTCGTCCGGCACATCGCTGGCGGTCATTTTCCCGGCGCGAATTTTTGCTGCCACATCGCGTGATTTCGGAACCCAGATACGTCCGTCGTTCCGCAGAGACTCTGACATCAACGTCAACTTACTCTGATAATCACCACTCACCGGAATACAGGTTGGGTGAATTTGTGTGTAGCAGGGATTAGCAAAGTAGGCTCCCCGCTTGTATGCGCGGAAGGCGGCCATCACATTACAGCCCATGGCATTGGTCGACAGATAGAAAACGTTGCCGTAACCACCGGTCGCCAGGATCACACAATCCGCAGCGTGACTTTCGATTTTCCCGGTTTTCAGGTCACGAACCACGATACCTTTGGCATGGCCATCGACCTTAACGAGATCCATCATCTCGGTGCGGGGATACATTGTCACTCCCCCGCGGGCGATCTCTTTTTCGAGCGCCTGATAACAACCAATCAGGAGCTGCTGTCCGGTTTGTCCCCGGGCATAGAAAGTCCGGCTCACCTGAGCACCACCAAAAGAACGGTTTGCGAGAAGTCCGCCGTATTCCCGGGCAAAAGGAACCCCCTGGGCGACGCACTGGTCAATAATATTCGAACTCACCTCAGCAAGGCGGTGCACGTTTGCTTCGCGGGAACGGAAATCACCACCCTTAATCGTGTCGTAAAAAAGACGCCAAACAGAATCCCCATCGTTCTGGTAATTCTTGGCCGCATTAATGCCACCCTGGGCTGCGATGGAGTGAGCACGTCGGGGACTGTCCTGATAACAGAAGCACTTTACTTGATAGCCCAACTCGGAAAGTGTTGCTGCTGCGGAACCGCCGGCAAGACCTGAACCGACTACGATGACGCTGAATTTCCTTTTGTTTGCCGGGTTGATCAGTGGAGCGGAATCTTTATACCTGGTCCATTTCTCTGCGAGTGGTCCCGGTGGAATTGCCGAATTTAACGAAGACATGATGAAAATTTGTAAAGTGGTTTAGCGCAAAACTGTGGTTATTCGGCGGATGGCACCTGGTTAAGTGAAGGACGGTACCCTGTCAGGTTATGAACGGCGCTGTTTTCAATCGCCGCCTGACCTGCAGCCTCTTTGTCATTTACGATGTTCAATAAAACGGTCAATGGAATGATCAAAAATCCGATCCAGAGAAGAATCGTGATCCCCCAGGATAACGCTTTGGTTGCTTTCTCGGTTTTAGCCGAGCGCAGACCCAGAGTTTGGAAAATCGAAGCGATCCCGTGGCTGAGATGAGAGCAGAGTAGTGAGATCGCCACCACATAAAATAAAACGACCCAGGGAACATTGAAACCGGCGATGACCATTCCGTAGGTGTCATGACGGGAGGCATCGAGCGGATCTTTCAGATCAGCGAGACCCGAATCGACCCGGACGGTAAAGTGAAGAATGTGGAAAATGATGAAAGCGAGAATGATCAATCCACTGACAATCATCATCCGGGAACTCCGACTCGCCTGAACCGTGGCCTCGTGCTCGTATTTTTCCTGACGGGATGCTTTGTTGTGAAGAGTCAGCGAAACGGTGGCGACAATGTGAAGAACCACAGCGACCAGAAGACCGATCCGGGCAAACCAGATACCGGCTCCATGCAACATATGATGGAGAAAGTAAGCATAATCATTCATGGCTTCGCGACCCGCAAACACCAGGAGGTTACCGGCCATATGACCGAGAAGAAACCCGACTAAAAGAATCCCCGTAACAGCTACGACGATTTTTTTACCAATGGACGAGTTCCAGAATGCACAAAGAGATTTCCCCAAAGAATTCATTACCGCTTTGTCTAACCATTACGTAGGATAATTGCAAGGAGATCTCTTGTGTCAGTTAAATTCTTTTTGTTTCTTCATCACTGATTTGAATTCTCCCGAACGGTAGCCTATCGCTCTTTAGATCAATATGTCAGACGACACCATCATCAGAACCGCCTACCACGAGTGTGGCCACGCTGTCGCCGCAGCCCTGCTCGGCGGACACATTGATCTGCTCACCATTGAGCCGGAGGAAGATGAGTTGTTCCCGGACCGCTCCGGTGAAATTCGGGTTGTCTGGCCCGAGGGAAACTGCTCGGAGCGTGAACTCGGAGTCAAAGAAATCAAAGTGGCGCTGGCCGGCCCCATTGTGGAAATGATCTATGACGGTACCAAGTTTGCTCCCGAATTTATCGAGGAGTGGCATTATGATTGGAAACTGGCAGTGGACCGGGCGCGGGAATTTCTTCCGAAGAACAAGCCGGTCGCTCTGCATCTCGCCCATTTCGCCAATGAGCTGCTCGCCTTTTTCGAGCGCGACGATGTCTGGGCGGCGGTCGCAGCGCTCGCCGACGAGCTGGAAGCACACGAGAGCCTCGAGCCCGAAGATATCGACGATGTGTTAAGGGCTTGGCCCATTGGAATCTGATAAAATGAATTAATCAGAGTAAGGGTCGTCTCACCTGCGACCCATGATACCCCCATCATTCCATATCAAAGCCCTCATTATCGCTGTCGTGAGCGTCATCGTCGCCCCGTTTTCGCAAAGCCAGGGATTCAGTCACTACGGGCAAAATCCGCGAGGCTTTTGTAACAGCAATCCGGTCATCGTGGCCGCCCCTTCGGATGATATCGAGAAGAATATCTATGCGATCGATAACCTCGCCGACCAGATGGCTTTCCGTTTTGGCTGGGAAATGAAATTTGGTAAAGATCTTTCCAAGTCGAACGAACTCTATCGACAGATGAAGTCTTATACCGAAACGACTAACGAACTCATCAAATCTTATCGGGGTCGGAACGGAATCTCTTTTCATGACTCTCTGCACGAAGTTCAGCAATCACTGAGCCGGATCCGTAATCTCCGGAAATCCACCCGGGTCAGTGAAACGGTTAATCAGATGATTACTCAATCGATACCCCTCGTTGAACGGATCGCAGAACAGGCCATCCCCGCTATCGTAAAGACTGACTGAGGGATTTAGCGTAATCTACTATTTTAGAATCGCCGCTCCGGACCACCCGGTGCGGCGGTTTTCGTTTCGGGCTGACAAGATTCTTTCGAATCTTTTACATCTTCCTGACACTTTTTCGGAAATTGAGCCGTCAGTGTTTTATGAAGAAAATCTTAGGCCTGCTCAGCGCCATCCTGCTAAGTTCAAACCTCATGGGGCAAGGATTGATCATCACCGATCAGCCCGTTATCGGCCTCCCTCCGCACCGGATCTTCCCAAGACCGCCCCGACCGATCGATCGATATCTGCCCATTCAGGTAAAGCGGTCCGATGTTGAGACGAGCATTAAAGGGCAAATCGCCACCACCACCATTTCGCAAACACTATACAATCCCGCGAACCGCAGAGTTCAGGGATTCTTTCTGTTTCCGATTCCGAATGACGCCCGGATCGATTCCTTCGCCATGGAAATTGACGGGGAGTTAACGGAAGGAGAGCTTCTTGATTCAGACAAAGCCCGTAAAATTTACGAAGACATTGTGCGGCGCACTCTCGATCCCGCGCTCTTCGAATACAGCGAACAAAATCTCTTCAAAGTGCGGATCTTCCCTTTCGAATCGTGTTCAACCAAGGAGATCAGGATCAAATACACTCAGTTGCTTCCGAAAGACGGCAATCTCGTGAACTACACCTTACCTTTAAAGTCCCGGGAACATTGCCTGACTCCTGACAAAAAGGCCGCTGGCAAATTCAATCTGGAGGTTTCATTAGATACCCCAAAAGACCAAAGGTTTCGCACCATCTACTCTCCGTCTCACGACATATCGGTCGAGTTCAACGATAAGAAGAATAAAGCGACGGTAACGCTTGCGGACAAAGCGGCATCCCCGGTCTCCGATTTCCAATTGGTTTATTCGACAGCTCCGTCAGATAAAGAGACTCCCCCTCTTACCACCGAATTTTTCACCTACTACGACAAAGACAAAAAGGACGAAGGACATTTTCTGGTTTTAGTGAGTCCCCAGGTCTGGAACGACGCTCCGTTAGCTCCCCAGCCTAAAGATGTCGTCTTTGTTCTCGACTCCTCTGCATCGATGCGCGACGGAAAACTCGATAAGGCAAAAGAAGGCCTCGACTTCTGCCTCGACTCATTGAATCCCGACGATCGCTTTCAGATCGTTCGATTCTCTACGGATTCCGAAACCCTTTTCAAATCATTGGTTCCGGCAACTAAAGAAAACCTCACCAGAGCGGGTGATTTCATCAAAACGATCAAAGCGATTGGTGGAACGGCGGTCGAAGAGGCACTCTCTGTTGCTGTCGACAGCCTTTCAGCCACGAAAAACGAGGACAACCGCCCCCGACAGATTATCTTTATTACCGACGGCAAACCGACTCTCGGCGCAACCGATGAAAAAGTATTGGTAAAGGGTGTCCAGCGACAGTTGGCTGACGCAGAAGTGAAGGCTCGCGTCTTTTCTTTTGGTATCGGCGCCAAGATCAATACCCATCTACTCGATCTTCTCGCCCGGGAAACCAAAGCCCACACTCAATACGCGCTTCCGACCGAAGACATCGAACACAAAATCAGCCGGTTTTACTCCAAGTTCGCCGAACCGGTGTTTTCCGATTTATCTATCGATATCACCGGAGCGGACTGGATCCGAGCTCTGACCCCGAAAAATATACCCGATGTTTTTCGTGGTGACCAACTCGTCATCCTTGGTCGCTTCAAGAAAAGCAACGAGAACGGCGAACTCACTCTGTCGGGTAATTTCAGAGGCAAAGAAACGACCTTTACCTATCCCTTTTCATTTGCCGGTGGCGGGAAACAAAACCAGTTTATTCCGCGTCTGTGGGCAGTTCGCCGCGTCGGCTGGTTGCTGGAGCAAATCCGGCTCAACGGGGAGAGCGATGAGCTGAAAGACGAAGTGACCTCGCTGGCCCGGGAATATGCGATCGTAACACCCTACACCTCTTGGCTAATCCTCGAGGACGAAGCCAAACGGGGCGTGCCGGTCACGAACCGGTCTCTACGGGAATTCGACGCAACACCAATGGCCCGCCGGGAGCTCCGGACCAAAGCTGATGCCTTTGCCTATGAAAAGAGTGGAGACGAGGCATTGGCCGCCGCGGCATCGGAAGCCGATTTCAAAAGCGCCAGTAACATCGCAGCTCAGAGCCGGGCGATGAAGCGATCCAACTACAGCGCCGCAGCACCAGCACCCGGCGCCGTTCAGATCGAACCGGAAACTCAACTGATCAATGGCAAGACATTCTATCGGAATTCCGATCAATGGGTCGATTCCGATTCGCAGGCGCTTGGCAAAGATACACCGGTCCGCCAAATCAAATTCGGAACGGATGAATACTTTACGTTTCTCCGAAACAACCCACAGGCCTCGCAGTGGTTCTCCGCCGGGAACAACTTGAGGCTCGCCTTCAGCGAAAAAGAAATCATCGAAATCATAAACTAAACCACCAACAACTATAGCAATGAAACTAACAAAATGCCTTATCACCACTCTAACGATGCTCAGCCTCAGCGTTCCGACTCTATATGCTGAGGATACCGCAAAAAAAATCACCAAGCCGAAGATCGAAGTCTGCTTTGTTCTGGATACCACGGGATCCATGGGCGGCTTAATTCAAGGCGCTAAAGAAAAAATATGGTCGATCGCCAATGAAATCGTCGACGCAGATCCGACTCCGGAACTAAAGATCGGTTTGGTTGGTTACCGGGACCGTGGAGATCAATATATCACCAAGCAATTCCCTTTAACTGATGATATCGATGCCATCTACGGCGATCTGCTTGGTTTTCGAGCCGGAGGTGGCGGCGATGGGCCGGAGTCAGTCAATCAGGCTTTGCACGAAGCAGTCACGGATATGAAATGGTCGAAGTCCAAAGAGGTATTGAAGATTATCTTTCTCGTCGGCGATGCCCCTCCTCACATGGACTATCAGGATGACGTGAAGTACCCCGAAGTCTGCCAGCTCGCTATGAAGAACGATCTGATTATCAATACGATTCAATGTGGAAACAACCGTTCAGCTACCGGTATCTGGCAGGAAATTGCGTCGAAATCGGAAGGCGATTATGCTGCGATTCTGCAAAGCGGCGGCACCATCGCAATTTCCACTCCGTTCGACGATGAAATCGCTGCGCTCAATTCCCGACTCAACCATACGGTGCTTGCCTACGGCAGTGAAGAAGCGCGCGCTTCTGTGCGAATGAAAGTGAGTAACAATTCCGTGGCTTCAGCCGAAACTGTGGCATCCAGAGCGGGATATCTGAGCAAACAAAAAATGGCAGGTGCCGCGTTTGCCAAACAAGTTAGTGGAGACAACGATCTTATCGCCTTGCTGGCCGAGAACAAAATTTCGAAAGACAATATCGAAGTCGAAAAGTTACCGGAAAAGGCGAAAGAGATGTCGGTAGAGGAGCGTAATGCCTGGATCGACACTCAACTGGAAGAGAGAAAACAAGCTCAGACAAACTTAACCGAGCTGCTCAAAAAGAGAGATGCTTTTGTGAAAGTCGAAAAAGACAAACTGGCTAAAGCTGGAAAAGGCGATGGCTTCGATGAGCAGGTCAGCAAATCACTTCGCGCCCAGGCCGCTAAAAAGGGAATTTTCTACAAGTAAACCAATTATTGATTTGGCCGGGGTGGGTTAGGCGAGAATGTCTTTGACGACATGAGCGTGCTCCACTCCGGTCAATTTCATATCCAAGCCTTGAAACTTATAGGTAAAACGATTGTGATCGATTCCCAGTAAATGCAGCATTGTGGCATGAAAATCATGAACGGTTACGACGTTCTCTTCTGCATTATAACCAAAATCATCGGTCGCTCCGTAAGTCAGCCCGCCTTTGATACCGCCGCCAGCCATCCAGATGGAAAAACCTTTGATGTGGTGATCGCGACCCGTGCCCTGAGCCATCGGGGTACGACCAAATTCCCCTCCCCACATCACCAGCGTGTCTTTTAACATCCCGCGGCGTTTCAAATCCTCTACCAGCGCCCACGAGCCCTGATCGACCAGTTTGGCGGTCGTTTCGACACCTTTCTTCACGCCGCCGTGATGATCCCAACCCCGGTGATAAAGTTGTATAAAGCGAACGCCGCGCTCAGCGAGTCGACGCGCCAGCAAACAGTTACTGGCAAAAGAACCATCTCCCGGCGTGGCACCATACATTTCGAGGACCTCCTTCGGCTCATCCTTTAAGTCCACCAGTTCGGGAACCGAAGCCTGCATCCGGAAAGCCATTTCGTATTGGGTGATCTTCGTGTCGATTTCGGGATCCTTTACTTTTTCATTCCGAATCCGATTCAATGAATTCACCGCATCAACTACGGCCCGTTGGCCATACCGGTCGACCCCTTTGGGATTACTCACATAGAGAACCGGATCGCCCTGAGAGTGAAACTGCACGCCCTGAAATCGACTGGGTAAAAATCCACTGTGCCATTGGCGCGACGCGATGGGTTGACTTTGGCCGCCACCGACCGATGTGAGCACGACGAATCCGGGGAGATTCTGCGAAACGCTGCCCAAACCATAGTTGATCCATGATCCCATACAGGGGCGCCCCGAAATCTGGGTCCCGGTATTCATAAAGGTATGCGCTGGATCGTGATTGATCTGCTTGGTCGTCATCGAATTGATGATCGTGATATCATCCGCCAGTTTCGCGATGTGGGGAAACACATCTGAAATCATCTGGCCCGACTGACCGTGCCGGGAAAACGAGTGCTGAGGCCCCATACATTTCAGGGCGTCTTTTTTCCCCTGAAGCTGTGCGATGGGTTGCCCTTCGGTGATGGATTTCGGCATCGGTTCGCCGTCCATCTTGATTAAAGCGGGTTTATAATCCAGCGTTTCGATGTGAGACGGTCCACCCGCCATGCATAGAAAAATGACCCGCTTCGCTTTCGCCAAATGGTGAGGCTTAATCGCCCCTGCCCACTGTTGTTCGATTCCAGATTCCGCAAACAGTTGGTGCGTTAGTGCGGCTGCCCCAATTCCGACAGAAGACCGGTTAATAAACGCGCGTCGCGAAACGATGGAATCAAAATTCATAATACAGATTACCTACTGGGGATGATTAAAGGGTTGGTCGATTTGATCGAGGAAAAAGCACTGAAATCCCGGTCGGCACTCCAGAATTCATCAACGCCGTGGTTGATACACATTGCGGCGATTCGAATATCTTCGATTTCCGGACCTACCGGATTTTGCGCTGCTGCAAGTTTCCAGAATTTTTCAAAGTAACCCGGCCCTTCACCGATGAACTGCAAACCCGACGATTTTTTCCATTTATCGAAAGCCTTAAAGCACTGCTCCATCGTCGAGGGAGGGTTGTATGGCCGGTTAGGCGACACCGTTGTAATAAATTCGCTCACACAGGGCCATGGTATCGCCCAGGGCTCGCCGCTTTTCATGAGCCGCTCCAGAGCGACCAGTGCTTTGACGTGATAGGGGGAATCCAATCGGTGACAATAAACCAGTATATCAGTATCAACCGCGATCATTCAATTTCGGGAAATCGTTTCGTAAGAATTTAAAATAGCACGCGCCACCTGGGTGTAAGCAGCTGCGTCAGGTAGAGGAATCGATTTATCCCCGCGGGATTCACCGATTGTTAAAAGATCTTTTGCGGCGTTTTCTCTAGTCAGGTACTTCTGGCGCTGAGAATTGAAAAGTTCGACGAGGATATTGAGTTCATCCTCGCCCGGAACTCGTCCGGTCGCGAGTCGCCATCCTGTTTTGAGGTTTTCGCGGGGACTCGCATCTTTTGAAACAAATCGCTCCGAAAATACCCGGGATGCTTCGACAAAGCTGGGATCGTTGAGCATCACGAGGGCCTGCTGGGGAATATTGGAGCGGGAGCGCTGCGAAGTGCATTCTTCCCGACTTGGCGCATCAAAGGATACCATCGCTGGATGGGGAAAGCTGCGGCATCGAAAGGTATAGAGACCGCGCCGATACAATTCATCATTTTGACCCGCTTCCCATTTTCTCCTCGGAAAATTCAGGTGCTGCCAATAGCCGGCGGGCTGATAAGGCTTCACACTTTTACCCCCCTCCTGCTCAACTAACAATCCGCTGATGTGCAGTGCGGTATCCCGGACAAACTCCGCCTCGAGCCGCCAGCGCCCCTGTCTGCCCCAAAGCAGGTTCGTAGGATCCGCCTTGAGTAACTCCGGAGTTACGGTCGAGACCTGGCGATAGGTGTCCGACATCACAATTTGAGTGATCAGTGCTTTGATATCCCAACCGCTGTCACGAAAACTGATCGACAGTTGATCGAGTAATTCCGGATGAGTCGGAGGCTCCCCCTGCCCTCCGAGATCATCGACGTTCCGGGAAAGCCCCTGACCGAACAGTAACATCCAGATCCGGTTGACCATGGTCCTCGAAGTGAGCGGATTCCCCGGTTCAACGATCCATTTAGCGAGATCGAGACGGTTACCACGTCGATCACTTGGCAGATCATTTCCTCTCGGTAGGAAGGCGGGAAGTGCCGGCTCCACCATCTCACCCGTTTTATCCAACCAATCGCCACGATGGAGCAATCGGGTCATCCGTGGCTCAGCCAGTGATTCGGAGACCAGCATGGTCTTCACCCCTTTGCTGATTGCGTCGATCTTTGCCTTCGTTTTTTGATTCGTTTCGACCACTTCGGCGAGGAGTGGCGTTTGACTCCGGAAATAATCTCTCAACAGCGCCTTTTCCTTGTCATTCTTATCACCCGGAGCCTTTTTCAATGCGGAGAGGACATCGCCGGGCAGGTTCGTCTTCCCTTTGATTCCCGGGTTGAGAGAATCGGTGACACTGAGCCGGAATTTGCCGATATTATGACCGGCATGCCCGGCCTGATGCTGGAGCTCGATGGTTAATTTTTCGGAGTCACCCAAAATGACGGGAGATTCAAAAACAAACATAGCGACGCGATCCGTTCCGGATGTCTGGTGTCCGTTCACCGCCCAGCCGGTCTGATTTTTGCCGTCGAGCACGGCCGCGACGGGCCAGGATTTCTGTTCAAAATCCGCCTGCGCCGAAGCAACTTTTACCGGTTTGCTCTGATGAGTCACTTTGATCCCCGAAAGGATAAAATTACCATTCGAACGCGATAAACTCTTTCTGGGAAACCCCGAATCAGACAGTGCCTCAAGGCGAATCGCAGTGACGGTGCCGACGCTTTTAAGATCGATCAAATAATTATCTCTCGCCGGGTTAGCTCCCGAAGTGATCACCGATTGATCATCCAGGATTTTCAAAGTCTGACCGCCCGTCGATTTCAGGGTGACTGGTTTGACGACTTTCCAAACCTCCTTTTTCCCGCCGGTGAGTTGCTTTCGTAACTCCGATTCCCAAGCGACTTGAGCAGTGTCGACTCGCTCCTTTAGCGCGCCGTCCTCTGCTAATACCGATTCGATCGAGTTCTCTGCCAGCTCCGCCTCAAGTTGCGCGATCTCCCGGGTTTCCGCTTCGGTGGGAAGTTGCAGATTCGGCTGACGCTTCCCGATTGGCTTCTCCTTTATATCGGCGAAAAAGGCGGCCATGGTGTAGAAATCGCGAGCGGTAAATGGGTCGTATTTGTGATCGTGACACTGCGCACACCCGATCGTCGAGCCAAGCCAGACGCCGGATACATTCCGAACCCGATCGGCAGCATGAATCACCATATATTCGGCGGCCTGAGCGCCCCCTTCTTCGGTCGACTGCAAAAGGCGGTTGTAGCCCGATGCAATGAGCTGCTCGAGGGTCGGCTCCGGAAGTAAGTCACCCGCGAGTTGCTCGATGGTAAACTGATCGTAAGGCAAATTCCGGTTAAACGCCGAAATTACATAATCCCGATAGGCCGAAACCTCCATAAAGTTATCGGAGTGATAACCAATCGTATCGGCATAGCGGACCAGATCGAGCCAATAGACCGCCATTCGTTCGCCGAAAGCCGGGTCGGCCAACAAATCGCCAACCAGTTTGCGGTAGGCATCCGGCGATTTCTGATTCACAAAACGATCCACTTCTTCCGGAGTCGGCGGCAAGCCGAGGAGGTCAAAATAGAGGCGCCTTACGAGCGTTAGAGGGTCCGCTGCCGGAGACGGCTGAAGCCCGGCAGCCAGGAGATCCTTCCCGATATAATGATCGATCAGGTTTTCATCCGACGGGACCTCTTTCTTTTCGAGAGGAGCATAGGACCAGTGCGTTTTGTATTCCGCCCCTTCTTCGATCCAGGCTTTAATAAGACTCTTCTCCTTTTCGGTCAAAGGCTTGTGAAACTTGGGAGGGGGCATCAATTCGTCTTCGTCATCCGAGATGATCCGATACCAGGCTTCACTTTTTTCCAGATCACCGGGAACGATCGCCGCGTAGCCACCGAGATCGGCGAGAGCACCGGCGGCGGTATCGAGTCGCAGATCTGCTTTGCGATCATGCTCATCAAAACCATGACAGGCAAAACACTTGTCCGATAAGATCGGGCGAACATCACGGTTGAAATCGACACCAAAACAGAAAGAGCCGAAGCAAACCAATAACGACAAAACTGGCAGCTTTTTGTTCATTGGAAGATAAACACGAAAGCCTATTCAAACAGATATGTCACCTGTCTTTTTGCGGGAGTTTTTGGGACCGACTCATCTCAGTTTCTGCCAATTGCACAGGGTACAGTCCCGGATTGTACCCTGTACAGTCTGGGAAACAGTATATTTGTTATGTTTTTTATAAAAACCATTGAAACTTCACATCCGAGCGTTTAAGTTTTTAAAAATATTAAGGTTCTGAACCAGTTACCCGGATCCTTTGTATTACCGAACACTAAACACGGCATGAAAGTTGATATCCCTGCACTAAACCAATTCACTATCCAGGCGGTTGATGAAATTCGTTTCTCCGGAACAAACGAAGAGATCAAGTACTCCGTCGAAATCATTCCACATTCGATCACCAACCGCGTGGTGGTCGCATTGATGGATCAGCGTCAACTCACCGGCATGGCGGTCGCGATCTACCCGGCGACGGGCGAAGTGTGCGATGTCTCAAACGGCGGTGGTGTGATCGGCTACCTCCGGAATGCGCCGCTTAATCCCTCGGTTCCCATCAAGTGCGAATTGAGCGTGTTTCGCTTCGGCAAAAATTTTGTGTGCAGCACCGTAATCGACGGCGAGACTTTCCTTTATCCCGCATTCAGTTTTGAGCCATCAGCTCCGATGGCCGCTCTCGTCGGAAAAGAGAGCCATAACGGCGACAACCGTTTCTTCTGGAACCATTTATCGATTGAGGCACATGAACTCAATGGTGTGATAGCCGCTTAGTGTTTTTCGAAACACGAGGCGAAACTATCAGTAGGTTGGTAATTGCGAATCCCGGCGGAATTTTCGTCCGGGGTTCGCTTTTTTTTGATTCGAAGGTATCATTCCGATGTGGAATCGGTCGGAGGCGATCGCCGGGCTTTCGGGCCTGGAGGAAAGTCCGGACACCGAAAGGCAGTATGCCCGTTGAAAAACGGGGAGATCACAAAGAAATTTGCGATCGACGGAAAGTGTCGCAGAAAATAAACCGCCCGTTTTTACCAAAATGAAAACGGGTAAGGGTGAAAAGGCGAGGTAAGAGCTCACCGCCCCGAAGGAGACTGAGGGGGCATGATAAACCCCATGCGGTGCAAGACAAAACAGGGTGAACGGGTTGCCTGCCCGGTTGGAGGACTTCGGTCTTCCTATATTGCCTGGGTATTAGTTGCACTCCGCTCTCGAGTGGAGATTTTTTGATTCGGCAATGCCGGATCAAAGAATAGACAAATGATCGTCCGCTTCAGTCGACAACGGCTCAGCGAACAGAATCCGGCTTACGGGACCGGTTCCACACCTTCTCTTTTATCGATCTAAATCAGCGATAAGTGGGAGCCCGGTTGAGCATATTGTTCTCGGGAACATCGAATTCCCCGGCATAACGCCGAAGTTTATTCACCAGATTGGCACCTTCCTGAGACCACTTTGCCAGTCCGCTAAAGAGCACATCCTGCATCGGCATCCCGTAATAAGCTTCGTTTTTCCGCTGGGCGTGAATGATTCCGCCGCCTTCGAAGGCAACCCCGGCAAAAAGACCTTCCCGATTCGAGTAAACCAGCACGGGGCTCTTGATGTTATCCACCATCGCTTCGCCACCCGCAGTGGCCGGCCCTGCCGTTGCCCGGACATCCACCCCGAATTTCACTCCGCCTTCCTGTAGTATCTTCAACCCCTCCTTTTTCATAATACAGAACACTGTAATCGCATTTTGCGCCCCGAGCTGCCAGCCGTAGCTGCCTTCAGCATTCGCCACAAAGGCGGGCGGACTCCAGTGACCGGTCTGGGGATTCTTAACCAGCGCCACTCCCCCGCCGCCTTCCGCACCGATCCCAATTCCTGCCTTGAACTGCTGAATAATGATCAAGCCAATCGCGTTATTCAGAACGTACTTGGGAATTTGTGTCGTAGGATTCTGCTGAATGAGATCCAGTCTGGTACCGGCTTTCTTGATCTTCGCATCGAGCTGCGCCGGGGTCTGACGAAAAACCTGTGCGTCGGCCTGTTGAGCGATGATGGCCAGAATTACGCTTAGAAAAACGGGAATAAGGAGACGTGAAGACTTCATAACTGATTCGAATCACCCTATGGGACGTTTCACAAAGGGTGATTATTCGAATCAATTACGAAAAATTTTCAAATTTCTCGCGCTCATCGCGAAGTCTTCCATTTCAGGAGCGCTAATTCCGGCTCGGAATTAATATCCGCCATGGAATCTTCTGAAACTCGCTTCCCATCCGGATTGAAAACGATCAACCGGGGAAGCATGCTGACCTTGTATTGATTCGCCAAATCGAAGTGAACTCTGGCCTTGTTTCCCGCTACGCTCAGAAATTTCATACCGGCCTCCTCGATGTATTGCTTTTTCATCTCGGGAGTATTGTCAAAACTGACGAAGACGATCTCAAAGTCGTCTCCCTTATGTTTCTCGTAGAACTCGACCAACGTCGGCGTAAAAGCGCGACACCTGACGCAACGGTGAGCCGAAAAATAGAGGGCTACCACCTTCCCTTTCAAAGACTCCCGGGAAATGGATTCACCCTGTGCGTTTTCCAATCTTCCGGGGATAAATGAAGCGGTCGCATCCTGAGCTTGAGTCGATGACAATGAAAGTCCGGCGAAGACCACAGCAACCAGAGTCGCTGCGAAAGAATAGATGTGTTTCATTAGATATTGAAGTGTGAATGTGTTTTCGATTCGTGAAATGTCTCGAATCGCGGCCCACTATAATTACGCTAATAGCTATGGAAACTAGTTTTTTAAGGTTTTATCCATTTTCTTGCATCGGATTGTATTTTTCCGAACCGTGTTCGCTTTTTGGTATGCAATCCGTTAAGCTGTAATATGAAAGAGTTATTTTCCGCTTATCTCAAAAACCCGACTTTGGATAACTTCCGAAGCTTGAGAACGGCTTTCATCTCCGACAAGCAATTTGATCCCTATTCGGACGAGTTGGATGGCGTCGGTCGTTTGGTGCACGAAGCAAGGTACGAAGAGGCTGTCAATCTGATCCGGAAACACCTGCTTCCCGGCTACCTGCTCAGTCCCAGCGCCCACATGAATTTGAGCATCGCGCTCGGGAAACTGGGAAAAGATGACGACGCAAAGGTGGAAAAGAAAATCGCAGGTCTCCTTTTAAGTGGCATAGAAATGACCGGCGACGGAACTCCGCAGGCACCGTTTCAGGTAACCAGAATCTCGGATGAATACGATTACCTCGCCGCTTATCAGCTTGGTTTCAGGCAGCAGTCTCTGGAAGAATTAAATCAGCGCAGGCTGGACCGGTTGGAACTGGATAACGGCAAGGCCGTCTATTTCGACGTCACCGATCTGGCCCGTTAGACAAGCGTGCTTTCCATGGTCGCCGCAGCTTCGCCGAGAAGATCCATCACGGTGATGATCCCGATCAAACGGTTCGTGTCGTCGATGATCAGACATTTGTATCGACCCGCACGGACCATCTGCTCCAGAGCCGCGTTGACTGATTGAGAACCGCGACAGACTGGCAAATGCATCAGATCGATTTGATCCAGCGTGCTCCCGTGGTCAACATCGACCCGTTTCAGGAAATCAAAGAAGTCCTCCCGGCTAATCACCCCAATGAGGTGACGGTGATCATTCACCAGCGGGTAGGTGCTGAAGCGCCGTTGTTTGAACATTAACATCGCTTCACCCACCGTTTGATCTGAACTGAGAGTGGCGACATCCGTCCTCATCACTTCACTGATGGACTGAGACAGCAGCGACTCGTCCAGTTTCGAGCGGATCGACGACATCTCCGCCTCGGCGGATCCCTGTGCGGTTGTTTTCGCCAGAACCCGGCGCAGTCTCCGGCTCGCTTGGAGAAAGGGCACAATCACATCGCCGCTCACCGAGATCAGTTGAGTTTCAACCGGTGAAACCGCGTTGTAGAGATAGCCGGTTCCATGGACCAGGGCCCGTTCTCCAAAGAAGTCGCCGGGTTGGATCGTCCGCACGATTTTATCACCATCGCGCAGCTCCACTTTCCCCTCTTTCACCACATACAAGGAGAAAGCCGGCTCGCCTCCGGTGAAAAGCCGGTCTCCGGGCTCGAGATGAACTTCCTGATAAACCGTGGAATATCGTGGGTTTAACAAATTGATATCTCTGGGAAAGAACAAATCGAGCGTCCAGTCGATCATAACCCGAATCTTGCGATCGAGACCGGGCAGCTTCGACAAATAAACACTCCGCCACATAAACCACGCAATCAAACCGGAGAATTTCAGTCCCATCACATTGGCAACAGCCGTGCGGTGGCCGATCGAGGCCAATTCCCCGAGCCCCTTGAACTGAAAGGTCTTCAAAGGTTTCGCATTCATATCACTGACCAGGTTATCCGCCAGCGTCTGTCCCATTCGCATCGCAAACTGAGCCGTTTGGGGGCAATAGCCACCCTCTTTGCCGCTGTAGGGAACGGCCGCGCAATCTCCCGCCGCCCAGAGCGAATCAAAACCCGGAACCTTCATCGATTGATCCGTCAGGATGCGATAACGATCATGTTTGATCCCGTATTCATCGCACATTTCTTTGATCACCGAGTTGGGAGCGTTCCCAACTGTCGATACCGTCGTCGTCGCTTCGATGACCTCGCCGGAAGTGAGGTAAACTTTGGTCGCAGTCATCGCTTTGACCCTTTCGTTGAGGCGGAGCTCCAGCCCCCGCTTTTTGAGCTTACGGGTCGCGTATTCCCCGAGATTTGAGCTCAAAGTCGGCAAAATCCGATCGCGACTGTGAACCAGAACCACCCGGATTTCCTCCTGAGGAACCCCCGAATAATACTTTGCCGTTTCGTGAAGCATATCCAGCACTTCCCCCGCTGTTTCGACGCCGGAATATCCCCCGCCAACAATCACAAAAGTGAGCAGCCTTTGCCGGACTTCAGCCCGGCTTTCCACATTGGCTTCCTCGATTCGGGAGATTATCGTGGCACGAAGGATCATCGCATCACCCACGTTCTGCATCAGCAACGCATGCTCCGGCATCCCCGGCACGCGGCTCAAATCAATCTCCGCGCCGAGTGACACCACGAGATGTTTATACTCCAGCACCACCCCGGAAGAAAAAGACCCCGTATCGACCAGCACTTCCTTCTTTTCCAGATCCACCGTTTTCACGCTGCCTTTGATCACGCGGAGGTTCCGGCAGAGCCGCCGAATCGGATTGATAATTTGCTGAGGAGCCAGCGAAGCGCCCGCCACCTCCGCCAACATCGGCTGAAACACCATATAATTCTGTTCGCTGACGATCCCTGAAGGCAGTCCGCTGTTGGAAATTTTAAGCGTCCGTGAAAGCCGCTGGCCGCAGTAAACCCCGGCAAAGCCTCCACCCAGAATAACGACTTCAAGAGAGATACGGTTCGGTTGTAGGAGATTTAGATTAGGCATCGGTGTAGAACAATCACAGAGACCAAAGCATCCTCAATGCCATCATTGCCACAAAAGTGACCCATTGTAATTTCGGCCTGCTCCACCCCGCGATTTCAAAGGGTTAGGAGCACTGCCTTCCGCCCAGCTGTGATGTCATTTTCAGAGGTGGCGTGAAACCACGGATGAACACGGATTTAATTGATGTTCAAGGGTGCTTGGGTTGAACAGGAGCTTCACTTCGCGTCAGGGGCGCAGAGAGGTTTTAGCCTTTTCCGGCTCGCTCTGTTCCCCGAAAGCGGGATGCGCAGGTCCGTAGGCTCAGGCGGTTAAAAAAAGTGGATTTAAACATGCATTCGATTTACATGTTTTACTCCTATGAGCTTTTATTCCATTGCGTCATCTCTCCGACCTGTCTTGATCACTGTCGCCCTGATTTTCCTCGGAGCCGGTTTGCTGATCTTTGGAGAGGAGCCGGTTCGGGATAAAAAAGAGAATTATCCCGCAACGGAAAAAGAGGCCGCGGGTCGGGCGCGCTGGCTTCACGAGACCATCCATGGTTCGCTGCAAGTGATGCATCGCGACTTTTTCGGGGACGGTGAAGACAATTCCCTGAGCATCCCCTCGCAGTCGCTCGAAGATGTCTTTAAGGAAATGGCCCGTTCCTGGTCGGTTGATATCCGCTGGCTGGGAGGCAATGCCACTCAGGACGAAGAACACGAGCCGCAGGACGACTTTGAGAAAGAAGCCGTCAAAGCCCTCATTAGTGGTAAAGAGGAATACACCCGGGTTGAAGGAGATAAGTTCCGCTATGTCGGAGCGATCACGCTACACAACCAATGTTTGAAGTGTCATGTACCCTTCCGGGCCAGTATGGAAAACCGCGTTGCCGGCATCGCAATTACGATGCCGATACATGCCGCCGCCGGAGTGATCGCAAAGCCCGGCACTAAGTAATTAACGGGTCCACACCGGGGAATCAGCAATCAATTCCCGATAGGCTTCTTCTAGCTTCTCAGTTAAAGCGCTGAGCTTTTCCGGATTCTGCTCCGCCAGGTTGTTCGACTCGCCGATATCTTCGCTGATCTGATAAATCTCTATATCTGTCAGTTTCGCTGATTTGATCGCGTCCGCGTTACCGGGATAGAGATTTGAAGTCTTTTGAATCGAGCCGCCATCCAGTTTCGCGAGAACTTTCCAGTTACCGTCCCGCATCGCAACACGGTGTTCATTGATCGAATTGTAGTAGCACCAGATCAGCGGTTTGGTCCGGCCCAACGGGATTCCACCTCCCGGAATCAGACTGATCCCATCCAGGTTTTCCGGACTCACCACACCACCCAGCTCACAGAAACTGGGAAGCAGATCGAGAGCTGAAACCGGCGCATCAACCACCTGACCTCCCTGCAAGGTCCCCGGCCAACTTGCGATACCACATACCCGGAAACCAGCATCGGTCGTCCACAATTTCATGCCCCGAAGTGGATCAGGTGACCCGTAGGAACGCCTCGCGCTTTTGTAGCGATCCAGAGTCTCCGGACCATTATCGGAAGTAAAGAAGACGATCGTATTTTTGTCTTTCCCGGTATCCTGTAATTCTTTTAAAACACGCCCCACCGCCAGATCGACATTTTCCACGTTCGCAAAATACTGAGCTTCGTTTTCGTTTCGGGCCACGTCTTTATATCCAGCGACCAGCTCCGCCGGCGACGCGACAGGCTCATGCGGTTCGTGAAAAGCGAGGTAGAGAAAGAAAGGTTTTTGATCCGTGCCTGGCGTTCCTCTTTCCTTCATCCAGCGAATCGCCTCGTCCGTCGCCAGTTGGCAACTGTAGCCCTCCAATGGTCCCACCGGCTCGCCATTTCTCACATAATTTCGGGGATTCTCATGACTGGGTGAAGCGTTATTCTGTGTCGCAAACCAGTGATCAAAGCCCGCGTCATTTGGCTGCGCCTGCTTATCGGAATTGAACATCGCATTGCAGTGCCATTTTCCTGACAAACAAGTTTCATAGCCCGCCTCACCGAGCAGTTTGGGAATCGTAATCGCATCCTTCTTCAGATGAACGAGATGACGATTATCCGGACGTTTCGCATCCTCTTTGGCTTCCGGAATCCAATCATAAACCCCAGCACGATTGGGACTGCGCCCCGTCAGAAGCCCCACCCGCGAAGGCGAACAAACCGGAGCCGACGAATAGCAAGCCGTGTAGCGAATCCCCTCCTCCGCCATCTTGTCGAGGTGAGGCGTTTTGATATGAGGATGCCCATAACACCCCAGGTCCCCATACCCCAGGTCATCACACAAAATGACTACAATATTGGGGCGTTCATCTTCAGCGTTCAGGACAGCCGAAAAGAGCAGAGTAAAAAAGAGAAATAACCGCATCGATCAAGAAAACCGATTCAGTCAGGCGTGCAAGTCCGCACACCCGAAAATTAGGCAGCCACTTCACTCAAGTGACCAGCATCGAGCTCTAAACTGTCACCCAATAACCGTTGGGGGCTCCTTTTCGATACCGCGCTCCGCTTCTGCTTTCTCGTGAATCAATCGTTGTGTTGCTGGCACTCTTGCCTGCAGACAACCGGAGCCGATGCATGAGTTCTCCAGATGGCCTGCAGAGAAGAGTCTCTGCAGCACATTGCCCCCGGGAACGTGAATACGGTGAACTGTACCGTATATCCAACCGACAGTTGACGCAGTGACGGGACCTCATTTTTTTGTCGCGGCAGCCAGTCGTTCGACGTTCTCCCGCATTGCGCTTATGAAGTCACCGCGTGTGGGACGATTCATCGTGGGGGTGAGCACCAAAGCGATCAGGCCTTCGCGTTCGATCGCTTTCCGATTTGTTGCGCTGGGAGCGTCATCCCAAAGAAAAAAATTTGCCTGCGGATGTTGCGCCCGCAGCTTTTGAAAGTCAGCCATCTCCTTTTCGCCGAGTTTCATGTTCGGTTCCCAGGACAGTGCCGCGACTTCGACGCCGTAGGCACGAGACCAATAATCGAAGTAGGGATGGGAGGCGATCACTGCACTCCCTTTTATGGGCGCTGCAGCTTTCTGCATTGCCTGGTGCAGTGAGCGTAACTCGCCGGAGAGCGCCGCTGTTTTCTTCTTTAGTGACGTCGCATGTTTGGGAAAAGCGCGGACGAGGGCGGTCCCGGCTGCCTCCGCCTGGAGCGCCGCCTGTTCGAGGTCCAGCCAAGTCACGGACGCCGTTCCGCCATGGGTGTGTTCCCCCTCACCTCCGTGCGAATGAGTGACCGCATTCTCGACGGTGATGAACTTGTTCGAAAATCCCTGGGAGGTATCGACGAGCCGACTGAATGGCAGCGCGGCGGTGACCGCCCATTTCTCATAGGTTGCTCCGTTCATGAGAATGAGATCGGCACTCTGGATCGCCACCAGATTGTCGTCGGTGGGCTTCCAAAACTCGGGATCGACCCCATCCGGAACCAGGTAGAGGACATCGGCGAAATGCCCGGCGAGTCGCTCGGCAAAGTAACGCATCGGCTCATTCGTTGCCGCAATTACCGGCTTTGCCCCTGCGTTCGCCAGGGCCGTCGAGAGGAGAAAGAAAGCGATAAAGGTCTTCATTAATCGAGTATGCAAAGGATCGAAGAGGAGTCGATTCGTTGGTCAGAAGTTCACTTGCACACCGAACTCCACAGCGACCGGTGCCTGAGGCGACACGGCTACCGTATCGCCAAAGTCAAATGCGCTCTCTTCGAGTGTACTTCCGGGATAGGAGATGACACCGGCATGCATCTGGAGATTGTGGAAATCCGGCCGCCCATACCTGAGCTTGCCGCTGAGGCGGGGATAGGCGCTGGTTCCCAGCCTACCGTCAGCCGTTAGATCGGTTGGACCAATGTATTGAAAATGAGCGCCAAATCCATATACAGCGCTACCCTTTCCAGCCGGCCACTGACTGTCGAATCCGCCGCCGAACGTGTACTCCGGCACACCGGGAACCGATCCACCAGCTCCGTCGAGCAGTTCGGCATCGATCCAGCTCGCCGTGACAAAAGGTTCGAGACGGCAGGAATTTTCCTGGATTCGGTAGCGGGCCTCCAGATCCGCTCCAATCCGGCGTGACTTGCCTAGATTCACAAAGTCTGCATTTGCCGGTGCGGCCTGGATTTCACCGGACAATTCGGAATGGTACAGGCTGGCAAGGAGGTACCACTTTTCCGACTCATAGGTGGTGCCGATTTCGTATGACTGCTGATCGGCGGTTTCGAGGTTCGGCGAGAAGGGTATTTCCTCGACGATGGAGGGGGAGCGAAGACCTTCGGCATAATTTGCAAAGATGCTCAGTCCGTCCACCGGATTGACAGCCAGGCCTAGAGTTGGACTGAAATCGCCGGTATTTGGGTTCACACTTGTTCCGGCCATCTTGTCGTCGACATCGAAAAAGAAATGATCGTAGCGGGTTCCGCCGGTTAGCTTGAGCCAATCGACAGGCTTGTAGTCGAATAAAAGGTAGCCTCCGGTGTTGTGTTGACTGTAGTCGAAGGCGTGAGTCTGATTGATCGGTCTGCGGCGAATCGTATTGGCGCGATCAAAGCTTCCGATATCGGAACGGTGATCAAGCCCTGCGAGCAGGCCGACGGAATCCGTGAACCCAAAATACTGCTCAAACCGTCCTCCAAAGGCGTTGAAGTTAATCTCCCGCACACCCTGGTTTCCCGTTCCCGGAACGGTGCCGAAGTTCGCATAACGGCTGAAGTCGTTGTGCATCCACCAAAGTGTGGTTTCGGTCCGGTTGGCGTCGATGCCCTCGTTAATCCAGTTGAAGCCCACACTGGCGAAATCTTTGTGCCCACCGTCGGAGGTGTCGATGGCGGCTCTTTCATCGAGTTGGCCAGATTCGACAAGGTCACGATCCAGATAGCCGGGCGCTCCGTAGGTGTTCTGATAGCCCTGAAATCTTAGCACACCGTGACCGCCACCCAGTGGGAAGGAGGAAGTTGCCAGTGCATTCAGTTCGTCCAGACCTGAGTTATCCCGGTAGCCTTCCACAGTCGAACCCACGCCGGACACCGATACATGACCCTTTTCAAGGTCTGCTCCGTAAGTCCCGTAGCCACGATAGCGGTCGTAGCTACCGGCGGATACTCCAAGAGCGGACGATGGACGGCTCAAGGTCCGAAAATTGATCGTGCCGCCGAGGGCATAGTTACCACTGCGCACACTCACTGGTCCACGGACGACCTCGACACTTTCGATCAGTTCCGGAATCAGTGGGTTCAAATCCACGTAGCCGGTCGGCGTGCCGGCCGGTTCATTCATGGGGATGCCGTCGACAAAAACAGCCACGTCCCGACCATGGGAACCACTCGGAAAGCCCCGGAGCGAAATGCCGTAGCCCACCCCACCCTGTCCGAAATTGTTGACGGTGACCCCGGAGACTGGACGCAGAACATCGCCGTAGGAAAAGACGGGCGTCGAATTGATCTCATCGGCTCCAAAGACAGTTACCGAGGCAGGGCCGGCCGCTTCACCGCCGATCAGATCAGTTTGTAATACGACGGTGCTGTCACTTTGAAGCTCGACGGCAGCAGGTTCTACCGGTGTGTTGACCGGAGTGACGGCTGGAGTGCTTACCGGAGCGGGACGGGGCTGCTCTCGACTGACCGGTTCGGTTTCTACAGGAACGATGGGTGCGCCCTGGACCACGGTAGTCTCGAGATCTCCCTCCGTGCTGACAGGGGTGGTCTCAGCTGATCCAGCCGTTTCAATTTGGCTTGTTTCGCCCTTTGCCGCGACGGGATCGCCGTCCTCCTGTGCCGTTGCGTGACAGGCAAGCAGGAACGCTGCACAACAAAGAATACGTTTCATGCTACATAAAACGAGATCGCCCGCCGGACCCCATAAAATTTCTGAATCTTTATTTAAGAAGGGATTTTTACTTTTTTTATGGGGGAGACCGGCATTTCTCGTTCCATTAGTCAAAAGAATCCGTCTCCGTTTCCCATTTGGGTTCCAGACAGTAACGACAAACATCCTATTTAATGAAGACATTGATTTATATCACCACCATCGGACTAGCCCTCTCCTGTGCAAAGGCTCACGATTTTGCCCTCACGCCCGGGATGGGAGAAGAAGGAAAGATTGCGGTATCCGGGCTCTACGGTCACCCCGGCACCTGGGAACAACCCGACATCCGGAGACTCGTTGCTCTCGATGTCCATGCAGTCGGTGAGAGTCATCCCACCTCTATTCTTGATTCGGTCAAGCCGTCCACCGCAGGAAACCTCAGGCTCGCCGCCAGCGGTGACAAGCCAGTCAAGGCTGCTGGTGTGATCATTACCGCCACTTATGACAACGGGTACTGGGTATCCACCGGTGAGAGCCAGTACTTCAACACCACAAAAAAGATGGCTCCCGCTGGACTCGATATCGTCAAAAGCAGCCACAACACAAAGTTTGCGAAACTGATGCTTGAGAACGGGCCCGGATTCGATCGGTCTGTAGGTCAACGTCTTGAAATCGTCCCGCAGAATGATCCTGCCAAGTTGGCAAAGGGTGAGGAACTGGTTGTTCAGGTACTCTTCGATGGCAAGCCGCTGGCCGGAGTCGAAGTCAATTCAGCTGCGCTCGACGAATCAATGAGTCACGATGAGGAAAACCTCCCCAAAACCGACGGCGCAGGAAAGGTGCGCATCGATGTGGCCAAAACCGGAATGAATCTGATCCGTGCCAGTCACAGCGTCGAAAGTGTCGATCCAGAGTTGGCTGATCATGATAATTTCTCAGCCACCCTCGTTTTGCGCTTTGGTCCAGCACCATCCAGGCCGTAATGTTATTATCCGCAACAGGCGGACCAAAAGTCGCGCTTTTAGTTCGTCACAGTTGGCAACTATGACGAAGCAATCCCCGTACTTCAAGGGACTTCCATTGGGTATTTTGTCGTTAGCCGTTGTTTTTGTCTTCAAGCTAACGCACTAAAAGTAAGCCAATCGAATCGATAGATGTGTTGCTGGCACTCTTGCCTGCAGGCAACCGGAGCCGGGGCATGAGTTCTCCAGATGCCCTGCAGAGAAGAGTCTCAGCAACACTTTGCCGCCGGCAACGCGGTAAAGAATTCCATCCTGCTCGACGATTACGATGGGACGATTTATCAGCACAATTTGCATTATTGTTCCAAATGCCAAGGAAAAAACGCCGGAAGTGGATTGATGGCATTGGGGAGAAATAGAATTCCCAATACCAATAAATACAGTGCGACTGCGTAAAACTTAATACTCTCAGCCAACATTCCACGTGCGATATACACTAAAGAAGTGCCAAAAATCATAGAAAGCAAAACGCATTGAAAACTTTGATCATAGTCAGTTACTACGCCATAAATAGCACCAACAATCATAATAAGCATACCTGATCCCAAGTAGGAAAATGCTAGCTTTTCGTATTTCGTAAGTTTCGCGATAAGTTGAATAACAATTACCACTATATGCAAGCCTACCACGAACAATGCCAAATCATTTAGGCCGGATAACACCAGAACCAACAACCCTAATATTGAGGCGACAAAGATAAAACGCACCAGCTTACTAGCGTTTTCCCATGCCAGAACAGCCTTAACTGCATCGCAAACCCAGGACAAGAGTTGTACAAAGGCAAGGAGGTAAGTTAGTTTCGCGCAATCCATTAGCCAAGAAATTATTTTGTCATTCTTGAAAATCACCAATTATAAATTACAGGGGATTTTGGAGTATTTCGGAGAATAGCGGCAACTATTTGAGCTCTCCCTTTTTACGCTAAACTAAACCAAGGGTGAGCACCTCTTTGAATAATTGATTTCGTCTTCGCTCTACGGGAAATGTCTTGGAGCCCTCTTAAAAATCTCACAGGCCTAATGCATGCAATAGTCTTTTACAACACTCTATTCCAGCCCCTGAATTGGAACCAAATCCCGGCATCTGTTCGTAAACCGTTTTCAAAAAGCCGATGGTCGGAATTGAACCGACGACCTATTCATTACGAGTGAATTGCTCTACCCCTGAGCTACACCGGCACTTTTTATGACCACGGGAAATTACGCTTCCCGTGGTCAGGTGTCAATTTCGACCTAATCGAGAGTTGCTGTCAAAGCCGCTCTTTCGTCGCCGCCGCCGGCTTTCTCGATGAAGTATTCCCAGTCTCCGGAGAAACGCTTCAGCTTGCCGAAGGCTACGTAGACGACGTCGGTTGCGAGCTGTTTGATGAAGTGAATGTCGTGGGAGATGAAAACCAAGGTTCCCTGGTATCGCTGCAGCGCGAGAATCAGTGACTCGACAGTTAAAATGTCGAGGTGGGTGGTGGGCTCGTCCATGAGGAGAATGTTCGGCGGATCGACGAGGAATTTCACGAGACTGAGGCGGCTCTTCTCCCCCCCGCTGAGCACTTTGGTCATCTTGTAGACTTCTTCCTTCCGGAACATAAAGGATCCGAGGATCCCGCGAGCCTCATCTTCGCGAAGAGTCGGCGCGGCGTTCATGACTTCGGAAACGACGGTTGCGTTGGGATCCAGGGTGGCCTGACGGTGCTGACTGAAGTAGCCGATTTTAGCGTTATGACCTTCTTTCCGGGTTCCTTTTTGAATTTGCAATTCGTTGGCTAGAATCTTCAAAAGAGTCGATTTACCGGCTCCGTTTGGCCCGACGAGAACGGTCCGCTCGCCACGCTCGATCGTGAAATCGAGATTTTCGTAAATGTTCGGTCCGGTTTCGTAGGCAAAATCAATCTGCTCCAGAGTGACCGCTTTCTGTCCTCCACGCGGTGGATCGGGTATCTGAAAACGGAAAGGTTTCTTGGGTGCCTGCGGCTTCTCCACTTTGTCCATCCGCTCAATTTCTTTGAGTTTGGACTGGGCCTGAGATGCCTTGGAGGAAACGGAACGGAATTTGTTGGCAAAATCCTGCAGTTCTTTGATCTGTTTCTGCTGATTCTTGTACGACGCGTTGGCAACTTCGTAATTTTTCTGACGCTGCTCTTCGTATTCCGAATAGTTTCCGGTATAGGACTTCAGCTTTTTCTCACTGATTTCGTAAACGGTTTCGACCAACTCATCCATAAATCCGCGGTCGTGCGAAATGAGGAGAACCGCTCCGGAATAGTTTTTCAGGTAATCGCGAAACCAGAGCAAAGAAACCAGGTCGAGGTGGTTGGTAGGCTCATCCAGCATCAGGAGATCGGGCTCCATGACGAGGAGACGGGCGAGGTGGGCCCGCATCACCCAGCCACCGCTCATCTCTTTGGCAGGGCGATCAAAGTCTTTTTCCGCGTAGCCAAGGCCGCGGAGCATCTTTTTCGCTTTTGCTTCGACGGTTGGGTCGTTTAGCGCATCAAACTTGGACTGGGTCTGACTGTATTTCGGATCGTCGATGGTTCCGGCGTCTTCGTGACTCTTCAGGATTTTTTCCAATTCCTCAAGCTGACCGGCCCGCCCTGTGGCGATTTCGAGGACGGATTCGTCACCGACTGCCTCACTTTCCTGAGGGAGGAAACCGACGAAGGTCCATTCGTCCCGTTCGACTTCCCCTCTATCGGCCTCTTCTTCTTCAAGAATAATTCTGAAAATCGTCGATTTTCCGGCTCCGTTAGGTCCCACGAGGGCGACACGTTCTCCATAATTGATCTGGAGATCTGCGTCCTCAAAAAGAGTTTGTCCGCCGTAAGATTTTTTCAGTTTTCGAATCGTCAACATGGTCGTTCCTTTAATACCTGAAGACCTGAGTTTCGCAACCGCAGTATGGGGTGGAAAATCTTCCTTTTTGGCTATTTAATGGGCCTGAGAAATGCTCAAACCTAAACCACGTATCGCTATCACCATGGGAGACCCCGCCGGGGTCGGCCCCGAAGTGTGTCTCCATCTCATGGCGAGGAAGGATGTTCGTGAGTTTTGCGAGCCGATTATTTACGGCGATCTGGCAGTTCTCGATGCGGTGGCAGAGAAAACGGGACTGCCGAATGTGGACTTGAAAGGGGTCCGTAATTTTGAAGCCATTCGATTAAATGAATTTGAGCCCGGAACCGTAAACTCTTTCACCGGAAATGCCGGTTACACCTACGTCCGGGAAGCGATCGAGGCGGCTCTGGAAGGTGAAATCGAGGGCGTGGCCACGGCTCCCCTCAACAAAGAGGCTCTCCACGCGGCCGGAATCCGTTTCCCGGGACACACCGAGATTTTTGCGGCGAAAACCGGAACCGACCGGTTCTGCATGCTTCAGTACTCGTCAATCATCAGTTGCAGCTTTGTGACGACTCACTGCGGTTACATCGAGGTACCGACGTTGATGACGATCGAAAGAATTGAGGAAGTGATCGACCTAACCCGCGAGGCGTTTCTCCGGATTCGAAAAAAGGAACCGAAAATGGTGGTTCTCGGTTTGAATCCTCATTCTGGCGAACACGGACTCTTCGGTTGCAAAGAGGAAGAGGAGAAAATTATCCCCGCCATGGAAATCTGCCGCGAGAAGGGCTGCGATCTGGAAGGCCCCCTTCCTCCTGACACGGCATTTCTCAAGTGGAGACTGGAGACGACGGACTGTTTTATCTGCATGTATCACGATCAGGGACATATCCCGGTGAAGGCGCTCGCCTTCGATATGGCGGTAAATACGACCCTGGGACTCCCCTTTCCCCGCACCTCAGTGGACCACGGGACTGCTCTCGATATTGCCTGGCAGGGCAAAGCGAACCCGTCGAGCCTATTTGAAGCGGTGAAATTAAATGCCAAACTCGCGAATAGAGAGTTATAATTTCCATAATTAAATCTTGAGATCACAACGTTACCTTGGTATCGTTGGCGATGGTTTATCATCAGAGATCCCTTTTTCGCTCCGAGGCCGGGTTCAGTCAGGGCACCCTAATCTGGATGGCCGTAATCGCCTGCTGCGGAATGGTCATCAAAAGTGAATTTTTCCCCGGGATTTCGAAAGGAGCGAGTATGGAGGACATACTCTACAAATTTGGCGAACCCGTTTCCAAAACCGTTGTCCCGAGACCGGGCTGAGGCCCTCTTTCACGGGGAGCAGGTGCTCTCCACCAATGGACTTACGCCGAAAACAAGGGCGATAAAATCGCAGTGAAAATGGTATTGATCGACAACCAGAAGGTGGTCGCCGTTCAGAAACGGGATCTACCGCCGGGAGCGCAGATCCATATCAACGGACAGGTCATCTCTCTGGGAGGTTGTCTGCCCTGACCTGAATTGGCGCTACTTTTTCCCGATCGCGGTATCGCCGAGATTAAACGCCTCGTGAACTGCTTTCGCCGCATCTTCGATCTGGTCTTCGGATACGGTGACCGTGATTTTAATTTCCGAGGTGGAGATCATCTCGATGTTCACTCCCGCGTCTGACAGAGCGGCGAACATTTCCGCAGCGACACCGGAGTGGCTTTTCATCCCGATACCGACAACACTCAATTTCGCAATGCCATCGACCGCATCGATCTTGACGTTTTCCCCGAGCGATTCCAGGACCGGACGAATTGCGTTTTCCGCTTTGCCGATGTCGTTTTTGTGAACCGTGAATGAAATATCGGTTTTTCCGGTTTTAGCGGCTGACACGTTCTGAACGATCATGTCGACATTGATATTCGAATCGGCGATCGCCCCGAAAATCTTGCCGGCAGTTCCGGGATGATCTTCGACGCCAGTGATGGTGACTTTGGCCTGCTCTCGCTCCAAACTCACCCCGCGGATAACTACGGATTCCATGCTCATGGTTTCTTCCCGGACGATTGTGCCCGGATTTCGATTTAAACTACTGCGGACCTCGAAGGTCACACCAAATTTCTTGGCAAATTCGACGGAGCGACTCTGCATCACTTTTGTCCCCGAACTGGCCATCTCCAACAGCTCGTCGTAGCTGATTTCATCCAGTTTACGGGCTTCTTTCACCACCCGCGGGTCGCAGGTGTAGACGCCATCGACGTCGGTAAAAATCTGACAGAGATCCGCGTCGATCGCAGCGGCCATCGCGATCGCAGTGAGGTCCGATCCACCCCGCCCCAGAGTGGTGATTTTTCCATCCGGAGTTTTGCCCTGAAAACCGGCGAGAATGACGATATTACCAGCATCGAGCAATTCATGCACTCCGCTCGGCGAAATGTTGGAAATTCTGGCTTTGGTGTGAACACCGTCTGTCTCAATACCGGCCTGTGCACCGGTCAAAGAGACCGCTTTGCTGCCCATTGAGTTCAGGCACATCGCGGTCAGTGCGATCGTGGTCTGCTCTCCCGTCGAGAGAAGCACATCCATTTCACGGTCCGTCGGCTCGCTGTCACCAGTGACTTCATTCGCCAGTTCGATCAGGCGATTGGTCACACCGGACATAGCAGACACCACGGCAACGACTTGATGCCCTTCGCTTTGGGTATCAAGAATCCTCTGGGCAACGTTGCGAATCCTCTCCGGTGTTCCGACTGAGGTGCCCCCATACTTTTGAACGATCAGGCTCACGGCTGGATATATGGACCAAAATTATCAAATGTCCACGCTCTGATTTCGGTAAATTTACGCAGTAAACATCGATTCGGCGAGCTTAGCGAAATTTGTCTCGTCGAAGAGACTGAAGAGTTCGAGCGACGGGAGGCAGGTTTGAATCGTTTTTGCGTTGCTGGCGAGAGACAAATCGGCGGCGGCTCCAACCGGAAATGATTCCGCCGGATACAGCTGAGGACTGTAACCGGAGGTCTCCGACTCCGGCACTGGAGGGTGATTCAGCACAAGACGGGCACAATCGATCTTTTTTTCCTGAATCGCCCGATAGGTCAGCAGGGTGTGATTGATCACCCCCAGCTTGTTCGCAGCCACAATGATGACCTCGTCGCACATTTCCGACGCGAGATCGCCCATCGAATAGTCCGCCGTGATCGGAACCAACCAGCCTCCGGCGCCTTCGACGATGACCAGCTCGTGGTTATTCACGAGCTTTTCATGCGCCTGCTTCACCTTATCGATCGGCAACTCTTCCGGGGAATCCACCGCGGCAAGCGGCGCGAGAGGCTGATCGAGCGAAATAGGATTCACCTCATCCAGGGTCAAAGATTCACCGGAGGCCGCCAGCAGTTCCTTACTGTCAGCACGGCCACCGCATTCGATTGGTTTGAAACCGACCGCATCAACACCGAGCTCCCGAAGTGTCCTGATAATGCCCCGCGAAAAAAACGTTTTTCCGACTCCGGTGTCGGTGCCTGTGATGAAAATGGAATGTCCCATGGTGGTAAAATGTTTACGTAGATAGCAGTTCGCCGCCAGCTGTCCAATTCTTCGCTTGCCCGAAAGGAAAATTCAAACCAAGTTCCCCGCTTTCCTTTTTTATGGCTTTTGATTTCCAGACCCAAACTGAAAAAGCGGCAGTACTGCTCGAAGCCCTCCCCTACCTGCAGAAATTTCGGGGGGAAACTTTCCTGATTAAAGTGGGGGGCAGCGCGATGGATAATCGCGAGTTGGTCAAGCAACTGCTCCGCGATGTCGTGTTCCTCGAAGTGGCGGGAATTAATCCGGTGCTGGTCCACGGCGGCGGCAAAGCGATATCGGCTGCGATGAAAGAATCGGGTCTTGAAGCGACTTTTGTCAGCGGACTCCGCGTCACGACCGACGATGCGATGGAGATCGTGGAAAAAACCTTGAGCTCGGAGATCAATCCGGGACTGGTGGAGGACATTTTGCACTACGGAGGAAAAGCCCTCGGTGTTCCAGGCAACCGCGCGTTTATCGGTGAGCGAATCACCGGCTGGTCGGAGGACGAAAGTAAAGAAGTCAGTCTCGGCCGGGTGGGCCGGGTTACCGGTTTTGATCTCACGGAAATTCAGGCCGCCCTTATCGAAAATACCGTGCCGGTGGTTTCGCCGATTGCCCGGGAAAAAGACACCGGCCTGTCTCTCAACGTCAATGCCGATCTCGCGGCCAGCGCCCTTGCGTCCGAGTTGAAGGCCGCGAAACTGGTTTATCTCAGCGATGTGCTCGGCGTGATGCAGGACCCATCGAAGCCGGAAACCTTGATTCACTCCATCAAGGCCGATGCCGTCGAGGGAATGATCGCTGATGGCACCATCGGTGGCGGGATGATCCCGAAACTCCGTTCTTCAGTTGAAGCTCTCGACGCCGGAGTGGGCAAGGTTCACATGATTGACGGGCGGGTATCCCACACCCTTTTGCTCGAGATTTTCACCAAAGAAGGAATCGGAACCGAGATTGTAAAATGAACACTTTTGAGCTCACAGAAAAATACGTCCTCGGCAACTACGGACGTTTTCCGATCTCCTTTACCAAAGGCGAAGGCTGCTGGATCGAGGATGAAGACGGGAAGAGATACCTCGATTTCGGCTCGGGAATCGCAGTCTGCTCACTGGGCCATGCTCCCGAATGTATCCAGAAAGCACTCCGGGAACAATCAGCGGAACTGATTCACTGTTCGAATCTCTATCATATTCCGCAACAGGCGGAACTGGCTGAATTCATCGTCGAAAAGATCGTGAAGCTTCCCGGGAAAGTTTTTTTCGGAAACAGCGGTGCCGAAGCCAACGACGGTGCGGTCAAACTGGCCCGCAAATTCTTTTACGATCGCGATGGCAACAACGATCGCTTCGAGGTGATTACCTGTCGCGACTCATTTCACGGCCGGACCCTTGGCGGGATCGCTGCAACGGGGCAGGATAAGGTGAAGATCGGCTTTGACCCGCTACTTCCCGGGTTTCACCACGTGCCATTTAACGATTGCGAGGCGCTGCGTTCAGCCGTCACGGAGAACACTGCCGCCATTCTATTTGAACCCATTCAGGGCGAAGGAGGCATTAATATTGCTACCCCGGAATTTCTCCAGACAGCGGCGGAACTCAGGCAGGAATTTGGAGTGTTGATCATGTTTGATGAGGTGCAATGTGGATTTGGACGAACCGGCGACTGGTGTGGCTGGCGCTCCATTTCCGAAGGCATCGAGCCCGATGTGGTCACGTGGGCCAAGGGAATGGCAGGCGGCTTCCCGATGGGCGCGATCTGGATCAGCGATCGCTGTGCCGGTGCTCTCGGGCCCGGAACACACGGATCGACTTTCGGTGGGACACCCCTCGGTTCAGCCGTCGCTCTGTCAGTAGTTCGTGAGATCGAAGATCAGAAACTGATCGAGAAAATCCCGGCGCTTGAGACAAAGATCCGGGATCGGGTCAGTCAGTGGAATTTTGACCAAATCAGCGGCATTCGGGGTCAGGGGCTCATGCTCGGCTTCACTTTAAACCAGAAGGCGTTTGAAAACGCAGAACCGTCCGCATCAAATTTTCTGGTGAAGGAACTGATGAAGGAAGGACTCCTCACCGTTCCTGCGGGCCCCGGCGTGGTGAGGTGGTTACCGCCGCTGAATGTGTCGGAAATGGAAATCGAAAAAGCGTTGGAACTGACCGAAACAGTTTTGACTCGACTATCATCATAACAATCGATAATTGAACGAATTATGAAGCATTTGCTTGGAATAGAGGATTTGACCGGAGACCACATCAACGATTTGGTGACACTCGCAGTATCATTGAAGTCGGAGCGCGGCAAATACGGATCCAGACCCCTCGAAAATCAAACCTGGGGAATGATTTTCTCCAAATCCTCGACCCGGACCCGGGTCAGTTTTGAAGTCGGCGTTTACGAATTGGGCGGCCGCCCCCTCTTTTTGAATTCAAACGATATTCAACTGGGTCGCGGCGAACCGATCAAAGACACCGCGCGGGTTCTGGGACGGATGGTTCACGGCTGTATCATCCGGACTTACGACCAGCAGGATGTAGTCGACTTTGCGAACTACAGCGGCATCCCGACCATCAATGCCTTAACCGATGAAGAGCATCCTTGTCAGATTCTGGCGGACCTGCTCACCATCCACGAGAAACTGGGAACCTGGGAGGGCAAAAAAGTCGTCTTTTTCGGCGACGGTGACTGCAACATGGGACGGAGCTGGGCCTGGGCAGCGAAGCGCCTCGGTTTCGATCTCACGATCGCCGCACCACCCGAGTTCCAACCCCAGGCCGAGTTTATGAACCGGCTTGGCGAAGCTCCCGTGACGATTACCGATGATGCCGAAGCTGCAGCTCGCGATGCCGATGTGCTCTATACTGACACCTGGATCAGTATGGGTAAGGAAGCGGAAGCCGAGCAGCGACTCAAAACGCTGGCGCCCTACCAGATCAACCACGACCTACTGAAACTGGCCAATTCCGGTGCCATCGTTCAGCATTGTTTACCGGCTTACCGGGACAAGGAACTTTCCGAAGCCTTGCTCGAGGAACGGGCTTCCGAGATCTTTGATCAGGCGGAGAATCGTCTTCATGCTCAGAAAGCAGTGCTCGTCAGGCTTGCAGAAGACCATCTTAACGTCTAAAAGAGCAGAAATGAGCACGGAACAGGGATGGTTTTACGAACAGGGTGGGAATCAGCAGGGACCGGTTTCGGCGTCTGCGATTCAAGGCATGATTTCCTCCGGCACCATTCCGCGCAACACGCTGGTCTGGCGCGAAGGTCTGGCAGACTGGACTCACTTCGACAAAAGTGAACTGTGCGGGAATCAGAATTTTCCGACCGTGACTCCGCCTGCAGGACCGAGAGCTTTTACGCCCCGCCCCGCCCGGTTAAAGAGCGATTTTAACTTCAGCGTCTTCAATTCACTCAGCGTCGGCTGGAAAGTGATGGTGGAGAACTTCTGGCCATTCGTCGGTTTTTACGTGCTCGCTTCGTTGATCTATGGAGTGGCGTCCAATCTAGTGATTCCGATGTTCATCGGTTTCTTCCCGATTATGGGAGGTTACATGTATTACACCCTGCTCCGTCTGCGGGGGCATCCGGGCGATGTCGAAAACATTTTCGACGGGTTCAAACGCCGTCTCGGTTCCACCGCGATGCTTTCGTTTTTGATGATCCTGCCTCTGCTGCTGGCGATGATTCCGCTTTTTGGATCGGTCATCTATCTGTCTCAGAATCCGGAGTTTGTAGAGAATTCGCCAGTCGCCTTCGGGGCCATCCTCACCGGTGGGATCCTCTTTACCATTTTCGTCACCATTGTGATGACGACCGTAACCGGCCTCGCAACCCTGCTTTGCCTCGATTGTGACATCGGCTGGAGCCAGGCATTTGGTCTCGGGCTAAGAGCATTCACGAAGCACGCCTTCAAATTTTTCGGATTCGCCATTATTGTGACGATCCTCAGTTACGGCGGTCTGATTCTTCTGTTTGTCGGAACTTTTGTCGCCGGAGCCTGGTCGGTTGGCGCCTTCTCGCATATCTACGAGGAAGCCTTCGGTGATTAATCTCACCGTTGAAGGAAATTGTACAGGGTACAGTCTGAAACTGTACAGGGTACAGTCGCTTTTTTAGTAGCGGTTGTTCCTTGCAAAATTCTCTTCGAAAAACAGAATCGTGGCACCGTGGCCTTTGCTCTCTGGATTCTTATCTTCTGAAATCCGGATCGCAGCCTGGTGACGTTGATTCTTCAGTCCATCAGCGAGCATGACGGAACGAGGGTAGTTCAATCCCTTGCTGTGCTTATGATAGAGGTCGATTTTCTGCCATTCTCCATCGTCAATACTCACTTCGAGAATCCCCGCGTCGGGTCCGGCGAGCACAAACGCGCCTAACATCTCACCAGCAAAGGGCAGATAAATCATCGTTCCGGGCTCATCGTCTCGCAGAGCATTGTAGACGGTGTAACCTTTGCGAATCCCGCCTTGAGGCAGAAGCGTGCTGTCGGGCTTGGCAAATTTCCATCCCCCGAGCCAACTCCCCGTCTGCGGATCAATAAACCGGCCGTTCTCAAAATTTCGGGGTTCCAATGGGGGCACCAGAGCCCAGTTTTCGGATCCATCAGCAGGTGTTGAGTTTTTAATCACGGAAATAATCAGGTCCGAAGCGAAACTGTAACCCTCTGTTTTCGGGTGAACACCGCCGTAGGTTTCCCAACTGTTATTACCGGCTTCGATGCCCGCAGCCAGCGCTATACCCACATCGACGATCGGAAGATTGTAATGGCGCGCCACCTCTTTGTGAGCGGCAACACTGACCGCTTCCTCGCCCTCTTGAAATTTTTGGAGAATCGGAATGTTCACAAACTGAACAGATATGATATCGCCTCCCGGATTGGTTTTCCGAAAATGACGGACGATACCTTCAAGCCCCCGAATCGCCGTCTCGCGGTCATGTCCGGCATCCTGATCGTCATTGACTGCAAATTCGACGATGAGGAGATCGATGGGTCCTTTTTTCAGCAAATGATCTTCGAGACGGAACGCTCCCGACATCGAACAGGTCGAACTGAGACCGGCATTGGTGAAAGTGAACTCACATTCCGGATACGTTTCCTTCAACCAGGCAGGAACCATCGCAGTGTGCCCCTTGGTGTTTTCCGTGATGGATCCCCCGAGAAACGCAACGTGGGCTTTTTTCTTTTTCGCCACTGTCTCGAGAAATTGCGGCACGCCTCTACCCTGCTCGATCCACGGTTCTTCAGCCGTGACTAATGCCGTCAATCCGAATAAGAATGCGCAAATCTGGAGTTCGCGGGAAAATTGAATCATGTTACCTATCTAGCACTTATCCACTAAACTATGAGAACATTTTTCAGCATTATTGCGTCTGTTTTACTGGGATTTCCTGCCATAGCGGCCGGGACCGCCCCTAACATTCTGTTTATCATGGTGGATGATCTCGGTTACGGCGACTTGTCCTGCTACGGCGCTACTGATCTGAAAACACCTCATATCGATGCCCTTTTCAATGAGGGGATGCGCTTTGATCAATTCTACGCAAATTGTCCGGTGTGCTCTCCAACCCGCGCGTCCTTCCTCACCGGCTTATACCCGGATAATGCCGGGGTTCCCGGAGTCATTCGAACTCCGCTCCCCGGAAAAGTTCCCAACTGGGGCAATCTCCGAAATGATGTCAAAACGTTGCCGTCTCATCTCAAAGAAGCCGGATATCAAACCGCCCTCATCGGGAAATGGCACCTTGGACTGGAAAAGCCGGATCGTCCGAACGATGTCGGTTTCGATTATTTCCACGGGTTTCTCGGAGATATGATGGATGATTACTACGATCACCGTCGGCATGGAGTTAACTACATGCGACTCAATGAAACCACGATCAATCCGGAAGGCCACGCCACGGATCTATTCTCTGACTGGACCCGCGACTATCTACAGAAACAGAAATCGGCGGAAAATCCCTTTTTTCTCTATCTGGCCTACAATGCACCTCACACACCGATCCAACCGCCCGCCGATTGGTTGGAGAAAGTTAAAAGCCGGGAAACCGGTATCTCGGAGAAACGAGCCGCTCTCGTGGCCCTGATCGAACATCTCGATGCAGGTGTCGGCAGCGTGATCGATACCCTGAAATCCGAAGGACTGGCAGAAAATACGATCATCGTTTTTACGAGTGATAACGGTGGTCAGTCCAGTGTCGGCGCTCGAAACGCGCCCCTCCACGGTGGTAAGCAGGAAATGTGGGAAGGCGGCATTCGAGTGGGCACTGCGGTGGTTTGGCCCGTTAAAATCGAGGCGGGAGTTCGCAACAAAGAACATCTATCTATGACGATGGATTTCTATCCCACACTATCAGAACTGGCAGGTCACCCGGTGACTCATCAAATCGATGGTCGAAGCTTTGCTCCCGTACTGCGTGGCGAAACCGATTGGCAGGAACCGGACCGCGACCTCTTCTGGGTCCGCCTTGAGGGCAACCAACGATACGGCGGAATTCCCTATCACGCCGTTCGCCGCGGTGACTGGAAACTGCTTCGCAATACGGGCTTTGAGCCGTATCAACTTTTTAATCTGAAAAATGACCCCGGTGAAAACAATCCGATACCGAAAAACAAGGCGCCCAAAATCTATAGTGAGCTTTTCGATTCGTTGATGCAGCACATCAATCACGCTGGAAAATACAAGTGGCAGCGGGATATGCCCTAGTCTCTGCCCATGCATCTTGCATTCTTTCTGTGCAAGATGACATCCCTAACTCCATAAAAGCTACGGTTTTATCGCGTCGAGGCGGTGGCATTATTCCTGCCGAACTCAAAAACCATGAGCGACAAAGCCAGCATCTACCGAATGGTGACGCCAGATCACATTTGTCCCTGGGGTTTGAAAGCAAAAGATCTTCTGAAACGGGAAAATTATGAGATCGACGATCACCTGATTAAAACCAAAGAAGCGAACAGAGCCTACAAGGAGGAACACGGTGTTACCGAAACACCTCAAATCTTCATTAATGAAGAGCGAATCGGCGGCTACGAAGATCTTCGCGAATATCTGGGAAAAGACCCTGAGGAAAAAGAAGGCAAAAGCTACCAGCCGGTGATCGCGATTTTTGCGGTTACCTTTCTGATGGCCCTTGCTATGACTTATCGTCTCACCGGAGGGCTGCCGGTGATTCGCTCAATCGAACTCTTCATTGCGATCAGTATGTGTGTGCTCGGCATCATGAAACTTCGCGACCTGAGCTCTTTTTCTACCATGTTTCTAAACTACGATCTATTGGCAAGAAAGTATGTGCCCTATGCTTATGTCTACCCATTCGTCGAGACCGGGGCCGGTATTCTGATGATTGCCAATTTATTTATCTGGTTCGCAGCGCCGGCCGCATTATTTATTTCCCTGATCGGAGCGATATCGGTTTTTAAAGCGGTTTATATAGAAAAAAGAGAACTGGAGTGTGCCTGCGTTGGTGGTGGAAGCAGCGTTCCGCTGGGCTTCACCTCACTCACCGAAAACTTAATGATGATGGCCATGGCCATCTGGATGATAATCAAGGCCCTTCTCTAGTTACGACCGGTTAGTTCGCAGCCTCACCGGAAGGATCTTTATCGAGGCGTTCTTTGATGATCTCGGGGAGAACCTTTATCTGTTCAGGTAACTTCTTCAATTCCCCCACTGGATCCGGGTTCCCCTTTACGACCAGCATGGCGAAGTAAAAAAGCAGGCCCGTTGCCACAAGGCAGAGTGTAAAGAGAACCAGATTGAATAGCATCCCAATGCACCCTTTTTTCTTTTTCGGCTTTTTTGATTTTCCCATGGCAATTTCCGAATTATCAAAAATGCTCCGTAAAGTCAACCTTCTTGAAATACCGTAGACGCGACTCTTTTCGTTTGTCAGTCAACGATTTGCCGCGAAATTCCGGTTTCGCTATGAGCAGCGGGCTTCAAAAAATCGACCTCACCTCGCAAGGTTTCAAAAACGATCCTATTCCGGTAATTCGTGGAAGTCAGAAGGCCGGGAGCCTGATTCGCACCAAATTGCCTCTCATCGGAAAGTGCTACCTCACGACGACTCACGCCGCGACCACCGATCTGCTTAAAGGAAAAGACCGTTTTGCGATGCAGCCGAAAAACGCGGGAAAGAGAGACCTCACCTGGTGGTTTAACTTTCTTCCGCAGAGCATGAGGCGGCTCTCGAAAAATATGCTGACCAGCGATGAGCCCGATCATCGCAGACTGCGAAGCCTCGTTGATCAGGCGTTCCACAGGCAGAGCCTTGCTGATTTGCGGAGCCGGGTCGAAGAGCTCTGTGATGCCTACCTGGACCGGTTGGAATCAGCCAATCAAGACCCCGTCGATTTTGTATCAACCGTGGCGCGCCCTTTCCCCCTGACCGTGATCTGCGAAATGCTGGGGATTCCCGAAAAAGACAGACCTCAATTGATGGGGGTCTTCGAAGGGATGCTGAAAAGCAATAACCTCTTTGAGTTGATCCGGCTTCTTCCCAAATTCAAAGAACTCACCAATTATTTTGAGGGGCTTTTCGAGACCGTTCGTGCTAACCCCGGTCCCGGACTGATCAGCGCATTGGTCCACGCGGAAGAGGATGGTGATCAACTCGATAAAGATGAGCTGATGACGATGGTTTACCTGCTATTCGTCGCAGGCCACGAGACAACCGTCCATCTTTTGAGCGGTGGCTTGTGGGCTCTCGAAAAGTTTCCGGAAGAGCGGGAACGACTCCGGAAAGCCCCGGCGATTATTGAAACCGGCATCGATGAATTGCTTCGCTTTGTCAGTCCGGTGATGATCACCAAACCACGCTTCGCAAAACAGGATATGGAATTTCACGGAACCCAAGTCAGGCGCGGTGAAATGATCATAGGGTTTCTCGCCGCTGCCAATTTTGATGAGGCTGTGTTTGAGGATCCGGAAGAATTAAATCTCTCCAGAAAGCCCAACCCCCACACCTCTTTCGGAGGAGGCATCCATTTTTGCCTTGGTTTTCAGCTCGCCAGGATGGAAGGACAAATTTTGTTTACCAAATTGCTGGAACGGTATCCTGATGTCCATCTGGCAATCGATCCTGACGACGTTCTCTGGTACAAACGGTTCGGCCTCAGGGGGCTGAGCGAATTGCCGGTGACCGTTTAGAAAACCGCTCGGCTCAAACACCGATTTTAAGGATATGTCAGGGCGATTAGAATTAATAAATTACAAATTATTCAAAACTTTTTAAAATTTAGACTTTAACCGTTGATTGATAGGGTGTAACAACAATTGATCTAGTTATGCCAAAGTCGGAGATATTTTCGGGAGCGAGTCACCACATCTCGATCGGAAACCGGGCGCTGCGACTGTATTATGGGGTTTTCACCAATACAGTCCCCTGGGCTTTTCTCATCGTTTGCATCTATTTGTCATTTAGACACCCCTCTGTTCTTGAGAATCATATTCTGCTGAAGGACACTTGGGGAGGTGGCGGTTTTGTTGAAAAAGCCACGGTAGCAATCTTGCTGGTAGGGATTTGTTATGGTGTTGGCGCTCTGATCATTCATCGAAAAAAATTTAACAACCGACTACTTTACCTCTGGACGATTGGATGGTGTTTGGCTCTGATTTACTTCGCGGGCGAGGAAGCCAGCTGGGGGCAGTGGTATTTTGGCTGGGAGACGCCGGAAAGTGTGGCAGTAGCCAATAAACAGCAGGAGACCAACCTTCATAATATGTCCAGTTGGCTGAATGAGAAGCCACGAATGCTGGTCGAATTTTGGATTATCATCGCGGGGATTATTCTCCCTTTGCTTTTCACCGTTAAACCGGGAAAACGATCCGGCCACTGGATGCGATGGATCTATCCCGGTTTCTTCGGCTTTTCCGCCGTAATTTGTTTCTGTCTGCTGAAAGCAGTGGGTTGGATTGATTCGGAAGCCTTCATCCAGCTTGGAAATTCAGAACTCAGAGAACTCTATATCGCGTATTTCCTCAGTCTCTATCTGATCTGGCTCTATTTTGCTCTCAAACGAGATGAGAGTGTCCCAAAGACCAACGGCATCGCGGAGAAACCGGAAATTTAGCGCGCCTTGATTCCATCGGCTTTGCAGTTTATGTCAGGGGATGAAGAATTTAGCTCTCTCACTCTCAATCTTTCTGTTGTTCACTTTCTGGTCTTACGCTGACAAAGCCTCCACATCCCGGGATATCACCGTCGCAGAGGCTGCGAAAATTTTGGCCGATGATCCCGATGTGGTAGTCCTGGATATCCGAACCCCCGAAGAATATTCCGACGGGCATATCGAAGGCGCCCTCCTCATCGATTACTTTGATGACGCGTTTGACAGCGAAATTGATAAACTCGACCGGGACAAGGTTTATGTGATGCATTGCGCTTCCGGTGGACGAAGCGGCAAGGCCGTAAAGAAATTCTCAGATAAAGGATTCCAAAACATACTCCACCTGAAGCCCGGCTTTAAAGGTTGGAAAAAAGCAGGACAGCCCGTGGCGAAGTAACATTGGGTTCCCCCAGGATTCACCATGAAAGACGACGATCGCCCGGAACCTGATACGATCAGAGAAAAAATATGGGAGATCATTTTCCGGCATGACACTCCGGCGTCGCGACGCTTTGATGTCATTCTACTGATCTTAATCACGATCAGCGTGGTGGTCATCATGCTGGAAAGTATTGAGAAATACCGGATCCAGCATGAGAGCACCTTCCGAATCATCGAATGGGCGTTCACCGGGCTTTTCACAATTGAATACCTGGTCCGTCTCTGGGTCGTGAGGCGCACCCACCGCTACGCTTTCAGCTTCTTCGGGATTGTTGATCTACTGTCAATTCTACCCACTTACCTCGCCCTGATCTTTACCGGATCTCACTATTTCATTGTGATCAGGATCCTGAGATTGCTCCGCATGTTCCGGGTGCTCAAAATGGTGCGCCATGTGGGTGAAGCCAACGTCCTGCTCAATGCCTTGATGGCGAGCCGCAGTAAAATTACGGTGTTTTTATTCTCCGTACTCGCACTGACATCGATTCTCGGAACCTTGATGTATCTGGTGGAGGGAGTCATTTATCACAACCCTGCTTTCCCGAATATACCTGAATCGATCTATTGGGGAATCGTCACGATCTCAACCACTGGATATGGCGATGTCACCCCAACATCGCCGGTGGGAAAACTGATCACCACGGCGATCATGTTGATGGGTTATGGAATCATCGCGGTGCCGACTGGAATCGTCTCAGCTGAACTCAATATGCAATTGGCGGCGATTCGCATGGACCGGCGGGTCTGTTCCAATTGCAAGACAGAAGGTCACGATCCTAAAGCTTCGCATTGTAAAATGTGCGGCGACAAACTGTGACAACCGCGGGTCTCTAGTGAAAGGTTTCCCGCTTTGAAGATTGATCAGCTTTGATTCCGTAACCAGTCGGGTAGTGATTTTTCACTCTGGGAAGTAGCGCCTTCATCGCTGCGTAACTCCCTTTCCCCGGACAGGCGATCCACCAGTCCTGGTCACCGTCCAGTGACCGATATTCGGTTTTGTGGACCACCAGGGCTCCGGCAAATCCGCGGTTTCTCCAAGCTAACACACTTTTTTCTGCGGTAGCACGATCCCGGGAAGCTTCGCAGGCAATCAGCCAATCGCCACCGGCAGGAGGCATTCCGCCGCCGCCTCCCCCGGGAACGGAGGCTGAGCGACTAAAGGAAAGGAAAGTTCCATTCAGTGATCCCGACCAAACTGCGGACGATCCCGTCCCGTTTTTGTTCAGTTGATAGACACCGTTCACCCCTTCAATCGAGATTTCCATATAGCCTTTGCGGGGATTACTTCCGGCGAAGGGATAAGAACTGCCGTTAAAAAGAAGACTGCCACTGACAGGGCCCTGGCCTTTGTAGTTATCCCAATTGATCGTGATCGAGATTGGCTGACCACCCCAGCTACCGCTGGAGTCCGTAGTTTTCGGATCCGGTTTATGCGGGGCCATTCCACCTCCGGGCAACCCACTGCCGCCGCCCCCACCGGGAAGCCCGCTACCTCCGGCATTCCTTGAAAAGACCACACCACCTCCGGGCATCAGCGTCCAGGTTGATTTCCCGTTCGCTATCGTTCGATCAAAGCGGTAAACCGGATCACCCGGAACGGTAAGTTCCATTTTTCCGTCCACCGGGGCATTTCCCGTAAAGCGGTAGGATTTGTCGCCCGATATAAAAATTTCACCATCCACCGGCCCGGGACCGGAAAAGTTGGTCCAGTTGATGGTCACAGAACAGGGCACATTGTGCCACGAGCCTTGATAAAGAAGCGTCTTACTCTGAGCGTGCCCCCAACCGCCGGCGATAGCGCTGATTAGAAAAATCAGGGACACGGCGAGTCGATCAATTCGGGTATTCCGGCTTTGCATAATTCATCCTAAACGAATTGTACAAAGTTTGCAAAGTGACTCAATTGCCACCGGTAAGGACGGCGAGCTCTTTCTTTATCCAATTCATACCCGGCCCCCTGGCTCGAAGTTCCCTCGAAACTCCCCGAAACCAATCGTAAAGCTCCTGACCGGGGCAATCAGTCCAGCAGGCGATCTCGCGATGAAAATAGACATCATCAATCGTGAGTTGATGCTCCTTTAATTTCAGAGCCACAAATTTTGCCAGGTTGCGCCGCATGACCTCGCTGGGGAGCTGATCATTGAACGAACCAATTACCGAGATCGTAAGATGCCCTTCGGAGGCACCGGGTTTTGAGACATCAGGTTTCGACGCAGTGGTCTGTCCATTTTTATTCAACGGAGCAGCTTCCCACTGGGCTTGAGTGAGATAAACGGTCCCGCTCGATGCCGCATATTTGGGATCCCTCCCCTGGAAAATCCGGCCATCGGAAGCGACCAGATAGTGATAGGCAATGTCGCCCCACTTCGGTCCCGCCGAATTGGTTTGATGCCAATTCTGAATCCCCCTCAGCCGGCGGATATCATCAACCGTATCAGGGAACGGGGTTTCCGTTTGATGAATTGATATATATCGAATACGACCATTCGGCTTTTTCTTCAACAACGTTTCGTCCGGCGCGACGACGCTCCAGGCCGATCTCGGCACAACCGTATCCGGTTCCGCCGCTTCACCGCTGCAAGCGAGCAAAAAAACGATCGTGAGAAACGCGACCGCTTGATGAAGTATAGAATTGTACCCTGTACACTTCCAGACTGTACCCTGTACCATCAGCGTCCACTTCCAGTTCTTTCGGTGGTCGGTGATAGTGTCGGGTAAATTCATTACGGTGTTTCCGGCGAATGGGGATAATCACTCTGCGTGAGTGCCTGATAGGTGAAAATAAGGAACGATATCATTCCGTAGGTCAAACCTAAAACCACACCGACATCGATGATTCCACGCCAGGGCTGTGGGCAAAAGCTGACCAGAACCACCAGCAGGATGATGCCGAGGGTCAAACAGGTCGCGATGATTTTTGTCTTCTTGTTAGCGTGAAAATATCCCATGCAGAAAAACGGAGCAAAGATAGTGCGAAGGATATCAGGCTTGTCCCGGAGGTACTTGACCCTCGCAGCGGTGCGGGGAGAAAATTTCTTCTGGAAGCCACGATAGCCTTCAGCAACTAACATAAACAAAACCCACAGGACGAGAATTACCCACTGCAGAGTCGTCAGCCCCCCGTTGATCGCCTCCATCCCGCGTGGATAAAGCCGATAGATCGCGCAGCTCAACAAAGCACAGACGCCGATTGTTCCCCATAATGGTCCCAGGATTCGCATAATTGAAGTTTGTGACTTTGCCGCAGTGATGAGCCTTGTAAAGGGCTTTTGCCAATTTGCCGGATCAAGCGAGAAGCTCTTTTACGACATTTCCGTGGACATCGGTGAGACGGAAGTCCCGTCCTGCGTATCGGTAAGTCAGAGCTTCGTGATTAAATCCCATGAGATGAAGAATCGTCGCATGGAAATCGTGAATATGGACGGGATTTTCGACAATGGAGAGCCCGATTTCATCGGTCTTACCGTAGGCCATACCGCCTTTCACGCCGCCTCCAGCCATCCAGACGGTGAATCCGTTGGTGTGATGATCCCGACCCACATTTTTATTCACCGGAAGCTGAACCGTGGGAGTTCGGCCCATTTCCCCGCCCCAGATCACCAAAGTGTCTTTCAACATGTCCCGCTGCTTCAGATCCGTGAGCAGCGCATCGATCGCCTGATCCGATTCCGCAGCGAGTCGCCGGTGATTGTCCTCGATCTTTGCGTGGGAATCCCAAGGCTGCCCTGCTCCATGATACACCTGCACGTAGCGAACCCCGCGTTCCACGAGACGTCTCGCGAGCAGGTATTGTTGTCCCTGTTGATTGCCGCCATACATATCCCGAATGCCTTGCGGTTCTTTACGGATATCGAAAGCGTCAAGCGCTTCGGTCTGCATCCGGAATGCGAGTTCGAGCGATTCGATCCGCGCTTCGAGCTGGGGACTACCCGGATGAGCTTCGGCATGCGAGCGGTTCAGTTTCTGTATATAGGAAAGTTGCTGTCGCTGCTGTTTGTGGAACAGGTGTTTGTTTTGTATATTGGCGATCAGTTCCTCAGGGTCAGTGTGTTGGCTGTCCACGTAAGTCCCCTGATAGATTCCGGGGAGAAACGCATTTCTCCAGTTCCCCGACTGCGCCGTCGGCAACCCCTTTGGGCAAAGCACGACGAACCCCGGCAGACTCTGATTCTCTGAGCCGAGTCCATACAAAAGCCAGGAACCCACGCTGGGTTTCGGGATTTGAACCGACCCGGTATTCATCATCAACAAACCAGGTTCGTGATTCGGAATATCGCTTTGCATCGACCGAATCACACACAGATCATCGATATGCTTGGCGGTTCCGGGAAAGAGTTCGGAGACGGGTAAGCCTGATTCTCCATACTGTTTGAATTTGAATGGCGATGCCAGGCCCACCCCTTTAGTGCGAGCCTGATCGAGTGCCTTCAACCCTGAAATATCCAGCTTTTTGCCATCCCACTTTTCCAACTCCGGTTTGGGATCAAAGGTATCAATCTGGGATGGCCCCCCATTTTGAAATAGATGAATCACCCGCTTCGCTGTCCCGGGGAAATGCGCAGGTCTTGGCGCCAGTGGGTTTCCGGCCAACTCTTCAGCCATCGCGGCGTTTGGAGTTAGCCCCATATCGGCCAGCATCGTTCCCAGAGCGATAGAGCCCATGCCGAAACCGGCCCGGTTTAAAATTTGTCGTCTCGTCTCCATCGGAATCAGTCTATAAATAAGAATTCGTTAGTTTGAAGCAGGGCATGCGCCAGCTGTTGCCACTTGGTTAGCGGTGGAGGCGGCGGCCCTGAAAAATCGGTCTGTGAATCCCAGGCAGTCATCATGCCGGGTTCATCGTATTCGGCCTCACCAACCCGGGAAATTTCTATAGTGAGACGGAAGGCATCGGAATTAGGATTAGTCCGGCAGTCCACGGTGAAATCCAGGATCTCTCCTTTCTCCAATTCCAGGTCAGCAAAATTGATGTTCTTCGTCTCGTTAAAGACGTGAGTGTTCCGCAGAAGGCCCTGCCTGGAAGAGAAGAGCCGCCCCCGAATGCCATCTCCTGCGTCCCGGCTGTGAAGTAGCTCTGCCCGGATCTTAAATTTGCCGGAATACGGCGCAATCCATCTCCGGATCGATGCCATACTGGAGTCATACCCGGGATGCCCGCTATTGGCTGACAGATCAAGATGCCGCATTTTGGGATGAGGGTATGCGACGCTGAACTGGTAGGCTTCCCGCTTTTTACTATAGTAGGGAAACTCCGTAAATCTCTCTTCCGGAGGTGTATCAGTTTCCGAACTGCCGTAGCCATATTTCCAACCGCTGGCATCAACAATTTCAGTTCCGTCGGTCGCCTGACCGAGAAAGCCCGACGCCAGTCTCAATTCCTCCGCGGTAGCGTCCCGCTGAAACACCCGCTGGTATAAGTTATTGATTCTACCCCGTCGAACTTTTTCATCGTCGGTTTCGGAAATGGCACCAGTGAGATGTCGCGCGTGAATAATCGCAAACGCATCGTTCATTCCATAGAGTGCCTGCTGAGGCACCATCGTCTGAGGGCGCTGGGGCGCGGATTGCGCGGGGGACGGGAAGTCAAAGGTTGCAAACAGGTTGTCCAGATTGACCCGGTCGATCAGGGCGTACACCGTTCGCCGGGGCGAATATGGTGGTGCGGTAATTTCGATGGCACGACCTCCCATAGCCGGATCGAGAGTTCCGGCCGCAGCAAGTATAGAATCCCGCATCGACTCAAAATCGAGGCGCCGAATGTTAGCGCGCCACAGGAGGGTATTTTCTATATCAGTCGTTTCGCCGTCTTTTCGCGTGGCACTGGACTGGCGATAGGTATTGGAAAGCACCATTCGGCGAATCATTGACTTAATCGACCAGCCCTCTTCCACAAATTGACTGGCAAGCCAATCCATCATCGCAGGATGACTGGGGGGCTCGCTTTGCAATCCCATATCGCCGGGAGTGATCATCAAAGGTTGTCCAAACAAATGCATCCAGGTCCGGTTTACCGCAGCTCTTGTGGTGAATTGGTTATCAGAACTGGCTACCGATTCAGCGAGACCTCCCCGCCCCGAGTTTTCGTCGGGAAATTCAGCCGCACCGAAAATGGTCAGCCAGCGGCGAGGCACACTGTCACCCCGGTCGGTGCGCAGCCCGCGATTGTAAATTCTTGGCTTTACCGGTGCGGCGGCTTCTTTAACGATCATTGCCCGTGGCGGAGCAGCCGGATGTTCTGAATCGAGATCCCGAATCACATTATCCAGCTTGGCAATCGCGGTACGGCCTTTGCCGGAAACCTGACTGGCCGCCAGCGCCTGGTTCGGGGTGATTGCGAAGATACCGCCGGGAGCTTCGTAGATTTGCAACACCTTCTTTTCATCGGCGTTCAGGTCTGACGCCTTTTTGGCCAGTACCTCACGGAAAATCTCGCCATATCGCTCACTCAACATTTTCGCATTAGTGATTGCCGGTTCACGTTTTAACGCCGCAGTGACCACCGGATTCACTTTATCTGATTCCTGAGGATCGCTGACATACTCACGGAACGCTTTCTTAAAAGCTCCGTCTTTCGTCTTGATCAAGAGATGAAACGGTCGCCAGAACGGGTGTTTGGCAAATGACTTTTCAATACCAATTCTTTCAATTTTCTTTCCGATCGGCGTCAGGGCCGTCTCTTTAAATTTGTTCCCACTTATCAATTTCTGGACCGTTGCCTTACGGGTCACACTCATCTCATAGATAGCGCCCATATATTCGACAGGGCGTTTCCGGAACTCAGTGGTCCCTTCATTGGCCAGCGAACGCTTGTAGTCATCCCGCGCCTTGATGGCCCCCGTTACTTTCTTTTCATAGTCGGCGATTTCTTTGTCGGTCGCTTGTGCCGTTCCGATCTTCGGATAGGTATCAATATCTTCACTGCTGCGGAACACACCGTGTAGGGCATAATAATCGGAGGTGGGAATCGGATCATATTTGTGATCATGACAACGGGCGCAGGCAACGGTCAGGCCCATCACCCCGCGGGTCACAGCATCGATACGGTCGTTCGCGATTTCATCGACGTTGTTGCGAAAACGGGAGCCAACCGTAAGAAAACCGAGCGCAGCGAGGCTGGGATCATCGGATTGCTCGGTATAAAAATCCGCAGCAATTTGCTTCCGGAGAAATTCATCATAGGGCATATCGTTGTTCAATGCGGCAATGACCCAATCACGATAAGTGTAGGCGAAAGGATATCTCGAATCACGCCCCGCTGCCTGCCACTCCCGGGTATCAGCATACCGTGCGATGTCCAACCAATACCGCCCCCAACGTTCTCCAAAGTGAGGCGACGCCAGCAATCGGTCGACCTGCTCTTCGTAGGCGTTGTTCGACTCGTTTTCCAGAAAGTCAGAGACTTCCTCCGGAGTTGGCGGCAAACCGGTCAGATCATAACTGAGGCGACGGAGCAGCGTCCGGCGATCCGCTTCGGGATTCATCTTTAAACCTTTTTCTTCCAATTTTTGGCCGACAAAACGATCGATCGGATGATCTCCGAACTGTGTGCTTTCTGGAAGCTCGGGTTTCACGACCGGTTGAAACGACCAGTGAGTTTTTGCCTTTTCGAGCAGATAGTCCTGATCGCCGAGACGGGAAAATTCGGTGTCCTTAAGCGCCTTCTTCGGTCCCGGCGCCCCCATTTGAATCCAGCGATTCAACACGTTGATTTTGCCCTCGGGAAGTTTTTCCTTTGGCATCGCGTAGTCTTCATCCTCATGACTGATCGCCAGCGAGAGCAGGCTCTCTTCAATATTCCCCGGAATCACAGCCGGGCCGCTGGTGCCGCCCTCCAACCAACCACTGGGACGGTCAAGAAGAAGGTCCCCTTTTTGTTTGCCCGCTTTTTCAGAATGACACTCGTAACAGTGTTCCACCAGAATAGGCCGGACCCGGTTTTCAAAAAATGCCGCCCCGGCGGGATTGGGCTCCTTAGGATCAGGAGCACCCACCAGAAGGACAGGAACCACAGCAAGCAAACCGGGGAGAATGCGAAAGAGAAGATTTGTCATAAAAACCGGCGCAAATTACTACGAATTTTCAAAAGAAACAGAGGCGTCATTAGGACTTCAACCCAAAGAAGCATGTAATCGCGCTATACCGATTTTCCCAACATATCCTCAATCTGATTCGTCTAAGTAGTTGGGTACATTGCCACTGCGCAACCGCCAAAAACTTAATTATTAGAAAAACACAAACATGACGAATATATCAACATCTTCTCAAGTCCGGATTCCGCTCTATCACGACAAAGGCGTCGAAGTTCACATTTGCGTTGTCGACGGAAGGGCGACCATGCAGATCACAAACAGTTCCCGTTACCCGAGAGTCGTGTCTCTGGCCAATGTCTGGGCTTACACCTGCGATCGGAATCCCACGATCATCAAACTGGGTGGCAACTGCATTCGCAAGCTCCCCTGGTCAATTTCAGATCATCCCCGCTTCCAGAAAGTGGACGTGAAAGTCAGTGAGTCAGTCGACGAAACACTGGCGATGGTTCGTTAAACTTTCCCGCCCGTTAAAACCTCAAAAAAGATACCCGCCCCTATTACAGGGCGGGTTTTTTTTTGCCCATTTTGCGATTTTTGCTTTCAGTTAATTCTCTTCCAGGCTGAATCAGCGAAGTAATTCATCGCGACTTTGTCTGGCGAATCATTCTGAAAGTAAAGGTATTGGCGATCGAACAGCTGTTCGGGACGATAGAAAGGCGAGGCGTCTTTGACCGGCACGAGATCGGCGAGTCCCGGATTATCCTGAATCGTGGATTCGATAACATATTGCTCACCATCGATCTTCACCACCACCCAGGCGTGCTGGCCGATGTTTCCGTTCCACCCGATGGCAACCCGCGCTTCATAACCGGCACTGATCAGGGAGTCGACTAACAGGATCGAAGTGTCTTCGCAGTCACCCTGCTTCTGAACCCAGGTATCATCCGAGGTCTTCCAGACTTCGGATTCATTAAAATCTGACAAATCATGCTCGTAGGTGCAGCGATCCGCGACTTGTTTCCAAATCAGCAGGATATTCTCCTTCTTGTCTTTGCTTGCGTCGATCAGGCCGACGCCGGGGACCTGAAAACCGGTGAGAAAGTCTTTGGCACGACGCATCATCCCTTTGGCATCAGCGGCGAGCACGTCGTAGGGGCGCTCACAATCAGGGCAGCTCAAAATCAGAGTCTTGCTTTTCCGGTTCAAATCAAGGGCGTGGACGCTGTTACAGTGGGGGCAACGGTTGAAAAAACGTCCACCACCTTGATTTGCGGCTTCTACGGTAAATTCCGGAATGCGACGGGACAGAACACTGAGAGCGACGAGGCGACGCCCCGATTTTATTACTGAAGTACTCGCATCATGAAACTCCGGATGGGCCAACTCATCCCAGGAGGTGAGCTGGGCTAGCAGTTCGTCGCGGGAAACCGCCGACACCAAATTAGCAGCCAGATATTGCGCTCCCGGAAACTGCTCCTGCAACGTGTCGAACACCGTGTTGAGTTCAATGGTCTCAGGACTCTCATTACCATTCAGGAAGTTGGCCACAAACTCCTGAATTTCAGGATCCGACTTCAAAGGGTCGACCGCAAACCCGACCCGCATTGCGTTGGTGTTTCCCAGAAATTCGCCACAGAACGCTTGGTTAAATTCGGCATCCACTTCCGGCAACTGCTTCAATAGCATCAATGGATTACTGCCCAGTGATCCGGGAACAGACAACCCCAGAGTAGAAGCCACCAGAATTCCGGCAGACCCTAACATTACGATAGGTTTAAGCATGATAGTGTTTGTGTTTCTATGGAAATTATAACCCTGAATTAATTCAGCGCTACAAAATATTTTATTTCATGAATAAAAGTTTTTGGACCCTTTATTCAGAAAAGCGGACTTTACCGCTTCCAGAAACGAACCACGGGCCTACTTTCTTCGGAAATTTTTTCAAAACCTTGATTTATTAATCTTTCCTCGATGTCGGGAAGGTGCGCGGCCCCCCATGGAATGTAGATTTCAGAGACATCCAGCTTGATGGACTCCTCGAAAAACTCCATGAGCCGATCATTGCGGAATTTAAGGAGCCCTTCCATCATCAGATCCTCCATTTCCGAGCCTGAGACGGTTTCAGGGCCCGCGAGAATTTCGGCCAGATTATCGGAACCTAATGACTCCAGAATTTTAACCAAAGTTTCCTGATGGGTCTCTGACAGTTCCGAAATGTCGATGTCGGCATTCATAAAAGCAACGCCACGCGACGCCCATTCCTCGTTGCGAGCTTCGACATCATCATCGCTCATCGCTTTTTCCTCTGAATTCTGCACCTTGAGACCGAGCCTTTTCGCCCACTTCCCGTAGGTTTTGCCCGATTTGAATTCGTCAGGCAAAATCTTGTGTTTATCAGAAACCCCTTCGGTGAGAACGATGCGCTTTCCGTCGGTGGCTTCGCGCATTTTTTTATTCAGAGAATCATAGAAATCCTGCTCTCCGATGTGCATCATTCCGATGAGAAATACCTTTTTCCCATCCCGAATAAAAACCCGCTCCAGAAGCGAGATTGAGCTGAAGGTAAATTTTGTGTAATCGCCGAGGATATTCTGCGCACTGGCCACCATACCGCCAATGCCAAACGGAATCGACGCCACGCTGACCAGTATTCCTGCAAAGAGCACGATCAGGCTGTGCTTCCACTGAAACCAGGAACGCCGGTCGAGGCCGAGAAAATGAAAGATCGATCCCAGAAAATACAGTCCGGTAATCAAAGCGAGCGCACCGGACACGATGATGCAGGCGTGATTGTTCTCCATCCACAGATTAAGGGGATAGCCGATCGCAATCCGGGAAGCGACGAGAAAGAGAATCGGAAAAAGAATTCGTTTCGGAAAAATCGAAAAGAGGTGAGCCAGCGCGAACCAGATAATCGTGAAAAACACTGTCCACGCCATCGCTCCCGAGGTCCGGAACAAAATTTCGCCGGGATACCGATAATCGTCGATCACCAACCCAATGCTGGAGGCGAATAGAGCAAACGAAGCCAATACATTCCAGGCGGTCTTCCAGGGATTTGACATAGTAATAGATTAGTAAACTTGATTCGAGGGGCCTCGACTACAAACCCCGTTTAGAATTGTAGTCGGTGACCTCGCAAAAATTGGATAGGGGTTATCAGGACGGGCATAAAAGCTGCTCCACAATGATGATATGACGCCTTTCAGGCCCAAAACATTCAAAATTTAAAATTTTCACCCCGCGGCTTCTATTGAACCAGAAGCCGCAAAGTATACATTCTTAAACCCAGATAATATGATCCTCCCTGTCAAAAACAACAACCAACGAACCGGAAAAAACACATCTCTTCACCATGAGTACTGAATTCACGACTAACCAACCTACGCTTGAGCAATTGACTGGCGCTCAGCCTACGGTCTCTCCGGAGACCGCATCCCAACCCACCCTGGATCAATTGACCGGGGCACAGCCAACCGTCTCACCACAGACTTCACCACCACCGGAACCGCAATTCTTCACCACCCCACCACCACCGGTTCCTCAACCATTAAACCAGCCCACGCTCGATGATCTGACAGGGCCGCAACCCACCATACCGCAGGAGGAAACCCCGACTGAGACTTCCATTGACCTTCCGGTGGAGCGAACACCTCAACCCGCCATTTTCAGAAACGGGTCGGATCTTATCCTCATCGACGGTGCCCTGCCTTCGCCCGAAATTTGTCTGAAGTCAGGCCGGAAGGTGGCGAAAATCAATTCGGTGAGCGTCAACAATCCCTTCAATCCGATGACCTGGTTTTTTGGAGCGCCCAAAGTCGATATCGGTCTCGATAAACAGAACCACGAAAAGTTTTTAATCAATCAAACGATCGCCTATGGATTGATCGGTCTCGGTTTGGTGATTTTCCTTACCGGACTCTTCTCAGGCATTGGAACCGCATTGTTTGGACTTTTCGTCACCTTCAGCGGCCTGGTTTTCCGGTGTTTCGTTCCGATTTGGAGCACTCGCAGTGACGAGAACAGCATCACCGTCCGGGGCTGCGGAGAGGAATACCTTTGTCGCTACCCGGAACACCAAAGTTGATCCGCGGCCCATTGGGCTTAGAATCGGGGATATTATGCTTCCCTGGTTCCAAAACGACCAATTCCCTCTTTATCTCGCCCCGATGGCGGGAGTGACCGATCTCGTCTTTCGCCGAATCTGTAAAGAACTGGGCGCCGACGTCATGGTTACCGAATTTGTATCGGCCGAAGGCATTATTCAGGCCGATGACCGGACCAGAAAATACACCGAATTCGACGACGAACAGCGCCCGGTCGGAGTTCAGCTTTTCGGAGCCGACGGGGCACGGATGGCCGAGGCCGCACGGAAAATCATCGATTGGAAACAACCGGAATTCATCGATATCAACTTCGGTTGTCCCGTGAAAAAAGTCGTCTCAAAAAACGGAGGCTCCTCCCTGCTCCGCGACTGCCCTGTTCTGGAGGATGTGGCTCGAAAAATCGCTTCCGGCGTGAGCATTCCGGTGACCGCCAAAATCAGGATCGGCTGGGACTCAGATTCGATTAACGCCCCCCATGTCTGCCGACTTTTGGAAGATGCCGGTATTCAGGCCATCGCCATTCACGGCCGGACCCGGGCTCAGGGCTACACCGGCGAAGCCGATTGGAATGTAATCGACGAATGCGCGCGCACCGTGAGTATCCCGGTGATTGGAAACGGTGACATCAATACCGGCGAAGATGTCGAACTCCGCCGCGACACCACAGCCGTAAATGGCGTGATGATAGGCCGCTCTGCGATGCAGTACCCGTGGATTTTCCGCGAAGCGAAACACTTTCTAAAAACCGGGGAGCATCTCCCCAAAGCCACCCTCGAAGACCGCTGGAAAATGATTATCCGGCACACCGTGATGGCTCTTGAGTGGGGCAAATTCCCCAACGAGAAATTTACCCTGATGGGCCTCCGCTCCCGCTACATGGCCTACTCCCGGGGCATGCCCGGTGGCAAAATACTGCGCGGCAGGCTCTCCACAGTCGCGTCTCTCAGTGAGCTGGAAGACATCGCCGCCGAACACCTCAAGTGGGTCGAGGAGCGGGAAATGGCAACGGTTTAAGCCGCTATCTTGGTATTTCCGTGATCTTTTTCGGCCAGAAGTTTCTTCTGGTATCGGCTTTGAACCACGTCGGTGATCGCAAGCACGATGATCACAAAGTAAAACGTCGATTTGGTCATCGGAGTGATGTAGCCACCGAAAACTTTCAGGTGAGCGAGGTGTCCGCCCTCGGTCACCAGCATAATCCCGACCACGAAGAGGATGAAAAGCCCGAGCACTTCGTACATCCTGTTTTTCTGAAGGAAATTGGAGACTTTATCCGCCATCCAGATCATGAGAAGTCCGCTGATCACAATGGCAACCACCATGACCCACATGTTGTAGCGCGTTAAGATTTCGCCGTTCTCACCCGCCACTTTGTACTGAGACAGAGCCATCGCGCTGAGGATGGAATCGAAGGAGAAAACCAGGTTCATCACCACGATCAGAAAAATCACCGAGTTCACCGATTTTTTCGAATTATCCGCTGCATGCTCATGCTCGCCGATGTGAGTCATATGAAAAATTTCCTTAATCGCCGTGTAAATAATAAAAGCACCACCGAGCAGCACAATCAGGCTGTGGAAATTGACGCGCCCGGCGAAGAGTGATTCTTCATTTCCGAAAACCCAGAACGGCTTAGTCAACTTTCCGACCAGGGCAACAAGCGCGAACAGGAGTCCGATTCGCAGCACAATCGCGAGTCCCACTCCAAATTTCCGGACAAAACTCTGTTTGTCTTCGGGCGCTCTTTTCGATTCCAGAGAAATGTAGAGCAGGTTATCAAACCCGAGAACCGCCTGCAGAAGAATCAGCATCGCCAGAGTAACCAGCGACCCCATCACGCTGGGCTCCCCCAGTTCAACGGCTTCAGTCATGGCGGGTGCGGCGGCAAATATAGATGGGAAGGTCATAGAAAAACAGAAACTGCCCGATTTTTCGGCAATTCGAGCGCTCTGTCAAGCTCACATAGTTAAGATGTCTAAACTGTACCCTGTACAGTCCAAAACTGTTCAGGGTACAGTTTCCCGTTAGACCTCTTCGGCTTTTCCCTTACCAATCTACTCGTTTCTGTCACGCCTTCGCCGGAAGCGCAAGGTTCACTAACTTGGCTCGATGAATTCTGTCCACTTTTTGAACGTGCCCTCTTGAATTTCTCATAAAATTGATGCATTGAGCGGGCATGCAAACACCTGCCCATGCGGCCGCTTCTGACCTCAATTTGCTCGAAACTCTCGCTGCTGAATACGGGACTCCTTTTTGGATCTGGGATAGTTCAGTTCTGAGAGCCCGCATCGATGCGGTGGTTTCGACGACGGAAGCTGAGGGAGTCCAGGCCCGCTTCGCGATGAAGGCGTCCCCAGCGACAAAGGTGCTCAAGGAGATAAAAAAAGCAGGTGTGTGGATTGATTCCGTGTCTGGAAATGAAGTACTGAGGGCACGTCACTCAGGGTTTTCGGGAGGAAACACACCTCCGGAAATCTGCTTCACCGCGGATGTCTTTCGCGACAATGCGCTCGCAACGGTGTTGGAGGAAGGGGTTCTTCCCAATGTCGGCTCTCCGGGGATGGTGGCGGACCTTCAAAAAGCAGGCTATACCGGCCCGATCTCTCTGCGTGTAAACCCCGGCTTCGGCCATGGTCACGTCAATGAATGCGATACGGGAGGCCCCAGCTCGAAGCATGGTGTCTGGATTACCGAAGCCAACACAGTGCGCGAAGCGGCAGAAGCCGCAGGGATGAAAGTGGTAATGCTCCATGCCCACATCGGCAGTGGTCCTCAGTTCGATGAATTGATCGACAATCTCTCTCATCTAGCGGATGAGTTTGCGAAAATTATACCTCAATTTAAAGACGTTGAAGCGGTATCACTAGGCGGTGGTATCCCTCACGACTACCGAAATCCGGAGGCGGATGTGCCCGTCGAACGGCTCGGGGATCTTTTCGCAGAGTCACAGCGGAAATTGAGCAAGGTGGCAGGACGCGAACTTCGGCTCGAGATTGAACCGGGCCGCTTCTACGTGGCTCCTGCCGCAATATTAGTGACCCGGGTGACGGACGTCAAAGAGACCGAAACCAATAAAAAAGGACCGGGTGTGACTTTTGCGATGGTCGATGCTGGATTCGTCGATTTAGCCCGCCCCGCGATGTATGGCTCCTTTCACCGGATCACCTTACCGGGAGCGAAAGGACGTGAGAGTAAGCCCGTGGTGGTTGCAGGTCCCCTCTGCGAAAGCGGTGACGTCTTTACCCGGGATGACTCAGAAATGCTTCAGCCACGGGAACTCCCCTCACCTCAAACTGGCGATCTGATGCTCCTTCACGATGGCGGTGCCTACGGCTATTCCATGGCTTCGAACTACAATTCACTGGGCCGTGCGCCCCAGCTCTGGTTGGAAAACGGCGAGGTAACACCTTTTACCCGCCGGGAAACGATCGAGGATATTCTTCGTCTCGAAGTATCGTAAGCCGCCTGCATTTTTAGTCACTTAAGTCATTTTTTAGTAACCACTTTTCTCTGGTAAGGGCATAAATCCGGTTGGTTGGAACCTCCACATCGGTCTTTGATTCGTCCAGCACAAACCCGTTTTTCAATAACAGCTTTACCGATTTCGAATTATCCCGGTCGGTATAAGCGTCGATCAGTCTGTATTGCTTTTCCCTGAACCCAAAATCCAAAACGGCCTTCATGGACTCGTTCATGTAGCCCTGGTGCTGGTGCAGCGGATGTAAAGTGTAACCGATCTCTGCGGTATTTTTCTTACGGGAGATGTTCCACAGGCAGATCGATCCAATCATGCGGCCGGAAGGTTTAAGGCAGATACTCCAATTGAAAGTCTTCCCCCAGGCAAACTGCTCCTGGACCAGTGTGATATGCGCTTTTGCCGTCTCCCGATTCTCACAGGAACCACCTCCCAAATACTTGTTCACCTCAGCATCAGAACGGAGAAAGTAAATTTCTTCGATATCCGAGAAACCAGTTTCCCTAAGAACGAGTCGTTCCGTTTGCAGAACGGGAAATATTGAAGGCTCTGCTTCCATCGGATCGAATTTAGCGATGGTCGGAAGGTAAGCAAGAAACTGTGAAGGTTGGTAATTTTAATCAGGTAATTAGAGCCGACACCCGACACCACTGTAAAATAAGCGACTCTTGACCGATCACCTTCGCAGTGGTTTATGACGCTCTGCCGGTCGCAAGAGCGCATCTTTGGCCGGATTGTTACGTTTTTTCGGAATTTTGTTGTCACAGTGTTATGCCTTCCGATATTCATTCATAAACAAAATTCAATTTTCAGGTGAACTGAACTCTTTCCTTTTTTATGACCAAAACTAAGTCTCTAACGCTCTTTCTCGGAGCCCTTGTTTTTCTCATGGCGCCACTGGCAACACTCCGCGCCCAGGATGATTTGACGCTCCCCGGCGATGAAGCACCTGTCATCGTCAATACCCCGGGCGCCGACAGTCCCGCCTCAGCCGGGGCCGAGCAGCAACGGGAATCGCTCCTCGACAAGGTCAAAGCCGGTGGTTGGGCGATGATTCCGCTGTTTATCATGCTTTTTGCGGTGATCGCGCTGTCGGTCTACATGTTGCTCGACCTCAAGCGGAAAACCTTTCTCCCTCCCGCCCTTGTGGAGTCGATGCAGGCAAGCGCCGAAGCCGGGGATATCAACGGAATCACCGAAAGTGCGCGGGGCAGCTCCTCCTGTCTGGGTCAGGTCATGAACGGGGCCTGTGAATATATTTACGATCGTGGTTACGAAGTGCTCAACGGGGATTCGATTTACGATCAAATGGCAGACGCCTCTCTGGAATTCAACCGAAAGCGGGTCAGCCTGCTCAACTACCTCTCCGTAATTTCTCAAGCAGCACCGATGGTGGGACTTCTCGGAACGGTTTCAGGTATGATCAAAGCGTTCGCGACCTTGAATCAGAAAGGAAACGGAGATCCCGGGCAGCTCGCAGGAAATATTTCCGAGGCCCTGATCACCACCGCGAGCGGTCTGATCGTGGCGCTTCCCGCGATTTTTATGTATTTCTTTTTCCGCGATAAAATGGTGGCGCTGGTCGCTGACGTCGACAAAACCGGAGGTAAAATCTTGAACTCCCTGAGACGCGCCGTTCTGGGCGGACATCAGCAGCAGGCAGCCGCCGCAACCACTCCTCATCCACCTGCGCAGGGCGGACACCCCCTCTCCTAATTAGAATGGCTCGCAGGAGAAAACCCAATCCGCTGACTTCGGTTCAACCGAAACCGGATATGTCGCCCATGATCGATCTGGTCTTTTTGATCCTGATCTTTTTCATGATCGCGTCCTCGGCAATCCGGTTCAAACAGGATGATAACGTGACGATTCCCATCGCTGACAAAGCGGAAGTTCCCGAGATGATCGACGGCAGAATCATCATCAACGTGTATCCCGACGGAACCACCTACGATGAAAATTCGAAACCGGTCTCTCTGGAGGAGATCGAATTGATCATGGCGCAGGCCCGGTCTTCGAATCCCAATACCCGACTTCACCTCCGGGCCGACAAAAGCGTCCGGCATGAAATGGTGAAAAAAGTCATTCAGGCCTCCTCACGGGGCGGAGTCAATCAGGTGATTTTCTCTACCTACGTCACCGATAAATAAGTTAACGTAACTCAGGAAATGGCACGCAGAAAAAACAGTAATCCTTTTGATGGAGAAGACGCCCCGGCCATGGACGTTTCCCCCTTGATCGATGTCGCCTTTCTCTTATTGATCTACTTTCTGGTCACCGCGACTCTACTCAAACAGGAGGCGGATCTCGGACTCGCGCTTCCCGGAGTCGCCAGTTTGAGCAATGCCCCGGTCGATGTGGATCAAATGGTCATTAAGATCGAAGCGAACTCAAACGTTCAAGTGAATGACGAACTCGTCGAATCGAATCCCGACAGCCGGCAACTTCGCAATTTGACAGATCGCCTGACCCGCTACGCCGCAGGGGCAAAGATCGCCAAGTCAGAAGCGATGGTGGTGATCAATTGCCACAACGACGCCAGGGAACAGCGCTTCGTCGATGTCCTCAATGCCTGTGCTGCGGCCGGTTTGAAAAACATAAGCCTCACTGATTAATCCATGCTGATAACCGAACCAACCGTCGATGAAAAAAATGGCGAGAAAAAAGCCATCGCGTTCATCGTGACCGTCGCGCTCCATGTTTTTCTCGGCATTATTTTCCTTCTCATCACCGTCGTTCCCGCCTTCCGCGACGAACCGGAACTCGTCGCCAAGGTGATTGGAACCAATCAGAGCGAGGAAACCAAAATGGAGAAGCGGACCGTGATGAAGCAGGTCAAACAGGCCTCCACCACAGCAGCCGCCTCTCCGATCGCCAAAATGGTCCGGGCCAACTCGGTCGCGAAAATGGTGGCACCGAAGGTTTCCAAAGTCACCGAAGGCCCCATCGGTCTGGGCGAAGGCGAGTTCGGAGCAGGCTTTGGCGCCAGTAGTGCCGGAATGGGTTCCGGAGTTTCCTTTTTCGGCAGTCGATCCAATGGACGCCGCTTCCTTTTTGTTCTCGATCACTCCGCTTCAATGACCACCGCTCAGATGGAGTTGAGAAACCGGGAGTTGAAGAAAGCTCTCTTCAAACTTCCCGCCGGAGTTCAATATCAGGTCATTCTTTTCGGGGGCGGCGCCGTGTTCGCCGAACCCGGCTGGGCCTGCAGCCATGCCTCCGGGGATTGCGTGGTGACCGATCCCGGTCGGCGCAAATATGTCTTCAAACCTTTCCGGACGGTGAGTGACTGGGAATTTGTCGGGGAGGACTCCGACCTACCGAAGGCAAAATGGCTCGCCGTTTCCCCGTCAAATATTCAGCGCTCCATGAGCGTGCTCGATTCCGTGGAGGAATTTCTCGGAACGGACTGGGGAATTGCCCTGAAAATCGGACATCAAATGCGTCCCCCACCGGATGTGATCTTTTTCATGAGCGATGGATCGGGCGGAAACGCTCCCCGTCCCATTCTGGAAAACAACAAAAAATTCGGAAGCCCGAAAATCAATACCTTCGCCATGCAAACCACCGACGGGGCTCAGCAGTTTTTCAAAATTGCGGAAGGCACCGGCGGCGATTTTGTAATCGTGAACCGCGAGGGCCGCCCCATGAAAGTTACCGACCCTAACAACCTTCCCGACCTGAACCGATGACCGCACGTTTTATTCCGCTTCTCACTCTGTGCCTCTTCATCCCTCTTCTGACATCTGCTCAGGAACTTGACGTACCGAAAGCCTACGATACGGGAGTCAAAGCGATGGACAGCGGTAACTTCGACGCCGGTCTCGCTGCCGTCGATGACATTATCCAGAAACATGGTGCCGACGGTAAATCCCGCTATGGATCCGTTTTCGGTCATTTTTACTACCTGAAAGGCATGCTTCATGTGCAGAAAAAGGAGTATCAAAAGGCCGCCGACAGTTTCAAAGTCTGCGCCGAAAATTTCCCGAATGATGGAAGCAACGATCTCCCCAATACCTTTCAGGCCGAAGCCTATGCTCAGTGGGGCGGCTGTCTCATGGCATTGAATGACTTCGCCGGGGCGAGCGAAAAGTATCAGAAAGCGCTTTCGATCGAGGAAAAATTCAACCCCAAACTCGATCGACTCGAAGCACAGGTCAATTTATCGAAAGCGATGATGCAGGCGGGGAATTCCGATCGCGGTAAAGAATTTATTTCGAAGAACCTCGAGGACGCTAACTTTCCCGATAGCATGAAACGGTCGCTTTTCCTCATTCTGATGGGCGACTGGTCTCCCACCGCCCGGATGCGGGAAGTGTCAGAGTTCGTCGACAAATACCAGAAGTTAATGGAGAGCGATACCCTGGTAAACCGTTACACCAAACAAAATCCGGTCTATAACCATCTGGCATCCGTAGCGATCCAGTCCGAAGAACCGGCCCGTGCTCTCTTCTGGTACAATTTGATGATCGATCCCGTGGAAGTGGGTCGCGCCTATACCGGGCGGATCAAACAACTCGAGGATCAGATCGCGAAAGCACAAGGTCAGCCCGGAGCGGAAACTTTCATCAAACAAACCAACGCCACCATCAAAAACCTGAAAGCGGAGATTCAGGAACAGGGCAAGCAGCTCGGTGATATCCTGATGGGTAAAGGTTCGGCCAACTACGCCAAAGGCGACCTGCCCGAGGCGAAGAAATCCTACCTCGAGTTGATCCGCCGCTTTCCCAAACACCCCGAGCGCGCCGTAATTTTGCATAACCTTACCATGTGCGCGGTGAATCTTTCCGAGTGGAAGGAAGCCTCCACCTACGGGATGCAGTTCTTCCGGGAATTCCCCGACCATGAACTCCGTCCCGAGATGGCAAAGGTGCTTGTCGACGTACTTTTTGTGCAGGGAAATTACGAAGAATCCTATCGAGTCGCGTCCAAGCTGAAAGAAACGCTCAGTTCCGGAAGCCCCGAGGCGGATGTCCCCGCGTTTGTCGCAGCGGCATCGCTCTATCACCTCAATCGATTTGAGGAAGCGGAGAATCAGCTCAGCCAGTATTTCACCGACTACCCGAACGGGGCTCGTGTTGAGGCCGCAAAATTCTACTTGGGATCTACCAAAGTGAATCTACAGAAATGGGACGAGGCTATCACTGATCTCGATGAGTTTCTCGAGCGATACAAACAATCTGAAATCCGTCCGGCCGCACTCTACTTCTCCGGTTTGAGTCATCTCGTCGGCGAAGATTACCCGATGGCCAACTCGCGCATGGTCGAGTTACAGGCGCGCCATCCGCAGGCGGAGGAAGTACCGAATTCCTATAATATTCTCGGCGATATCCTTTCCGCCCGCGGGAAACCCTACACAGAGATTACCGCGAATTACCAGAAAGCGCTCGATATGGTCGAGAAAGATAAACGGGGCGATCCGGCTACCGTCGGTGGTTACGCCTTGCGCCAGTTGATCACCGAGGCCACCGCTGCCGAAAAGTGGGATGTCGCGGTAAGTTACTACGATCGATTCATGCGCGACTATAGCGAGTCAAGCTGGAGAACCGATGTGTTAATCGCTGCGATCGAACCGCTCGTGCAGAAAGACCGGAAAGATGAAGCCCAGAAATTACTCACGGATTTTGTTAATGAATATGCTGACAAACCCAATTCCACCGAGTTGGATGAAATGTTCGGGACCTACGCTGATTTCCTGAACCAACATTATGAACTTGAAGAAGTCCGGAAAAGCCTTCAGAATTTTCCTGCCAAAACAACCCCTCCCCCTGCGGCGCTTCAGGCGTGGTTGCTGATGGCCGAGATCGAGGCACTCAGCGAAGCGGACCGGGAAAAGCATCAGTCGGAAATCGCCTCAATTTTCGGGAAGTTAAATACCCTGTATCAGAAAAGCGGCAATGATTTGAGCAACTACACACTGGTTAAACTGGCTCGCTACAACGCTCAGAATGGGGGCAATGAAGCACAGGCCAGAAAAGTATATGAATATATTTTGAAGGAGCGCCCCACCGGTGAAGCCAAAGGGCTTGCTCTGGTTGATCTCGCGAAACTGGAAGCGGGAAAATCTGATAAAGCATCCCGGGAAAAAGCAAAAGCCCTCTTCCAGCGTGTTTTGAATGAAGTCGATGACACCTCAGTTCATGAAGATGCCGTGCTCGGGATCGCCCGGATCGCAACCGCCGGTGGCGATTACGAAGACGCACAGAACTGGTGGAAGCAATACCGGTCCACACCCGAATGGCGCAAAGCGAGAGCTGAAGCCAGTTTCCAGTACGGCGTGTGCCTGCAGAAATCCGGCAAGAACGACGAAGCGGCCGCCACCTTTGTGAATGTCTACTCCAATTTTCCCGGACAACTCGACTGGTCGACGAAAGCCTATATCGAAGCCTCGAAAATTATCCGGGCAAAAGGTCAGGAACTCGATGCCCTCAAACTTCTCCGGGAGATGATCCAGCGAATGGGGCATCTCGAACACGAAGGCGTCGCCGAAGGCAGAAAACTCTTCTTCGAGTGGAAAGAAGAGTTTATGAAAAAGCAGTAGAGATTTTGGAAGCGACCTTCTTTTAGGTCTTCACTGGCGCGGCGCTCCTGCATCGATAACGTCCAAAGGACGTGGCTACAGAGTCCATTCGGTAGCGACCTCCTTTGGAGGTCTTCGCTTACCCCGGTGCTCCCGCATCGATAACGTCCAAAGGACGTTGCTACAAAGCCCATTCCGTAGCGACCTCCTTTGGAGGTCTTCGCTTACCCGGTGCTCCCGCATCGAAAACGTCCAAAGGACGTGGCTACAGAGCCCATTCGGTAGCGACCTCCTTTGGAGGTCTTCGCTTACTCCGGTGCTCCCGCATCGGAAACGTCCAAAGGACGTTGCTACGAAGCTTTGTTGAAACGACTCACCAACAACCCGACGAGGAAGATAGATAACGTTCCGATCACCACGGTGAGATTGGCATCAATCGCGGGGCGAAAATTTTCAGGCACCCACCCTTTGTCTGCTGCGGTTAACCAGAAAATCACCAGCACGCCAACGGTCACTGCGATCGCTGCCACCGTATTTTTCGCCTGACGAACAATCAAACCGAGCAGAAAGAGCCCGAGAATTCCACCGGAAAAGATTCCTGAAATTTTCCACCAGTTATCGAGAGCACTTTTTACTCCGATCATCGCCAGTGCCGCACCGGTCCCGATAATTCCGTAACCGATCGTGGCAAATTGCAGCACTTTCATTCCCACTTTCTCAGAAGGCACTTTTTTGCTGAACCGCTTCACCAGATCACACCAGGTCAACGTTGCGGAACCGTTCAACGAGGAATCAACCGAACTCATCGCCGCCGCGAGTACCGCCGCGATCAGTAAACCGGTGATTCCCACGGGCAGCTCCGTCGAAATAAAGTAGGGAAAGATCTCATCGGATTTCAATCCGGCTTCCGGTAGCAATTCAGGCTGCGCTCCGTAAAAAGCAAAAAGCCCCGTCCCGACCAAAAAGAGCAGACCCGAGATCGGAATGTACAAAAGCGCCCCGAGCCAGACACTTTTCTTTGCCGCCTCTTCGCTGTCAGCCGTCGCATATCGCTGAACGTAGCTCTGATCGATTCCGAAATTCTGCAGGTTGATGAACAATCCAAAAACCAGGATCACCCAGAAGGTGGGTTCATTCAGCGTTGCTCCGAAACTTCCCAGAGAAAATTTGTCTGACGCCTGGGCAATCTCGAAAACCTGCCCCGCCCCTTCCGGCATTCCGGTAAAGATTACGCCGAGACACAGAAAAATTCCGACCGTTAACACGATACTTTGGACCACATCGGTCCAGATCACCGCTTCGATTCCGCCAATCAAGGTGTAAACGGTAACTAAAATTCCGGTCACAATAATGATCGTCGTCACGCTCCAACCCGTTAAAGGAGCAAGGGCCAGTGCTACGAGGTATAAAATTGTCCCGACCCTTCCCATCTGGGTGAGGAGATAACAAATCACTGCGTAAATTCTCGCCCAGGCACCAAATCGTTCCTCGAGATGGGTGTAGGCGGAAATTTCGCCGGTCTTACGGAAAAAGGGAACAAAATAACGAGTCGCGATCCACGCGGCGATCGGAAGAGAGAGTCCGAAGACAAAGGGATTCCAGTTGGCCGCGAAACTCTTCCCCGGATTGGCGAGGAAACTAATGCTGCTGACAAAGGTTCCGAAAATGGAAAGCCCCACCGCCCAGCCGGGCAAGGCTCCGCCCGCTGCCATAAACCCTTCGGTGGTGTTGGATCGCTTAGCCAGCCAGATCCCCAGGCCGACCACCACAATGAGATAAATAACGAGAACTGATAGATCGATGATTTCCATGAAAGTTTCCGACCCTAGCAGAGTGGGAAGTGGAAAATCAATTTAATCATCCATCCCGATCGCGGCAGCAGAAACCGTTTGGTCTTCTTCGTCCTCCAGCCAGCACTGGATCACCATGGGGCGACAGCAAACCTCGCAATCGTAGTCCAGCGCACAGGGCACCTCTTCGGGAAGAGGCAGGGCGACGTAAAACGTTTCAAAACAGGTGGGGCATGTCACCGGAGCGGTATCCATTCGCAAAATTGACGTTACTTCGAGGAAAGAGCAATGACTTTAGAACGTCGATACGTTCCAATAATAAGTTTGAGGCTCGACATATCACACGAAATTCGTATGAATTTGAGCCCCTTCTCTCTACGATTTCATGTCGTAATCTTTCTGTTACGTGACAAACCACTTTATGCGTCTCCTGAGTATTCTCTTTTGTTTTTTGATCCCGGCGATTTTCGAATCGGCCACTGCCGCTCCGGATAGTCAGCTTCTCGAGATGCAGCGCCTCAACCCGAAAAGTCAGTGGAGCGGAAAAACGCTGTTCCAACCGATCCCGGGCAACAGCATTGGAGTGGACATCGAGTACCCTCTCGATCCCAAACATCGGATGAAGCGCCTTTACGCTCACGGGTGGGCCACCGGCAACTGCGCGATTGGCGACATCAATGGCGACGGGCGGATGGACCTCTTTTTTCCCGGGACCACTACCGAACACAAACTTTATATTCAGAACAACGACTTCACTTTCACCGATAAAACCGAAGAAGCGCAGGTCGGCGGCGACCCGGGGATCTGGGGATCGGCGGCGGTGATGGGCGATATCGATCGCGATGGAGACCTCGATGTTTTCGTCACAAATTTTGGATCTCCGAATCAGCTCTTCATCAACATAAGCCGGGGCAACCGGATTCGGTTCACCGAGATGGCTGCGGAATACGGAGTGAATCTTTCCGGCGGCTGCCTCGGAGCGAGTTTTGTCGATTTTAATGGCGACGGTTGGCTCGACCTGTTTGTCCAAACCTACCATTACGAACCGGAAAAAGGACGTCCTGAAAAAGTGGAAGTGGAAAAGGTCGGGAACATCGCCCGGGTTAAAGATCCTTTACTGGAGAGATCCTATCTCGCCTATTTCGACGAGGGCAAAAAGACCAAGTGGGTCGAAGCCGGATTGTCCGATGTGTTATTCATCAATAACCGGAAGGGTAAACTTGTTGTTCCTGACACCGGAGTTTCACTGGGGCGGTCCTATGGCACCTCCCATGTCTGGTGGGATCTCGATAATGACCTCCGCGCTGACCTTTATACCGGCAATGACAGTCACGGCCCCGATTTGTTCTACCGGCAGATCGGACGGAATCGTCTCGCCGAGGTGGGACGAAGCAGCATTCCCTGCTCACCCTGGTTTGCCCGCGGTGCCACCACGGCTGATTTTAACAACGACCTCCAGATTGACTTTTTCGGAACCAGTTATGGTCCTTTAACCCGGGAAGATCGCCTCAATTATGGCGAGCCGTTTCCCCGCGATATCCTTCGCAACCTCACCAGCGGAGGAACCCGCCAGGTGGCGCGTAATGTGATGCTCTCCAACACCGGGACCTCCCGCTTTGAAGAAGTGGCCCAGATGGCGGGGCTTGCCTATACCGGCGCCGCCTGGTCGGTGAAATCGGGAGACTACGATTGCGACGGGCGGACCGATCTTTTTATCGTCACCGGTGAAGCGCGGGATTGGACCTCTCTACCCGGTGACCAATTGGTAGGTGAAAAATTAAAAGGTAAAACCCGATGGGACATTTTGGAAAAGCAGCCTGAAAATCGGCAAAAGGATCTCGCGTTTCAAAATAGGGGGAACTGGGAATTTGCGGAAGTCGGCCGGGACTGGGGGCTCGACCACCTCGGCATGAGTTATTGCGTCAGTCAGGGAGACCTCGATGGCGATGGTGATCTTGATCTGGTAGTGAACCGGTTGAACGAAGGCGTCACCATTTACCGGAATCATAGCCAGGAACCGAGAACGGTGTTTGATTTTAAAGGCGTTGAATCCAATACTGCGGGCATCGGTGTTGAGATGCTCGCCATCGTCGGGAATCAGGGTCAGCTCCGGCAACTGTATCCCACCGGCGGATTCAAATCGAGCGACACCGAGGCGATTCATCTCGGTCTCGGAAAAGAAAGTCTCGTCAAACGAGTGACCTTCCGCTGGCCGGGCAGCCAAACCGTCGAGACCTTCGAAAATCTCAAACCCGGCTTTCGCTACACCGTTAAAGAAGGCCGCACCTTCCGCGCCCCGGTTACGAAAGTGACTCGCCCGCCTCTCTTCCGGGGCATCGGCTCTATGAAAGGAGTGGGTTATACGGAAGCGGACTTTTCAGCTTCGTCGGTTCAGTTGATGCTGCCGGAAGTAATCGCCAATCAAGGGCCCGGCCTTGCCGCCTCCGATCTCGACGGCGATGGACTCACCGAACTTTACCTCTCCGGATCGCGCGGCGTTAAAGGACAATTTATATCCCCCTCTCCGGCTCTACTCCAAAAAGAACAGCCCTTCGGCATCGCGAATATGACGGAGGAAACTCAGCCGCTGTTCTTCGACGCCGACAGCGATGGCGACCTGGATCTGTTTCTCGGTGATGGAGGTATCGAGTATGGAAATGCTGACTATATATTATGGGACCGCCTTTGCCTGAATCTCGGTCAGGGTCAATACGCCCTCGCCCCCAAAGGCTACCTTCCCCCAATCAAAGAATTCACCAGTGCGGTGGCGGCCGCGGACTACGATCGCGACGGAGATCTTGATTTATTTGTCGGTTCCCGAATGAAGAAGGCAGGCTACCCGTTGTCCGGCCAAAATCTGATTCTCGAAAATCAGGGCAGAGCTAAGTTCAAAGATTCGACTGACACCATCGCCAAAGGGCTCGCCAATTCCGGAATGGTGACCGGTGCGATTTGGACCGATGCCAACCGCGATGGGTGGATCGATCTTTTGATCACTCACGATTGGGGCACACCACAGCTCTGGCTCAATCAAAAAGGGAAACTCACCAACGCAACCGAAGCAGCGGGTCTGGCAAACCTCCGGGGACGGTGGAACGGCGTGACCGGTCGCGATCTGGATAATGATGGCGATATCGACTACCTCCTTTCCAATCTGGGAACCAACTCGGGGTCCGATGCCACTCACGTCTACAACAAAGTTTTCGAAGTATCGGAAGCACCCACTGTCGTCTTCGCCGCTAAGGAGGGAAATAAAATTCTGCCTACCGACAACTGGTCAGAGTGGGCAGGTATTCCCTCGATAAAAAAACAGGTGCCTACACCGGAAACCTTTTCCGCAAAAGCAGAAGACCTGTTCGGCTTCGGGGCGCCACCACTGGCGACCGTAAATGAGCTGCGCACCGGTCTCCTCATCAACAACGGCTCCGGCAAATTCAAATTCAAACCGCTTCCGGGCGGTGCCCAGATCGCTCCCGCCTACGGCATCGTGATGACCGATTTTAATTTCGACGGGAAATGCGATGCCTTTGTCCTGCAGAACGAAACCTCGCCCTCGATGAGAAATCCCGATCCGGCGAACAATGGCGTGTCCCGTCTCTACCTCGGAACCGGCAACCCGCGAAATCCACTTCTCCCGATGGGACCCGACGAAAGTGGACTGGTTCTTTTTGGTAATGGCAGGGCCGCAGTGGTCACGGATCTGAATGCCGACAGTCGGGCCGATCTGATCTGCACCATGAACAACGCCGACCCGGCACCCTTCATGAATCACGAACCGAAAGGTCGCTATCAACCTCTCAAAGTACAACTCGACTTCACCGGCAAACCCGTGGCCGGCGCTTTTATCACCGTTCGAATTCCGAACTTCCCGACGCAATCAGCAGAGTACTATGCCGGGGGTGGTTACATGAGTCAGTCATCATCCGATCTGTTCTTCGGCGCTCCCGGGAAACCCACCGGACCCGCCGTGATTACGATCCGCTGGTCGGACGGTTCCACCACGGAGCGAAAATATTTCTTCGACGTAGGGAACTGATCTTCGCAAAGTGAATCATTTTCCCGGCAGCCCCCTGCCCTTCCCGGCTTGACTTATCTTTGATGCACTGCAATTTGCGCCAAAATTAAAAGCTTAACCATTTTATGAAAATTGCTTTCCTGACAGCTGGAGGAATCGCCCCGTGCCTCTCATCTTCAATCGGTGGACTGATCGAACAGTATAATAAATTGGCGCCCGATGCCACACTCTGCGGTTACCTCAATGGTTACCAGGGATTGCTCCTCGGAAATTCCTATGAGTTCCCCAACGCCGTTCGCGAAAACTATTCCAAGTTCTACGACTTCGGCGGAAGCCCCATTGGCAACAGCCGGGTGAAACTCACTAACGTCGACGACTGCACCAAACGCGGTCTCGTTAAAGAAGGGCAACTGCCTCTCGAAGTCGCTGCCGAAAGATTGAAGCAGGACGGTATCGACATTCTCCACACCATCGGTGGCGACGACACTAACACTACAGCAGCCGACCTCGCCGCATATTTGAAAGATAACGGTTACGATCTCACCGTGGTTGGTTTGCCCAAGACGATCGATAACGACGTCTACCCGATCGCTCAAACTCTCGGCGCCGTTACCGCAGCTGAACAGAGCGCGCGCTTTTTCCAGAACATCGCAAATGAAAACACCACGAGCGGACGTCAGCTCATCATTCACGAAGTGATGGGTCGTAACTGCGGATGGCTCACCGGTCGCGCCGCTTACGACTTCCGGAAAAAAATCGAGGACTGGTCCTGGCTTCCGGAAGGACTGCTTCGCCAGGCTCGCTGGGATATCGATGCAGTCTGGGTACCGGAACTTGAAATTGATCTCGATGCCGAAGTCAGCCGCCTCACCGATGCGATGGACAAAAACGACTGCGTAAACATTTTCCTTTCCGAGGGAGCTGGAGTCGACACCATCGTGAAAGAAAAACTCGCCGCTGGTGAAGAAATCAAAAAGGACGCTTTCGGTCACTATAGAATCGATGAACTCGACACCGGAAAGTGGTTCGGAGAACAACTCAAATCCAAACTCGGTGCTGAAAAAGTACTCGTGCAAAAGAGTGGCTACTTCGCCCGCTCCGCTGCGCCGAATGCAGAAGACCTCGCTCTCATTAAGAAAAGCTGTGTGCAAGCAGCCCAGTCCGCTCTCGATAAAGTGAGTGGTGTGGCCGGGCTTGACGAAGACAATGGCGGAGAGATGGGAACCATTCCGTTCCCGAAAATCGCCGGACACAAACCGTTCGATGTTGACCTCGAATGGTACACCACAATGCTCGCTGATCTGGGGCAACCCATCGGTAAAAAAGCCGAATCCAATCACTAATCAAATCACCCTGTTAGCAGACTGTACAGGGTACAGTTTGCTACTGTACAGGGTACAATGAAAGACCGTACCGGGTACACTTCGTGCGCTTCCGCTTGTTGATCGTGGGATTGACAACCTTTGGCGACCGATTATAATCCGCCGATTTTTCGGAGGTCTTTCAACCAAGTAACTAACGATTTTTCCTAAAAAGAACACGTAGTAGTAATGGCTATTAAAGTAATAAAAAAGAAGGCTGCCTCGACAGCACGCGCAAAAAAAATGGTCTACTTTTTCGGTGGCGAAAAAGCAGACGGAAAAGGAACTCAGAAAAGCCTCCTCGGCGGTAAAGGTGCAAACCTGGCAGAGATGGCTTTGATCGGGCTTCCCGTTCCGGCCGGTATGACTATCACAACAGAGGTTTGCAACCATTACTACGACAACGGTAAAAAATGGCCTGAAGATCTTCAGGGACAAATCGACCGCAACATTGCCAAGATCGAAAAGGTGATGGGCAAAAAGTTCGGTGACCTCGAGAACCCGCTTCTCCTTTCCGTTCGTTCCGGTGCCCGCGAATCAATGCCCGGGATGATGGACACGATCCTCAACCTCGGAATCAACGACCGCGTTGTTGAAGCACTGGCTAACAAGACCGGCAACGAGCGTTTCGCTTGGGACAGCTACCGTCGTTTCCTTCAGATGTATGGCGAAGTCGTCATGGGTGTTGAAGAGCACGAAGACGAGCACGAAGATCCGTTCGAAGCCATCATGGACGCCGTTAAGGCCAAGAAAGGTGTTGAGAACGATACTGATCTCGAAGGTGATGACTGGAAAGTCGTAGTTGAGCAGTTCAAAGCGCTCATCAAAGACCGCACCGGAAAGAACTTCCCACAGGATCCAATGACTCAGCTCAAAGGAGCGATCAACGCCGTTTTCCAATCCTGGGACAACGACCGTGCACAGGTTTACCGTCAGAAGTACGGAATCCCTAAAGCCTGGGGAACCGCTGTAAACGTTCAGGCGATGGTATTCGGTAACACCGGAAAAACTTCCGGAACCGGTGTTGCCTTCACACGCGACCCCGCCACAGGTGAAAACGTTTTCTACGGTGAGTATCTGATCGACGCTCAGGGTGAAGACGTGGTTGCCGGTGTACGTACTCCAAAGCAGGTCGCGGAAATGCCGAAAGACCTTCCCGAGTCACACAAAGAGCTTCTCAAAATTCGTGAAGTTCTCGAGAGCCACTTCCGCGATGTGCAGGACATTGAGTTCACCATCGAAGAAGGAAAACTCTGGATGCTTCAGACCCGTAACGGTAAGCGTACCGGTTTCGCAGCGGTTAACATCGCTGTCGACATGGTTAACGAAAAGTTGATCACCAAGGAAGAAGCCCTGCTTCGTATCCCTGCGGACGACTTGAGCCACCTTCTTTCACCGGTCTTCGACGCCGCTTCCGAGAAAAAAGCGAAAGTCATCGGTTCCGGTCTTCCTGCCGGTCCCGGAGCTGCCTGTGGACGCATCTACTTCAGCGCAGAAGCTGCAGTGGCTGCTGCTGAAAAAGGAGAGAAAGTTATCCTCGTTCGCCGCACTACTTCCCCGGAAGATCTTCGCGGAATGATCGCTGCTGAAGGTATCCTCACCACAGAAGGTGGCGCGTCTTCACACGCCGCACTCGTTGCCCGTCAGATGGGTAAAATCTGTGTCTGTGGTGCCCACAACATGAACATCGACTACACCAAGAAAACACTCAAAGGTGGAGACGTGGTTCTCAAAGAGGGAGAATTCCTTTCCGTTAACGGATTCGAAGGAAAAATCTACGCAGGTGAGCTTTCCACTCAGCCTTCACAGGTCATCCAGGCGCTTCTCGAAGGAAAAGCATCAGCGATGAAGAGTGATACTTACCAGAAGTTCGACCAACTCATGAAGTGGTCCGACCAGTATCGTAAACTCGGAGTCCGCACCAACTCAGACTCACCTGAGCAGGTACAGAACGCGATCAAGTTCGGTGCTGAAGGTATCGGTCTTACCCGGACAGAGCACATGTTCTTCGAAGGCGATCGTATCGACGCCGTTCGTGAGATGATCTTTGCGGAAGACGACGAAGGTCGCGCTAAAGCACTCAAGAAACTGCTTCCTTACCAGAAGAAAGACTTTGTCGGTATCTTCAAAGCACTTGAAGGACGTCCAGGAACCATCCGTTTGCTTGATCCGCCATTGCACGAGTTCATCGGCACCATGACCGAAGAGCAGATCAAAGATCTTGCTGGAAAACTCGAAGTTAAGCCTGAGTTCATCAAGCGCCGGATCGAAGAGCTTCACGAAGAAAACCCAATGCTCGGTCACCGTGGTTGCCGTCTTGGAATCGTTTATCCTGCTATCACTAAGATGCAGGCCACCGCGATTCTCGAAGCAGCCGTAGCCGTCCAGAAAAAAGGAATCAAAGTGCTTCCTGAGATCATGGTTCCTCTCGTCAGTTACGCCAAGGAGCTTGAGCTCCAGCGCGCCGTCATCGACGAAGCTGCTGCTGAAGTCCGCGAGAAGCACAAGCTCAAGAAGAGCGAGCTCAAGTATCAAGTCGGTACGATGATCGAGATTCCACGTGCGGCTTTGACAGCTGACGCTGTTGCCGAGCACGCTGATTTCTTCAGCTTCGGAACCAACGATTTGACTCAGACCTGTCTTGGACTGAGCCGTGATGACTCAAGCTCCTTCCTTCCTGCTTACCAGGATGCTGAAGTGGTTGACACCAACCCTTTCGCAACACTGGATCAGACCGGTGTTGGACAGCTGGTTGAAATCGGAGTGGACCGTGGCCGTAAGACCAAGGACGGTCTGAAAGTCGGTATCTGTGGAGAGCACGGTGGAGAGCCATCCTCCGTTAAGTTCTGTCACCGCACCGGTCTTAACTACGTGAGTTGCTCACCATTCCGGATCCCGATCGCCAAGCTCGCAGCCGCTCAGGCAGCTCTTGAAGATCCGCAGCCAAAGCCTAAGAAAAAGGCTGCCCGGAAATCCTAGATTTCTTCGATAAATCGAATTCAGAAGCTCCGCAGGCCGTAAGGTTTGCGGAGCTTTTTTGTGTTCCGAAAGAGGAAGAAAGTTGAGATTCACACAGAGACAGGAGGGCGGTTAAAACGGATGTGATTGTAGTGAGCACCGGAGCTTTTCCCTCAATTTTTTCAAATGATCAAAAAAGTTGGCCAACCGATCCGCAAAAGAACGCCCTTAATCATGAGCGGGGAAACAAGTCCTCCGTAAAGTGTAACCAAAGATAATAAATAGAATTATACCAATCATGAAATCAAAGCTGCTCTCAATTTTTCTTCTTTTTTCAAGTCTTAGCGCTGCTTCAGCACAGCAGGTTAACATAACTTTTAACAATCGAACCGATGGTCCAGTTTCGCTTTTCTGGGTTGACGGATCGGGCAATGAAATCTCCTATGGCGTTATTCCCGTTGGCCAACCTCTAAGTCTAACGACTTATCCTAATCACAGTTGGCGTTTTAAATCTGGAAACCAAATTATCGGGGCAATGATCGCATCAGCGAACCCGACTCAAAGTGTAGACATCAAAAAAGCGGGCCAACCTCAACCCGCTCCTGTGACCCAACCAAGTCAACCGGCCGGTGGAGCAGGGTTAAGTCAGAATGACGCTCTGCAATTACTTCAACTCGTCAACCAGGCAAGAAATCAGAATGGTGCTCCTCCGCTCAGTTACAATACCAAACTGACATTGGCAGCCGGCAAGCACTCTCAGGATATGGCCGCCAGGAATTACTTTAGCCACACCGCTCCGCAGCCCGCCCCTAATGGAGCCGCTATGAGTGAACGCGCCACCAACGCCGGATACCATTGGAGTCAGATCGCTGAGAATATCGCAAGCGGTCAAACCACCGTGCAGGCCGTCTTTAATAGTTGGATGAACTCTCCGGGACATAAAGCAAATATCCTCAACCCGGCATACGCTGAAATGGGAATTGGCAGAGCCGGAAACCTCTGGACCCAAATGTTCGGAAAAAGTTGGTAATTCAAACCAGCGCCCGGCGAATAAGTTCGCCGGGCGCTCAATGCCCGACGTTTCCTCCGGCTTTCCATGTTTGGCGGGCCACTGATTCTACTCCTCGAAAGACCGGTTTTGTTCGATGAATGGTCGGGCAATTGGGCGGCCCGGCAGAGGCCCGGGCCGCGTCCCAGTGGCTTTTCGCATAACATATCCGGCGCTCAATCGCAAATTGTCTTAACGAAACCCCCAACCTGTCCCTTCCTCTCATTCTATCCCTGCATGAAGAACTGTAGGGAATATCGCTCGTTTCGGATCCGATGAATACAGCAAAAACTGATCCAACCCCGTTGACCTACTTGAATACCCAGTTCAATAGTTCACCGCTTTTAATCAGATATGGAATTACTCAAAACCTCTCTAGGTTCATAGTGCCTTAGGCACCGCCTCGAAAGCCCACTATATAAATACGACTTAAAAACTAATCCCCGCAAAGCGGGGGTGAACCAGACAAGCTTCAGGAATTTAAAAATTCATTAGCATCGATGTCCGGCTTCTGGTTTTCCCGTGCCTGCTCGATGATTCCTTCCAGCATTCTGGGAACGTCACTGGGACGAAATCCCATTCGGGTGGCTAGGGTTTGCACGAAGTCCATTTCGTCCTGCTGGATCACTCCATCAGCCAGCATCATGACGATGAGATCGTATAGCTGAGCAATACATTTATCGGGATTGTCAGGGACGACGAATTTAATTTTCTGAGGGTCTTTCAAGACTGCGTCGACTTCTTTCCGAGTCAGCCCCCAAACCATGCCCCGATCAACTAAAAAACTGTGTTCACTTTCATCATAGTCACCATCGATCATCGCGAGGGATATCATGTTTTTGAAGTGGCTTTTTTTCTCCTTGCTTTCTTTTGAATCGAATAATCCCATATCTATTTTCTCTATATATACTTTCTGTTTTTGTGAGTTTAATTCCCCGGTGTAATCACCTGATTTGCCAGATAAACGAGTTCTTTTTTTGAAAGATCAAAATGCTCGCAAAATCGATAGATAGCCTTTAGTTCTTTCGCATCAACTCGTCCATCGGCAGCGGCGACGATTAACATTAGTTTGACCGTCTTAATGGCCTCGTTCTTTCGGTAACCTTTTTCCTTCGCCTCAGCGATTGATCGGTCCACCAGTTCTTCCACGACTGATTGAACATCCCGTGTTTGAAGGGTTTGTTCCAATCCGTCAAAAAACGCCTGGGAGTCGAGTTCCGGGCTGATCATTTTCTGGATTGCAGTTATTTCTTCGCGGTCCATCGTACCATCCGCCAGTGCCGTTGCGATTCCGAGATAAAACAGGATAAACCCCTGATCGAGTCCGGTTTCCTCAAACAGTTCGGGATAGATGCTGGCGATCAGTGGGTCGAGTTGATCACTTAACTTCTTGCGTATCAAATCAACTTTTTCTGCAGTGAGGTCTTCGCCAAAATGTTGCAATATTTCAATGGAAGGCAAGGTCTCGAGAAGTTTAATGCGAAGAGGAGTTAGCGGGTGGGTGGAAATTACATTTTTTACGACCGTCGACGCAAGGGAATCATATTGCTTTAACACCTGAGCAATTAGAGAGTCTGCGTTGAGGAGATCAAAAGTTTTTCGGTCCAGGCCTGTGGTATATTTAAGCAGGGCTGTCTGGCTGGCCCGCACGTTACCTCCCGAACCAATATACCCAAATAAATCGCAGGACACTTCGCAACACACCGACCATTTCAAAACGTTGGCGAGCAGTTCAGGACCGGCACCTTCGATGTCACCCTCAAGGATCGCACCGGTCGGGACCTTAACGTGCTCCAGTAGAGCATGACCAAATTCGTGACCGAGAATGGATGCCCTCTCAGCGTCGCTTAGTTCGTTCATGAAGTGTTGGCTGACGAGGATGATGATCTCGTCGAGGTCCTGGTCATTTCCCCCATAGGCAAAGCGTGGCATGGCCATTGCTGTGGTGATGGGAAATTCCGTGAGAAACAATTTCATCGGTAAATCTGTTCCGATGTTTTCTTTCACTGTACCAATGATCTCCGGCAAAGTTCCTATTTCACTGATTTCCACGGAGTGACTCAGGAACTTGAAAAACTGTTCCTCCTGCCCTTCGATCTTGCGCTCCAACTTGGTGTCCTTTTCCCGAACTTCCTCAATTAGAGGTTTTAACTCGTTAAAGAAGTTATCTTCCCGAGCATAACGGAGCGATGTGTACCTGAGGTTTGTCAGTGAATTTGCTCCAAGCGAGGATGTCGGAAATGAATTTTGAACACTTTGTCCCGGAAGCGAAGGTGGCACTGACGCTGACATGTATACATCGACTCAATAAATCATCCGTCTGCCAAGAAAAAAGTTTATAAATTGACAGGCATTTCGTCTGCTATTGCTGGATAGACCATTACCAATACAATTGTAAGACTGAGTTGATTTTCAATTACAAAGGTAGGACCCCTCGTTTTCGCTCAATCGATCCGTGCTCTTCATTCTTGCTCAGTTGTTAACAACGACTGGCACTTCGAACGGCCATGCTTCAGCGACGTATGATAGCCGAACGTAAGCCCAATCATCCGAGCTGTTCTCATTACTCAAGAATGGATCGAGACCGGCTTTTTGTATTGCATAAATGGCTCAATTATGAAAATATCTTCTTCAACCAGCTCAGCCAACGGCGCTTGAAAATTCTTCGAGAAAAACAAATCTGTTCTGATTTCCGACCAATTACCTGGACGGCTTATTGAGATTTGAGATGCGTATTCCTCCACCCCATCAACATTGTTCCTCCCAACGTGTAGCATTCTGTCATGAGTGATTTTCTCACAGTTATGCGGAGCCGGACTTCAGATATCCATTCGCAAGTCGAGCGGGAGATTTCGCTTGAGAAACATCTTGGTGACCTGTCGGGATACCGGGACTTGCTGCTCCGTTTCGCCAGCATCTGGATTCCGGTAGAAGAGTCGATCAAAGCTTCAGAACTTCGTAACTGCGACACCATCGAACTGAATAGAAGGATGAGAAGCGAAGATATCCGCAACGATCTGACTACGGTGAAAAGCAGACTGTCAGACCGGAGTTCAGGTTTGGACGATTTGATTGCGGTCACCGAGATGACTATGGAGGAGGCTGTCGGCGCGCTTTATGTGCTTGAGGGATCACGTTTCGGCGGCAGCGTCATCTTACGGGAGGCGGGCCATCTCGGGATCACCCCGGCACTGGGAGGAAAGTTTTTCTCCGGCTATGGAAAAGAGACCGGAGCGATGTGGAAGCAGTTCACAAATTGGGCGGACTCAGTTCTCGCTGCTGACCGGCTGGAGTGCGCTGCCGATGGTGCCGATCAGTGTTTCAGCTATTTTCTCAGACAATTTCAAATTACGTCGTCATGAGCAGTCGTCCCATGCCTACCGATCTGGAAAGTTGTGAGATGGAGGTCATCTCTCGACCCGAATTTATCCAGCCTCACGGAGTGCTGTTAGTGCTCCGGGAGAAAACGTTTGTGATCGAAAGGATATCACTCAACGCTAAAGAATACTTTGGGCTGGAACCGGAGGAGTTAATCGGCCGGAAAGTGACAGAATTTGTATCGGCCGCCAACCAGGCATCTCTGGAGGACTTGCTTTCCAGTGAAGTGGTTACCTATCCCAATCCCCTCAACATATCAGTTGCTTCCGGGGCCGAGACCTGTGATTACGACGGCATCGCTCATCGCGCAGACGGGCACATCATTCTGGAATTGGAAAACCGAAGATCGGTTTCCTTCCGTTCAAACGCCGCCTCCCGCGGAATCGAGCATCATTTTGGGCTGACTTCGCGAACTCTAGACCTGATTCGAAATCTACCAAGCATTGCGGAGGCCGGAGCTGCGGTATGTCGGGAACTTAAGGACTTCACCGGATTTGATCGGGTAATGCTCTATCTGTTTGCTCCAGACAACCACGGGGAAGTGATCGCGGAAGCTAAAGAGCCGGAGTTGGAACCCTTTCTCGGCTTGCATTTTCCAGCTGGCGATATCCCGAAAAATGCGCGGGATCTCTATATAAAGAATTTGATTCGGTTGATTGCTGACGTCAACGCGAATCCTGTCGGTCTCTATCCGGCGCAGGGTGACCTGGATATGTCGATGAGTGCCCTGCGGGCGGTCTCGCCATTTCATATCAAATATCTGCAAAATATGGGGGTGGCCTCATCCATGTCCATTTCACTTGTGGAGGGAGACCGACTCTGGGGGTTACTGGCTTGCCATCATTATCAGGGCCCCATGCTGGTCCCCTGTTCGACGCGAGTGTCCTGTGTCCATTATGGCATCGTGATCGCCTCTCAGCTGCAGGTCATGATGAGAAGCTATTTCTCCCGTGATCTCAGCCTCCGCAAAGAGGAAATTTCCAGGGAAGTCAAAATTTTATCAAGAAGCGCCGATCTCCACTCCACGATCGAAACAAGGGCCCCCGAATTAATCCGGTTGTGTAACGCGGACGGGATGGCGTTTCTGGACGACGATACTATTTTCACCGACGGAAGCACCCCTTCTAAAGCCACCATAGTCGAGTTGTGGAAGCGCTGTCCACGTGGGCCTGACACTAAGGTTTACGCTTGCGAATCGATCGACGAAACCTTCTCAGATATTGATATGGACTGCTCACCGGTGGCAGGTTTTCTCGTCATTCACTGCAGTCATGACTGGCAGTTAATGTTTTTCCGGAAAGAATATCTCCATGAAATCCGCTGGGGCGGTGACCCCGGTGATCCTCAAGCGGAAAAGAAAGTGCTGACACCGCGACACTCCTTCGCCGAATGGGTCGAGTCTGTGAAAGGTCACTGCCATCCCTGGACCGAAATCGACCTTTTGGTCGCGGAAGAACTGCGCAGTGTATTTATGGTTTTCGTGATGCATCAGGCAGTTGTGTTGCAAAAACTGTATGATGAATTGCGGGAAAAAAACGTCGAGATCCAGCAGTTTGCTTACTCCGTATCTCACGATCTAAAATCGCCACTGGTGACGATTAACGGATGGATTGCCGCACTTGACGATGAACTCGCCGCCGGGAATTACGATGAGGCTCGCGAAGCCTTTGAACGCATCAGAGCGGCAGCCACCCGGATGGGACGCCTGATCGAAGACCTGCTCGCTTTTTCCAAGATCGGCAGGATGAAAGGAGAAATCGATCTGATCGACATGGATGAGCTTTGTCAGGATATTCACGAAGAATTCCAAATCCTGCTCGGCGAAAAAGGAATTACTCTGGAAATCGACGGCAACCTGCCTTCATTCCACGGATATGAAACCGAAGTGCGGCGGGCAATGGAAAATCTGATTAGTAACGCGATCAAATACGGCTGTACCAACGACCAGCCGCGTATAGGTATAAGTGGTAAAAAATTGGAAAATGCATATCGATTTTCAGTCAGAGACAATGGTGAGGGAATTGAGCCGGAATACCAGAGCCGTATTTTCGAGTTATTTCAGCGGCTTGACACCTCGCACTCCGGAACCGGCGTCGGTTTGGCATCGGTTGCCAAAGTGGCGCAATTTCACCGTGGTAAATGCGGGGTGAACTCAGCAGCGGGACAAGGCGCTGAATTTTGGATTGAATTCGGGGAACTTGGCGAGAACTAAGTTATGAGAAAGGAAGCTTTAGTTACATTTTTACTCGTGGAAGACGATGATGATCACGCGATCCTGGCCGAGCGGGCGATCAAAAAGGCCCGCATCGTAAATGCTATTGACCGGGTTAGAGACGGTGTCGAGGCGATGGATTATCTGCGCGGCGAAGGCCAGTTTTCAGGAAAAAAATTACCCACGGTGGTGCTACTCGATTTAAATTTGCCGAAAAAATCCGGGCTGGAAGTGTTAAGTGAGATCAGAGCTGACGAAAAATTACGGTCTTTACCAGTGGTTGTTTTAACCACATCAGGCGACGACAAAGACATTGCCTCAGCTTACGGTTACAACGTGAATTCTTATCTGAAAAAGCCTCTGGATTTCGAACAGTTTCATCAAATGGTCAGCGATCTGTGTCTCTATTGGGGAGTGTGGAACCAACCGCCCACTACCGAGAATTAATGGCTTCCACAAGAAGAAAGCCCTGTCGTGTCTTACTGGTGGAGGACGATACCGATCACCGGGATCTGATCCTTTCGAAAATTTCGAGAGTTCCCTGGTTTCCGGTCAAGGTTCAATGGGAAGCCCTCGCTTCAAAAGGTATATCAATTCTGAAATCCGAGAGGTTCGATATCGTCCTGCTCGATCTCAGCCTGCCGGACAGTCGTCCTGAAGAAACCTTACAAGCGTTTGCTGATGAATTCCCCACTATGCCTATCGTCGTTCTGACATCCCTGGCCGACGAAGAACTCATCGAGAACGCTATCTCCTGGGGTGCGCAGGATTTCCTCGACAAATCGACGGTGACAAGTGAGTTAATGGCGAGATCGCTGCGCTATGCAATCAAACGAAAAGAGTCTCTGAATCATCTTCGGAAACAAAACGAAGCATTGCGCACGTTTTCCCATACTGTCGCTCACGAACTTAGATCTCCCCTTCAGAGCGTAGTAACGGCTCTCCATCTCATTCGGGAAAGCGCCCTCCCGGCCGGCGATAATAACACCCTCTCGAGGTTAGTTGAATTGGGTATTGATTCGACAACTCACTTAACCAATCTCGTTAACGAACTCCTCGCCTTTGCCAAGTACGATGGCGAAAATTTTGCTAAAGAACCGGTCGAGTTATCCCCTCTTGTAGAGGATGTCATCAGAGAAGTTCGGGCCTTCCACGTCATGGACGATGCCGAAGTCATCGTCGAGGGTGAGATGCCGGTGGTAAAGGGGGCTGCCCTGCAGTTGCGCCAAGTCTTATTAAACCTCGTTTCAAATGCTTTCAAATACCGGGACGAACGACCTCTTAAAGTGACCATTTTGGCAAAGCTACAGAAGAACGGCTGGTTAATATCGATCAAAGACAATGGCGTCGGGATTTCCGAAGCGGATCTACCGAAAATTTCAAATTTATTCTACCGCGTTTCCCGGGACACCGAGATACCCGGAACCGGGATCGGTTTGAGTTTCTCCAAACAAATCATCGAAAGGCATGGCGGCTATCTCGATGTCGAATCCCAATTGGATGAAGGTAGTAATTTTTCATTCTTTCTTCCCGGCTAATCCCGTCGTAACCCGTCCGTTCTGGATCCGTTTTCACTAAACAACCCGGGAAAGACCACCACCAAACTTAGACATGACCTATCGACTGATTTTTTGCTCTATAATTCTCTCCGGCCGTTTGCTTGCCGAGCCTGTGGTTTTGGATTTGTGGCCGACGGATAACATGCCCGGTCCCCGGGCTTTTATCGAAGGTGAGGAGCGGGATCTCAGCAAACCGGACGACCGCCTGATCGCGGGTCGAAAAATCATCAAGTTGGGTCATGTCAGCACGCCGCAAGTCCACCTATATTTACCCGAAAAAGCAAAGGCGACTGGTTCCGCCATCGTCGTGGCTCCCGGCGGAGGTTTCAGTATACTCGCGTGGGATCTCGAAGGAACCGAGGTGGCTGACTGGCTCAATCAAATCGGAGTGGCCGCCGTTGTTTTGAAATACCGCGTTCCGACTCGCCAACACGGAGATGATGGTGATCTCGCACCGAAGAAGGCACTCGGTCCCATGATGGATCTTCAACGGGCGCTTTCTCTAACTCGTGCCAACGCTGACGAATGGGGAATTGATTCCGAGTGGGTCGGTGTTATGGGCTTTTCAGCGGGAGGAGTCACCGCCGCGCTGGCCGCAATAGCGAATGGAAAACGTGCCTACGAACCGGTTGATCCCCGGGATCAGTCCTCTTGCCGCGCGGATTTCGCGATGCTGATATATCCCGGCTTCCTTGCCGATCCCGAAACCGGAAAGCTAAAACCTTTCGTCAAAATTACGGAAGATTCTCCGCCGATGTTTTTCACTCACGCCGCCGATGACCGGGTCACCTGTCTCAGCAGCACTGCAACCTTTAACGCCCTGAAACTGGCCGGAGTTCCCGCCGCTTTGCATATCTACGAATCTGGTGGTCACGGCTATGGTGTGCGCCGCACCAGCGAACCGGTCACACAATGGACGGACCGGGCCGCCGAATGGCTGGAAGTACGGTAGACCTTGAGTATTGCAACTTTGCTCACACCTCAATCGCCCTCAGGAAAAAGCGTTGGGCAAGATGAAACTGTACAGGGTACAATTCCACTCCGTACCCTGTACAATTTACTACCTCTACTCAGAGCCAGGTAAAAACCGGGGCTTGCACCTATCGGGAACGTCCCTGAGTTTTGTAGGTTTCGAGGGTGTTAGTTAGCTCTTGGACTATTTCTGGATAGTCACGAGACAGATCAGTGGTTTCCTTCGGGTCGACGCTCAGATTATAGAGAGCGACGGTCTTGTCCTTTGGAACCAGTTTCCACTCGTCTTTTCGAATAGCGAAATTTCCTCCCAGGTCATGATTGATGACGAGATTTCGGTTGGGAAGAGCATCAGCTTTTCCGGTGAGCAGCGGAAGAATACTGTAACTGTCCTCGCCGGAGTCTTCCGGGAGTTGCTGCCCCAGGATATCGGCAACGGTGGCGAAGAAATCGGTGAGGCATATCACCTGATTACTAGTTGTGCCCGCGGGGGTGATTCCCGGCCAGCGGACGACGAAGGGAACCCGGTGACCTCCTTCGTGAATCTGGGTTTTGTGTCCCCTGAAGTGTTGGTTTATATCCACTCCGTGACTCTTGAGTTCAGCGATTTGGCGACCGTAGGAAGAGGTGCCATTATCAGCACTAAAGATAACAATCGTGTTATTAGCATTACCGGCGTTCTCAATGGCGTTCATAATTTGGCCTACAATGGCATCCGTTTCCATAACGAAATCTGCGTAGTGAGTGATGCCACTTTTACCCTTCCAATCCGCACTTGGCGAGATGGGAGTGTGCGGGGATGTCAATGGAACATAGAGGAAGAAAGGTTGATCTTTCTTTGAGGCTTTGATGATGTATTCAGCGGATTTCTTGCCTAGTGTGGGAAGGATGTCTTCGAGTTTCCATCCCTCGACCATTGGCCCGGGATGTCCGAAAATTTTTTCAGGCTTTGTCGTAACCAGATGACCCAGAACGGTTTCGTTTTCGATCCATGTATACGGAGGAAAGTTCGGGGCGTCCATCCCGAACCAGTAGTCAAAACCGATGGCTGTGGGCCCACCGCTTACGGCTTGGGAGAAATCAATTTTTGCGGAGACGGTGGCAATGCGTTGTTCACCGGCGTTGAAGTAGGAGTCGGCATCCTCGTTGATGTCGTTGGCGACGTTGCCGTCTTTGTCGTGCCAGTGAAGTCCCAGGTGCCATTTTCCAATCATCCCGGTTTGATAGCCATTCTCGCTAAGAAATGAAGAGACGGTTTGCCTGTCTTTTTCAATGAGTGGGCGACCGTATTCCCAGAGGACTGATCTTTTGAGTCTCGAGCGCCAGCAATGCCTTCCGGTGAGCAGGCCGTAGCGGGTGGGAGTGCAGACGGCGGACCCTGAGTGGGCGTCGGTGAAATTCATGCCTTGTGAGATGAGATCATCGATATTCGGGGTTTTCATACCGCCGATGGCCGGGTTATTGGCAGACACCGAGTCAAACCCCATATCGTCAGCGAGTATAAAAACGATATTAGGCTGCTCAGCGGCACCGCCGAAAGAGGTGAGAACCAATGCAATGATTAGGGAGACTTTAAGCATATTGTAAATTTTTTTGTGATCTATAATACAGCTGATTTACCTGCAGACGTTTTTTAACAGCGGCAAAGACCTATCTATGGGATTGCGTGCTACGACCCGATTTATCGGCATAAGACATCATGTCGATATACTGTTCCTCAGTCCAGCGTCTTCGGACGCTGGCGGGTGCAGAGCGCCAGAGTTCTTCAAAACTTTCGTGACCGGTTCGACCTTTCCTTCCTTCCCGCCTTCGTTTTTCCGTCTTTTGAGTAATATAAGTTGGAAGATCGATATAGTGTTCACCAAGCAAGTTTTTCAGGGACGCAACCGTATGGGGACCCGGGGAGATGTCTCTCACCGTTGGCCAGGCTCCGGTATATTTCTTTTCCGTGTTCTTTCCGAAGCATTCTTTATTGGTCTCCGGGATATCAAGAATCACCACACCTGTCTCACCTGCTTTTTCTATAGCCATTTGGATCTCACGCGGTGGTTCATGCCCGGTTCCAATTTTTACAAAGACATAGCGGGATTGAAATCGCTTCAACAGCGCCTCATTAGACAAAACCTCTTTGAGCGACGGATTAATGTTTCCACCCTTCGAGGGAACGGCTACAATGCGGCGGTTATCATCCCATGATACGACAAAAGCGTGAGCCGGGCTGAATTGCCAAGGGGTGGCAAACAAGGTTTCACCCCGGGCCGGGTGATTTTTCATAACCTGACGCAGGTCGAGAATTCCCTCAGGAATTTTTTCATTCATCTGAACATCCGACTCCTTTAAATCTTTAGTTTGTTCCACGGCTTCGTAGTTAGGTGTCGTCACGATCCGACCGTCAGGAGTGATGACAACGAGAGCGTTCCCCTGAAACATAAGTCGATCGCACAACTCCTCGCTGATACCGGGAAGAAATTTGCGGATTTGCGCCTTGCCCCCACCCAGTGCAGTGGTGAACAGTCGAACGCAGACAAAATTCTCTGCGGCCATTGTCTTGAAAGTTACATTAGAGAGCAGACCGCCCTCTGTCATTCCGGCGTTGGCTCAGACCTCACAGACCGCCCCGCGGTTGATGACCATCAGGATAGGGCGTTGTGACTCTTTTGCCACCCGGGCTGCTGTCTCGTAATTACTATACCAAAATGTGTCGCGTGCATCGTTAGGCCATTGGCCGTTTATTTTTTCCGGGATATTTCCCAGAACGCCCCCGCTGTCTGCCTCATCTGCCTTCGGGTATCCCATGAATAAACTGATGATAATGGGCACGAAGATGGCGGCGGCAGAAAAGTTTGTCTTCATGATATTGTGAAAAATGTAATAAAATTTTGCACCCCGTGACCTGACTTGAGTAGTGGCTGATTTGTGTCCCCGGGTGGAAACGATGCAAAAACTCACTCGTCGCACTAAGGGGATGATTCTGACCTCCAAGCTAACCGTCGCATATAATTGCTTCTTAACGGCTCTTTTCTTAGGGGGAAAGTGGACCCTTTAGTCGTTAGCATTTTAGAATTGATTAATTCCAGGGATCTTGATAATGTTCGACCATGGTCTCTTATATCATTCTATGGATCGTCCTCGGCCTCATCATGGGAGTCATCGCTCGCGCGATTCTCCCCGGTGAACAGAAGATGAACTTAATCACCACTATGATCGTTGGTGCTATCGGCGCGTTCCTCGGTGCATACGTGGGTCGTATGGTAGGAATCGATACGAGCTACTTCAACGTTTGGAGCATTCTTGCTGCCGTCGTTGGGTCTCTCCTCGTATTGATTGTCTGGTGTCTTATTTTCAAAAAGAGCTGGAAGTAATTCAACAGGTTCTTACGAACAAATTTTATCGGGCGGGTGCTGACTTGTTAGCACTCGCTTTTTTTTGCCCGGAAACCTCAGCTAATGGCGAACTTTATTGCAAACAGGACGCTCAAGGTACCCAACAGCCAGTGAATCCGATGCTTTTGACCGCTAGCGGTCATTAGTAAACAATAGGTTATACATCCCAGGGCAATTCCATTTGCGATGCTGAAACAGAGCGGAATCAACATCGCGGTCAGGATTCCCGGTGCGGAATCGGCAAGATCGTCCCAATCCAAGCTTCGGAGACCCGACAACATCAAGACACCAACGAGAATCAATGCCGGCGCGGTGGCTGCAGCTGGAATAATCAGCAGAATCGGAGCAAAAAAGAGGGTCAAAAGGAAACAGAACGCTACCACGACTCCGGTTAAACCGGTTCTTCCCCCGGCCTCGATACCAGTTGCTGACTCGATGTAAGCGGTCACCGGAGACGAGCCCAGACAGGCCCCTACGGCAGTGGCGGCGGCATCGGCAAGCAAAGCGTTGGACAGTTTCGGCAAATTGCCCTTCTCGTCAGTGAATTTTCCCCGCCGCGTTACAGCGATCAGCGTGCCCATTGAATCAAACAAATCGACAAACAACAATGTGACCACAATCATCCAGGCTGAATGCCAGTTTTTGAAGGGATAGAGCCAGTCGACTTCAAAAAACACCGGTGCGATCGAATGCGGTAGCCCGACAATACCATCAGGGCGACCTGTGACGGTGCCGCTTTCCGCCGGAACGAACAGCCCCACTAAAGTTACGGTTAGGATAGCAATGAGACTGGCGCCGGGAACTTGTTTCACCATGAGCACGACAGCGATTACCAGACCAAGCAACGCTAAAGTGGCTGAATTTGGCAGCCAACCGTCGCTTATCGGCCCCAGGGTGATCAAGGTTTCGGGATGATCCACCACTATCCCGGCATTTTGGAATCCGATAAGCGCAATAAACAGTCCGATTCCGGCCTGAATTCCGATTTTCAAACACTCCGGGATCGCCTCGACGATCAAACTCCGTACCCCGCTAAGCGACAGAATTACAAACAATATCCCCGTCCAGAAAACCATTCCGAGAGCGCCCTGCCACGGAATATTCATGCCGATACAGATTCCGAAGGTGAAAAATGCATTTAATCCCATTCCCGGAGCGAGAGCGATCGGGTAATTCGTCAAAAAAGCGGCAAGCAGGGTACCAATTGCTGACACCAAAGCCGTGGCGGTGAGCAACGCTCCCCGATCCATCCCCGTTTTTGCCAACATGTCGGGATGAACCATCAGGATATAGGCCATCGCCGCGAAAGTCGTCAGCCCGGCAACGACCTCCCGCCGAAACGTGGTCTGATTTTCCCGGAACTTGAAAACGCGTTCAACCATAGGCTCTTACCCTTAGTCGGCGACCCTCCTCAATCAATTCGAAAACTCAAGAATTAAAGGGCTACGCATTCCGTGACTTCCCCCCTAACCCATTTCCTACTAATGTTGCCCCTTAGACTAACATGAACCTATTATTTCGCGCCTATCTCTTCTGCTCTGTGCTGCTGATTTCAAATCACACCGCTGCGGATCAATGGAAAACAGTCGGCGCCCTGGGGAATTCGGGTGGTGATGGGGCTAGCCTGGTTCGATTCGACCAAACGGAGGCCAGTGGCATCGGACCAGTCCTCGACACCTCCCAGACACTCTGGGAACGGGCCGGAGCGGGACAGCTCAACCGTTACGCACTTGACGGCCGATTACTGGCAAGTTTTGCGATTCCCGAAAGCACGGATCGAAACGATCAAATGGCGATTTGCGATGATTTATTGGTCCTCCGGTTGAATCGAAAGATTTACACCCTCCCCACAGGCGCAATCCCCGACACGTCCCCCACCCGCCTCGAACTCAACGCAGAGGTGATGTCCTCGAACGCATTTGAGGGAAAAGTCGCTATTTACGACAAGTCTAAGAACAGTATCTTTCACATCGATCCGGCTAACGGCGAGCTCGTTTTACTAAACAAATGGGATGTACCCGTTCAATTTTTGCACTGGGGAGAGGATGGGATTCTCTATATCTTTGGTCAGGGTAAAGTCCATGCCTTGAAAAACGGTATAGAAGTAAAGGGCTTCCCCCGGGACTTCAGGGGTGAGCGCCCCCGAAAGATCGGACGGTATTGGTATAGCCACAACTGGCACGGGACGATCAATCGACTTAATGAAGCGTTTGAACCCGAACCCGGTGTTGTCCTGGGAGGTGCGTCGGGCTCCTTCATCGGATACCTGCCACAGAGCGTTGATTTGACCAATGGAAGAGGGATCGTTCCGGTACGCTCCGGAATTTTTGCGGTTTCCGGAACCAAAGGCATCATCCAACTACTGAAATGGAATGAAGCGGAACTTCGGTTCGAAGTGGTGCGACGAATCGGCGCCCTTCCACAACTGCGAACTCTGGCCATCAACCATAGTGGAGATATCTGGACACCTCTGGGGTCTGCTCGCTGGGGAGCATCGAGCGAGACTCCCTTTACGCTTGGTGACAAATACCCCGATACAGTCGCTCAGGCGGCATCATTGAATGGAGGTACACTGCGCCTCCTCAAAAAACACTATAGCAATGTTCAGCTCGCTTTTGGCCCGTTTATCGACTCAAGTGGCTGGTCTCATTTTGAATCCAAAGGAATATCTGGCTTTGAATTACCCGACTCGATTACCGGAACCGCTGCCGTTCCTATAAAAAGCGGGTATGATTTGGTTGCGGTGGAACGCGGGGGAAAAGCATTTCAAATTGGGCTGACCAATGATGGATCGCTCCGGTCGAATCCCAAAACAATCACACTGCCGGGTTTAAGTAACTGTACCAGTCTGGCTTGGTTTCAGAATCATCTCATCGCAGCTGACTCCGGCTCTCTAATCGGGTTCCAGAGAGACGATGAACAAAAATGGAAAGAAGCGTTTCGTCGTGATGATTTCAGGGGTGGCGATATTTATATTCATTCGGATGAATCGCAATTTGTAGTCAGCGAAACTCAAAAAGGAATTCTCTATTTCTTCTCCAGTCTTGACGCGGAGCCCGTTCGCTTTGAGGGCTTGAAACAACCGTCCCACGTCGCCATATCAGAAAACAGGTGTGTCGTTTATGAATCAGGCAACCAAAGGATTGTCAAACTGGAGCGGTTAGATAATAAAGGTGAAGACATTTCATTAAAAGCCGTCCAACTATCAAAAACTGTAGAAGAACCACACAGGCACCGTGAAAGCGAATTTCAAGTTTTAACCAGCCCGGGCGGCATTCCGTTCTCTATCGCATTGAGCGAGGAAGACCGGAAACTACATCTCTCCATCCGCACCCCCGGCCAACTCCAGCTGGGCATCGCCAACGCAAGCCATGCCTATCTCCTGAACGAAAATAACCGGTTAGAGGATAATAAGAATCTATACCATTTTGTACTCCCGGCGGGCGATTGGTCAAAACTCAAAATTGCCGCAGCGGTTCGCCTACCGGCAGAACAGGAGAGGTTTGGCTTTACCGATCACCGGGCAATTCATGCTGATTTCGATCCGAATCCCGAAACCTGGGATAATTTCGATTTAAAGTCCTATCGGGAAAAAGCAACCGAGCGACGTCAGGAGATCAACATCACCTTCGAGCAGCCAGTTGAAGGCAAAGCCACGCTGGTGATTGAAACTGAAGACGGCAAACGGGTCAGAAACCTGATCTCGGGACGAACCTTCGCGGCAGGTAGACATATCATCAACTGGGATGGTTATGATGAGGAGGGCAAACTCATCGAACCGGGAACCTACCGGTGGCGGGGCATCACCCACCCCGGAATCAAACCGTTATATCGGATGAATTTTGCGAACGGTGGCGAGAATACCACCGCGGCCTGGGGCCCCAACCACAGCACCTTTCACTCCGCGGCATCTAACGGGAAACTAATATTTTTCGCCGCCCCGGTTACCGAGGGTGGCTGGGCTCTCGTCGCTCTGGATGCGGATGGTAAAATTGTTCAGGGGTATGAACATCAACACGGGCTTGGCATTCAGCACGATGCGATCGCCGCAGACGATCGCTATCTCTATTGCGCTCAGGACGGTTTTGCCTGGGGCGGCACCAAAGGAATCGACTTCGGTAAGCAGGACTGGGCTGCTGAATGGAAAATCTCAATCGTCCGCTATGATATCGAAACAGGAAAAATGATCGAGTTTCCAGGAAAGCAACGACATCTGGAAGTCGATACAATGGAGGTTGGCCCCGGTTCTGACCATCCTGATACGACGGATTTTAATCTCGGAGGCCTAACGGTAAAGGACGGAAAACTATATATCGGCTCTCGACATCGCAAAGCGGTGATCGTGTTAGACGCGGAAACCGGTGCTGAAATCGATGCGATTCCCGTCGATGGAGCTCGTGATATCGCCTCCGGCAAATCTGATATTTATGTAGCTACCGATAGAGGTGTGCTCCGACTAAGCGACAGGAAAACAATAGTTCCGACCGGAGAGATGGATATCTCGGGAATCGCCCTGTCGCCTGACGGGGACTTGTGGATTAGCGACCGGAACTCTCATCAGGCGATTCGTTTCTCAACTGAAGGTAAACAAATCGCTCGACTGGGAACGCCGGGTGGCCCCTACAAGGGCCCCTACCTCCCCGGCCGGATGATCAATCCCTGTGGTCTGGTTTTTGGCCCAACTGGAAAACTCTGGGTTACGGAGAACCGCTGGAATCCGAAGCGGGTTCTGGCCTGGGATATTGGAAAAAAAACCGTCGTTTTCGAAAAATTTGGAATGCCTCACTACGGTGGTGACGGATCCGGATTTGACCCCGAGAATCCACGGCGCTGGATCGGGCTGGGATGTTTCTGGGACGTTGATATCGATAAGAACACGGCCCGCCCCACCAGCGTGATATCATTAGAGGAAGGCCACTTTGGTAATTATCACCCTCAGAGCTATCAGTTTTTCCGTGAAGAGGGCCGGACCTTTCTCTGTGCCAGGGGAAAGATTGCGCTGATATCCGAGGTACTGCCCGATGGGACAATCCGCGATATCACAGCAACCGCCGGAACCCACCATTTTGCCTATGGCTGTGATTGGGAACCACCCCAGTCCTATATCGATGCCTTTTACGAAAAATGGCCGGAAAAACGAGCCCTCGAAAAACCGATGGGCCGCAAAGGTGAAGGTAAACCCTGGAGAGAACGCGGGATGGGCGTTCTCTGGGTAGACCGTAACGGTGACGGCGTTCCCCAAAAGGAGGAATTCGATTTTTGCGGTGACGACATCGCCTACGGTGACGGTGCCTGGGGACACTTACAAACCTCTCTAACTCTCAACATGCCCGTCGTGATCAACGGTCAGACAAAAATCGCTGCGATTTCACCAAAGAGCTTTCTGAAAAACGGAATTCCGGATTATCCCACTCTCGACGAGGCCATTTCCGAGGCCACTCCCATCGATCTCAGTATCGGATACAAGCGCTCCGGGGTTGCCACAGTGCGGGACAGTTCCGGACGGTTCATCTTCAATTCCGATCCGGAAATGAATGCTTACGATGTCGATGGTAGACATCTCTGGAGTTATCCGAATCAGTGGAGCAACGTTCACGGATCGCACAAAGCGCCGCTACCTGAACCGGGCGTCCTCCAGGGAACTCTCGGTATACTCGGACTGGCTCCATTCGATGAAGAAGGAGAAGTTTTCTTTATGAACGGAAATCACGGTCGATGCTTTATGCTCACAACCGACGGTCTTTATCTCGATGAAGCATTTGTCGACGTTCGCGTCAGTTACCTGAAAAACGAATACCGTCTCGGTGGTGAAATATTCGGAGGTAGTTTTGGCCAATCAAAAACCGACGGAAAATACTACGTTCAAATCGGCCATGGTCCTTACCGTATCTACGAAATGACCGGCCTCAGCGAAGCGACGCGCATTTCCGGAACGCTGCAGGTGACCGGTGAACAGATCACGGCCGCAGAAGGGAAAAATTTGAGAACCGCGGTTGAGGTTCAACCCGCCCGAAATACCACTATCCCCGGAAAACTCAATTGGGATCAAAACGGTAAATTCCGCGTCGAGATGCAATGGGACTTTGATTCCACTCATCTGAAACTGCACTATCACGTCGAAGACCAGTCCCCCTGGGTCAATAACGGCCGCGACTGGACCAAACTTTTCGCAACCGGTGACACGGTGGACTTTCAATTCGCGACCGATCCCGCTGCCGATCGAGATCGCCGCAGCGCAGCACCGGGAGACAAGCGCCTTATTATAGCTCAATACGAAGGGAAACCGGTGGCGGTGCTCTATGATTTCCGGATACCCGATGAGAAAGGGAACGAAAACCCCATTGTATTCACCTCCCCGTGGCGGGCTGAAACCGTCGATAACGTCGTCAAACTGTCGGATACAAAGATAGACGTGAAAATCTCCAGTCGCGGGTATGAGATTAACGCATCCGTCCCCCTTTCGGATCTCGGTCTCGATTTGAACAACCTTCAAGATTTCCGGGCCGATTTCGGCGTCACTTACGGAGACGCTGCGGGAACCGACACCAACCTCCGTTCCTACTGGTCAAACCGCAGCACCGGACTGGTCGACGATATCCCCGGTGAAATCATGCTAGCCCCAAGTTTATGGGGAACCGTTCGGACGGTTCCGAAGTCACCGGAATAATTCACAAGCCGGACTGCTCCCGCTTTGCGTCACCTTTGCGCATATTGACAGTCGTCTCCTCCAAGGCATTTTTTCGACCGTCACTGGGCGACAATTTTTGATAACAATTGCCCTCAACTCAACACTGCCCGGACCCTGAACGCCCACGCCACTATCTCCAAAAAAACGCACCACCGCTTAATCGCTCTGCTGATTTTCGGTATCGTCACATTGGCGGCCCGACAGCTGGGAGCAGATGAACCCACCGATACCGAATTTATCGCGCTGCAAAACAAAGCCAAAGTAGCCTTCAAGGAAGGTGGAGGTGTGGATATTTTTATCAAGGCTTACTGCGCGGATTGTCACGGCCACAAAAAGGCAAAATCAGGTCTCAACTTTCAACGATCGATCAAAAAGCCGGGCAATGTGATTGCCCGGAATCATTTGAAACAGGCCGTGACCTTCGTCGAATCGCTCGATATGCCGCCCGACGACGAGGATAAGCAACCCACTGACGAGGAGCGCCGTCAATTTGCGGAATGGGTCGACCAAATCAAATATCTCAGCCCGAAAGATCCCGGTCCATTTGAACTGCGGCGTCTCACCAAAATAGAATTCGGAAACACCCTGCATGATCTTTTCGGGGTCGATCGGGCAATTGTGGATGATTTACCTGACGAAGTCGTCGGGGCCGGATATCTGAACTCGATGTCTCCTCTCCAATCCGAACAATATCTGGGAATCGCAAATGCGGTGCTCGATGAAATTTGGGCTTCGGAAGGAAAGCCGGTAACCCGGTTTCAAAAGGAATGGTTAGGAAATGCACTAGCCGCAAAATCCAATCAGCGAAACGCTGCTAATCAAGTCGCTCTTTCCATAGCGGGGCGTGCTTATCGCCGCCCCCCTGCGGAATCGGAAATCGAGGTCCTGCTGAGAGTCTACGATGTGGCCCGGGAAAACAAACAGTCTCATCCATCAGCGCTCCGCCTTATGTTCAAAGCGGTCTTGATATCCCCTCAGTTTCTCTTTATCACTCCGGCTGCTCCCGTTACCAGTGACGAGACCATCGTGCCGCTTGATAACTATCAACTAGCCTCCCGCCTTTCCTACTTTCTCTGGTCGACGATACCGGACGATGAGTTGCTAGCCCTGGCCGGGAAAGGGAACCTCAATCATCCTGAGACCCTGAAAAAGCAGGTCAAACGAATGCTTCTCGACAAGCGATCCCGGGCTTTGTTTGACGGTTTCGGGGCGCAGTGGCTCGGTATTGATCAGCTCAAAACCAAAGCCTTCGACGAGAAAAAGTATCCGCTCATGACCGATGCGATGCGTTTCGCCATGGCCGAGGAAGCCCGCCTCTTTTTTGACAGTATTGTGAGGGAAAATCAGAGCGTGGTTAACTTTGTGACCAACAACTACTCATTTCTTAATGAAACACTGGCAACCGTATACGGCCTCGAAAAAACTCTGACCGGACCGGAGATGCGGCGGGTCAAACTAACGGACCCAAACCGTGGCGGCATTCTCGGCATGCCCGGCATTTTGGCCACCACATCCTTCCCCAACCGAACCAGCCCCGTCAATCGGGGAGTTTGGGTGCTCGAACAAGTCCTCGGAGAACACATTCCGCCCGCTCCGGCCAATGTTCCCACTCTGGAAAAGCAGGACAAAAAGAAAGTCGCCAATTTGACGCTACGCGAAAGGACCGAACTACATCAAACCAGCGCTTCCTGTGCCAACTGCCATCGCATTCTGGATCCAATCGGATTCGGACTGGAAAATTTTAACGCGATCGGTCAATGGCGGGAACTTGATGACAGCGGTGGTGCCATCGATGCCTCCGGAGTACTTCCGGGTGGGGAAAAGTTTGAGACGCCACGGGAGCTGAAAGCCATCATCGCCACCCGGAAGGAAGAGCTCGCGAAGAATGTAACGGAAAAACTTCTCGCCTACGCGCTCTGCCGTCAGCTCATCGGGTATGATGAAGTGGTTGTGGAGAACTTGATGAACACCATCGCGAAAGACAATTACCGAATGCAGACTCTCATTTCCGAAGTCGTAACCAGCTATCCTTTTACCCGTCGCCGGGTCAAATAACTATATCACCAGACCAATTCTATGCGAAGTCACACCATCATCGATCGCCGCACCTGCCTGAAAGGAGTCGGAGCGTCTTTAGCTCTGCCGCTCCTGGAAAATATGGGTTGGGCTGAAGCTGCTGCCGGAAAAACCTACAAACCACCGGTTCGTCTCGGATTTATGTATATGCCTCATGGTGTGATCATGGATCAGTTCTGGCCGACCGACCCGAAAACCTATCTGTCCGATCCGCCCCCGGCATTGAAGTCACTGAAACCGGTTCTCGACCAATGTTTGATGATGAAAGGTATCTCCGGCGTGCCGATCTCACCTTTCAATGGCGCACCCCATGCACTGGAGCTATCAACCTGGCTCACCGCCCAATTGCCCGATGCTCCAACCCGGAACCGGATTAATATCTCTATTTCTGCGGATCAGATCGCCGCAAATTATATGGGCCACCTGACTTCTCTGCCTTCTCTTGAACTGGCGACCATGCCTCAGACCCACAAAGAAAATCAGGAAGGTCTCCATGAAGGGTACTACAACTACTGCAGCTACCGATCATCCACGCAGCCCGTTCCGGCAATAACCAATCCCCGCAGCGTTCTCAAAAGACTTTTCGGAAACGCTACCAAGCCCGGGGAAACCGCGAAGGCGGATCCTCTTGACCAGAAGATGTTGGACATCGTGATCGACGGTGCCAAAGACCTTCGCCGGAATTTGCCTCAGACCGATCAACACAAACTCGATGAATACCTCGACAGTGTGAGATCAGTGGAGCGGCGCATCGCAGCGATCGAATATCATCAGAAAGAAGCGGCTCTCGAAAAAGCCGGGATGAGCTCCCGCAAACGGTTTGCTTCCGACTCGCCGCCCATCGAAATCAAGATTCCGGAAGGCGGGCTGCGCAGCGAATACATGAAAGTGATGTGCGACCTGAACGTCCTTGCCTTCCAAACGGATACCACTCGTGTTAGTACCTATATCGGCTCTCTACCCAACGGAGTATCCTATCCCGAACTTGGGTTCAACGATCAACACCATTCCCAGACTCATCACAAAAACGATCCGGAAAAGGTACGTAAAGTTGCGGCGATTACGGAGTTCAACGTTGAGCAGTTTGCTCACATGGTCAAACGGATGAAAAGCATCAAAGAAGGCGACGGTACTCTGCTCGATAATTGTTTAATGATGTGGGGATCCGGCCTCGAAGATGGTGACAGACACAGCCGGGAAAATCTGCCTTTTATCATCGCAGGCGGAGGAGGTGGCTCGATCAACACCGGACAGTTTCTGGACAATGCTAAAGGCAACCAGGGCGACCTGCTCACGACAATTCTGGGCTGTCTCGAGATTCCTCTGGATCGCAAAATTGGCATCGCGACAAAAACGATCCCCGGCGTGATCCGGTCAGCCTGATCCAGCCGCAATTATTGCGCTACCAACATGATTCATTACCTACCTCGCTGGTTGCTTCTTTTAATACTGACTGGCGGAGTAGCAATCCGTGCCGAAGAGGAGTCGATACCGAAAAATCTGTCGATCGAAAATCTCGTGCCCTGGTGCATTGTGCCTTTCGACGCGAAAAAGCGCTCTCCCGCTGAGCGGGCCGAAATGCTAGTTCGCCTCGGCCTGAAGCGCTGCGCGTATGATTGGAGACCTAATCATGTCGCTGAGTTTGAGGAGGAGATCCGTCAGTATCAAAAACATGGAATTGAATTTTTCGCGTTCTGGGGCGGCCATGAAGCCGCTTATTCACTCTTCGAAAAATACAATATCCATCCTCGAATTTGGAAGACGCTCGGCTCACCTACCGAAGGAACCCAGGAAGAGAAAGTGGCAGCGGCGGCGGATTCGATGGAAGCCCTCGCAAAAAGAACCGGTGAGCTGGGATGTCCCCTCGGGCTATATAATCATGGCGGCTGGGGAGGCGAACCCGAAAATCTCGTTGCCGTGTGCCAACTGCTCCGTGAACGGGGACATCACCACGTTGGAATTGTCTATAACTGGCACCATGGACACGGGCACATTGATGATTGGTCAGACACCCTGGAGTTACTGAAACCCTATCTCCAATGTCTTAACCTCAATGGAATGAATACCGGGGCAAACCCAAAGATCCTTGCTCTCGGTCAGGGCGAACACGACCGGTCAATGCTGAAGACCTTAATCGCCTCCGGATACGATGGCCCGGTCGGAATCCTCGATCACCAAAACCAACTGGACTCGGAGGAAGCACTCCGTGATAACCTCAATGGCCTTTCCTGGTTAGTCAGGGAAACTCAAAATCCGGGAGCAAACGGCTCGCCGCCTCAGCCAAAAGCTAAACCAATACCATCAACCCCGGCGGCAGCGGCTCCCCGTTCGTCGTCACCAAAACAAGTGGACGGCCCCAAAGGTAAAGGCAAAGCCCTCGCAGGCGGAGTCGTGATCCCGGGAGCACCGGACTGGCGAGCACCGCCAATTACGGTGGAATGTTTTGTCCGACTCGAAAACGCCGATCACTATAATATTCTGATCGCGAGTGAAACCAAATCCCGGCGATCTCACTGGGAAATTTTTTCGATGAAAGGTAGTGGGTATTTAACAGCCTACCTTCCCGGCGCAAAGCCCGATCATATTCGCAGTAGAAAATCGATTACCGATAAGCAGTGGCATCAAGTCGCAATGCAGTATGGGAAAAACCAAATTTCCCTGTGGGTCGATGGAGAAAAAGTCGCTGAAGAAGCAGTCATTACTCCGGAGTCCGCCAATCCAGCTACCGGAAACCTCGCATTTGGCCGACTCGTTGAGAAAGAACTCGGCACCGGAGGAGCCATCGATGAGGTCCGGATCCGCAAAGGGATTCACCTACCGGGTTCTGAAAGGGGGGACGTGATCGGTCGTTGGGATTTCGAAAGTTTGACCGAACTGACGCAACCGGTTCAAGACGCCGGGATCGATCGCAAACCACTGGAGCCGAACGACAGCCCTCACTGGAATCACCCGATCAACCGTGACCGGGTCTACGATTTCTATGCCAAACAGGCATTGGCCGGGTCAAAAATGCCGGATCCATTTCCCGGCCTCGATGGCGGGACTCATGGGCACTGGGGGAATCAGAATGATCAGACTACCTGGAAGGACGGTAGGGTTAGTGCGACCGACCACGGCAGCATGGTTAGCGGCGTATTCAAAGCTAACGGCAAAAAGTATCCGCGAGTCGTCAGCGTACGACTCAAGGAAAATCTAAACGCCGCTTTTGATCTCGATTCACTCCAGTTTATCGCTGCCTGGGAAGGCGATTTGGTAAAATGGTCCGATGTTCGCCGGGGCATTATGCACGGGATTCCGATGGGAGGTAAACCGGTGGATTTTAAATCATTACCCTCGCCGTCTCAATCAGCCAGGTATGAAGGTCTCTATCGGGTCGGGCCTAAGGTGGTGTTTGCTTTTCAAGACAATGACAAACGTTACTACCGCAGTGCCCAGGTAGAGGGTAACCAGATTAATGTAGTAGAGGAAGTAAAGCCCGTTCCTTCCGAATCACAATGGCCGGATCACATTGTGACTGAGGGAGAAATCGGTAAGGGAAGTCCCTACGCGATCGATACCCTCACCCTGCCCTATGAAAATCCCTATCGATCACTGTTTTTTGTTAGCGGCGTTGATTTCTTATCTGAAAGTAAAATTGCGATTTGCACCATTCACGGAGAAGTATGGATCTGCGAGGCCTCCGATGCGGATCTGGCGACACTGAAATGGAAACGCTTTGCCGCAGGCTTACATCAACCTCTAGGACTGAAGGTTGTCGATCAGGTGATCCATGTGATGTGTCGGGACCAAATCGCAGCATTACATGATCAAAATGGTGATCTTGAAGCCGACTTTTACGAGTGCGTCTCCCGCGCTCAGAATGCCTCCGCCGGTGCCCACGACTTCATCACCGGGCTGCAACGTGATAAACAGGGACGGTGGTATTTTGCCTCCGGCAACGAAGGGGTCTGCCGGGTCTCCGCCGACGGAACCAAACTCACACAGCTGGCGACCGGCCTTCGAAATCCTAACGGTCTCGGCATTTCACCCGATGGAAAGGTCGTGCTTTCCAGTGTCCAGGAAGGTAGTTGGACACCTGCCAGTGCGATTTGCGATGTTAGTTTTGGCGGGCACTTCGGTGCAGGAGGTCCCCGCGAAGGAGATCGTGGATATGTACCTCCGATGCTATACCTCCCTCAAGGAGTTGATAATTCCAGCGGTGGCCAGTGCTATATCGATAGTCAGGAATGGGGCCCCGTCGAGGGACAGTGGATTCATTTTTCAGGTGGGTTTGCGAAGCACTTTCTCGTATTGCGTGAGGAGAACGATGGTGGTTCCCAGGCCGCTGCCATGGTCTTACCCGGCTCATTTCTTTCCGGAGGGCATCGCGGTAGGTTCTCGCCATTTGACGGGCAGCTCTATGTCGGCGGCGCTCAAGGATGGGGCAACTACGGGATCAGCGACGGTTGCCTCCAGCGGGTTCGTTTTACCGGGGCGATAGAATCCTACCCCTACCCGATCGCCTGGGAAACCCGACACAATGGTATCATACTAAGTTTTGCCTCACCCGTGACTGATGAGATGGCTGAAGTCGACAAATGGTTTGCTCAACAATGGAACTATCGCTATGGCCCCGCCTACGGATCGCCGGAATACTCGGTCACTAATCCTGAGAGAACCGGGCATGATCGACTGGAGATCCGGTCGATTCAAAAACTGGAAGGCGGTAAGAAATGGTTTATCGAGATTCCTCAGCTGCAACCGGTCAACCAACTCCACCTTCATTTTAGTGGTGATAACCGGCTCGAATTTTTTGCGACCATTCACCAGTTGGGCGAAGCCTTCACCGACTTCTCCGGTTACGAACCGACTCCCAAATCACATGGTATCACCGAAGCACTGACCGATGCCGACTCGATAGATCCTGCGGTTCTGATGACTGCCTGCGCCGCCTGTCACCACAAAACCCAACAGGTCGTGGGACCTCCTCTAAGCGAGATCAAGCAGCGATACGCCAATAATCCACAGGGAATCGTCAAATGGGCGATGAACCCACAAAATAAAAATCCACAGCTACCTCCGATGCCCTCTTTCTCTTTTCTCGGAGAGGAGAAGCTTAGAATCATTGCCGACGCCATTCTGTCGGCGACGGATTAATCTCGATTCATCAGATTAACGCGAGCTGTGAGATCAATTACCGGCGCCAAGTTCTTCGTAGTACTTCCGAACCAATTCACGGAATTCTCCCGGAACCGGGTCCCGGTCAATTGGAGCCAGTGGGTTTTCTTTATTTAACTTCGCAAGTTCCTCGCTAACCCGACTACGCAATTCAACGAGCGGATCCACGATTTTCATTTGAATAGCGGCGGCTCCAGGAGGCATATTATCGCGCTTGAAGTCGATTCTCATTCCACGGGCGTTATCAAGCACCTTTGCGACCTCATTGCGAAGGTCTTCCTCTGGCATCATCTCTTCCAGATTTCCGAGAGCATTGGCAAAGTCTTTGTACTCTTCCCCCGTGATCGGGCCGGCCGGTTCACCGGCCTGACTTTCCTGTTGGTTAAAAAACATGGGAGGGGATTGAGTTGGTTGATTGTTGCCTCGATCGTCTCCACCAAAATTTGAGCCGGTCGAGGATTTCGAATTACGTCCCTGGCTGAGCAAGCTGCGCCCTCTTTCCCGCGAAGCAGATCCCTCTCCCTGACCTTTGCCGTTACCTTTGCCCTGACCTTTTCCAGACTCAGCAACCTGCTGGGAATCTCCGGATTCGCTATCCCCTTCGCCGGGCTCACCTTTCCCTTTTCCCTTTCCTTCACCTTTGCCGGATTTACCATCCGCCATTTGGCCTTTTTCCCCGGACTGCTCACCCTTGCCTTTTCCGTTCCCGGGTTCAGATCCTTTACCTTTTCCATCCGGCGTCCCCTTCTCACCGGGCTCGGAACCTTTTCCTTTGCCATTTCCGGGCTCAGCGCCTTTACCTTTGCCGTCTTCCGCCCCCTTTTCTCCGGGTTCAGTGCCTTTTTCGCCACGACCCTTGGCACCTTTGTTTGATTCGGCTTTACCCGAATTTTGCTCTGAACCATTACCTTTCCCGCCTGCCTGATTTCCTTTCTCCCCGGCAGGCTCCTCACCGTTGCCCGGCTGCGGTTGGTTCCCTGTCATATCTTCAGCTTCCTTACGGCTCTGCTCGATAAGGCGATCGAGTTCATTGCGCGCGAGCCGGAGTGAATCAGCTTCGCTTCCGAGAATCTTTTCCGCGGCGCTCTCGATCTGATTTTTCAAATCTTCAATTCCCTGTGCGGCATTTTGCTCAGGCTCTCTCGCTGCGCTGCGACGGTTGTAACGGATCATCCGGGTTGCTTCATTAAGCGACTCCTCAACTCCGTTTACGGTTGTCACACGAACAGCTTCGTAAAGGGCATCGGACAAAAGAGGTTCGGCTTCCTCGGACTCCTCGCTCATTTCCTTGATTTCCCGAACCAGTTCCTGCAATTTTTCGCCCTGAGATTCAAGCTCCTGAGCCAACTCCAGATTCTCTTTAGGAGTGCGAAAATAATTGCCGTCATTGGTGTCTTCCGGAGCTTTGGCGTCGAGTTTTTCGCTGATTTCCTTTTGTTTTTCGGCCAGTTCGCGGGCCGCACTTCGGATATCCTTCATTTCCTCGGTAAACTGCCGGGAAGTCCGCTTGCGAAATTCGTCTTCGACGTCTTCCAGTTCGCGCTGCGCCCGGGTTGCTGAGTTAGCAGCGTCCGCCAGATTCTGTTCTTCCAGTTTTTTAGCGGCTTCCCTGACATTTTCGCGGGTTTCCTCCAATTTTTCCCGTTCCTCTGCCATGTTTGCCCGGTTTTCCTCGGTATCCATCCGCTCGGAGAGATCGTCAAGTTCGCGCAGAAGATCCTGTTGTTCTTCCTGGAGACGCTTCAACTGTTTCTCGATCTGCTCCTTCTCTTCTTCCGTCTTGGCTTCCTCAAGTTGGTTCTGGAGTTCTTTGATCTTCTTCGCAATTGCCTCCTGACGGCGGGCGAGTTCTTTCAGTTTATTGAGAACCTCCAGATTCTCTTTTTGCTCGGCTGATTTCTCCGGCTCAGCTGAGGAATTCTCCTTGTATCGCAAATCTTTCTGCTTCAGTTCCAAATTCATCAATTGCGCTTCTTTTTCCTGCGGAGGACCGCTCGAAGGCTCCTGACTTTGCATGATGGTATGCTCCCGGGCCCGCGCTTTGATCAGCGACTCGTAGGCACTACGAACGGAGGAATAAGCGAGTTCCAATTGCCCGGTAGGCGAGGCTTTCAATTCGGGATCCTGGAAAGGATCCCCTTTGAAGGTGAAATGCGCCACCGCAGTCTCCATATGTTTTTTCGCTTCTTCAAAAAACACTTTTACTTCGGGATCTTCAACTTTCTGAATCGCTTCAACTGTCTTCTGAATAGCGATCATCTGTGATTCGTGAAGCACCGCGATGTCATCATTCAAGTCGCCAAATGTTTTCCCGAGATGCGCTTCGCGGAGAACTTTCCACGAGGCATTGAGGATATCCTTCTGAATTTTTAACAACTGCTCGGATTCCCCCGGTTCTCCCGGCGGGCCTCCGGGAGCCGTTTGTTCCCGGAAAATGTCTTCGAAATGTCGAACTTCAGCCAGGAACATTTCACTCTGGGTGCGGCGGAGTTTTCCTTCGCGATCGAGGTCTTCGGCCCAGAGATGATAGGAAATCAGATCGCGGGGTTTCGCGCCGAGTTCCTCAATCGCCAACATGGTGGCTAGCTGATGTTTTTTATCCCCGGAAAGGGCGTCTTTGGCGAGAATGACCTCCTTCTCATTTCCGGAATGGGCAAACACGATCCCGGCGGATTCAACTCCCAGGTCGTCCCAAACCCGGGCTTCGACCGAAAGCTCCTCCACTGACGTAACGTTGACATCCCGCTTCGGAAAGGCGAATTCCAACTTCGGCGGTAAATTTTTCTTAACCGTCACCGTAAACCATGGCGGTCGCTTATTTGCCCGATCTTTTTTATCGACGAGATGAAGCCGGTATTTCTGCGTTTTCTCCGGTGTGTGGTCCGCTATCAACACCGTTGGATCGTCTGAAGAAGCTTTCAGAGCGATGATAGACTCGTCTTCACCAAACAACTCCGCTGCCGCCACCGGTTTACTGACTTTCATCGACCAGGCCAATTTTGAGCCTTCAAGCAAGCTGATTTTCCGGGTATCCTCGACCGTTTCCACTTCCTTCCCGGTGTAGTCAGGAGACGTGATCGTAGCATCGGCCTGCTTCAGTTCCGGATGCTCATAGGTCTGGATAGTGAAGCGGTCGCTGGAGGCTTCTTCAAAGCGGACTTCATATTGCGTATCGCTATCCACCTTTGCGACGATTGCGGAAAACACCGAATCATCGAGACCGGCTTTCATGGGTAGACGCCCTCGAATTGACCCGTCTTCCGGATCCGTTAAAACAATCAACGCTCCTGCCGGTGCCCGCCCTTTGAAGGTAGCCTCCACAATGACCCGGCTGCCTTTCTCCACTTCGACATCACCAGGTTCGACCGAGATCTCGATCGATGCATCCGTTGGCTGAGAGGTCTCACCTGTATCCACTACTTCAATTTCCGCTTCCGACTTTGCAGGGATTTGGCCGATCAATAACCAAAGTCCGACAAAAAACGCCGCCAGCGCACCGAGTTGGTACCAACCGGCACGAATCAACTTTGTAGTCGAGACCCGGCGAATCCAGCGGTGGCGAACCGCGTGTTCCGTGACCTTGGCAAGCACCTGGCTTTGGAGATAACCGACCCGTCCTCCCGGCTCGAGGTCCATGTCGAGAGCCGTGAGCAGCATGGCATTGAGATCCGGATGCTCCGCTTCAACTTTCCGGGCGAGCGATTTCAAATCGATTCCGCTGGTATTGATACGAATCCAGCCGATCAAGATCGCCGCGAGACTGGCGAGCACGGTCAACAGGGCAAGTGGTGTTGACCACCATCCGGTTGTTTTCGAAATGACTACCAGGAGAATCATCGCAATCGCCCCGGCAAGCAGACTGAAGGTCACCAAGCGACGCTTTCGCCATCGCGTCTCTGCCTGAATGATAGGACGAAGGCAGTTATTGAGGACTTGATGAGTCATGAGAGGTAATTGGGATAAAGTAACTTATGCAGTGGATGGAATCGGGCCGGTGGAAGTGGATTTCCCTCTTCGACCGGATAACCAGGTCTCAGCAATCAAAAATAATAGCACGGCGATCAGCAGCCATTTCCATAGTTTCTGCCGCTCTTCCTTTTCTTCGGTTTCGAGCCGCTTTTTAGTCGCGGCATCAGCCGGTTTCTCTTTTGCTTCTGCAGTGAGATCCGCCTTTAAAGGAATATTGAAATCCGATAACACATGACGGGGATCGATCGGCTCCACTCGACCTTCCGTCGGATGAAGATTCACTCCGATAGTAGACGCGGAACCATTCGCCATCCTGACGGAAAACAGGCCGGGCTCTGTGGCTCTCTCCAGTTTTTCCCCGGCGACAACCTCGACCTCACCAACATAATATGTCGGGGCCGCTTTAGCGCTGTAGCCGGCGTTTTCGAAAATGGAATACAGCACCGGGACAAATTTGGAGGACAATGCGAACTGGCTTTCCTGAGGCTCCCAGCCAGACAGAAAAACAAAAACCGATCCCGTTCCGATCGATTTCGTCACCCAGGCCGGTGAACCCGAGTCAAATTTTGCAAGAACTGACACACCCTCGGGAAGCTCTTCACCCGGGAAGGTAATCTGACGGTGTTTCCAGAACCGGATCTTCGTGAAATCGCGAATTTGAGCCCGGGCGAATGGCGCTAACACGGGGTGATCGAAGTCCATCGAAGCTAACATCGCGTACTTTTCATCGGGATTTTCCGATAATTTAACTCCGGAAATACCGGTAAGTTTTGCGAGGGCCTCGGCACTTGTCTCCTTGACCGGCAGAGCGACAACCAGTTTACCCTTTGCCGCAACCTCGTTGAGTTTTGCCGCCAACTCCGCGTTCCAGGCGCCATGCACGACGACCGCCGCAGCCTCGTCCAGACGCTCTTCAAAGTTCTCAAAAGTTGCGAAATTAACGGACGGAGAAAGAGAGGAAGTGGGATGTAAAGCCCGTCTCAAATAGAAAAACGGAGAACCGACCTGATCAGGGTTCTCCTCAGCCGAAACAAAAAGAATCGACAGAGGAAGTGGGCTGGGCGGAGCGATGTAGACCGCGTTGTCATAAGGATGGCTGTCTCCTGATATCAAAAGTTTTCCAGCCTTCCCGGTGTCGGACGAGCCCGGGACTTTCACGACACGACTGGAACCTGCAGGAACCACACCGGTGACGACGGTTTCAGGATTGCCCTCCCAGTTTAATTTGAATTCATCAAATTCGGAATCAGAGGCGTTGGCGATTCGCACGCGATGGACCAATTCCGCTGCCGAACGACTTTCCTCACTGGCGGCGGCAAGCGCCAAGGAAAAATTACCGGATTTTTCCGGACTGATCTGGACACACTCAACACCGATATCCTCCGGCCAGGCAAACTGGTTAAGGGCGTCGAAATTTGCCCCTTCGATAAAATCACTGATCAGAATGATGTCCTGACTGCGATATTCCTTTTCGCCCCCTTGAGCGGCGATCATATCTGCCGCTTCGACCAAAGCTATCCCCGGGTTCGATTTATCCCAGCCTACCGGAAATTCGGCCGCCCGTTTCTTAAGATCCGCCGCGCGACTTCGGCCATCAATTCCTTTCCATTCGTCGAAGCCGACTACGGTCCGGGCATCACGGTCAAAAAACATCACGGCCACTTCGTCGACATTTTTCCGGTCCCGAATCGCTTTTTGAGCCGCCTCGATTGCCCGATCCGTTAAATTTTCCCGCTGCATCGAAGCGCTCCGGTTCACCAAAACCACCGTCAAAGACGATTCCGGCATTTCCGAAGGTAAAGTCGTCGATTTTAAGAATGGTCTACCGAAAACCAGCGCCAGCGCCAGCACAGCAAGACATCGCAGAGCGAGCAGCAACCACTTTTCGATCCGGGTCCGGCGGGTCAGCTTTTCCGGAGACTTTTCCAGAAACATGAGAGAACCGAACGAAATCTTCTCTTTTGGGGGACGTTTCCGTAAATGAAGCAGCACCGGCAGTGCGATCGCCAGTGCGCCGAGAAGATATAAAGGAAACAGAAAGCTCACAATTGAGATAAGACTGCCATCGAATTCATCCGGATGCTAGGAGTTTTGGCACGGTTAAGAGGGCCTTTTCGCGGAGCCTTTGTGGCTAAGATCAGCCCTGATTTTCCGGACTAAGGGGATTTATTGCAATTTGCCCTTTTTTTGAATCCCTCGCCTTTTGCTGTGGAGAGTAGAGAGCAGAATCTGCCAAATCCGCCTTGGCTTGCTGGAGAATATGTGAACCCCACCCACCCTCGACAAAATCATTACTGGGTGGAACCGACTCTTCAGCTTTCGCCGTAGACATCACCACGTTTCCCGCAACTGGAACCTGTTCAGCCGTCTTCTTCGGACTCGCTACTTTTTTTGCCTCGGGAATCGAGATTTTGCCCTGAATAGGCTTTTGCGATGGAGTCGGCTGAGGTGGAGCATCTGCCACTAAGTCGTTGCCCTTCGGAGCCGAAACTTCGGGAGCTTGAAAGACCGGGGCCGGTGAAGCAGCTGAGGCGGCAGGATTGGGTGCCGGTTGCTCGGGTTCGGGTTCGGGGTTCTTCACTGGAGCCGCCACTATTTTACGATCTTTCGCCTTTAGCTGCGGTTGAGGGGTAGGCTGCGCCGGGATAGGGATCTCGTTGTTGGTTTCTGCCAAAGCCGGTTTTTCGTGGCCGTTTGGCGATGGCGGATTACCGTTCACCGGACGGGTAGGTGCCGGTGCCGGAGCCGGAGCAGGGCGCGGCGGCGCTTCCACGGGCTTAGGAGTCGCTTCGGCTAACTTTTCTTCAGGCTTATCTGATGGTGTTGTGTTTCGCGGCTCGGGCAATCCAGGATCCCCACTTTTCGCGATTAATGTCTCGTTACGGGCAGCCGGTGCGGGCTCCGGTTTCGGCTTCGCCTTTTCGACAATCTCTTTCACGGCAGCGAGATCTTTTTCGTCCTGCGGTGGCTTATTTTCGCCCCGCTTAACGACTTCAACGGCTTCTTCGGGCGCTACACTCTTCTTCGGTCGAGGAACTTCGAATTCCAGCGGAACATATTTTTCTACACTCTCTACAAAATCGAGCTTCTTCCGGGTGGCTTGGAACATTTCGTCGATCTGATCCTGGGTGATATCACCCTTGAGGACATTCTTAAAAGCGGCTTCGACAATAGAATGCCGCACCGACCCTGAATTGAAGGAATAATCCTTCTGCTCAACTTTCGCCCCTCCCCCGGTCAGTCCACTGTCCTGTTCCTGATGTTGCTGATAGTGATCGTAAATCCCGGGCTCAGCGAAAAATTTGATCACCAGAGGAATCGTATCGATCAAGGTGAACAGACAGGTAATCACAACATATACCGCGAGAGCAAAACTTCCCCCTTCGTGTTTGAACATGTGGTGGAGCGTCATGGTCTGAACCAGTAGGTCAGCCCGTTTCTCATCTTTTAACGAATCGACCCGTGCAATGGTATTGTCGGTCAATTGCTCTGATTCCGTGCGGAGACGGGACAACTCGGCGGATGCTGAGTCAATCTGGCCTTTCAGCACTGCCAGCAGTTCGCCCTGCTGACTTTTGAACATTTCGATTTTCTGCTGCTCCAGTTCGCGTCGGCTCCGTTCCACTTCGGCATTCTCCCGCGCGGTTTCAGCCATCAATTTGGCACTGAGGTCGGTTCGTTTTGCCGTCAGATCAGCGATCACTTTACCGATCCGGCGCACTTCTTCGCGCCGCCACACCAGTTCGTCACGTTCAATCGCGCGCGCATTGGGCCCGATACCGGCTTGTCCGGTTCTCGCCCCGCTAATTTCATCGTCGTAAACTTTCTGCCATCGGTTCAAATCGCTCTGAACCTGATCCCGCTCTCTTTTGTACTCGTCGATCTGGCCGTCAATATCTGCAAATTGATTGGACTGGATGGTCTGCCCCCGGGTGAGCGGTGCTGCTTCCTGAACCTTTTCGTTTAAAAAGCTACCACCGATCACTTCCTGATAGCGCTGCTGAAGACCCTGGAGATTCTCCGTAGCCTTCGCAATCCGGTCGTTCACATCCTTTTTCTGGGCGTCGGTGACACTACCCGCCTGGGCCATTTCCTCGTTCCTGACCCGTTCGATTTCGCTGTTAATCGCATCGCGGAAAAGCATCAAAGTCAGTGGGTGCGACACGGTTAAGCCCATCAATATCGCCACGGTCATCCGCAGGGTGAACTGGATGAACTTCTTTTTCTTTGAAATAAAGGACCGATATGATGCCAGCAAGGCCCGGTCAATCGTGATAATGATGTAACCCCAGATCAACGAGAACCCGATGATGATGTACCAGTTCTGAGTGAGCGTCGAGACCGCATAGGAAGCGGCAATCATCCCGAACAGGAACGGCACAAGTAGTGAGGCTCCAAAAGCGGCGTATTTGAGACGCTCCCACTTCGGGCAGTGATCCTCAAGCACCTCCGAATCAGCAGCGGACAGCCAAATAAGACCTTTTTCGACGAAGTTCAGCTTCTTAACAGGTCTGGTCCCGGCAGTCTTGGGACTGTCGACATCAGGGTCCGTTTGCGGGTCGTCATTCATGTTATTCGGTTCAGATGGGGGCTGGAAAGTGGCGACACTTAACGACTAAATAGCGTCACGGTCTAGGGCAATTTGTCTTATGCTCTCCGGATCAGACACGGAGAATGGGAAAAACAGCCACATAAATTGTAGGGATTTATCAATTTTTCAAGTTTCTGTCCTGCCACCAACTCCATCAGTTCAAGCCACTTGGCTCTATTCCACCCGTAAAAGGCTCTGCAAAAGCTTCAGATCTTCCGGTGATAATTCCATAAATTTCACCTTGGTTGAGTTTCCTCTCTGATCAACGAAAACCCCATGATCACCAAGCGCTTCGAGCAGAATCGCATCGAAGGTACTGCCGTCGGTTTTGGTCCATTGTCTCATTTTGGTGATCGCGACTTTCTCCTGCTTCAGGTCCTCAACCATGGGCGTGAGAAATCCTTTTTCCTCGCCAACTTTTTCCAAAGCGGTCTTTAAGGTTGCCAATTTTACCGGGTCCGAAATTTTTCCGCCTTCAATTCTGGCAGTTAGCAGTAATTTGTCATATTCGATCGCTTCAGTTCCGTTGGTTGAGGTGATTGCCTCCCCTGCGTCATTGGATACCACGGCAATGGGAAGAGCGGTGAGTTCTTTGCCGAATCTTCCCGAGAAGAGATCACGGTTCGCTTTCTGCGAGTGGGCACAGTTGACGAGGACAAACTCGTCGTTGAGCCGGTTCAAATCGACCTTCAGCTTTTCGGCGACCGGTAGGTGGGTTTTGTCCCTCGAATCCCACAGCAGAAAGACAATTAACTTACCCTCGGTTCGTGCCGCAGTGATGGCCGCTCTGGGTTCTGTAAATACTTTCAAATCTGCGGCCTTCAACATCCCGGGGAGAATAAAAAGCAGGCAGGTTAGTTTCAGACCATTCATATTGTGTAATTTTCTAACGATCGGTTCAGGATTTTATCATCGACTGACCATTTTGGGACGACCCACTTCCATTTTTGCAATGGGTTGAAAGGTTTTCGTGTCCCAAATCCAAAGGCTTCCATCTAGATTCCCTGAGAAAATATGATGTCCATCGCCGGAAAATACAGCTTTGATTGGTAACTCATTGAGGCCTGAATATTCAGCACTTTTTGAGCCATCGGGATTCCATAGTTTCAATGACCGATCTCTCCCCGCAGTGAGGATTCGGCCGTCTTTTGCGAAATCGAGATCCAGCACACCGGTTGTTCTTGTGTAACGGCTCAGGGATTTTTCAGAATGGGCTTCGGCGCTTCGAATCGCCCAGCCATCCTTCATATCCCAGAGAACAAACTTCCCATCCTCTCCTCCTGAGGCGAGGATTCCCCCATCGGGCCGCCAGCTGAGCGCGGTCACTTTCACCTTATGCTCATCGAGTGTGTAAACAATTCCGCCCGTGGCTGTTTCCCAGACGTGAATCCCGCCGTTCCGATCGCCCGACGCCAGTTGCGAACCGTCGGGACTGAAGCGAACGGTACTGACCCAGTCGGTGTGCTTTTTGATCCGGTGAAGCAGCTCTCCGCTTTGAGTGGAGTATATCTTGACCAAATTCGCCGGGGTTCCCATGGCGACGAACCGGTGGTCCGCAGTGATATCAGCAGACAGTACGATGTCCTGCTCGTCGCCGAGGACCGCCTTTCGCTCTCCGGTCTTGACATCGAAAATCACGACTTTTCCGGAGTAGGCCCCCTTCCCTCCGGCAGCAACAAGCAGTTCCCCGTTACGGGAGAATCTCAGATCGTGGACCGCACCCTCGGGAAACGGCAATGTCCCGATGTGACTGAATGACGATTGAGCATTCTGAAAAATCCCCCTGACTTCCGTGGCGGAAAGAACTTTCCGGTAAAAGCGGAAATCTTCGATTTCGCCGTGAAAGCCCGCCTCAGGTCCGGCAATACCGTTACCGCCGAGAAATAAGGGTTTCGATTTTTTCAGGAATCCGGGTTGGGTCTCCGGGACGGGCTGTTTGATCACCGATTTCCCGGAATAAAAATACTCCCAGTTTTTCCCATCGCAGGTCACGGTAACGAGTGTCGACTCGCCTCGCGGGACACCATCGGCGCGTCCGGTGTAGACGATTCCGTTCGCCTCATCGCGGTTCATTCCGCGGATTTTCCATCCCGTTTTACTGGCTTCGAGGAAAAGCCGGAAACTCTCCCGACCGAATATCGGCTGAGTTTTCATCGTGGGATCCGGCTTAATCCACATCGAAATCGTAAATCCGGATCCCCCGTCGAGAAAATCTCCCGGGATTTCATCGAGCAGAAGACTTTCCCCTTCAAAACGAATCGCACCATCCACGCCTTTTCGAGACAGGAGATCCGCGTCCGCTACCGGGACAAAATCCGCCTCAAGCCGGGCTGCCCGCTTTTTTCCATACAGTAAGATTTGTTCGTGGCCGCTCGCGGCGATCACATCGGCCCAGGGACTCGCCGCCATCGCGACGATCGGCGCGGGGCTCACGGTATCGGCCACCGGAACCGGAGGAAGATTGACGGGCACGGCTGGATCGACCGGCTTCTGCGCGGACCCGGCGGACAGATCAAAATTCATTTTGCGAAGCTGGGATACCCCGCCAGCCGATTCAATGAGGCCGCCTGCGATCCAGGCATGAACCACTTTCAGATCTTCATCCGGGACCTTTGGTTTCCGCGGTGGCATCGGCTCAAAGTCTTCATGATGATCCATCACCATAAAAAGCACACTGGTATCGGGCGAGCCGGCTTTCACAATATCACCGCCGGAAGAACCGGTTTGAATGCTCTTCACGGTCGAAAGATCGAGATCCGCCTTTTTCTTATCAGCACTGTGACAGCTGAGGCAATGCTTTTTAAAAACCGGATAAACATCGTCTTCAAAATTCGGCGCTCCAGAGGCAGCCTTGAGCGTGACCAACCCGAAAATCAACATCAAAAAAGCAAACTGTACCCTGTACAGTTTGAGACTGTACAGGGTACAATCCAAAATGGTACCGGGTACCATCTCAAAAAATGTCGGGTTTGGACGGAAGATATGATGTTTCATCTCGCCAAACCATGGCAATCCGATGCCAAATCTTAGCACTCCGGATTTCGGAGAAAGTTAATAATCCGCCTTTATTTTCTCAGCCACATGAGACGGGAACTGTTTGATCTCGATAGTGACGTCCCCGGGAATCTCCACCACCGGATTGTCATCGAACATGTAAGCTTCCATAAACAGATAAATAATCCCGTTAATGGGACGAAACGTCCGTGAGCCCTTGATTTTCCGGTCTCCGACGCCCATTTCGCGATTGATTTTGATCGGCTTGTCAGTGGTGATTCTCAGCGCAAACTGCCCCTTCCCCATCAAGCCGAAGGTGGGATCCACCTCCCGAACTTCCCTCTGAAGGTCAAGCACTCCCTCAAAAAGCTTTTTGTAACTGATCTGCCCGTTTTCAATTTTCGGGGGGACATAACCGCCCACTTCCATTTTAAAGGAGATATTCAGGGTTCCCCGGGGCTGATTGGCGATCAAAAGAGGGTCTTCCTCGTGAAGTTTTTTGGTGTTGGGCACCTCGAAATATCCTTTGTCATCCACGATAAGATGGGTCGGAGCCTCCTTGGTATCGAGAAGCAGCTCGATCTGCTCGGGGCGGACATCGACCAGAGAACTCGAGATCCGCATTTTGTAGCTTTTCGCGTTCGGATCTTTGTTCTCCCCCTGCGCCATTTTGATGATCTGACTATAAGGAATCGCAGCTAAGTCCTGCGCGTTACAATCCGTTTTAAACAGTAAGATCCCCAACAGGCAAAAAACCAACGTGATTGATTGTCTTTTCAAATAACTCATGACTAGGCGCTCAATTATGCAACCAACGAAACGAAAGATCCAGCCCTGCTTTAAAAGAATTATTACGAAAGAATTTAACTTTTAACTTTGCGTGAATCTATTACTCTAATAACGAATGAAGTTCCGGGACAGACAACCTGAAGCAACAGCAGAATTGGAATTGGCACCGATGATCGATGTCGTTTTCCTGCTGCTGATTTTCTTCATCGTCAGTTGGCAGTTCGCACGGTTTGAGGAGGATATGGATATCTCCGTGCCTGCGGCCGAGGAAAAAGCTGAGGAAGACAAGGCGGTTGGTGAGATCATCGTCAACGTGACCAAATACGGTGGCATCGTCCTCAACGGCTCGGAAGTGACTCCCGAGGACCTGCTCGCCAAGCTGAAATTGATCGCTGCGAACTATCCCCATCAGGCCGTGATTTTGCGAGGCCATGTCAGCACAGATTTTCAGGACATCATCAAAGTTCTCGATCAGGTCAAGAAAGCGGGAATCATCAATATCGCGTTTGCGTCGATGAAAGACCGGCCCACCGATTAATCCTTGAGGGCGTTAATCGCCTGGATCTTCCGGGGAGAATCCCACTCGTGGTAATCCTTCATCCAACTTCTGAGTTGGTGCTGCGCGATAATCACGGACGCCCCCAAGTCACGCCCTTTCGCGAGCTCAGCCGTAATCGCTGCAGACAGAGTGCAACCGGTTCCGTGAAGATCTGGAACATCAAGGCGCGGCGCTCGAAGTTCCTCGAATTCACCATCCATCACCAATACATCACAGATCTCGGTGCTGACTTGATCAAAATGCCCCCCTTTGACGAGAGCGTTACAGCCGAAATTTTCCCAGAATTTCAGTGCGGCAACCCTCATCGAATCCATGGAACGAATCTCCATACCGAGGATCGTCTCCGCCTCCATGCGGTTTGGAGTCACCAAACAGGCCCGCCCGAAAAGACGTTCTTTCATCAAACCGATAAATTTAACGGAGGTTAATTCTTCGCCTGCGCTGGCTTTTAAAACGGGATCAATCACCAACTTAATATCCGGGAACCTTCTAAAAAAATCGGCCACCGCCTCAACCGTTTCGGCCGTAGCGAGCATTCCAGTTTTTGCTGCAACAATCGGAAAACTGGTGCTGATCTCCTTTAATTGAGCCTGAACCAGGCCTTTCGAAACCGCTTCGATACCGGAAACACTTCCCGGACTTTGCGCCACCACCGAAGTTAAAACGCTGACTCCATAAACTCCCGCCCGCTCAAAAGTCCGGCAATCCGCATGAACCCCCGCCCCGCCCGATCCGTCGAAACCGGCAATACTCAAAGCGACCGGTGGATTGGAATGGAACATTATCAGCAATAGCGGGACACAAAAAAGGGTTTCACCCATGTGAAACCCTGATTCAGATTGAAATGATTCGTCAACTTATCCGGAAACAGCGACAGCGGAAGGATTTCCATCGTCTCCGTTCACATAACTCATCTTGAGATTCCAGTGATCAGCAATCTTCTTCAACAGTTCCCGACGGGAAACGTTAGCTGACTCATAGTTAAACGAGGGAGCGGATGCCGGGAGATTCGAAGTTTGATAGTGAATATCGTTCAGAGGCACCTGGTCGAAAATCAGCTCAGGCGTCATCGCCCGGTATTTAACCTCGAAACGCTCGTCCATCCAATTGGAAAGCGGTTCGTAACTGGTTTGAAGGAAGCCGGTCGTATTGGGTGGGGTGTCTCCTGAAGCAGCAGATGGGTCGACAACTGCATTACCCGCCTGATTGGTCGAGTTACAGCTCGTTGCGACTACCATCACAGCAGCAAGACTTAAAATTCCGATGATCGTGCGATTTTTCATCACGTGTAATTTATCAAATGTTTCCCGAATGTCTCCTAAAAATTCTCAAATCTACCCACAGAACTAAAAAAGCGATTCAAAGAAGATAACGTCAAGTATGGTTTAATTTTCGGGTGTATTAATTAGAACCCGCTTAAGGTTTGTGTTTTACTTAGTGGATGCTCCGTGGTTTAAACGACTCAGATCGTTGTTTATTATGAAGATTGCAATTTACCCGGGAAGCTTTGACCCAATCCACAATGGCCATATCGATGTCATTGAGCGTGCCGCTAAACTCTGCGACAAAGTGATTATTGCGGTTGCGCAGAACCCCAACAAGACGGGCCTCTTCCCCACTGAAGAGCGTCTCGCCCTGATCGAAGAGGTCACCCGACATATCCCGGGAAGAGAGATCACCTCCTTTGACGGCCTGCTCGTCGATTTTTTCCAGTCAACCGGGGCCGATGCTGTGGTACGGGGCCTGCGGGCCGTATCCGACTTCGAATACGAGTTCCAGATGGCATTGATGAATCGCAGTCTTCTCGATGAGCTGGAAACGATCTTTCTCGTCCCCAGTCAGGAAACCATCTACCTGAGCAGCCGGATCATTAAAGAAGTGGCGAGGTTAAAAGGCGATATCGATGGCTTTGTGCCGCCGACCGTTAAGGCCGCTCTGCAAGCGAAATTTGAGTGAGTCGCGACTCTCAAATTTAAGAAATTCCGTTTGCAAAAGTGCAAGGATCGTCCAAAATCCGCGCCAGTCTGTTTCGTAATTTAAGGGTTACAAAATCTTAACGAATCAGAGCGACTTCAAGATGTTGGGCTTCTTTTAACTTTGACACCCCTACATCTTGTGGTATCTACCGCCAGAGTTTCTAATTCATGCGTTGTATCAAATGCAATAGCCTAGAGGATCGCGTTATCGATTCACGAACCAACAAAGACGGATTTTCAATCCGTCGGCGTCGTGAATGTCTGGAATGCGGTTTTCGATTCACGACCTACGAACAGGTAGAGCGTCGGCACTTGCTGGTGATCAAACGCGACGGGACCCGCGAGCCTTTCAAACCGGAAAAACTACTCACCGGATTGATCAAAGCTTGCGAGAAAAGACCCGTTTCGATCGAAACTCTGGAAACGGCAGTGGACGAAATATCCAATTCGATCGCTGCTGACGAATTACGTGAAGTACCAACCAACACAATTGGATTGAAGGTGATGAATCAGCTTCAAAAGATCGATCCTGTTGCCTTTGTGAGATACGCTTCGGTTTACCGCCAGTTCCAGGACGTCGGCGAGTTCAGCGAAGTGATCGAATCATTGGAAAACATCGGTCCTGATCCATCTCTCCAGCCTGAATTGTTTGGAACCTCCACGTAAATCACCTGTGCCTTACCCGCACAATTATCCTTACCAAAACAAACACAAAGCACAAAAAGACATTCGCATATATGATTGCTCTGCCACATCACCTACCTTTTGTAAAAGTAGGTTCTAATACAATCACACCATGCCAAGACCACTGGCTCGACCAGATCATTATCGACGCTTCAGCCGAAAGTAATGTTCCCGAGTGGGTGGCAACCGATATCTCCCGCGGAATTCAGCAGTACCTGCAGAATTCCTATGAAGGAACTGTTATCGAAACCGAGGAATTGTTTACCAAGATCTCGACCACACTCAACAAAATTGGATTACCTGATGTTGCTGAGCGCATTGACCGCACCCCACCACCCTTGCGCATTTCTTTGACCGATCTGGCCCGCCGGGCCGGGGAAGCTTATGAACTTGCGTTCTTCCAGCTGCTTGAAGACAAGTGCCAGGAAGCGATTCACAGTGGTGCCACCTGCGTGGAACTCCACGGCTTGTTCAGTTGCGTAAGAATCCTCAGAGGTTCCCGCAAATGGTCAATGACCGCAGACAAACTCCGGAAAGAAATCGAGACAAGAATCGACGAATTCCGCAAGATGGGCGAGCTGGCAAATCCAGTGTTCAACGTCACCATCGCACTCTAATCTTAACTGTGGGTATGACGATTTTTGAAAAAATCATCGCCCGGGAAATTCCGGCTGACATCGTTCACGAAGACGATCTTTGCATCGCTTTCCGCGATGTCAGCCCGCAGGCCCCGACCCATATTCTTATCATACCCAAGAAGGTGATTCCCCGGATCGGCGAAACCACTGGGGATGATCAATCTCTGCTCGGTCATCTGCTCCTCACCGCAGGAAATATCGCGACCGATCTGGGAGTGAACTCGACCGATTCCGGTTTCCGTCTCGTGATCAACAACGGAAAAAACGGAGGGGAATCGGTTCCCCATCTCCATATCCATCTACTGGCCGACAGGCCCTTAGAGTGGCCCCCCGGCTAAGCGCCTCGAGGCGACAGCGCTTCAAAATCAAAGCGATCTGAATTTGTGACATTTTTTTGTCGCAAAACCACACGTGTCCACGACGCGATTATGGTTGAATTAAGTGGTTCCAGTAGGCATGTTGAAGGTCAACAACCATTGAACGGTCATTATGTCTGAACAGATTGAATCCCTTCGCTCATCACTGGAAAAATCTCCCGATAATTGGGAAACCAGATTTTCCCTGATCAACGCTTTACACCAGGAAGGCCTCACCAATGAAGCTGTCGATTTGCTCAGCGAAATTACGGCACTTCCTTCCGATGACCGGTCGATCATTTACGCTGCCCAATCCTACCAGATTCTGGGAGCGAACGAACAGGCGCAAAGTGTCTACGAAACCGCACTGAGCCTGAACCCTTCCAACGAATACGCCAAAGCCGGCCTGCGGTCGCTTGGTATCGAACCGGACGAGGTCGTTGCTCAAGCCGAGCCCGTCGCCCAGGCGGTGGTATTGGATGACGACGATGTTGAAGTCGCCACCGCTGTTCCTGCCGTTAAAACCCCGGTCCCTCTCTCTCCCGATAATGTGGGATCGAAAACCATTACTTTGGAAGATGCGGTTAGTGCCAATCAACCCAAAGGTGGCCACTCCATGGCAGAGGTCACCACTCCCCCGCCGGTGATCACCAAAGACGATACCATTCCTTACGATCCCGACACCGCGGTGCTGGTCGATCACATTCAGGAAGCGGAAGAGGAATCAAAAAGACGCCACAAGGCGGCAATTGCGAGAGACCGCATCAACTCCGTCATCGTAACGATTCTTGTCCATGTGGGCATCGTTCTCGCCTTAACGATGGCGATCCAGCAAATCCCACGAAGAGTCCCGCCCCAGATTGTGGCAAGTTCTTCTGCTGACACCAACGAACCTTCGATGGAGCAGCAGGTCATGAAAAAGAACACGTTGAAGAGCACCTCCGCATCGGATGCCTCGGCCGCGAACATTCTTTCAGTCCCATCGGTTTCTTCGATTTCCATGACCAGCATGGACTCCTTCACCGGCTCGGACATACCGGTCGAAACGGGAATGACCTTTCAGCCATCAATGTCGATGGGGATGCCCTCATCTTCCAATTCAATGATGATGTTCGGCCAACCCATGGAGGGCGAAACCCTCGGAGTGGTTCTCGACGTTTCCGGCTCCATGGCAGAGTGGCTCCCTCTCGTGATCCGGGAGGTGGACAAAAACTTCAAGGACGCCCCAATCGTTTACATCAACAACGCGAAAATCGAAAAGACGAAGAGCCCGGTTGAAATCCGCCCCATCGTTAAAGAGGAAGTGGTTCCAAGACGGGCCGACGGTACCCACAGCCCCTTCTGGTTCCTGTGGGGCGACCTCCCCCGCAAAGCTCCACAACGCTCCGTTGATCGATTGATCGAAACATTCAAAACCCGCCCCAACCAGTTTTTAGCGGTTGGACAAAAGGGGCACTGGGGAGGCGGCGACCGTCTCGGTGAGGCGATGAAATTTCTCGCAAAGGAAAACTGTGATGCCGTCTATGTTTTCTCCGACTTTGAGGATTTTATCGACGAGGAAGTGGCCCTGGAGCATGGTCGATCTCTCGCTCAGCGAAAAGTGAGAGCCTATATTCAGCCCGCTGTAGAGGAATCTGAGTTTATCAAGGTCATGGCTCAAAAAGTCGCGAACCGAACCAAGGGACGCCAATTGCCAACCCTGTCATCAGTGCTTGGAAAAGACGAGAAAGAAGGTCCGGCTCCGCTGGTTCCGCCTCGTCCGACTACAACGATGACGAAAGTTCCGGGAACCAATTACGCCACTCCCCGAATCGACCAGATCGGGAAAGCTTTCTACGATTTCAAACCACCGAAAGGCTCGACAGAAATCACCCGACTGGAAGAGCCCGAATTTGATGCCGTATTTTACGGCCCCAAAGCGAGAGCAGCGATTTTCCTGAAAGACAAAGACGGTGCCTACATTCAGGCCCCAATCGAGTTTGCCTATCACAGCAACAAGGAACTGCCTGATCACCCCGATACGGCCTACCGTTGGCGCTCCCGGAAGTTCTTGCGACTGGATGAACAACCCAGTTTTGATGGTAAAGAAATCGTCTGGAAAATGATTCTGGAGGACGAACTGAAATTCACTGTCCACCTCTATTTGGATCGGAAGGGAATGAATGCGACCTATGTCGCCGATCCTCCGAAAGACGGAACAACCGATCACGCCTATATCTACTTCAAAATTCCTCCATTGGCAGTCGAGCGGAAGGACCGTTACTACGGCCAGGATGCTCCGGAAGGTCTATCTCTGGATGATGCGCGGCTTTACGCAAAGCCTAACACGGTCACCTTGAACCTCCCTCGTCAGGAGAGAGACCGGTTTGCTTCGCAGTGGTCAAAACTGGGATTTGAGCCGGGCTATAACACCCGGAGCTTCGATACCTTGTTCACCTCGTTCCCCAGTGGGATCCGTGATATGAAAGTCGAGGGTCCCAGCTTTGGTGAAAGAATCTTTCACGCCCGAACCACCAGTTCCAAAATTCTTCTGAATGGCGGTGCCTGGCGCGGAGACACTGAGCCCTGGGAAGGATTCCATGCGAGACTACATCGCCCCGGCGACACCCGCACGCGCTTCACCAAAACCGAGGCGATCGCTATTCAAATCGAATAACGGAACTCCACCCCGGTTAACTACCGGCCTCTTCGCGAAGGTATTCCTCGATCGCAAATTGAGATCGAATTTTGACCGGGTCAGTCTCTGACCCGCGAAAAGTGTTACTCAACTTTTCGTCGAGAATCCGCGCCTTCACATTATCTGACCACTGGATATCGAAGTAGTTAATCAGTTGGCGTGCTAATTTCTTGTCCAGGATAGGAAAGACTGTCTCGATCCGGGAATCAAAGTTTCGCGGCAGGAAATCAGCGGAAGACAGATAAACCTCCGGATTTCCATCATTCCCGAAAATAAACATTCGAGAGTGTTCGAGGTATTTATCCACAATACTGATCGATTCAATATTTGCCTCGTTACCTGCCACCAGAGAAAACATACTCCGCACAATGAGACGGAACTTAACTCCTTTTTCGGCGGCACTGTTAATCAGACGGACCGTCTCCAGATCGGATAGGTTATTGAGTTTGATTGATACTTCCGCTGGTTTGCCTTCGGCGGCCAGAGCCACTTCCCGTTCGATCTTCGTACGAATGAAGGTGCGAAGCCCCAGTGGCGCGGCATGAAGATGAATCAATTCCGGAGGACGATACGGCTTCTCAAAGAATTGAAAGATAGATGCCACGTCCCGCCCCAGTTCCTGGTTATAAGTCAATAACATGTGGTCTGCAAAAATCCGGGCGGTGTCTTCATTAAAGTTACCGGTCCCCAACACGGTGTAGTAGTGAATCGCCCCGGCCTCCAACCTTTCGATCAGTAAGATTTTCGAGTGAACTTTCAGTCCCTGCACTCCGAGGATAACATTCACTCCCGCATCCTGATATCGCGCCGCCCAGGACATATTGGCCTCCTCGTCGAAGCGGGCCTGAGGCTCCACCAGAACAGTGACCTGCTTACCATTCCGGGCAGCGGACTGCAACGCCCGGGCAACACAGGAGTCTTTCGCCAAACGATACTGTGTCATCTGGATCCTCTTAACTCTGGGATCTATCGCCGCTTCCTGGATGAGCGAAATCATATGCTCAAACTTGTGATAAGGCGTATGAATCAACAGGTCGCGCTTCCGAAGCACGGGAAACAATCCCCGTTTCCCCTGTTTTTTGAGACCTTTTACGGGAACGACCGTCGACTTCTCGTAGGTCAAATCCTTGCGACCAAATCTCGGGAACGACAACAGGTCTCTCCGGTTGTGATACCTCGCTCCGGGATAGAGGGAATCGGAGCCGGTTAAGTCCAGTTTCCGGAGTAGCAAATTTAAAAACGGTTTCGGAATCGAGGCATCGAAGTTGGCCCGCACCGGTGAACCGACGTCACGCGCTTTGATACTGTCAGACAGGCGGTCGAAAAAACTTTCTGTGAAATCGTCATCAAACGCCAACTCAGCGTCTCTGGTGAATTTGATCGCATAGGACTCGATATTATCGAAGAGGAAACTGTGAAACACATCCGGCAATCCAAAGCGGATAATATCATCGAGATACATCACCAGTTGAGTGTCGCCTATTTTTGGTAGTGGAATGAAACGAGGCAAGTTACCCGGAATCTCGATCAGAGAATGAATGGCCCGGCCTTTATCTTTAGACAACTTCACCGCCAGATACATCGGCATATCAGCCAATCTCGGAAGATTGGCCGTCGCCTTGAGAATAATTGGGTAAATGTGAGGGCTCACTTCCTCCCGGAAATATTCTCTGAGAAACGAGCGCAAATCGGAAGGGACCTGTGTGTGGTCGATCAGCTTAATCCCCTCTTTGGCCAGATCAGAGTGAATTTGTTCATACGCGTGATTGAACTCGACCGCCTGCCTTGCCACGAGACCGTTGACCTTTCGCAAGGTCACCTCCGGATCGGGCATATTCAAATCCCGCCACTTGTCGCCGAGCGAAATCAACCGCTTCAGAGTCGCCACCCTGACCCGGAAAAACTCATCCAGGTTGCTGCTGTAAATACCGAGAAATTTGATTCTCTCGTAAAGCGGAACTTCAGGGTCAGCGCCCTCCTGCAACACACGTGCATTAAACGAAAGCCAACTGGTTTCTTTACTCCTGAAGGGTGTATCCATTGCGTAAATTAAACACTTTTTGTGAGCCCTTCCTAATGAAGAATTGTTAAATTCTCAAATATCAGGAGCGGGTCCGCCTAACAAAAAAAGACCGCTCCGATGAAACATCGAAACGGTCTTTATTAATCAAAAGATTTTCAAATATCTTCTAGCCTTTTTTTCGAAGGAAAGTTGGAACATCGAGATCTTCTCCGTCGATAATCGTAGGGTCGCCTTTAGCAAATCTACCCTTGGACTGAACCGGCTCAAGATGAAGGATGTCCTGCTGCTGCTCGAGCTGCTCTTCAGAAGTTGGCATCGGAGTCACCTTCGGAGTGCCGGCAACAGGAGCCTGCTCTTCTTTTGGTGGACGATTCAAAATACGCTGTGTGGTTTGACCCGGAACGATTCTGGAAAGTGCGATAGTCTGGGCCTGATCCGTTTGAGCTTCCACTCTTTCTGGAGCTTGTGCCGCTGGAACCGGAGCTTCGTGATGAGGCTCGCCAATTGGAGGCGCGCTTTCTTCCTGAGCTACCTGCTGAACTGGAGCTTGAGGCTGCTGTGGCTCAGCTGGAGCCGGCTGCTGAACGTTAACCGGTGCTGCTGCTTCTTGAACAGCGGACGCAATCGGATTCGTGATCATTGGCTCCTGGGCTGCCTCGGGTGCTGAAAACTGGGGCATCTGAACGATCGATTCGATCGCCGGAGTGCTGTATTCCGCGGCAGGTTGTTCAGGCTGAGCAGGCTGTGGCTCAACCGGAGCAGCCGGAACTTCAGCAGCTGGTGCCGGTGCAGGAGACGCCTGAGCAACTTCAACAGGTGCAGGCTCTTCTTCTTTTTCAAGCTGGACAATGTTTGTCTCGCCGGTCGCAACCGCAGGCTGCTCGACATGAATCTCAACAGGTGCGGCTTCTCTTTCCGCTGCAGCGATCTCAGTGGCTTCGCCAATTGCTGCGGCAGCAGCAGCCGTTACAGCGGCAGCCAGTGGTGACTGCTCAATCGGATCGGGAGTGACCGGTGCAACTTCACGCTGCAACTGAGGAGTCGAAGCGGCTTCGGGCTCATCTCCATCCAGCGAACTGATCACTGTTACTGAGAGACTGCTTCCGAGACGTGGGTCCGTTCCGGTTCCAAAGAGAACATGCGCATCTGATTTGAGATGGCTTGTCAATTCCTTCATCACCGTCTGAACCTCAAGCAAAGTCATGCTGTCGGAACCACTCACCTGGATCAAAACGTTCCGGGCGTCGTTTAAAAGTTTTCCGTTATCGAGCAACGGGCATTTCAGGGTCTGATCAACTGCATCGAGTGCGCGGTTGTCTCCTTTGGCCTGACCGTATCCAAACAGACAACGTGAGTTGGTGCTGTTCAATGCGGTCAACAGGTCGTCCATACCGATCCGGATGATTCCCGGCTTGGAAACGATATTCATCGTAGCCCGGATGCTCTGACTGATGATCTTGTCAGCAGCAGCAAAGGCCTGAGTCACTCCGTCCTTGGGAACAATCAGCTCACCCATGCGGTCGTTATCGAAAGTCACCACAGCGTTGGCATAACCTTCGATTTCGTTGAGAGAATCTTTGGCCTGCTCCATTCGGCGAGCACCCTCGAATTCAAAAGGCAGTGTGGTGAAGGCGACGAGAAAGACACCCTCTTCCCGGGCGATCCGACAAACTTCAGGTGCGGCACCGGAACCGGTTCCGCCACCCAGACCTACACAAACAAATACCATGTCGTATCCACGAATAGCCTCTCTGATCTCGTCAGCCGCTTCGATCGCAGCCTGTTTACCAAGATCAGGGTCACCACCGGTGCCCATTCCTTTTAGCAGCGTGGCACCGAGTTGAACTTTTTGGCTGGAAACGGAGCTCGAAAGTTTGCGAATATCGGTGTTAAGAACCAACAATTGCGCATCGTCGCTACCTTCAAGTGCCAGACGATCCAGGACGTTGGCTCCGGATCCACCAACTCCAATCACCTTAAAGGAGAGATCTTCGCCTCCGTTTGCATTGGAATTCTGAGATTGGCTATACTCAATCATGTTAAATATATTTCGTGTAGTAAGGTTGGCAGTATTATTGAGGTAAGGTCTGAAAGGCTCTGTGTGACACTATTTTTAACGGCTTAGGCCAAAGATCTTTTCAAATTTTCTCCCAATCTTTGAAATCGCTCCGGCTCGCGGCCTTTGTTCATTCAGCAATTGGGCGTATCGAATCAATCCCACTGGTGTCGCATATTGCGGATTTTCAAACAGAGCGCTTGGTCCTGACATCGACGAAGAGCCACCTTTGTAAACTGGCAATCCGAAGGTGTCCGATACCAAATCGTCCAACCCCGTTAAGAGACTGGAACCACCGGTTAGGTACACTCCGCCTGCAGTCTTTCCTAATATATTATCAAACGCAAGCGAATTGTTTATCAAAGTTAATAATTCGTTCAACCTAGCGTTTATAATCTGACAAATTAGCAGTCTATCCACGGTTTCCGAGCCCTCCCCGGCGATGGGAACTTTCTCTGCAGGGTTGATTCCATCTAGCCAGGCGCTCCCGTAGGTCACTTTTAATTTCTCAGCCCGGGCCAATGGTACTTTTAATACGAGAGCGATGTCATTTGTGATGTGGTCGCCTCCAATACCGACCGATCCACTCGCAACCACCGCTCCATCAACAAAACAAATGTAATCCGTGGTGCCACCGCCGATGTCTAAAAGGAGGGCTCCGCGGTTTTTCGTCTCCCGGTCGAGAACGACTTGAGCCGACGCAACGGGAGCAAAAACGATGTCTTCAACTTCCAGTGGCACTTCTCTGACGCATTTGATCGAATTTTGAATCCGGGTCTTGATCCCGTGAATGATGTGATAATCAGCCTCGAGCTTCTGCCCGAGCATCCCCACAGGATTCACAATTTTCGCCTGCCCGTCGACATAATAATGCTGAATGATCGAATGGATAAAGCCGTTCTCAGAAGGTACCTGCACTTCGCGGCACTTCTTCTTCACCTCATCGAGATCTTCCGGCCCGATTTCACCATCCGGCACCCGGATGGCACCGCGGCTGTTTACGCCCTGAATGTGGGCACCGGAAACCGAGAGAAATACGGTATTAATCTCCACATCACTCCGCTCCTCGGCGCGGACCAGCGCATCGTGAAGACAGGCCTGCACCGTTTCGCTGTCGACAACCTCACCTTTCCGGACCCCGGCTGAAGGGTGCTGCCCCACTCCGAGAATCCGCAACGCTCCGTCACTGCGCACTTCTCCGACAACCAGACACACTTTGGATGTGCCGATCTCGAGACCTGCATAGATATTAGAAGAAGCCATGATTGCGGATAATTGCGATACTCGACTTAGAGAGGGATGACGATCGGGCGAACCGCCCTACCGCATTAACCACCTCTAAAAATCGACCGCAAGTAATTTTCTGGGTTTTACTCACTTCAACATACGTTTTTAGCCCCCTGCTTCGCAGAAGTATTTTACCACCCGTCCGGAGACTGAGCGGAATGAAAGGTCACTGGTATATTCTTCACAGTCACTAAATTAACTGTCTTAAGTGAAAGTTTGGCGGAGCGTGATTTTTTCACGATCACAGCGAGGTCACGGAGACCGCCCTCGAGCCGGTTCAAGTCAAAAGTGACCAACAGGTCCCCGGGATAGCGACATAACAGCCCCCAGGTCCCGAGTGCCCGAATGTCGGTGATTTTCATCTCCTCGGCACCAAATTCGAGGCGGCTCGATTCGATCAAATCCAGCGCGGCTCTGATTTGAAAGGAATCAATTGGCTGACCGGATTTCAAAGCCCCCAGCCCATCGACCTGAATCGTGGGTAAATGGGCGATTTCTTCAATAACTTCGCGGCACGGGAAATGGTATCCTTCGTCATCCAGTAAGATTCCACCCTCCCGCAAAGGCCGAGTGCTCTGGTCTGATCCGGTAAACCAGGCGACCGGAGCCCTTTCCCGGACTTTTACGCTGAGTTGATCCGGTAAATTTCGTTCCACCTCGACACTGGCGATTTCCGGCAGCGATTGAAGTCGTCGGGTCACTTCCTCCAGATCGATGTCCATCAGATTCGCGCCGGGGCGAATCCCGCAGGCCCCACTGATCACCTCTTCCGATAGCGATCCCGAGGTTTCGATCTCAAAATTAGCCAGTTGGAAATGCTGACTCTGGTAAATCACTTTCTCATATCCCCACTTGGCGACGTAGGGAATGGCCAGTCCCAGAGAGAGAAAGAAGGCAACCTGGACAAACCAAATAAAGCGCCGCACCCGATAACGACGCATCCGGCGGACGGAATGATGGCTGATGTCGTTTTTCGACGGGTCCCAGAGATCACGGGCCGGGAGCGTTCTTTTTTGAACACGCCTCCGACGTTTCCGCGAAACATTCCCCTTTTCAGCCCACATTCGACATTATTTAACGAAAGCTGATTTTTTATCAAGCGAATTAACGCTCCGTTGCAGCCAACTCGAACCTCACCCCTCGGCGCAGTGATCAGAAACTCTCACTTTAACCGGCGGCTCACTTTCATAGAATGAGTAAAACGTGACGAATTTTCCGTCAGGAGACCATTCGCTTTTTACTACGGCTCTGCCTCCGACTCGGTGTTTCCCGTCTTTAAGTTGTGCGGCAGTCTTTTCATATTCACCGGCGGCGAGATTCAAAAAGAAGTGCTTCAAATCATCATCCGCGCCCGCTTCTCTGAGGAGCAAAATTCGCCCATCAGGGCTGAACGATACCGGTTTGGCACCGCTGGCGATCGCGAGCGGTTTTCCGTCTTTCGTGATTCGGGTATCGGCCCCTCCCTCCTCCCCGTTGGGAGCTGCAACGGCCGTGAAACCGAGCTTTGACGTGACCGGCTCATTGGCAAACACTCCCAACGCGGTTGCCATGATCCCAAAGATTCCTACTAAAACGATTCCAGCTTTTTTATTCATTATATTTCAGGTGTGAAATAGCAGACGTTCGAATTTTGCCTTCAATCACAAATCAACCATTTATCGTCTCATTCACGATCTTCAATTTTGTCACCTAAGTCCAGCAAGATTAAGTCGAAACCCGAAGCCGCGTCTCTTGACATTATCGCACTATTTGGATTCATTGAGCGCAACCAAACCATGAAACCGAACTCACTCTTCCTAACCTCTCTGTTTGTAGTTTTCACCGCGTCAGTTTTTGCTGAAAACTGGGCGAACTGGCGCGGTCCCAATTTAAACGGTTCTTCAAACGAGAAAAATCTACCCACCAAATTTTCCAAAACCGAGAATGTTAAGTGGGACTACGAATTGCCCGGAGTAGGCGCCTCGACTCCGGTAATCTGGAACGACCACGTTTTTATTACCTCGGCGAAAGAGCAGGAAAGTTCAATGGCGATCGCGCTGGACCGGAAAACGGGAGAAAAGCTCTGGGAAAAAGAGTTCCCCGGCTTTGGACACGATGACCGCAGTAATTTCTCCGCCCCTTCAGCTGCGACCGACGGAGAGCTCGTGATCTTCTTTTTCGGTAGCGGAAAAATGGCGGCTTTCGATTTCGACGGCAAGGAAATTTGGAATAAAGACATTGAAAAGGAATACGGGGAGTTCGCCTTCCAGTGGACATTTTCAAGCAGTCCGGTGCTTCACGGGGACAAAGTGTTTCTTCAGGTCTTGCAGCGGAATCAACCCGCCAAAGGTCGCGGAAAAGAAGGGGCAGAATCCTATCTGCTCGCCCTCGACGCCAAATCGGGCGAAGAGATTTACCGCCACGTCCGACCTTCCAACGCTCAGATGGAGTCTCTGGAATCGTTCGCAACTCCCCTGCCCCTCGAGGTTAACGGGCGGGAGGAACTCGTTATCGTCGGTGGCGATGTCATGACCGGTCACAATCCGGAAACCGGTGAGGAAATCTGGCGCTGGGGAACCTGGAATGAAGGCCACAGAGAGCAGTGGTGGCGTCTCGTGCCGTCTCCGGTTTACGGCGATGGTATTTTGCTGGCTTGCGCTCCGAAAAATGCGCCCATCTATGGGATCAAAGCCGGCCTGACCGGCACCCACGAGGGTGAAAGTGGCCTCGCCTGGGTCAGTGAACCCACCAAACAGGAGCCCATCACCACCGATGTGGCGACTCCACTTTTCTACGAAGGGCGTTTCTATGTGGTCGATCATGGTCGGACCCGTTCCTTAAGTTGTATCGAACCGAAAACGGGCAAAGTCATCTATTGCGAACCGCTCGGAAGCCGCGAGAAGTTCGAAGTTTCCCCGACCGGAGCTGACGGTAAAATCTACCTGATGAATCACCTCGGTGACGTCTTTGTCGTAAAAGCCGGCGATGAATTCGAACTCCTTCACAAAGCCGAGATGGGTGATTCGATGAGAAATATCACCCGGGCCTCGATCGCTGTCTCTCAGCGCAACCTTTATATCCGGACGGACACCAAGTTGTTCTGCATCGGGGAGTGATTCACGCCCCGGGAGGGGTTGGAACAGGGACTGTACAGGGTACAATCCGAGACTGTACAGGGTACAGTCTCGCCATTCTTGCTCTTGCTCTTGCTCTTGCTCTTGCTCTTGCTCTTGCTCTTGCTCTTGCTCTTGCTCTTGCTCTTGCTCTTGCTCTTGCTCTTGCTCTTGCTCTTGCTCTTGCTCTTGCTCTTGCTCTTG
>JARGPI010000019.1 GCA_029213005.1 Verrucomicrobiales bacterium
GGGGCATCTGGTCGGGGCATCTGGTCGGGGCATCTGGTCGGGGCATCTGGTCGGAGCATCTGGTCGGGGCATCTGGTCGGGGCATCTGGTCGGAACATCTGATCCGGCTATCTGGTCCGGCCATCTGGTCCGGCCATCTGGTCGGCGCATCTGGTCGGCGCATCTGGTCGGCGCATCTGGTCGGCGCATCCGGTCGGGGCATCTGGTCGGCGCATCTGGTCCGGCCATCTGGTCCGGGGTATCGGGACACTTAGCCGGGACCTGAACATTTCGTTTGAGTCCATGCTCCGAGGTACCCAGCGAGGTCAATCGGTCATCGACGTCTGTGACCGGGATCTACGATGATGACATCCGGGGAACCGTTAGACGAATAAAAGAAAACCCTCGTTCCTGATCGATGGGATTTACCGGACGACGACGAAACACCGGACAACACAAATCAACCAAATGCTTTGATCCGCGAACCTCATGCAATCTGCTCAATAACGACTCCGACCCATCCCATGAATTTGGCCGACGGTCATAATGTCCGAAATCGAACAGAGGTCTTTTGGGTTTAGTTCAATCGTCCATCTTAGAGTTCTGCACATCGAAACATTCGCAGGAAATCGACGTCGTTGTGAACCACTCAAATCTAGCGAACTCTTATGCCGGGACTTCTCCAAATGAAATACCGCGGGAGGTTGCCGGGATGGGTCAGCTCAAGTCCGGAAACTCAAGATGACTTGGACCGATATCGACCTACCCTCCAGTATGAAAGCGATTCCTATATTGAAAGTCTCATCGTTTGAATTGTCCGATCAGTTTTACACCAAACTGGGATTCACCCGAATGTTTGTCTACCGGCCGGATCCATCTTTGGATGATCCGGCATACGCTGGATACGAAATGGATGACGCCATTCTTCACATCTCTTCCCACAGCGGAGATTCAAATTTTGGAACCGCTGTCTTTTTCCAATGCGATGGGGTGGAGCGATTATATAAACGAATCGAATCTGATTTAGCGGACTCGATCACTTTGGTGCCGACGGAACAAACCTGGGGCAATCGGGAAATGTACCTCCAGGACCCAGACGGAAATTCACTGCGTTTCTGCGAGACCATCGCAAAGGCGGATTCTTGAAATCAAACGGCTGGTGATCGAACACCGAATCACATGCCGCGTTTCACATTTCCACCAACCTGTGAGAAATGGGTGAAGAAGGATCGGGTTGTTGTGAGAAATCGGTCGCAAGGCGGGAAACCTTTTTCACAATTGATCAGTCATTATTTCGGCGTTTCGCTTCTGGAGACGACTTTGCTTTTTGAATTGCCTCAGACTCGGCTATGATTCGTTTATGAATTCTGACCCTTCCATCGATCCGCTGATCGACCTGGCCCTCGCCGAAGACCTTGGCGATCGAGGCGATGTCACTTCCCAAATGTTTGTCGATCCGGATCACCGATCAATCGGCCAAATCGTGAGTCGGGAGGATGCGGTGGTTTCCGGAATTCGAATCATGGATCGGGTTTTTGAAAAGGTGGATCCCGATCTGAAAACGGTGACGATCCTGGGTGATGGATCGGAGGTAAAAAAGGGGGACGTTATATATACCGTCGAAGGAAAAACCCAATCGATTCTAACCGGCGAAAGAACTGCCTTAAATTTCCTGCAGCGACTTTCCGGGTGCGCCACCATCACCCGCAAATTTCATCGGTTGGTCAGCCACACCGAAGTGCGATTGCTGGACACCCGAAAGACAACCCCCGGATGGAGGGTCATCGAAAAAGAGGCGGTCGTTCACGGGGGAGGGCACAATCATCGCATGGGATTGTACGATGCAGCGATGATAAAAGACAATCATCTGGTGGCAAATTCCGACCCGGTTTCGATCGGAAAACAAATCGCCAGTCTCAATAAGAAATTCCCGGGCACGAAAATTATTGTCGAGGCCGATCACCTTTCTCAGGTTGAAACTTTCCTTCAGGTCGATGGCATCAATCGCATCCTCCTCGATAACATGAGTCTCGAAAATTTGCGGACGGCGGTGAGATTAAGGGACGACAAAAATCCCGGGATTGAGCTCGAAGCCAGTGGAGGAGTTAACCTAAATACGGTTGGTTCCATCGCCGAGACCGGAGTGGATTTCATTTCAATCGGTGCACTGACTCATTCGATTCGAGCAATTGATTTCGGAATGGATCTGAAGGATCTCTAATCGCGATTTTATTGCCCCATTGATTTAATCCTTCGTGCATGGAGATAATTCACAAAGCGACCACCGAATCGACCAACGATGATATTGCCGATCTCGCACGGCAAGGTTATCCGAATCTGACAACCGTAGTGGCGAAATACCAAACGAAGGGGAGGGGACGTCGCGGAAATACCTGGGAGGCTCCTCCGGGGAACAACCTGCTGTTTTCTATTTTGATCAGGTCGGAATCCGATCCGCAACTCTGGAAACGAATTCCTCAGATTGCGGGGGTCAAGTTGATCTCCGCGATCGAGAATCAATTTTATGCCGATAGTGGCATCAAAATGAAGTGGCCAAACGATTTGTATTATTACGACAAAAAGTGGTCGGGCATTCTGGTGGAGTCCAACCTTGGAAACGACCCTTTTGCGATACTCGGCATCGGGGTGAATTGCTTCGGGACTTCATCCGACTATCCAACCGAGATTCAAAACCGGGTCACCACCCTTGAGGAAATTTTTAAAACCGGGGAGTTTGATCCCGGCATTTTTTTAAAGGCGTTTTTGCAAAGCCTCGACTCAGACCTTGAGGAAATGATCGTGAACTTCGATCCAGTTTTAAACGTGGCCCGGGAACGGGATTATCTTTTTGGAAAATCCATTTCCGTTTTAGAGGACTCAAAGAAAGTTTCCGGAACCGCTGCAGGAATTGGCAACGACGGTGAGTTGATCATCGTGGATCGGGATGGAATTCAGCGGCCCATCATCGGCGGAACGATCCTGGAAATGAGTTAAGACCGACCGGTGGGGGAGGGGAGGCCACAGTCTCTTTGACGTGATTTTAACATCGTCCTGAAAACGACTAACGGGAATTTTGAAATCGGTTCTTCAGGAGCAAAGCAGGTACTCACTCAGAGACGCGGAAATGTCGTTTTTCACCAAACCGACTTTTCGATGCCCCAAGTTAAAAACGCCAGATCACACCCGATTGAATTTCGCACTTTTCTTCCCTTCCATAATGACCCGCCAATTCGATCGGTCAGTCGATTTCTGTGCGAAGATGATTGCGAGGACCAGATAGATTACAAAGGTGATTGGCCAGGTAATGAATCCGAGGAGAATGAAAAGCAGGAAGAAATTCAGGATCGCCAGCGACCAGTAAGTGAGCATCAAAACAAGTCCGGACGTCAGATTACCGGCATAGATATTTCCCAAACCGAAAGTCTGAAAAAACACCCCCGGAATGATCTCGAGCAATATCGCGATGCCAGGCGATTTCATCCGATGGTAGTTCCCATCGATCCGGACCGGCGCACTCGTCGTTTCCTGTAACTGGGTGAATGGAGTTTGCGGAGCAGAAACAATCCCGGAAACCGGAGGCGCCTCCACAAAATCCGACACCGGAAACCAGGTATCCGATCCCTCTCCGGAAACCATAGCGTCACCCGGGAGCGCTCCGTATTTGTAGGAGTCGATCAGCTCATTCTTATCATAGGGGCCGGTTTCGTGTCCGCTCGATGAAAGATAGTATTTCACGCTCTAAAAACGTCTCGATTTGTCAAAACCGGGGATAGAAAAATCGGCCGCTTTTATAATTCGGACATCCGAAATATTTCTACGAATTTTCTCAAGTTTGAGGATCAGTTAGAGAAGGCCATTAACACAAAAGCGATAATAGCAACCATGCTGGTCAGTTTGATAAATATGCTTGTCTTCATGCCGGGTTGTTGAGTGGAAACAAACGGGTCCGGATTGTTCCCTTTTTCTTGGACGACTCGGCACTGAAATTATTTGGAAAAGTAAGGATCGCGCTATGCAGATCGACTCCCACTTGTCGAGAATTTTTTGAAAATTCTGAATTCTCGGTTGCTAAGCTAGTTCTTTGAAGAACTATACGCGCTTATATTAGTGTCATGACGGATCTCTCGAAGTATCGAAATATTGGAATTTTCGCGCACGTCGATGCGGGGAAAACTACCACAACTGAGCGTATTCTTAAGCTCACCGGAAAAATCCACAAACTGGGTGAGGTGCACGATGGTGCAGCAACCACAGACTTTATGGAGCAGGAACAGGAGCGGGGGATTACTATTCAGTCCGCGGCTACAACCTGTTTCTGGGATCGTGAGAATGGTCAGGGTGGAATTAAGGACAAGCACCACCGCTTTAATATTATCGATACTCCGGGTCACGTTGACTTCACTATCGAAGTTTATCGTTCCCTTAAAGTTCTCGACGGTGGCGTCGGAGTTTTCTGTGGATCCGGTGGGGTTGAGCCTCAGTCGGAGACAAACTGGCGTTATGCAAACGACTCGAAAGTTGCCCGTATTATTTACGTTAATAAAATGGACCGTCTCGGCGCTGATTTCTATCGCGTCGTTAAGCAGGTCAAAGACGTGCTGGGAGCCAAGCCTCTCGTCATGACTTTGCCGATCGGAACCGAAGACGATTTCAAAGGAGTTGTCGATCTCATGTCGATGAAAGCCTATGTTTGGGATGACACCGGTCTTCCTGAAAATTTTGAAATTGTCGATATTCCAGACGACCTGAAAGAAAAGGCCGAACAGTATCGCGCCGAGATGGTAGAGATCGCAGTTGAAGCTGACGATGAAGCGATGGAAGCTTACCTCGAAGGTAACGAGCCAGACGAAGCCACTCTCAAAGCATGTATCCGCAAAGGTACGATCGCGCTCGAATTCTTCCCGACTTTCTGTGGATCCTCATTCAAGAACAAAGGCATCCAGCTCGTTCTTAATGCAGTCGTCGATTACCTGCCTTGCCCAACTGACGTGCCACCTCAGCCGGAAGTTGACATGGAAGGTAACGAAACTGGAAAATTCGCGATCGTTGATCCCGACCGTCCTCTCCGTGCGCTTGCGTTCAAAATCATGGACGACCAGTATGGAGCTCTTACTTTCACCCGGATCTATTCCGGTAGACTGGCAAAAGGAACCAACATCCTCAATACTTTCACCGGTAAAACAGAGCGGGTCGGACGTATCGTTGAGATGCACGCTGACTCCCGTGAGGAGATCGAATCTGCCCAGGCAGGTGACATTGTTGCTCTCGTTGGTCTGAAGAATGTTCAAACCGGTCACACTCTTTGTGATGACAAAGACCCGGCGACTTTGGAGCCAATGGTCTTCCCGGATCCAGTTATCTCCATCGCCGTTGCTCCAAAAGACAAGGCGAACGCAGAGAAGCTTGGTGTCGCGATTGGTAAGATGGTTAAGGAAGATCCTTCCTTCTACGTCGAAACAGATCAGGACAGCGGTGAAACGATTCTTAAAGGAATGGGTGAGCTCCACCTCGACATTAAAGTCGACATTCTGAAGCGGACCCACAAAGTGGAAGTGGAAGTTGGTGCTCCTCAGGTTGCTTATCGTGAAACTATCACTCAGCGTCTCGAAGATTCCTACACTCACAAGAAGCAGTCAGGTGGTTCCGGTCAATACGCTAAGATTGACTACGTCATCGAACCTGCTGAGCCGGGCGAAGGATTCACTTTCGAATCAAAAGTGGTTGGTGGTAACGTTCCTAAAGAATTCATCCCTGCCGTTGAAAAAGGCTTCAACCTTTCCAAGGAAACTGGTGTTCTTGCCGGATTCCCCTGTCTCGATTTTAAAGTGACATTGCTGGATGGTGGTCACCACGCCGTTGACTCCTCAGCGATCGCTTTCGAAACCGCGGCAAAAGCGGCTTATCGCCAGTCGATGCCAAAAGCAGGAGCTCAGTTGCTTGAGCCGATCATGAAGCTCGACGTTTTCACTCCGGAAGATCACGTTGGTGATGTTATCGGAGACCTTAACCGTCGTCGTGGAATGATCACTTCCCAGGACACCGGCGCTACCGGTATCCGGGTCAAAGCCGAAGCTCCACTGAGCGCAATGTTCGGATACATCGGTGACCTTCGGACCATGACATCCGGTCGTGGTCAGTTCTCCATGGAGTTCTCACACTACGCACCGTGCCCACGGAACGTAGCTGACGAAATCATCGAGAAAGCTGCTGCTGAGAAAGCTGCGAAGCAGAAGAAGTAATCCGGCGTTTTCCAGCAGGGAAGGGGATAACCCGACCCGAAGCTAACGTTTTCGAAATGGGACACAGGAAACTGTGTCCCATTTTCCGTACCACCCGACGCCCCGCGGGCGATTCCATCAAAATTGTACCCTGTACACTCTTAAACTGTACCCTGTACAATCTTCAGAAACTCATAAAAGCCAACCACTTGCCAAAGTGACGCCAAGGCCCCTCGATAAAAATTTGGATTGTATTCATAAAATTCAGAATGAATTAGCCCCTCTAAAACCCGGAATTTGAAAATATTAGGTAAATTCGTCACAAAATGGTTTGATAAGTCCGGAAAATTTGAGAGGATCGGGATCCCCAAAGCTCACATCCGCGTCATAAACGTTGACGCTTATGACGTAACCAAACAGATAAACAAAAATGAAAACTAAGTTGTTATTAGCAATAGTCGTTTCGGCAATCACCGTGGGTAACACGTTTGCCGGTCCTTCCAGTTATTGTCCTCCACCTTCCGAGAGCGATAAGTGTCCTATCGAATGCTGCCCTGATAGCAACGGTAACCTTGAGTTCGGTTACCAGACCGCTTATATCTTCCGCGGAGTTCGTCTTGCTGACGACGTAGTTTTTGCCGACGTGAATTACACTTTCGAAAAGTGCAACATCCCGATCACCCTCGGTGCTAAGCACGTGACCTCGTTGTCCAGTGTCACAACCGGTCTCTCAAACCTTCCCGGCGGAACAGGCGGCGATCACACCGATCTTTACGCACGCGTTGCACTTCCATCCATGTATGGCTTCCAGACCAGCGTCGGATACAATCACTATTTCTACGCCAACCAGCGTCTTCCCGAAGGTGCAGCCGGTCACGGTAACTGGGGTGATTCCCACGGTGCCTTCAGCGTAACCATCTCGCGTGAACTCTTCTGCGGTTTGGTCTTGTCCTACAACCGTGCCTACGACTTCAACGTTCCTCAGAACTACGGTCCTGTAGGGATGGGACTTGGTGCTCAGCAGGAAGACGGCGGATCATGGATCCACACCCTTGGCCTTGATAAGAGCTTTTGCATCAGCGATAACGTAAGCCTCGACCTCAGCGGTGGAGTGCTTTACACCGACGGAGTTTGGGAGCAGGCCTGGACCAACGCGGACCGCAACACTTCTTCCGGTTGGAACAGCTATTACCTCCGTGCCGCACTTCCAGTGAGCCTGAGCGGATGTGCGACTTTGATTCCTTACGTTGGATACAACGGATCACCTGATGCCTGGATGGCAGACGGAGTGAACGGTGACTTCAACGCATCCACCAACGACAACGATGTCTTCCACGGTGGTGTGAGCGTAAAAGTAGGATTCTAATATCCGGGGACTTTTCAGAAAATCAAAAAGCCGCTTCCCGTTTCCGGGGAGCGGCTTTTTTAGTATCAATTCAGCGGAGGCTTTGTTTTAAGCGAGGAACGAACAGATGTATTGGCACTCGTCAGCCACTTTGATCACAAAAAAGCTGTTCCCCGGAACATCGAAACCGTCACCTGCAGAAACCTCAGTCCAATCCGATGCATCAGCCACTTTGATTTCACATGAGCCGTGAGAGATATCCATCCGCTCCGGTGCTGCCGTATCAAACTTGTATTCGCCGGGGAAAATCACACCAAGAGTTTTCCGATCGCCTTCTTCAGTGATCAGTGTGTGCGAGACCACTTTGCCATCGAAATAGATGTTGGCTTTCGCGAGAACAGTAGCAGAGGTAAATTCGATTTCTTTCATAGATAAAAATCAATCCATGCTGCCGAATGAATCGACAGGCAATTGATTTTTAAAGCCCCAACAGAGAGAATGGAATGATTTGTCCACTATTTTTCAGGCGCCGGTAACTTTGAAACCAGCACCTTCGTATCGGGATCCTTCCCGGAATAGAAGGAGACAAAGTGAGTGTCCCCGATCAGGGTGGCATTGGCATTTCCCGAATCCCACGCGATGGGACTCCCAATACCTACAGCTTCCGAGTCCGGCCACTTCAGTGGATCATCAAAAACCAGATCCGGATCAACGACCCGACGACGAAGAATCCCCCTGCCGCGTTCGTAGTAATAGTTACTCAACAATCCGGTCTCCCTGTCGAGTATCAAGCTGGGGGTTGAGGCTTTGGTATCAGCAATATTGGTCCGCTTCCGGGTCCAGGTTTTGCCGTAGTCGGTGGAAACCATCTGATACTGAGGTTGCCCTCCCATTTCCGTCCGGGCGATGCCGAGCAATCGACCATTCCCCAGGTAAACCGCAGCAGGTTCCGTAGGCCAATCCTTTTTGAGAAGACCGGACTCCACCGTGGTCTGAGTCCAGGTAGCTCCGTCGTCGCCACTTGTCATGTAACCCCACGAATGCACCGGATCTTCACTGTAGTTCCCCGCAAACCACAGCGCCATCAGCCCCACTTTCTCCACTTCAAAAACATCAGTAATCTGCATGGGCTGAACCTCCAGCTTCGGTGTCGCGAGAAGCGTAAAAGTTTCCCCGTCCGTCGAGCGATACAGGTCGTGATGCCAGCCCTTTCCCACCCGTCGGACCCAGAGCAGCATCGCGCCCGTCGAGTCGAGTCCCTTTCCGACCGTCACTTCGCCATAGTCCGGAGTGTTGGCAATGGTTACCTCATCGCCCCAGGTTTTCCCCCCGTCCAGCGAAGCGCGCGAATAAACCGCCCGGGCATCTTCATTCACCGTGTGCTTCGAACCGCGGCTATAGGTACAAACTAGTTTATCTCCGATCGCCTGCATCATCGGCCAGGAATTGTAGCCACTCACATCCTGCACCACGAGCGGTTCTGCGGGAGCCCGCACCGGAGTCACCTTAACCACTGCCAGGCCCATCGGCCGGGTGAACGTATCTCCAGGATCGCCCGGCTCTCTCTGAATACGCACCGTCAGCGGAGCATCGGGAACCACTTCGTAATAAGATTCCAGAACAATCGTCCGCGAAAAGAACGGGCCTTCCGGAAGCGGACTCTGCACCGTTTTACCCAGCGCATTCCGATCCAAAAAACTTGCATCGCTCACCATCTGCGAAAGGTGAACCCGGTACACATCGGTAAACTCGGGATTTGTCGTCGGGTCCGTCGAGGTCACGACAATCTCAACCTTCACTGCCTTGCAGTCTGCCGGAAGACTGCCGATTACCCCCGAAACCGACTGCCCGACCGACCCGCCCGAGAGCGACCACACGGGAATGTGTGTCGAACCGTGCGACATGAGAACCAGCGAAGGTTTACCCGTCGCGATCGAAAGATCATTCGCGGTCAAGCTGATTGGTGAATAAGCAGCTTCTCCTGCCACCGCATTGGCAAAAAGCGATGAAAGTAGAGCCAAAAAGTATAGAAGAGATTTTGTATAGTGATTTCCAGGTTTCATCGTAAGAGCAAAGATCCAGCGCTGTCTAAAGCGATAAATTCTCTGGGACAAAAGTAAATCAATTCAGCGCACCTGAATAAGCCAATAGGCCCCCCAAACCCGTTACCGCTAATGTTCTGGACCAGGGAGAAAAACCGGTGGATATTATTATCGAACCGAAGCCTATCAGATTAGTGTTATTTAGTGCTAATTAGTGTCGAGCGAAGCGGATTAGTGTTAGACCGATAGTTTGAACACTAATTTTCACGAATGAACACAAAGAAACACTAATCTGATAGGCTTCGAAAAGTACGAATCGAATAAATCTCGATTTAAAAACTCAACCACAGAAATGTTTACCGAATCGACGCAGAAATGCTTCTGGGCTGGCTTACGTTATCTCGTGCGGTTCATTTCCGTAGTAATAGGGATTGCACTGCTTGGAGTCACCGGACTGGCATTAATATCGGCTGTCTTTATGATCAACTTCGGTGGATTCTTCCAAAGAATGGAGGGCTGGCAAATCGTAACCGGCAGTCTCTTTTCGCTAGGCATTGCAGTAGGATGCCTCCAGTACAACCCAAAATTCGGCCTGAGAGGCCGAAGGAACGACGCATCTATCAAAGATACTTCCGAAGACGAGCCGTCTCCAAACAGCTGATTTGATCAACTGACCTGAAGGCACAGAATCGCACCTGCATGCGGCGCAATTTTTTCTCGATTACCCGCTGCATTTTGGCCAAACTGATCCTATGAGACAGCTCTTAATTCTGACCCTCTGGCTTTCCTTAATCAGTTGTGCCTATTCTGCAGACAAACCCAACGTCCTGCTGGTATTCATCGATGATATGGGTTGGGGAGACTTCTCCTGTTTCGGCAATGAAGACGCCTCAACACCGCACATTGACCAGATGGCATCGGAAGGAATTCGCTTCGAACAATTCTACGTCAACTCACCAATTTGTTCTCCCTCTCGAACCGCGATCTCCACCGGGCAATATCCGCAGCGCTGGAAGATCACTTCTTACCTGGCCCGCCGGGATCTCAATGAAAAACGCGGAATGGCGCAGTGGCTCGATCCCAAAGCCCCGATGCTGGCCAGGGCATTACAAAATGCCGGCTATGCGACCGGTCACTTTGGAAAATGGCACATGGGAGGTCAAAGAGATGTCGATAACGCCCCGGCAATCAGCGAGTATGGATTTGACACTTCACTGACCAATTTCGAAGGAATGGGTCCCAAACTGCTTCCTTTGACGATGAAACCCGGCGATAAAGAAGCAGGTAAGATCTGGGAAGATGCCGAACGTCTTGGAGATGGCTATCAATGGATGCAGCGCTCCAAAATTACCGGCGGCTTTATCGATGCAGCTCTACCGTTTATTGATCAAGCCACCCGGGAAAAAAAGCCCTTCTATATCAACCTTTGGCCCGATGATGTTCACGGTCCATTCTGGCCGCCAGTTGAGAAATGGGGCGATGGATCAAAACGCACCCTTTATCTATCCGTTCTCGAAGTAATGGATCAGCAACTTGGGAAACTCTTCTCGAGAATCCAAAACGATGAAGCCCTGAGAAACAATACATTAGTTTTGATGTGTTCAGACAACGGCCCAGAACCCGGAGCAGGACGCGCCGGCCCCTTCCGCGGGTTCAAAACTCACCTATACGAAGGCGGCATCCGGTCATCCTTAATCGCCTGGGGTCCGGGTCTCGTGAAAGGGGAGGGGAGAGTCGATCGGGCGTCAATTTTCTCCGCAATCGATCTCGTTCCAACGATTCTCGACATCACTGGAACCGAATTCCCAGCAAACGCTAACTTTGACGGAGAAGTCGTCACCAAAACCCTACTCGGAATCGAAGCCGGATCTCGCAAAGCGCCGATCTTTTTCCGGCGGCCTCCAGACCGGGATTCATTTTACGGAATAGAAGATCTCCCGGATCTGGCAGTGCGTGATGGAAAATGGAAACTACTTTGCGAATACGACGGAAGTCATCCTGAACTATATAATATGGAAACCGACCGGAGCGAAACCGAAAATGTGGCATCCCGAAACGAAGAAACCGTTAAGCGTTTGACCGGAGCCCTGATCGAATGGCATCAAAGTATGCCTACCGACAATGGCGCGACCTACATCGAGCCCAAGAGAAAAAAAAAGGAGAAGTGACTTGAGGAAAAACAAAGCATCTTGCTAAGTGAATATCAAAATCGATTTCTCAATTCAAATATTTCGAAGCCCAACCGATTCGTGTTCATTAGTGAAAATTAGTGTTCTAACACAATGAGCACGCGCTTAACGTCGACCTCAAGCAATGTAGAGGAATCCGTGAGGATTTCTCCAGCCTGAATTCCAGAAACCGAAATTTATTCCAAGCGTCTTTCCCCAAACGCAGCGACGAGAGTCTCCGAGGTGAATTTTCGTTCCTCAAATTCACTTAGAAATCCTCACGGATTCCTCTACTAACCCGAACCTGTGCCATTTGTTCCGATTCAGATATTTCGAAGCCCATCAAATTCGCTCATAATTACTGGGTGACACCTTTGCCTCGATTTTCGATATGCGGACAGGAGTGTCCGCATCACACGCACGACCCATTAACGCCAGAGCCAGCGGAGCGAGTCGGGCAAGATCGCTCCTCCGTGGTTTCCGTTGTGGCCGCCTTCGCCATAGATAAACTCGTAGTCGTAGCCGGAATACTCCAATGCTTTGGCCATTTGCTGATTGGCAAGAGGCCAGTTCCCATGGGCGTTATCGAGGTCATTCGAGCCGTCCTGTAGAAAAACCCGGATGGGCTTCTTCTCAGTTTTCCGGACTAATGCCGGGTAGACATGACCGCCGCGAATATTGGTGAAACTACCGATGTGGCTCAAAACTTTCTGAAACAAATCCGGGCGCTCCCACGCTGCCGTAAACGCGCAAATCCCGCCGGAACTCATGCCGCAGATAGCTCTCATTTTCGGGTCGCTGGTGAGCCGATAGGTTTTCCCAACTTCAGCCAGGATTTCTTTTTCGATAAACTCGGCATATTTTCCGTCCAGAGTATCATATTCCAGAGACCGGTTGCTCCCGACTCCCTTGGGTGCTTTCCAACCCTGAGGTTTCTCAATCTCATCAGCAAACCAACCCGGGTTGACGAATATCCCGATAGTTACCGGCATTTCTCCAGCTGCTATCAAATTGTCAAAAACGATTGGTGTTCTCATCTGTCCGGTTTCCCCGATATAGGCATGACCATCCTGAAAGATCATCACCGCGGCTTTATCCTCACCCTCTGTTTTGTATTGAGCCGGAACATAAACGTAGTATTCCCGGATCGTGCCTTCGTAGACTTTACTTTTCCAGATATGTTTACTCACGGTTCCCTTCGGATTTCCTTCCTTTCGCTCCGAATCCGGCCCCAGAGGATACTCTTTCGGCTTGGGTTTTCCGTCCTGAGCATGACTCAATGACAGAAAAAAAGCAGCGGCGGTCACGCTTAGGACCATTGCAGGGTTCCGGCTGAAAATTAGATTTCGGTTAGACATAGCAGAGCTATATCACACCCGGACGGGTTCTGAAATCGGCTCGATCGTGGAACTGTGCCGAACCCGGGCGCCTGACAGCTTCCAGGCTGGAACATGATTGGTGAACCCTTTCAAAAGCAGTCCCTCGATGGCTTCAGTTTCGGGATCAAGATCCAAAATTTGAGCATAGGTTTCATCATCAATAACGATCTCGCGCGCACCGGCTCTGCCACAGAGCCGAGCCCCCAGATTCACTTTGGCACCGAGCACCGTATAATTGAGACGATCTTCGGATCCCATGCAGCCAGCCACAATTTCCCCGGTCGCAATCCCAATTCCGATCTGAATATCGGCACCTTGCTCGCGGTTAAGCCGATCCCGTTCCTCGATCATTTTGATCGCGCAGTGAGCCGCATTGGCCGCATCGTTACCGTAGCTTTTCAAACCACCGAAAACGGCCATAATTTCGTCGCCGACAAATTTATCGACCACACCGAAATGTTCGCGCACCACGTGAGTCAACGCTGTCATGTGATGATTTAAAATCTCGATAACTTCCTGAGGCGCCATCGTTTCGGTAAGATTGGTGAAACCTCTGATATCGCAGAATAGGACGGAAACCTTTTTCAGTTCGCCTCCGAGCTGAGGATTAAGCGTTCCCTCAATCATAGCTTGAGCCACAGACTCATCGCTGACTTTCCCGAGCAAACTCCGGTAACGCTCCTTGAGGCGGAGCTCCGCTGTCATCCGGTTGAACGATTCCGTCAATTCTCCGATTTCATCTTTTGACCGGACCGGCAGCTCGATATCCAGCTGACCGTCGCTAATTTTTCGGGTTCCCACGGACAACTCCTGAATCGGAACCGAGAGATTACGGGCCAGAAACCAGGCGGCAATCATACCCAAAAACATGCCGGTGAGGCCAATTCCACTACCCTTGATCCGTAAATCATTCAGGTCGCGCTTCAACGCAGTCATCGGAAAGGCGGAAACCTGCCAGGCGGTTGAAAAAGGGGACTGGGGATTTATCGCACAGAAGTGAACGTAGTGAGGCTCGCCATGAATCGTAAATTCGAAATTACCGGAAAGTTCGCCATCCGGGAGCGCCGCCAGATTCTCGACCACTTCTTTCTCCAGCTCATCGAAGTGAGATTTGTCACCCTCCCGCTGCTCCTGATAATTCCCTAAAACGCTCGACGGATAGAGCGAATCGTCGATCAGGATAGCATTCTCGTAGTGACCATCGCTCACTTCCCGATGGTATCGATCCAGGAAGCGCTCTGCTGCTGTCTCGGCCGTGGAAAAACTCATCAAAAACGCGCCGATCACTTCGCCCGAATCAGGATTTTTTACCGGAGTGACACTGAGATCCCGAATAATCGATTCCCCGTTGGGAAGCTTCTGCGGAAAATAAGCGACCTGCTGCGCCTCGCTTTGAACAAGATTTTCGAGCTGCTTCTCGATCGAATTTTTTCGCATGCGGGAATGATTACGCGCCGTTTTCTTTTCCAGTGGAGAGCTGATATAGGTAATTTGCCCTTCGATATCCATCACCGCCAGGATCCGGTTCAGTCTCGGACCGGAGGGAGCAAATTCGGGCTTTTTTCCGCCGCCCGATTTCATCGGAGGGGGGACTTGCGGTAATTTATCCAAAAACTCCCGACGCGCATCGTCGGCACCTTTATCGCCGCTCAGCAGTTTAACAATGTAATCGGACTCAGCGAACTTTTGCCCGAGAATGAGCTGACCTTCGGAGCGTTTTTCCCGGGCGGAAAACAAATAATGGACTTCGCTATCGAACTTTTGTTTGAACTGTCGCTGGTACGCCGCCTTGACTTTATTGCTCGTCAGTTGGATGACCGCGACCGACACCAAGGTCGTTGCGAAAAGGAAAGCCAACATTAATCGAGTTTGAAATTTCATGATGGGCACTCTTTTCTAAACTCCGGAAGTGGCTTGTGGTTGCGGTCAGTTCCGTGACCTACTCGGTACTGACCTTCGTGGTTTCCGCCATTTCGAGGCGTTTTTTCTCAGCGATCTTTTCTTTCAGCTCGTCCCAATAGTCCATCCCGGCGATGTAACCCGGGCAGCAATCTGCCCCACAGACGCAGGGATGTTCCTCCCAGTTTTCGAGATCAAAACCGTAGTTAAAAAGCAATTCATCGTCTTTCGCGATATCGCAAATCGACCAAATCCAGATTTCTCCATCCTCGATGTAGGCTTCGCAATTCACCTCACAACCGTGATTGATCAAGCGGGCCGCATTCTCCGGAACATCTCCGTCGATATCCCAATCATCATCCAGCGTAAAGATATAAACCGCAGCTTCACCGGTCTCATTATGGCGGTCCATCTGGGCCCAACCGCGAAGATCTGACTCCTCTTTATCGATCTTTTCTCCGATGTATTCGATGATCGGAGTTTTCGCGGGAATATCTTTGGTCGCAAAAACACCGCGACCGTGAATGCCGGAACGGCGAACTTCACACCAGTCGGAATGACAGGATTCTCCTGGTAAAAGGGCACTACTCATTTCAAAAAATCAGGAAGAGGATAGAGGCACTGAGATATAGACCCAATTGGAGGATACTCCCGGCCAACCTTCGGGATGATAGAGTAATCCGGAAAACTTTTTCAGATTTTCCGGACCAAATCCGGACTTTTTCAGAATAAAGGTCAGTTCCTTCCGATCATCCGACCAGGTAATTGACTGCGGCGAGTCGGAATTGATCTGATTATCTTCGCTGAAACAGTAAAGGTTCTCCTCCTCCCGAAACGACCGATCCGGAGATGCTACCGTGACCTGGATCTCCGTTTCCGTTTCCGAAGCTTCGATCAACCAATCCGCCGGAGCTGACTCGGGACGTTCCTCAATTGTCTGAGCAATCCGTTTCTGCCACTTCCGATCGATATCGGGCTTTCCGGTGCGATTCACCGGCAAAGTCAGCTCGAAATCGTGCCAGCCCGGGTGACAATTCTTTGCACAACACATAAAAGCCACCCTTGCCTTCAAGATCACTTCGTCCCCTTCAATCGTTTCAGGCACTGTAATCGTAGTCAGCAAATTGGTGTCGGTCTCATAACCGTAGGCGGTGTACTGAGCCATTTTCGTCAACTGAGGAACCGGCCACTCAAGATCCGAAGCTTTGAACCCTGAGGGCAGTTTCCACGAAATCGATGTGGGAACCCCCACGATTCCCGGTGCCTTCCAGTAAGTGTGATACTCCGGCTCGTGCTGAATGAAAAGAGAGATTGTCAGAGAACCACCCGGCTGGACTGAATTTTGGTCCGAGACCAGTTGCAAAGTTCGAATACCCGGCTTCTGAGCGACCACAGACTCAGCAGCCACAATCCACCCGGAAAGTAGTACGGACAGGATGCTGGATAGAAAAATATTCTTCATGAACAAAATCTCGATAAGAATTCTCACCTAACGAAAATACGTCAAGGGATTCACTCAATTTTAGAAGGGGACTTTCAGCAAGTATCAAGGTTTGTAAACCAACTATAATCACAAATCCACGCCGGATCCGAAGAATGATCGCCCCTTTGCTCTAGTTCAATTTGAATTCAATTTTTTGCGATATTTGCTAGATCAAAACTATCGATTTACGAAACAACTCCACCGGTTCTCGTCGGACCAGTGGAGCGTTTTAGAACAAAAGAACGTTTTTGCCGGAGGTTAGAAATTGAATTGAAATCCGAGTGCCACCTGATGGGATTGCAGCTCGTCGAAAGTCACTCCACCTCCGGTACCCTGGAGCGTAAATTCATCAAGGGATCCAAATCTGTATTCTGCGAAAAACGAAGCCTGGGGAGTTATCTCCAATCTCGCACCGCCGATCACCTGATAGAGAAACGCCGCGTCATCATCGTTGATTCGGAAGGCAGGTGATGTGAAATCAGCATCAGCAAAGCCTGCGCCCACACCCACACCGACGTATGGGGAGAACATTCTCCGCGGACGAAATTCGTAGATCAGATTGACGGCTACCTGCGAGTAAGTAAGATCGCCAGAGTATCCGAAATTAGTGCCGTTGAGCGCAAATCCATCAAGATCCGCTCCTCCCGTAGCGCCTTCAACCTCAACGGAGAGGCCCGGACTCAGTTGATAGCCGAGTGTTCCACCAGCAAGCCAACCGGTGTCAAATTCCGCACTCACATCTGCCACTCCGGTTCCCTGAAGATCATCGAGAAAGAGAGTCCCGCCGAATCCCTCGAAATAGAATCCGGTATCGACTGGCGGTGAATAAGTGACGCCCTTGGCAGGAGGCAAATATTCGCCCGCAAAAACGGGGGAAAACAAGAGTATGGTGCTGAAAAGCACAGTTATTGAGGATCCCAATTTTTTATTGGTGTTCATATCAGTATCTGGTTTTAGTTTGGTTCGAATGGTTGTTGTCGGTCCGAAAGGGCCGGATCTTGATAGTCGAACGGCCCCGGAATTACTTACCAATTTTTAGACATGCGCGGCTCAGGTTTCGTTGAACAGCCGACATGCTGACCCAGCAATTTTTCCCGGACGAGAGATCACTCAACTCGTCGACCGGGCTGTACGGAACCGCTGGAAAACAGGTTTAGAAACAACCTCGCACCCTAAACCAGAGAGACACGACCTGTGGAATCTCCGAAACGCTCTTCTTTGAGGCCGATTCGATCAAACATACTGAGGAAGAGGTTACAAAGCGGCGTTTTGCTGCCGAGATCGGTGTGGATTCCGGACTTGATCTGGCCGCCTGCATTTCCTGCGAGAATGATTGGCAGGTTTTCGTGACGGTGCCGATCCGGGTCAGCAAGACCACTGCCCCAGATTACCTGTGAGTTGTGGAGCAACGATTTCCCGTCTGGATCTTTCCGACTGCTGAGCTGCTCGAGAAAATAGGCGAATTGCTGCGAGTAAAACAGGTCAATTTTAGCCAGCTTTTCGAGAGAAACTTCATCGCCCCGGTGATGGGAGATGGTGTGGTGACCATCGGGAACTCCAATTGATTTGAAACTCCGGTTACTGCCATCATGCGATAGCAGGAAGGTAGCGACCCGGGTAGAATCGGTCTCAAAAGCGAGCACCATCATGTCGAACATGAGTCGGATATGATCCTCAAAACTGCCAGGCACACCGGAAGGTAAATCGATTTGTTCCACATCGGGGAGGCCGAATTTTTCGGCTTTAGCGATCCGATGCTCAATCTCCCGAATCCCGGTCATATATTCGTCGAGCTTCACCTGATCGTTCCGGCCCAGCTTGTTGTTGAGCTGTTTGGCATCCTCGAGCACAAAGTCGAGAATCGATCGGTCGGACTTATTCCGGGTGTGAAAACTCCGCTTCCGCTCCTCTTTAGATCCCGCACCGAAAAGCCGTTCAAACACGAGCCTGGGGTTGGATTCCGGAGTCATCGGAGTCTGGTCGGAACGCCACGATAAATTGAATTGATAAGCGCAGGAATACCCGGAATCACACACGCCGCTCTTGCGAACGCCGTCGCAGGAGAGTTCCAGCGAGCGGAAACGGGTTTGCTCCCCGATAGCTCTCGCGATAACCTGATCAGCCGAAACTCCGAGTTTAATGTCCGCACCGGCCGTTTTACGAGGGCGAATTCCCGTCATGAAACTGGCGTTTGCCCGGGCATGGTCACCGCCGCCGTCGCCACCGGAAGTGCCATTGTCATGAGCAAATTTACTGAACAAATGGAACTGATCTTTAAATTTTTCGTAAGGCCGATGGGTCTCGTTGAGCTGATAGTCTGCCCCTGTCCCGGTGACGTCCCACTTACTCACATTAACGCCATTCGGCTTATAAAGGAACGCAGTCCGCAGTGGCATTCCGGAAGGAGTGACCGCTAATCCGGTCTTCGCCGCCTCTGCCAACACCTTTCCATCGAGAAACGTTTCGAATACGGGGAGCGATATACCGGCACCCAGTCCGCGTAGAAAATTTCGGCGATTAAAAGAAGTCGAGTTATTCATACTGGCAGTTTGTTAGTCAACATAAACGTAATCCGCTGATTTTCACCTCAAGAGACTACCGTCTCCGCGTCTTTTCTGAAAAGCCGGGCTTTCGATAACACCATAAAGGATATCGATAAGTCGTCCTCCATCGGTACGAGCCTGTTCAACAATTCCATCAATCGTCGGAGCGTCAAAAAACTCAACTCCGCGCCCCAGCGCAAAGGTAAACAGCTTTTCCGTGACGGCAGTAAAGAATTGTTCCTGCTTTTCCGTCGCAAGAATCGTGGAAAGCTCATCGGCGTTTTTAAAGGTTTCACCCGACACCAGTTTGCCGGCGGTATCGAGCGGTTTTCCTTTGTAGGTATCAATCCACATACCGGCAAAGTTATAGTTTTCCATAGCGAGCCCGATCGGATCCATCCGGGCATGACAGGAGGCGCACATCTTCTCTTCACTATGCAGAGCCAGTGCTTCCCGCAGCGAGATGTTTTTGTTTTTGCCTGAAATGGACTGTTCCAGCGGTGGAACGTCCGGCGCCGCCGGGGGAGGGGGGATCGCCAGCAAATTCTCTAACACAAATAGCCCCCGCTTCACCGGAGAAGTCCGGGTCGGGTTGGAGGTTACGATTTGGAAGGTGGCCTGTTTGAGAAGCCCGCCGCGTTCCCGCGCATCGCGATCTTTTAACTCGACTTTTCGCATGTCGCGACCTTCCACGCCTTTGATATCATACCAGTTGGCCAGCTCCTCGTTCAAAAAAGCATACTTTGCGGTGAGCAGCTCACTGGCGGGTCGATTTTCGGTGAGAATATAATGAAAGAACATTTCTGTCTCTTTCCGCATCGCCTGTCGAAGTCTCGTGCTGAAAAGTCGACGCGCCTCCCCGAGGTCCCGGGTTCCGGTCGCAGCCCGCGCTTCGATATGGATCGTTTCAACATCCCGGGCCTGAAGCCATTGACCGACGAAACTCTCAATAAACCGCTGAGATTTTTTATCCGCTAACATCCGATTTATCTGAAGACGGAGTTGTTCGCGAAGTTTCCCTTCACCGGCCAGTTTCATCAATTCCTCGTCCGGAGCTGACAGCCAGAGGAAATACGAGAGGCGGGAAGCGAGGGAATACTCATCGAGCAACTGGATCCGATCCGGGTCATTTGGATCGGGCTGAAGCTCTGAACGCATCAGGAAGTGCGGGCTGACCAGCATCGCCGTGACAGCGTGACGGATTCCGTGTTCGAAAAAGTAACCTTCCTCCTCATCTTTAGTCCGGGCCAGCTTCACAAGGCGGTCAATCATCTCATCGGTAGGAGGCCGACGGAAAAGCTTCAGAGCCAGGCGCCGCAGGATTTTCTCGCGATAGGGATCGCGCTCGGCTTCCTCCGGTGGCGGACCTTCGGAAAAGATTTCCCGAAACTCCCAGGGGTAATCCTTTTTGCTACCATCGAGCGGACCCCGGTATCGAATGCTTTCGATTCTGACGTACAACTTATCTTCGCCTTTCTCACGGGCGGCCCCCGGTTTCATTTCCAGGAAAAATTTATGGCCGTCGCCCTTTTTGAAATGGCCTTTGCCTTTCACAACCAGCTCGCGGGAATTGTTCCAGGCCACCTTTTTGGTAATGATCGTCTTATCATCGTAACCGAATGTCAGGGTCCCGGTTTCCTCAGTCGCCTCCTTCGAACCACTGATTTTGTAGGTGATTTTGAACTCATACTCCGCATCGTAGTTGATCCAGCGCTTCGCTTCGAAACGACGGTTTGACTCAAACGACATATACCCGATGTGATGACTCTCGTGTTGGAGACCTTTAAATGTCTTCGGGTCCACCCACCATTCCACAATCTGCGGTCCATCCACCGGCACCGCTTTTGCTGCAATATATTTTGCGGCATCGAGATACTTCTCCATCAGCAGCGGCGAAATACTGAGCACATCGCCAATCGTGTCGAAACCATATCCGGTGTCATCCGGCGGAAAGAAATCGTGAGCCCGGAATTCGACTTTCAGCGCATCCTTGATCGTATACTGATATTCCTCCCGATTGAGGCGGCGAATGGTGACCCGGCCAGGGTCCGGATTGTCCCGGTCAATTTTAAACACGTGGTCCTCGATATAACGAAGCACCTCGTGTTTCTCCGCATCGGTCATCTGCTTTTTGTCCGGCGGAGGCATCAAACTGGCCCGCATATTTTTCCAGATCTCGAACCACACATCGAGATCTTTGAGATGATCCGCGACCGAATCGAAATCATCCATCGCGAAATCCCCTTTATCCATACCGTCTCCATGACAGTCGTAGCAGAATTTCACAAACACCGGTTCGATCTTCTCATCGTACAGTTTTTCGCCCTGAGGAGCGGCCCAAAGAGCCGTGCCACTGAAAATCAGAAACAAAATTGGATAGAAAACTTTCGCCATGGTTTGTTGTTAGAACATACGTTTCGCCCGAAATCCCGATCATCACGTGATCGATTGAGCCGAAGAATTTCCAGTATCGGAAAAAGCGAAACAGTGATCTGTCAGGCTAATCTTGCAACAGGCGTGTTTAAGACGCAAAAAACACGCCAACAGGAACTCATAGATCGAGTTAAAACCGGAGCGAAAGCTCAATTTGCCCGATTGTACAGGGTACAGTTTCAGACTGTACAGGGTACAATCCGGAAAATGGTGACCTGACTATCACTTCGAATCGCCTCCAGAGGAAAGCCGCCCGGTATCTTTCTCCAGTGATTTCTTGTATACACTCCAGGCAAATCCGCCGACCAGATAGCCTATCCCTGCCGAGAACATCCAGTGCCCAAGATTATTTAGTACAAAGGCACTGCTCGCCACCGCACCCAGGAGAAAGGAAAAAGTAATCAAAACCGGTATCCACAGTTTCCATCCTTCGATCTTGTGACCACGGAACTTCATCCCCAGATGAATCCCAAAATCAGTGAACAGCCCCGTCAAATGGGTCGTTCGCAGCACCACCCCGCGGTATCGACTGGCCAACGCATTTTGCGCGCCGCAGACCGCACTTACGATCCCGATCGAAAGAATCGGAAACTCCAGGTATGAATAGTGAGCGCCGATCAGACAAAGCCCCAAAGCCGACAGTATCCGGCCATAGGGTTTACTAATCTCGAGCGTCGGATGGTGGAGGAGAAATCCCGAAATCGTCGCTCCGGTAATAAATCCAAACGTCGCAGTGGTCACGTTCACAATGTGAAGTCCGTTCGATTTCCCAATACTTGAGAGCCCGGATCCAATCCTCGCGATATCCCCGGTCAGGTGACTGACCGATGCCCCGGTTGAAAGAAGAAACCCGGTATTCAGAAAAGAGGCGCCGAAAGCTAAGAGGCATCCTCCAAAAACGATCTGGCGTGGTGCAATCGGTCGCATTTAAACTCTGTCGATGAAATATAGAAGAATTCCACCATTAGTCTACATTTCACCTATCAAACCCACATTAAAATTCCCCCTCTAACTTCCACACACTCTACATGGTGTTCCCTGTGATTTCGAGCCCATCCAGCCCTCACCTACTTGGTAGTAACGACACTTGGAACTGTGCCGTTTCCCTGATTTCGATATCCAGAACCTCCCACTCTCGACCAAGTGAGACTGCTTTGGCGCCGAATGACTGAGGTTAAAAGCCGGTTCCATCAATTCCTGTTCGGCCCGCCCGATTTTAGCCTCGCTCGCAAGGGTTCGCCAATTCGCAACCACAGAGCGAGTGTTTTCAATGATCGCCAGAGCATCCTTTTCTTTGACGCGGAAATATTGGGCTACTTCCATAGCCAGTTCCGGTTCCAGGCGATTATCGACTTCATTGACATTTAAACTGAGCCCTGTCTTCCCACCGCTTGGTTCTGCATTAATGTCATAACCGGGCGACAACGCCCATCCCTTCGCTTCTAAAAGGAATCCATGGTTCCGAAGGTGGTCGTCGGTGTTACTGACAAACATCGAAAACACAATCCGCTTCCATAACTCAAGTAAATCTTTTTCGGGATGAGCGCCTTGTGTCAAAATCAATTCACACAGTTCTAAGTAACTGGCTCCTTCATGATAGTTGTCTCCATCAGTCCGTCCAAGAAGAGTCATTGCTGAAGCAAAATGCAAGCGACGTTTCGCCCGGCTTCCACGAACCCGATCAAATCTCCAAACCGCGAAAGTCCGATGCTTTGACCCAATTTTTAAACACTCACACGGAGGTAAATCCAAACCCGACTGTTTTCCCAATTGCCAAACGATCCACTCCCAGGCACCCATGTCACGATTGTCATTTCTTCCCGGAAATTTTGCGATCCAGAGATCTCCATCGGGGTATCGAACTCCGGCTTTTGGCCTCGCTCCACCCAGAGATGATCCCGGCGCGATCAACATACTGATCCATTTCGAAACTTCACTGATATCCGCGTTGTCATCCTGTACTCTCCAACTCGCATTTTCCAATTCACGGAGGGAGGTAGAAGGCGGAGCAGCGCACTCCAGACTGTTATCAAGAAAGGGTCCGTCTTTTTCCAACTTAAAGCGCAAACCTCCCATCCTTTGTCCATCATGCACCCCAAGCAGATAATCCGACTCCAGGAGAGATTTCGGTTTTCTGCCAATACTCGATGCCATCGCAGCTTCCCTGCGTTGCATCAAAACTTTGCCCCACCGATCAGGCGAAGAATCGAGAAAAAGACCAAAGTTGGGCCGTTCGCCACTAAGATACTGGTCGCCGCGAAAAAATTGAAGGTCCGGATCAAGGATTCGCCGCTCCGCCGTTTCCAACCATTCCCTATCGTAGGAAAATGAGAGAACTTCTTTGCCTCTTGTTTCGATCGTGCGAAGCGTTCCCATTAGCGCAGGGCGATTTTTTACCGCGTCCCAATCTGCATAAACCAGAATATCACGGTTCATTTTTATCCTTTCGATTGAGCAGAGAAGCGTCAGCTAACTTCCGACCCAAAACGTCGTCGGCTCCAACTTGCTCAAGATCTTTTTCCAACCCAAGAACGGCAAGGACTTTAAGCAGATTACCAATAGAAACCCCTTCGGAACCTTTTTCGATCGCATAAAGCGTCGAGCGCACAATTCCGGCTCTTTCTGAAACTTGAATTGTCGTGTACCCCCTTCGCTTGCGAGCCAGACGAATATTATCCCCTAAAAGCTTTAGCGTTCTCTTATGTTTTGGAAGTAAAATAGGAGTCTCTTTCGCCATTACGTGTAATAAACCAATCAAATCTAACCTTTTTGGGCATTTAATCAAACATCAATCAAGACCAGACTTTGTTCGATTAAGATTACAAATTCGATAATTTTGTCGGTTTTATCGATCATTACGGGATTTTCATCTCAACTGTCAAAATGCTCTCCCGGGAGCTCAGTTTATTGATTCGTGCTCTTGACTCTGAGTCACTTTTGTGGCGAAGTCAGAGTCCTTTTGCTCCGGAACGGAGCTTGATTCGAAATGATGAACCGGGTAACCCCATTTTTCTGTTTCTATAACTGCGGGAAACCTTTTTCCAATACCAAATGAGCCGTGATACCACACCTCTCGTGCCCCGGGCAATGCTGCTGACATTTGTCCTCGTAACCTCGCTTTTTGCTCTCTGGGGATTTGCCAACGATATGACCAATCCACTGGTCAAAGCTTTCAAAGATATTTTTGTGATCAGCAATGCCCAGAGCAGTCTCGTCCAAACCGCGTTTTATGGCGGCTATGCGACAATGGCGCTACCAGCGGCCCTGTTTATTCGGCGCTATAGTTACAAAGCAGGTATTATAGTGGGGCTCGCCCTATATGGAATCGGAGCCATGTTGACGCTACCCGCAGCTGCTGCTGCCAACTTCAATTTGTTCCTGGTTTCCCTATATGTTCTTACTTTCGGTCTCGCTTTCCTCGAAACCACCGCAAATCCCTATATCCTTTCTATGGGTTCACCGGAAACTGCGACAAGGCGCCTCAACCTCGCTCAGTCCTTTAACCCCATTGGATCGCTGTCCGGTATGGCGATCGCAAGCCTTGTGATTTTATCCAGTCTCAGTGTCGAAGAATTCCGCGCCGACCTCGGTTCCTATCAAAAAGAGGAAATCGCAGCGATCGACCCACAACTGAAAAAGTTTCTCGATACCGAAGGAGGGCGCCGCGAGGAAGCCGGCGAATTGCCCTTCACCGAACTCTCCTACGATGTCGCACTCGGAGACGCTCTCAAAGCCTACAAAAACGGTGAGATAAAAAGCTATCGCGATACGACTTATGAAGAAATGCGTAATCACGATCTCAGTGTGATCAAAACTCCCTATGTCATTATCGGGATGATTGTCTTCGGGATGATGCTGATATTCATCCTGACCCCCATGCCGAAAACAGGGGAAAACCAAAACAATCTGAAACTGGGTGAGACCTTCAAAATGTTACTGAAAAACAAGCGATATCTGGAAGGGGTTGTGGCTCAGGGTTTCTATGTTGGTGCCCAAATCATGTGCTGGACCTTTATCATCCACTACGCAACGGGAAACCTTGGTATCAGCGCCGCTTCCGCCCAAAACTACAACATTATCGCTATGTCGATTTTTTGTGCGAGCCGGTTTATCTGTACCTTTTTTCTGCGGTATATCAGTCCCGGAAAACTACTGATGATTCTCGCTACCGTTGCTGCTGTGCTGATTCTCGGCGTGATCTTTATCAAAGGATATTTTGGTCTCTACTGCCTCATCGGAGTTTCGGCCTGTATGTCAGTCATGTTCCCGACCATTTATGGTATCGCACTCGACGGCATGGGCGATGAAGCAAAAGTAGCGTCTGCCGGGCTAATTTTTGCAATCGTGGGCGGTGCGCTGATGCCACCTCTACAAGGTTCCATTATCGACATGGGAGGGAGCAGTGGACTCATCGGCGGGCTTCCCTCCGTTAGCGTTTCGTTTATCCTGCCATTGATCTGCTTTATCGTCATTGCCATTTTCGGGATGCGAACCTTAAAGGGGAACGACCGGGTAAGCGCCTCCTAACGGAGCAATAGCTTTTCAAAATCAAAAAGCTTTTTGCGATAAACGTTTAAATCAACCCGCCCTCGAATTCCCGGTACCCGCCCACGGTTCGTGTATTGCCAAAATACCCAATCGGGAGCCCAATCCGTCACTTTAGTTTTGATTTCCCGGGCCCAAAGGCGATCAATCATTCTCCCTTCGAAATAGTTTTCCAAAAACTCCCGAGTCGTATAAATGATTGGCTTCACACCGTAGTAACTTTCCATCGCATCCTGCAGAATTTTCAGCTCTTCATAAAATTCGGCATCACTCATCCGGGAACGGGACTTCGAAAACTCCACATCAATTACCGGAGGTAACATCCCGACCTCTTTGGGAACGTTCGAAATGAAATTCAACGCCTGAGATTCTCCCGAACTCGTAGTCGAAAAGAAGTGATAGGCCCCTCGATAAACTCCTGCTTTCTTCGACTCCGACCAGTTATTCTGAAACCGGTTATCCTGCCAGTTGGAGCCTTCCGTCGCCTTGATAAAGGCAAATTTAACACCCGACACTTTCACCTTCGCCCAATTGACCGGCCCGTTATGATGAGAAACATCAATGCCACTGATGGGATACTTGTCAGGATCCGGTCGGTTCGGCACCCACCAACCCAAATACCAGGCCACACAAACAAAGGCGACAAGAGCGACGAAGAGAACACTGATCTTTCGAATCATCGGCTTGAATTATGCTTCCCGGGATCATAAAACACCAGACAAAACCAGATCGGGATATCTCTCCTTAATCAATTTGTGCTAGTTTACGACCCTCAAACCATATTCAATGAATTTCGAAATTACGAATCATCCCAAGCCTGCAGATACGGATTTCATCGCCGCCCAGACTCGAAAATTTAACGATGCCTTTGTCAAAAATGACTTTTCGCCACTCTGCGTCTTTGTCCGCGATGATGCCGGCGAACTTATCGCAGGATTAAACGGCAAAACCTACTGGAACTATCTGGAAATTTCATTTCTCTGGGTTCACAACCACCAGCGGGGATCCGGAATCGGAACCAAACTTATCCAAACGACTGAGAGCGAGGCGGTAAAACGCGGGTGCAAATACTCCATGCTTGATACCTATAGTTTCCAGGCCCTGCCCTTTTACCTTCGGCATGGATATGAGGAATTCGGAAGACTCGAGGGATTCTGCGGCGAATACACCCGATACTTTCTCCGGAAACAGTTGTTATAGTCCCAGCTTAGAAAATCATATAGATCGCCAGTTGAACCAGAAGAGCGATCAAGGCCCAAAAGCGGAGGTTGGACGACAGATCGACCTTCGTAACTCCCTCCGGCATCCAGCGATCTTTAGGCAGCCTCCAAACCCAGATAATTAAGCTGATGAAAAAGAGGGCAAAAAGCACCCGCACCATCGGCATCGGGACCGCCGTCACGAAATCGCGAATCACATTTCCTATATGATGAAAAGGCGTCATTAGATGGTTTCAGGGCTTCCTCCAGGAGTTAGAAAATCCGTTTTTTCCGCCGGATCAGGCCTCGTCAAAAGACTCATCGCCACGACCACGACCACCGCCGTCAAAAATGCCCAGACTGAGAAGTAGAGAAATGCCTCCGAGACTTTGAAGAGGGGCTCGATACCCAACTCAGTATGCCACTGTTGCATTCCCCACAAAGTGACGGACATCGCGATTCCACTGAGAAATCCGGCAACCGCGCCTTTGCCATTGGCCCGCTTCCACAGGAAACCCAGTAAAATGACCGCCAGTGCTGGACCCTGAAAAAATGCCATCAGAGTTTGGAATATCGCAAAAATCGGAGTGCCTTCGCCGGCTTTCATTATCCAGAAGGCAAACAGGACCGCCCATACCATCAGTGCCGCAGTGCAGCCCCGACCCACATTAAGAATCTGTCGATCGGTAGCATTTCTATTCCCGTATCGCAGATAAAAATCATTCGTAATCACCGTAGCCGAGGCATTCAAATAGCTATCAACACTGGACATCAATGCCGCAACAAATGCCGCGAGGAATATTCCCCGAATCCCTACCGGTAACACATGCGCAACGAGAGTGGGAAATGCATTATCACCGTCGGCAAGGTCCGGAAATTTCGCGAGAGCGATCAATCCGGGAATCACGATAATTACCGGAATCAGCGTTTTCAACAGAGCCCCCCAGACAAATGCCGCCTGTGCCTGAAACTGCGATTTTGCACCCAGAGACCGTTGCACAATGGCCTGATTCCCGATCCAGTAAGCTGGAGATAAAATGAGGGCGAGACCTATCAAAATTCCGGGCCACACAAACGGTGATTCGCTGTCCGCGGGAACGATGAGTTCCCCGTGATTTTCAGTCCTTTCTCCGAGGGCATTGATTTTTTCCATCATATTTCCCCAACCACCGAGATCGCTCAATCCCAGAAGCAATACAAGGAGGCACCCACCAATCATGACAGCACACTGTATTGTATCTGTATAGACCACAGCTTTGAGTCCTCCTGCAAAAGTATAGACACCAACCAGGACAGCCGTCAAAAGAATGGAAACCACCGGCGACCACCCCAGTAATACATTTAACATCTTGGCCGAGGCAAAGAGCATGATCCCCAGGTTGCACGCCATAAAAAGCACCCAGCAAATCGCAAGAGCAGCTCGCATCCCTGCGTTATAGCGACGCTCCATAAACTCCGGAATCGTATAAATCCCGGTTCGGTAGAAAACCGGTATAAAAATAAACGCTGCGACAATCATTGCCGGGACACAGCCAATCCACTCAAAATTTGCCGCTGAAATCCCGTGACGATAAGCCGCTCCGCCCACTCCGATGATATCCGTGCCGCCAATATCACTCGCCACCAGCGACATTCCTATCGCCCACCAGGGTAAGGTTCGCCCGGCGAGGAAAAAGTCTTTGCCGCTTTTGAATTTCCAGCCCAGAGCGAGGCCGAAGACAACCGTGCCGATCAGGTAAACCGCAATAATGGCATAATCAATTCCTGCCAAGGTGGTGGTAGCTTCGTTCACACAGGGTTTTTACCAATTTGAACCTCAAGAAGCAATGGGAATTATGATTTTTTGAGGGCGTTTCGCCCCTGAAATTGCTAATGGCTTTTTCCGTAATCCACGATTAAAACTAAGAATCACACGAATCAAACATGGCGAGAAAGTTCATTAAACCTAAGCAGTTTTTCGAACAGCTCAGTCTGGGGCTCGTCTTTGAAGACGCCAAACCGGATCTGGCTGAGGCTATTCCCCGCATTTCGCATCATTATGTGGGATGGGATCGCCCCGTGCTGGATAGTGCTGTCGAGTTCCTCGTCGGTGATTGGGACGGAACCGGAGCGCTCGATCTCTCCGGTGATCTCGTGCTCGCGCCAACTCGTCATGCAGGGCGGCGCCTCCGGGAAGCCCTCGCTATCGCCGCAGCGGAGTATGACGCTGCAGTGCTGCCTCCCCTGGTAGTGACCACCAATTTTCTGACGGATCCGGCTCGCCTCGAGGATCTGAAAGCACCTGCTCCGGATCGGGCAATGACTCTCGCAATCTGGGCGTCTGCGATGCTCGATCTCGATCTGGCTCGATTTCGCAACGTGTTCCCCATCGATCCAGTCGACAGAAACCTCTCCTGGGCGATGAATCTGGCGAATGACTTGCTTCAGGTGCGCGATCTGCTCTGTCGCGAAGGACTCAGTTTCGCCACGGCAAGCAAACGACTCGGTCCCGAGGAAATGGAGGCCAATCGCTGGCGGGAATTGGCCCGGATCGAAAAACAAGTCGTCGCCCGGACCAAACAGCTGGGATACACCGATGTGGTCGAGGCCAATCACAAGGCAGCGAAAACCGTAAATTTACCTCCGGAAGTCAATCATATCGTGATTCTGGCCTGCCCGGATCTTCCCGGCATGGCATGTCGAACGCTTCAGGACTATTCCAGAAAATTCCCTGTCGATATCGTGATCGCCGCACCGGAAGAACGGAAATCCTGGTTTGATGACTGGGGCAACCCGCTTCCCGAAATCTGGAACGATGCAGAAATCGATCTCCCCAATCCCGGTGAAACCATTCAATCAGCGGCCAATCCATCCGAACAGGCCGATGCCGTTTGCGAGCTGATATCCGGCCACTCCAACCCGGCTCTGACGACCGCTATCGGAGTTCCCGATCCCGAAACCATCGCTCCGATTGAGCAAGCCCTGGCAGCGCGTCACTGGTCAACCCATGATCCCTCCGGTAAACCGCTCAAGCAAAATTCCACCTACTACCTGCTCGAGCAAACCCATCGACTGATCGAATCCGGTTCGTTCGATGCCTTTCGCCAACTGTTGCGAATTCCCGATTGGCTCGCAGCGATGATGCGCTCCGTGGACCTATCCACCGACAAACTCGTCTCCCGCACCGGATTTGTCCGGATGATGGACAAGCTCGCTCTCGAAACCCTACCTGACAATCTCGGCGACGCTAAAGCAGCAGCGAGTCGCAAATTCCGAAACCATATCGAACTGGAACATGGGATTATCTGGATTCAAAACTGGATTAAGCGGTTCAATCAGGATGATTTTGGCGACACCTTGATTCAATACCTCGTTGATATATTCGAGAAAAAATCCTTTTCCGACGAAGAGGAGGATCCCTTTCCCGAAGTAGCGGGCCACATCATGCAGTGCATCGATGTCCTTCGGGATACCGAAAAAGTATTCAACAAACCTCTTAACACAGCGAGTCAGTTCGAACTACTTCTTGAACTGATCAAAGATCGCCGACTCTATCCCGATCGCAGTGCGAAGAATATCGATCTCGAAGGTTGGATCGAACTTCTCTGGGAAGACGCACCACACCTCGTCGTGACCGGAATGAATGACAGCTGCGTTCCGGAATCGATCACCAGCCATGCCTACTTACCAAACGGAGCCCGCAAATTTCTCGGTATCGCCGATAACGACAGCCGCTTCGCCAGGGATGCTTACCTACTTTCACTAATGGTGGAAAGTCGCCGCAACAACGGAGGCCGGGTTGACTTCGTTTTTGGACGACAAAGCGTGTCGGGAGATCCACTCCGTCCTTCCCGACTGCTTTTCCAGTGCCCCGACGACGAATTACCTTCGCGCACCCTCCAGTTTTTCTCCGGTGAATCAAAAGATAAACAATTGCTACCGTGGCATCTCGCCTGGAAGCTGAAGCCTGAAAAACTACCCGAAGATGCCAAAGTCTTTCAACGGCTTTCCGTGACCGCTTTCAAAGCTTATCTCACCTGCCCGTTCCGGTTCTACCTCAAGTTCGGACTGGAGATGGAAGATGTCGAGCTCGACAAGAGTGAAATGAACGCCATGGAATTCGGAAACCTGGTTCATGACACCTTGGAAGCCTTTGGTAAAGACGAAGAAGCCAGCCAATACACCAACCCGGACAAAATACGCGACTTTTTCTACGATCAAATCGACCGAATCCTGAACTACACTTTTGGAAAGCAGTGGACCACTCCCGTCGTAATCCAACGTGAAGCCGCACGCCAGCGTCTCAGCTGGTGGGCCGATATCGAAGCGGAACAACGAAAAGCAGGATGGCAGATTCTCGATCCCGAATCCCAGATCGGGTCCGACGAAGAACCCTACATGATAGATGGAATGTGGATTCGAGGCCGGATCGATCGGATTGAAAAACACAATCAATTTGGGTATCGGGTTTTTGATTTCAAAACTATGTCTCCCAAAGACAAACAGGTCGTGGAATTCCACGTCACACCGATCAAGAGAAGCGAAGATATCGACAGTTTCCCGGAGTGGTGCCGGGTCACTAACGATAGCGGAAAACTCTCGCGCTGGATCGACCTGCAACTTCCACTTTATCGACTCGCATTGGAAGAACGGTTTCCCGGCGAAAAGATTTCAGTCGGCTATGTCACCCTCGGCAGGACCCGCAAGGAGGTCGCGATCAGTATGTGGGAAGATATCGACGACCGTTATCTCGAATCCGCAAAAGACTGCGTCTCCGGCATCATCGAATCAGTGCGGAACCAACGGTTCTGGCCCCCGACCGAGCGGCTTCCCTACCGTGACAATTTTGAAGAACTCTTCTTCGGAGATCCACTGACCTCGGTGGATCCGTCGTGTTTCACCGATAATTAGCCCTATACGGAATCGACAAGCTATTCAGCCACCAGTTTTAAAATCTCGGGTTCAGCCACTTTTGCAAAGGAGATGATTTTCTCGATCTCTTTGATCGAGGCCACTTCAACTCCGGCTTTGACCAGACCTTCGCAGATGTCTTCGGCCGCCTGCTTTTGGGGACCGGATTCTGCCATGCTTACTGCAAAAAGAAACGAATTCGGTAACATCCCGAGCGATTTTAAACGGTTTACTTTCGCTATCCACTCATCTCCGTGAGTATAGATTCGGGTCGGCGAGGATTGTGTCAGATTCAATGGCTTGATCGCTTTCGCCGGACTGTCGGCACCTTCCGGTGTGTAGGCAAGAGGTATACCGACGTGATAGGTTTCTGTCCCGACCCGGGAACATTCGCGGTAGTAACGATCCAACTTCGCCTTGCGAAGGATGACCTTGAGATCGCGGACCAGCTTTTTCTCTTCGTAATCGATTGGCGTCAGGTTTTGATGCTCGACATACCGGGCAAACAAATCTTCGATCGCAAGATCCATATCATTCGTCAAGCGAGTGCCCTTGATGGGATGGAAAAACGGAGAGCTCCGCGGCCGGGAAAGATGCTGAAACAAATCGACGTTCCCTTCGTTCAAAAACATATCAGTCTGAGCGGGATGCGACTTTCCACTTCCGGAATCATCGGCCCAGAGATTGGTCTCAATCGCCAGAGTCGACAGTTCATTATCGAGACGACGCAAACCGGTTCGGTAGATCGAGATATCTATTTCGGGGAAACAGGACCGAACCCGCTTGGTTCGCTGTGCGGGTAGCAGCCGATACGCCAGATACCGGCTCCGGGTTTCGACGGCGAGCACCCCCACATTGACGAATTCGCCGATCTCTTCGAAAGGCCGGAATCCGATGATGGCATAATGTAAAACAAGTTCCATTTCTCTATATCGGGAGGATGTCTCCAACCGGGTGTTTTGGCTTCAGCAATGCAGCTTCAAAAGTCTCCGGAGTCAATGTGGCGCGCGAGGTTCCCGTTTCATCCTTTAACCATTCCTCAGGGATGTGTTTCCAGATTTTCGGCAGGTGTTTCAGCGTGGATTCAAATCGCGTTCTCAGTTTGGAGACGGTGTCTTTTTCGATAAAAGGCCGGACATCGCGAAAGACGTGTTCTTTCAAAAACTCCCCGGTATCGAATTCGGTATCCAGCGCACGGTCGTGGTCGATCGCAGCGATCGATCCCATCATGGGATCCCACAAAAGATTAGGACTTCCACCGATCCTGGTGAGTCGGCGATCGGAATTCGATGTCCACCAATCGAAGCAAATCACGGCGATTTTCATATCGTCGGAAATATGCCGGATGTGAGATTGCCCGAGGTCCTCGCCAAAGGGAATTCGCTTTGAACCGAATGCGATTCCCGGCTCAAAGTCGCGGCGGTCTTTCGCGAGGGCCTGTTTTGCGAGCAGCTCCGGGATCTCCACGGTTTCGAACTCAGCCACTGGAATTCCGAAATCGATCGCGAGATGACCCATGACCCATTCGAGAACCAGTTGGTCCCAGGTAACGTTATTTCGTTTCACAAACCAGGACTGGCCCCCCGCATCCCGGCAGAGAAAAGGGCGGCTGATTCCGGTTTCGGCTCTCCCGTGGATACTGACGATCTGTTTTCGCATGGTGGCTCTGACCCGCTACCTTAGGGAGGGTGGGCAGAGACTCAATCAGTTTTTAATCCCGGTGCCACACATCGCCTTCACCAGCGGCAAACCAGCGCTCTGTGTAGACTTTGGCCCGGGTGAAAAACATGACCGACTCGCGGCCCTGCAAGTGAAGATCGCCGAAGAAGGAATAATCCCATCCCGCGAAGGGAAAATAGGCGAGGGGAGCGGGAACTCCGACATTGATCCCGACCATTCCGGCTTTGACGCGGTGACGAAACTCGCGGGCGATCCCGCCGTTCTGAGTGTAGATGCAGGCTCCGTTTCCAAATGCGACCTTTCCGGCGAGCTCAAGAGCGTCACCAAGATTATCCATCCGCATGACATTCAAAACCGGCCCGAAAACCTCTTCCTGGAAAATCTTCATCCCTTCTTTGACACCATCGACCACGGATGCACCGAGGTAAAACCCGTCCGGATACTGATCCACTTTTGCCTCGCGGCCATCAACCAGCAGGTCACAGCCTTCATCAACCGCTGACTGAATCAAGCCCGCAACCCGATCGCGATGCTGCGGAGTGATCACCCCGCCGAGTTTAACAGATGAAGACTCGTGCGTCGGGCCGACCGTCATCGCTTTGGCCGACTCCGCAATCGCCGGAACAAAACGATCACCTGCATTTCCGACCGTAACAGCCGTTGAGCCCGCCATGCAACGCTGGCCGGAACAACCAAAAGCGGCATCGGTCAATCCTTCGACCGCTTTTCCAAAATCCGCGTCAGGCATGACCACGACAAAATTCTTTGCGCCCCCGGCTGCCTGAACCCGCTTTCCATTCGCGGTTCCAGTCCGGTGAATATATTCCGCCACGGGAGAAGAACCGACGAACGAGATCGCTGCGACATCAGGATGCTCCAGCAGAGCATCGACACAGGCTTTTCCGCCGTGAACCACCGAAAACACACCTTTCGGCAGGCCTGCTTCCTCGAAAAGTTCAATCAGCCGGATCCCGGTGAGAGGCACTTTTTCGCTGGGCTTCAATATGAAAGTGTTTCCGCAGGCGATCGCCATGGGATACATCCACATCGGCACCAGGGCGGGAAAGTTGTAGGGACAAATCCCGACGCATACTCCGATGGGTTGCCGGACAACCGAGCAGTCGATTCCCCGGGCGACATTTTCAAGCACCTCGCCTTTCAACATATCGGTGATCCCGCAGGCATATTCCGCGACTTCGATACCGCGACGGAGATCGCCCCGCGCTTCCGTGATTGTTTTGCCGTGCTCCAAAACGATCAGCGAAGCAAGTTCCTCGAAATGCTCCTCCAGCAGGAGGCAATACCGCATCATAATCCGGACTCGCTCGACCGGCGGCGTCTGCCACCAGTCTTCAAAGGCCGCTTTGGCCGCTTGCACCGCATCGTCAACCACATCGGCGCCGCACATGGGAACCCGGGCGATAATATCACCGGTGGACGGGTTGTGAACCGGCGAGGTTTCGGCAGTCTCCGGAACGGACCAGGTGCCGTTAATCAAAATTGGGCAAGCTTTCATATTGTGGTTGAAATTACCACATTTTTCCGGGGGGAAGTCAATCGCGAGCCGCCGACTTTATGGTCTCCATCTGATGTCTTCCGCCCTGAAGCTTTCAGCGGGACGAAATCCCGGAGCAGGCGTGCCGCAGGTCCGCCCACCGTCGTAGGGACGGAAATGAGACGCATTATCTTTCACAAACGTTGTTTTAGGACAGGACTGACCGATCAAACCCGCCACCCGGGAGCTCAGAGACACTCGCTCTCCCGCTACTTCGATTTCCGACAGACAACTCCGAACCTCCCGCGCCGCTAGAGCAAACGATTTAGGGCAATTTCCGCGGTAGGCGCTGACCAGTTTGCCGGTGAGAGTAGTGTAGTTTTGCATCTCATCCAGTAGGGCTCGAGATACTGAACAACTACAGTTATAACCGACTTCGTTGTAGTAGGTCGATGCCATCACCACCGATAAACGTTCGATGTCCTGTATTTCCCGACCCAACTGAAAATATACCGGATCAAACTCGGGTTCCGAGGGGCGAACCGGATGGAACTGATCGACATTATTTTTGATATAGCTGGAAAGGGGACAGGACCGACTAATCAGTGTCTCGACATCGCGGCTCACATCGGCCCGGACACACAGTTTTTCCATCGTCGTGACCGAATTTCGGACCTCTCTCGCAGCCGTGCTAAACGTTGAGACGCAATGCCCTTGAGCTGCCTTTCCCAGACGATCGGTCAAAATGTTATGGTATTTGATTTGACTATATAGCGCGCGGGAATCCGGACTGGTTCTATATCGCTGTCGCTCCCGGTCATATCGCCACGACATTTGGTTAGCGAGTTCATCAAGTTCCCGAATTTTTCGCTCGAGATCTCGAGATACATTTTGGGCCATTGAAATTGAAGGGATGAAAGAGATGCCAATAGAAGTACACAATACTGCTGCAAAAAGCCTGAGGGGATTAGTCATTTCGAAGAGGGTTAGGTTAGTGAGGGGTTAATTGCAAAGTTGGACGCCATACCCCGGAAGATATGTAAATTTTCTCGCCCGTTTCAGCATCGTACTCCCAAACTGTACCCTGTACAATCGTCTGTCAGGAAGGGTTATCAGCCTATCCCACCTCTTTCTGTCGACTACGCTTCCGCAGCATCGGCACCCGGCTTACGCTCGCCAAGCTTGTCGTTCAAATAGAGCAAACCCGCGGTATCATCGCCGATTCTCTCGAGTAGACCGATAACATCTTCGACGCTTTTTTCCTCTTCGACCTGCTCGTCGAGAAACCACTGGAGGTGACTCTTCGTCGCGTGGTCGTTCAGATTTGTCGCCAGTTCATACAACTGATTGATTGATTCGGTATTTTTCTGCTCCTGAAGAAGCGATGCCTGAAACACCTCGAGCGGGTTTTTGTAATCGAGTTTTGGACTCTTGATATCCGCCAGCTGCACCTTCCCACCACGATCCTGCAGGTAACGCAGCAGACGCATACCGTGGGCCTGCTCTTCATCGTGCTGGAGTAACATCCAGTTCGCAAATCCATCAAGGTTTTGATCTTCAAAATGCGACGCCATTCCCAGGTAGTTATAGGCTGCGGAAAATTCCTGGTTAATCTGGCTGTTTAAAGCGGCTTGAAGGTCTTGGTGGATCATAATTTCTGCACAATCTGAAAAATTGGCCAAAGGTCAAGGTGGATCGTGGCTTTTTCAATCAACAAAACCGGTTCGTAACAGGTCGATCGCCGCCCGGACGCTGTCCATCGCAGCGGTTTCGTTCGGGGTGTGATATCCGGTAGTCGGAATCTGCAGAGTGGCTCCCGTAATCGCCCCCTGGCTCGCTTCGATTATTCGACCAAGCTCGGTCCGCCCCAGCGACGCTTCGGGGAGCCCGTCACGAACTCGAATCGCGTTCTGAGCCTCGATATATTCATCTTTAAAAGAATAGGTGGCACCGATCTCTTTCGACAGCTCGACGAGTTGATTCACCATCGGTTCAGAAAATCCGGCACCGGCGTCTTTTCTCCGCAGCACAAGCTGTTGAGTCTCCGCCGCTTCGCGATCGGCATAGGGACTGGTATCGAGAACGATCAATTCCTGCGACGAAGTGTCGGTTCTGAGAAACCATTCCATCAAAAACCGCCAGCTTTTTCCCGCTTCTTCACGGGCTGTGAAAAACGCGGTTCCTTCGTAACCGCACTGAAACAGAAAGAGCAACATCGCGACACTCAGCACATTATCGAGCTGACCGGAGATCCGCGCACCCTCATCCATGATCCGCAGTTTATCCCAGAAAGCGACCGGCGTTCCGGGGGACAAATGAGCCAGATCCTGAACCTGAAAAATCATGTTTTTGCGGCGCTCACAGAGATAGGCATGAGAGATCTCACCCTTCCCGAGATAGGCACCCGACCATGGATCGTAAGCATGGAGACGCTCACCCTGAAATCGATCCGCTATCGTAAAAAACGTCTGTTCCGAAATGGAATCCCCCGTGAGATCTCCCCGGTTCCGGGCCACAAAAGCCGCGTATTGGAATTCATCCGGCCCCGTGCAGATCAGGCCATTCCGGTCGATATGAGCAGAAAGCATCCCCCGACCGGGGTTCGAACCGCAGGCGACAAGGAGACCCTCGAACCAGGTCACTTTCACATCCAGCGCCTCCAACTCCCGCTGTAACACACGAAAAAAAGGAACCTCGCCCCCGACAACCGAAGGTTCGTGAACAAGTTGCTTCAACAAATCCAGGAAAACATCGAGTTCATCCTGAGTGGTCAATACATCTGGCATGTAGTCGCGATATTAATCCAAAAATCGCTCTGTCCCATTAAAAATCCGGGCCGGACATGGAAATTTCTGCTCAATATTACCCCGAGAAATTGTCCTGTTTGCGCACCTTTCAGGGCCGAACTGACCCGTTATGCTCCTCAGCTAATCGCGTCCCGACAGATTTTTGCCCGGAATTATATGAAGAAACTGATCGCTCTCCTCCTCTTAACCTCATCGGCCTACGCCCAGGGAAACAAAACCCTGGAACTGGGCAAGCAGACCTTCGCCGCCTGCTCACTGTGTCATGGTGCCGACGGAAAAGGCGCTAAAGCCGGTGATATCATTATGGCACCGAACCTTCACGAATCTGCCTTTGTAAAGTCGACAGAAGCCGAACCGCTCGTTGCCGTCATTCTGAAGGGCATTCACAAAGAAGATGCCAAATACCTGCAGCAAATGGTCCCTCTGGAAGCAGCCCTCAACGACGAGCAAATCGCTGCCGTCGCTGCCTACGTGAGAAAAGAATTCGGAGGACCCACTACGGTTATCAAACCAAACGATGTCAAAAACTGGCGCAAAGAATACAAATCCCGCTCCGTGCCATGGAAACGATCCGAGCTCGCCCAGATCGTGGCCCGGGCAGAGGCCGGCCAAATGCTCCGTAACGTCAGCTATGCCGTTTACCAGGGGAAATGGTCAAAGTTGCCCGACTTTTCCACCATGGAGCCCATCCAGCGAGGTGAGATCAAAAATGGAAAAATCACTCTCGATGTCGTCAAAGATTTGAAAGACAACTTTGGTGTCATCTACGAAGGCGACCTCAAAATCGCCCATACCGATACCTATGAATTCGCCCTCCATTCCGATGACGGATCCGCCCTCATCATTGACGGGGAAAACGTGATCCTGCACGATGGAATCCATCCCGGCTCCGTCAAAACCGGCAAAGAAAAACTCGAAGCCGGGGAACACACTTTCAAGATTCTCTACTTCGAGGGAAGCGGTCAGCAAGAACTGGGACTCTCCGTGAAAGCTAAAGCCATCGGAGAAATCGCCCTTTCCAACCGGGCCCTGAAAGCCGGCAAAAAAGCCAAAGTCTACCCTCCGATCATACTCAAACCGGAAAACGGCGAAGCCATCGTTCACCGCGCCTTTCTTCCCAATGCAAAACCCCGCGCCATCGGCGTCGGTTATCCCGGCGGTATCAATCTCGTCTGGGATGCCGACGTGCTCAATCTTGCCTATATGTGGAGAGGCGAATTTATGGATACCTCCCCTCACTGGAATGCCCGCGGATCCGGCAGTAAACCGGTCGGTGGTCCCAAGGTGGAAATCGCCCACGGCCTACCCTTCCAGCAGCTCGAGAGCCTCGACGAAACCTGGGTTCCGTTCTCCGAAGCGAAAATCAAATACGAGCGCGATAAACCGAATCCGGAAAAAGAGATCACCTTCAACATCAACCATCCCGATTACCAGTTCCACGGCTACCGACTTGATAAAAAGCGCTTTCCCACCTTTAACTACACTTATCAGGACCTCGAAGTTGCAGACACCTTCACTCCCGGAACTTCAGAAGGGAAAGATACCATCGTCCGCACCATTTCCATCAACGGTAAAGCCGGCGAAAACACCTATTTCCGAATTTCCGACCTGGCGCCCGGTGAACCTCGAGGTGACTCGGAATGGATTCAGATCGGTAGTATGGAAATACTCATCGAAGGAGCTGACCCCACCTTCCGAAATACCCGGGGCAAAAAAGAAGTCCTCGCGCTAATCGAAGGGGACAGCGAAATAAAAGTCACCTACCGATGGAATGAACCTCGCAAAACCGTCGAACCCAAATAATCCTTCCAATCTCTATTTCACTATGAACGCCAAGTTTATTCTATCCTTCTTACTCATCGCTTGCGTCGCTGTTGGTTTCGCGGAACAACCCAAAGAATCCGACTACTACACCATCACCTCATTCCAGGCACCCGGAGACCACCAGGCGGAAGTCGGAGGGATCGCTCTCATGCCCGATGGCAAAGTCGCAGTCTGTACCCGGAGAGGCCAGATCTGGACCATCGACAACGCCTTCACTCATCCCGAAAAACCAGCGGAATGGAAAGTGTTTGCCGAGTATCTTCACGAGCCGCTCGGCCTCGCTTACAAAGATGGGTGGCTCTACGCCGTGCAGCGCCCCGAAGTGACCCGCCTCAAGGATGAGGACGGCGACGGTCGTGCTGATATTTTCGAGACCCTTAATGACGACTGGGGAATCAACGGGAACTACCACGAATACACCTTTGGATCACGCTTTGATAAAGATGATAATATCTGGTGCGTGCTTTGCCTGACCGGATCTTTCACTGCCGATTCCCTGTATCGCGGTTGGGTGCTCCGGGTCAACAAAGACGGAACCATGACACCAACCGCCTGCGGAGTTCGCTCTCCGGGCGGTATCGGCTTCAATGCCGAGGGCGACGTTTTCTATACTGACAACCAGGGTGCCTGGAACGGATCAAGTTCCTTAAAATGGGTTAAGCCCGGATCCTTCCAGGGAAATCCCAACGGCAACATCTGGTTCGAATACGCTGATGGCGCGATCGGTGATCGTCCCCCCAATCCAAATTTCGATATCGATGACCGGATCGACAAAGCTCGGGAACAAATCCCCACCTTTATACCACCCGCCGTGGTTCTGCCCCACAAACGAGTCGGCAATTCCCCAACCGGAATTGAACCCGACATGAGCGGCGGTAAGTTTGGCCCCTTTGCCGGACAGACCTTTGTCGGTGAACAAACCTTGTCACGTGTGCACCGCGTCTATTTGGAACAGGTCAATGGAATCTACCAGGGAGCGATGTTTCCCTTTCTCGAAGGATTCAAGTCTGGAAATATCGGCCTACTGCTAACCGACGACGGCGTTATGTTCACCGGGGGATCCAACCGCGGATGGGGAGCCAAAGGGGGGCAACCCTACGCCTTTGAGCGAGTCAACTGGACCGGAAAAACACCATTCGAAATCCACGAAATGAGAGCCCGCAAAGACGGCTTCGAGCTCACCTTCACCGAACCCGTCGATAAGGCCAGTGCTACCGACAGCTCCTTTTCGATGGAAGCTTTTACCTACGACTACGGAAAAAAATATGGCAGCCCGGAAGTTGACGCCCTCGCCCCGACTGTGACTGTCACATCTGTAGCAGACGATGGTAAAAGTATCGTGTTAAAAGTGGAGCCAATGACCAAAGGTCACGTTCACGCCCTGAAAGCGTCCAGACTCAAAAATCAATCCGGGAACGGACTGCTGCACAGCGAAGCATACTACACCTTAAATGAGATTCCCGAATCCTAACGGGACGAATCTCACTTTCAGGTTCCTACCTACTCACTTAATATGGAAAAAGCCTATCGAATCATTGCCGTCATTCTCGCCATAGGCGCAGTGGCTCAAATCGTAAGTGGGTTTTCGGAATACATTTTCAGCCTGGATGCGATCCTTAAGCCGGGCATCCGCCCCACGAACCCCACTTCTTTTGAGATGTTCGGGACAGGATTAACTGGAATCACATCAGCGGCTCCCACCTTGCTCATCGCAGCCATCTTCTATCACATGAAGATGATTCTCGGGGCGATAGCCCGGAACAACTAGTTTTGCCTGCTTGGCGTTTTATTACGCCAGGTTAATCCTCGAGTTTGTAGATCAAGACACGGCGGTCGGTTGCGAGTTGCCATTCACTGGCGTGGGCTCCGAACTGAGCTTCATCTTCTCCGAAACCGACCGCAAAAACTTGATGAGGATTGACTCCGTATTCCACCAGCATGGAGTGAATTTTATCGGCCCGCTTTTGGGAAAGAACTTTATTGTTGATCGCACTGCCTTCTGCCGATGCATGCCCTTCAATGATGAATTTCATATCTCTGAGCTCGGGATCTCTTAATGCGATAGCGAGATCGACGAGAAACCGGGTTGAACCGGAACCACTTTTTATCTCCGCGTTTCCTTTATTGAAAAAGATTTCGCCCTTCAGCTGAGAGGTCGGATCGACATGATATTCCACCAGGTAAGCGTCTTCCCCGGGGTGAACTCCGAGATCACCTTTGGCGTTGTGATTGGGGTTTGAAGAGGGAGCTTTTACCTCGGTAACTTTCGTCTTTGCATCACCAAAAAATGCCGCCTGCGGGGTGGCTCCACGCGAAGTCACTCCGCGACTGATATAGAGACTTCGCTTTTTGATTTCCTTTTGAACCTGGTTCGCTGATGGAGCTCCGCGTGGAGTAAATCCCCGGGTTTTGAACTGGGTTTTCGGCGGTTCCGGGGTTCCTTTTAAGGTTTCCTTCATGCTCAGAGAACGGGTGTTTTGAGCAAATACGGTTCCTGATACCGCAACGCAAAGCGCTGTGGTAATCAATAAAATTCTGGTAGTAGACATATCAAATGAGCAGTTGAGGTGTGTATCAGTGGCTCCGCAGTACATAACCAACTTTGGTTTCAAAAATGCGATGCCCCTGTTTTTCGTGAAATTTGGAATCAGCAGCCACCTTCGGTATCTTGGTCCCGAAGCCGGCTTTGAGCGCGATCGCTCCTCTCGTGGTAAAAATCTCGTCCCGTTTGAATTCACGAAAACCATTGGCCGGCACTCCCTGTGCCGTAAATTTCAGGGGAAGAGTGGATCCGAAAATTCGAAAATACTCGGCTCCAATTTTCCCGCCTTGATTGGCGATAGCGTGGAATGGAATATTGAATGCTTTACCTCCGGACTTGGAAAACGGAACAAATGAGTCGGGATTAATATCGTTGGGATAAAACTGAGTGATTTTACCATCGGCACTGAAGAGCAGAATTCGAAGGTGCAAATCGCGGTCGCAGGTCAAAGAGAGCGTGCCCTCTCCGCCAATTGCCACTTCAGTCTCTACCGATGCCGATAGTTTACCACCTCCGGGTAACAAAACAGAGCTGGTTGATTGTTCCACGTAGGAAGCCTTACTTTGCTCAACGGCTTTTTTGACCTGTTTGAATGCTTTCTGAAGTTCACTGTAGTTGGCCTCTTTCTGATAGGTCTTTCCGAATGCTTCAACAAACAGCGGATCATTCGCAATCAGGCTGGCAAAAGCCTGTCCCTCAAATTCTTCATAACCCAGCGGCTCAAAGGGAAGAAGATGAAAATTCAGCAAATAGGCAACCCGGAGAAACTGCTGGAGCATTTGCTCGCGAGGTTCGGCGTCTCCATTTTTCAGCGAAAAGTAGGTCGTTCGAAATGAATCCGATTCCAGCAGTCCTTCCTCGAGGTAAAGCATCATTTCTTCGTGATCAATTCCAAACTCTGCGGCAAGTCTCCGGGAGTTGATTCGATGCAGGTAGTACGCTTCGTAAAGTTCGTTAATCGGTTCTCCGCTCCCGACCTGAAAGCCACCCATCGCAATGCGCTTGGCATCCTGAAAACGTTCTGCGTCCAGATTGATAACCCGCTGCAGTTCCGGTTTTTCCGGATACAGTTTCTGTAACAAAGCCAACTCTCTACCACCAAGTAGTCCACTTTTCTCTACAAACGGCCGCACCAGATCCTCCATATCGGCGAGCCGGGTAGAATATCGATCAGCCGGCTTCATGCCCTGGTCATGGCAGCCCATGCAGGAAATACCGTTGATGATTGTGCCATCGCCCCGGTTAGATCTCACGATATCTTTAGGAGCTTTATCGAGCCGCTCTCCACTGGCGGTGGCGAGTAAGTATCCCTGCAATCCGTTGGGTAGATTGTAGATCATTTCCCCACCATCGTGTTCGAAGACCAAATGGGGGTTTTGCGTCAGATGAGCTTCATGAGGTCCAAGCGGCGCTTTCCGAAGATCCTGGGCATCGCTCGCGCCGCGATGCTTGAAATCGTAGCTCACCCAGTAACTTCCATAGGCAGCCTCGTGACGCTCAATGAGCCGGTTATGATCGGATACCCCGGAGTCGAAGAAACCGGCACGAACGGCATCGCCCCGCTGCAAATTCGATACCCGGTCAACATGAAGCGCCGCTTCGAGGCGTTGCTGGATATGTTTATCGTCCGTTTGGTAAATGCCCAGCAAGTGATCCAAAATATCATCATACAAAGGAGGTTGCGCAGTCGCGAAGACAAACCAGTCACCTCTGAGATAGGCCATTCGTGAATGTGTCTGATCCCGAATATACTTTTCATCCCGTGAATTAACTCCCAGAATACCGTGAGGGTAGTAGTTAACGACCCTTTCCCAATCCTGGTTCTTCCACCCATAATCCCGCAGGTCGATCCGAAACAAAGTCCGGTTCTCATCAATCGCAGTGGGTTGAACCACTTTCCCACCCATCGAGAGACTGTTAATCAGCAAGCTGAGACCGGCACGGTAAGTCTCCATCTGCGAATCATCGTAAAATGCATACTCTTTCCCATCCGAGTGATCGAACTCGGTAATGTTATATAGATTTGTCAGGGTGAGATACCGATAGAATGGAGCTGCATTTTCATTACTCCGGATATCCTGATAGATCATTTTGATCATTTCATTCTGAGTGATTAACTCCCGCTGTATCCGCTCATCCTTTTTCGATTGAAACCAGGAGGTCAAAATGGAGATTTCCTCCCGGCTCAGGGCGTCACCATCCTCAGGCATGAATCCTTTTTCATGAGGAGCCAGGGAAATCCGCTCCATGATTTGATCGGCGATACTTCGCTGTTTATTTTTCTCGGTCAACTTGGCAAGCGACAAGTTCATATCAGGCGACGAAACATCATCGGGGTGATGACAGGAGGTGCAGCTTTGCTTCAAGATGTGGCGAGCTTTACTTTCGAGGTCAAAATGAGCGGGAATCGAGTCCTGCGGTATTTGCGCAGCTTCGAAGGTCGCGGGTCGGGGTTGCGCTTTTTCTGATGAATCGGTCACCCCGGAAGTCACTGGCTCCACCGTCTCTTCCTGATTTATCCAGGCTTTGAGCAGCGCTACCTCTTTTGCATCGAGAGGAGCCTTGTATTCTTCATCACCTTCTTCGCCTTTACTTTTCGGCATTCGCCCCCGGGCACCGGGCTTTCGGGTAACCCGACCAAACAGTGAGGAATCATCCACTTGACCTACCACCACGACTTCATCTTCGACGAGATCCTGTAGTGAAGTTTCAGCATGCAAGTAGGGAAACTCATCATCAGTGTCCGGGTGATGACAGCTCCGACATTTCGCCTCAAACAATGCCTGAATCTCTTTTTCAATATCCGCCCGAGCCTGAGATAAAAGAAAAATGGACAGCGCACAGATTACCGGAAAATAGAGTGAAGAAAAACAGCGATTCATTGATAAGCGATTCAGATGAAAGGATCTGCATTTACAATAAACGAAATTTCAGGCAGAGACAGGAAAAAAGGCGAGAACCCGATCTCTATCCTTCATCAGGGGATCGCATTTTCACGAATTTTAGTCAATGATCTCTCTATGCACCGGTGGATCCTTTTTGTTCTGACTCTCATTTGTTTACCACATTTCGTTCGCGGCGCTGATAAGCCGAATATCCTGTTCTTCTACACGGATGATCATTCCTACCGGGCGGTATCGGCTTATCCGGAAGCTTATGACTGGGTGGACACTCCCAATATGGATGCTCTTGCCAAAACAGGCATTCGCTTTCACCACGCTACGATCGGAACCTGGTGTATGCCTTCGCGAGCCGCCTTGTTAACAGGAAAACACAGTTTCGGCGTCGAGACAATGCGGATGACGGGGAAATATCCTTCCAGTGAATATGACCCTGAAATTTGCCGCTTCTGGCCCTCCGTATTCCGGGAAAATGGCTACGAAACGGTGCAAATCGGAAAGTGGCACACCGGAACCGATAGCGGATTCGGGCGCGATTGGGATCATCAGGTAGTTTGGAACCGTCCCCGTTATCCGGAAAACGCCGGGAAATACTATTACAATCAACTGATCGAGCGGGATGGAGGACCACCGGTGAAAGAACCGGGCTATTCCACGGACAACTACACCAAATGGACGATCGATTATTTGAAATCCCGGAAGGATAAAGAGAAAAAGCCTCCCTTTTATCTCTGGCTTTGTTACGGAGGCGTGCACGGCCCGTTTACTCCCGCTGATCGACATCGAGACGCTTATCCCGATGCCGTCGTTCCGGATCCTGCTGACATTTATCCTCCCCGGGACGGGAAACCCACTTATTCCAGAACCGTCGAACAATGGGTCAAAGGCGATGCGGGCGAACCGGTGCTTGCAAGAGGCAAATCCAAAGGTGGGATCAAAACCAACGGGAAGAAAACGCTTACCGATTGGGTTCGCCAGGTCAATCAGGCCGTGATTTCTCTCGATGAAGGGATCGGCAAGGTGATGGAAATCCTGAAAGAAATTGGCGAATACGACAACACCCTGATTATATTCACCTCGGATCAGGGATTTGCCTGGGGACAACACGGTTTTCAGGTCAAAAAAGCGCCCTACGATGCCAATATCCGCTCTCCAATGATGATTTCGATGCCTTCACGGTATCCTCAGGGTCAGGTTTGTCCGCACCCCGTAGGTGGAGTCGATTTGATCCCCACCATTTTCAGCGTTGCCGGAATTGAATTGCCCTGGGATATGCACGGCCACGATCTGACGCCTCTGCTTGAATATCCGCAGCGCACCGACTGGAAAAACCCGGTTCTCACGGTGGAAACCGGCTGGCAATACGGTGCCGATACCGATGTGGTCCCGATCGCTTCGGACGAAGCATCGCACATGAAACTTTATGCCCGCGGTGTGGTCCCCTGGTGGGTCTCACTGGTGGATAGAGAATGGAAATACATCCGCACCCTTGTCCCCGGCGAACCGGAAGAGCTCTATCACCTCGGAAACGACCCGGACGAACTTGAAAATCTCGCCCGAAATTTCGAACACCGCGACCGGGTTAAAGTGATGAGAGCCGCAACTATCGCCGAGCTTCGAAGAACCGGGGCCAAAATGGTCGACACTCTTCCGGAGGTGGCACCGCTCCCCGCAAATTAATCCAACCTAATAAAAAAACCGTAAATACTAAATTGCGAAGAGACAGAAACTTCGATTCATTATAGGATAAATTCCAAACATCACATGAAGACCCTGGCACTCACGATACTTGCTCTCTTTTTGAGCCTTACCTTTCCTCAAGCCGAGGAACCAACCGCCCAGCCGGCCGGTGCGAGAAATTCCACGATTGGTAAAATCATCACCGGAACCACGCTGCACCGATTTGATGGAGAATCGTTCTCCGAAGCGACCATGGCGAAAGCGCCGCAGTTTTACCTCCTCTATTATTCAGCCTCGTGGTGAGGCCCTTGTCGCGCCGCAGCTCCACAGTTAGTGGAGAAATACAATAAACTCATCGCCGACAACCCAAACGTGGAGATGATCCACATTTCATTCGACAGCAATGCCAAAGCTTCCGCAGCCTGGGCTACTGCCGACAAGCTACCCTGGCTCACGCTGGTTCCCGAAAATGTGGAAGCCAGTGGACTGCTCAAATACTCGAAAGGGTTTGTCCCCGAATATCATCTCGTCAAAGCCGACGGAGAAGTGGTTGTCTCCGGGGAGGAAGCCTTTACGAAAATCAAAGATCTGAGCTCAAACTAATTGAGCAAACTTATCATTTCTCAGCTGCTGTCCTTGAATTGGGGCAGCAGCTTTTTTTGTGTCCTGATTTGTCTCTGGAACGTTCCGGGCGATTCAACGATTCCAATCAGCCGAAGATTCTTTTGAAGGCAGAGGAGAGCTTAGAGAGGCTCCTGTCGCATTGGTAGCATTGGATCCATTCGCTTTGAATTCATTCCGGGAAAGAGAGCTTTCTGATCACCCTGGCGAGTTTTTCACTCCCTTAGATTAGAATAATATTTAATTTATAGATCTTTATTTCTTCTTCTTATAGGTGTTGAGAAAATGCTGGAAACTCAGTCACTGCAGACGAATCAATCAGTTAGGAAGTTTCTCACACCACTAACAAAATGTGGAAAACTTTCCCTTATTGTTCGCAGATGTGAAAAACAAAGGGTGTCGGAATGTAAGCTCACTTTTTTCACCAATGTTTTCACACCCTTTTTCATTTCATTCTCAACCACCGTTTGGACTTCAGCGCTTCGGTCGCAGCGGCGGTTTCGGATTCCTTTTTACTGGACCCTTTGCCGGTGCCGAGAGTGATTTCCTCCCAGGTGACTTCGGAGATGAAGATTTTGTCGTGATCGGGTCCCTGCTGAGAGATCACTGTATAAGTCGGGCTCACGGCTGAAATCGCCTGCAGAGTCTCCTGGAGTTCGCCTTTGGGATTAGATTCTTCCGGTTTGACGATAATCTTCTCGATAAGATTTCCGAAATTGCTGAACAGGAAGTTGCGCGCCGCGTCGATTCCGCCATCCAGATAGATTGCGCCAATCAGAGCTTCGAACGCATCTGCGAGGTTAGAAGGTCGCTCCCGACCGCCGGAGGATGATTCCCCTTTGCCGAGGAGAAGGTAGTGTCCCAGCTCAATTTTATGGGCGTAATGGCAAAGCGCGGGGCGGGAAACGAGCTGGCTGCGCAGCTTGGTGAGTCGTCCCTCTCCATCGCCGGGAAAATCATTGAAAAGTTTATCTGTCAGAATCAGCTGGATCACCGCATCGCCAAGGAATTCGAGCCTCTGATTATCGAAATGCGGCTTCTTCGATTCGTAGGCGAGGCTTGGATGTGTAAGCGCCTCGGCCAACAGAAGTTGGTTTGAGAAATGATACCCAATTCTAGATTCGATCGGCTCCATAATTTATCAGGGGGCCTTGAATCTCTCACGAAAAACAGGGGAAAAACAACCGCAAAACTTAGAAAATATACAATTGTTAAAGAATTCTCAGCCAGATTAAATTTGAACTTTAGATGGGGTGGCCGACGGGATTTGAACCCGCGACAACCGGTACCACAAACCGGGGCTCTACCCCTGAGCTACGACCACCATCTAAAATCAAACAGAATCGAACCTGATTCCGTTGGGGAAGGGAATTTTATATCACTTGTTCTGCTTTTCCAGCGGAAAAATCGGTTTTTCCACTACCAGATCTGTTTTACCTTGTCGTCCTTCTGATAATTCCGGTACAGAACCGAGTCCGGCTCTCTTTCAATGATGAATCGGAAGGCCAACCCGAGGATCAAACCGGCAACCAAACCGCCAACGTGGGCTGAGTAAGCGACTCCGCCTCCAGAGCCCGATTGTTGATTTACCATTGTGAAAACCTGCATCGCTCCCCACAGACCAATTACAATCCAGGCCGGCACCGAAATAATTTTGATAATAAAGAGCGTATTCACCCGGTTTCGGGGATACAACACGAGGTAAGCGCCTAAAACTCCGGCAATTGCACCCGAAGCTCCCAGAGAGGGAATGATCGATGCGGGATCAAATAGGACATGAGTCAGGCTCGCCACCAAACCGCTCACCACGTAGAAAAGAATAAAGCGCAGCGTCCCGAAACGAAGCTCCACATTATCTCCGAAAATCCAGAGAAACAGCATATTGGATCCGAGGTGCATCCAGCTTCCGTGCATAAACATCGCGGAGAAAAGTGTGAGAAAGATCGGAGTGGGCCCCGGGGATTGCGGGATTTGAACCACTTTGTTTCCGATCTGAACCGGAACGGGATCAACCAGATCGGTATTGGTTAGAATTTCCTTTGGAATGGCACTGAAACCACTGGTGAATTCCGGGTGGGTGGTCTGGTAGTAAAACACTCCCACGTTAATGATGATAAAAAGGATCGTAACCCAGGCGGTCCGTTTCAAATCCCGGTCGTCGTCAGATAATGGAAATAGCATAATGTTGGTTTGTTTTCAGATACCACAAAAATCTTTAGAGAGCAAAGCGGGGTATTTGAGAGGATTGTACCCTGTACAGTTTCAAATTGTACAGGGTACAAACGCTCTGACGCCCCGTTCATTGGATCTCGTTTGTCTTCAATTTATCTGTAATCGAATGCGGGGTGATTCGTCCGTTGTGATATGAAACAACCATTCGCTATTTCTATCCTCTCCATGATTGCCTCCCTTGGCTTTGCTGAACCGACAGACACTTCTCTCGCCGACAAAATCGCTGAACGAAAAGCAGCTTCCTCGAAAAAGGCGAACCCGGAAAAGAAGGCAATTTATAAAAAGGGAATCGATATGGTTGCTGAGTCCGGCATCGTCGAGAACGCCATACAGGAAGGCGATATGGCTCCGGACTTTACCCTGAAGAATCATCTCGGAGAAGAGGTCACACTTTCAGAACAACTGAAAAAGGGGCCCGTCGTGTTGACCTGGTATCGGGGAGGCTGGTGCCCCTATTGCAATATTCAACTGGCAGCTTATCAGGAAATCCTACCTGATTTGAAGGAGCTGAACGCTCAGTTAATTGCTATTTCCCCAGAGGTGCCGGATAAATCGCTCGATACCATTGAGTCAAACAAGCTCGCGTTCACTGTGTTGTCAGATCTCAACCTGACCGTGGCGAAGCAGTATAACATTGTGTTTAAACTATATTCCGAAGTCGGGAAGATCTATAAAGGCTTTTTCGACATCAAGGAATACAACGGTGAGGAAGCTGCTGAAGACGAACTTCCGCTCGCAGCGACCTATGTTATCAATACCGATGGAAAAGTCGTCTACTCTTTCCTCGATGCTGACTACACGGCCCGTGCGGAACCCGCCAAAATTTTTGAGGTCGTAAAAAGCCTGAAGTAGTTATTTCTCGAGTTGGGTTGCCAATTGACTTTTCAATTTGGCAACCAGTTCGGCCTGTTCCGGGAGGTAGGCCAGATTCTTCGTTTCGTGGGGATCTTCCCGGTGATCGTATAGTTCGATACCGAGAAAAGCTCCCTCCCCGTCGATCGGTCTCCATTCGGTGTATCGATAGCGATCAGTTCTCATTGAGTAACCAATCGATTTCCAGTCTTTCGGTTTAACGTAGAAGGGGTGCTGATGTTGACTCAGAGCGACCTCTTTACCTTTGGCGGAAGCATCAGTCACGGTGTGAGCGAGGCTGACACCTTCAAGGTTCTCCGGAAGATTCTCCCGGATCCCGCCCAGATCGGCCATCGTGGGGTAGAGATCAACCAATTCAAATAGAGCGGTGGAGTCTTTGCCATGTTCTGACGGTTTTCCGGGATGGGAAATGATCAGGGGCACCCGGGCGTCCAGCTCGAAGTTAGAGGTTTTTCCCCACTGAGCGTGTTCACCAATGTGAAAACCGTGATCTGAGGTGAAGATAACGATGGTCTCGTCCGCTTTCCCGCTCTCATCAAGAGCATCGAGAATTTTACCCACCTGAGCATCCAGAAAACTGATCGATGCATAGTAACCGTGGCGGTAGTGACGGATTTCGTCTTCGGTAAACTCCCGGTCTTTCGGTACCAAACCATAGCCTTTGATCTCTTTGGAATCATATAGAGCAATCTCCGGAGCGTCTTCGGGTGGACCAGAGGAAGCCGGCATCGGTATTTCGTTCTCTTTGTAGAGATCCCAGTATTTTTTGGGAGCGACAAAAGGCAGATGGGGTCTCCAGAAACCGACGGCGAGGAAGAAGGGTTGAGAACTCGTAGCGTGCTCTTTCAGCATCGCCGCGGCGAGATTTCCGATCTGTCCATCGCGATAGGCAGTGTCCGGTACATCGTAGGCTTCGGTAACGGGTGATTTATATAGAGGCTTTTCGCCGTTGGGTGCCGCATTATAAAATATAGTATCGGCTGAGTGAGTGCCCTCAAAGAAAGACTCATCGATTGACCAGGATCGTCGGTCCTTGGTATCACCCATATTGTGAAACATTTTTCCAATGTTCTGACAGAAATACCCATGATTCTTAAAATGCTGAGGCAGGGTAATTAACTGGTGTCCGTTAGGTGCGGTGTCCCGGAAATATTTACGCAGGTCATCGACGCCTACGGTATCAGGTCGGAGGCCGGTTAAAAACGAAGACCGGGACGGATTACACACCGCCTGCTGGCAGTAGGCATTTTGATAGGTGATACCCCGGGCAGCTAATCGATCCAGATTTGGAGTGACAGCGGCTTTATCTTCGTAAGGCCCCAGAGCGCAGTTGAGGTCATCGGCCACTATAAACAGGAAATTAGGGCCAGCTGATGCCGCCGTTTGAAACAGACCGGTGGCCATCAAAAGAAAGGTCAAATATCTCATGCCGCAGTATAGGGAGAAGCTCCGGTTTTGCGAGAAAATGCGGGTATAGGCACCACTAAATAATAAAGTAAAATTAAATATCATATTTTTCTTGATTATATATTAAAACCATCCTAGCGTGGCAAATTAGAGAATTACCATAATAATTTATAGTTTTCATTATCAACTAGCCGGGGCTTTTGATGTGATAAACGAAACCACTTGTTGATATGTCCTTTTCCTTCAGAAATCTTTTTTCCCAGGACGAAACTGGCGAGGCGCTTGGCGATCGGTCCGGTGCCGGTTTGGTTCCGGGGAGCAGTCGGAGTCAGGTGTTTGAAGTCAGTGAGTTGCTTCCGTTTATCCCCAAGGCGATTGCGGCCCAGAGTGGAATCCCGATGGACAAGTCGGTGCAGATTCCCTTACCCGAAGAGGGCCAGGACGTTCGGCTCTCGACGATCTATCAGATCTGTCCCGCTCTGTTTGCTGCTGAAATTACGCCGTTAAATGATTCGATTGTTAGTTTGCCGGCCAATCCTTCGGAAAACAGCGAGGCAGTGTCTCAAGGATTTTCGGCTCCTAATGGTAACCCTTTTGCCGATGCCGCAGTTGAGGAAGAGGAGCTTCCCGAATCCAGAAGAAGTGTGGCAGCGGTTGCCGAGGAAAAAAAAGAGGTGGCAGCGGGATTTGGTTTTTCCGGTATGAAAGCCGGTGAGCCACAGGCGAATCCATTCAGTGATTTGGGGCCTGGTCCGCAACCCGGTCCGGAAGCGGTGCAGCAGAAGCCAGCTCCTTTTTCATCAGCACTTCAGGAAAATGCTTTCGGGGGAACACCTGAGCAGCCCAAAGGAAATCCGTTTGAAGATGCGACTTCATTTGAGGACATTATGAAGAGCAAGTCGTCTCCTGAGGAAACGCCTGCAGCTCCATCAACACCTCCGGCAGAACCTGCTCCTAAATCATCCGGACCATCTTTTAAGGCTCCGGAACGTAGCTTTTCCACACTTTTTTCACAGCAGGCGGAAGAGGATCAGAATATTTCCGAAGCAAGCGATTCTCCGCTGGGGAAACTCTTCAAAGAAGCGACCGGCGAATATGTCGGGCCGCCCGAGAAGAGTGATTCCCTGTTTGGGGATTTGAATCAGGGTGGTGGATTCGAGGCCTTTATCCCACCCGGAATGGAAGACACTCAAACGCCCGAAGCGCTGCCAAAAGAGGAAATCGTGCCGCCGATGGTATTTTCGAACGATGATTCCGATCCAGTTCCCGCTGCCGAGGAACCGGAGCCACCGACCGTGATGTTTTCGCAGGAAACTGAGGAAACCGCGACCGACTCCGGATTATTTCAGCAGAATTCACCTTTCGGTCCACCACCGGTCGCTGACTCCTCTGAGGGTGAAGATTTCTCCGCTAAATTAGCTCAGAGTATTTTTGGATCGTCCCCGGAGGGAGAGCCGAAAGAAGATTCCGCTCCGTCGCCATTTCATTCGCTGACCAATCCAGAGGCGAAAGCCGCGGAAGTTCCACCGGCAATACCCGAAGCGGATAAAGCTGAAGAGAAATCCGCGACGCCGATTGCCGACCAGTCATCATTTTTCAGTCGGTCTCCGATTGGTATGGAATCGCCCGCGCCGACCCAGCCATCGGCATTTGAAAAGCCGCCGGTAGCCGAGCAACCACCAGCCTTCGAAAAGCCGCCGGTAGCCGAGCAACCACCAGCCTTCGAAAAGCCGCCGGTAGCCGAGCAACCACCAGCCTTTGAAAAGCCACCGGTAGCCGAACAGCCACCAGCCTTCGAAAAGCCACCGGTAGCCGAACAGCCACCAGCCTTTGAAAAGCCACCAGTAGCCGAGCAGCCACCAGCGATTGAAGAGCCACCAGTAGCCGAGCAACCACCAGCCTTCGAAAAGCCGTCGGTAGCCGAGCAACCACCAGCGATTGAAAAGCCGCCAGTAGCTGAGCAGCCACCAGCGATTGAAAAGCCACCAGTAGCCGAGCAACCACCAGCGATTGAAAAGCCGCCAGTAGCTGAGCAACCACCAGCCTTTGAAAAGCCGCCAGTAGCCGAGCAACCACCAGCCTTTGAAAAGCCACCAGTAGCTGAGCAGCCACCAGCGATTGAAGAGCCGCCAGTAGCCGAACAGCCACCAGCGATTGAAAAGCCGCCGGTAGCTGAGCAACCACCAGCGATTGAAAAGCCACTGGTAGCCGAACAACCACCAGCGATTGAAGAGCCACCAGTAGCTGAGCAGCCACCAGCGATCGAAAAACCACCAGTAGCTGAGGAACCACCGGCAGCAGACCAACCACCAACTTTCGAAGAGCCGAAAGCTCAAAAAGCGGAACCCGCGCCTGAACCACCTCAGGCTGAGGAATCACCCGCTGAAACTAAAGTCCAGGAACTGGAACCCGCTCCGGAGTCAGGCATTTCACCCAAAGAATCCATGCAAAAATCAGGGCATTTTGATACAGACTTTTTCGCAAAATCGCCGGTCGCCGGGGATGAGAAGCCGCCTGTATTGAAAAATGAATCGGAGCCACAACCTCAGCCGGAACCCAAACCAGTTACTCAAGCTGTGGAATCCCGCGAGACTGATCAGTCACCGAATCAAGCAGTCGTGATCCCGGCGAAGTTGGGTAACAACCAATCGATTGTGGTTCAGCCCCCGGTTACGCCTGAAATCAAACCTGAGCCGGAAACCAACGAGGTTCCGATCAAACGTCGCGAGCCAATCAATCCTGCCATGGGAGGTTCGGCAGATGAAATGCGGGATATCGAGTTGCGTGCCATTTTCAATACCGATGAAAATTTCACCCTTCGCAAAGTCAGTCAGAAAGTCGCTGCGATGGATGGAATTCACGCCTGTGCCGTCGTCACCACCGATCGTGTGATCGAAGCTTACGCTGATCAAACCTATGCAATCGGGGACAAAATCCAGACCATGGCGGAACACGTCCGTGGACTCGCTGAAATGAGCGGGATCGGCGGAGCATCCTATTTTACCATTTACATGGATCGATCCGTGATGAGCTTTTTCTTCGGCGGAAAAAACCTTCTCGGGGTGAAACATAAATCGGATGCCTTTAAACCGGGGACCCGCGAAAAACTGATTCTGGTAGCCCGCTCACTCGATACTTTGGAAAATTAATTTTCACTCGATATGGCTTTCTGTAACCACTCCCGTCGTGAAGTTGACTTCAAAATCGTTTACTGCGGGACTCCTGAGGGAGGGAAAACCACCAATCTTCGCTACATTCACAAAAAACTGGATCCCCATTTCCGGGGAGACATGATCTCGCTCGCCACTGCGGAGAACCGAACGCTGTTTTTCGATTTTCTGCCGGTGAAAGCGACGTCGATCAACGGTTATCAGACCAAATTTCATCTCTACACCGTTCCCGGTCAGCAGGTTTATACCAGCAACCGGGCCATCGTCTTACAGGGGGTGGATGCCATAATTTTCGTGGCCGATTCCGATCCGCTGCGGATGAATGAGAACCTGCAGGCTTTTCAGGATACCCGGCAGGCACTCGAAATGAACGGGCTCGACCCGGACGAGGTGCCAATGGTGCTTCAATTCAACAAACGGGACCTGCCCGGCGCAATGGCTCCCGATTTTATGGATGAGATGCTCAATGCTCAGCATCCGTCATTTTTGACCTGCGCTCTGTCCGGATATCAAATTTTTGCGACTCTGGACCACATTACTCAAATTGTTTTAAAGAACTTTCACTCCTCAGCCGTTAATGGGCGGGAGCGAATCGTAGAGGAAAACGTTGCATCCTCCTCGAAAGTCGCTCTTTGTAGGTAGTGAAAGGAATGAGTAACAGTCCAGGCCGACCATCCAACCGAAAATCCGATCGAACCGCAGCAGTCACCCTCGAAGTACCATCGGGAGTTGCTGACGATATCGAGGCGGTCTTACGTGGCTATGCGGAAGAAGCCGAGCTCGATACTTCTCTGGTCGTGGACCATAGCGGTTTTTTGATCGCGGGAATTTCCTCATTGCCTGATGTCGACGTAGACACCATCGGGGCACTTGTCGCCGGAGCGAGCGGCGCAACCGAAGGCCTGACCGGTGCCCTTGGCGAAGAAGGCCGGGTTGAAAGTCTCCATCTCGGTGAAGATCGACTGCTTTATTTGAAGGAAATCGGGGAGAGATTTATTCTCGTGGGAGTCAGCGATTCCAACGTGCCGGCAGGAATTCTCCGGGACCAGGCAAATTTGATCGAGGCACCGCTTTTAAAGCTCCTCGAAAAAGTCAAAGCGGTCCCCATGTCTCTGACCAAAAAAAAAGCCTTTGCGCCGATCGAGTCTAACGAGGTAAAACCACCTCCACCGAAATCATTGCGTCAGGCAGAACCAGCTCCTGAACCGGAACCCGAAGTAGCGGAAAAAGAACCCGCTCCGGTTGAACCGCCACGTCCCCAGGCGCGCCCCGTGGTCGCTAAGGTGACTGCACCGCAGGTTGTGAAGAGCGAGAAAACGCCGGAAAAGATCGAGGCCAAACCCGGCGCACGGATTGGCGGAATGATCCCCGGCATTCAAGCTTCCGTTACCCCGGCGATTCAGAAAAAAGATCCCATTCCGGACGAGATTTTCGAGGAAGCCGGAAAAGGAAATGAGGCAATCGAAGTGAAACCGAAAGCCGAAGAAGCCAAAGCTGAAATTCCCGCCGAAGTAAAGAGAGCCGAGCCTCACGCCATCGTTGAAAATTCTCCATTTGAAATGGACGACGGCGACGAAGAGGAAGAGTCGACTTTCAAACCGGCCCGACCCCACACCACGCCGGTTCACCTCAGTGTTCCCGCTGCCCGACAGCGTGAAGCAGCTGCCCGCAAAAAGCAGGAGGAAGACGAAGATAATCAGTCCGGTCCCCGCTATTCATTCGAGCTGGGATAGGAAGTCCGGTGGGACCCGATTTAATTGTATAGTTATCGGCACCGGGTTCACAGTGGGATTACCTCAATTCATCAGCGGACTCTCCCCTTGAACCCGCCAGTGAACAAGCGGTTGGGAAGGACAACTGTACAGGGTACAGTCCAAAGTTGTACCCTGTACAGTTTTAGTTATGTCGGCTTGAGTCCCGATGTGAATCATGTTTTCATAATCGCCACATCATGAATATTTTCCGAATTCCCTGTCTTCTCCTGTTCTCTGGTATGTTGGCTTTTTCGCAGGATAAGCCGTTCTCGGAGGCGGACTTTTTGAAAGCTCTCGGGGAGAGTGATTACCAGTGTTCCTATCTCAGCTATTCCAAGCTCAAGTTTGGTGAAAAAACTCTCACTATTCTCGATGAAAAAGATAAGGAAAAGAGTACAGGTCTGGCAGAAGTAATAGAGCCCGGAATTATAAAAAAGCCGTTTAGAGACGGGAAATCGATCTGGTTTGTTTTCGCAGAGAATCTCGAGACTTTTATAGCCATGCATACGGTGCATGAACATCCGGCTACGATTTCGGGTGGCAAAGTAAGTTTGGAGAATCACGAAACATGGGCAGGTATCGAGATCGATAAAGATAACGCGACTCCTATTTTGAAAAGTGGAGGCACTGGTCAACCTTTTCCCCTCGTGAAATTTAATGAGTATGGCTACGGCGCCTTTTACAAAAATACCGGTATAAAAGGAGGGGTTGCCAGTGCTTTAGTGATATCCCGTTCCGGTAAAACCGCCTGGTGGCTCGAAGGCTTTCAGATAGCAAGCGGTGCCAAAACGTTTCGCAATCGCGACGCTAAAGCTCTCCGGCGGTCACCCAATACTGAATCGGTTCGGAGAACCAACCAGTTTGCCTGGTATCTGTTGAAAATGGGAAAACTGGATCAAGCTTTTGCTCACGAACGGTATGCCGAATACTATTTGCTGGATAAATACGGAGAGGACTCCGAAAAAACGATCGAAGGACTCCGGATAATCGGGGAATTAAGAGCCAGCGCCAATCAGCATAAATTGGGTCCTTACTGGATAGGTAAAGCTCGCGATCTCGCAAAGAAACATCTTCAGGATGAGCCTGAGAAAATTCTGGAATACGAAGTGGAACTTGCCTGGTCTCAATATCAGGAAGGTGATTACGATGGGGCCACTAACACACTCAAATCCCTACCTCAACAACCAGATCTGAAAAAGCAGTTCGAGCGGCGGGAGTATGACTATGCCAATACCATTTCCGGCATCGCATTTGCGCAACGGGACTATGACAAAGCTGCTACGTGGCAGAAGCTCATTGCTGACGAATCGGTGAAATACGGTCATACCAACTGGGTCAAACAGGGTTGGATTCGGACGGCGGCGGCATTTCTCGCTAAAGGAGACTCTGCCACAGCTTTAATAGCCTTGAATTCCGCGATAGACGTACAGGAGAAACTTCAGAAGGAAAAACCGCGAAACTATGAAACCCATGAGCTTTCTTTTGCGTGCTCAGCTCTGGAACAATGGGATGCGGCATTGAAGTATTCCAGCGAAGGTAACTTTAAATCCTATTACGAATTTGAAGAGGTAGCGAAACTCATTGCGCTGTGGAATCAGGGAAATAAAAGAGATGCGATGACTCTGGCCCGAAAAATTCGGGACAGGTTTCCAAATGGTCTCGATAGTTTACGGCGTACCGATGAAACTCATGAAATGTTTATCGCGTTGATCGATGTTTTAAGCGAGCCGGATTCTTCAATCAAAGTTAATGAATTCCGGAAAGTATGGTCGGTGGAGAAAGAGCGATTAAAAGTTCGCCCACTACATAACTTTCTGTTTTATCGCCTGGTGGCAAAGGCTGACAGTTTACTTTAGCACAATGGCTCGTCTCAAACAGGAATATGAAGCGGATGGCTTTTTCGGGATTGGAGTTTTTCACTCCAGTGACGAAGAGAACATTGGAACGCTGTGGCGCTCTGCCTATATCCTCGGCGCTTCTTTTATTTTCACGATTGATCGAAAGTACCGCAAGCAATCCAGCGATGTTACCAAAGCCTGGAGCCGGATTCCGCTATATCATTACGATGATTTCGACGAGTTCAAATCTTCGATCCCCTATGCCGCATCGATTGTGGCGGTGGAGATGACGGATACCGCTGAACCGCTGGAAACTTTCGAGCACCCGCCGAGAGCTGTTTATCTACTGGGGAATGAGGCATCAGGATTACCTCCGGCAGTCCTCGAGGAATGTCATAAAACGATCGTGCTCCCCGGCGCTTACAGTTTGAATGTAGCGGTAGCGGGGAGCCTGGTCATCTACGACCGGGGTACGAAGATCCGGTCGACTTTACCGCGTCGGCCTTAGTGACCTATATGACAGGCTGGACCGGCGTGGTATCATCTGTCTCCACGGTATCATCCTCTTCATCGTGGGTGTGAGCCAATTGATCGACGTTGTCACAGGCAATGAGACAGTCCAATTTCCGAACTACCGATGGAGGGGCGTTTTTATCCCAGTAGTGAGTGTGGGCACCGGCACCGATACAGGTCTCACGAACTGGTACGTATTTGCCGTCCCGAACCATGACGTAGTCCCATTCCGGAATGAAATTGGTTTTATCATAGGGCTCCCGGAAAATCATCCGGCCGACATAGTCGCCGCTTCGATAGAGATTCCACCAACACTCGAGACCTCTATGGGTATCCCTGGGATCTGCTTTCCTATCCCAGGCGTAGAGATCGGGGAAGCGGGCGTTATACAATTGTACCAGCGGCGATCCCATGGAAAGGAGCCGCACCGGGATGCAGCCTTCTTTACCTTCGGGTGTGGCACAGAGTGCTTCCAGTCCATTGTCTTTAGCGACAGTTCCAGCGGATAATGCGCGGAGAATATCTGAGGTGATGACTCCGCCCTGACTGTGAGTCAAAATTACGAGACGCGAGTAGCCCACATTCGGATTTTGCGGATCTCTCCATTCGACGATGTATTGTAAGAGCGAAGCATAGCGACTCAGAATTTGAGCCCGGGCGGTGCGGTTCCGTGGAAAGGGGTGCAGGTAACTGACCACGTCGAGAGCGATATCCAGTCCTCCCCTTAAACCGGCGACCAGTGGGTCAGTTAACCGGGAGAAGAAGATATATCCGATTCCGAGCACCAGAATCGAAATCCCGAGAGCACTGGTGAGGGGGCCGTTGTTGAGAAACACGACTGTTTCCGTTAACAAAGCGATGATCACATCCGGCGGATTGGATTCCGCACTGATCGGAGTTCGGGTACTCGCCGGCGACGGGTTTGCTGATCGGGTCGAAGGCGAAAATGAAGGTTGGTTGTCAGAGCCGGGTCGATTTCGCGGAGTGAAGTTTCCCTGCTCCTCGCGCTCCCGCTTGCTCCACATTTCTTTGATCGATTCCCGAACTTTATCCCGTCGGAAAGAGGAATCACGATGAGTATGGGAATGAGGTCGCTCCGATTGAGGCGTCTCTTCACCGAATGAGCGCACTCTTCTCGATCGGGAGTAGTCTCGATTCGAGCTCGTGGAAGCTAACTTGGTTTCGGTATTCTGGAGGCCGAGAAATTGGTCGACAAGTACCATCATAGGGGCGCTGTCGACTGTGGAATCGCCGCTGGCACGGATCTGTCCTGCCCGGATTCCGCGGTAGGCAAAAAGAAACTGGGTCAAAAGCAGACAGCCGACGAGGATGACCTGCCCCAGCCAAATCCATTTGTAGCCCTGGGTCAGGTTTCGCCCGAGAGCCATCGATAGCTTATCCCATTTTTTCCCTCCCGGATTCACCGGTTGATTTCGTTCCGCCAGCACCGCCGGAGTCACGATCCAGAGAGTATATCCGAGCACAAAAACGATAATGAGAAAGATAAATTCGAGGAACGGAATAACCATTTCCTTCGAGGTGTACGTTGCGTAGTCGGAGAACACCGATCGTGGTCCTGAGTTTTCTTTGCTCCAGGATTCGAAATCGGGAACCGAGGTCATTCTCGAAACAAATGGCTCAACATATTCGTGCAGTTTTTCCTCAATTTGATGCATCGCTGCGGGTGCATCCGAAGAACGGCCGGGAACGGGGTGAACCCCATCGAGTCCGCCCAGTTTTGCCGGAATCAGAACGAGCTGGAAAAACGTGGCATTGAGGAAACTGATCAACAACACGGGCAAAGTGATCGAAAGAACGCCGGTGCGAAGCCGGGATTTCCGCCGCTGCCTGACTTCTTTATCCATGCCCGGCCGGATCCGGAGAATGAACAACTCGAACATCGCGAGGATAAGAAACAGATTCGCCGAGGTTGCCAAAATGATCCAGGCGAGCGGCAGTAAGGCTGAGCCGAAGCGCAAGGCCTGCAAAGGTCCGCTGATCAGCAGAGGCCATTCGGATTCATGGGTCAGTCCGAAGATCAGACCGACTGTGAAAAAGAGCAGGAGCAAGTTGCCTACGATCCGCGTCCCGGGGAAAGCCCGGTTCAGTAGAGGGAGGACGAATGCATTCATCAGAATACAAATCCCGATCCAGATCACGATGGCGAGACCCGATTCCGCCCACCAACTGCCTTCACTACCATGGAGAAGTGCGAGAGTGACGTTGCCGATCAAAAAACAGATTCCCACGATCACCAGATAGATGGGAGGCCACGGAAGGCGCCGCCAAAAGAGGAACGCCAGACCAATCAATCCTCCCCCAATTAAAACGACAATGGATAATGTAAAAAGCCCGGTGTAACCACCCATGGCGTTCATGATTCCCTCGGCCCAACTGCTCTCGAGGACGGGGATCCCCGTTAGCATCAGCATCAGAATCATCAGAAGATAAATCACGGGCATAAACCGCGTCAAAATCACGGTGGTGATGGAATGGAACACCAGCATGAGCCCGCGCAGCGAGGTGACCGTGCTCATTTTCCCGACATCATCACCGAAAGTGGCCCATTTCCCGATCGTCTGCTTACCCAGCCAGGATGCCTCGAACAACAGCCGGTAAATCGCGACGAACAGGTTCAAAATGCCCAGTTTCAAATTACTGACATCTGCCCAGTGCATCTCATAGATGTGGACTTTGCGATCGACCTTGTGCTCCGAGTCCGGAGTGTCCCGGACGATTCTTTCCCCTTCCATACGAAGGGTTTCGAAGACTTCCTTGCGTTCATCGCTCTGGTAGTCCTGAAGGTGTTTCCGCAACTGATAATGCCAGGCGTCATCATCCGTCATGCTGGAAATATCCAGAGGGTTGATTCCCACGTGAATTTTTTCCTCCTTAAAGCCTTCGTAAGCCTGGCCGACATGTTCCTGACCCATCTCCGGTTCCAAACCATCGAGATGCAGCAGAAGATTCACTGCTTTAACGGCGGTTTCGTCTTTGCTTTGATCGGCCACCCCGTGAACGGCGATGATGGCAACTGGACCGGCTTCATTTTCGGTTGGGTCTTTCATAAGCAAATTTTTAAGGAGAACCTGAACATGAAACGGACGGAGGCAGATTACCAGAAAATTTTCGTGTCTTCCAGGTTACGGTTCGTCGATCCGGAAACCGGTTTATGCACGGTAGTCGAGGTGTTGCCCGGAGATTTTACCGCTGAAGAAATGATGGTGGGAATCACTTGCGCAGCAGCAATCTCTTGAGGAATCTTGCGGAATGAAAACCAGTCTTCAGATTCGGATCGCGGCGGTGGTGATGTTGGTGGCCATCGCTCTGGGTGCGATGGGTGCCCACATGTTGAAAGATAAATTGCTGGAAACCGGTCATCTTGAAGAATGGAAAACAGCAGCGCTTTATCAGATGATTCACGGCCTGGCGATGTTTGAAATCGCCCTGGTTGGAAAACGGGCCCGTCCGCCATTCAGTTTCTGGGCCTGGCTGGTGGGGGTTTTCCTCTTTTCGGGAAGTCTCTATGTTCTTAGCTATACTGGTCTTACAGCGCTTCCAATCGTTCTGGCGACTCCGCTGGGAGGGCTTGCCTTTATGATTGGCTGGGCGGCTTTCATCTTCAAACCTCATCAAATTGATAGCGGGAATGATTAAAGAAAAGGCTTGCCCGCAAGTTTTTTGGCGCATTTAATTACTAACAGAAATATTAAATCGGGCGTAAACTGATTTGGTAAATCTTCGAGATCTATATCATGAGAAAAATCTTCTTTTACACACTCCTGTCGGGATTCCTTCTCAGCTCAGCCGCCGTGCAAGCTGAAGATAAGGTTGACTTCGAAAAGCAAATTTATCCATTGATCAAGGAGAGCTGTGTCACTTGTCACCGGCCTCCTTACGAAGAAACTCGGGGAACCCGGACCCGGACCAAGAAGCCTAAAGCGGGCATCATCCTTGCGACTAAAGAAGGAATTCTGTCTGCGGAGGATGAAAGCGGATCCAAAATTCTCGTTCCCGGCGAACCTGATAAGTCACGGATGCTGGAAGTCACCAAGCTTCCGCTTGATGACGAAATGCACTTCCCACCAGAAGGAAAGGCACCTCAGTGGACTGCCGCTGACAAAGAACTTTTTGCGACCTGGATCAAACAGGGAGCTGATTTCGGAGCCTGGACAGCTGATCCTGCACCGGGTGAAGGACTTGAGTGGGACGGGAAAGAAAAAGAGTAATTCCGGTTTCCATTATTTTTGATTTGGAAAGGCGAAGCACTTCGGTGGTTCGCCTTTTTTCTGTCCCTTTGTAACTCTGATCTTGTTTAAAACCCGTCGAAACGGTTTTATATAGCAATGAAGATTTTCTCAGCCCTTCTGGCGATTATTTTGATCAGCCCGGTTCTTTCCGCCACTGATCGACCCAATTTTGTGCTGATTTTTATCGACGATATGGGCTATGGCGATATCGAACCCTTCGGATCAACGGTTAATGCTACTCCGAATCTCAACCGGATGGCAGCCGAGGGAATGAAGCTGACCAGTTTTTATGCCGCTCCGGTTTGCTCAGCGTCGCGTGCCCAGCTATTGACCGGCTCCTATGCACCAAGAGTATCGATTCCAGGGGTCCTCTTCCCAAGACAGGGAACCGGGTTGAATCCGGATGAGCACACCGTGGCAGACTATTTGAAAGAAGTTGGCTATGCGACCGCTTGCGTGGGGAAATGGCATCTCGGAGATCAGGTATCATTCCTCCCGACTCGTCAGGGATTTGATTCCTACTTCGGAATTCCCTATTCCAATGATATGCAAAAGACGGCTACGGAATCGGGCTTGAGAGTTACGCCACTGATTCGCGATGAGAAAGTAGCTGACTTACTCGAAGATGAAGGACAGCGCCGCGTCACCCGTGAATATACTGAGGAAGCGGTAAAATTTATCCAATCAAAAGCGGACGGTGAAGAACCCTTTTTTCTCTATATGCCCCATACCGCGATGCATGTGCCGCTTTTTCCTCATCAGGATTTTGTCGGTAAGTCGGCTAACGGAGTTTACGGAGATTGGGTCGCGGAAGTCGATTGGTCGGTAGGTGAGATTTTGAAAACTCTCGATGAGGCGGATTTGTCAGAGAATACTCTGGTGATCTTTACAAGCGACAATGGTCCGTGGGCGTCGAAAGGCAAAGCAGGCGGGGTATCCGGCCCATTGCGGGGCAGTAAAGGATGCACGCTCGAGGGCGGGGTTCGTGTTCCCACGATCGCCCGCTGGATCGGTCAAATCGAGGGCGGAACCGTGTCAGATGCGATCACCGGCACTACCGATGTACTTCCGACTTTTGCGGCGCTGGGCGGGGCGGAATTGAAGAGTGACCGGCAAATCGACGGGGTCGATATTACTGACGTTTTACTGGGCGAGACATCTCAATCAAGTCGCGAGGCTTGGTACTATTTTGGTGGAACCAAACTGCAGGCCGTTCGTCAGGGTCCCTGGAAGCTGGCCTTAACTCCGCAGAAAATCGGGATGGGTTTCGACAACCTGGGTAACGACGATATCAAACGCGGGGGGCGACTCTACAATCTCGATACGGAGATTGGTGAAATGACTGATCTCGCTGCCGGACGTCCCGAAATAGTAGCGAAACTACAGGGTTTGGCGGATGCAATGGCAAAAGAAATCACATCGAATCGGCGCCCGGCCGGTCAGGTAGAGAATCCCGTTATGCTATACCTTTCGGATGCTCCACTTCGCAGCGAGCGCAAAAAGCTACCTCGCAAACCACCTAACTGGACCAAGGTAAAAGCGGGAGATGTGATTGATACCAATTCAGCTCCGGGAATTGCCGGTAATGCTTTTACGGTCGAGGCCGCCATCTCCGGAGAGAATCTTTCCGGCCCGATTGTGGCCCATGGCGGTTCGGCGGTTGGATATGTTTTATATGCGAAAGCAGGCGAAATTGTCTTTGCGATCAGTCATGGTTCTAAAGTGGATCGGGTATCGCTCCCTGTATCCGACCGGGATTTGCCCTATATCGCGAGTTTCGATAAAGATGGTCTCACTTTAATTCAGGGCGATCGAAGTGTGACGTCTCAGGGTGGTGCCGTGGGGCGTCACCCTCAGGAAGATTTGTGTATCGGACACGACGATAAAAACCCGGTGGACTCGCAAGCGCCCAAGGGGAATTTCACCGGTAGTATCGATCGAGTCTTGGTAAAACTGAAATAGGTTAGACGGCGATTTTGAGAGTGGCCAACAGGATGTCGTGGGCGTCCCGGTTTTTCATAAAAGCGGGGAAACGGTCACTTCCCGGACCGATCGCGCAAAATTCCACGAGTTCCCCGGTGTGATTCTGGCTTGTCCAGGTCACTCCGGTATGTTGACCGAGTGCGACTCCGGCACCTCCCCGGAGCCCCTGGGCCATCTTGGTTTGTTCGTCATTTAATTTCAGTCCGGTATATTTTTCGAGTGCGGCAGCGAGTTTGTCCCCACTGAGACCTTTAATCCCATTTTGCGACATCCACTCCAGTGAGCGGCTGAATTGGGCTAGCCGGTCGAAGTAGGCATTGCTTGCCGAGTAGGAACCGGGTCCGAACTTTTCGTCAGGTTTACCTTTCACGCCGTTCATCTGGATACCGCCGCAGCCGTGATCGGTGGTTATTACCAGCAAAGTATCGGGATTTTTGTCGATAAAGGCAATCGCTTCGCCGATGGCATCGTCAAAGGCGAGTTGGTCGTGGATAGAAGCGGCGGCATCGTTAGCATGACCTGCGTGATCGATTCGGGCACCTTCGATCATCAGGAAAAATCCCTCTTTTGCCGATTGCAGGCGATTGAGGGCGGCGCGGCTCATTTCGGCCAGAGTTGGAGTCGATTTATCGAGAGCGGGATCGTTAGTCCGATCAATCTCATAAGGCATGTGCCCGTTGCTGAATAAACCGAGTAGAGGTCCTCCGGCGGCGGGATCGATTTTTTTCAGTTCCGCCCGCGAAGAGATTGATTGATACCCGGCAGCTTGAAATTGTTGAACCAAATCTGCATCGAAGAATTTGGTTCCGCCTCCCAGTAAGACATCGACCCTGCGGTCCAGATATTGTTTAGCGATATCTTTTTCCTGCCCGCGACTGGGCACATTGGCGGCAAATCCCGCCGGGGTGGCGTGTGTGATGGTGGCAGTCGAAACCAGGCCGGTTTTGCGACCCACCTTTTGCAGCTTCGTATGAAGGGGCGTGGAGACGGTTCCGTCGGGTAGAATATTGAGGACCCCATTGTCAATCCGGTGACCGCAGCCCCAGGCGCTCGCTGCCGCTGCTGAGTCGGTGACGCAGCTGCTGTGGGAGTAGGTTTCGACCAGTGAGCGAACCACCGGTCTTTCCTGGTAGAGCCGGGTCCAGTTGGTTTCTTTTGACTGATGGCGTTGCCGATAGAGATGGGCCAGTGACAGGGCTCCGTGATTCATTCCATCACTGACCATGAAAATTACATTTTTGGCTTCGCCGGAATTTCCCCCGGCCTTGCGGCTGTCATCAGCAAGGAGGGAACGCTCCGCTCCGAAGACGGCGGTTGTAGCGACTGAGGCATTGAGAAACCGGCGGCGACTGGTGGAAAATTCCTTCATAATTAATGTGGCCGGAAGATAGCCCGAAAAGAGTGTCTCAACACGGCTCGATCATGCCAGAGTGGAATTGAACAAGAACGTAGATGGGCTTCGCTGATGAATTCCCGTTCCTCGAATTTATCTGAACAGGCGAGACACCTGTTCTACTCTTCCGCTTTTACGGGCAACAACTGGATTGCATCGATGGACACGTAGGAATCAGTATCGTCGTTTCGGATCGTAATTTTTACCGGCTGGTCTTCTGCGAAATTCCAGACCCCTAAGGTTGTGAAAACCCCTTCGTGCTCGGGTTTCTTCCTTTGATCGACTTCCACAGTCGCTTTTCCGTTGGCGTGTGTGATGTCGATCGGTGCTGCTGATGCCCGATTCGATGCAAAAGCGTAGGCAAAACGAACCTCATAGTCTCCGGTTTCCGGAACGGATACGGTAAATGTTGCGGATTTGTTGCCTTTTCCGCTGTTGCTGTCGTGAGCGGCAGTTCCTTCCACCGGGTTTCCATATCCACTGTGTCCCCAGGATCCGACAAAGGTGGCGGATCGGTCGTCGAGCGCGATTCCGAGCAGTTTATCAACCGTGATCAAATCAGCGAGTCCTTCAATTTCGAGAACGACATTTTGATCCTTCAATTTCTTCTGTAGCACAGCGACATCGACTCGATGCACGACAGGTTCATCCGGGCTTTCGGCCAGGGCCATCGCTGCTGCCGTTCCACTGGCCTGACCGAGTGTCATGTAGACGGGCTCCATTCGAATGGAACAATACGCAATATGCGATGCAGAAAGACATACCGGCACCAGTAGATTTTCGCATTCTTTTTCCTGAGGCAACAGAGAGCGATAGGGGATTTGATAGGGTCTTGTCGGGCTGTCCTGAAACGAACCCTCATCGGTAACGAGTCCTTCCGGAGTCACAATCCGTTGTACGATGTGACAATCTAAAATGAATGAGCCCATACCTACGGAGTCCGGTTTCACGATCTCGGTCCAGGTATCTTCCTGCCGCATCACATATTCGCCTTTCATCCGGCGCGCCTCGCGGACGTAGAGTGCGTAGGGCCAGTTGCCGTTATCGACGAATTCATCTTTGCAAAGGCCCCAGGAATTGACCTCGTCCCGAAGGGTTCGGGGGACCCGCTCGTCATTACCCAAAAACCAGAGATAGCCCTGAACATAGTCGACGTGGTCCTGCCAGATGGCGTCGCGGGTTTTGTGATCACCATCGGGATAGCCGGCATTACCTCCGGCATAATCAGTGGAAAATAACCCCTGAGCGTTAAGGTCGAACTTTCCGTTTGCGATTGCACCGAGGTGAACGAGTCGACCAAAGGGGATCGAAGGAAAGCGCTCGATGAGACGAAGTAGCATTTCATACCGATTCGGATCGTAGTGAATCGGTTTCGGGAAAGGCACCCGGATGTCGTCTCTCTGGGTGACACAGATTCTGAAATTGTATGCCTGAGTCAACTCATCGGCATCGCCCGGTTTCATTTGGGGGTCGGCTTTCACTACACCGGAAATCAATTCTCCATTTTGATCATAGGCGCTGATTTCGACCGGGGTGCCGTGGATGAAATGGGGAGCTGTCCCTCCATGACAGGAACACACATTCTCCATCGTATCCGGGCCGTGCGGCCGTAGCGGCATTGGAGTGTATCCGGCTAGAGGTTCACCGTATTCCTCGCGACTTTCGCGACCCACCCGGTAACTGACTCCGCTTAAAGCCATCAGGTCGCCTTCGTAACTTGCATCGATAAAGATGCGACCTTTCCAGATACTTTGGTCATCGAGGGAAAGGGAGCGGATCCGGTTGTTGTCTTTCACTACCGATTTGATCCGGTGCCCCGTGACAAGCGTGATTTGGTCTTTATACGGGTTCAGTAGTTCCCGGAACGCTGCCATGTTTTGCTTTGGTTCGGCATACCACATTGGCGTTTTTTCCCCGCCAATCTTTTTAGCCATTTCAAAGTATTCGCGGGTCATCCCGCCGATTGTTTGCTCCTGTCCTTTATCGGTTCGACTGAGCCCGCCGGTAACAAGTCCGCCGATCCAATTTGTCGGTTCGATGATGGCGACCTTGAGATCGCCATTATCCCGGAGGGCAGCTACGGCGGAAATGAGACCTGCCGGGCTGCCTCCGTAGACAATCAGATCAAATTCGTCTGCGGCGTTCGAAAATGACGGCCAAAGCAGAAAGAATGCGGCAAAGAATTGGGTAAAACGTTTCATGGCGTGAAGTTAACTCACAGCTTCGGCGGATACAGAATGGCGATCTCCTCAAACCCTTCTTTCGCAAAACTGTCTTTCGCTAACAGAGGTGTCAAAAAGGTGTCCTGCTGATCAGGGTGGGGGACTGAATCCCGTGTCGCGGCAGCGATTTCTTTGCCGTTAGCATCTGAAAAGGTGGCCCCTTTTTCGTATGGTTTGGTAGTCAAAAAGAGCCGCAGTTTCTTCGGGATTTTTCCCGCGCTTTCAATTCGGGAAACGATTTCCTGACCAAGGTAGCAGCCTTTGTGAAAATCGACGGCCCATTTGTCGAGCCCAAGGCTGGCGGGGAATTCCTCGCCAGAAATTTCAAATCCATACTCAGGGATTCCATGAAGAATCTTTTGAGCTAACAAGTCGGTTAACTCCAACTCTGTTAATCCAGATGTATCGACCTCGCCGAAGACATCGAAGCCTTTTAATCCATATCGCCAGTGTTCCCGCGCTCCGGGGTGATCGATCGATTCGGCGATGATATGGGTGACGTCGCTGACTTCCGGTGACTCGATAAACTCGCAGTCGTCGGCGATCAGGTAGCGATCCAGTCGGGCTAATACGGCTTCCTCCTGAGCTTTGTCGACTTCGATAAGAAGGCTTTCAGGACCGTTTCCGGCAGTGACCCGAATTACGGCGTCGACTTTCCCTTTCATCGTGCAGACGCAGGCGGTGACGACTTTTTTACTTAAATCACCGCTTACGTTATTAGAGATTTGCCCGTTTAGAAAGCGAACCGCATCGGGTCCTTTCAATTCGAGGTAGGCAATGTTTTCTGGTTTGATCCAGCCTGTCATGATCGTGAATCGGGAAGGTGTTTGTCTGACTGGTAGTTTGCGGCGAGCACGGAGTAGTCGTCGTCGCCTCGCCCTTTTTGCATGGTGCGAAACATGATATTTGCGGTGGTGGTTAACACCGGCATGTCGACGGCAAACTGTTTGCCCAGTTCCAGAGCGAATTTGGAGTCTTTGAACATATTTTTCAGGGAGAAATGAGGCTCGAAATTGCCTTCAATCATGGTAGGCAGTTTCATCGAGGCGAGGACTGAGTTACAGGCATTATTTTCAATCGCGTGCTGCAGAACCTGTGGATCGATGCCGGCAGCTTTGGTAAGTCCGTAGGCTTCACTGAGAACCTCAACTGTTGCCGCGGAAATCATATTCGTAGCGATTTTGATGACCGAGGCTTCGCCGACTTTTCCTATATAGATAATTTCTTTGGCCGACAGTTCGAGAACCGGTTTGACCTGCTCGAGAACACCGGGATCTCCGCCGATGTAGTAAACCAGGGCTCCCGCTTTTGCAGCTTCTTTACTTCCGGTGAAGGGGGCATCGAGAAAATCGGCGCCCACCGACTGTGCGATTTCATGAGCGGCCACGGAGGCGTGCGGTTCGACGGTCGAGTGGTTCAGGATGATATGATGGGAAGTCAGGGAACCTTTGAGCTGCCCCATGATGGAGAGCAATGCATCGCCATCCGTGACGTAGATCTGAATGACTTTGACGAGCTGAGCCATTTCGCCCGGCGAGCCGAGAAAATTCGGTTCCGGTTTCGGCGAACGATTCCAGACGTAAACGTCCTTTCCGTTTTGTCGGAGGTGGTTTGCTATTCCTTTTCCGATGATCCCCATTCCGATCACCCCGATTTTATCAAAATCTGCGTTAGCCATGTCTCGCCGAAGCTAGTCCTCCTCGGGAAAAAGATCAATGTCAGGTAAAAGGGACCCGGCCCGCTGGTCGAGCCAGTCCTGCAGAATTTCGGCGGCTGCGACCTGATCGAGAATTCCTTTGACCTCTTTTTCTTTCTTTCCGGCCTGCTGAAGTTTTTCACGGGCGGTTCGAGTGGTTCGCAACTCGTCGACTTCGTGAATGGGAAAGTTTTCGCCGAGTTCTTTCCTCAGCTTTACGACAAATTTGGCCACTTCCTTCGACATCGTGCTTTCGCTCCCGTCGGAATGGAGCGGCAGACCGATCACGATATCTTTGATGCCGCGCTCTTTGACAATTTGATGGATGACCTGAGCAGGATTGTCCTCGCTTTTGCCGGAAATCGTCTGGAAAGGATGAGCCAGCATCCCGATATCATCACTGGTTGCCAGTCCGATCCGGACGGTGCCGTAATCGATCCCGAGCGCTTTGACCCATTCCTCAGCCATTTCTCAGGTTAACTCTTCGGGCAACTGGTCGACCAGTTTTTTGATGTCATCAGCTTTGTCGCGTGACGCTACGAGAATGGAATCTTCGGTTTCAACCACGATGAGATCCTCAACTCCGAGGAGGGCAATCCTTTTTCCGCCCACCGATAGACCGATGTTGTTTGCGGAGTCAATCGAAGTAACCTCACCTCGGATTGCGTTCCCGGAATCGTCTTGAGGAAAATATTTGGCAACCGAAGGCCAACCGCCAACATCATCCCAGCCGACGTCGGCTTCGATGTTAAGAATTTGTGAGGCATTCTCCATCAGGGCATAATCGATCGAGATCTTGGTAAGTGATTCAAAGTGATCTTTTACAAATTGATTGAAGTCCTCCGCGGCGGCGATGTCATCGACGAATTTATCCAGCTCGGGGCAATGCTCGGAGAGCTCACTTTTCAAGGTGGCGAGAGACCAGATAAAAATGCCGGCGTTCCAGGAAAAATTTCCCGCAGCGAGGTATTCGGCGGCCACTTCGGGACTGGGCTTCTCACGGAAACATTCCACCTTCACAATGGGATGATTGATCTCCGGGTTATCAATCTGGACCTCGGCTCCGCGCTCGATATAGCCGTATCCCGGACAGGCCCAGTCGGGTTTGATGCCCAGGGTAACAATACTCTTCGTCGAAGCGGCGGCAGCGCAGGCTGACTTGAGGATTGATTGAAATCCTGCGGTGTCGACCACGAGTTGGTCAGCGGGAAGAACCATCATCACCGCCTCCGGGTCACGGGCTGCGACCCAACCTGCGGCGAGGGCGACAGCGGGACCGGTATCTCTCCGCGCCGGTTCGGCGACGATATTTTCGCGGGGAAGATCGGGAAGCGCTTGCTGAATGCCCGGCACTTGCGCCTCGTTGGTTAATACGATGATATTTTCGGTGGGAACCAGCCCTTTGAGACGATTGACGGTTTTCTCGATCAGCGTCTCGTCATCGAAAAGTTTCAGGAGCTGCTTCGGTGTTTCGTTGCGGCTCAGGGGCCAGAAGCGGGTTCCGCTGCCTCCGGCGAGGATCAGGGCAAAAGTTTGGTGAGTCGACATCTTCGGGCAATGAATCCCTCATCTCCCAAAAAACTAGTGTTTTTATGGAAAATCCGGCTACTTTTTGCCGAGATGGTGAAGCGCAAGCAGGGAGATGTCGGCTCGCTTCCGGAGAAGAAAGCCGGGCCCGTTAGATTTCTGAACTACATCAGTTTTCCGGCTCTTGATGCACCTCTCGTGGCTGGCTTGTGGTGGCTGCTTTTCACGACCGCTTTCGGAGGTGAAATTCATTGGGCCACCTGGAGTGCTCTGGTATCCGGTGTCTGGGCGATCTATCTTTGTGATCGAATTTTTGATAGTGCCGATTTTTTGGATCATGCTCCGCCGAGGAAACGGTTTGCTGCCGAGCGTCGTCGCATGTTTGTGGGGCTGCTGCCTTTTCCAGTGTTAACAGCGGTCGTTTCGGCGGTCTTTCTGCCGATCGAGATCTGGAAGCAGGCACCGGTCGTTGGCTTTATTACTATTCTATACTTTATCGCCTATCGCTGGCGGACCGGAGCCAAATACATTCCTTTGAAAGAATTATTAATCGGCCTCTGTTTCTCTGCCGGTGTTGGTATTCCTTTCGCCTATCCGCCCGATCCCGTAAGATTGAGTGCTCTCGTTCTATTTGGAGTGCTTTGTGTTGTTAACTGCCTGTTAATCTCGCGAGCGGAGTCGGACTTTGATCGAAAGTTTGATGCGTCTGCGTGGTTTGCGGAAGCGGGCCGATACTTTCCATTCCGTCCGATACTGGCTCTGACCGGGGTGGGAGTGGTGGTTCTCCAAAACCTGTCCCTACCGGTTTCGATAGGAATCAGCCTGTTGCTGACGTCGGTTTGTCTCTGGTTGATCAGTTTGCTGGATCCGGAAAAGAGCGCACTCGATATTCAACCGCTCTGCGATGCAGCAGTTTGGCTCCCCGCCGTAGTGGGGTTACTGGCGGAGAGCCTGCCGTGGATTTTTTGACGGACTATTTATCCGGATTTCGAAGTCCGATGACTCCATAACCTATCCGGCTACCAGCTCCTCCGGTTGGTTGTTCCCCGGTATCCGCTTTCTCGTGGACAATGATGGCCCGGCCCAATATTGAGTCTTCGCCATGCAGAGTCAGGTTTTCGACCGTCATCGTTTTGGAAGCGTTACCGTTTTCATCGCTCTGGATGTTGCCGAGGTCTCCGGTGTGACGCCCGTTGTTCTCGCCTTTGGCAGAATTCATCTTCCCAAGCGGGATACTGTCTTCCTTCACCTGATTGTCAGACCGGTCGGCATCGGCTTTTTCAGTGGGCTTTTCTTTCGCATTCATTTTCCCGAGCGGGATGGAATCGGCTGGTACCTTCCCTTCGGCCCGCTCCTCCGAATTCTGCTCTCCGAGGGGTAAACCGTGGGGGTTTCCTGCGGGATTAAAATGGCCTCCGGCGCTTTTACCGTCAAGTGTGGTGAGATCGCCAAATTGGTGGATATGGAATGCATTTTCCGAGTTTTCTGTCAAGCCGGTGAAGTTGGCTTTGACCTTAACTTGCCCATTTTCCAGTTGGGTGAAATGCACGGTTCCGCTAACCGTGTTTCCGCGAGTCGGGAAAATAACCGCGACCATTTCTTTATCGGTTTTCGCAGTGGGATCTTTGTCTTTCTCTACTTCGCTCGTGATACCTTTCGGGGAGCTACAGAATCCCAGAATGGCTACGACGCAGGCGGTAATATACATTGTCTTCATAGTTTCAGTTTATAGGGGTGGACTGTACAGGGTACAATGTTGGACTGTACCCTGTACAATCGGGTTGTTTGGTTCAGTTTTTTGGAGTGGTATCGGAATCCCAGTCGACTCGAAGTTTGCTTTTGACCTCACGGATTCCTGAAGCGTTTGACGCAAGATTTACGGCGTGTCGGCGTTGATAAGTGGAGTTCACCATTCCTTCGAGGGTTACAACATTATTTTCCACTTTCGCGGAAACGTCGGTGCCTCCAAGCAGGGCGTTTGCTTGCAGAGTGCGGTTCAGTCGGTTTTCGATGTCTGCGTCTGAACGACCCTCTTGATTAGCGATTGTCAGAAAGCTGTACACTTGACCGGCTCCGGGAAGATTCCCGGCGTTGGACTCGGCAGCGGCTTTGGCTCCAATATTATCAACCGATCCGACGAGGGTGATATCGCTATCAAGCACTTTGATTTCTATATCAGACTTATGGAGGCGGTTATCCTGGTGAAAGGCGTCGGTTAGAGATGTTTTCAATTCCTCGTCGGTTCGGAAAAGGGGTTTGTGAGGGCGATGCATCTTCGGTCTCAGACCCGGAGATACGGTAAGTTTTTCGGCGTTCACTTCCATGATCCCATAGGCCCGGGCCAACTCGATCAGTTGGCTTCTTTCGGCATAGGAATCCACGGCGCCATATAGGCTGACAACGCCGTCCTCGACGGTCATCTTAACCAGTTCGCTGTCGATCCAGGGATTGCTTCCAAGTCGCAGAGCGATGTTCTGGGTGATTTCCTTGTCGTCGGGCAGAGTCAGAGGCATGACCCGGAGAAGATTAACGACGCTGCGCACCCCTGCCACGGAGGAGGCCATCTTTTCAGCCTGCCGTTTCATCGTGTAGGTGGAGATTGACCCATTGAGAGTCACCACTCCGTCATTGATTCGATATTCGATCGCTTTGTCTTCATTCGCTTTGTGCAGGGTGAAGACATCGTCGAGTTGTTTCTGAATCGTGTCGTCGTCTTTCTCTACTTCCCGAACGGTCATCTCGTTCACGATTGCCCGGACTCCGCGAATCGTTGCGGCGGTTTCGGCTGCGAGGTTTTTCACGGGGAGACTGTCGACTTCGCCGGAAAGCTTCAGAACGCCGTCTTCAACGTCCAGCTCCGGTTCGGTATCGGAGGTTGGAGGAAAGTCTTTCAGTGCGGTTTTGACACTTTCAAGGATTTTTGAATCGTCTATTGGTTCAGTCTCTGCGTGGATAGCGGAGACAGCCAGAGCACACGTTATTGCCGCTATAAGAAATCTGGTTCCGTTCTTTATATACATTTTCCGGTTCATCATGAGTCCTCCTGAACTGCAGGTGAAGTGCCAGAGGGGTGTGAATTGCCGTGAGTCGCGGTATCATCGTGGCTGGGGCGTGTGAGATAGAATCTGTGTCAGTTGGATTCATGCACTTTGCTTCGGCGATGATTGCGTCCTGCAAACCGGATGACCATTTCTTTCGACTCTGCTTTTGACGAAAGTTCGTAACGTTTGAGTAGTTGGAATCGGGTCTTTTCAAACCGGATTCCATTTTATACGCTTTATTTTATGAGTACCCTATGCACCGACCTCGATACTTTTATGTCTGGATTAGAAAAACGAAATCCCGGACAACCTGAATTTCATGCCGCAGTAAAGGAAGTGGCTGCTGATGTGCTTCCGTTCATGGAGGGCAAAAAAGAGTATAAAAACGAATGCCTGATGGAGCGCTTGACTGAGCCCGACCGGGTGATTTCGTGGCGGGTTTCATGGAAAGACGATCAAGGGAATGTGAGAGCCGACCGTGCGTGGCGGGTGCAATTTTCCAATGCGATCGGCCCTTACAAAGGTGGGCTCCGCTTTCATTCTTCGGTGACTAAAAGTGTTCTGAAGTTTCTCGGTTTTGAACAGATTTTTAAAAACAGTCTGACCGGTTTACCGATGGGGGGCGCTAAAGGTGGCTCCAATTTCAACCCGAAAGGTAAGAGTGATGACGAGGTGATGCGGTTCTGTCAGTCGATGATGACAGAAATGCATCGGTATATCGGACCGGAGACAGATGTCCCTGCCGGAGACATTGGCGTGGGCGCCCGCGAGATCGGTTATTTATTCGGTCAATATAAAAGGATGGCCAATCAGTTTAACGGAGCGTTGACTGGTAAAGGTCTGTCATTTGGTGGCAGCGCGGGACGGACGGAGGCAACCGGTCATGGAGTGGTCTACTTCATGCGGGAGATGATGCGGGATTGTGATGACGATCTCGAGGGCAAAACAGCTTTGGTATCCGGTTCCGGAAATGTCGCTCTCTATTGCATCGAAAAGTTGATCACTCAGGGAGCGAAGCCGGTAACCGCGAGTGATAGCAGTGGTTTTATCTATGATAAAGAGGGAATCACCCGGGATAAGCTGGAGTGGTTGATCGATTTGAAGGAAAACCGTCGTGGGCGAATCAAGGAATACAGCGAGGAATTCGGCTGTGAATACTATCCTGACAAAACTCCGTGGCAGATTCCGGGCGATCTTGCTTTTCCCTGTGCGACCCAGAATGAATTACTTGGTGACGATGCCAAAGCTCTTGTGAAAAACGGGCTCATCGCCCTGGCCGAAGGGGCGAACATGCCCTGCACCGCGGACGCGCAACACATCCTGCGTAGCGAAGTGCTGTATGCTCCGGGGAAGGCTTCGAATGCCGGCGGGGTTGCGGTTTCCGGCCTGGAACAAAGTCAAAACGCTCAGCATTCTTCCTGGTCGAGGGAAGAGGTGGATGAGAGACTGAAAAAGATCATGACCAATATTCATGACAAATGTGCCGAGTATGGTCGGGATGGTCACGGAACCAAAATCGATTACGCCAGAGGCGCCAACATCGGGGGTTTTGTCAAAGTGGCGGATGCCCTTTTGAAATGTGGCGTGGTGTAGTGGCGTTTTCTCTATAGTTCAGCCGGATCTCCAAACGCTCCGGACTGGAATTCGGCATAGGCTTCCTCGATTTCGGCAGTGCTGTTCATTACGAAGGGGCCCTGCCCGACGATAGGCTCATCGATCGGTTCTCCGCTCATCACGAGTATTTGGGAGTCGCCGATTGCTTGTAGGCTGACGGATTCTCCATGTCGGGATAATTGAGCCAGATCACCCTCTCTGGTGGTTTGGTCGTCGATTTCGATGGTTCCACTCAAGATGAGCAGAGCCGTGGTGTGACCTTCGGGAATGGGAAGCTCCGCAGTATTTCCTGTGCTCAATTTCAGATCCCACAGGTTGATCGGGGTAAAGGTTCTGGCGATGCCGCGGGTATCTCCAAATTGCCCTGCGATAATCCGGGTAGTTCCCGCTTCGTCGGGAAGTTCGACTTCAGGTATATCGTTTTTGAGCAGGGTTTGGTAACCGGCCGGGGCTGATTTGTCCTCGGCCCTGAGGTTGACCCACAGTTGGACCATTTGAAGGGTTCCGCCGTTTCGAGTGAAGTCCGCTGAATGAAATTCTTCGTGGAGGATTCCGTTTCCGGCTGTCATCCACTGGACATCTCCGGCGCCGATTTTGCCGCCGCCTCCACTGGAGTCGCGATGTTCCAATTCGCCTTGGTAAGCGACCGTAACGGTTTCGAAACCTTTGTGGGGATGGGCGCCGACACCCCGCTTCCCGCCTCCCGGAGGAAAGTCGTGGGGAGCGGCGTAGTCGAGCAGCAGGAACGGGCTCAATTCCCGTCCAAGCCCATTGTAGTCGAAGACAGATCGGACGGGGAATCCGTTGCCGACCCAGTGCATCCCTGAACTTCGATGGATTTTGATCAGTTCCTTTTTCATATAGTGAGTTGGTTTATTTTTTTGAAGCCTGTCCTGCCATGTAGCTGGTAATGAGGCATCGGTAGGAGGGGAGATGGTTGGAAAAGAGGGCGCCGAGACCTTCGACATCGTTTCGCCAGTCGCGGTGGAGTTCGCAGGCTGCGCCGAACCAGCTCATCAACTGAGCTCCGGCCGCTTCCATTCTCGACCAGGCGGCTTCGCGAGTGGTTTGGTTGAAGGTGCCGGATGCATCGGTGATGATAAAGACTTCGTAGCCTTCCTCCAATGCCGATAAGGCCGGAAACGCCACGCAGACCTCGGTAACCACTCCTGCGATGATGAGTTGTTTTTTGCCGGTGGCTTTTACGGCGTTCACAAAATCCTCGTTGTCCCAGGCGTTGATCTGACCGGGACGGGCAATATACGGGGCATCGGGAAAAAGGTCTTTCAGCTCGGGGACGAGAGGGCCGTTCGGTCCGTCTTCGAAACTGGTGGTGAGAATGGTCGGCAGATTAAAGTATTTCGCTGCGTCAGCGAGGGCCAGCACGTTGTTCTTAAACTCATCCGGGGTGAAGTCTCCCACGATATTGGTGAGGCCGGATTGATGATCGACGAGGAGAACGGCGGCGTTGTCTTTGTCGAGGCGGTTGTATTGATATGAACTCATTCGGTATTTTCAGTGTTAGTTGTATCGATTCATTCGATACCTGATCATACCGCTTCCGCTCGTAACGACTAATGCTCAGTCGTTTGCCTGGCTATGCCGATTCGTTATGCTTACACCGTTCCGTCCGGGCACAAAAAAACACCGGTCAAACCGGTGTCTTTCTGATTGTAACTTGTTATGCGGAAGCGGGCGATTAAGCCGCCTCTTTTTTCTCACGCGTTTTTTTGTCTTCGACAATTTTCGGAGGGCGATCTCCGTTGACGACCTGGCTGTCGATTTTTACGGTTGATGGACCGGTTGCTTCCGGAGCATCGTACATGGTGTCGAGCATGAGTTTCTCGAAAATGGAACGGAGAGCACGAGCGCCGGTGCCTCTTTCGATAGCTTCTTCGGCCATCGCTTTGAGACCGTCTTCGGTCACGTTGAGGCTCACGCCATCCATGGAAAGAAGTTTGGAGAACTGCTTGAGGAGAGCATTCTTCGGTTCGGTGAGAACGCGGATCAACTCTTCAGAAGTCAGCTTGCGGAGGCTGGCGATAACTGGAAGTCGGCCGATAAATTCTGGAATGAGACCAAAGCCCTGAAGATCTTCGGGGCGAACATTGGTCATGTGAAGATTGATTTGCTCTTCGGTAGCCACTTCGGTGATTTCATCACCAAATCCGAGAACCTTTTTGCCGAGACGCTTGGAAACCACTTCATCGAGGCCGGAGAAAGCTCCTCCGCAGATGAAAAGGATTTTCTCGGTATTAACCTGAATGTATTCCTGATGAGGGTGTTTCCGGCCACCCTGTGGCGGAACGTTACAAACCGTGCCTTCGAGGATCTTCAGAAGCGCCTGCTGGACTCCTTCCCCCGAAACGTCGCGTGTGATGCTGACGTTCTCAGTTTTCCGACCAATCTTATCGATCTCATCGATGTAAATAATTCCCTGCTCCGCTTTTTTGACATCGTAGTCCGCAGCCTGCAGAAGGCGGAGGACGATGTTCTCCACATCGTCACCGACATATCCCGCTTCAGTCAGGGTGGTTGCATCCGCGATGCAGAAAGGAACGTTGATTACTTTAGCCAGCGTTTTTGCGAGCAGCGTTTTACCGGAACCCGTTGGTCCGATCAGCAGCACGTTACTCTTCTCGATTTCGACATCGGAAAGATCTTCACCGGATCCGGACAGACGGCTTGGTGCCGAATGTTGATGAAGACGCTTGTAGTGATTGTGTACGGCCACCGAAAGCACTTTCTTCGCGTACTCCTGACCGATGACAAATTGATCGAGTTTTTCGCAAAGATTAACCGGACGGGGGACGCTGAGGTCAGATGAGATATCGCTTTCCATCTCACTGAGTTCTTTATCTAAAATGCCGCGACAGACATTGATGCAACCGTCGCAAATGTAGACACCGGGTCCGGCGATTAGCTTTTTTACTTCGGAGTGACTTTTCCCGCAAAAGGAACACATGGTGAGATTGGATGGGCGTGCCATAGAATTTATCAGTCGGTAAGTGTGAGAGTGGCCAGCCTATTCTAACCACTATATAGGTAATTTCCAGCGATAATTTAAATTTCCAGAATTATAAAAGTTTCCTTAATAGTTTTGGTAGTTCAGATACCGAATCAACGGTGTGATTGGCTTCGATTGTAATGGGTTTATCCCCCCGGATCCGGATGGTTCCACCGAGCTTTGCGTTGAGTCCCATTTCGATGTCGCGATCGGCGTCACCTATGATCCATGAACGGCTCAGGTCGATTGGGAAGTCTTTGGCAGCAGCAGTTATCATGGCCGGATGGGGCTTCGCTTCGTAAGCACATTCGGGGGTTCCAGTGTAGGAATAGATACCATCAAAAGCGGCGCGGCTTTCGGCTAAACCAGTCTGGAGATTATAGTGAATATCATTTAAATCATTTTCTGTCATCAGCTTTTTCCCGACTCCTTTTTGACTGGTCACCACGATGGTGAAGTAGCCCAGACTGCGAGCCACTTGAAGGCTCTCGGTGATTCCCTCGCTGAGATGAAAATCTTCTTTTTTCAAAACGTAACCCGGTCCCGGTGATTGGTTGACTACACCGTCACGATCGTAGAAAACGCACGGCTTCTGCTTCAGACGCTCTTCGAAGAGACGATATTCATTTATCGTGTCGATATCGGTTTTTTCCGGGAGGAGAAAGCATTCTTTGTGCCCTGCAGCGGCGTTTTCCATCGTTTTGCCGAGCACGAGTTCGGTGCTCCAGGGAACCTCGTCATAAAGGGAGAGGATGGGCTCCCGGGTGGCGATCAGGTAGTAGCCACCATCGGTTGAGGGGCCGATTACAACGGGAGCCTGGTTGTTTTCCAGCGTTTCCCAGGTGGTTTCGAGAAGGTCGGGTGTCAGTTCGACGCAGTCGGTCCCGATAATGATGGATCCGACATCGGATTCCGTTTCGAAAATTTGAGTGGTGGCGGCTTTCAGGCGGTCGCCGAGGTCTCCGTCGCTTTGTGCGTAAAAATTCACCTCTCCGGGGAAATCTTTCAACCAGGGCGAGAGCCAGGCTTTTATCGATTCCGCTTTGTCGGCGGGTGCATAGAAAACGGAGATGCTGTCGGGATTCGCGAGGCGGGCCTGAAGGAAGACCTCGCAGACGAGCCGCCGGTAAATTTCAGCGGCCTCTGAATCGCCCAGAGATTCAGCCAGCCTCGTTTTGACACGTCCCGGTTCCGGATGTTTCAAAAACACACATAGATTGCGTTTCATCATTAATCCTATACGGGCAGGATTACCGAAAAGGTAGGACAGATTTCGGTGAGATTGTGCCTATCCTGAAACGTAAAACGGCGGGAAATTAAACCCGTCCGACAGGCTGAAAAGGAATCGAGTATTCTTTCACCATTGTGCCGTGCCCGGAGATGGTCACGTGGTTAAAAGCGAGGGCGCAATTTGAGTCGAATTCGCAGGTGGTTTCGTTTGGTCCGGCGGTAAAGTGACAGACCGGACTGGACACGCCGGAGTATAAAATGCCGTCGCGGAGGATTTGCAGTCCGCGGTGGAGGTGACCGAAAAAGACCCCGGTGATCCGCTCGCTGTAGCCGGTCAAAAAAGAATGAACCGCCTCACCATTTTCCACTAGCAAATGCTCATCGATCCACGGCGACCCGATCGGAACCATCGGATAATGGAGGAAGAGAGCAAAGCGGTCGTCCGAAGCTTGAAGCAATTTTTCAAAGGCCATGACCTGACTTTGCGATAAAAACCCGTGGGGGCCCATCTCCGGTGGTACCCAGGCGTCAAAGACCACTCCGGTGACTCCGTCGCCCATTTGAAAAGAGTAAGCCAGCTTGTCTCCCACTCCCTCGAGGGTGACGTTTGCCCCACTGGTCATGAACTTCCGGGTCGAAGCGGCATCGTCGTGGTTACCTGACACATAATGAATTGGGGCTCTCAACTGGGAAAGCACTTCTTCGGCGAGTTGATATGCATCGTCATCCGGGTCGTTGACGATGTCGCCAGTATGAACCAAAAAATCAGGCGTAAAATTAAGAGAATTGATGGCCTCAACCAGCGCGGAATTCCGATCGTAAGGAATAGATCCCCGAATTTCCATGTCTTTAGATGGGCCGAAATGGGTGTCACTGATGTGAATAAACTCAATCATGGGGAGCCTGTTTGAAACGCTAGCACGGAGCGGCACAGTATTCAAATTTACTTAGAGAGACGGTCGAAAAACACTAAAATGGAAATCTGCCTGAAAATTAGAACATTATTAGCGTGACGAAACTTCTGGAAATCCCGTCCATTTCCGCGAAGTTTAGCGGCAACACAATCAGAAATGGAATTCATTAAAGAAATTTTTACGAGCAAATTGTTCTGGGGCTTCGTGATGGGCTTTACCCTCTGTGTGCTCTCTCTTTACTCGCACTTCAAAACCAAAATGGAGCTGAAGCGTCTCAAAGGTCATCTCAGCGATAAGCTGGAGATCGAGGCTGAGAAGCTGACGCAGATGAAGGGTGAGATCGAAGGGCTCAAAGGCGAAAACGAGAATCTCCGGATGAAAGTCACCTCGGGCAGAATTCAGAACGACAAACTGGATCTCGAGAGAGAACTCGAAATTTACGCCCGTGCCGAGAAAGCGATGAACATCAATGCACCCGGTTTTGCCGGTGCCTGGGAAAGAGCCAAGGAGGCGGCGATGGACGAACTGATCGAAGAAGAGCGGGGAAAGTCAATGCCACGGAGGATCTTCCGGCGCCTCTTCACCAAAACTGATGCGGCCTTCGATGCCTCAGAAGCTCTCCCCGAGCATTCCACGACTTCCGGGAGCAGCACCAACGGTTCTGAAAAGAGTCAGCAGCCCCAAAACTAGGCGACCTTTGCCGGTTACCTAATCGACGATTGACGGTATCAGGGAGTGAAGTAAACTCCCGCCGTCATGTTGGATATACGGCTGATTCGTGAAGATGCTGACTCGATCAAGGAACGAGTTAAAAAACGCGGTGGCGATGCGTGGAAACTCGTAGATAAAATTCTCGAGTGCGACGAATCGCGTCGGGTTGCAGAAACAGAGAAGCAACAACTCCAGGGGGATCGTAAGCGGATTTCGAAAGAGATCGGCGCGCTCAAAAAAGAGGGCAAAGACACCTCCGAAATTGAAGCTCAGGTCCGGGAAATCGGTGAGAAAATTAAGGCGATCGGCGAGCGTGCCGATGCAGCGGACGAAGAGCAGAATTCACTTCTTCTCCAAGTCCCGAATGTGCCCCATGCCGATTGTCCCGTCGGAGAAGACGAGTCGGCCAACCCATTGGTGAGAGAATGGGGTGAAAAGCCGGTTTTCGATGGCTTTGAGCCAAAGGATCACGTCGCTTTGGGCGAAGAGCAGAAACTTTTCAGCTTCGAACTCGGCGCCAAGATCAGCGGAAGTGGATTTATCACCTTCACCGGTCCCGGGGCCCGCCTGGAGCGCGCTCTGATTCAATTTCTGCTGGACCGCCACACCGGTGAGCACAACTACACCGAGGTCTCGCCTCCCTTCATCATCAATCGGGACAGCATGTATGGAACCGGACAGCTTCCCAAGTTCGAGGACGACATGTACGGCCTCGAGGACAACACCTTTTTCCTCGCTCCGACAGCCGAGGTCCCGGTGACGAACCTTTATCGCGAGCAGATTGTCAAAGAAGACGAATTCCCGATCAAAGTGACCGCCTACACTCCCTGTTTCCGTCGCGAAGCGGGATCTGCAGGGCGCGAAAGCCGGGGGATGATTCGGATGCACCAGTTCGACAAAGTGGAGCTGGTCAATATCGTCCACCCCGACAAGTCATTTGAGCAACTGGAAGAGTTGACCCGGGAAGCGGAGACCATTCTCGAGCTGCTCGGTCTTCATTACCGGACCATCGAGCTTTGCACCGGCGATATCGGTTTCAGTTCCACAAAGACTTACGACATCGAAGTGTGGGCTCCCGGACACGGAGGTTATCTCGAAGTGTCGAGCTGTTCTAATTTCGGAGATTATCAGGCCCGCAGGATGAAGCTGCGATACAAAGATACTGAGTCCGGCAAAAATTACTTCTGCCATACGCTGAACGGTTCAGGGACCGCTCTGCCCCGACTCTTTGTCGCACTGGTTGAGACCTACCAGCAGGCCGATGGTTCGATCCGGATTCCGGAAGCGCTCCAGCCCTATTTCGGTTCCGACAAAATCGGCTAGGGATTCTCCAGATTCGCAAAGAAGCGGAAAGGTCTGACACTCACTCCGCTATCGGCATCCACGAGCCATCGGTAAACCACATCAGGTAGCTTGTGGACCCCGGCAGAGGTCTTGCAGAAGGCCTGGTTGTTTCTACGGAAAACTCGCACCTTTTCCCCGGTCATTTCGCTGAGGGAGAGGGCAACGGCATTGCTGGTCGATTGATCACAAAGTCCCGAATCGTAATGATCGTACATTTCCGAGATGTGTTTGTGGGAGACGATGCAAAGGGAGGGAGTAACAGGGACGGTGAAGTTTTCGACTATTCTGGTACTCTGAACTGTCATGTCGGTTTTAGACACTTCAATTGAGGAAACGTTCAGAGGCATCTTCGTCTTTCGCGAAATAAATTGGCGCAGGCAGATCAAAAACCATTGAATTCCCCGCTAAAAACGGGGATTTCGGTGGAAAAACCGGACGGGTAGTGTCACTTTCCGCCTTCTTTTTTCTATGGAGCCGAGTACCACCAAAGAATTCGATTGGTTCGATAAACCGAAAGTTCGCAAAGGGCTTTTCCGGACCTTTATCGGCCTGTGTATTCTGAGCATAATTCTTCAATTTACTCCGCCGGATGCGCATCATCACGGCCACTTTGGAGAGCCCTGGTGGGTTCCCGCTTATGCAATTTTGGGATTTGCCGCCTGCGCGGTCATTTTTCTCGTCGCGAAAACGCTCGGCTTTGTTTTGAAGAGAAAAGAAGACTACTGGGGTGTCGTAGAAGACGAAACTTTACCGGAGGATATTGATGAATCTATTCGCTGAATTCCCGCCTGCTCTGATTTTGATTCTCGGGGCGCTTGCGGTTCCGCTGCTTCCTCTGGCGATCCGAAGAATCTACGTTATCGCGCTCCCTCTGGCGGCGTTACTATATATCATCGCGCTGCCTGAATCGACCACTGGCTGGGAAGTAGGGCTGTTTGAATTTACTAAAGATCCGCTTCAATTTTTGCGGGTCGATAAGTTGTCCAAAGCCTTTGGAATTATCTTCGCGCTGAATGCGGTCATCGCCTTCATTTTCGCCTTCTACGTGAAGGGGAGTAGTCAGCACGTGGCAGCTCTTCTCTATATTGGCGGTGCTCTGGGTGCTGTATTTTCTGGAGACTTGCTGTCGCTCTATGTATTCTGGGAGCTGATGGCTGTGGCATCGACCATCGTCATTATTTCACGGAAAACCGAGCAGGCCAAAGGCGCGGCATTTCGCTATGTCATGATTCACCTGTTAGGTGGTTTGCTGCTATTGGCCGGTATCATTCTCACGATCCAGCACAACGGCGGCGATATTCGGTTTATTCCCGAGAATATCAATCTGGCGGATAAGCATTGGGGTATCTATTTCATAGTCGCAGGTATTCTCGTCAATGTCGGCGCGGTGCCGCTTGGCTCGTGGCTTGCGGATTCCTATCCATCAGCCAGTCTCACCGGCGGGTTGGTATTGTCCGCCTATACGACGAAAACGAGTGTCTACGCCTTGTTGCGAGGTTTCGGCCCGACCGAAGCTCAGCTCGCTGCAGGTGATGCGGGTGGCTGGGAGCCATTGATCTGGGTGGGATGTATCATGGCGATTTATGGCATCATCTACGCGTTTCTGGAGAACGACATGCTGCGGATCATCGCCTTTGCGATAGTCAGTCAGGCCGGCTTTATGGTAGTCGGTGCCGGAGTGGGTACGGCCGCCGCAGTAAGTGGGGCCACGGCGCACGCTATGGTTTGTGTGCTCTATATTTCGCTGCTTTGGATGTCATCAGCAGCAGTCCTCTACCGGACCGGAAAAAGTAAATTCACAGATCTGGGCGGGCTTTACAAATCGATGCCGTTGACTCTGATTTTCGCCGTTATTGGTGCCGCGACGATTGCCGCGGCTCCTTTCACTGGCGGTTTTGTGAGTAAACCAATCATCATAGCCGAGTCCCTTCAGGGTTCGTATTTTAACTGGCCCTGGTTGTTACTGGAGATCGCTTCTGTTGGAGTGGTGTTCCATGCCGGGTTGAAACTTCCCTACTTCGTCTTTTTCGGAAAAGACCGGGGCCTACGCCCCAAAGAGGCTCCTCCGTCCATGCTGTTTGCCATGTTGATTCTGGCGATTCTGTGTATTTTCGCCGGGGTAAATAAAGATTTTCTCTATTCGTTGCTGCCCTACGATGTCAGCTTTAAGGCTTACTCCTGGGCAAAAGTGGTCCACCAGTTTCAGCTTTTGATGGGTGCCGCGCTTGGTTTTTATATTTTGTTAAAAGTCTTGAAGGTGCTGAAGCCAACTCCAACCATTTCGCTCGATTTCGATTGGTTTTACCGGAAAGGAACCCCGCTGCTGTATACCGGGCTCGATAAAAGCCTCAACGGCATCAATGCATTTGCAAAGACCGTCTTTGTCGACAAAATCGCTGACTGGGTCTGTCGTTTCTTCGATGCGGCTCCGAGCCGTGCCTTGTGTGCCTTGATGTTCCCTGTCTGGAAAATGAAGGGCCTCAGCGAGGAAGCGATCGAGGATCAGCGCGAAATGTTCTATCGGATGGCACGAAGGGGAACCTTTGCGATTGGCCTCACCGTATTCCTCGCCGTTGTTCTTCTCGCATTGCTCTCTTTATTCACCGGCATCGCCGCAATTTGACCGATTGTACCCTGTACAGTCTAATATTGTACCCTGTACAGTCGGGTAGATAGCGGCTCTTTTGGCCGTAAAGGGTAGTTTCGCTTTAGGAATCCGGATTTGCGCTTACTTTGCGGCTTTGAATACTGGAAAGACATTTTTAGATCTCGGCCTGCCGGCTTCATTGTTGGAAGCGGTCACCGAGTTAGGTTTTGAAGAGCCCTCGGCAATTCAAGTAGCGACGATTCCTGTCGCATTGGAAGGGCATGACATTGTGGGGCTCTCTGAGACCGGGTCGGGTAAGACGGCGGCCTTTGGTCTTCCATCACTCGCGAAGGTGGATCTGGATAATCCGGTGCCACAGCTTTTGATCATCTGTCCAACGCGGGAACTTGCGGTTCAGGTCTGTGAAGAAGTGAGCCGCCTCGGGTCGAAATTGCCGAAATTGAGAACGATGGCGATTTACGGCGGCGCGCCGATGGATCGTCAGTTTCGGGCGCTGCGCCAGGGAACTCATGTCATCGTGGGAACACCGGGCCGCTTGATCGATCACGTGAAACGCGGATCTTTAAATCTCGATGAGGTGAAAACCGTGATCCTCGATGAAGCGGACCGCATGCTGGACATGGGCTTTTTCGACGAAATGCAGTCCATTCTCCGGGCCGTTCCGGAAGATCGACAGACGCTCTTTTTCTCGGCAACGATGAATCGCCACGTCGAGGGACTCATCAATCAGTTCGGAAGAGATCCCCGGACGATTCAAATCGAACGGAAAACGTTGACGGTTGAATCGATCGATCAGGTGTCTTACGAGGTTCGGCAACGCTCCAAAACGGAGGTTCTCTCGCGGATTATCGATTTGGAACAACCCCGTCTCGCGATCGTTTTCTGTAACACCAAACGGAATGTCGATGAGTGTACCGAGGCGCTGCTGGCCCGGGGATATTCGGCCGACCGTCTCCATGGCGATATCAGTCAGGGCCTCCGTGAGCGGGTGCTCCGGATGTTCAAAGAGGGTACGGTGGAGGTCCTGGTTGCGACCGATGTGGCCGCCCGCGGGATTGATGTCGACGATATTGACGTGGTATTTAACTACGACCTGCCGCAGGATCCGGAGGATTATGTTCACCGGATCGGAAGAACCGGTCGTGCCGGGCGCTCCGGAAAAGCGGTCTCTTTTATCTTTGGACGCGACGTTTACCGTCTGAAAACCATCGAGCGATATATTCGCCAGCAGATTCCACGCGCTCCGATTCCGTCTCAGGAAGAGGTCGAGGGTAAACTGGCGAGTCAGTTGATCGATGGCGTGAAGGAGAAGTTGGAATCAAAAGCCTTCGAAGACTGTTCCGCTGATGTAAAGTCGCTCCAGGAAGCGGGTTATGAGCTATTCGACATCGCCAATGCGATTATGGCCATGCTCCGGGAAGGGACCAGCCGGGAAGGCGAAGAAATTATTGAGGACCGTCATGATTTTCGCGATTCAAGTCGTGATAAAGAGCGCCGTCCTCCCAAAGAACGGAGCGAAAGAAGACCCCGTGGTGAGTTTAAAGAGTCAGAAGAGGGCATGTCCCGTCTGTTTTTGAATTTAGGTAAAGCCCACCGGATCAATCCCGGCGACATCGTCGGCATGATGCACAACGAATTTGGCCTGCCTCGCGAAGCTCTCGGACGCATCTCGATGGCTCCCCGGTTTACCATCATCGAAGTCGCGGAAGACTTTGTCGAAACGGTGGTCTCCGAAGGTAAAAGAGCCAAACTCAGAGGGAAAAAATTCGTGCTCGATCGCGACCGTGGGCCGGAATCGGGCGGACGGGGCGATGACCGGGGACCGGGTCGTGGCGACGGTGGTAACCGCCGGTCCGATTCCAGAGAAGCCCCGCGTGAGGCCCGGAGATCGGACAAGCGGGAACGAAGCGATGACTCCAAAGGTCGTGGCGGAAAACCCAAAGGCCGGTTTCCCAGAAAGACTGATTAGTTAAGTTTGATAAATTATTAATTGATCGAAAATAATTGGTGCAAACCGGTTGTTTTCGATCATATTATTTCAACTGTAGGTGCTACTGAGCCTAGACTAAACTATTCCACACGGGTAGTGCGACTGTTGTTACAACAAACCACTCCGTAGACTTAAAAATAAAAGTCCGTGCCGGTAGCCTCGACAGCCATTTTATCAGTGAGAAATTGACAATCGCATAGCATCATTTTGTCGAAAAATGACTATCGCGAGAGGGTGGTTTCGATATAGCCTCAGACATGAGCAACAAGCTATGTCGTTGGGGGATTTTGGGGTCATCAGGGATCGCCCGAAAAAACTGGCAATCGATTCGAAATTCCGGGAACGGGGAATTGGTTGCTGTCGCAAGTCGGAGTGAAGAGCGGGCCCTTGAGTATATCAGGGAGAATCAGGCGCAGGTTCCGCATCCTGTAGAGCCGCGACCCATCGGCGGCTACCAAAACATGATCGAGTCGGAGGATATCGATGCGATCTATATCCCTCTTCCCACCGGCCTTCGGAAGGAATATGTGATCGCTGCCGCCCGGGCCGGAAAGCACGTCATGTGTGAGAAACCCTGTGGAACCAATGCCGACGATCTGCGCGAAATGATCGCGGCCTGTGAAGAGAATGGGGTTCAGTTTATGGATGGCGTTATGTATCTCCACAGTGATCGGTTACCGGCTCTCCGCGAGGTCCTGGATGATGGTGACAGTGTAGGTGATATCAAGCGGATCATGAATCAATTCAGCTTCCGGGCTCCCGACGATTTCTTACAGGAGAATATCCGTATGCATAGTGAGCTCGAACCACTGGGCTGCCTCGGTGATCTCGGTTGGTATAATATAGGTTTTTCTCTATGGGTGATGAACTACACCATGCCGCAAAAAGTGACGGGTCGAATGATCAGTCAGTCCGGCCGGTCCGACAGTCCCGGGTCAGTGCCACTACAGTTTTCCGGAGAGCTGATTTTTGATAATAACGTGACAGCGGGATTTTACTGTAGTTTTGAAACCGAGCATCAACAGTGGGCCAATATCAGCGGCACCAAAGGGTATATTCAGTTGCGGGACTTTGTGCTGCCCTTCTATGGTTCCACGTCCGCTTTCGAAGTGAACAATGCGGTGTTCTCCATAGACAAGTGTCGTCTCCACATGGAGGACCATCGCAGAACCGTTTCTGTACCGGAATATTCCGACAGTCACGCGACTTCGCAGGAGACCAAGTTGTTCCGCGACTTTGGTGATTTGGTTTTATCCGGAAAAGTGGACGCTCATTGGCCGGAAGTTTCACTGAAGACTCAGTTGGTGATGGATGCCTGCCTGAAATCGGCTAACAATGGTGGCGTTGAGGTTGAAATATAAGGTAATTCAGTCGTCAAACGTAACATAAAATATGAGGCAAACGTTCCCGATTTTACTCTTGCTGATCTGCGGTCTTTCTTTTTCGCAGGAAACCGGGAAAACCGTGGCAGAGAAAATCGTGGAAGCGGCTCTGTTCCGCGCCACTCAAACGGTTCGTTACGTTCCCGACTACGTGGTTCTCGATTATCCGGGTGGTGATGTGCCTGCCGACACCGGGGTGTGTACCGATGTGGTGATCCGGACCTACCGGGCTCTCGGGATCGATCTGCAAAAGCTTGTTCACGAAGACATGAGGCGCAATTTTTCGGCCTATCCGAAGAACTGGGGCCTCCGTCGGGCGGATAAAAATATCGACCATCGTCGGGTGCCCAATCTTCAGCGCTTTTTTAAGCGACAAGGGGCGGAGCTATCGCTCGACGGAAACGAACCCTTCCTCCCCGGGGACATCGTTGCCTGGGATCTTAACGGAAAAGGTCTCACCCACATCGGAGTCGTCGTGGGTGATGACGAATTTGTTCACAACATCGGCGCTGGTCCTGAGAAAGATCAGGGAATCAAAAACGAATCCTGGAAACTGATCGGGCACTACCGCTACCATCCTGACATAACCCCCAACTGAATCAAACCAACCTATGCCCGCAAAGAAGAATAAGGTCGATATCGCAACCCTCGAAGGAGAGCCTCTGTTTAAAGAAACCTGTCGGAGGATCCGCGTCGCCCGAACTCTCTGGGAAGCGCACCGGAATAAAGCCTGCCGCGGAGAGCGGGAAAAAGCACTCGAATTGTATGAAAAACTGACGGAGGAGCAGAAACAGAGAGTTCCTGAAGTCCTCCGAACCTGGCTCCGTTATCGTAGTGAAAAGTATTTTGGAACCGGCCGGAAAGGCAATGGAGCCAACAGCAAAGGTTAGTCGAAGCTGGGCGGGACCTGACGTATCGCGCCGGATCGGTTCCACTGGTGCGTATCGAGGTCTAACCCCGCCCAGATTTCATTATCACCGGCGATGCCGGTTTTCAGATCCCGGTAAACATTCGGAAACTCTTTTTCCAAAGCCGATTCATCGAGCAGGCTTTCAAGTAGTTTTCCGTCCCGGGTCGAGACCGAATAAAGATTCTGGTTACCATTGGTGAAGATTGAGATGATGTGCTCTCTCGACACGAGCCGACCCACTTCATTCGCGGGTGGTTCCGTTGTTCTTTGCGTTGCGAAATAGCCAATCCCCACGATTCCCATTCCCAGAATAATCCCCAGTGCGTATTTCTTTTTCATTCAAAAACTTAGCTCGAATTCGGGGGTATTCAAATCGGGCTTATTTACCCTGCTAAAGGTTTGTAAAGATGCGCCGGGACTGGCGTCATTCTTATCGAAATGTTGCTGGTGAGTCACTTGCGATTCACCCGGCTGGAATCATACTGCTGTAAACAATCCAATTATGACCGACTCACAAAACAACACACCCCAAAGCTTGAACCATCCCATTCCTCAGGAAGCCTTTGACTGGTACGACGAATATGCCCACGGAATTATCGACCGCCGGACTTTCGTGCAGAGACTCTCAACTTTATCAGCGGCGGGATTCACAACCAGTGGTCTGCTCGCTGCTTTGATGCCCGATTACGCCAGTGCCGAGCAGGTATCATTCAACGATCCGGACATCAAAGCGACCTTTGTGAAATTTGAATCACCTCAGGGCCATGGCGAGTGTAGTGGCTATCTCGTGAAGCCGACCAGTCTCGAAGGTAAAGCACCCACCGTTTTGGTAGTTCACGAAAACCGGGGCCTGAATCCCTATGTGAAAGATGTGGCCCGTCGCGTCGCCAAAGCAGGATTTGTAGCCTTTGCTCCCGATGCACTTCACCCGCTTGGAGGCTATCCCGGAAACGATGATGATGGTCGCGCGATGCAGAAAACGATGGATAAGGTCAAACTCGAACAGGATTTCATCGCTGCAGCGAAATTTATAAAAGCACATGAATTGAGCAGCGGAAAACTCGGTGCCGTTGGTTTTTGTTTTGGCGGTTACATCGTAAATATGTTGGCCGCCGCTGTTCCCGAAACCCTCGATGCCGGGGTCCCGTTCTATGGAACGCCTGCAGTCGAAGAGATTCGGAAAAATATCAAAGCCCCCTTACTCATCCAACTGGGCGAACTCGATGCCAGAGTCAACGCAAGCTGGCCCGAATACGAGAAAGATCTGAAGGCAAACGGAGTCGAATACACCATGCACATGTATCCCGAAGCGAACCACGGTTTCCACAACGACTCCACCCCGCGCTACGACCCCAAACAAGCCGAACTCGCCTGGGAGCGAACTATCGAGTTTTTCAAAAAGCATTTGGTGTAGATGTCGTGATCAAACGGATTCTCAGATCCCTGCCGTTAAGGAATTCCCGTCGTTTTCATAATAATTTCGTCGTTTCTTCATCTCGACCTGGAAAGGTTGGTGATGACGATTGAACAAATTCTGATCTTCATCGGCCTCTTCACCCTATTTTTTTGCCCCTTTCTTAACGGATTACTCGCGAAATTGAGTTCCCCAAATAATTTCAAACGTCAATATTATCGCAATATTCGGGAGATCGTCTTAGTTGGATCTTTATTTGCCCTATCGATTTCGGGTCCTGTCTTCTTGATAGTCTTTTTAGGGCACACGGCAATTATCATGGACGGTATGACGAAGGATGACGTGAACGTTGGTTGGTCCACATGGCGGCGCGACGAACGGTCGATGCTCTATGTGATTACGTTTGTTTCTTACTTTGTTTTTCTAGCCTCCGTGATGATATTTTCTCGTCTTGCGTTGAAGGGGAAACTCGCCGTGTCAAAAATTTAATCGTTGAAATTCGTTCTTCATGCGCCCAAATCTTTTCCAACGCCTCTTCGAATTCTTTCGTGGGCCAATCGATCCGACGCGGGATTTCGGGGATTCGAAGAAGGTCGCTCTGTTTTGGGACTTTGATGCGAAACAGCTCAACGGGATTTCATTTGGCGACTCGATTGAGGGGCTTGAACAATTCGGGCGGGCGACGGTTTTTAACGAAACGGTCACTGGCAAATCAGTGAGTTTTACCTTCGCAAAATCAGGGCTTTTTATGGAATTTGATCGTCCTTCCGCGGAGGTCCCTCACTACACATTCGATTACTTTGGTGTTTTGGTAGGACCGGACCGGGCGTCGGAAGTGGAATGTGAGATTGACTACCAATCGCTCCATGTGGTGCCGGGGGATCGCGTCTGGGATCAGGACACGGAACGGGAAACTTTTGGTGAGTTGTTCGGACCGCCCCATCGAATTGAGTGTGATGATGAGGAAGATGTCAGGTATTACGAATTCGACGGGATTGAATACGAACTGGAATTCAATCCCCACGGAGGCAAGCTCAAACGGATTAACGTCTACCCTTTTATTTGAAGTAGGTGCAAAATTTCATTCGCACCTTTATAATGGCCAATGCCTGGATCAGCTTCCGACATCAATGTTGAGCGGCTTTCGAGCCACGAATTGAGGATCTCTCTGTTTAGATTTGTGCAGTCCAAAGTCAGGGAACCGCATCTCGCAGAGGACCTGACTCAGGAAATTCTACTTCGGGGATTTTCGAGGCTGTCGGGATTGAAAAATCATGAGAAGCTGGAGTCGTGGATGTTTCAGATCGCCCGCAATGTGATCAGCGATCATTTCCGGCAGACGAGGCCGACAGAGAGTTGTTCGGAGGATTTGCCTGACCGCAACGAAGTCATTCACTTTATTGCTGAGGAAGATGCGGAGCTTCGCAGAATTTTGACCTCTTTTATTCGCGGCGTGGTTGAGTCACTTCCCGGGATCTATCGCAAGGCTCTTTGCTATACCGATTACGAAGGCCACACCCAGGCCGAACTCGCCAAAGTGGAAGGTATTTCTCTATCGGGAGCAAAGTCGCGGGTTCAGCGCGCGCGTCACGAGGTGCGGCAAACCATCAAGCGATGCTGTGACATCGAGAGAGATGACTGCGGCCAGATTCTGGATGTGAGAGAGCGAACCACGCCGCAGGCCATTTCGGAAATCAGCCGGGTGCGCGAAATTGAATCGCGACTCCGGCAGATCGATCTCGAAAACGGTCTCCTTTAAAAAAAATCTGCGTCCTTTTTCTGTTTTCGGCGTCTCCCCGTACGATGAAGACAGATCAAGAGAATCTACCCGTTGCCGTTATCGGAGCAGGCCCCGTCGGGCTTGCCGCCGCCGCTCATCTTATCGAGCGTGGTGAACAACCGCTCGTTCTGGAAGGAGGGCCGTCGGTAGGGCATTCGGTCATGAAATGGGGACATGTCAGGATGTTTTCCCCGTGGCGTTTTAATATCGATTCCGCTGCCCGTCGGCTGCTTGAGGCGTCCGGCTGGGAGGAGCCCTGTGGAGAAAGTTATCCTACCGGGGGCGAAATTGTCGGGAAATATCTGGAGCCTTTAGCTTCGATCGGGGCGGTCGCAGAGGCGCTGCGGCTCAGCCATCGCGTGATCTCCGTGACCCGGGATGGCATTGATAAAGTTCGCAGTCACAACCGGGCAGATCATCCCTTTATCATTCGCACCGTCGATGCTGCGGGAAATCTGGCGATCCATCGTGCCAGGGCGGTGATCGATGCCAGCGGCACCTGGGAGACGCCCAATCCTTTGGGCGTGGATGGCTACCCGGTTCCCGGAGAAGACCTCTTTTCGTCCCGAATCGACTACGGAATTCCGGATATGGCGGGTGACCGGGAAGCGGATTTCGGCGGGGCGAAGGTGCTGGTGGTGGGCAGCGGGCATTCCTCATTTAATGCGGTGCTGGATCTCCTTCGTTTGAAAGAAAATTACCCTGAGACCACGATTACCTGGGGGATGCGTAAAACCAAACTGGACAAAGTCTTCGGCGGTGGCGAGTCCGATGCCCTTCCCGAGCGGGCCGAGTTGGGGCAAAAGGTTCGTCAAGCGGTGGTGAGTGGGGCCGTGACTCTACTGAATCCCTTGAGAATTGATGGACTTTCAGAAAATGATGGCGATTCGTCGATTAAGGTCGCAGTGACCGTGGATGAAGAGTCTTTCGAATTAAAAGTAGACCGGATTGTGGTGGCCACAGGTTTTCGTCCTGATCCGGGTTTTTCCCGGGAGATGCGGGTTCGCCTCGATTCCGCTTTGGAATGCGCTGAGAAACTCGGACCTTTGATCGATCCGAACGAACACAGTTGCGGTAGCGTTCCCGCTCATGGTGCGGCCGAGCTGGCGCATCCCGAAGCGGGCTACTTTATCGTCGGGATGAAAAGTTACGGTCGGGCTCCAACCTTCCTTCTGGCGACAGGGTATGAGCAAGTGCGCTCTGTCGTAGCGGAAATCGCCGGAGATCATGAAGCTGCCGCGAAGGTGCAGCTCGATCTCCCTGAAACCGGTGTTTGCCACCTCGATGGTTCGAATGACGAAGCGCCTTCTTCCTGTTGCGCCTGACGCCCGTTTGGAAGCGGTTTTCTTAAATCCATCAATCTACCCGATTATTTGTCAGGTTGCCCGCCTCGAAGGCGTCGAACCGTCGTTACGGCAAAACGGTAGGGGAATCGATTTGTCAGATTAGATTTGATCTTACGACCATCCTCAGCTAAGCCTGATTATCAACCAAACTTAAAGACCTGCCCTGTTTAGGGATTTGATTATGAAATTTTTTTCCCTGGTAGCTCCCACAGCGATTTTGCTGCCGCTAGTTTTAATGACAGGGGGATGTGGCGACGATTCCGCTACGGGACCTCCCGGCGGGATGAATCGGGTTCCAACGGTGACGGTAGCGGCGGTGGAAAAGAATGCGATTCCTGATGAATTTGGTTTTGTCGGCCGGGTCGGAACCAAAAGCCGGGTTGATATCAGAGCTCAGGTGGAAGGGGTTTTGCTGGAGCGTTATTTTGAGGAGGGCGCCATGGTAAAAAAAGGTGACCTTTTGTTTCAAATCGAGCCGGCGGACTACGAAGCGGCGTTGGCCTCGGCGAAAGCGCAGGTTGCCAGTGCTCAGGCACTTGCTGACAAGGCGGATCAGTATGAAAAGCGACTCAAAGCGGTCAAAAGAGGCGGTGTCTCTCCAACCGAGATGGAAGTCGCGGTGATTGAGGCCCGAACGGCAAAAGCTTCACTGGATCAAATGATTGCCGCGCAGAAGACGGCGGAGTTGAATTTGAAGCGCACCCGGATTTTGGCACCCATCGATGGTCAGATCGGGAAAGCGATGCTGAATGCCGGAAACCTGGTCGATGCATCGGCCGGCACTTTGGCCACGATTGTGCAGGTCGATCCGATCCGGGTGAAACATTCTCTGAGCGAGCGATTTTTGACTCAGGCCGTCGAGCGGTCTGCGGATCGAGACCCGAATTTACCGCCGATTCGCGATTCGTTGATCACACGGATCGTGTTATCCACCGGGAACCCCTATCCGTATGAGGGAAAAATCGTCTTTCTCGACAACGAAGTGAGTAGCACCACGGGAACGATTCAGGCAGAGGCGGAATTTCCCAATCCGGATGGCATTTTGAAGCCCGGTCAGTTTGTCGACTTAACCGTGCAGCGCGGCGCGCCGGTTGATCGACTAACGGTGCCCCAATCGGCGGTTCAACAGGATCAACAAGGCCATTTTGTATTGGTCACCAGCGCCGAGGGAGAGGTCGCTCAACGCCGGGTTACGCTGGGAGAGCGGGTCGGTGTTTCCTGGATCGTTCTGGATGGATTGGCTGCCGGTGAAAAGGTGGTGGTTCAAGGGGTCGAAAAAATTCGGCAGGGGTCAAAAGTTAACGCGGTCGAAGTCGAGAAAATGCCGGCGTCATCCGAGATTAAAAAACCGATTGAATAACCTGTTATGTTCAGCCTGTTTTTTATCGACCGTCCCAGATTTGCGTTTGTCATATCGATCGTAATCACGCTGGCCGGTATCATTGCCATTCAGCAGCTGCCGATTGAGCAATACCCGAGTATCACTCCGCCTCAGGTCAAAGTATCGGCTTCTTATCCCGGTGCCAGTGCTGAGGTGATCGAAGGGTCTGTCGCAACCTTTATCGAAGCGGAAGTGAATGGAGTTGAAAACATGGCCTACATGTCATCAACTTCGACCAATAGTGGTAGCTATTCCTTATCCGTGACCTTTGACCTGGGAACCGATCCGGATCTTGCGGCCGTCAATGTTCAGAACCGGGTTGCGCAGGCTAATGCCAGCCTTCCCTCTGCAGTGACGGAACAGGGAATTGTGGTGGAAAAGAGCTCAAGCGATATGCTTTTGATCTACGCAGTGACCTCAAAAGGGAATGCGACTTCGTCATTGGGTCTTTCCAACTATATATCGATAAATATCATCGATGCGCTCGCCCGGGTTAAGGGCGTCGGCAGTGTATCGATTTTCGGTACTTCTGAGTATGGCATGCGAGTCTGGCTTGATCCAAACCGCCTCGCAAATTTGAATATCTCGACTGATGAGGTGGCTGCTGCAATTCGGAGCCAGAACATCCAGGCCGCAGCGGGAGGTATCGGGCAGGCTCCCACCAAAGGCTCTCAGCAACTGGCCTATACAATTCAGGCTCAGGGACGCTACCAAACGGTGGAGGAGTTCGAAAACATCGTGATCCGTGGTGAAGCGGACGGCAGTCTGCTTCGGCTCAAAGATATCGCCCGTATCGAGTTGGGTGCCAAATCCTATAGTGGGACCAATACCCTGAACGGCGAAAATTCGATTGCGTTTGCGGTATATCAGACTCCGGGATCGAACGCGCTGGAGGTAGCAGAGGGAGTGAAAGCAAAGATGGAGGAGATCTTTGAAAGAGCACCTGCTGATATGGAGTACACCCTGGTTAACGACTCGACTAAATTTGTCTCTGTTTCGTTGAAGGAATTGTTGATCACTTTGGTGGTGGCTCTGCTCCTCGTTATTCTGGTGGTATTTATCTTCCTTCAGGATTGGCGGGCCACCCTTGTGCCGGTGATAGCGATTCCAGTTTCGTTGATTGGTACCTTTGCGGTGTTTGCCATGATTGGTTTTTCGATCAATACCATTTCCCTGTTTGGTCTGGTCCTGGCGATTGGTGTGGTGGTCGATGATGCCATCGTGGTGATTGAAAATGTGAAACGCCACCTGGCTAACGGGATGTCCCCGGTTGAAGCGACCCGGGTGACTATGAAAGAGGTGGCGTCGCCCATTATTGCGACAACGCTGGTTCTTATGGCGGTGTTTGTTCCGGTGTCGTTTGTCAGTGGAATCGAAGGACGTCTCTATCAGCAGTTTGCGATCACGATTGCGATTGCGGTCGGTATCTCGTCGCTTAATGCGTTGACTCTGTCACCTGCTCTTTGCGCGACATTTTTGAAGCCGGATGATCCGAACAAGAAGAAGTTCTTTTTCTTTCGCTGGTTTGATTTTCTTTTTGAAAAAATCACCAAAGGTTATGTCGGTAGTGCCACGTTTCTCGCGTCGCGTCGAATCATTACTACACTTTTGCTGGTTGCCTCGGCGGCCGGGGCCGCCCTCCTTTTTCAAAAAACGCCCTCCGGCTTTATTCCCGGGGAAGACCAAGGTGTGGTTTTTGTCGATGTTCAACTTCCCAATGGCGCTTCCCTTGACCGGGCCGACGCCTTTCTGTCCGAGGTGGAATCCCGGATGATGAAAATGCCGGGGATACGCAATGTGATAGCGGTGCGGAGTTTCTCTATTATTAGCGGTTCCTCTCCCAATGTTGGTTTGGTAGTAGGAGAACTGGAAGACTGGGATGACCGGAAGACTCCTGACGTCAGTGCGAATGGTGTGATCGGCAGACTTTTCGGCGAGCTTGGCACGATGCCCGGAGCCACCGTGCTCGCATTCAGCCCGCCTCCGATCAGAGGAATGGGTAGCACCGGAGGCTGGGAAGCGGTGGTTCAGGATACTGAAGCTCGTCCTGCCAGTGAGTTGGCCGCTGCAGTAGGGGGAATCGTTTACGAGGCCAATCAACGACCGAAGTTATTTCGAGTTTCCAGTTCGTGGAAGGCTGATGTCCCTCAACTCAAAGTCGAAGTGGATCGGGATCGAGCCCAGTTGCTTGGCGTCCAGCCGACTTCGGTTTTTGATGTCCTCGGAACCTTTCTCGGTGCTCGCTATGTAAACGACTTTTCGCTGAATGGCCGGGTTTATCAGGTGATGATGCAAGCTGACGAAGAGTTTCGAAATGACCCGACCGATATCGGGGAACTCTATGTCCCTAACGACGAAGGAGAGATGGTTCCACTGTCGGCCTTAGTTGAGGTTAGCGATGTTCTCGGTCCCGAAACGGTGACCCGCTTTAACTTGTTCCGATCGGCTGGAATTCGAGGGTCGGCAGGACCGGGTTTCAGTTCCGGAGATGCGATGGAGGAAGTGGAGCAATTAATGAAATCAACCCTGCCGGAAGGGATGACCTTCAGTTGGACCGGATCATCGTATCAGGAACAAAATTCAGGAAGTATCGCTTCGCTGCTTCTGATTTGTCTGATTGCCGTTTATCTCTTTCTGGTGGCTCAGTATGAAAGTTGGTCGATACCGCTTTCGGTTTTATATATCACGCCGCTGGCCGTGCTTGGCGCACTACTTGCTATTTTTCTGAGGCAATTCAGTATGGATCTCTATGCGCAAATTGGGTTAATCATGCTGATTGGGCTAACGACGAAACAGGCGATTTTGATGGTCGAATTTGCCAAAGAAGCGAATGAAAAAGAGGGACTCAGTGTTCTCGAGGCCGCTCGACAAGCCGCTTCGCTTCGTTTCCGGTCCGTGATGATGACCGCCTTTTCTTTTGTTCTTGGAGTCTTTCCCCTCGTAATCGCTTCCGGAGCCGGAGCAAACGCCAGACAATCACTTGGAACCGTGGTTTGTGGCGGAATGATTCTGGCTTCCGTCGTTGGAACGCTTTTGATTCCGGGATTTTTCACTCTAATGCGACGGGACCGGAAACCGGCTTCCTGACGCAAATCAAACTGTCTTCTTCACATGAACCACCTTTCTTTTGTTTTCACCACGACAACGATCGCGCTGCTGCTTGGCGGTTGTACCGTTGGGCCTGACTATGGCAAACCGGATATGTCGTGCTTCACGCCGGCCACCTGGCGGGCCAATACCGGTCAGCAGGTTGAGCAACCGGCCGACTTAGCGGTTTGGTGGAAAAAACTCAACGACCCAACTCTCAATTCGCTAATCACGCGATCGGTTGAATGTAACCTGGATGTGAAAAGCGCCGAAGCCAGGATTCGTCAGGCCGTAGCGATTCGTCGCGCGACCAAAGGCGACATGTTTCCGTCGTTGAGTATGGATACTTCGGCGACCCGGTCACAATCTCCCCGAAACGGAACGACCAGTTTTCTGCCTCGAATCAACGAAACCTACAAGGGTGGTTTTGATACTTCCTGGGAGATTGATTTGTTCGGGGGCATTCGGCGTTCCGTTGAAGCCGCGGATGCGGATCAGGAAGCGGCGGTGGAAGATATGAGAGATGTGCTGGTGTCACTGGTGTCTGAAGTGACGCTCAACTACATCGATCTGCGGAGCTTTGAACAGCGAATCTCGATTGCAGAGAAAAACCTCGAGTCCCAGCTCTCGACTTTGGACTTTGTGAGATCCCGTCAGCAGGCCGGTCTGATCGCTGATCTCGAAGTGGAGCGTTTTGTTGAGAACGTCGAGAACACCCGTGCAGGGATTCCCTCTTTGAAGACCAGTTACGTTGCCGCAAAAAACCGGCTCACGACACTGCTCGGCCTGACGCCCGGAAAACTCGATGAACTTCTACAGAGACGCGGGATACTTCCCCATGTGCCGACGCGGATCGCGGTGGGAATTCCTGCCGAAGCGATTCGTCGTCGTCCCGATGTGCAATCGGCAGAGCGAACTCTCGCCGCGGAAACCGCTCGAATCGGAGTCGCCGTTGCTGACCTGTATCCCAAGTTTGCATTAAACGGATCAATCGGGTTGGAATCGATCAACTTTTCCGACTTCTTTGATGCGGGCTCGCGGATTTTCAGTATCGGACCGAGCGCATCGTGGGACATCTTTAAAGGTGGAACAATCCGGGCAAATATAGAAGCGCAGGATGCCGTTCAGGAGCAGGCCCTGCTTGCCTACGAAAAGACGATTCTCACCGCACTAGAAGAAGTGGAAAACGCGTTAACCGCTCTGGCCAATGAGCAAATCAGGGAGCGTGCGCTGGCCCGTTCAGCCGCTGCGACGGTAAAAGCCGCCGGGATTGCCCGTTCACAATACGAAGATGGCGGTCTAACAACCTTTCTCGATGTCCTGGATGCGGAGAGATCAAGACTGAACGCTGAGGATGCTCTCGCTACGAGCCGTGCGCTCATCGTTACCAATTTGGTTCAACTATACCGTGCGCTGGGAGGCGGCTGGGAATCGGTGGCTCCCAGGTGCGACGATCAAAATCATTCAGACTGAATTCGTCAATAAGGGAGGTCAGTGTCACTATGGATTTGGTGTCGTGGCATATTTTTCTCCTAGCGGTCGTTTCTACCGCTGCCTTGATTCTGGGCGGCGCCAGTAATCTTGTTCGAAAGGTTTACGTTACTGATCACTCATCAAAATTGAAGTGGGTCAGTATCCCGTTAGCGGTGCTCGGACTGGGGATGCTCTATTGTTATGGTATGGAGTCGTTCATTTCCTACTACGGCGCTAATCGCTACGAACCGGCGGAAGTATCGTGGTTGGAGTCGAGGTTTCCTATTATCGGAGGGCGATATCGATACTTCTTTTAGGTGGGTGTATTGGTTTCAACTCAATTGTTATGGTTTCGCCGCTTTAAGAGATCGGGTATCACTCTTATAATCATCGGAGGTCTAGTTCTGCTCTTCGTGGTCTAAGGTTTGTGGGATTGACGGATTAGGGCCAGGTTGTTATTCTTTTGAGGTTGGGCAATCGAATGAACTGGTTACGGGAGTACAGAATTCAAATTGTTTTCGTAGTGATTCACTCGGCCATTATTGTGTATGGCATCCTGTTTACGGCGGCGTTTCTGAAAGCAAGCGGGCATCATCATTTTGACGATTTGACATACCTTCCTTTTTTTGTGAGAAAGGCGGGATTGCTTTATTTCATCATTCCTGCTCTTTGGGCGGCAGGAACGATATGGCTGGAGAATATCTGTGATTGGGATTCCCGGATTCTTTCGTTCGCCACAGGATTTGCGGTCATATTTCTCCTCTGGATGATCATGTCCAACTCGATGGTCAAGGCCAGTCGTCCTCCAAAGATCCGGGCATCGGGTGAAGCTTCGGCAGGTGAATGCTATTTCCCTGACTTGATCCGACTTTCGGAGACGGTTTCTCGAATGCGAAAATATAGCGAGGCGTGAAAGCCCCGAACTGCGGACCCGTGAAACCGTCCCTGACGGAACGGGTTTTTTCTGACATGGTTTTCTCATGAATTCATCCAGACGTCGCTTTCTTAAAACTGCTGTGGGAACCTCACTTGCAGCTCCTTGGATTGGTTGGAAATCCACTGCTGCGGGAGGGCCTCCGAGCGGGGAATTGAGATTCGCTAACTTCGGAGCGGGAGGACGCGCCTGGAGCGATTTGACCGAGATGATGAAGGTGCCGAATACCACTTTGGTGGCAGTGGCGGATGTCGATCGGGCCCGGAGCGCCAATTTTCTGAAAACCTATCCTGACAAACCTTTCTATTCTGACTGGCGGAAGCTGCTCGATGAAAAAGCGGATGAAATCGATGCGGTATTGATTGGGACTCCGGATCACATGCATGCACCGATTGCGATGAGTGCGATGCAACTGGGGAAGCATGTCTATGCCGAAAAACCACTTTCAAGAACGCTGCATGAAGCGAGGCAACTACGTGAGTTTGCCGCTGATAACAATTTGATGACTCAGATGGGGAACCAGCTCGCATCGGGTTCAGGGAACCGTACCGCGGTTAAGTGTCTGCGCGAGGGGCTCGTCGGAAAAGTGAAAGAGGTTCACAGTATGAATCCAAAATCGTGGGGTTCGATGTCGCCATTGCCGGATTCGACGGAGGAGCCGCCGGAGACGCTGGATTGGGATCAGTGGATCGGGGTAGGGAAGTATCGCAAATATATACCGAGAGAATTTGCTCCGGGGAACTGGAGAAAACGAATTGGCTATGGAACCGGGACGCTGGGCGATATGGGGTGCCATATTTATCACCCCTGGTTTATGGGACTGAACAACCCGGTCACATTGAGTGTTACTTCGCTGGGGCCTGCTCCGGTGGATGCGGACAGCTGGCCGCTCAATGCCATCGTGAAACACCGGATGAAAGGTAATGATCAGACCGTGGGGGATTTCGATTTTACCTGGTATGATGGAAATCAAAGAGCTCCCGAACACGTAGCGGCAGCGGTCGGGGGAGCGGAGAATGTTCCGAAGAGTGGTTCGGTCGTAATTGGAACCACCGGTGCGATGGTGATTCCTCACGGCGGAGGTGGTGCACCGGGCATTTACAGGGATGGTGTGAAGTCCGACGTCGCGATTGAATCGGTCGGAAGTGAGCATCACCATGGAAACTTTGCCGCGGCGATTCGAGGTGAGATTAGCGAAAAGCCGCGAACCAATTTCGATTATTCCGGCCCGATGACCGAAGCGGTTCTTCTCGGCACGGTAGCGATGCGCCTTCAGGGGCAGGAACTGAAGTGGGACGACGCCGCCGGAAAATTTGTAGGATCGGATGCGGCTAACGCTTTGATTCACGATACCTATCGAGAAGGATGGGAAGTGAAAGGAATATAGCGGTATTGTTTTAAGATACTCAGGGAGCGATCGGCGTACCGTTTTCATCAAAACTGTCGCCGATGTCTTCTGTGAGAATTCCCCTGACATCTCCGGGCTCATTGAATTGCCAGATCGTGACATCGGCAAAGTGAACTTTGGCCTCCTTCCAGGGAGCGGGTCCCGCCCACTTGGGAAGCCAGATCCCGAGGTTGAGTTGCCCTGTCATCGAGGGGACAAACTTGGTATTTTCGCCGACAAATTTGCCGTCTACCCAGTGTTTTGCGACCTTTCCGCTGTAGACGGAGTAATCGTCTTTGCCGTTTCTTTTCAGTGGGTTTCCCCAGTAGCTTTCGTAAGGAATTGATTTGTCCTGCACCCAGAAAAATCCTTCAGCTTCAGTTACTTGAGCGTCGGTAACATTTGGTAGTGGTATCAGTTCGGTATGCCAATCGGTCGTGTAGGTGTGCCACTGTCCATCGGCGGATCCGTGGATATCAAAGGTGCGGCTATCGTGTTGTTTATTGAGAAAGGTATTGAACATCGGCGTGGTAAATGATCCGTTTTTCCCAAACTCGGGGAAGTCAATTTCGGACCAGTAAAATGCGATCCCTTTTCCCCACTGCTGCAGATAGGGATGGTAGAGTGGCGAGCTTTTTGTGAAGTTGTCGGAGATCGACGGGTCCACTTTCACGACCCGGTAACCATAGGTCCAAATGGCAGGCACCGTTCCGGCCGGAGTGGGATTTGATGGTGAGCCGATGCGCATCCGGACCTGAAATCTCCCCGAGGCAAACGACTGTTTGGTGACGAGGACGCCTCCGACTCTGGCTTTTTTATTCCAAAGTCCCGTGACGGGGCCGTCGTATTGATCGCCGTGTGCCCGACACTCGAGGACGAAGCGGTCAGTGCCATCGACTTTCGCTTTAACTAGCGAAACATTTTCGGGAACGACTCCGTTGTTGTTCTGACCCCATTGTTTTCGAAGGGCATACCAGCGCCCGGGGTCGATCTTCCCGGGCGACCAGTTTTCTTCGAAAGCGAGTTGAGCTGAATTCGGTAGTTCGGGAATATTCTCTGCCACGGCATTCGCGACGAGCAGGGAGGCGGTAAAGACGATTCGAAATAGGTTTTGCGGTTTGATTCCGCTGTTTTACCGGAAATTTTTTCGAATGTCTATTTGTCTTCCTTGTGATGGAAGAATCTTTTTCTGGGAGAGTCGGCCTTCAGTTTGATCATCTGGGTGCCCTCCATGTCTTTCCGGGCCTGGCGGGCTACGGCTGCGGCGACCGGGTTGACGTCGGTATTTTCGTCCTCTTCCTCGAGAGCTTCGGGCACGTCGAAAGGTCGCATAATCAAATAATGGAGCTTCACGACGTTACCGAGCAGAAGTTCATCGCCGTCGTTGATGGTTAGAGCCTCCAGTCCGACAGGATGGCCATTGACCTTGGAGCCGTTGGTTGAGCCCAAATCCCGGAAGATCCATTGATCGGATTTCGGGTCGTTCACAAATTCGCAGTGGGTATTGGAAATCGATTGCTCATCAAGTCGCAAATGATTCGTATCACTCCGCCCGATCCTGACATGTTCCCCGTCGAAACAGTAACATCGGGGAGCGTAATTGGGGATCGTTACGATAAGAACGGGCTTAGAAGTCATATATGTGCTTGAGTATACTGGATTTTCCTCAGTAAGTCCAGATTGGTTGGTCAGACATCTCAGCCTCGGAAAGCACAAAAAGGGCCAATCGATTCGGGATTTCCCTCGAAACTTTCTGTCACTGAAGCCGTGGAAAGATCAGTTCATAGCCGATGATTTCCCCTTCGCCGGGCTTTGGCTGCTCGACTTCGACCGCTTTTTCACCGTGCGGAAGCTGGTAGCCCAATGTGACCCGAAAGGGTTCGCCCTCATTCCCTTTGAAATCGACTTCGTTCAGAGTGCTCCGAACCACCTCCCAGGTGAAGGTATCGCTCTTTTTGTTGGAGTGAGTTCCGTCGGATTCCAATCTTCTTCGCCAAAGTTCGGTGGGAATCGTGATCTGTCCGGAGCGGCTCGTGAAATCCCGGCCGTTATTTCCCGTCCCGTCGTGACCCGTTTCTGATCCATGGAGTTCGTAGTCGCCCTCGTCACTCGTCATCCGGATCGTCCAGGTCTGGGGAATAATTTGGTTCAGATCGCCCAGCAAAACGAGGTGAGGTGATCGATCTGCGGCGCTTCCCCGGGCTGGCCTGTGATTTTTTGCTCCGGTGACAATCACCGTCGTGACAAAAGCGGGGTATTTCCCGGCAGGTATCCCATCGATCTTCACTTTACTCTTCTTTCCGTTGGGCGAGCGAAGTCCGTAGAGATCGACTCGCTGCGCGCCGGTTTTTTCGGGTAGTTCTTTCACGATAGGTAGTTCGGGGACGGTTTGAGGTGCGATATGCCGAACAATGTTTTCATTGATGACGAGGGCTCCATGATCGCTTTGGTGAACCGCATCTTTGAGGAGCCATTCGATCGGTTTCTGATGTTGGTTGAGGTAATCGGCATGTTCCACCCGGTTGTCGACCCATTCGCAGTGATATTTTTCGGCGACGGCTCGGACTTCTTTCCACTGTTGATTGTTTACCGTCGCCGGGGTGTTCTCTCCGGCCCGTTCCCGCAAATGAAGACTGGCAACGATGACATCGGCCTCGCTGTGACTTCGGAAGTCTTTCAACAGTTTTTCGAGGTCAGAGCCGCTGCCCTCCGAGTATAGAATCACGAGATCCGGCTTTTCACCGAGTGCAAGTTGCCGCATCCAGCCCCTCGTAAAGTCGTAGGCGACGGCGGATCCCACGTGTTTTTTATAGAGAATTCGCGGGGCGTTCGGAAAGTGCTCCCGTACCCACTGGACGAGGCGTTCGCCATTGCCAAGCATATTGGTATAGCTGGACCCGATGCCATACACCAGAAGCTCCTCAACACCGTGAGGTGGGTCCTGTAATAAACCGATGAACCGCTGCAGGTTTTTTCCATCGGATTCGCGTTTGCTCAAATCGCGTTCCGGATACTGCGATCTCCATTTTTTCCAGGCTGAGGTGAACTCGGTTTCGGTGGCTTTGCGGAGATGAGGATCTTTTGCTTCACAGGTTTTTCCGTCACGGGTTTTCGAGAATCGAATCGAAGCGCTGGTGGTTCCCGGTGCCGTTCTGAAAAAGAACGAAATCCGTTTCCACTCTCCGTTGGTATTCGGCATCTGGAGAGGAGTGTGTTTTCCGTAGTAAATCTCTTCGGTTTCGAAACTGGCCCGGCCTGTAATCGGTGCCTCACTTCGAGTGGTGAGGGTGAAGCAATAGGCAGTGCCTCCATCGAGATTGTCGGCAAAGACAAGGGCATTTGAGGGCAGGAAATTGTTGGTTCGCAGGAGCAGAGAGTTTTCGGTAAAAGCGGAAAGTTCCGGGGGGATTGTGGTGAGACCGACTTCGTCAGGCTCTTCTGCTTTTTGCATTTGTTGAGCTGACAATATTTCCAGAGTCAGGAAGATGGGGAAAACAATCCATTTGGTCATAAAGCAGGCTAGCATCGGGAAGGCGCGAGGGCAGTCACTGAAAATAGCGGATATTCACACCCCAACGGGTGGACTGTACCCTGTACAGTTCAGGATTGTACAGGGTACAAAATTTCGCATCTTGAGAAAAAAGGGAGGCAGGAGGCTGCGATATAAGGTAGCCGGTGTTGCTGCGAGCCCAAAGCGAGCAAGGCACCGTTATAGGTAGAGGAGGCCGTCGAGCCCCGGAGGGGAGGTAGAACCGTTAAGGACCATGCCGATGTTCTAACGCCCCTCCGGGACTGCATGCGGTTTGGGTTTGGGACCGGTGCCTCATTCGCTTGGCGCTCATTTCTTCACCGGCTACCATCTGATCGGGCCTCCAGCCCTTTTTGCTGCCAAATCGAGGTGTGAAATGTTTGACAGGGTATAGTCGAATGAAGCTAAGTTTTTAGTTTCAGTCGCGATACGGCAACGCCGTTATGTAACACAGCCCCGGGTTGACCGAAGCGAAGCAGAGAGTCTACCCGGGGATTTTATCGTTCGACGAGTTGATCGCTGAAAGTGGTCTGAAAGCTTTCGTAACGCCTTCAGCGTAGGGGTGCAAACTCCATGGTAGCCTCCGTTTCACTGCGGCAACCATGGGCTGTCTTACGTAACGGCGTTGCCGTATTTTGAATTCACTGCCCCGGAATCCACGCAATTCTTATCGGCATTCCAGGGAACAGTTTGGCAATTCCGTTCGTTTTAGGCGCAAGAATCGGGTGGTATTCGTTTTTCGGGCTGGTACGATAAAAGCCTAACGATGGATAGGCAGGATCAACTCAGTTTGGAATTTGACGGCGAGTCGTCTTCCCGGAATTTATTGCCCGGGGATGGGGAGGTGTATTATTACGGTCCAGTGTTTGATCCGGCAGATGCGGATTTGTATCTCGATTATCTACTCCACCGGATTCCGTGGAAACATGATGAAGCCATCATGTTTGGTAAACACATTGTTACAGCGCGACGGGTCGCATGGTATGGAGATGAAAATTATGACTATGCCTACTCGGGAAGAACGCGGACGGCTCTGCAATGGACGCCGGAGCTGAAGGAGATCAATTCGGTGATCGAGGCGGAAACCGGAGTGAGCTACAACTCTTGCCTCCTCAATCTCTATGATGATGGCTCTCAGGGGATGGGTTGGCACCACGATGATGAGAAGTGTCTCGGCGAAGTGCCGAATATTGCGTCGGTCAGTTTTGGTGCGGTGCGCCGTTTTGACCTTCGGCATAAAGTCAGTCGGGAGAAAGTATCGGTTAAGCTGGACCACGGCAGTCTCCTCGTGATGAAAGGCGCCACTCAGGCAAACTGGCAGCATCAGATCCCGAAAACGAAAAAGGTCACCACTCCGCGGGTCAATTTGACCTTTCGAACCATGCTGGATCAATGAGTGATTACGAAAGAATTGCGACGGTGATTCGGTATATCGATCGGGAATACCGTAACACTCCCGACTATAAAGAACTGGCTTCTCATCTCGGGATCAGTGAGTATCATTTTCACCGGCTGTTTTCCCGATTTGCCTCAGTGACGCCGAAAACCTTTCTCCGGTGCCTTACGGTGGAACATGCCCGGGAAATATTAAGAAGCGGAGCCGATGTGATGGAAACGACGTTGGATCTTGGTCTATCGAGTCCGGGCAGACTTCATGATCTATGTGTTCACCTCGAAGCAGCCAGCCCCGGCGAAATTCAATCCGGGGGAAAGGGTTGGACGATACGCTATGGGATTGGGGATTCTCCTTTTGGACAGGTTCTGATTGCGGACAGTCCGCGCGGGATTTGTCATCTGTCTTTTATTGATGAGCCGGTCGATTATGTAGAGAAACTCTCCATCGATTGGCCGGAAGCCGATTTTATTCGGGATGATAGGCATGCGTTGTCACTCAGCGGATTGATATTTTATGAAAACCCGGATCAGGGGCAGAATCGGCCGATCAAAGCGTTGGTTCGTGGCACCGCTATGCAGATCAAAGTCTGGCGTGCTTTGGTGAAAATCCCCAGTGGAAGTTTGATGAGCTATGGAAAGCTGGCAGAGGCAGTAGGGCATCCCGGAGCCTCCCGCGCGGCAGGTTCAGCCGTCGGGGCAAATGCCCTCGCGTATTTGATCCCCTGTCACCGGGTGATTCGCGAAACCGGGGCGATCGGAGGCTATCGCTGGGGCGAACTGAGAAAGCGAATCCTTATCGCCCGGGAGACGGCTTCAGGCGAGGATGGATCGGATAGTGAGTCGGCCTGAATCGGGGATTCTATTTACATAGACAACGATGGGAGCGATATCTAGTGTCAACGGATGTGGTTTTGCAAATTTTGGTTTTGGGTCGGACTTTTGCTGGGGTTAGGGGATTTATCAAACGCCCAAAGCTCCTTTTCTCTGATAGGCAGGCAGTCGAATCTCGGAACTAAAGAGACCAAGACTAAAACAGTGGAGGGAATGCCAGTGGTGTTTCCAGTCGATCAGGAGGATGTCCTTGAACTGATTTTGCCTATGATACAGTCATATCGGGCGAAACGGGCCACAATGGTTGATGAGGAAGCAGATGCTTTTCAAACTTTAGTGGGTGATGATACAAAAACGTTGCTGAAGACGCGACTGATGCCTTTGATTGGGATCAACGAAGTGAGTCAGGGATTTGATTCGGCTTATCAGCAATGTGCGAAGGAGATTTTAGAGGTTGGCAAATTGTGGAAGAATTGGTCAGGCGACATTAGTGAGTTATACCTTTGGAATTCTGTAACGATTGCTCCGTTCCGTGATGAGAAATCCCGTGCCATCAGTTTCGATGAATTGTCATATCAATTCAATTCAGAAGGAGTAACAATGACCATTCATCCGCCGTTTGTGGATCGCTTTGGTATTGGCGTTGGAAAATTTAAAACCGATCTTGATGTCAATTCTCCTTTTCGGTTCGATTTGCCACTTCTGGCTCCTCCGGGTGTGTCGGCTGAAGAAATAAGCTCGGAGTTGGAGGGATTGATTCTGCCAATGGCTGAGGCGCAGCGAGGTATGGCACTTGAGATAGTAGGGAAGGATCTGGCGCAATGGTTGATAGAGTCAATGCTGATTCATGAAATACAGCATGGGTACTTTGCGGGCGAAGTTTCACCAGTTATCGTCAACGGGCTGGCGCGGGTTCACCTTTTCTCAAGTATCCGGAAAACTTACGAAGGAGGGATTGAAAAACTGTTGCCCCAACTCATGTATTTCAGTCTCCCGGATGATGGCACTGATCCGGCTGAATTCTTGAGTCAATTGGAAACGATCGATCCTCTTGACGCTGTCGGACCGGAGTTCGAAGAGGCGGCGAGCCGTGTTTTTATGTTTGGCTTGCTAAAGGCGGCTCAAAAAACCGGGCACGATAAACCTCCTCTTCTTGTTTTTAAACGATTGGAAATTGCGACTCCGGATGGAGGATATGATCAAAGAAGTTTTATAAAGGAGCTCCGCAAGATCTATCCAGATTTGGATTGGGGAATTAAGGCGGCACGATCGGAGTTGGTAGATATGATGAAAGAGGCGTTTGTGCCCCCTCAGTCGGAAGTGGAGACAGAGAGGTTTCGAATGCCCGAGTCTTACGTGGAGATGCCGTTCAGTAGCTTGAACTTCACTTACCCTCGGAAACTCTCAAATGCGGTTTCAAAAATTGCTCCGGAATGGGCAAAGAATTTGGAGGGAGCGAGATCGAAAATAGAGAACCGATATGGAAAACGAAACTATAGCGATCCGGTCGAAATCCTCGATGCGGACTTGGTTTCGCTGAGGCGATACGGAATAAAGGTGGATCGCAAGGCAGCTGAAATGTGGGCACTGCAAACTGCTTTGATAGAAAATATTGATCATTTTTTAGTGGGCTTTTACGAGATGAATTCGGTTCAAATTTGGTTTAAGGAAGATTTGAAATCTATGCTTAGCTCAGGTGTTGAAGTTCCGGGGTTCAGCTATCAGAAGGCTTCGGACAAAGTCACTTTTGAGTTTAATTTCAGCATTGCGCATTCGGAAAAGACTTCAGTGAAAGAAGTCGTGGAAGAGACTGCGAAGTCGGCGAACCGGTATTTCCCAGTGGTTTTGGAACGGGAGAAATTGGAAGGGAAATCGGACGAGGAGAGTGCAGCAGCAATTCGTGATGGCGATGTGTTGCTGTCGAAACTTTGTCAGGCGGCAGAAACGATATCCCCCAAAGCACTCGTCGGGAGGGACGTTCAGGTGTTCTCGGATGCTGAGGCATTCTTTCTGGTTGTCCACGAACTTTTTGAATCCGAATTGGTACGGAGCTATATCGGAAGTCCCGATCGCCGTTGGTTTTGCGATGGGCTTTCGAATGTGGTAGCAATTCTGGAATGTGATCGACGTTTTGGTGCGGGAAAGGGTCTGGAAGTCTTTGAAAGATTTTTCCCACCGGAAAAAGGTCGCCGACTGATGGATAAAGTCGATTTGCTTAACTGGAAAGCGGTGGGTGATGAAGACGAATTGATCGCGGAAGTCGATGGAGTGGTGTCGGCCCATTATTATTTTTCCACCATGGTATTACTGAAGGCGCTGGAGGATCAAGAGTCTGATTTTATAGCAGCGTGGTTGGCTGAAATCAGTCAGACAAACTGGGTCAGAACCAATTCCGAAACAGTGATGGGTTCGTATGACGCTTTAACGGGTGAAGCCGGGAAGTTGCGGGCCATGGTGACCGATGTTTCGCTAACTCAATAGATGTGATATCTTTTCGAACGATTAGCTTCACCTGAAAAATATGGATACCCAATTCGAGTTTCGTAGCAAGATGTTTCCGGAATTACCCGGTGAAGCGGATGAAAATATCAACGGCTTTATCGGGAAAGCATTTTGCGAATGGGTGCGTGATGAACTACCGAAACATGGCCACGGGACGGAAGATCAAATCATAGCTGAAGATTTCGGGTGGCTTTGTTATCTGGAATGCGAGCATCCGCTTTGGATTGGTTGTAATCATCACGGCGAAGACGAGGATGGGATGTCCAGCTACACAGCTATGGTTGTTGCCGAGTTTCCAAAAAAGCTGTTTCGGAAGGGTCCAGACCCAAAGCCAGCGCTGGAAGCCGCAACTAGAGCGTTTCGGCGTTTGATCGAGAGTGAGCCCGCGATTGTCGACGTGCAATGGATGTGATGTGATAAGATTCGCGACGATGAGATCAAAGCCCGTAATGTAGTTGGTTATGGATTCAAAAATTGAACATATTTTTGTCGATATTGATGGAGTGCTTGCGGATTTCACTTCGGCGGCCTTGGCGGTCCACGACCGGGCGGAGATTATGGCTACCTGGCCGGCGGGCGAGAGAGATATCCCGAAGGTTCTCGGGTTGTCCCGAACCAAATATTGGAAGGGAATCGACGGTCTGGGTTGCGAATTCTGGAGTGAACTGGTTCCCTATCCCTGGTTTAAAGAATTGATTTCGTTGATCGAAAGTTTTGGTCCTTTCAGTTTATTAACGGCTCCTGCCCTCGCGCCCCACTGCCTTGAAGGAAAGGTGATGTGGATCTACAAAAACTTCCCCAGGGAAAACGGGCGATTGTTTGGCGATTTCCTGATAGGTAGAGAAAAACATCTTCTCGCCTCTCCGCGCCGGATTTTAATTGATGATGCTGAACATAATGCAGATCAGTTCACCAAACACGGCGGTCACAGCGTTCTGTTCCCTCAAATATGGAATCGAAACCACGCTGTCGAGGATCGACTTGAGTTTGTGGAGAGTCAATTGAAGCAGTTTGCCGGGTTGATCGACTGATCATCAAGGCGGTTTGCACGGTGATGTGATTGCAAACTGCCTGTCGTTCGAGGCTTGTCAGTAATCTCCAGTGGCTACTAGAGAGGCTACCACGCGATGTTTGAAGGATTTGGGGCAGATTGAGTGTTCATTTACCTCCATTGGCATGCGGATTGCGCTACTGGAGGATATGAATAATCAGTCAAATATCACGCATCGGCCTGAAATCTTCGGTATTTCCCCGGTAGTGGCAGTGATTGCGGCGGTGTTGAGTTTCACTTCCGGTCCACTGCTCGGAATGTTTTTTGCCTTTGTTGCAATCACGTTCGGGATTGTGGGAGTGGTTACCTCCCTGTCACCGACGCGCCGTGGCGGAGTGATCAGTACGATGTCCGCCTGCGCCGGTTTTATCGGGATCGTCGCCGCCTTTATCAAAGGGGTGATCTGGATCCTCTAGTAGAGATTACTCTTCGCTTTCGACCGTCTGCTTTGATGGTCTCGCCATGGGGACGGAAAGACCGGCCTCATGCAGATAGCGCTTCACAGTGCGGGGCGCACGGTTAGCGGCTTCAGCCATTTCTTCGAGCAGAGCACCTTCTTTGCACATTTCGATCACGATCGCTTTAGCTTCCGCGGCATCTTTCGGTGGCGAGTGATGTTCTTTCTTCTCTGTGACGAATTTAGGAGCAGGTTCTTCTGATTTGATAGCGCGGGCCGTCGCCGGCTCCGGAGTTTGCATACCGAGAAACATGCCTCCCATGCCTACAGGCTCGACCTCTTCCTCAATTGCCCGCGTCGGTTGGGCGTGAATCACAGGTGGTGCCTCTTCCGGTTCGGGTTCGGGACGGGTTTGTGAATGCCGCACCTGGCTTTGCAGCTGGCGGATCATCACTTCAAAGGAAAGGAACAGTGCCAATGGTGGAATCGACGCCATGATTCGTGGAACGAGTGCGGCTTTAGACCACAACGTGGCTCCCTCGGGAACGGGTGCATGAAGTACATTGAATGCAATCGAAGCAAGGGTTGATAACACAACCAGAAACATGGGATAGGCGATTGATTCACCGCAGAGTCCCGCACGAAAGGCACAAACCGAGAAAACGATGATGGCTCCGTCGAGTACCAGAGGCCAGATCCAGACCAGGCGTGGGTCTACGCCATTAGTCGAAGCGAGATCTTTCAATCCTGCGTAGGAAAGGGCGAAAGCCCCTGCTGCCAGTGCCAATACCAGAAGCAGGGAAAATAGTGATAATCCCTGATTCCTTAGAAAAGCATAAACATGCTTCCATTTTTCGTCGTGTTCCGTGTTCATGTTCCTCAATTTTACGTCAAATTATAGACCTTATTCTATACTTTGAGATAAAGGCAAATTTTTATTTCAGCTTTCTTAACTAAATGGTCAAAACGCAACGATTTTTTCCGGGTGGTATCCGGAGGGTGGTTTCTATCGAAATCGTCGAACTACACTGGTTTTCTGACCAGTGTTACTACGCACTCCAAATGTCGAGTCTGGGGAAATAGATCAAAGGGGGTGATTCGTGATATATCGTAGTGTTCCTTTAACAGCTCGATGTCGCGAATTTGAGTGGCTGGATTACAGGAAACATACACGACCCGGGCGGGCCGGTAGTCGATCAGTTGGTTGAGAAACTCCGGGGTGCTTCCTTTTCTCGGTGGATCGATGACGACTGCAGTCCGGGCCGGATCAAACCTGACTTCGGCAAATAGATCTGCGGCATCTCCGGCAATAAAGCGGCAGTTTTCTATCTCATTGGTTTCCGCATTTCGCTTTGCCCAGTCAATAGATGATTCGCTGATTTCAATACCTACGGCTTCCTTAAAGTCGGAGGCGGAGGATAGGCAGAACAATCCGGAACCGCAGTAACAATCCGCCAGGAAATCGGCATCACCATCGCCCCGGGCCTCTGAGGTTACGTGGTTGACGAAAGCAGGTAAAATATGTGGGTTGTTCTGGAAAAATTCACCGGCGTGAAAAGAAAAAACAAGGTCGCCAACCTGTTCCTCACAAGTCTCAGTGTGCTCGGTGCAGACATAGTCATTTAGCGAGTCACGAAGCAACAGTGTGGCGCCCTTTTTATATTGCGCGGCGTTCGAAGTAGCTTCCTGCCTCACTTCCGTGAGTTTCCGATTAATCGTGTCCGATGCGATAGGACAGTGCTTTACATCGATGATCTGCTGACGGCGTCCCTGTAAGAGAAAGCCGATCGGACCCATCTCACCGTTTTTCGGTTTCTGAAAGTGTGGGGTAATTTTGGATCGATAGCCGTATTGGACCGGCGAACCTACCACGGGATCAACCGGGAAGGTGATTCCAGCCATTTTCTCCAGAAGTTCGGCCACCTGGCGTTGTTTCCATTCCAGTTGCACAGAGTACTCGAGATTCTGATATTGGCAGCCACCGCATTGCCCGAAAAGCTCGCACTTTGGCTCAATCCGGTGAGGACTTGGTTCCAGGATTTCAATCAAATCCCCCTCTGAAAAATTGGGATGGTTGCGGAAAATGCGGGTCCGCACTTTTTCCCCGGGCAGAGTGTGAGGCACAAAAATGACCCAGTTTCCCTCATAGCGGGCGACGCCAACGCCAAGGTTGGTGAGGGATTCAATCGTCACATCGAGTTCCTGGTGGTACTCGAATGGTTCCGAAATAAACTTTTTGGGTCTTCGTGATGCCATCAATTTTGACATATCAGTGAAATTTTAGATAAATCAAAATGCTAAGCGCAATTTATTCCCTATAGTCGGAAAAGAACCATCATGACACCGGAGAAAAATACTGAATCCAGCAAAAGTACTGAAAAAACCAAAATGGTCACAACTCAATATTCAACGGATCCTGCAGAAATTCAGATGATTCTTGATGCGAGACACGCTGATCCTTACGCGTTTCTCGGACTCCAGTGCTCTGGTACCGGAAAGGGCATGGTAATCCGCAGCTTTCAGCCCCACAGCTCCGATTTGGCGGCAATCGTGGACGGGAAAGAGCACCCGATGACCAAAATCCACCCTGATGGTTTCTTCGAAGTGACATTTCCCGATGTTTCCGAGCGATTCGACTACGAGTTTAAAGTGACCCCTTTCTCAGGCGATGCCTTCGTAACTCGCGACGTTTATCAGTTTTCTTCCACAATTGGCGATCAGGACATTTATTTTTTCAACGAAGGAACTCACCGTCGGCTCTGGCACATGCTGGGCGCGCATCTGATGTCGTGTCAGGCAGTGAATCAGGAATCCGGTGAGATCGAGGGAACCCGTTTCAGTGTTTGGGCTCCCAACGCCTGGCGGGTCAGTGTGGTCGGGGATTTTAACCAGTGGGACGGCCGGATCAACCCGATGCGAAATCGCAATGGAGTTTGGGAGATTTTCATTCCCAAAGTCGGTGTCGGTGAGCACTACAAGTTCGAACTCGTCGGTCGCGATGGTAGTTTGATCACAAAAAGTGATCCGTTTGCTTTTTACTCACAGCACGGCATCAAGACGGCCAGCATGGTCTACGATCTGAATCAATACGAGTGGGAGGATGCGGATTGGATGAAGCAGCGTGAGACCCGCGATCTGTATCACACTCCGATGGCGGTTTACGAGGTTCACCTCGGCTCGTGGAAGCGTAAGGTTGATGAAGACAACCGCTTTCTGAGTTACCTTGAATTTTGCACGGATTTGGTCGATTACGTGGTCGATATGGGCTTCACTCACATCGAGTTGATGCCAATTTCGGAATTTCCGTTTGATGGTTCCTGGGGCTATCAGGTGTGTGGTTATTATGCGCCGACGAGCCGTTTCGGTTCTCCGGACGAATTCAGAAAATTTGTCGATGTCTGCCACCAGCGCGGTATCGGGGTGATTGTGGACTGGGTTCCGGCTCACTTTCCGAAAGATGATCATGGACTTGCCCGTTTCGATGGCACAGCGCTCTACGAGCACGAAGATCCCCGTCAGGGCGAGCATGAAGATTGGGGAACGTTAATCTACAACTACGGACGGAACGAGGTCCGGAATTTCCTCGTAGCCAATGCTCTTTACTGGTTCAAAGAGTATCATATCGACGGAATCCGTGTGGATGCCGTGGCGTCGATGCTTTATCTCGATTATTCACGTGAAGAAGGCCAGTGGATTCCGAACGAATTTGGTGGCCGGGAAAACCTCGGTGCCATTCAGTTCATTAAGCAGATGAATCAGGTCTGCTACGAAGAGTGTCCCGGTATTACTACCATCGCAGAGGAATCAACCGCGTTCCCCGGCGTTTCCAAACCTCTTGATCTCGGTGGTCTCGGATTTGGTTTCAAGTGGAACATGGGTTGGATGAATGACTCTTTGAACTATATGAGCAAAGAGCCGGTTCACCGCAAATTCCACCACGGCGAAGCGACTTTCTCGATGATCTATGCTTATCACGAGAATTACATTCTGGTGTTGAGTCATGATGAAGTGGTTCACGGAAAAGGCTCGATGATCAATAAGATGCCGGGGGACAAATGGCAGCAGCTCGCCAATCTCCGGATGTTCTACGGGTGGATGTATGCCCATCCCGGTAAGAAACTTTTATTCCAGGGTGATGAATTTGCTCAATCGGCAGAGTGGGATCACGACGAAAGCATCGATTGGCATTTCCTCGATTATCCGGAGCATGCCGGAATTCACAAAGCGGTTAAAGATCTTAACCATCTCTATATTTCCGAGCCAGCACTCTATCAGGTCGATCACGAGCCGGGTGGTTTCGAATGGATCATGCATGACGATGCTGAGAACAGTGTTTTTGCCTTTATCCGTCGTGGTCAAGGTGGCGAATGTATCGTGGTTCTCATCAATGCGACTCCAGTCGTACGGCATGATTACCGGATCGGAGTTCCGGCACCGGGGTTCTATGAAGAAATCTTCAATTCGGACTCTGAACTGTATGGTGGTGCCAACCTCGGGAATGCCGGAGGTATCCCCAGTGAGGGGCATCCATCACATGGTAGAGACGAGTCGATCATTGTTCAGTTGCCGCCGTTAGCGACTGTATTTTTCAAACTCCGCGAAGTTTAATCTCCGAGGTGTTTCTGTAGAAACTGGTAAGAGCCCTCGCCGTTGATCGAGTGAGGGCCGACAAACCACTCGATCTCGCATCGGTCTCCGATGCCGAGTCGAGCCTGGTAGAGATTTCTCACCTTGGCGAACTCAAGTGCGACTCTCTCATCGGGAGCCACTCCATCGAAATGTCCCCTTTCCACCATGAACGGGCGGGGGGCAATTAACGCGGCCATTTCCGCATAGTTAAAGGTGCCCCCGAGATTCCATTCAAACATTTCGTATTCACCCTTATTGGTATAGCTATACCGGAGCGAAGCGGGATCGGTAGCAGCGGTTTTCCACACCCAATCGTTGAAATCAGCCGAACAAATCGACAGGGAATACCGCTCGACGAGTGGTGGAATCCGCATGGCTGATTTACCACCGTAGCTGAGGCCGTAGAAACCAATTCGGTTGCCGTCGATGAACGGGAGCGAAGCCAGCCAGTCGGTGATTTGGAGATGCTGGGGAATGATAATAGAAAACAAGGTTTTTCCAATCGATTGAGCTTTGAACTGCTGCATTCGAAAGAGGTCGAAATACTTGTAGCCATTCTGAGGCGCAAAGGTGACGAAACCCATTTCAGCGAGTCGTGTCGCATACGCTTTATAGGCTTTGAATTTGGTTTCTCCGATCACGTCCTGCGGACTACCTTCGAGGCCGTGTTGGCAGACCACGACCGGTAACTTTTTGCCTTCCGGGATGTTTTTCGGAATTGTCAGGATCCCATAGGCAAATACTCCCTCCATAACATCGAGTACTACCTCGTAACTCACGGTTTTCGGACCTTCCTGGTAGGGGCGGGACCGGGCGTTAAACCCGGAACGGGGTTCCTCGAAGTCTCCGATCACTTCGGTTCGAAATATTTCACGGTAAGGCTTAGTCGATTTCTCGAAACTCTCTACTGACCGGGTATCCAGATTTTTCCAGAACGGAGCACGTTCCGTAGCTGAATGAGTCAGGACCCATTCGGTATGTCGCTCCAGCTCTGCAATCTGGCGGTTCGGTTCGATTTTGATCGGAGTAGTATTGGTGTGTGCTGTGGTCAGCTCGATGCCGATGCCCTTCGCAAAATCAGTCAACCAGCCCTCGATTGACTTATTGATTGTGCTATTGGAGCGGAGCTTCTCCGGGATCCGTTCCCATTCGCTTTTGACCTCATTGAGGCTGAAGTTTCGGATCACGCTGGGTTTCCCTGGCTGGGCCGGCCGGGTTTTGAGTAGGTCGAGAGATCGGTATCGATAGTTAGTGCCACCCAAATTGGTGATAGATAGTTTCCGAGGATGAATCAGTCGCGCGATCTCTGCATTTCCGAAAAGACTAACCATACCAAAAACATTTCGATCCACCGGTTCCTGCCAGAGCAAGTCATGGGGCCCGAAATAGCCGCCAACTGCGACCGACTCGAAACGTTCATCCAGCGCAGACGCATACAAGGCAAGTCGACCACCTTCGCCTGCACCGATAATTCCGAGGGGGCGCTCTTGTTTCAACCAATTGGCGGCTGATAGGATTTTGTGTAGTTCGTATCCGGTTAAGGTTCGTCCCAATTCAAAGGCGGGGCGGTGGAGCCATTCGCGATTCGATAATTTAAAATTTGGATGGAGTGAGCGGGTGACAATTGAGGGAATCAAGACACGGCACCCTGCCTTTGCGAGAGAGCCGGGATGGATCAAATCCTCTTCAGTTGCATCCGGGATATAGATGGCCTCCGCGAGGGTTTTACCTTTCGGTTCGAGGACCAGTCCGTAGCCATGGACACTTTCGAAAGCGCGCCATTTTACCTTTTTTACCCGAAATCCATCGTGGTCAGCCAATTCCCAGAAGGCAACCTCGGGGTCATCGACACGTTGATCGCGATCTAATCCGAGCATTATTCCGAGTTGATCCCGCTGCGCAGAGATCGAAGGCGAAGCGGCCCAATGGGTGGCTCGGTTGCGAATTGCTTTTTCGATTTGCTGATCAAGAAAGCGGTCGTTGGCCTCTATAAGTTTCAGAGATAGATCACCCTCCCAGTCGAGAAGTTTAGTCGAAGCCAGAGGTTCCACGGCGTCCCAATCCTTCAGTTCCGGAGCTGAACCAGCGCACCAACCTATCGATGAAAGGAATACGCTACCAATAAAGAGAAGAGATCGCATAGGTATATTTTCTATCTCAATTGGTCAGTAAAAGAAAGATTCAAGCCCCCCTGAACACGCGGGTCCCTGAAGGATATAAATACCTATCCAGAAAGAAATTCGACCGATTTTAAACCGATCTCTTCGAATATGATAATTGTTCACTTGATAATATTTTTAATTTATATTAAATTTATAAAAATATTAGATCGAGCAAATGGATAGCACGCAAACTTCTTCATCCTGGACCTATGAGAGCAATTGGTTATCAGGAAAATCCTTTGATACCTTGTTTATCTTTGGAATTCTGGCGATTGCGGTTTTATCCGGTGTCGTGGCATGGAACGAGCCCAATCTATTTCCGCTGATTCTCTTTCTCGACCTGTGGTTTCTTGGGTATCACCACGTTATCTCTACCTTCACTAAATTGGCAGGGACCGCTCAAGATCGGAAAGATAACCGCTTTTTGATATTGTATCTTCCGTTTATCGTAGTAGCCGCTGTAGCTTTGCTCGCGACTGGGGTAGGACTCTGGAGCGTGGTAACGGTGTATTTCTTCTGGCAGTGGTACCATTATACCCGGCAGTCATACGGTATATCGGCTTTTTACCGTCGAAAGTCTCAACACAGTACCTTTGAAAATCCAAAAATTTCACAGGCCATTCTCTGGTCTATTCCTATCTGGGGCCTTCTCCATCGTTGCTCCCAGGGTTGGAACCTGTTTCTTTTTCAGGAGGTTTGGCTTCCCGCGATCCCCTCATTCGTTGCGACGGGAGCGGGACTGATCAGCGTCGGGCTCTTGTTGTATTGGCTGACTGACCGGGCTGTCGCTTTTCGAAATGGTACCTTGCCGTTGGGTCACACTTTGTATATGGCCTCCCATTTCAGCGCCTTTTTTGTCGGGTATGTTTTAATTCCGGATATTAATATCGGTTGGCTCGTTGCGAATATTTGGCATAACGCCCAGTATATTCTGTTCGTTTGGCTCTATAACACCAAGCGTTTCGAGAAGCCCGAGATGAGGGTAAAATCGGTGCTTGGATGGGCCAGCCAGATCAAGCCGGTTCGGGTCCTCGCCTACTTCTCCGGGTGCCTCATCATTACAACGGTAGTCTACAAGGGAATCACAACCAGTCTAAATCTGGCTCTGAGTTATGAGGGCGCACTCCTCACAACTATGTATGTGATTACCTTCCAAACGATCAATTTTCATCACTATGTGGTAGACAGCCTGATCTGGAAGGCACGAAAGAAAGCGAATCAAAAGGTGATGCTGGGCCATGCGTCCGTTCCGAAATCTTCGAAGAATTTGAAAACAGACCGTGGACTTGCGTCAAAAAAACAGCCAGCGGGTGAGTGAAAAACTAAATATCTACACACTATGTCAAAAAACAATACTGATCCGATTCTGTCTGTCGTTGTTCCGCTTTTTAATGAGCAGGATAACATTGACCTGCTGGTGTCCCGGCTCACGGATTCGCTGTCCGAAATAGGTCTGAGCTATGAGATTGTTTTGGTTGATGACGGAAGTAAGGATGATACGTGGGATAACATTCAGACTGCTTGTGTCCGACATCCATTTATCAGGGCAGTCCGGTTTTCGAGAAACTTTGGTCACCAACATGCGATTTTTGCAGGACTAAAAGCAGCCAAGGGGCAAGCCATCGTTAGTATGGACGGAGATTTGCAACATCCCCCAGAGGTTATCGGGAGTCTTGTAAGGGAATGGGAGTCTGGATATAAAATCGTGAATACGATACGCGAAGATCAGGAGGTTGCGGGCCCAATCAAAAGACTGTGTTCAAAAACTTTCTACAAGATCTTTTCAATATTGTCGGATGTTTCTCTGCAAAAAGGAAGTTCCGACTTCCGATTGATTGACCGGCAAGTGCGAGACGAGATCATCTCGTTTGCGGATATGGATGTCTTTTTAAGGGGGGCGATTCAATGGGTTGGTTTCGATGTGAAGGATGTCACTTTCACTGCTGAAGCAAGGCATCAGGGAACAACAAAATTTACTTTTGGAAGAATGAATCGGCTTGCGACGGGTGCGATTATCTCTTATTCGACCGTTCCACTGAAAATCGGAGTTTGGCTGGGTGGAGTCACCAGCTTTTTGTCTTTCTGTGAGTTGGGCTATATTTTTTACATTCACACCAAAGGCGTGACCGTTCCGGGATGGGCTTCAACCATTGGGATTACGTCTCTGCTTTTTGGAGTACTATTTTTTAATATCGGAATCATTGGTATCTATTTGGCACGCATCCATGAGTCCCTTCAGGGCCGTCCTCCTTATATCGTAAGTGAAGATTGTGCGAGCGGCGTCATTAAGCCGTCTGCGAACCAACTTCACCATGCTGCAGTAGTCCAGAAGCGGGTCGCGCGAAAAGATTATGACCCTTCTATCTAATTTCCTGATCTTAACCCTTTATGTTATAACCAGTGTAGCGGGTTTGGTATTCCTCAAATTATCCCAGGGGAGAATATTTTCGACTACGGGAATGTCTGGAGCATCACTCTATGGAATTGGTTTCTTGATGTGGTATTGGATTTTGACCCGGGTCCCGCTTTCGATCGCGTTTCCAATCGCTGCTGGCGGATTGGCAGTTGGAACTCAGATCGCCGGGCATTTTGTTTTGAAAGAGAGCTTAACCTATACCCATCTTGTAGGCGTGCTCCTGATCGTCGCAGGGATATCATTTGTTGCCCTTAGCAAAACGTAGTTATGAACGCAGAAACCGAAGAAAAAAGGCTGATTGAGCAGCAAAAGCACCATTTTAATTCGATTGCCAATCGATATAAAGAGGCTCGAAGTGGTTCAAACCATCTTTTGATTAAGGACCTTATTTGGAGGCATTCCCTCAAGAATCTTTCTTTTGATGATAAAGAGTATCGGGTGCTTGAGGCCATGTGCGGTTTTGGGGAAGGCCGAAGCCTGCTGAATAAACACCTCGGAATTGATTTGGACTATGAAGGGTTCGACTACAGTGATGTGGTCGTGGAGTCTTTGAGGAAAGAGCAGCCGGAGATTAAAGTTCGGCAGGAAGATGCGACACAATTCGTTCCGGATAATGACGCGTTTGATATAATAATTCTTATCGGTGGATTGCACCATGTTCCAAATCATGCTGCGAAAGTAGTTGAGAATTTGAGCGTAGGTCTAAAGCCAGGAGGGTTGTTTATCAATCTCGAACCGACTTACGGAAATCCACTCACAAAGTGGATTCGGAAAAAAATTTATCAGAAGAATCCACTCTTTGATGAGGAGACAGAAAGAGATTTTTCCGTATCAGAACTCAAATCATTTTTTCGGAACGCAAACTTAAGTCCGTTTCGGATGCGGTATCCCGGGCTTTCTTCATATGTTCTTTTCTATAATCCAGACGCATTTCCGATTCTAAATGTAGGAGGTGAGTGGCTGGTCAAATTGACTTTTGCCGTTGATCGCCTTTTCTATCGCAATTTTATTGGATCTTGTTTTTCGTTTGCGACTCTTTCTCTTTGGCGGAAAAGAAAATGAGAGGCTGGTTTAGGCTTGTGATGCTTTCGAAAAAGGAAGCGGCCTTTTTCTTCATTGGTTTGTGTTTCACAGTCTTCGTTCTGATACGGTTATATAACCATTTCTGGTATCCACCGGACGATGGCGCCTATGCTCATGTCGCAGATCGACTGCTGTCTGGTGAAGTGTTAAACCGGGATGTTCAGGATGTGCATATGGGGTATATCAACTTTTGTAATGCAATATCTCTGAAATGGTTTGGCAATAACATGGCTAGTCTTCGTATTCCGCTAGCGGTGTGTGGGATTTTGCAGGCGGCTCTGATCTTTTTTCTGTTGAGGGGACGAGGGGCGCAGGTTGCTCTGACGGGGATGATTTTATTGACTTCGCTTTCATTTATTCAGTTTTTGAATCCGACGGCAAATTGGTATGGTCTTTTTATTACGGTGGTTATTATTGCAGTCCTCTATTGGGTGCCCAGTGATACGAAATGGAAGTGCCTGTTAACTGGATTTCTCTTGATTACTCTTTTTCTGTTTAGACAGCTTTCCGGGATTTTTGTCTCGATAGGAGTGGTCACGTATCTTTTGTTTAATGAGGAACGGGTGGATGACCTTAGGCGGAGCTATTTATCGAAATTTATATTTCTGATCATGGCGGTTGGCTTAGCAGGGTATTTGGTGAAAAAAACTACTCTTTCCGCCATTCTACTGTTTGGGATGGTGCCTGTTTGTATTCTTGTTTGCGGAATGCTATTTGGATCTGCTTCGAATCGTAGAGTTATCGCTATTCTGTCCAGGTTGTTAGCGGGAGGTGTTATCGGGATTGTTCCGTTAGTGGTTTATCATACCTATCATGGTTCGATATCTAATTGGTTTCACGACACCGTTTATTCCGCACTCTCGTTGACGGAGCTAAGTTTTATCCGTGGTCCCAGTTTTTTAGATAACGCGATATTTTGCATCCTTTCCACAATTCAAGATCCGTCGTTTGATGTGATTCTGAATGGAGTGTTTTGGTTGAGTCTAATGTTTGCTCCTATGGTCTTAGGTTTGTTGGTCATTAAAATGACCCGAAACCAGGGCGGGGTTGATTGGAAATTGGCTCCTCTTCCTGTGATAGCTGTTTTTTACGCATTAGTTTCGGCTCACTTTCAAATACCTATCTATTTGTTTTACACTTCAGGTTTAACGTTGTGTGGAATTCTTTGGTTTTTAAACTTTACGAACCGGTTAAAAAAGAATTTGGCGATTGGTGTTGCCGTGATCATTGCGGTTACCGGAGTTTATTATCATGCGGCTCAACCGGTCGATCGTCCTTTGAATGACGTTTTACAGGGAGTAAGGGATTCAAGAGAAAAGGAATTCTTTGAAGGGAATGTAAAATTATGGATTACCCGGGAGGATGCCCGGGATTTCGGCTATCTTACAGAATTGGTGAACAAGCACGTGGCAATTGATGAGAGCATTTTCGCTTTTCCTTCCGATTCGGAGCTTTACTATCTTACGGAGCGAACCAATCCGTTTCGATTCTTTAATAGTTCGTTTGGTGTGCCGAATCAACAAGCGTTGGATGAGATTCTTTCAAAATTGGAAAAGGATCCACCGCGAATGGTTTTCTTTGCCCCCAATGATAAGTACAATACAGATGCTTCATTAGAAATTGCTGAGTATATCAAAATCCACTATGATCTGATCGAAAGTGTGAATGGTCTGGATTGCTATCTTTACCAGTCCGAACAATGATTTCAGCTGTCCTCGCCCATGCCCTTTAGGATTGGACACCCGTAAATTTGTGCCTGAATTGATTTTCTTTGTCGGAGCTGGATCCTAGGGTGATTGGTGATGAAGAAAACTTTGTTATTTTTGCTCGTTTTGTTGGTTTGGCCCACCTGGAGCAAATCCAATGATTCGCCGAATATCCTGTGGATTTATGTCGACGATATGAGCGACTGGCTGGGGTGTTATGGGTATGAAAAGGCAGAGACGCCGAATGTGGATCGGCTCGCCAGGGAGGGTGTCAGGTTTGAGCGCGCTTTTATTCCGGCTCCGGTTTGTTCAGCGACCCGGTCGGCTTTGATCACGGGAACGATGCAGACTTCATACGGATTGCATCACCATCGCACGATGATTAAGAAGCCGTTGCCCGACTCGCTCAAAACGGTTCCGGAGTTGTTTCGTGAGGCGGGTTACATCACTTTCAATGAGGAAAAAGAAGACTATAACTTCCTTCGTGATCGCGATCTTTTGTATTCCCCCGAATTCAAACGATCCGGGGTCCGGGGGCATATCAAAGCGGAACACTTGACTTGCCTCGAACAGCTCAAAGGAAAAAAGTTCTTTGGCCAGCTTCAGCTCAAAGGTGGTAAATATGAGGGAGAGACCGGCGGAAAATATCCGATGCCGAGCCGGATAGCGGCTGAGGATGTGGACGTGCCGCCATACTACCCTGACACTCCGGTGTTCCGGAACGCGATCGCCCGACATTACGAGCAGATCGCGCATATGGACGATCAGGTTGGCGCCATCGTGGAGGCTCTGAAACGGTATGATCTCTGGGACACCACGGCGATCTTCTTCTTTTCTGATCATGGCGCACCGCTCCCGAGGGCAAAACAGTTTCTCTATGAAGACGGGGTAAAGGTTCCACTGATTGTGAGATGGCCAAAAAAATTGAGTAAGGGTACGGTACGGGATGATCTGATCAGTGGTATCGATATACCGGCGACTTCTTTGGCGCTGGCGAATTTGCCGATTCCTGACTACATGGAAGGTCAGGATGTATTTGCCGATAACTATACCGCAAGAGATTTCGTAATCTCAGCCCGGGATCGTTGCGGTATCGCTGTCGATAGGATTCGTTCGGTCCGGACGGATCAATTTCGTTATATCAAAAATTTCCAGACGGATCGGGCGCTCTACCAACCTCAATATCGCGATGGTTATGCTACGTTTAAAGATATGAGAGCGCGGCGCGAGGCGGGGGAGCTGACTCCTCTGCAGGCAGCGTATCTGGATCATTTAAAACGGCCTGAAGATGAGCTGTATCATCTTGAGAGCGATCCACATCAAATCCATAATCTGGCGGCCGATCCCGCTTACAGGGAGGAGCTGAAACGGCACCGGGGTATTCTTGAGCAATGGATCGAGGAAACGGATGATAAAGGTCAGTACCCCGAGAGCCGGGAAAACCTCAAGGCGGTCTTCAAACAGGCCAAAGGGAAAGTCGCTTCCCCGGAGTATGATTTTCTGAAGTAGAGATTTGGTAAACGGTATTACTACAGTTTTTCCGGCTCGGTGAGGAGCTGACCGATTCGCTGGAGGAGGCGACCTGCGGCTCCTCCATCGAGAATCCGGTGGTCGAAGCTGAGAATAAAGTTCGATTCCACTTTAGGAATAAATTCTTCAGTCTCCGGATCCCAGACGGGAACTTTGCGACCGGCCATAAGACCAAGCAGTAGGTTCTGCTCAGGAAGAGGAATCGGGGTCGCGGCGGTGATACCGAAGGGTCCCACGTTGGTCACGGTTGCGATGCCGGCTTCCATCATTTCGGGCGTGAGTTTCCGCTGCTGGCCCAGTTTGACCAGTTTTTCGTAGGGTTGGGCCAGTTCGGCCAGGGTTTTCTGGTCGAGATCGTGCATGATCGGAACGAGGACACCGTGTTCCACTTCGACGGCAAATCCGATGTTGATCGCCGGTGGGTGTACAATCTGATTTCCGATCAGGCGACCTGCCACAGCAGTGTTTTCGGAGATGGCGATCGCGAGCGCACGCATCGCGTAGAGGGTGATGCCCGGTTTGGGATCCTGCTCTTTGCGGTGGGCCAAAACGGGATCCATGATAACGGGAACGGTTACGGTGGCGAGCGGACGACGCCAACTCCGCCGCATCGAATCGGCCACGGCGATCCTCATCGGCGAGGCATCGGTCATTTTATGCTGATCGATGTCGCGCATAAACTGCTCGAAATCCCGGACTGTGACACGGCCTCCGTTCCCACTGCCGGCAACCCCGGCGAGGTCGGCTCCGTTGAGCCCGAGCTCTTCCATGCGATGCCGGAGCCGGGGGCTCAGGTAAACAGCGGAGCGCACCGGGACGGGAAGCCCGCCTTCCACGGTTGGCTGCACGATCGGCTGCTGATTGCTCTCGATCTGGTCTTCTTCTTTCACCGCAAAGTGCACGTTATCAGTGTCTTCGTCCGTGGAAGGTGCTTCCTCGGGCGGGGTGGTTTTGATAAGGCCGGATTTGATCGCGTCCTCCTCCGTTGCTTCGAGATAGGCGAGGGTGGAGCCTACGGCATAGCTTTTTCCGACCTCGACTACGATCTCTTCGATTTTGCCGCCGCAAACCGCAGTGACCTCCATGGTCGCCTTGTCGGTTTCGACTTCGAAGATATTCTGGTCGGCTTTTATTTCATCTCCAACTCCGACGAGAGCCTCTATAATAGTGGCTTCGGCAATGGACTCGCCCAGCTGCGGCATTAAGATGGGAAAAAGTGGCATGACGTTTCAAATAGTTGTCCTACCAAAGGACAGTTTACCCGAAAAAGCAAAACAGGATCTTTGCGATATTTGCCCCTTCTTTTGCCGTCAGCTTTGCGGAAATTTGAACTTTCGGGTTTTGCTTTTCATTTCGAGCTTCGATCTGTTATAGAGACGCCATGTCAGAAGCTTCCAATCCTTACGCTATCGACGGATCGCAGATCGGGGACCCACCGTCCTCTTTCTTCGGGAAACTGAAATACCTCGGCCCCGGACTGATTTTATCGGCTTCGATTGTGGGCTCCGGGGAACTGATCGCTACGACGGCTCTGGGGGCAAAGGCGGGCTTTGTCGCTCTGTGGGTAATTCTGGCAAGCTGTCTGGTTAAGGTGATGTGCCAAATCGAGTTTGGGCGCCACGCGATCCACTCGGGCGAGACGACGTTTCAGGCTTTTAATCAATTTCCGGGACCTCACTTCGGGAAAGGAAACTGGTCGGTCTGGGTTTGGTTGACGCTGATGCTGGTGAAGCCCCTCCAGGTCGGCGGAATTATCGGTGGTGTGGGAATTGCGATGAATATGCTGGTGCCGAGCGTCCCGGTGATGTGGTGGGTGATTATCGTGGCGCCGATTGTGTCGCTTTTGATTTTCCAGGGCTGGTATTCCCTGGTCGAAAAACTCTCCATCGCGATGATCGGGCTGTTTACGATTTTTACGATCGCCTGCCTCGTCGCGATCCAGACAACAGAGTTCGCGATCGTTTTGCCGGAAATTGTAAGTGGGTTTCGCATTTTCGACAAACTTCCTCCCGAGGTTCTCGCGGTGGCGATTGCGGCTTTTGGAATCACCGGGGTGGGGGGCGACGAGGTGATGATGTATAATTACTGGCTTCTGGAGAAAGGCTACGCCGCAAAAACCGGTCCCCGTGAAAATACTGAAGCCTGGCTGAAGCGGGCCAAGGGCTGGATGCGGGTCATGTATCTCGATGCGTTTCTTGCCATGGTGGTCTACACACTGATGACGGTTGCGTTCTATCTTCTCGGGGCCGCGGTGCTGAACAAGCAGGGTCTCCAGCCCGAAGGATACAGTATGATTTCGACTCTCTCACGGATGTACACCGACTCGGTCGGTTCCTGGGCGGGGCCGGTCTTCACGATTGGGGCGGTGTTTGTCCTCTTTTCGACTCTGTTCAGTGCCCTTGCGGGCTGGACCCGTCTTTACTCCGATGCGTTTGGTGCGATCGGGTTGATTGACTTCTCCGATCCTAAGCAAAGGAAGCGAACCATCGCGATTCTGTCGTGGTTTTTCCCGATTCTCTGGGCGATTCTTTTCAAATTTTTCGAAGAACCGGTCTTTATGGTCCTCGCGGGCGGGACGATTACCTCCGTCATTTTGCTCCTCGTCGTGATGGCGGCGATCCAGTTTCGCTTCAAGCGCTTGCCTGATGATTTGAAACCAAACCGCTGGTACGACATTGCTTTAATCATCAGTATTCTCGCGATTTTGGCGCTTGCAGGACTGGCTATCAAAGGATCGGTCGAGAAATTCCAGCAAAAACGTGCCGAAAAAGTCGCTTTAGTTGGTTAGGTAGTCTTAATAGATTGACAAAGTCTCAGTCCAATCAATAACATATCGTTGATGCCCATTGGACGGGCTTTCCCTACAAACTAAAGACTAACCTACTCATAAATGAAATTAGTAAAAGAATTCAAAGATTTCGCTTTCAAAGGAAATCTGATCGACATGGCCGTTGGTATTATTATCGGCGGTGCCTTCGGAACCGTAATGAAGTCACTGGTTGACGACATTTTTATGCCCGTTTTGGGTCTGATCACCGGTGGAGTGGATTTTTCCGACAAATACATCGCTCTGTCCAAGCCCGAAGGATTCACTCCCGGGATGCCGATCGAGGCCGCGGAGAAAACCGGAGCAGCGTTGCTGACTTACGGAAACTTCATTTCCTCGCTGATCGCTTTCCTCCTCGTCGCTCTCGCTATCTTTATCGTAATTATCAAGCTGCTCGGTTCTCTGAACAAGAAAGAGGAAGAAGCACCGGCAAAAGATCCAGAGCCAACCAATGAAGAAAAAATGTTAGAGCTTCTTGGCCAGATCCGGGACAAAATATCCTGATAACCAGCAACTTAGCTGTCACATTTGAGAATTTTGAACGAATTAACGTCTCAACTGTGAAAAAATTATCGACAATTTAAAAAAAAAGCGTAGTTTTTCGCTACATGAGTTTTGGGTGTTCTTCACCTGAAGTTTCATTGCTTGGTTGTTGTTGTGAACGGGTCGTGGTGACCTGATTACACTTAAAAACCTCTCAGAGTTTTCTTTGAGAGGTTTTTTTGTGCCCTGATGATTCGGTTGATTATGACGGTGATTTGAGGGGAAGCGTTTGCACCTTTCGTCACTCAAACTTATATATCCGCGTGTCTCAGCCTCTAACTATTGCCGACCGGACTTTTAACTCCCGCCTCCTCACCGGAACCGGGAAGTTTTCATCGAACGAAGTCATGCGGGATGCTCTCGAAGCGTCCGGAACCGAAATCGTGACCGTCGCGCTGCGTCGTGCCGATCTCAGCGGGAAAAAAGATCCGTTTGCGAATATTCTCGATTTCATCGATCCGGAGAAATACCTGCTCCTGCCCAATACCTCCGGAGCGATGAATGCCGAAGAAGCGGTCCGACTAGCCCGTCTCGCCGTCACCGCCGGATTGCCCAAATGGGTCAAGCTGGAGATCCATCCCGATCCCACCTACCTGCTTCCCGACCCGATCGAGACACTCGCCGCTGCTGAGATCCTCGTAAAAGAGGGATTCACCGTGCTGCCCTACATCAATGCAGATCCCGTTCTCGCGAAACGGCTTGAAGAAGTCGGGACCGCTACCGTGATGCCCCTCGGGTCGCCGATCGGTTCGAATCGTGGATTGGACACCCGACATCAAATCGAAATTATCGTCGAACAGGCCAAAATTCCCGTCGTCGTGGATGCCGGGATTGGAGCGCCCAGCCATGCCGCTGCCGCACTGGAACTCGGAGCCGACGCCGTTCTCGTCAATACCGCTATCGCCGTGGCAGGCGATCCCTGCGAAATGGCCCGCGCCTTTAAAAAAGCCGTCGAAGCCGGACGCACCGCTTTTGAGTGCGGTATGCCTGAGATGAAAGCCCACGCCTCCGCGACCAGCCCGCTCACCGGATTTCTTTTTCCCGGCAATGACGAATAGCCAGATTGTACCCTCTACACTTTCAGACTGTACAGGGTACAGTCGCGGATTGTACCCTGTACAGTCTCTGCGAAACGGCCATGTAGCACAAATTGATAACCCGTTTGCATCAGGAAGTGTCATTGTGATGCGGACACTCTTGTCCGCATTTCTTAACGCAAAAGCCCCGGAAAAGTGCGGACAAGAGTGTCCGCACCACAGAACTGACCTGATCCTGAATGGAGGTGAAAAATGATTCCCTCCGGTCCCACCACCGTCGATATCATCCTCCCCCTCGAAAAGTCGGAAGACGAGGGCGCCTGGATCAAAGCCGCCGCCCGGAAACTGGACGTTCCGCTGTCGCGAGTGAGAAATATCCGGCTCCGCAAACATTCGATCGATGCCCGGAAGCGAAAGATCAAAGTGCAACTCCGCGTCGAAGTCGGGATCGACGAACTCCTTCCCGATGATCCACCGCTTGTCGCCGATTACCCTGCGGTAAAAGACGGAGTCAAACGCGCTCTTATCGTCGGTTGTGGCCCGGCCGGATTGTTCGCCGCGTTGCAGTGCCTCCACCTCGGGTGGAAACCGATCATTCTCGAACGGGGCAAGGACGCCTCAGCCCGGCGTTTTGATCTCGGCCCGATCATGCGCCAGGGGATTGTCGATCCCGATTCCAATTACTGTTTTGGTGAAGGCGGCGCCGGAACCTATTCCGATGGTAAACTCTACACTCGCGCCACCAAACGCGGTGCCGTCAAAGACGTCTACGAAACCCTCGTTGCTCACGGTGCGCCTCAACGAATCCTCGTCGATTCCCATCCCCACATCGGATCAAATTTGCTGCCCAATGTCGTAAAATCGATCCGGCAGAGCATCATCGCCGCTGGTGGAGAAGTGAGGTTCGGCGAAAAAGTAACGGGTCTGAATCTTAGAGCGGGCCGAATCACAAGTCTCATCGTCAATGAATCCGATGAGGTCGCGGGCGATGCCGTGATCCTCGCGACCGGACATTCCGCCCGCGATATCTATCAGCTGCTGCACAAATACGGCATTTTGCTCGAGCCAAAGCCCTTCGCCGTGGGAGTCCGGATCGAGCACCGCCAGCCGCTCATCGATTCCCTGCAGTATCATTACCCGATCGAGACCGAGCGGCCACGATTGCTACCCGCCGCGAGCTACCGTCTCGCTACCAAAATCCGGGGCCGGGGAGTGCATTCCTTTTGCATGTGTCCCGGCGGATTCATCGTCCCCGCCTCGACCGAACCCGGCCATCTCGTCGTCAACGGAATGAGCCTGTCGAAACGGGACTCGCCTTTTGCCAACAGCGGCATGGTCGTCACCGTCGAGCCCGAAGACCTCACGCCCTATCTCGAAAAACACGGAGCCATCGGCGGGATTTATTACCAGGCCGAGCTCGAAAAGAAATTCCATGGCGTTGACCGAACCCCTCAGGTTGCTCCCGCTCAGCGTGTTACCGATTTTCTGAAAAAGCGCGACAGCTCCAGCCTGCCCGACACCAGCTACCACCGCGGAATCGAGCCCGATCGGATCGACCGGCTTTTCAGCAAAGGAATCACCGATCGCCTAACCGAGGGACTTCAGGAATTCGGGCGCAAAATGCGCGGCTACATCACCGAGGATTCCACCCTGATCGGCGTTGAGTCGCGAACCAGCTCACCCGTCCGCATTCCTCGGGACCCGGAAACCTTGCGCCACCCCGAGGTAAGTAATTTGATCCCCTGTGGCGAAGGTGCCGGTTTTGCCGGTGGGATCGTCAGTGCTGCGATCGACGGGATTCGCTGTGCCGAAGCCTTGAACCCTTGATCAACCGACCCGAATCTGGTTGAATAGATTCTGTGAAGTCAGAAAAACAAAAGATGCTTTCAGGCGAGGACTACAACGCCTCCGATCCCGAACTGTTAGCCGAGCGGCAGCGTTGTCGGGAGCTCTGGCAGCGATACAATATGGAAAGCAGTGACGCCGAGCGCTCAAAAATACTTGAGGAAATTCTCGGATATCCCACCGATGCGTCCATCCAGGCCCCGTTTTTCTGTGACTACGGGTACAACATCAAGCTCGGGAAAAACGTCTACTTCAACGTGAACTGCGTCGTCCTCGACGTGACACCCGTCGTGATTGGCGATGGAGTTCTGATCGGTCCCGCCGTGCAAATTTACGCAGCGACTCATTCCGCCATCGCCAAAGAGCGCCGGAGCGGACTCGAATTTGGCGCACCCGTAACCATCGGGGAGGAAGCCTGGATCGGAGGCGGCTCCATCATTTGCCCGGGAGTCACCATCGGCGCCCGAACCACCATCGGAGCCGGCAGCGTGGTAACCAAAGACATCCCACCCGACGTAATCGCCGCCGGCAACCCCTGTCGCGTGATCCGCGAACTGGAAGCCGAGTGAAAAGGTTGTAACCTGTTGCCTCATTTAAAAAGGACACCGTAACGAGGTGAAATTATGCTGCTTTGG
>JARGPI010000002.1:122-67032 GCA_029213005.1 Verrucomicrobiales bacterium
ATGACCTGACCCGATGACCTGACCCGATGACCTGACCCGATGACCTGACCCGATGACCTGACCCGATGTCTTGACCCGATGTCTTGACCCGATGTCTTGAACCGATGTCTTGACCCGATGTCTTGAACCGATGTCTTGACCCGATGTCTTGACCCGATGTCCCGACCAGATGTCCCGACCAGATGTCTGGCTCGAGATCTTTCGGCAAAAAATCTAAAAGGCTCCGCTGGGTCGACTTGCCGAACCTTCCGGCCGGTGCCTAGTCGCTCTGGATATGCTTCTCAATCCAGATCGAAAGAAGTGAGATGTCTGCCGGGGTGATGCCACGAATCCGCGCAGCCTGTCCAATTGTCTTTGGTTGGATCTGGATGAACTTCTGCTGAGCTTCTCTTTTGAGTCCGGTGATGTCACCGAAATCGATCCCGCTTGGAATGTTGCGGCTTTCGATCTTTAGGGTGCGCTGGATCATGTCATCCTGGCGTTTGATGTAACCCTCGTACTTCACCTCGGTTTCGACCTGCTGCCAAATGTCGTCCGCAAACTGTGTCCGGATTTCCTCCGGGAGTTCGTTCCACGTGGAACTGGGTTGCTTGATCCACTTGGCCCAGGAACCTTTTTCGGTGTGGGTGGATTCGATGAGTTTCTTCGCTGCGGCAATCGTGTCAGATTTTTCGCAGGTATATATATACTGGTCGCGAGTGATCAGGTCACAACGGATGGCATCGTCGAGAAGCCGGATGTCGGCATTGTCTTGCCGGAGGAGCAAACGGTACTCGGCCCGACTGGTGAACATTCGATAAGGTTCATCGACACCTTTGGTGACAAGGTCATCGATCATCACGCCGATGTATGACTTGTCCCGGGTCAGAACGAGTTCGTCCTTACCGGCGATTTTGAGTGCTGCATTGGCACCGGCGACCAAACCTTGTCCGGCGGCTTCTTCGTAGCCAGAGGTTCCGTTGATCTGACCTGCCAGATATAGACCGCTGATCTGTTTCGTTTCCAGAGTTGGGAAGAGCTGAGTCGGTGGACAGTAGTCGTACTCGACTGCATATCCCGGGCGAATGATGTCGGCGTTCTCCAGTCCCGGGATGGTATGGATAAAATCCCACTGCACATCGAAGGGTAGGGAGGTGGACACTCCGTTGATATAATACTCGCTGGTGTGCCGACCTTCCGGTTCGAGGAAAACCTGGTGGCGTTCCTTGTCCGCAAACTTCACTACCTTGTCTTCAATGGATGGACAGTACCTTGGCCCGATGCCCTCAATCATCCCGCCATACATTGGCGACTTGTCCAGGTTGTCGAAGATGATCTTGTGAGTTCCGGGATTGGTGTAGGAAATCCAACAAGGAAGTTGTTCCACGTGGAACATTGGATCGGACCATTTATTAAGAGTGAAGATCTCTTCCTTTTCGTTGGCGATAAGATCAGGTCGGAAAGAGAACAGGGTAGGGGGATCATCACCGTCCTGACGCTCACACTTCCTGAAGTCGATGGAGTTGCCATTGATGCGGCAAGGTGTGCCCGTTTTGAATCGGTCGATTTCCAGACCCAGTTCCTTCAGGGAGCCGCTCAGGGTTGAGGAGGCGTCGCCCATTCGTCCACCTTCCTGATTTTGTTTTCCCACGTGCATCAGGCCACGCATAAAAGTGCCGGTGGTTATGACGACAGATTTGGAATCGATCTCCAACCCGAGGTTGGTTCGAATACCGGTGATGTGGTCATTGGAGACCAGAAGTTCGGAGACGTTGCCCTGAATCAAATCGATGTTCTCCACCCCTTCGACAATCGACTTCATGCGGAACTGGTAAGCCTTCTTGTCACACTGAGCTCGGGGTGCTCGAACGCTTGGACCTTTGGATTGATTAAGAACACGAAACTGGATGGCACAGGCGTCAGTGTTCTGACCCATCGCTCCGCCGAGAGCATCGATCTCCCGAACCATGTGTCCTTTCCCCAAACCACCGATTGCCGGGTTGCATGACATCTGTCCGATCGTGTCCAGGTTTTGGGACAACATCGCAACCGATGCTCCAACCCTCGCCGCGGAAAGTGCAGCTTCACATCCGGCGTGTCCGCCGCCAATGATTATGACATCGTAACTTTTTGGGTACTTAAACATCTTGTTGATCCGTTATTTTTTGGCCCGTCAGGGTAGGTGCAATTTACCACGGATCAGATGGTTTAGCTTTAAATGGATTTCGCAGAAATCGGCTTTCCAGTGAAATTTCAATTCACATCAATTCACATCAATTCACCGATTTCTGACAGGTACTTCACAGGTGTTGAAAACCTGTTAGGAAATTACGTCTTTGCCATGACACGAAAACACGATCCGGCCTTGAAACTTCCGGTTTCATTTTTGGATGGATAATCTAAAGTGCGCCGCTCACACTTAACGATCTCAATCGAGGGTTTTATCATGGCAACGAAAACTAAAAAGGCAGAGACCAAGTCTTTCGCCGATGATCCAATAAACAAGTCACTAAGCAAGGATGACAAGATCGATCTGCTACGGCAGATGGTTCGAGTTCGAAGATTCGAACAGATCGCGCTTACCGAATATCAAAACGACAAGATGGGAGGATTCCTCCACTTATATATCGGTCAGGAATCTGTGGCTTGCGGAACGATATCAATTCTCGGAGAACACGATCATGTGATCACAGCGTATCGCGATCATGGTCACGCGTTGAATGTCGGCATGGGTATGAATGAGTGTATGGCCGAGCTGTTTGGAAAGGCGACCGGTTGCTCGAAAGGGAAGGGCGGATCGATGCACTACTTTGCTCCTGACAAAAACTATTGGGGCGGTCACGGAATCGTCGCCGGTCAAACTCCACTCGGTGCTGGTTTGGCTTACGGAGTTAAATACCTCGGTCAAAAAGGATCCTGTCTTTGTTACCTCGGTGACGGTGCGATTAACCAGGGAGCCTTTCATGAATCACTTAATTTGGCGGAACTTTGGGATCTCCCCGTGATCTACGTTATTGAGAATAACGGTTACTCGATGGGTACGTCACAGGAGAGATCTTCGGCTCATCCCAAGGCTGGATTGGCGTTGCGCGCCGAAGGTTACGGCATGGCCTGGGATCAAATTAACGGAGTGGATCTGTACGAGGTTCGTGCCAAAACCAAGAAGGCACTCGACCGGGCACACAACGAATCGAAGCCAACGCTTCTTGAGATTTTCACCTACCGTCACAAGGGCCATTCGATTGCCGATGCCAATGCGGATAAGTATCGAACCAAAGAAGAAATTCAACGATACATGCAGGAGCATGATCCGATCACGAATTTCAAAGAGGTTCTCATTACCGAGGGAATTATCGAGGAGGCCGATTATAAGAACCTCGTAAAAGAAGCCACCAAAGAAGCGATGGAGGCTGTGAAGTTTGCTGATGAAAGTCCTTATCCGGATGTGAGTGAAATCACCGACGATGTGTATTGGGAAGTCGATAATAACACCGAAGCCGGTCGCACCGGGAAACACTTCTTCCATTGATCCGACCACTTAAATTTACTCTTTAGAATGACACGTAAAATATCATTTAGAGACGCCCTTAAAGAAGGCCTCGACGAAGAACTTGCTCACGATGACAATGTCGTAATCATCGGTGAGGAAGTGGCCCAGTATAACGGTGCGTATAAAGTAACCGAAGGGCTTTGGAAAAAGTGGGGTGACAAGCGAGTTGTCGATGCTCCAATTTCCGAGGCCGGATTTATCGGGATGGGAATCGGTGCCAGTATGCTCGGGATTCGCCCGGTGATGGAGTTGATGTTCTATTCCTTCGCATATGTCGCATTTGACCAAATGATGAATAACGCTGCGACTTGTCGTTATATGTCCGGCGGATTGATCAATGTTCCAATTGTGGTTCGTGGTCCGGCAAACGGGGGAACCAGTGTTGGAGCGACGCACTCTCACACTCCGGAAAATATTTTTGCAAATATGCCCGGTTTGAAGGTAGTAAGCCCATCGAACGCCTACGATGCCAAAGGGCTCATTAAGACGGCGATCCGGGATAACGACCCGGTCTACTTCATGGAGAGCACAGTTCTTTACGGTCAGGAATGGGAGGTCCCTGAGAACTCAGATTTGGAAGATGGCGAGTTGCTCATCCCGCTCGGGAAAGCAGACATCAAACGTGAGGGTACGGATATCTCTCTGATCGGTCACGGTCGGGCAGTGATTACTTCACTTGAGGCTGCGAAGATTCTCGAAGAGGAGCACGGCATCTCGGCGGAGGTGGTTGACCTTCGTTCGATCCGTCCGTTGGATGAAGACACGATTCTTGATTCGGTTCGCAAGACCCACCGCGCAATTTACATCGAAGAGAACAAACCGTTCTGCGGTGTCGGAGCTCAAATCGCTTCCACAATTCAGGAACGGGTTTTTGATTATCTCGACGCGCCAGTGCTCAGAATTACATCGGTCGATGCCCCGGCTATCTACAGCCCGCCGGTCGAAAAAGAACAGCTCCCGACAGCCGCGGATATCGTGGAAAAGACTCTCTCAATCTGCTAACTTTTACCTTTTACTGTTATGGCCAATTATCTGAAAATGCCCAAGCTCAGCGACACGATGTCGGAGGGCAAAATCGCCAAGTGGAACATTTCCGAAGGTGACGAGGTTGAAATGGGAACCGAAATCGCCGAGATCGAAACCGACAAGGCGACCATGGCCTGGGAATCCAGTGTCGATGGAATCGTTCATAAAATCTACGTTCCGGAAGGCGGAGCGGCAGTGCTGGGTTCGCCACTCGTATTGATCCTTGAAGAGGGTGAGGAACCACCGGCAGATGCCGACAATCCGGCCGGTCCTGAATCAGCTGCGGCTGAAGCACCGGCTGCTGAGGAATCGGATTCTTCTCCTGCTGTGGAAAGTGCTCCGGCACCTGCCGCGACGACGAAGCCGGCACCGCCGCAAAAGGCGACCAATCTTGCTCCCGGTAGCTCGAAATACAAAGCTTCTCCGCTGGCCCGGAAAGTGGCGTCGGAGCGGGGTATCGATTTGTCGAGTGTTCGCGGTAGCGGCCCTGGTGGTCGAATCGTGAAAGGTGATCTTGATTATACCCACGGGGGTGGGGGAGGAACCGGTGGTATCGGAATCGGTCCCAGCTTTCCAACCCGGTCGGATGAGACCGTTGAGCTCAGCGGCATGAGAAAAGTGATCGCTCAGCGACTTCTCGAAAGTAAGACAACGATCCCACACTTTTACCTCAATATCGAAATCGATGCCGAACCGCTCATGAAGACGCGGACTCAGGTCAACGATGCTTCGGTCGCAAAAGGTGGTCCAAAATTCACGGTTAACGATTTTGTGATGCGGGCAGTAGTTCTCGCCTCTCAGGAAGTTCCCGAGGTGAATGCTTCATTCGCAGGTGACAGTATTTACCAATATGGGTCAGTGAATCTTTCCGTAGCGGTAGCGGTCGAAGGAGGTCTCGTGACTCCAGTGATTAAAGATGCCGATCAGAAATCGATGGCTCAACTGAGTTCCGAAATCAAAGAGCTCGCAGGACGTGCCCGGGATCGCAAATTGACACCCGACGAAATGCAGGGTGGAACGATCACGATTTCGAATCTGGGATCCTACGGAATTCATTCTTTCGATGCGATTATCAACCCACCGCAATCGGCGATTCTTTCCATCGGAACGATCTCGAAACAACCGGTTGTAAACGACAATAATCAGATTGTTCCGGGTCTGAGAATGTGGATCGGAATGAGCTGTGATCACCGGGTGATTGATGGCGCCGTTGGTGCCATGTATATGGCTGCTCTGAAGAAATATTTGGAGACACCCATCCTTCTGATTTCCTGAAATTTGAAACTCCGGTCGTTATAATTTTTGCGACCGGAGTTTATTTTCTGGCTTTATTTTTTAAAAATCTTTAGCCTGCTCCGGCATGAGCGTTAGCTTCTATATCCGGGGTAAAGGTTTCGATTGTGATCAGTGGGGGAACGATGTTGCCGGTTATTTGAAGTCCGACCAGGACCGGATACTTCCCGTCACCTGGTCGATTGGTTTTTCCCATGTCGACCCGGACGATCTCGACGGAAGCATCGTGTTACGAAGCTATCATTGGGTGCTTCCGGAGGGTGGAATCCGGGGAGTGAATTTTGGTCCCTCAGATGATGGGATTGAGATTTCTCTGAATACTTTTGCGTCGGCGGCCGATTTCAAGTTTGCCGATCAGCTACTCAAATTCGGTGCGGATCGGGGAGGGACCGTTCAGGACGAGGAAGATAAACCGGTCAGTCCCGGGAACGATCTGGCCGACTATTTTCAGCTGCACTGGGATTTCGGTAAAAGCTCGATCAAAGGAATTATGAGTCGGGAAGAGGAGACGAAATCAGTCACGCTTCCCATCACGACTTTCGGAGTCAAAGTTGATGAAGATGACCTCGAACTTTCGGAATCGGATTTGATCGGACGAATTCAGGGGAGGGTGGAACGATACGCGACATCTTTTCATCCCGGTGTGATGGCCGTCCAAATTGATGGTAAGGAGGCGCACTTTATTGTGTATTCAGATCGTCCCACTTTGATCCCGAAGGATATCGACGGGGTCACCGTGGTCGACAATTGCGAAAGTTGTCAGCCCGTTATTATTTCGCTGGAATCATTTCTCGATGCAATGGGTGCTCTGGCAGAAGAAGCGGGCAATTCCTGGTTCGTCGGGAAAGTGGGTTATCTGGAAGAGCCATCTCTTCGATCGAGGTTCGATGGAATTCCGCCACTCTCCGGCGAGGCGTTTGAAGGCCGGGGTGGGGGAGAGGATGTGAATGTCGGTGATATGGAAATCCTCATGAAGATGCCCATTTATGTTTTCTTTTTTATCGCCGGGGCAGATGGGAAAGTGGATGAGAAAGAGACCCGAATGTTTCTCGGTATGCTGAAGAATGTCGAACACGCACCATCGGAAGTTTTCCGGTCAATCACGGCGCAGCTGGTTGATCAATTCGAAGCGGTGTTTGCCGATGTCGTGGAACATGATTTTCCCAATCTCCCGGCAGCGATGGCAACAGCCCGGAATATTATTGAAAGCGCGATTGAGGATCCCGGAGAGAAACAACTCTACAAATACTGCCTGATGACTCTGGGAAAAGAAATCGCCAGTGCGAGCGGCGGGTTCATGGGGTTTGGCAGCAAAATCAGTAAAAGTGAGCGGGCGTCTCTCGAAGCTCTTCGGGACCTTCTCGGCGTCCCGGAGTTTGAAATTTAAATGTGAACCATTCGCCACGAAATTTACGAAGACTCCCGCGTGGCCGTTTATTATGGTTTTACCTATGAAATATCTCCTCTTACCGCTTCTGAGTTGTTCTCTGATTTTGCTCGGATCCTGTTCATCCTCCAGTGTGGAGTCCTTTCAGTTTTCAGACAACGATGGCGATTTGGTGAGTGATACGCCGACCGATCCCTCTCAGTTGATCGATCCGTCTTCGTTAATTTTTGCCTACACCCCGGTGGAGGACCCTGCGGTTTATGCGGATGTCTGGGCAGGTTTTATTGAACACCTCAGTGAGCTGACCGGGAAAGAGGTGAAGTTTTTCCCCGTTCAATCGAATGCCGCCCAGCTGGAAGCGATGCGGGCGGGTCGGCTTCATGTCACCGGATTTAATACCGGGAGCGTTCCGGCGGCCGTGAATCTGTGCGGGTTTGTTCCCGCAATCATGATGGCAGCGACTGACGGCAGTTTCGGCTACGAAATGGAAATCATCGTTCCCCGTGACAGTTCCATCGATAAGCCCGAAGCGATCAGAGGACGACAGCTCGCGTTCACCTCACCGACGTCCAATTCCGGGCATAAAGCGCCTTCCGTTTTGCTGCAAACTCAATTTGGTCTCGAGTCGGGGAAAGATTACACACCGGTCTTTTCCGGGAAACATGACAACTCGATTCTTGGCGTGGTGAACGGCGACTACGAAGCCGCCGCCGTCGCTAACTCCGTGCTCGATCGGATGGTTGACCGTGGCGTGGTTCAACCCGACTCTTACCGTTCGATTTTCAAATCGGCTACCTTTCCCACCACAGCCTTTGGGTACGCCTACAATTTGAAACCGGAGTTAGCCGGCAAAATTAAAGAGGCCTTCGCGACCTATCCCTGGGAAGGCAGTAAACTCGCCGAGGAATTTGGGAAAAGCGGCGAGGCACAGTTTATTCCCATTACCTACAAAGAGCACTGGGCCGTGATTCGTGAAATCGACGAAGCCAATGGCGTCGTTTACGAGATTCGCTAGTTGGAGAGTGACTGTACCCTGTACAGTCCAGCACTGTACAGGGCACAATTTTGTCTGGTCTGCCCTTTTCGATTCGCTAAGCTCTGAGTGATGCCTATTCTTAAGATAACCGGCCTCGAGAAAAAGTATGCAACGGGGGATCTGGCGCTGCGGGGTGTCGATCTCTCGATTGATGCCGGTGAGATTGTTGCGATCATCGGGCCCTCGGGTGCGGGCAAAAGTTCTCTAATCCGGTGTGTGAACCGTTTGGTTGAACCAACGGCCGGATCGATCGAAATCGATGGTATCGATGTGGTTTCGCTGAGTGGCTCCCAACTTCGGGAGCAGCGCAGTCGGATCGGGATGATTTTTCAGTCGTTTGCTCTCGTGGATCGATTGAGTGTGATGGAAAACGTACTTTGCGGAGCCCTGTCCCGGACCGGATTCTGGGCGAGCTGGTTTCGAAAATTTGCGGAAGGTGATGTGGATCGGGCTTTGACGCTGCTGGAGAAGGTCGGGCTTTCGGATCATGTGAACAAACGGGCCGATGCGTTATCCGGAGGTCAACGCCAGCGGGTCGGAATAGCAAGGGCTCTGCTACAGAAACCGCTCCTACTTCTTGCCGATGAACCGACGGCAAGTCTCGATCCAAAAACCTCGAAGGAAGTGATGACGATCCTCCGGGAATTAGTGACCGAAGAAGGTCTCACTACGATCGTTAATCTCCACGATGTGCCGCTCGCAAAAGCCTGTGCGACCCGAATCGTCGGTCTGTCGGCAGGGAAAGTTGTATTTGATGGACCGCCGTCTGAGTTAACCGAAGCCGTGTGGGAAACCATCTACGGGGAACCCGAAATGGCAGGCTAACCGATGGCGACCCGAACCTGGCAGCGTCCTTCGAAAGGATGGTGGGATCGACCTGCCGGACGGTGGGCTATTGGCATTACAATCGTGGTATATCTGGTGATCGCTCTGCAGGCGATAGATATCAATTTTGCCCGGATTGCCCGTGGCTGGGCCCGGCTTTTCGAAGTCGGTGTCGGAACACAGACCGAGGTCGTCGGGCAAAAGATTGGGGAGATTCTTCGGGGACTGGGGGAAAGTCTTGCCATGGCGGTGATCGCGACTCCTCTGGGTATTTTGCTGGCGATACCGATCGGCTTCGGCGCGGCTCACAATGTATCGACAAAGTGGGTTTACTATATCTGTCGGTCAATCACGGTTCTGTCCCGGGGCTTCCACGAAATTGTGATTGCTATATTGCTGGTGAAGATGGTGGGGTTTGGACCATTGGCGGGAGTTCTGACTCTCGCAATTGCCACAGTCGGTTTTTATGGAAAGCTTTTTGCGGAGGCAATCGAAGAAAGCGATGGGTCTGTCCGCGAGGCAGTGCAGGCCTCCGGTGCGGGTTGGCTTCAGCAAATGGTATTTGGAATCATTCCCCAGGTGAAACCCCGTATGATTGGTTTGGGTCTATACCGGCTTGATATCAACGTCCGGGAATCGACGGTAATCGGAGTGGTCGGTGCGGGGGGAATCGGTGCAACGCTTGAAACGACTTTTGATCGATACGAATATGTCGCGTCTGCAGTAATCCTGGCATTGATCATCGGACTGGTCTTTGCGCTCGAAGCCGGCGCGGGTTGGATTCGGAGGAGGTATCTCTAGATGATGAAAACCTGGCAAAAACGAAATCGCGGGGAAGCGATTCGATCGTGGATCGGATGGATGATATTTATTATCGCCCTGAGTGCAGCCTGGGCTCCGATCGCCAGAGAAACCCAGTGGGAATTTCTCCCTACTGCGCCGCGGGAGGGGATTGATTTGTTATCACGAATGTTTCCGCCGAAGTGGAGTATTTTCCCTACTTTGCTGAAGCCGTTGATGGATACGATCCATATCGCTACACTGGGAACTGGTCTCGCCGTCGTCCTCGCCTTTCCGTTATGTTGGTTGGCTGCGGGAAATACCACTCCCCACAAGTCACTTCGTTACCTGGCTTTGTTTATTATCGCGAGCAGTCGATCCATCAGTTCCTTTATCTGGGCCTTTGTGTTTGTGATGATAGTAGGGCCGGGTATGCTGGCGGGGATTCTTGCGATTGCGGTGAGGTCAGTCGGCTTTATGGCAAAACTTAGTTATGAAGCGATTGAGGAAATCGCGCCGGAACCGGTCGAGGCTCTGGAGGCGATGGGGGCAAGTCGGGCTCAGGTCCGGGCTTTCTCAATTCTACCTCAGGTCGTGCCGGCGATGCTTGGGATTTGTGTCTTTCGCTGGGACATCAATGTCCGGGAATCGGCGGTGATCGGCTACGTGGGTGGGGGAGGGCTCGGGCTGCTTCTCAATTCCGCAATCAATGCACTTTACTGGAGAGAGGCCTGCCTGATTTTGCTATTGGTCTTTGCTCTCGTTTTGATTAGCGAAGCCGTTTCCGCAAAGCTGCGGGCGAGGATAGCGGAATGGTAGTTGCTAAATCTCTACTTTCGCCTCGAAAACCTTCGTCTCGTTTGGGTAGGAATCGCATTTGCGATTTTGCTACAGCTAACCCAGGGTGCATTCGGGTCGTCATTTTTCAGGGAACAGGTCTTGCATGAACCGGATTTGAAAATTCCCGTTCTGGAAACCGGTTCGCCGGTTGACTGACAATCGGTGACCTGTTCGAGCGTGTGATCATACCATTCGTCTTTTTCTTTACATCCAGTTCCAACGATTTTGAGAATTTCCCGGCCGGTCAGGGTAGTGACAAGTTTGCCCTGGACTCCCCAAATTCGGTAGATGTTGACGAATTCGTTGTATTGGGAATCGATTAGCTTCAATCGCGCTTGAAACAGTTCGTTTTCCACGCTGAGGAGATTCATCAATTCGCGGTTCCCGAGTTGAAACTGTTTCTCGTAGTCGTTGGCGACCAGTTCCAGTCGATGTACATATTTTTCTACAGAAAGGCGACATTCGTTGGCGCGTCGGTACTCAGCTAAAAAATCCCGGGCCTTCTGGCTGCGATTTTCATCTGCTGCAATGACAAGGTTGCGGGCTTTTTCGGCCTGCCATTTTTCTCTTCCGGCGAATGCTTTTCGCATCCCTCCACGGTACAAATCCCATTGCACCCCGACCAATGCATGGACTTCACGATCTCTCCCTTTAACCCCGAGGGTATCGTATCCCTCCGTTGCCCCGGCATCGAGATAGACATTCGGTTTCCGGTTGGCCTTTTCCGCCTGCATTTCTGACAGTGCCGAATCGTAGGTGGCACAGGCCGCGAGATAGTGCCAGTTGCCTGCGAGATCGATGGTCCCGGGTGTGCGATTTAATTGCGGGGCAGCAGGTCTTACCAAGCGACAGGGATTACCCCCGGTGAGTCTCCGGAACCGGGAGGCCGCGGTGTCTCTCGATAGTAAGATCTCGGTCCGGGCGCTCTCCGCCATGCTTAGTCTTCCGTCAATAAGCAGAGTGTCGGAGCGGCTTCCGCCCAGCTCCTCGTGGCGTGACAATTTCCGGAGAAAATTCCGATGATAGTCAATATTATCACATGCTTCCTTTAGCTGCTCGTCGAGGCGCAATAACTCGAGGTAGACTTCAACCAAATCGACGACCCGGTCTTCGATTACCCCCATCTGTAACAGTCTTTGCGCGTAGTAGGCTTCTTTTGCCGCCGTTGAACGGAGACTGTTGACGCCGCCGTCGTACAGAAGCTGACGGATTGAGAGGCCGATATTTCTCGAGTAAAGATCGCCGGACCCGTTTGTGATGACGGCATCGGTGCTTCGGTCACGGGTCGCATAGCCGGAGTCACTCGAGATACCAATCCTCGGCCGGAGCTCGGCTTTCGCGATTTTGTATTCCTCGAAAGTTGAGCGACTGTCCGAATCAACAGCCATAAGGCCGGGTTCGAATCTAAGCATCGCGATAATCGCATCTTCCAGGGTCTCACTTTTTGCGGGGGGGATGAGACAGAGAAAACCGACGGTTGTTATTGATAACCAAAGGTTCATGGGTGTTTTCGCTATTTTAGCTAAAATAGATAGAATGGCAAGAATTGTTACTATTTAATTCGAATTAAATAGAGTTGTCATAACTGCAGGCAGATCAGATGGCGCAAAATTACATTGAGATGCCACGTGATTCTTATTTCCGGATTTTCCGGAGGGCGCTTGTGCATTTCATTCTTTCCAGTAAATTAACATTGAGTATCAACGGAGTATCTCTGCGGGGGTTGACTCGATTACGCATATGAATTCAAAGGACAATCAATATGATGTGGTGATCCTGGGTGGGGGATTGGCCGGAATGACTTGCGCTCTGCAGTGTCGAAAAGAATCTCCTCAAGCGAAGATCGCCGTTTTGGAAAAAGGTACCCATCCGGTGACCGAAGCGACGCATAAAATTGGGGAATCCAGTGTCGAGGTTGGTGCTCACTATTATTACAAGGTTCTGGATTTGGAGGATCATCTGGAAAACGATCAGATTCCGAAAATGGGCCTGCGGCTTTTCTTTGACCGGGGTGATAATTCTAAAATAGAGGACCGTCTCGAAGTCGGGGGCACTGATTTCCCGCCGTTCCCAAGCTATCAGTTTGATCGCGGGCGCTTTGAGAATTATCTGGGCGAAAGATGCCTTGCCGCGAATATCGATTTTATCCATTCGGCAAAAGTGAAGGATGTCGAGATCGGAAAAGGGCGAAAACCACATCACATCTCCTGTCGGATCGATGGCGAAGAGCGTGAGTTCATCAGTCGTTGGATCGTCGATGCGACCGGGAGAGCCAGTTTCCTGAAAAGGAAGTTCAAACTGAATCAGGAGTGTAGTCACAATGCCAATTCGGCATGGATCCGGATTAACAAGCGGGTCAAAGTCGATGAGTGGAGCGACAGCGCGGAGTGGGGGAAAGCACACGGGGAAATGAATCCGCGTTGGCAGAGCACCAATCACCTTCTCGGAGAGGGATACTGGATATGGATTATCCCTCTCGCTTCCGGTTCCACCAGTATCGGTTTAGTAGCGGAAGATTCCTTTCATCCTATCGATGGTTACAATACCAAGGAGAAGTTACTCGACTGGATCGACAAACATCAGCCAGTTTTGGGCCGGGATTTGCGAGAACATGAAGATCTGATCCAGGACTTCAGTGCGTTGAAACGCTACTCTCACGAATCGCAGCAGCTTTACTCAAAAGACCGCTGGGCAATCGTGGGTGATGCGGGCTTCTTCATCGATCCGTTTTATTCACCTGGGAATGACTTTATCGCCCTGGCCAATACTTTTGCCTGTGATCTGATTAAGAGAGATCTCAAAGGACATGGGATCATGAACTTTTACCGGTTCTTTATGTATAACAAACTCTTCTCAGTGTTCTTTAACAACACGGGGAAAGTCTTCAAAGAGAACTATCAACTCTTCGGGAATCATCAGGTCATGCCGATCAAGATTGTCTGGGACTGGATGATCTACTGGTCAGTTACGGGACAGATTTTTATCCACGATCGGTTGTGCGATAAAAATATGTTTATGCGGCATGCCGGTGATTTGAAACGACTCAATACTTTGAACCACGATATGCAGGCTCATTTCCGTCGCTGGCATAAAGAGAAAGGGCATTGGGAGACAGAGGGCGTCATCAATACCTCAGCGCTTTGCCTCGTGATGGGGACCAATCGCGAGCTGCTCGATGACCTTACGGATAAGGAATTCGATGAGCGTTTTGAGATGAACGTCAAAAAGATGGAAACGCTTTTCTGGGAAATTGTTGATCATTCCGGAATGGAAATCGAAACAACGATCAAGCGGGTCGAGCATCCCGATGCGGTGAAAGGTGGTTTTGATGCGGTCTTCAAGGTGGCTTCGAGCCGTCCCGAAATGCCCTCCAAGGAGACGGATTTTACCGGTCCGGTGCCCGTGTAGCCTATAATTTCCGTATTTGTAAGATCTGTTAATTATTCCTTTGACTTAATCGGGTAAAAGAGTCGAATCTCTACCCGTAAGGATGGAAATCGAGTTAATTAGATCGCTACAGGCTGATTTCTTCAGAGGAGGCAAAACCCGCGATTTGACCTTCCGGCTCGATTGTCTACTTCGGCTCGGAAAATACCTCGAAGAACACGAGGATGAATTGCTCGATGGGCTTCATGCTGATCTCGGTAAGCCGAAGATCGAGGCTTACCTCTCGGAAATATACTTCCCGAAGAGTGAGATTCGCCTGTTTCGGAAAAAGTTGAAAAGCTGGGCGAAGCCGGTCAGGGCCGGGTTTCCCTTCTATCATTTTCCGATCAAGAATCGAATCCACCGTGAGCCGTATGGCTGTTCGCTGATCATTGCGCCGTGGAACTATCCTTTTCAGTTATCCCTGTCTCCATTGATCGCTTCGGTTGCAGCGGGAAACTGCGTCACGCTGAAGCCGTCCGAGTTAGCTCCCGCAACCTCCGCGAATCTCGCCCGGCTGGTAGAGAAAGTGTTTGAGCCTGAACATGTGACGGTTGTGCAGGGAGATGCTGAGACCGCCGGTGAACTACTGAAGCAACCCTTCGATACCGTGTTCTTCACCGGTTCAAAGAAGGTGGGCAAAATTGTCGCCCGGTCCGCTGCGGAACACCTCGCCCCGACCATTCTTGAGTTAAGCGGTAAATGTCCGGTGATTGTTGATAAAGATATCGACTTAAAAACGGCGGCGAATCGGATTGCTGCAGCAAAGTTTTTGAATGCGGGGCAAATTTGTTTTGCTCCAGATTTTCTGGTGGCTCATCATAAAGTTAAAGATGAGTTGGTGGCCTTGATCAGGCAGGAAGTTGAGAAGCTTTATCAAGATAGTAAGGATCTTGCGAGAGTGATTAATCGCCACCACTATGATAGGCTTCTAAGTATCATTAATTCCAGCGGGGAAAGTATCTGTATTGGGCAAGACGACCAGGAACAATTGCATTTAGCTCCACGGCTATTAACTGATATAAGCTGGACCTCGCCCGCAATGGAGGATGAGGTATTCGGGCCGGTATTGCCTATTCTTTCCTATAGCGATGAATCGGACCTGATAGAGCAACTCCAGAAATTTTCTTCACCCCTGGCTCTATATATCTTTACTGATCGAAAGGCGTTTTCCGATCGTTTGATTTCCGCGGTACCATCGGGCTCCGTCTGTATTAATGATCTACTGAAACAATCGACCAATCTCGATCTCCCATTCGGCGGGGTGGGGGGGAGTGGAATGGGTCGATACCGGGGGCGCTTCGGGTTTGAGGCGTTTACCTATCAGCGTCCGGTGACGAAGCGCTGGTTGATTAGTGATCCCTTTGCGATTCAACCACCCTACGCGGGTAAGTTCGAAAAGAGTCGGAAATTTTTGAAGTAGCTTTTCCAGCTACGATTCCGGGGTTTGTTTGAATTGGAACGGCTCGTCGATACTCCGGATATGAATATCCTGCTGCGGGAAGGCGATCGAGATTCCTTCTTCGTTAAACCGGTCATGAATGGTTTCATTCAATTCGTTTAAGGTGGCGAGGCGTTTGTCCGGGCCGGGAATATAAACACGGATACTGAAGTTCAAGGTACTGTCAGCGAATTCCTCGAAGGTGACGATCGGTTCGGGATCTTTCAGGATTCCTTCCTGATTCCCAATGATTTCATATAGCACGTCGCGAACCCGGCGGGTATCAGAGCCGTAGGCAACGCCAATAGTCATCACGATTCGGCTTAGCGGATTAGTCAGGGTCCAGTTAAGCAGACTACCGGTAACGATTTCTTTATTAGGCACCACAAACTCCTGGCGGTCCCAGTTGGTTATCGTCGTTGCCCGGATTTGGATCCGTGAAACCACCCCGGTAGTCCCGGATACGGTCACGACGTCGCCGATCCGTATGGGGCGCTCAAATAGAAGAATAATTCCGCAGACGAAATTCGCGACAATTTCCTGCATCCCGAATCCCAACCCGACACTAAGGGCCGCTGCAATCCAGCTGAATTTCGACCAGTCCAGGCCCAGGGCGTTGAAGACAAAAAGGAATCCGAAAAGGATGATGAGGTATTGAGCGATTGTAGTCGCGGCGTAGCGGGAGCCGGCATCAAAAGAGAGGAAACGCTGGAGAAACAGTTCCAGAATTCCGGGTAGATTTCGGGCCGTAATCACGGTTGCCACGATGATCAAGATGGCTGGAATCAATCCGTTGAGGGTAACGGTTCCGATGACCTTGATATTATCGAGAGTCTGTAACGCGGGTATGATATCAACCCAGGATCCCCACCACACTGTGACAACGACAGCGACACCGGAAAGAAACCGGAACATTCGACGCGTTTGGTCTCCCACTGCGGCGAGATCTATTTCGGGGGTTTCAACTTCTCCGAGGACGCATTCGTCAACGACCATCTCATTATCCTCCGTAGCAGCGAGGAGTTGTTTTGCCCGTCGGTCGGCAAGGTGCTTTTCGAGAGCTAACTTGCGGACCCGCATTACGGCCCATCGCAGTAGTAGTGAATAAAGAACAATACCGGCGAAAACTGTTTCGGTAGTGAATCGTGATTCTTTAGTTAGGACAAATGCTGCCAGCGGATAGCCCATCGCTGCGAGGATTGCGAGAGCAATCGGAATACCTACTACAACTGGATACCATATTTTGGTTAACCGTGACATCACGAGACCGGGATGGTTCCGGATGCGTTCAGCGAAGACGCCTTTTACGGGATTGAACATCCGGGAGATGAAGAAAGCGGTCCATCCCATCACGACCAGAAAGGTAAGTCGGCCGAGGCTGTCGAAATACCCCAATTCCTCAGTGGAATAGGTGAAGACGATAATCATCAAAGCCGGAACAAAAACAATCAGGATCCAGCCGAGGTTGTTCCGAAGGCAGCGGGTTGAGGACTGAGGCCACCGGAAGTGAGCTTCAGCGAGACCGCCGGGTCGGCAAAGCTGTCTGGCAAAACCCATTGTGGTGATGGGGAAGCTCGCAGCAATCAGAGCGTTTCCCATGCCGGTGAGCCAGTCGGTGGGATCCGGTCCGAGGAGAATTAAACCACCGAGAGAAGCGAAAAACAGAGGTAGAGGAATCGCCAGCAGTGTGGTGTAAAACAAGGCTCTGAGGGTATAGGAATAGCGGTCAGTCGAAATCTGCCGGATCGGAGTGGCGGTTTCTTTCAGGACGGGGATCAAACGCCACCTGGCGAAAAAGATCGCTCCGAAAACGAGGGCGGCAAAGATTGCGAGTATGGGTTGCCGTATCGATCCACCTTTCAAGGCTCCCCAGATTTCGGGAAGCCGAGTCGGTCCGGCGAGCCAGGCGATTGCCTCGGGGAGCTCTTTTACGCTGCTGATCCCGATCATTTTTGAACCCCGGACCCAGATTCGTTTCTCATCGAGATAGGTTCCGACCTCCTCGATCTTTTCCGCAAATTGATGTTCTGCCATTTCGAGATCGCCGAGATCACGGATGAGACGCTGGTACTCTGATTTGATCTGCTGTGCGACTTCAGTCTTTTTGGCGGTAAGTTCCTTGATTTGTTTCTGAACTTCCTCGTCCTCCGGAACATACGGATTATCAGCCAGGGTTTTTCCGGTCCCTTCAGCAGGACCACGGATGCTTTCCTCATTGCGGAACTGTCCCAATCTGGCTTGACCGAGCTGTTTTCGGAGGGCTCTGAGCCGAACGCGGCTCTTGGTCAGCGACGGAAGATTGCGCGACTGATCAATAATCACCTCACCAAACACTCCACTCATTCCGTCGATATCGAGCTGGGTTTTGAGCTGGAGATGATTCCGGGTCAGTTCTTCGATTTTGAACCGGACCTCTCTCAGATTGGCCGCCACCTCCTGACGTTCGGAAATGATGGTCTCAAATTCCACTGATAGATTTCGGAGTTCCTCGGCGAGCGCTTTTACCGCCGGGTGTTGACCCACAGCGTCGTTTTTGGCCTTGGCAGCGGAGGTTGCCACCTGACTCACCTCTTTCTGCAATTGAGCGTTCTGCCACGCGACGAGGGCGTTGAGTATGGACTCGGTAAAATTGATTTTCCGTTTGATCAGATCCCGCTCTGCTGTCATGCGGGCTTCCCGGACAGAAAAACTGAGTCTTTCCTGTTCCAGCATCGTGGATTCAACGTGAGCAGCATGTATTTTCGCCAGGGAGAGGATTTGTCCTGCCGTCAAAGGCGCCCCCGGGCTTTGGGTAGGATTTGCCGATGTCGCCAACTCGTTTTCGGCCAGTGCCAATTCATTTTCCAGCTCCACTTTCCGGGCGACCACTTTATCCGGTCGGGCTTTCAGATTGGCGATTTCTTTTTCCAGAGTGGTCAGTTTACTCCGCAGATCGGCGAGATCGGCCCGTTGTTCGACCAGCAGTTCCTCAACCGCGTCGGAGCGTCCCGTTTCCGGCAATTGCAGTTTGGTATCATCGGGAAGTGGGATCGATTCGAGTTCGGCCCGCAATTCTTTGGTTCGCGGCGGGGCATTGGTCAGTTCGAGTCGGAATTTGCCGGTCGCGACTTCATTTTTCTGAGCCTGTTCGAGCAAGGCGATCGCATCGCGCAATTTGGCTTTTTCGGTTTCCGCCTCGGGATCCGATCCCGCGTTTTGAAGGCGGGTGTTGAGAGCTTCGATATCCGGCAGCGTGGTAGTGGGGGAGGGAGCCTGCCCGGATACAAAAGCGGTCACAAGCAGCCAGCTGAGTCCGATAATTATCGGAACAGTTGGTTTCAGGGCGAAAACACTACCGGGGCGGCAAAACATCATTAATAGCAAAGGCGGTCTCTCGAAAACGTCTCACTGTCCTGAACATTGGGACAAACCCCAACCTGGTTCGGTAATACGGGGAAAAAGGCGAATATAAGTCGGACGGAAAGTTTTAGACGTTTCAGAGCGAACTTTTTTTGATTTTTTCTGAATAATTTTTCAGGTGGTTCGTCACACCCACCATTCCTGGCGGTACAGTTAATTAATGTTCAGAGGTAAATGCCTGTGGTGATCAATGTCATCCCGGCTTCAGGCAGGAAAGATCCAATTAGTTATGAGAAAAATTAAGAGCTTAACGTTATCGGCGCTCCTTCTCGGAGGTCTTGCCGCTTTCACCGTTCAATCTGCACAGGCTGACGACTACCATCGTTACCACAGATCGCACCATCATTATGTCGCTCCGCGAATTGTGGTTCCCTTTGTCCCTTCGGTTAGAATTGTGGTTCCATCGCGCAGCCACAGTCATTCATCGTACGGATACAGTCGCAGCTACAAGAAGTACGTTCCACCAGTACGTCGCACCTACTCCCAGCCCGTGTATCGGTCGAGCCATTCGAGGGGTCACAGCTCTCATTCGTCGAGAAGCCACTCTTCGCACCGCCATCATCGGCACCATTGATCGACGATTTCGTATTTAGAACCCCATTTCGCAGCAGCGCTTTCTCCGGAAAGCGCTGTTTTGCGTAACGGAAGCTGGTTTTTCAGTTCCGAAGCCGGAAAAAGGCCTGCACTGCGGAGACAAATGCCGCTGAAGATCTGGGATAGGCGCAGCGCAGGATGACGATTGCTCCCTTTCCATCCCGGAAGACGGCGAGTATTGGGGTGCCGCCCGGTGGGATGCCCTGCATCTCAAGCCACTGAGCGATCCGGGGGCTCTGGCGGATGTCGTCGGCCTTCGGCGCACAGAGGAAGAGAGTCTTGTCCATCAGTGGTCGATTCAGAAAGGTCTCCACTTCCCATTCGATGCCGGGAGTGGAATCCGCGACGAGGATGACGTGACCGGACCGGTTTGCCAGATCGTGGACCACTTCCTGCCAGTTTTCGTGAGAGGCATAGACCCGGGCGGCACCGAAGGGAAGACTCTTTTCGCCCGGAACTCCCAGTGCGAGGGCCGGACCGTAGCGGGAAAACCGCTCGACCAAAAGGTGATCGAGACGTCGTTTTCCGACTCCGAGCGTCATAATTTTGCGGTAGCAGTTCGCGATGAACCCATATTCGGGAAGGTGCACCTGATCATCCTGGAAACTGCGGAGAAATAAAACGGGGGGACGGGGATCCTGCTCAACTTTTTGAGCCAGTGCGGCCCGCGAAAACCACCGTGCCAGGGTTCTGAGCCCGTTCTGGACAAAGATCAGCAACAAGAAGGCGATAACGATTACCAGTGGGACTCCGATGATATCGACAGGGCCTTTGGTCGCAATGATCAGCCGCATCATGAGGAATACGAGAAAGGCGAGGGGCGTCAGAATCAGGATGCCCACCCAGAGAATCAGCGAGGACAGATAGGAGAAAAGCAGAGACAGCGATCGTTTCATTTTCCCCTGTTTCAATCCCGGCCAGACGCCAAAGGTTTCCCGCCACAAATCGGCGAGAGAGTACATCCGGGGTGACGGGCGGGCGATGGCTCGCGAGATCGCATCCAGTTTTCCGATCCGGTGCCATGCGATCACCAGCGGGAGAATTAAAACAAAGAGGATAAACAAAACCGGGACATGCTCCTGCCATTCATCCTCCCAGGTTCCAAAACCTGCAGAATACAGGGTTAAAGCCCAGAGAGCGGGTCCCGCCGTAACGAAAAGAATCATCGCACCGGTGCCCGGGCGCATTGTTTTGATAGCAAATGAGAATGCCAGGATCGAGAGAAAAATGCCCGGGATGGACAGCAGTATCCAGGGAATCAGCCGGCTCTCCAGAGGATACCGGACATGAATCTCGCTGATAATCACGAAGATTGATGAAGGAACCGCGATCACACAAACGACTCGCGCGACGCCCCGAACCAGCTCGATTATCGAAAGGGCTCTGGCTCCATTCGTGATATCAATTTCCCGAATCTCCTCCCCGGTCGCGGGTGTGGATTCACTTGGCAAGCTCGGTTCCGGCATGGCTCAACCATTTCCGATGTCGGTGAAAGGAGCAAGGAATTTTCCGCGCCTTCGAGAGTGGAAAAAGTCATTCGTTTTCAGGGCCGAACGCTCCTATCTTTACCTGACTTTTATGAGTTCAAATTTCGAAATCATCGGGGAGGAGTGGCGCCTCCGGGCGCATGAAATGGCGGAATGGGCCTGGAACCGGATGGTAAATCGCAAAGATGTCTGGGGTCAGTATACCAGTCCTCCGCGCGGGTCGAAAAAAAGTTATGCGGCTTTGACCCTGCCTCAGAAAAAAATGAGGGGTCAGGACATGGTGTCTCTGGATAAACTGGAACGCCATTTCGGTAGTCTAAAACGACACCATTTGATCGGTTTGCACAGTCAAAGTTCCGATCACACCTGTAAGTGGTTCGCTATCGATATTGACCTACATGATTGCGACGATCGAATTCGTGAAGATGTCGCCCGCCGCAACTACGCCGCTGCCACAGGTTGGTGGGAGGTCCTGCAACTCAAAGGATACGATCCTCTGCTTCTCGATTCGAACGGTCGAGGTGGTTTTCATCTCCTGGTCCTCTTTGCTGAGCCGGTTCCGCTGACAGATGTCTATCATTTTGCGGAGGAACTGACCGCTGACTGGGAAAAGAGGAACCTCGATAACCCGCCCGAAACCTTTCCGAAAAGCGACAAAGTTAACGATGAGAAACTGGGAGCCTGGCTTCGATTACCCGGTATGCATCATACCCATGACCATTTCACCAGGGTGTGGTGTGGCGATGAATGGCTCGACGATCCCTGGCTCTCAGGAGATGCCGCGATCGATGCGATTCTAGCGACGACGCCGGGCCCCGCGCCGAAATCCGTTTCGAAAAAGAAGCGGGTTGCTAAGAAGCCGGTCGCTCCTGCGAAGAAAAAGATCAAAAGTGTATGCGTTGATTTGGATGGCGTTCTGTCTACTTACTCGGGATGGAAAGGGAGTGAACATTTTGGAGAGCCGATCGATGGTGCTGTGGATTTCACTAGAGAATTGGCCAGAAAATACCGGGTGATAATCTTTACTTCGCGAACCCATGAGCCTGATTGCGAAGATGTGTCGGCTGCGGTAAAAGGTGTCGGGGCCTGGCTGGATCGACACGGCTTTGCCTACGATGAAATCTATACTGGAGCCGGGAAGCCTTTTGCGAGTGCCTACGTGGATGACCGTGGTGTTTCCTGTCGCCCGCAGGACGACGGTCAGAAAGCTTTTGAGGTGGCGGCAATCCAGATCGAAAAATTAGCGAGAGGGTAGCTCATTTTCATACCCTGCAACGATGCTCATCATGGCTGGGTAGTCAGAGAGCCCCCGTCCCGATTCCCGATAGAGCTTTCCGAAATGGATGACTTTTTCCCGATTCCCGAGCGCATTGTAGGCTTCAATTAGGATAGCGATCCAATCGGTAGTGGTCGGTCTGGCGAGATGAGCTTGCTCGCCCAGCTCGACGACGCCCTTCCAGTTATTGTGGAGCGCAAACCATTCGGATCTTCCGTAGGCGGTATCGTCGTCCCAGACTAACTCCGTTTCAAGTGGATCGGGTAGGTGGGTCACGAATTGTGCAGGCAGATCTTTGCTTGTCATTTTGAGGCGTCTCATCGATTTAGCCAGAAGCCTCAGGTTATCTCGGCTCCGTTCGCCGCTCCAGAGGCGGGTCACGAGGTGGGGGATCGTCTCGGCGATAGCGTTCTCAACCAGATTGATTTCCTTTTGTGAACCAATCAGGCGATAGGCTTCCAGAGTTAAAGGAAGGAAGGCGTCTGATAACAAGATCGTGGGGTCGATATCCGCGATTTCTTTAGTGAGGCGCTCCTTGTCTTCGGTACTGATAAGGTAGGAAATGCGTTGGAATTCAGTGAGTCGGTCAAGCGCGAGCAGGTTTTCGCCGGATTTCACCTTTAAGGTGGCGACCATTCCCATGATTTGGTAGTCGTTCTCGACCCGGGGGCGATTTGATTCAAACCAGTTCCGGAAGATTTCCCTATGGAGAGGAATATCGAGATCAAAGGCATTGCCGATTCCCTGGTAAGGTTGCCGGAGGTGCGGGGCCACGGTGAGATAGGATTGAGCAGCCAGTTCGATGTATTCCGGTTTGCCTGTGCGGCGCAGTAGGCTGGATGCGGTTGCGTAGCCAGAGTCATGGTGCGGTATTTCACCCGCCCGGATGCTCTCGAGGTATTCGGAAATTTGATTCCATCGCTCTGCGATATATCTATCGGGTCCGGTGAGATGTTCCAGTTCCACTTTTGCGGTTAAGTCCGGGAAGACTTCGATCCACTGCTTTTGGTATGCCAAACTGACTTCGAGAATTTTCGAATACCGATTCTTCAGCTGCATCACTTTCAGCTTCCATTTCGCTGGACCCCGGTGAACTGGAATTTCGGCTCTGGCAAGCCGGTCGCTGTATTCCAGAAAGACTTGGATATGGTGCAACGTAGGGTTTCTCAGCATTTCGTCGAGTCGCTGTTCTTCAGGAATTTCAATCGACTCATCCTCGAGAAATCCGACAATTGATTTTTCCAGTGCTTCACTGGTCAGGCCCGGTTGATTGGGGCGCCTGGCTTGCATCCGGCCCAGATAGTTGTCGTAGTTTTGATTGGAAAGGGGAGGGGAGATCGACTGGCGATTTCCGCTGCGCGTTTTCAGTTGGGTGCGGCTCCGGTAGTCGAGGTGGCGACTATTGATAAGGCTTTGTAACCCGGGCGAGTCCGTTTGGTTGGAGAGAGTGGAAATCGCGGCATTAAAAGCGGCGGAGCGCTCTTTCTCCGACACCTGATCGGACATCGCGTAGAGAGCAAGAGCCTTTGCTTTGACCGCATCGGGATAGTTTGCATCAACAGTGATCCATTTCTCATAACTCTCCCTTGCGGCGCTAGAGTCGTCCATCGCGAGCACAGAACTTGGGGCCGATGGCGCTTCAGGGACCGTAGCAATCAGTTCGATGGCTTCCTCCAGTGTTTTGGGTGAAGCGTAATCCCACCACTCAGGTTGGTTGGTTTTGATCCATTCTGAAAAGAAGGTTTTGAGATCGTCCTGTCCTTCAGTGTCGCCAAATTGATCTCTCGATTCCTTGAGTAGTTGAGTCAACGCGGAGTTCCTTTGCACCTCCGGATTCTTCAGTTCCCGCTCGGCAAATTTCGGTATGGCATCGTGAAACTGAGGGTTCTTTTTCATCAGGTTCAACGTGGTCGAGACCAGATCAGCGCGACCGCGAAACATGGGAATCTCTATCAGAAGTGTTTCCACAAAATCGATGGCCTGTCTGGCGTAGTCATCGAACTGACCGGCGATGATCAGCTGGGTGAACGCCAGGGAAGGTCGCAATGAGTTGAGGTCGCCATCCTTGAAGTCATTTTCTTTCAAAACAGTAGCTACCAGTTCGCGGGATTCCTCGAGCTCTTCGACACTCTTTAGAAAAGCACTGTTCTGGGCGAGAAAAAGCGCTGCCATGGTTGATCCGACTGCGCGGACGTTGCTACCGGGGAAGGGGATATCTTTAGCTCCGTCAATAATGACTTTTCGAAAGGCGAGCCTTTGCATCGCGGGGACAGGGGCGTTGTAGATATCGAGAGTGTAGGGATAAAAGATTGGGATAAATGCCGGGTTCCATCGACAGATTTTGGCGGCGATTGAAAAACCATGGAGAAGTTCTTCCTGGGAGCGGGCCACGGTTCGATCATTTAAACGGACGATGGATCGGTAGTCGGGAACGGGATTGCCTTTTCCGACTTCGACATCCATATCAAGGCCGGAGGCGAAGCGTACCCACTGCGGCCACCATTCCCGGTCCATTTTGTCCCAGTATTTGATCAGATTTTCATTTGGCTGATCGACGAATTCGCGAATCAGATTGAAGGATTCACTGTCCCGGAAGGTTTCCGGGGTTTGTCTCAGGATTTCTACAAATTCGAGAGCTGATTTCCGGTCGCTGACGTGTGCCGCAGTATTTAGGGCCCGGACGTAAATCTCTACTTTGGTGTCGGTCCACGGTTTGGGATTAATTTTCAGGTAGCTGGCGATTGCCTCATCAAATCTCATCTGGCCGGCCTGACTGTCGGCCAGGAGGAGGCGAAAGCTGTCCTGCCATTCTTCCGGTGCTTCGCTGGTCTCGTGTTGGAGAACTTTGGTTGTGGTCTGCTCGACCTGATTCCATTCTTTACGTCGCAGCGAGGCTTTGGCAGTGTGGTAGTGGGCGTGATACCAATAGTGAGTACCCCGGGGTTCGTTGCGGAGGAAAATGAGCAATTTGTCGAGGAGTTCTTCTCCTGACTTGTCTCCTCCCTCATCGAGAACCCGGTTCAACATGATAGCTGCATTTGCGATATCGCCGCGGGACTGTGAGTTCGCTTCGAAGTCGCGAAAGATACCCATCACATAGCGGACCGCCTGAAGTGAGTCACCGGCTTGATCTGCTTCCATGGTTTTCTTGCGGGCTTCCTCGATAGGGGCATCGGCTCCGACAAAGGAAGTATAGAAAGAATACTTCTTTTTTAACCCTTCTTTGATTTCCGCGATCAGTTTCCCGGCTTCTTCATTCTGCCGGGAGTTGACTCCCTGCCGGTTGATGAGCTGGCTCAAAGCATTGCTGAAAAATTCCGGTTCGGTTTCGCCGGTGGAGATTTCCAGAAAAACGGAGCTCAGCGCGATCTGAGCGGTTTCCGAGGGCTTGGGATTGAGGTTGTCGACGTAGGTGAGTAGCAATTGGCAGAGTTGCAGGGTTTCCTCTGTATTGATCGATGCCTGCTTCAGAAGCCAGGTTTTGACTTCCTCCTCTTTGCCGACCTCGCAGCTTAAGACGGCCCATTCTGCAAAGGTTGCCTGCCAGCGTTTGGCGCGCCATTGGAGAGAGGTTTCGAGAGCTGCGTGGGCTTTTTCATACTGATTCATTTCCCGGGACTCTCTGGCGAGGTTGAGGATGAGCCATTCGCGGACATCGTTAGTCAATTGCGTTTCCTGACTGAGCCGCTCGAAGGTAGCGAAAGCTTCCTCATGTCGTCCGGTTTGGCTGAGAGCTTTGGCGAAAATGCCTTCGGCTTCGGCATAGTGAAGAACCGGAATTCTGCCTTTGTCCTCTTTCAATACATTTTGCAGTCGCTTGATGACTTTTTCCGGGTCTTTATCGAGGTCGAGTATCGCAAGTTCCAATTCACAGCGGAACTGAGTGAGGCGATCTTTAGGAAACAGCTCGGAGGTCCGCTGCAGTGCCGTTCTCCTCAAACCGGCATCGCCGTTGCGGGGGTAGCGATAATCAACGAGAGCCAGTTGGCTGTCGCCATCTGACAACACTGTGAAATTTGATAACGGGGTTAAATTGGTGAGCTGGAGCGGCGGGGTGCTGGATTGATGGATCGGAATGCTTTGGCTGAGCCACTTTCGGAACTCGCGTGCCGAGGCAGCGAAGGATGAGAAATCCTCCGGCGGTATATCACCGACCTGCCAGATGGTTCTTGCTACGAGTGTGAGTTTGTTAGTGGCGCTGCTATAGGACCAGTAGGCATCGCCAAAGAGCCATTTGCTACGCAGTGAATAGGGTGGGGGAATTTTCTTCGGGGTATAACCGTCGGGCAATTGAATAGAACCGGACATCGCTTCGCGCCGACCGATCTGGCGGTAGACGTCTTTCCGGGAGCGGTCGCGAGCACCGTTTTCGGGTACGAGGGGGGCGAAACTTACGATCCCGGGGATGCCGAATTCAAAATCCCGTTCCTGAAGATTACTATGGGCTTTACGGTCCGTAGTCCGGATCACATAGGCGTTGAAGGAAAGGGTCTGGGTATCGATATTGGCCTCGGTCAGGTTGATTTCCGGTGTCCGGGTATTCGGGATCAGTGCGGAGACAAATTGACTGCCGGCGAGGCGTCTTTCGATCGCGGTGCCTTCTTTGAAAACCTTGATAGCAGAAAGCACCGCCTGCCCGCGGCCTTCGTAATTGAGTTTGCCGGAGAAGCTTTGGTCGGATTCCAGTTTGTAGTCGAAGGCGTAGCGATTGGTATAGCCATCGGGCATCGGGGTTCGGATCCATTTGCCTCCGTCATTAGTGACGACAAAGACTTCGCGTCCACTGTCGCCGATCGGGAGAATGTTGACCCGCGCATTGGTATCGGTGGGATCGCAAAAGTCGAGATTTCCTTTATCATCCTCTACTGCGAGGATGCAGTGGTCGAAGGCGCCGAAATGCGGGGCCTCTTTTTCGATAGCTCCGTAGGATTGTGACCTGACGAGCGTGAGGTAGGACGGAATGTTATAGTGCTGTAGTAATACCCGGAGGAGGTTTGACTTGTCTTTGCAATCGCCATATCCCGCATCCCATACTTCTTTCGGTGAGTTTGGTTTGATCGCGGAGACTCCGAATTCCAGTCCGGTATAGCGAATGTCATTGGCCACTTTTTCGAGAAGTATATTAACAATTTCGGTCTGAGTGGCGTTTTTCGGGATCCACTTTTCCACCTCCCTGAGAACGGCCCCGGGTAGTTTGCCGTTGACTCCTCCGGACAGTTTTCGATACCAAGATGCCACTTCGTCCCACGATTTGAACGAGCTGATCCTGACCTGTGGAACAAGTGATAATACAGAAGGGCCGTTGGTCTCCGCGGAGGGGAACGGGACATTCTCCAGCTCCCAGACAAAGCGGCGGCGACCTTCGGGTACGTTTTTCAGAACCGGTGATTTGGTGACGCCTCTTTCCGAAATCGATATCTGATCTGCAACTGAATCGGGCAGGTCGATGACAAAACGTCGGCGATTCCCGGAGTGCCCTCCCCAGAAGCGAACCGTGTGGCCAAATTCATCGGCGATTTGTTCCAGCTCTTCGAACACGACGATGCACTCAATAATGCTACCCTTTTTCACCCGTGGGAAAATGATCTTCAATTCGCCCTGGTCGTCGTATAGCGAATGCTGTGCCCAGCGCTGCGGGGTTTGGATAAAGGTTCCGCCATCGCGAAGGAGATCTTCCTCCCCGTTTTCCTGGATGGTTCGGGCGAGGGCGATGTGAGGACGAAAGAGGGTTTTGGAAAACGAGAAAGTGGCCTCTTTCACCGCCTGAACCCCGGAATCGCTGATCGCTTCCATGATGAGATGCTCCGCGCGGGTGGTGCGCTTTTTCTCATCGACGATCACGACGGTTTCCCGGAGAATTTCCCGGTAGGTTTTTGCCCTGAGCTGACTGGCCTGCGGCGTTCGGGTATCGCCGTTTTTTTCTGAAACGGCTTGTTCCAGCGGGGTCAGAATCGGTTCGATCGCTTGAAATTCGGGAGGGGGGTCGCGAGAAATACTATCCTGTCCCTTGAGGGTTAGTGGTAAACAGAATAGAAAGACAAAAAGGGTGAAGCGAGTCCGAATCATAACGAGACTTCCAAATCAATAAGGCTTGAAAGTTTCTAAGCAACTCGGAAACGAAGCGTAATCAGCGGTTCTTAGTCCGAAACGGTGCCGGATTTGTGGGTCCGGCGGGTTCATCAAAAGTGTTACCCGTGTCTTGACCGGGAGATTGTACCCTGTTAGGTCTCAGACTGTACCCTGTACAGTCCACGATTGTACCCTGTTATATCGACCTATGAACGACACCAAAGAGCTGGAAAAAGGATTAAACGAATTCCAGGAAAAATTTCAGGAGCTGAAATCCGAAATCCAGAAGGCCATCGTCGGATACGATGAGCTTCTCACCGATACCCTGGTGGCGGTTTTTTGTCGGGGACACATTCTGCTTGAGGGAGTTCCGGGGCTTGGGAAGACTTATCTGGTCCGGACTCTGGGAAAAGTGATGGGGCTCACACCGGGCCGAATCCAGTGTACGCCGGATCTGATGCCGGCCGATATTCTGGGGACGCACATCGTGAACGAAAACGAGGATGGTCGCCGGGTGATGCACTTTGAAAAAGGACCCGTTTTTGCCAATCTCGTCCTCGTCGATGAGGTGAACCGGGCCACCCCGAAAACCCAGGCAGCGCTGCTAGAAGTCATGCAGGAGGGCGGTGTGACCGCCGGAGGTGAGACCATGATGCTTCCTCAGCCCTTTTTCGTGATGGCAACCCAGAACCCGATGGAAATGGAGGGCACCTACCCGTTGCCCGAGGCTCAGGCGGACCGATTTCTTTTCAAATTGCAGGTTCCGTTTCCGGACCGCGAGACTTTGGTCGAGATATCGAAGCGGACTTCGTCTTTTGATGAGCCGGATCTGAAATCGGTGATGTCCGGGGAGATTTTGACGAAATTTCAGAAACTCGTTGCCCACATGCCGATCGCCGATCACGTGACGGCCTTTGCGGCGGACCTGATTCTCGCCACTCACCCAGGCCGCGATGCTACGACCGATCAAGTCGGTAAATTTGTCAGCTACGGAGCCAGCCCCCGGGGATTGCAGGCTCTGGTTCGCGGAGCGCGGGTTTACGCAGCTCTGGACGGTCGCACCACGGTCGCCAAGGATGACATCAAGCGGGTCGCTCTACCGGCGTTGAGACACCGGGTGATTCTCAATTTCCAGGGCGAAGCTGAAGCCGTCGGTGTTGATGGCCTTGTCGAGGAGTTGATCGAAAAAGTATCCGCTTCCCAGTCGTAGTGAACTAACGCCGGTTCTTGAAATATCTCACTAGGCCGGAGGTCACCCCGTCGGCATATTCCTGGTAGATGTTCTTTTTGTAAACCCCGTCGAACTCCCGGAGGCCCCGGTATTCTCCGGCCTGGACGCGGGCGTGAACTTCGCGGTGATTCATGCAATACGGCTCAAAAAACACCACCGGACACATAAAAGCCCGGTTTGCGAGCAGGTTTCGCGCCCAGATGTAGGGGCTTTCGCAGACCGATTTACCACTGCCACCTTTTCCGTAGTCAAACGGCGGTAACCGTGTCTCCTCCGCCATTGTTTTGGCGAGATCTTTCGCCAGAGCGAGTTCTTCGTAATAGATTCGCTGGAGGATGCGGTGGACCATTTCAAAGCGGGTGTCGTCCTCGGAAATCTCCCACTTGCTGTAGCATCCGTTGATGAGGAGGTGGAGGTGGTTCGAGGCCCGGAAGGACGGTCTGCTGCCCCAGGGCGAAGCATTGAAATGGAGGCAGAGAGCGATGTCGGGCTGAAAAGCTTCGTTCAGGGTTTCCGCCCGGGACCGGATCTCGGAAGAAATCGCGAACATCTTTTTGGTCGTGTCTTTGATCCGCTTGCTCGATGGAATCATCCGTTTGCGCATCAGATAGGCACGGGCTTCGTCGTAGAGGCCCTCGGGTCGCAGATCGGTCACTGGATTATTGTCGTAGCGCGTGAGCTGCACGATGGCTCCGAGCGCCCCGAGATCCCGTTCCAGGAGCCGGGCCACCCGTATGGTCATTTCACCCTCGCGGACCTCGATGGTGTGCATTCCGATTGCGAAATGGCGGTCATCCCACCTCACCCAGTCGCCACCAATGTGCCCGGGATCGATTGCGACTTTTACGCCCTCGAGCAGTCGGGGAGACGCTTCCGGCGCGTCGTCCATTTCATAAGTGTCCCGCCAGTAGGTCTCCGGTTCGCCGGGGAGGTGAGCAGCCTCTTTAAACCAAAGCGTGTAATAGCCCGCTCCGACATGATTGGACTGCTTCACGATCAAAGCGCGATCGGATTGGATTTCGATCAGTCCCTCGTATTCATCACGGTCCCGCGCGTAGCAATGATTCAGCAAATAGGCAAACTCCGCTCCTGTCATGGTGCGCTGAAATTTATCCAACACCGACCAGTCCGGAAAGGTTCCGAGGCGGGCGACGTTCGGTTCCGGGGGCGGCTCCTCCGCTGCGAGACAGCCTCCAGTGATCAGAAATACCGACAGGAAACCCTTTAGAATGAGCAGGGGAATCATCTTTATTTCGGTATTCTGAAATATAATTTGGTTATTCAAGGAAGGTAGCGAATAAATTACGCATGCTTCGCATTCTTTTTCTAGGCGATATTGTAGGTGAACCCGGACGAAAAGCAGTCAAAGCCAGACTGCCTGAGATCAAGGTCGAAAAAGAGGTCGATTTCATTATCGTCAACGGCGAGAACGCTGCGGGCGGTAGAGGGATCACCCCGAAAATTTCGATCGAGTTGCTCCGGGCCGGTGCCGCTGTGATTACGAGCGGCGATCATGCCTGGGATCAGGTCGAGATTTGTGAATACTATCCCACGGAGCCGCGACTGCTTCGTCCCGTTAATTACCCCGAGGGAACTCCCGGTTTTGGATCGATCGTTCTCGAAACCAAAAAAGGAAAAGTCGGCGTTCTAAATGTTCAGGGCCGTTCCTTTATTCAACCTCCACTGGAAAATCCCTTTCTCGCGGCTGAAGCCGAAGTCAAACGGATGCGGGAGGAGGAAGGGGCCAAGGTCATCTTTGTCGATATGCACGCCGAGGTCACCAGCGAAAAGATCGCGATGGGTCGGATGCTCGACGGTCAGGTGTCGGCTGTGGTCGGTACCCATACTCACGTGCAGACCGCCGACGAACAAATCTTTCCTGGCGGCACCGCCTTTCTCTGCGATGCGGGGATGTGCGGTCCGGTAGAATCCGTACTAGGTCGCCGCGTCGAACCCGTCGTGGAACGCTTCAAAACCGGTCTGCCTCAGCGATTCCCGGTCGCAAAAGGTGTAGTGGGACTTCGCGGGGTAATTGTCGATGTCGACGAAACCACCGGCAAAGCGATAGCTATCGAAAGATTTTCCGAAGACTACGATCGGGCGGAATAAGCTTTCCGTCGGACCAACTGATATCATTCCGAAGCCCATCCGATTTGTGTTTGTTAGTGTTCATTAGTGGAAATTAGTGTTCCAAAAATGACAGAGGTATTGATTCGAGTCCGGGATCTATCCTCTCAATTTCTGTTTTTAACACTAATCCGCTTCGCTCGACACTAATGAACACTAATGGTTTTAGCTTTCGTTCCGATCGCAAGTTTCGTTCGAAAAAGTTTGTCTGATCTCTAAATTTTGTTTACAAAGTTCTGGCATTCAATCTGCTACGTCTTCGCGGGTTGGGTCTGTAGAACTCAATTTCTCTACTAAACAAAATTTATGAAAACCTGCCTGAAACTATGCCTTTTGATTTGCCTGTTTACGTTCGATCTATATGCAGAGGAAAAACCTCCGGAGTCGGTGGTGCCGGTGGAGGGCATTACCTTCGCCGTTAATCCGGGAAGGATCTACCTGCCGGCGGAAGAGGCTGCGGAACTTCTGGGGTGGAAACTGGATTTGGATGAATCGAAAAAGAAGATCTCGCTCAACGGGACGAGTTTTAATTACTGGTCGCTGCGACGTTTGATTGGTGGACCGGTCCTATTCAACGTGGCGAATCTGAAAACGGCGGGAGCGGAGGCAACGAAAGACGAGGAATCGGGTTGGATCACCCTCACGACCGAAACGAAGGAAGTGGTTCTTTCGCCCGGCAGGAAGAAAGTCTTTGTTGATCTCGAAGCGCAGCAGATGAAAGCGTGGGAAGGGGAGCGGCTCGTTCTGGATTGTCATATCAGTTCGGGGCGTTATGGAAATACCCCGTCGGGAACGTTTCGCACCGGTCCTTACAAATCGAGGTATCACTATTCAAGTCGCTACCACAACGCCCCAATGCCCTACAGCGTTCAGTTTCGGGGGAACTTCTTCTTTCACGGGTTCTCTCACGTTCCCAATTACCCGGCGTCGAAAGGGTGTATTCGGATGCACCTCGATAAGGGAAATCCGGCCCGCTTCTTTTACGAGTGGGTGGATCGCGGGGTTCCCGTTCAAATCGTGAAGAAGACCCCGAAGGAGGAAATCGAAATGGTGGAAGCGCCTGCCACTCAGCCTGCTGGTTGAATCGTTACTCTTCCGTCGGATAAGTGGTGAAATTTAACACCTCACCCCATTCGATAGCTTCGGTCCAGTCGCCGCCGGGAGTTACGAGAAATTGATTCAGGTAGTAGCTGCCCGGTGGGAGTGCCGAAAGATCGACGAGGCGGCTCGAGGTCTGAATGCCCGGTATCAGAGGAATTCGTTCGCTGTCGACCCAGGTATGGGTCTCGGCATCGAACAGGTCGATGGCAATTTCCAGAGGGGCCTGGCTGGTATAACTGTAGTTGACACTCAGTGGCTGGCCCGCTTCCACTAACCAATTCAGAATTGTCAGCTGATAGGTCGTTTCCGGTGTGGTCGAAATCTCACCGTAAACCGGTTCGCCCCACACTCCTGCGAATGCCCAGTCCCAGGGATCCGTTGATAGAAAGGTCTGGTAGGAAAAGCTTCCGCCCTCATCCGAAGGAACCGGGAACGGGAAAATCTTTACTCCGGAGCCGGCGGTGACATCGAGCGATTCGCCGCCGATCCATCGGCCGTCGTCTCCGAGGATGCTTAAGTGAATGTAACCTTCGGAAATGGCATCGTAGGCGATATTGATACTCATCTCTCCGCCCGGAGTGATCTGGGTCGGAGCGGCGAGAATCCGAATCGAATCCTCAGTCGGTGGGAGCGGTGCTTCGTCGCTGACCTCTACCGATTGCACATCTGAAAATAAGGTGGCGCCGGTGTAGTCGCCTCCCGGTTCGGTCAAAAACACATTCCAGAAAAGGGTGTCACCATCGGCGGGCTGATTGATTAACGATACGGTTAGTTCCGCAAGGCTGGTTCCCGGAAGGATGCGAAGTCGGCCGCCTCCATACCATTGTGAGTTGCCGAAGATATCAACAACAAGATCTGCGGTCCGACTGGTGGTGACACCGATATCTATGGTGATGACTCCGAAGCTCGACGAGATTGTGCGGGGTAATGCGGCAGCATTGATCGACTGCGACAGCGCCGGTGGATTCGCAATTTCCGGTGCTCCGCTACTATACCAGTCTGTAGGGACCGCCTGGCGTGTCAGACCGGGGCCTTCCACCTCCAGAGACAAGATTTCATTCCCGCTCGCTTCAAAATACTCGACCGCAAAGTCGTATGTTCCCGCGTCGAGTGAGATTTCTCCGGCTTCCGTGGTGGCTCCATGTAATCCGTCATGATTTATCACAGTTGTTCCATCGATGATGAGGCGACTACCATCGTCGGAAGTGAGATGAAAGTTGTATTCCCCGGGCACTTCCACGGTGATTGATCCATGAAAGCGCATCGCGAAATGGTCGTCGATTGTGCGGGGGGATAGATCCAGCCCGGAAACCGTTCCGGTTTTTAGAACCGGTAGTTGGGTGAAATCCGGAAGCGTGGAAAACGATCCTTCATAGTAACTGTAGTTCAGGCCGGTTTTGGTATCTGCGGTATACTGAAACTGGACCGGATTGTCATTTGCATTGCCATTTTCATCGTGAAGCGAATCGAACGGAATGGTGATATCGACGATGCCTTCTGCAGCGGGAGCCACTTCCAGAAGCCAACTGGTTCCCGCCCCTTCCAGACTGAGAAGCGAGCCGCCGCTGACCTCGATCTCTGCTGCATTGAGGCCCGCAACCGGCTCGGAGAACTCCACTGAAAGTTGGTTTCCGACTGGTGTAAGTTGGAAAGAGCCTGTCGGAGGAGAATGATCACTCGGGGCGAGTGCGGGGTCGACATCGGTAATAGGACCTTCCGCTGGATCCAGTGTTAGAATCCACTGCTGAAATACCGCCATCGCTTCCGCGTCCACTTCATTTTTTGCGAGAGGAGGCATCGCACAACATCCATCAAGTGATGACGCTCTCTGATAGAGAATTGATTTGGTGGAGTCACCCGGGGAAACGAGCTTTGATCCAGCGATATCCAGAGGATTGACCGGCTCTGCGTTGATCAGGTTTTGCCAGAATAGGGGAGTGCGAAGGTCCGATTCAAATCTCGCCCGGGGGATGCTGTTTCCGGTGTGGCAGTGGGAACAATTGATATCGAGGTAGCTGCGAATCCGCTTTTCCAGCGTCGCACTGAGATCAGTTACTCCGGCGGCCGTCAACATCGCCTGAAATGTTGTATTATCGATCGCGGCATCGAAATAACCCGCGTCGTTTAAGGTCACCAGTTGATTAAAGGGACCTCCTGCTTCCGTATAGGTGAAATCGCGATTGAGATGCCGCGTTTTGACTCCCAGCACTTTTCCTTTTGCTGTGGTATGGCAATTGAAGCACTCGTTTCGGGACGGGAAATACCACTTCTTGGTGGTGTCGCCGATAGGGACTTCAATTTCCAGGCCGCTGGTTCCGGTGAGTAGGTGAGCTTCGGTCTCTTCCTCATTCCACCGGTAGTTCAGTCCATACCATTCCCCGTCGTCTCCTTTGATGGTGAAACGGGTTTCTACCTTCTTGCCATCGAGTTCAAAATGTTTGATCAAAACCGTGCCCACAGGAAAGATCCAGTTTCCCTGTTCGGAAAAGGTGATTTGATCATCCGTAACGCCGCTGCCGAAAGGAATTGAAAGCCAGCGGAGTTTGTCCGCTCCATCCGACCACAGAGGCTGGATGACATCGTAGGGCACGACCCCGGGTAAGGGAGTGAGATCCTCCAAGTCCGAAAAAGCGCCGGTGTCGGACAGACGAACCGGGGCAGCTTGGGTGCTCGAAAGATCGATAGCTTTCTCTAACCTTAAGAGCTGGGCGGGAGGCCCTCCTTCGCCTTCGGCCCGCTTCGTAATATAGATTTCCCCGTTCTGATCGACTCCAAAACCCAACATGATGTGGGGTGGAAGCGATAATAACTCGACGGGTGTGGGTTCTCCGGTTTCGGGATCTTCATCGAGGACGTAGAGGGTGCCCTTGTTGAATTCGGTAAATAGATATTTTCCGTATAGTTCCGGATTTCCCGTGCCGCGGTAGACATAACCACCGACGACACATCCCCCGAAATCTCTTTCGTAGTCGAAGACGGGCGGCGTTTCGATACCAAATAAGTCCTCCGGATCTGGCTTCGCTACAAATCCCGTCCGGTTCCCTTCCATGTAGGGCCACTGATAATTGGCGCCTTTGACGAGGATATTGATCTCCTCCCGATCGCCTTGACCCACATCTCCGATCCAGAATTGGTTCGTTAGCGGATCCCGTGTCATCCGGTACGGGTTTCGAAGCCCGATGGCATAGAATTCCTCGAGGACATCGCCGTCGGGACTTTGCCAGGGATTGTCATTTGGGATGAAATAGTTTGCGGTGTAGGTTTCCCCGGTCCATCCCGGTGGTCTTGGTTGGGTCGAAATCGGTTGGCGTCGGATTGGATGACTTTTCGCCGGATCCATATCAACGTCGATTCGTAGGACGCCGGAAAATAGACCTTCGTCGAGCTTTTGAGCGACATCGTAGAAGTCGTTGGCTCCGCCCATGTCTCCGAGTGCGATGTAGAGAAATCCATCGTCCCCGAAAGCCATTCCTCCGCCCTGATGCCAGTTGTGGTTATCGAATTGATTAATCAAAACCGTCTCCGAGAGGGGATCGATTGCTGAGGTTCCCGGAGTCCATTCAAACCGGGATACTCTGATGTAAGCGGGGTTGGTGGGATCCGGCTCGTAAACGGAAGGAATCCATCGGTAGAAAAGATACAGATAATTTCGGTCGTAGCCGGTTTTCCCATAGTCCGGGTGAAAAGCTATTCCCATTAAGCCGCTGTCCCCGGTATGCTGAGTATTCGCTTCGAGGTCGAGGACCAATTGAGCGTCGGTCACCGATTCATCGTTGACGATCGAGAAGAGCTTTCCGGTTTGGTCTCCCATCAACAGGAGGTCGGTGGTTTCAGGGACCGGGATGAGATGCATCGGGTTGTAGACCGACAGCGTGAGATTGGGAAAGGCATCCACCGCTTCCCACACAATTGATCCATCAACACTCGTCGAAGGAGTGGTGGAGGGGAAAGCGCCGTTCAAAAACGGTTCGACAGAGTCCCGCGTGGTAATTCCCCCCGGCAAAGCAGTTAATTGGGAAATCGCGAAGACGGCAATACAGAGAGTAAAACAAGATTTCATCCTTTTCCGGTTTGCGCGCAGAACGGGATGATTATAAGTGGTTCAATTACAACCTATTCCGGGGATTTCAATGGCGAAAGGGGTTTTTCTGAAAATCATGGGAAATCTTTCGGGGCAGAAAAACGGGCTTTTACTGTCATCGTGATTTCGATAGTCTGGTGGGAGTTTAGGAAATGGATAAAGGGGACCAGAGGTTTTGGAAGGAAATTGCCGGCGCGAGTTTCGCAGTTCGTCTCCCTGTCACCGTAACGGAAATGGCGGACTTATTTGGCTGCCGGACTTATAATTTGATCCGTAAACTTATGGTGTTGGATATCTTCGCTAGTGGTGACTGCACGCTTTCCCGGGAGGAGATCACCCGTCTTGCGGATTTTATCTCGGTCTCAATCGATATCGATGATAACGAGGGGAACGTTCCTGACGTCACCACGATGGGCCCCAAAATTCCTCCGACGTTGTTCGGGCACTGTGATCTGGAGAAAGAGGAGTCTCTCGATTTCGTGGGTTCAAATTCTGACTGTGACTAATAGTCGGGTGAATCGGATCGTAAGGGAACTTGAATCGATTTTCCGAAACGGACCCATTTATGAAGCAGAACTCACTCCACCGCATTTTCACCGTTGTATTTGTCAGCACAATGTTTGCTGTATTTCTCCCGGCTCAGGACACCGCTAAGAAAGCGAAACTTCCGCCATTGCCTGAAGGCGTCGATGTGATTCGCGACATCGAATATGCCAACGTTGATGGCCATTCGCTAACCCTCGATGTGTATCGCCCTTTCGATTGGCCGGATCTCGAAAACACCCCGGTAGTGATCTGGGTCCACGGCGGAGGATGGAAAAACGGCAGTAAAGACCGCTGTCCCGCTGCGTTCCTCGCGCAGGGCAGTCTTGCGGTAGTCAGTATCAACTACCGTCTCCTCGATCAGGCACAGTGGCCATCGCAAATCAATGACTGTTACGCAGCGGTGCGTTGGGTTCGGAAAAATGCCAAAATGTATGGCTTTGGCGATAAGATCGGAGTTTGGGGAGGTTCCGCCGGAGGGCATCTTGTCGCCCTGATGGGAACCCGCGATTTTGATGGCGAAGAGGAGATCTCCAGCAAAGTCCAGGCGGTTTGTGATTTCTTCGGCCCGTCTGACTTGCTCACCATGCCGCCGAATATGGTCGCGAATGGGCGGACCCGCGCGGAAGTGGAAAAATCAAACGGAGCGCTTCTCCTCGGCAAGCCGGTAATGGATGTCCCCGAGCTTGCTCACGATGCCAGTGCGCTTCATCAGGTTTCGGAGGGAGATGCTCCCTTTCTTATCATCCACGGAGCAGAGGATCCGGGAGTGCCTCTCGACCAGAGCGAGCGCCTTCATGAGAAGTTAAAAGCCGCCGGAGTGGAATCGGAACTGGTTGTCCTTCCCGGAGCCAAACACGGCGGCCCGGAATTCAAAACCGAAGAGGTCCAGAACAAGGTGAGAGCCTTTTTTATGAAGCAGCTTAACTAGGGCTCAGCTTCCCCGGTGGCTCCGGATGAAGCCTAAGCAATAACGCTTGCCGCTGGGGCCTGCCTCTCTAAGGTCTTCGACATGTCGAAACCTAAAAATCGCCTCTTTCTGCTGGACGGGATGGCTCTGATCTATCGGGCTCATTTTGCCCTGATCCGGAGCCCGATCTACACTTCGGGTGGGATGAACACGTCAGCGTTGTTCGGTTTCATCAATACGCTGCTGGATCTCGTTAAAAAGCAGGAACCTACGCACATCGCGGTCGCTTTCGACACCTCGCATCCGACGATGCGGCACGAGATGTTTCCCGCCTACAAAGCGCAGCGGGATGAGATGCCGGAGGATCTCAGCCTTCAGATTCCTCATCTCAAGCGGATTGTTGAGGCGTTTAATATCCCGGTTCTGGAATGTCCCGGCTGGGAGGCGGATGACGTGATCGGCACCCTCGCTAAAATTGCGGACGACCGGGGAGACTTCGAGACCTTCATGGTGACTCCGGATAAAGATTTTGCTCAGCTGGTTTCCGAGCGAACCTCGATTTATAAGCCGGGTCGTCAGGGGGGGCTGGCTGAGATCCTCGATATCGAAAAAATCCGGGAGAACTGGGAAGTAAAGGAACCGAATCAAGTCATCGATATCCTCGGTCTCTGGGGCGATGCGTCCGACAACATTCCCGGTGTGCCCGGGATCGGGGAAAAGACGGCGAAAAAGCTCGTCGCTGCCTACGGAAGTGTCGAAGGGCTACTCGAAAATATCGATAAACTGAAGGGTAAACAGAAGGAGAACGTCGAAAACAATAAGGAGCAGGCTTTGCTATCGAAAAAGCTGGTCACTATCGTTCTCGACGCCCCGATTGAGGTAACTTTCGACGAACTCGAAATTACCGGTTATAACGACGAAAAGCTTAAAGAACTCTGCGTGGAGTTCGAATTCAATGCGATAGGCAAACGACTCTTCGGAGATGACTATCAGGCTGGTCGGAACAGTGCCGCAGCCGCTCCCGGGGTGGTCGAGGCAACACCGACTACGATTGCTGATCATAAAAAGAAGTATCAGTACATCAGAGCGGAGGATGACAAAGCCCGGGCGAAATTATTGGCTTCTCTGGCGAAAAAGAAATCGTTTTGTTTTGATATCGAGACCGACAGTCTGGATCAGAAAGTAGCGAAGATCATTGGCGTTGCTTTCTCTACTGCGGCGCACAGCGGACATTATGTCGAGGTTCCGGAGAGTGGCGGAGAAGCGGTCCTGGCGGAAATTGCTGAGCTTCTAACCACTCCCGGGATTGAGAAAATCGGACACAACCTGAAGTTTGATATCGGGGTGCTGCATTGGAACGGCATAAAGATTGCCGGACCTTTGTTTGATACCATGTTGGCTCACTCTGTCATCGAGCCTGAGCAGCGCCATCGCATGGATTATCTATCGGAGCGCTTTCTCAACTATATACCGATCTCCTACGATTCCGTTTTCGGGAAGAAAGAGGAGGCTACCGGGCAAATGAGCTTGTTTGACGAAGTTGAGATGAGCGGTGGAACCGGTCCCGACTTCGAAGCGGTGGCTCAATACGCTGCCGAAGACGCGGATGTGACCTGGCAACTGGCTGAAATCCTCCGCAAACAACTCGAAGAGACCAATCAGGAGCGGGTCTTACTCGAAATCGAGTGCCCGCTGATTCCGGCCATCGTCGGAATGGAGAAGCAGGGCATCAAAGTGGATACTTCCGTGCTGGAGGAAACCGGCGTTGTTCTCGAAAAGCGGATCAACCAGTTACAGGAAGAGGTTTTTGAGGCTGCCGGGACCCAGTTCAACCTCGGTTCTCCGAAGCAGGTCGGTGAAATCTTTTTCGAGCGCCTGAAATTGGTCGAAAAGCCGAAGAAGACCAAAAGCGGACAATACAAGACCGACGAGCAGACGCTGAGTGCGCTCTCCCACGAACACGAAGTCGTAAAGAAACTACTACAATACCGGGAGGCGGCGAAGCTGAAGAGCACTTATGTTGATGCGTTACCGAAATCGATTTTCGAAAAGACCGGTCATATCCATACGAGCTTTCATCAGTTGATGACTGCGACGGGGCGTCTCGCATCGAATGATCCGAATCTACAAAATATACCGATTCGATCGGAACTGGGTCGGGAGATCCGGAAAGCGTTTGTTCCTCGAAGTAAAGAATTCATCCTGATGGCGGCGGACTACTCTCAGGTGGAGCTTCGGGTCATGGCATCCCTCTGTAAGGATCCATCCATGATCGAGGCATTTAACGATGGTATCGATATTCACACCGCAACAGCTTCACGAGTGTTCGGTGTTCCGGTAGACGAAGTCGTCAGCGATATGCGTCGTACTGCGAAGATGGTGAACTTCGGGATCATCTATGGTATATCTGCTTTTGGTCTCGCTCAGCGATTAGGCGGAAGCGTGTCCCGCTCTGAGGCGGGCGATATCATAAAAGAATATCTGAAGCAGTATCCGGGAGTGAAGGAATTCCAGGAAAAAACGATCGAGCAGGCCCAGAAAGACGGCTATGTGGAAACCGTTACGGGGCGCCGCCGCTACCTAAGGGATATCAATTCCCGCAGCTGGACGGTGCGGGGAACGGCCGAGAGAACCGCGATAAACACTCCGATACAGGGAACCGCTGCGGATATGATTAAGATCGCGATGGTGCGGGTCCATAACCTCCTTGAAGAAGGCGGTTACCAAAGCCGGATGCTACTACAGGTTCACGATGAACTTGTCTTTGATATGCATCGTGACGAAGCTGAAGAGGTGACCCCGAAGGTAGTGGATGCGATGAAAAATGCCCTTCCGCTGAATGTTCCTGTCGTAGTCGACACGGGAACCGGCGAAAACTGGCTCGATGCGCATTGATAAACAATGTAGCGTTCGACATCACCGAAAAGTCGTAGCGGGAGGCGGAGAGGTTTTTGTGATTTTCTCGGCTAGCGCTTTCAATTTTGCGGCAGTGTTGATCGCCTCCGGATCGCCTTCCGGGGCAGGGGATTCCGCTGGTAGATTTCTGGCATCGATCAGCTTTCCGGAATTCGCGTGGTAGCGAAAGGATCCGTCGAAGAGGTTAACCCCGCCATCGTTGCGATACTGATTCCATTGCAGCTGATGATGAACCCAGTCCCTTTTTAGTCCGTCGTTACCGTGAATCTGTGAGGCGATGCTGCGGCCATCGAGCGCTATATCTTCCGGTATTTCAGTGGCGGTGAGTTGGCAGAAGGTGGGGAAAATGTCCACTATATCAACCAGTTCATCGCACACGGCTCCAACGGGCACACTTTTGGGTCCCCAAATGATCATTGGGACGTGGCTGCCGGCATCATTCATTTGGTGTTTGCCCCCGTTGACAAGGCCCGCTGCCGTGTGGCGGGTGTGTTTGCGTTCGCCCGGTGCGGTTCCTGCCTTGGGGTTCTTGAAGTCAGTCTCGAGAGTCCCGTTGTCGCCCATAAAAACGACATAGGTTTGATCGCGGATTCCGAGTTTGTCGACTTCGGCCAGCAGATCACCCACGATGGTATCCAGATAGCTGATCATATTTCCCAAACTGGCTATGCGACCGGCTTCCCGGTCAGCGGGGGTATCCACGATCGGGTAGTGGGGGAGCAATTCGTTGTGAACAATAAGGAACGGCTTTTTGATGCGGGTGGCTTCACGCATTTGTTCGATCACATAGTCCTTCAGGACATCGGGTCCAAATTTTTCCTCGATACCGGAAAGCACCTTTTCATCCCGGTTTAAGGTGGGGTTCCAGTGTCGCAATGTTTTCGCGTTGTCTTTCCAGATTTGCCAAACGCACCAGGTATCAAAACCTGCATTTCGAATATGGTTCGGCCAAATTTCGAGGGTGGCGAGTTGCCACTTTCCTGTGGTTACGGTGTGATAACCATTTTCCCGAATGATTTGTGCATAGGTAGGCATGGTCTCAAAATCGACCTTCTTTGCGGTGCCGGTATGAACGGGCAGAACGCCGGTGTGGCCATGTCTTGGTACATATTTTCCGGTATGCATACTGACCCGGCTCGGGGTGCAGACCGGGCTGGTGTGGACCCGGGTAAAGCGAATTCCTTCGCTCGCCATTTTGTCGAGATGCGGGGTTTTGAAGTCGAGCCCTCCGAAGCAGTTCAATGCTTCGTAACCGATGTCATCCGCGAAGATGTAGAGAATGTTGGCCCCGGGAACGGGGTCGAAATCCGGACTGTACAGGGTACGGTCTGCGACTGTACCCTGTACAGTCGACGTTTTGTCATCGCTAAGACATGCCTGAGTGATAGCGAAAGCGATAAGCAGGATTTTGGTTAGGTAGGATTTCATTCGGTATAGGCTTTTAGGCGGCTGCTAGTGTTCTTTAGTGGGAGCTTCGGTTGTCCGGAGGTAGCTTATCAAATCCCGGACATCTTCCCGCTTGAGGGTATCGAGAAGGCCGGGAGGCATCAGGGAAACATTGGCGACACTGCGGGAGGCGATCTCGCTCTTGTCGACCCTTTGGATTTGCCCGACCTGACGGAAGGTCAGGATCTGATCCGACTCCTCCACTATGTTACCGGTCAGAATTCGGCCATCGTTCAAGGTTAGTGTGACCAGTTTATAATCATCGCTAACGTCTTCTCCCGGGAACAACACATTGATCAGAAAGTAGTCCAGATTGGCCCGGTTAGAGCCGGTCAGGTCGGGCCCGAGAACTCCGCCTTCGCCATACATCTTGTGGCAGGTGCCGCAGACGCGCTGGAATACATGACGTCCCTCAATGGGGTTCGCTGTTGCGAGGGCCGATTCGGGGAGGCGCTTTTTCCATAGGGAGATCAGCTTCTCCTTTTGTTTGGTTTCGCCGGGATTTAGTCCCCATTTTTTCGCAAACGTGGCGCCCTGTTTCGAAACTCCCGAAATCTGCCGGGCGAGGTAGGCCGGGATTTGATCTTTGCTGATTTGACCGTCGAGAAATGATGTGACTAACGAATCCGCAAAATCCGGCCGTGAGGCGAGAGTCTCAAGGATCGCGGTTTTTGATTCGTCGGAAATAGAGGCGGTATTGAATAGTTGGATCAAATCAGCGGCGGAAACCTGTTTTGGATATACGGAAACGGCGCGAATCGCTTCGGTCCCGATCTCGGGATCGGTAAGTAGAGATTTCAGGTGTTCGGCCAGTGGTTCGGACCTCGAAGCGACCAGTAGGCGTATCATCTCGATCCGGGTAGCTGGAGTGGATTCAGGATTGATTACGATGGAGACCATCTCTTTTTCCGCAGCCCGGTCTCCGAAGCGCTGCGCCAGTTGAAATGCCATTTTCTGAATGTGATCACTTTCGTGAGATTTTAGTTTCGGGAATAATTCCGACCACGAATTGGGCATCTCTACTTTTCCGGGAAGTTCCGACAGAATTCCTTCGAGGATAGGTTCGATCGCGGTGCTCCCGGTGTTTTGCGTTAGCTCGTTGAGGAGCGTATCGAGTTCGTTTGCCGAAACGATTCTCCTGGCGATCGATTCGCTGAGGAAAGGGTCACCCGCTTCCAGAGCAATTTCGGCGGCTCTGCCGGGATCCTTTTTCACCAGTGGCTCGAAGCTATACCAGCGCATCAAACTGAGGTTGCGATCGGTAGGCGAAATCTCGATCCCGGTGAGTCGCTCTGCGGCTTCCCGACGGGATTCCAGAGGGATTCGCTGCATCACTCCGGCGATCCAAAGTTGCACGAGCGGCGATGGCTCATTCGGTATGATTTCAGACAGCCATTTTGAAAGTTCCGGGGTGGGTGACTCTCCCTGACTGAAGGCAAGACCGATAAGTTGAGCGCGAATGGTATCCCGCTCAGCGGCGGAGTTGGCTAGATATAGCGAATCAATCCAGGCAGAATCCTCCGCAAATGCATTCAGGGCCTGAATAGCAGAAATGGAGTATCTAATCGCCCCGGATTTAGCGACCTCCATCAGTTTCGTTTTCTGGGTGTCGGTGATCGATTGTCCGTTCCACGATCTTTCATAGAGGTTTCGCAAGGCCTGTCGTCTCCACCACACGTTTTCGTGAGTGAGAAGTTCGATGAGTTGTTCGGTAGACATTTGACCGATATCAAAAACCCTCGGCGCCGGGTTTTCTCCATAGTTGACTCGATAGATTCTTCCGCTGGTCCGGTGGATTCCGTCGCGATCGTGGCATTCGCCAAAATCGGTCCATTCCGCGAACATCATTTCCCCGTAGGGCCCTTGTTTCAGATCGGTAGCCCGGAACCAATCGCTGCCGCCTTTGAGGAAATCGTCGCCATGGCTCGCAACGTATCCGGAGTTGCGCCGGTCGAGGTGTTCCATATTGATCCGCTGACCCAGCACATTACTGAAAAAGGCTCGTCCTTGATACTCGGCCGGCCAGCGGTCACTTTGATAGATCATCAGTCCGCAATGTGAATGGCCGCCGCCTTCTTCATCGTGGAGGCCCTCTTTGGTACGTTCGGTCTGCCCGCCCTTCCAGTGACGGTGGTCGGAGGTAGGTTCCATCAGGCTGTAGGAATAAGGATGATTCGCGGCGCTGCGACCTTCCCAGGTAGCAAAGCGTGCTCCGGGAACGAGGTGCCAGAAATGGTCGATCACACTGGTTGTGATAAAAGCTTGTCCTTCCCCGTTCCAATCGAGCCCCCAGGGATTGATCGTTCCTTCGGCGTAGACTTCGAAGATTTCTTTAGTGGGGTGATATCGCCAAATCGAGCAGCTCACGACTTTTCGGTTCTCTTTGCTATCCCCGGGTTTGCCTACTTTAGAGGGGTGCTTGATGCCGTGTCGGCCATAGAGCCAGCCATCGGGACCCCAGGTTAAACCATTGAAAAAATTGTGTTCGGCTTTGGTGGTCCATCCGTCCAGCACGACGCGTGGCCCGGCGTCGGGAATGTCGTCGCGATTCTTGTCCGGTATAAAAAGTAGATTGGGTGCATCGCAAACCCAAACGCCTCCGGCCCCGATCTGAAAGCCGCTTACATGATTTCCTTTATCCCAGAAAACAGATCGCTTATCGAATTGACCGTCGTTATTGGTATCTTCAAAAATCAGAATGCGATCCCGGCCATTTCGTTTCCACTCAATATAGGAATAACTCTCGGCGACCCAAAGTCGGCCCCGGTCGTCGTAGTTGATGGCTATGGGTTGCGCGACATTCGGTTCCCCGGCAAAAAGGGTCACATTGAATCCCGGGGGGACAGTGATCTTCTCAAGAGACTCCTGAGGCGTTGGCGGTTCGGTTTCCCCCTGCTGGGTGTTGACGATACCTTCGGGTAGCTGGCCGAAAACACTGGAGAGACAGAAAAGTAAGATTGCCGGGATACGGAGGTGCTTTGCCATTTTTCCGGAATTACTGGCTGTCGACTCGATAGAGATGAGTTTTGGTCCGCAGTATCAAAGAATCATGATAAGCGGCAGGGGAGGCCATAAAACCGGCGTCGAGATGGTTTTCGCTCACTTTTTGATAGGTATCGGCTGCTTTGGCGACGGTGCAGAGTCCTTCTTCGTCGAAGAAGTAGATATGATCACCGGCGGCGAGTAAAGAAGCGGAGTAGTCACCGCCGATTCGTTCGCTCCATTTGATCTCTCCCGTTTTTGGGTCGACGCAACTACCGACGCCGTCATTGGCGAAAAACATCAGGCCGTTGGAAAGCACAGGGGACGACCGCTTCGGGGTCCGCTTGAGAGCTTTCCATTCCACGTGGCTTTCGGTAATGTCACCCCTGGCTTCGGGGTCTAGTCGGATCGCCCAAACCTCCGCTTTTCCGAGGCCGGTATTGATATACAAAAGGTTTTCTTCGGGGCTGTAGATAGTGCGGGAAGAAGGGGAGTGGGTTTTGTAGGTGACCTGCCAGAGTTCCTCGCCGGTATCGGGGTCGTAGGCCCAGCAAGCTTTTGCTGCGTTGCTGACCATGATCGATTTGCCGCCGGTCGTAACAATAAAAGGAGTGCTGTAGCCTTTTCGCATATCGCCGGAGTTGGCCGGAATCCCGTTTTTCTCATCGGCAAAATCGGTGGAGCGATCCGTTCGCCAGACGGTTTTGCCGGTCTTTCTGTCGAGCGCGATGAGGAACTGTTGATCGGCCCCGTCAAAGGTAAGGATCACTTTGTCTTTCCAGATGATCGGTGAGGAGCCGGGCCCGCGCCAGTGGCTGCACTGGATATCACGGCGCTGCCAGACGGTTTCGTGGGACCCGGTATCGATACAGAAAGTGCCATAACTGCCGAAGCTCACGTAGATATACCCATCGCCAATCACCGGGGTGCAGGTCGCATAGGTATTCATTTTGTTCCCGAGAGGCTCGGGATTGTCGCAGGTGATCAGAATTTTATTGAAAAGGAGGTCACCGTTCTTGTAGTTAAAACAGAGCAGTGACATTTTGGTGCCATCCACGGTAGCGGTGGTGACCCATACTTTATCGTTTTTCACGACCGGAGTGGACCAACCCAGACCTTCGATCGCCTTTTTCCAGGTGATGTTTTTATCCTCACTCCATTCTGTGGGGAGGTTCCCGGTAGCGGTGCCGTCATGGTTGGGGCCGCGAAATTCCGGCCAGTCCGCCAGTGCCGATCCGCTGAAAATGAGTAGTGCTGTCAGTAGTAGCAATTTCATGGTGAATAGAGGTCGTTACGGAGTTTTCTTTTTCGGATCTGCTGAGAAGCTACCTGCGCCCGGGGTGAAATCCCAGGGTTCGGTTTCCGATCCCATTTTGTCGAGAAAGGCTCCGGCGGAAAAAGCGATGAAGAAACTCTGGTCTCCTTTCTGGTGTCGATGTTTGGCGTAGAGTGCCTCCATGTGGGGAAGAATGGATTTGGCTTTCGGACCGAGTAATTCGATAGCCCGGCAGGCGCGGAGTCCACTCCACCAATCTTCGTGATCAGTTTCGGCAACCAGCTTGGTGAGGGCGAGGTCGCGGTGCTTTTTTGAATCGTTGGCGAGCCAGGATGCGGTTTCGATGCGGACATCGGCTGATATATCATCGAGGTGGTCGAGCACGGTCTGATGGAGCGATGTGTCTTCCGCAAAGTCGACCCGCATTCCGATAATCGCCCAGTAGCGATCTTCGGGCTTTGAGCTGGCCAGGTTCGAGAGGAGAGCCTTTTTGTCTTTCTTTCCGATAGCGTCGGCATTTTCCCAGGCGGATTTCAGGTCAGGGGAGTGGTGGCTCTCGGCAGCGGTAACGATATCCCGGATTGGTTTGCCTTCCTCACTCACGATCGTTCTCATCACGGACTCGGGGAGCACGCCGACGTCTTTCACAGCAAGGCGGGTTTCCTGAAACGATTTCCGCAGAGTATCGAGTGCAGATTGCTGTTCACCGGACAACTCACTTTCGAGAAGGTTCCGGAGATTGTCCGGGTCGGCAATGCAATCGTAGAATTCTTCGACTGGTTTGGTGGGGCCGGCGTAGGCAAGTTGTTCTTTCGTTAGGCCGGACAGATCCTGCTTGGTGATGCTTTGGCGGATTTCACCCAGATCGGAAAACACACTCGGCTGATTGTAGGACAAGTGAGGCATATAGTTTCGGATGTAGAGATATTGTTTGTCGCGAACCGAGCGTGCCATTTCGTATACTTCATCGACCCGGTCGCGGGTTCCATAAATGTGGTTTCTTTCTTCAGCGGAATCGGGTCCGAGAAAGGGAAGTCCCTGCATGTATTCCGGTATGGCTTGTCCGGTTAGATTCAGCACCGTGGCCGGGAAGTCGACAAAACTCACGAGACGGTCGATCCGGCTGCCGGGTGCTGCCGGTGCGAGGTGCTGGAATTTTTCGGGGAAGCGAACCATGAGAGGAACCTTCATTCCGGAATCGAGAAGTAACCGCTTGTGGCGCGGCATGCCGGAACCGTGGTCGGAGTAGAAAAAGACGATCGTGTCATCAGCGAGGCCGTCGGACTCCAGTTCGTCGAGGATTCGTTTTACATTTTTATCCATCACCGCTACGCAATCGTAGAACCGTGCCATGGTGCGACGGACCTCTTCGGTATCGGGGTAGTAGGCCGGGATTAAAGTTTTGTCAGGGTCGCTGATTTCATCAGCAGACAGTCGGGACTGAATGTGTTCCCGGAAAACTGGATGAGGCCAAACCATGGTTCGTGACTGATGGGTTGTCATGTCGTTGAAGACGGCGAAGAATGGCTCGCCTTCCTTGCGGGAGCGCCAGTGAGCTGTGGCGCTGGAGTCCACCCAGGATTCAGCGATCAGGCGGTCGTTTTCAGCACAGTTGTAGTCGGTTTTTACATTGTTGGTGGTGTGGTAACCTGCGTCCCGGAGGTAGGAGGGGAATCCTTTCACCGCCGCAGGGATATGGTTTGAACTACGCATTTGGTTCGTGCCCATGCTGGCATTGTATAGTCCGGTGATTAAGGTGGATCGCGAAGGCGAACACACCGGCGATGCGGCAAATGCGTTCGTATAGAGAACGCTTTCTTTAGCAAACTGATCGAGGGTGGGGGTCTTGGCGAACGAGTCGCCGTAGCACCCCAGGGTGGGGCTCATGTCCTCTACAGTGATCCAGAGAATATTAGGCTTCGCGGTACTGACGTTGGTCAGTTCACGGGCTCGAATGTTCCGAAATTTCACCACGCCGCCTTTTCCGTGATGTTGAATGGCGAAGAATCCCGCGAGCGATTTCGAGTTGGCGACTTGAGCGATGAGTTTACCGTTAACGTAAGTGGTGATTTCCGGCCCGGCACAAACCACGCGGTAGTGGTTCCACTCGCCCTCCTTAACGACATTTTTGATCGCTTTTTGGTAGGCTTCCTCTTCATCTTTCTGTGGATAGAGCCATCCTCCGAGCCCGATTCCGAAAACCCCGCCGCTTTTTCCGGGAACTTTCCCATCGATCTCGACCTGATATCCTTTCGGCTTTCCGGTATCGCCCGTGCAGCGAAAGGCAAAGCCGGAATTGAAGCCCGAAGTGGTGGCATCGTCGGGTGTCAGCACTTCGATTTCGGCCTCAAAATCCGCCATCTTTAAGTCGGTGGTAACCCAGCAATTTTTCTCCGAATCGAGATGGATTTCGCCATTTTTCACCTCGAACACCGTCGTTTCAGAGCGGGGCGTCCAACCGTCGGTGGTTTTTCCATCGAACAAATTTATCCAATCACCCGCGTTCAGAACAGCCGGGAGCAGAATAAAAGCGGCAAACACGCAGCGTTTGAATCCCATAAAAATCATGGGCCCAGTGTTGCGCAAAGTCCTGTCGAATGAAAGTGCGTTAGTGCGCCGATTCAGGTGAATTCAGTGTTTTTCGCTGGCCTCGAAACGGGTCTTCATCTCATCGTAATCGAATCTGACCAACTCGTTGGATTTTCCTTTCTTCAAATCCTGCAACTTTCACTGTAGTTGGGCCATCCGAGGGCTTTTCGATTGGGTTTCGAGAAAACGGCACTCAGCTTCAGATTCGTTGTGCAAATACTCCCACAGTTCTAAATCCCGATCCCTCAGGAGCGTTTCGGGCGGGCCGGGGAGCGAATTTTTGTCATAGTAAAAAATGACTGGAGTTTTTCTGATTCCCAGAAGTCGCAATTGACCAAGCACGATCTTGCCATCTCGAAAAAAAATAGCATTTCGTTGCGATTTTTCGATAGAGAAATTGTATGTTTTCGCAGTGGACAGCGAACTTAGCTCAACATTAGTGGCGCCTGAGGCACTAACCCGAATCAGCCAACTTTTTGAGCCTCATTCGCGGTCATTTTATCTAATGGTAACTATCGGAGAAAAAAGACATATTTTGAAAAATATTCTGGAAATGACCGTATCAATCTTCCGATGACGAATTCTGAGGAGACTGAAACCAAAAACCCGATTTTAGTGATAAGCAGGTTTAACTCCATTTTGCCGATCCTATTTGTGAGCATCGTCACAGGGTTGGGCGTAGGGACCATCGATCTATTCGCGCAAAGTTCTGATCAGGCTCCCGTCGGCAAGCGGGAAGTTGTCAGTCGAATCGTCGACCGGAACGGAGCTGAAATTGAGCGAAGCCTGACCGGCAGGTTCGGTTACATCTATGAGCAGGTGCGGAGGGAAGCTACCGAGATCATCGGAATTGAGGAATTTGATTCAGGTGGATTTCTAATTGAGACAACCATCGATAGCGATCTGCAAACGGTAGCCACCGACGCGATGTTAGATCAGGTAGCCGCTGTCGAAAAACACCCTGCATTCACCGGGCAAACTTTGGTGGAGTATCAAGAAATTAAGGAGAAACACAGGGGGAGTTCTTCAATTGCCCGTCTCCCTGCTCCTAAATATCTGCAAACCGCCATGATCCTGATCGATAATGAAACCGGAGCCGTTCTCGCAAAAGTTGGCGGGAGGGATTTTCAGGACACTATGTTTGATCGATCTGAAATGGGCAGATTCACTGAAGGCACGATATTTACGCCGTTCGTTTATGCCGCAGCGTTTGAGAATGGCTTCTTCCCCGGGACGATTCTTTCCGATACGCCAATGAGTGGTAAGAAAGTCATGCTCGGTAGTCTTTCGGGTAATCTCGGGGAGTGGGGGGCGGAAGACGTGAATCACCGCTATGAAAAGACGGTGACCGCCCGGGAGGCTCTGGCAAAGGGAAAGAATGCGGCCACGATCCGGATCGGGGAAAAGGCGGGCCTGCAGAATATTGTCGCTTTGGCCGAAACGGCTGGACTCACCTTCTTTGGCGATTTAAAAAAATTCAACGCTACGATGCTCGGTCGCAACTCATCTTCACTTAGCGAAATAGCGAAAGCGTACTCAATCTTTCCCAGACAGGGTGCTACTCTGAAATCCACACCTATCATTTCCCGAATCCGGGATGCCAAAGGAAACACAGTGTATAAAAATCCCGCCGTCGAGTCTGCGGAAAAAGCGGTTGATCAATACACCGCTTTTCAAATTAACAGTTTGCTGGTAGACAGTTTCAAAACTGGTACGGCAAAGAAGGCTCGTGAAATTTACGGGCTTGGGGACTATCCGGTAGCCGGGAAAACTGGAACCACCAGTGGTTTCACTGATAACTGGTTTGCGGGGTACACTTCCAGAGTTACCTGCGTCGCCTGGATCGGGTTCGATCAGCAAAGGGAAATCTATAGTAATGCTTTAAGTTCCGAAACCGTCCTGCCCGCCTGGGTGAAGATCATGAATGCAGCCGCTAAAATCACCAATCCGCAACCTTTTCAACCACCGTCGGACGCTGTTAAAGTGGAGATATGTACGGATTCGGGAGAGTTGGCTTGCGAAAAATGTCAGGAAACTTCGGTGGAGTTTCTTCGCCCAGGTTCGTCTCTGAAAGCCTGTCATATCCATGATCCTGGTTTGTGAAGATTCCGTTGGAAAGTGGTGATCACAGATAAGAGCGAATGGATGAGGTCTTTTGATGGTCACAGATGATTGTGTAGTGGTTCCCTTTTTCGTGTGGCTTCGGGACCGCTTTACTTTCGGCTTTTGGGAGACGGTCGTTATAGAAATATGGAGGGCAATGTTAGAGCGATCGGGTAGGTAATTTTTAACGCGAATGTAAAAGAATGAACGCGAAAGGCGCGAATGCTTTTGAGGGCCGGATAGAACGTTGATTCCGGTTGGTGTAGTGGGTGGTTCCGGGCGTTGGGTCTAACCTCGATGGTCAGGCTGACTTCACGCGATATCCGATGCCGCGTACGGTTTCGATGAGGACGGGGTTGGATGGATCGGGTTCGATCTTTTTCCTCAGGTTAACGATGTGCTGATCGAGGGTTCGGGATTCGGGAAAGTAGTCAATGCCCCAGCAGCGATCGAGAATCGCATCGCGGGAGACAGCTTCGTCACAGTGGTCGTGAAGCAGTTGGAGAATCGAGATTTCCCGGGGAGACAGGTTGACTTCCTGCTGCGTTGTCTGATCGAAAGCCCGAAGCTGAAGGGGGAATACTTCGAGTTGATTATTGATCGTGAATGAAGCGGTAGGTTTTGAGTTTTTTTGACTGTCGGAACGGCGCAGGGCGGTTCGAATCCGGGCGATCAGCTCGTGTTTGCCGAATGGTTTCCGGATAAAATCATCGGCACCGATTTCGAGTCCGACGACGACATCAATTTCTTCGTTTTTGGCGGACAAAAAGAGGACGGGGACCGTTTCGTCAACCTGCCGGATCTTGCGGCAGACTTCGTATCCGTCCATCACCGGCATCATAATGTCGAGGCAGATTAGATCCGGTTTTTCGTTGGCCCAGTGATCAATAGCCTCTTTGCCGTTGGTGGCTGTGAGGATGGAAAATCCCTCGTCGGTGAGGCACATTTCAATTGAGTCCAGCGTGACAGGGTCATCTTCGGCGATCAGGATCTTCATGAGGCGATGGAGATGATGTTAGAGCCGCTTCGGGGCAATACCAGTTCGAATCGGGAACCCTGGTTTTTTCCTGGAAGAGGGGACTGGACGGTGAGGGTTCCTTCCATCGAAGTGGCAAGATCGCGCGAAATCGCGAGGCCGAGCCCGGTTCCTGAAACGCCTTCGGTTGTGGAGTCGTTTAATCGCACGAAGGGTTTGAAGATCTGAGCCTTTTTAGAGGCCTTAATTCCCGGGCCGTTGTCTGTGATAGCGATAACTACGTAATCATTCTGATTTTGGTCCTGAGGATAAATCTCTACTTCGAATGGTTGGTTGGTCGCACTATATTTTTCGACGTTGGAGATCAGGTTGCCGATGATTTGCCGTATTGCATCGGGATTGCCGTGAGCATAAAGATTGCGATCCTTTGGCGGAGTTATTATGGGATCGATTCCTTTTCGCTTCAATAGAGGGGTGAACTGGTCGACGACTTCGTTAACCAGTTCGGGAATCGCGACGGGAATCGACTTGGCAGTCTTTTTATCCTGTTCGCTTTGGGAAAATGTGAGGACATTTGCGAGGAGTCGACTGAGGCGTTCGGTTTCATCGCGAATCAGACTGAGACTTTTCCGGGTCCGGGGACTTTTATCAATGATTGAATCGGAGAGTAGGTCGAGGTTGAGAAGGATATTTGTCATTGGGGTTCTAAGCTCGTGAGAGACCCGGTTAACGAAAGATACCCGCTGCTCGGCAAGGTTGAGAGCCCGGTTTTGCTGGATAAAGCCGAATAGTCCGATCAGCGCTAAAAACAAAGCTAAAGACACCGAAGCGATCAACACCTGGGGGCGATAGGTAGTGATGGTTTGGTATTCTTCTCTTTTAGAGATTTGCCACCTTCCAAGGATGCTCTGGATCGGAAGGATTAATGAGGGCTTTCCTTCGGTAATTTCGTCCCGGTATATCAACCGGTTACCAAGGGGGCTGACTACCTCCGCGTTGATACCTGAGATTTTTAGAGGCTCGTAAATTTTTTCCAGCCAGCCGGACAACCATTGGTCCATCGCAGCTGCGGTCTGGTCCGTATTAATTCGAAGGACGATGGTTCGGTAGTTTCGGAGCCGCGCCACATAATGCAGGGGATGTCCGGGTTGAGCGATCCACGGGCCCTCTGTGTCGATTGCGTGGGGATCGAGGATGATTCCGTCTCTCTTCTGATCATCCCGACTTCCGGTCAGGTAGGGTTCCGGTAAGGGGGTAGAGCGGTCGCCTTCGCGGAGGTCGGTGGTTTGGCGCGACCAACCCGGCCCAAAGACTGTGACTTGTTCGACGCCGATTATGTTTCGGCAGGCGTTGGTGATACTGATGTGGGAGCCCTCGAAGTAAAACTGAGTCTTAATGTCGTTGAGGTGAGACTGGTATAGTGATTCGAGGTCCCGGATCTCTTCGAGAAACGCTGATGTAAAGTCAGTGAAGGGCGCTTGATCACGCTCGATAGGTGATTGGGTTTCGACTTTTGCAAAGTGCCATCCACCCACTAAAATCGCGGTTGCTGACAAAATCGTGAGAAACAGGATTGTAGCGGGGAGATGTCTTTGCGAGAGCATGTTCGGAAATCGATTATTCGACAGTAGGGGGCGATGGAACTTTGATCAATTCAACTTTGATCATCGATATGACGCGTTCGCCTGGTGCTTCGGGTGGTGTGTTAAATGCGAAAAGGTTTTCTTTGCCCACTTCGACCGTGATTTGCGTGGTGGTTTTCATGGTATAGAAAACCGGCATCTTGATATTGCCCGTTCCGTGAGCCTCCCGGTCTCCGGAAACATAGTGATCCGTTTCGATCAGGGTCGTGATTTCCGGAGCGAGATTTAGATCTACGATCCGGTTGTCGGCACCGAGGACGGCATCGACTTCCAGGGTGATACCGACATTTCTAACTTCGTATTTTGCCGGGGTGGGTTCCGTAAAGAGGATCTGAGATTTTGCGGGAAGGGTTCCTCCATCCTGGGCGACAACCGTGATGTCACCAACGGTATTCGGCACGGTCTGGGGTTCATATTCCGTTGGGTACTGATACTCGCGGATCGACTCAACTTTTGCCCGGTTACCACTTCGCGCGATGATGAAGGCGGTTTCGAGAAGTTTCGCTTCGCCGCTTTCGACCATCGTGTCCAGGTCGTATCGCAACGCTTTGGCATCGCTGGCTGTGGGTGCATATTTGCGAAGCAGTTGATTGGCGATCTTTTCGTCGAGCTGGAAGTATTCCAGAATAATGCCCAACTGAGCGGCATATTGCTTTTCGGGTTGTTTTTTGATAAACACATTCTTTTTTTCCTCCGGTGTCTGGGATCGGGATTCCAGCGGCAGAAGGAGGGCGACGGTGATGACAAGGGCGTGCAAGATTAATCTCATGTTCGTAGTCTGAGACACTTTGAAGGGGTTTGGGTCAAACGAAGGTAAGAACTGTGTAAAAGTTCTGTAAAAACCGCAGAAAAACCGACGAAAATGGGAGTTGCGGGAGGCCTGATCGGGTCGATCTGCGGCCTGTGCCTGAGACCTTTGGGCGTGATAAAGTGAAGAACCGGGCTCAATTGATCCCATTGCGCAGACAGGTTCCCGCGTTATAATTGCGATTATGCAAAGGATTTTCGCCTACGCTCTCCCCGCTTTATTATTGGCCTCATTGATTACTATCGTGGCCTGCAGCACTGTTCCGGACAGTGATCGGCGGAGCATCAATTTCCTGAAACCGAGCGATGAAGCGGCCATGGGGATCTCTGAATTCAAAAAGATGAAGGGGACGTTGAAGATTTCGACCAACCCGACCTACAATGCCCAGGTGCAGAAAGTCGGGAATCGCTTATCGAAGGTGATGCCGGTTCCTAACGCCGAATGGGAATTTGTCGTGTTCGAGGATCCGACTCCGAATGCATTTGCGCTTCCCGGTGGAAAAGTGGGAGTTCACACCGGGCTGTTTCAAATCACTCAGAATGAGGGTGGACTTGCGGCTGTGATGGGACACGAAGTTGCCCACGTGGTGGCGCGTCACTCCGGCGAAAGGCTGTCGAGAGGAGCTCTCTCGGTCGGCGCTGTGGCGGTGGGAACCCAGGTGATCAAAAAGCAGACCGGCCTCAATCCGGCTATTGTGGCAGCCGGGCTTGGAGCCGGGGCATCTTTGAGTCAGCTTTCCCATTCGCGCGAACAGGAGCTCGAAGCGGACCGGCTCGGCGCTCTATACATGGCGCGGGCTGGGTATCACCCTGAAGAATCCGTTCGTCTCTGGGAGCGGTTCTCCGATTATCGGAAAAAGTCTTCGCAAAGTCAGGGCCCGGCTTTTCTCCGGACTCACCCGCTTGACGAAACCCGAATCGCTCAGCTTCAGGAATACCTGCCGACGGCGATGAAAGAGTACAAGCCGTAGTCTCTCGGAGACTTGTATCGACCTTCCGATTTCATTCCAAACAACGGTGTGATTTGTAATCGGGAGATATCGTAAGATCACTCGATGAGCTTACGAAGATGGTTGTCGATTGTGATATTTATCCTTCTCGTGATTCCCGTGGTCGGAATGGTTTCGGCAAACCGGTCGGGTGACTACGAGATGTTTGTTTTTATGGCCTATACTGCGGTGGCGATCACCCTGACGGGCTGGCTCGTGGGTGACTATTGAGTCGCCTGATTAGATATTTCCTTCGGACTGACCTTGTAAGAGCCGTCGGTGCGAATATAGAGAATAGTCTCCTTTTTAGATCCCGCGCTGACCCGGTAGTTGGACGCGCCCTTTGAGCCGAAATAGTTTCCCGGTTCCAGTGAGGTGGTTTCCGGAATCCCTACTTCCTGCATTTGAGGATATCCTTCGATCACGACGACACGAAATGATGGGTTATTGCTTTGAATCTCCCCCTCGAATCCCACCGGGAGCTTAAGTAGCGTTCCGCTGGCTTTCCCGCTTTCAAGCTTACCCCAAAGATGGGAAATCCATGGACCTTTAGTCGAGCTTTCGCGATCGGCCGAGTCGATCCAGGTGGTATCAGCGGCGCTTAACCAGATCAGGTTGGATTCGTGAACGTTAACCGGTCTTTCTCCGTTGTCGTTGGCCTCTTCCGAAGGGAGAACGAGGTAGGGGCCCCGCTCAATCTCGATGTAGGCCATATTGTCTGCGCCTTTTGCGGCGGTGATATGTACTTCTCCCGCAGGTTGCGTCCAGAATGAAGCCGGAGGCATCCACATTTTTTCGGCCCCGGGATCGTCGTTGTGTACCAGTCCGGAAATGACGACTCCCCGGTAGGTAATATTGTGGATATGTGGGGGCGAGGAAAACCCGTCCGCAAATTTCACGAGAAAGCCGGTTTGTCTGTCCCCGGCCCGGTCTCCCCAGAGAGTCCCGGCTTTGGGACCTTTGTCCCCACGGGCAGGATTCAGCGGTGTCCACTCAACATCTTCAGTCAAAACGATTTCAGTTTTGGATTCGGGACGATCGGCGGCTTGCATTTGGTTGCCCCGGTGAGAAAGGATCAAACCAAGGACAAGTAGAGGTAGACCGGCGGTGATTGCTTTTCGGGCAACTTCGGTTTTTATGGTTGTTTTCATACGATGTATTTGGTGATTTTTAAAACCAGCCGGAAATGGTGAGTTTTCCGATCGATTTGCCGGACTCGAGTCGGCGGTGACCTTCCAGTATATTTTCCGCGTTGATCGGGCTGAGGTTGTCGTTAGCCGTCGCCAAAATCTCGCCGGAATCGATCAATTCCGCGACGCGCTTCAGGATGTTGTGTTGCTCGATAATGTCATCTGTCTGATACATCGAACGGGTAAACATAAACTCCCAATGGATACCGACACATTTGGTTTTGTATATCCCACCTATATTAAGATCGCCCCGTTGTTCGGTGATCAAGACGATTTCGCCTTGAGGCGCGATCATCTCGCCCATGGCATCCCACACCTTGTCGATATTGTTAAAGTTTGCGATGTAATCAACGGTGTCGAAACCAGATTCGCGAAGTTGTGATGGCATATCTTCATGGTGATTAAGGATATGTTCGGCACCCAGTTTCCGGCACCACTCGCTGCTCTCGGGTCGGGACGCGGTTGCAATGACAGTCAGGCCCGCGCGTTTTGCCAATTGAATCGCCATCGAACCGACTCCACCGGCGCCACCGATGATAAGGAGTGTTTTTCCTGATTTCGTTGAGGCGAATCGGGATCGATTTTGAGTCGATGAAATAGGGATTCCCATGCAGTCAGAGCGGTTAGCGGTATGGCCGCGCTGGTCACTGCGTCGAGGGTGGCGGGCTGCTGTGCGACGATTCGCTCGTCGACCAGTTGATATTCCGCGTTCGAGCCCGGGCGGGTTACGTCGCCGGCGTAGTAGACCGCATCCCCTTTCTTGAAAAGGGTCACGTTCTCCCCGCAATCCGCAACGATACCGGCGGCATCGAAACCGAGGGTTTTTGGTGCTTCATTTTCCTTTGGGCGAACTTTGGTGTCGACAGGATTCAGACCGATGGCTTCGACCTTCACAAGAATATCGTGTCCCGTCGGAACCGGAGTTGAGAGTTCCACTTCACGTGCGGAACCGGAATCACTACTGTTTTGATAAAATTGAATCGCTTTCATCTGGGATCGGTCGGGAAAGGGTTATCCCGCCTCTTTAATCATAATTGGGTGGAGTCATAAGAAAAATTGAATATAGAAATAGTATCTATGAGGAAATCGAATCGCTCTTCAGCTAAATCATGGAGGTGATTTTTAACCTGTAACTGTTACAATTTGCGATGCCGAAAGCTATTCGACCGTGGTATTGGCCTGAAAAAGGGCAGCCGGAAAGAACTGAGCCGTTCACCTGGATTGTGGAAGATGTCATCGCGGCGTCGTGGTGGCCTGATCCCTATGTGTTCGATATATACGGGGAAAAGGGGATTCGTGCGGTGGTCAATTGCTGCGAGTTTGATAACCGGCAGGATGTGCCGCGGCAGTTTTCCTATTACCACATCAATGTGCCGGATTATGGGGTTCCTACCGATGCTCAGATCGAAAGATTTATCGAGATTATGGATCAACATCACCGGGCCGGTGAACCGGTGGTAATCCATTGCGTGGCAGGTTGCGGTAGGACCGGACAGTTTATCATCGCCTGGTGCGCCAGTGCGGGCTTTATTCCTAAAGGGACCAATCCTGTCGACTGGATTCGGGCGCGAAGAAAGTGCTGTCTGGAGACTAAGGAGCAAATCAAGTGCGCCCGCCGCTTTACCGATAAGTTCCACAGCTGAACCCGATTCCCGGTCCTTTCCGGTATTCAGAAAAATTAGCCGGAATTTTGGTGGTAAAAATCAGCTTTGTTGCGTTAGGTGATCGTCTAAACCACAATGAAAAAGCTGTTCCTTGCCCTCGGCGTTTTTGTCTTGCTCGCCGCCGCAGCAGGATCGGCAGTGTTCGTACTCTATGATGACGGACCGCGAACACCGGTTATGGTCGAGCCGCCCGACTATATCCCGGAGGGGAAAATGGACTACCCGGAGGAGTCGAACTCCCAAATCGCGGTGCGCCTGGAATTGCCGATGGAGGCGCTTGCCGCTGCGGCTAACCGAAGCGCACCGAAGGAAATTTCCGGGGAGGAGAACAAAAATTTTCACGAACGGGTTCAGAACGGCACCGTGCAATACCGAATGCTGCCGGGTGATATTTCCCTGCAAAATACCGGTCAGGAGCTTGCCTTTACATTGCCGATCCGCGGCGTCGCCCAGGTGGCGGGGGATGTTGATCTCATTTTTATCCGGCTTCCGGTGCAGGGAACCGCTGATTTGGCAGGGCAGATTGCAGGAACCGTGAGACCCCGGATCTCTTCGGATTGGGAGATATTCCCGAATTTGAATCCACTATTAAAGCTCAGTCACGCGAATCTTACCCTCGGCAAAATCGGGACAATCAGCGCCACCAAAATGGTCGAAGACCTGGCGAATCCCGTCATTCAAAAGGAGGCTGAGAATATCGGGCCCTCGATCATGAAAGGACTTGAGCTGAAAAAGAAGCTCCAGCTGCTTTGGGATCAGGCCCATCGCGGGGAGCAGGTTTCCGAAGACCCGCCTGCCTGGTTTGTGTTTGATCCCGGGGAAGTTTCGATGGGACCGGTCGATTATTCGAACCGGGAACACCTTTCTGTAACCATGGGCATGGTCGCTCACTCCTATATTTCCAGCGTTCCGGTAAACACCTCCTACCCCGAAACGCTGCCTCCGCTCAATCTGACGTTAACGGACCCGGTCAACGATATTCAATTCCCGGTGGTGGTTGATGTGGCGGAATTGAACAAGAAAATGGCGGTGCAGCGGTTCACTCAATCCATCGGAGTTGGTGGGACGGCAGAGATTTCCGCCCCCGAGCTGCGGGTCGGCCAAAATGGCGGTCTTGTCTTCGGCGTCACGGTTGATGCCGATACCGGGAGATGGGGGCAGGGCTTCGCAGGCCGAATTTGGTTCGAAGCTGACCCCCAATTTGACTACGAGACCCAACGTATCAGTCTGAATAATATGAAATTAACGGATAAAACCCGTAGGGCTCTGCCCCGGCCAGCCGTTAAGATGATAGAAAAGATGGTTTCAAAATCGATTGAGAAGGCGCTTCAGGAAAATTTGGAGCGTTATCCGATCGAAATGAAGGCGGGGATTGAGACCTTTCTCAATTCCGGAAAACTGCCGGACGACGTGTCGGTCTCAATTCCAAATCCTGACTTTAAAATAATAAAAATTTACACCGTGACCCGAACTACCCAAAGTTCCAAGCTCTCACCCGGAGTTGTCGTGGTCCTCGGTGCGAGAGGCGATGTTGTCGTCCGTTTGAAAAGCCTGTAACCCCCAATGTTTACAAAAATATGGATTGATTAATGATCAGTTTATAGCGATATTTTAAAAAATGAAGAAGTTCCTCCTGACAATTTTTGTCATTGGTCTTCTGGTGTTCGCTGCAATAGCAGCAGTTCCGATTCTCACCAAGGTAGTCGGTCCAGACATGATGCTGGAAGCCAAGCCCCCCACAGGGGTTCCCTTCGGCTATCGGGAATTCCCCATTCCTGAGCGGTCGATCCTTGCCGTTAAGTTAGACCTCCCCGTTTCCGCCCTCGAAGACGTCGCCAACCGGGATATCCCCGCTCAACTCGCCGGGGTTGAGAAAAAAGATCTCCACAAAAAGATCAAAGAAGGCACCATCCAATGGAAGATGATGCCGGGTCATCTCACCCTGCAAAATACCGGTCATAATTTATCTTTCACGCTGCCCATCAACGGAAATGCCGATGCCACAGGGCGCTTTGGTCTGTTTAAGATCCGGGTAAAAGGAAACGCCGGGATGAAAGGCATGATCACAGGCGATCTCACTCCGGTGATCGATTCCGACTGGCAGGTCAGTCCCAATTTGATGACCAATTTGAATATCAGTCACGCGGTGGCGAATTACGGGCGGAACGGAAGCAAAGACATTCGCGATGAGGTGCAATCCGCCCTGGAGCCGAAAATTAAAGCTGAGAAGGCGAAAATCGGTCCGGGATTAACTGACGCCCTCAACATGCAGGAAGGTATTCAGAATCTGTGGAAGAAAACCCATATCACCAAACTGATGACCAAAGATCCGGCATCCTGGTTGGTCTTTGATCCAGCCGTCGCCCAGATGGGCCCGATTGATTATTCCAATCCCAGTAGTGTTTCGGTCACGATGGGTATGGTCGCGCAAACCTTCATCACCAATACCGAGGTTGGTAACCGGGAGGCGGAAAAGATTCCCTATCTCCACCTTGTCGATGAAAATCCCAGAACCGAGCTGAGGGTTCCCATCATCGCCAATTTCAAGGCTCTGAATTCCAGTCTCGCGGACGATGAATTTGTGCTCACATCAAAATCGGGAGCCAAAACTAAAGTATCGAAACTGAAACTCGAACTCGCAGACAAAGGGCGTCTCAATCTCACGCTCGATGTTAATACCTTGAGCGGAGTCTGGGGCAAAGGCCTGTCAGGAACCTTGCAACTCCAGGCCAACCCGATGGTGGACTGCCCCTCGCAAACGCTCGGGTTTACCAACGTAAAAATGTCCGTTCGGACCCGGGAAGTTTTCTCTGGTACTGCCGCCTGGCTTCTCGAGGAAATGCTCGTCAAAGCGATAGAAAAAGAGCTGCGAATCGATTTAAAAGAACACCTTCCCAAAGTGGAGAATGAAATCTACAAAGTGGTAAACGCTGCGAAAGTGCCCGAGCATATCGAGCTCTGTTTTGAAAAACCGAAAGTCGAGTTACTCGGTGTCTACACCATCGAGCGAAACGCCTGGAATGAAGAGTATAGTCCGGGGATCGTTTTTGTATTTGGCGCAAAAGGCGATATCTCGGTAAAACTTATCAAGATCTGATCTCGCTTTACTGCGAAGCCATTTTCTGCTCAGGTGAGTCTAACATGAACGGTTATCGAAAACTGGATCGGGTCTCGTGGAGCGAACATCGCAACAACGATGGTGACAGCTTTTACGTAAATTTCGAAGGAGAGGAGTTTGAGCTTCGTCTTTACTTCGTTGATACCCCGGAAAAATATCTGAGCGATCGGCATGAAAGACAAAGGGATCGGGTCGCTGATCAGGCCGACGATCTGGATATCAGTCTGGAACAGGCTGTCACGGTGGGCAAAGCGGCCCGTAAATATGTGGCTACCCTGCTGAAGGCTGAGCCTTTCACGGTCTATACCAATTGGGAGCGGGTCTACGACGATGACGAACGCTACCACGGGTTTGTCGAAATTCCGGATCCCGATCACCCGGGTAAAACCGTTTACTTATGCGAGTTGTTAGTGCGCAAAGGGCTCGGTCGAATCTTTACCCGCGGTGAAGACACCCCGGATGGCAGGCATTGGCGTCAGTACAAAGACTACCTGTTTTCAGTAGAGAAAGGGGCACAACGAAACCGGGTTGGGGCCTGGTCGTTATAGGTATTTTCGAGTCGTTTTTTGTAGTAAAGGCGGGATGTGTCGCGGACACTTTTGTTCGCGTTTCGCTGGAGAGTTGCGGACAAGAGTGTCCGCATCACGGACGTTGCCCGTAACCGGGCAAATAAACCTAGCGGTATTCGACTGTACCTTGGAATCTCGCTAAGTTTTTCAGTTTCAGTCACGATACGGCAACGCCGTTGTGAAACATAGCCCCGGGTTGACCGAAGCGAAGCAGAGAGTCTACCCGGGGATTTTATCACAAGACAAGTTGATCGCTGAAAGTGATCTGAAAGCTTTCGCAACGGCTTCAGCGTTGGGCATCTCCTGGGATGCAAACCCATGGTAGCCTCCGCTTTCACTGCGGCAACCATGGGCTGTTTTACGTAACGGCGTTGCCGTATCTTGAATCGCCCCGGAGTCCACGCAAAACCTAGCGGGATTAGACTGTACCCTATACAGTCCAAAAGTGTACAGGGTACAATTTGATTTCGACACGCTGGTATCGCTCGATTTATGCGGATACTTTGACTCCGATCGCCATCAAAGTCTGAAAATTCGGAGGATCGGTCTCGCGATCGACGATGGTGATCTCGACTTCTTTAAAGCCGCTTTCTTCGAGAAACTTGGAAATTTCCAATTCGGAAAACCCCAACCACACATCGGCGTATAGTTCGCGGGCATCTTCGAATTGATGTTTCAAAAGATCTAGAATCACGATTTTTCCGTTCGGTTTCAGAATTCGGTGAGCCGATTGGATTGCCTTCAGCGGACTTGAGGCGTGGTGCAGGGCCTGACTGAAAAACGCGAGGTCGACTGAATTGTCATCAATTGGAGGAGACTCGATATCTCCGATCCGGTATTCCAAATTATCATAGCCGTGTTTGGAGGCGAGCCCGGCTCCGTAGTTCACCATTTTCGGCGAACTGTCGATCGCGATCACTTTTTCGGCACGTTGGGCGAGCAATTGGGAAAAGGTACCTTCGCCCGCGCCGAGGTCGGCGATGACCATCGGGGGCATCAATTTCAGAAGCGTTTCGGCCAGCGCCTTCCACGATCGGCCTGGGACGTAGGTTCGTCCGAATTTTCCCGCCAGCTCGTCAAAGTAGGCTCGCGCTTTGTCTTTTCGCTTCGCGAGAACGAGATTCATCGCCTCGTCATCATCCGAAATTTCATCAACTTCGGTCGCCGCAAGCTCCAAAGCATCGACCAAACCGGAGGGAAAAAAGCCCGGATCCCGGTTAAATCCGTATATGACATTCTTTCCTGACCGCCTGTCGGTGACCAGTTTTTGCTTCTTTAACTGGGACAAATGGGTCGAAATACGGGACTGCCCCATGCCCAAAACCTCCTGAAGCTCAACGACTGACAACTCCTCTCGGCGTAACAGGCGGAGGATTCGAACCCGGGTGGGGTCGGTGATCAAACGGAGATTTTTTAGAATTGACGCCATCGAAGTTCAACCTAATGTATCAACCCATCTTGATTTGTAAATACGATAGCAATGGCAAACTCATACATATTCTCGTCCGAGTCCGTAACTGAAGGTCATCCTGACAAAGTTTCTGACACGATTTCTGATTCCATCGTCGACGCTTGCTTTGCGCAGGACATCAATTCCCGCATCGCCTGTGAGACCATGGTAAAAGACAACCTCGTCGTTCTCGGTGGGGAAATTACCACATCGGCGAAGTTCGATTATCAGGAAATCGTCCGCGATGCAATCGAGGAAATCGGTTACACCAATGACGATTGTAAGTTCAACGCATCGAACTTTTTCTTCGTCAACGCACTTGGCCAGCAGTCTCCGGACATCGCTCAGGGAGTGGATGTTGGTCAGGCAGCTGACAAAACGACCGCCGAACAGGGCGCTGGTGACCAGGGAATCATGTTTGGTTACGCGGTGAAAGAGACCGAGTCTCTGATGCCGACTCCTATCGATCTTTCTCACAAGCTGGGTAAAGCATTGACCGATCTCCGCAAAAACGGAACCCACAAGTGGTTGCGCCCCGATTCGAAAACTCAGGTTTCCGTCGAGTATGTCGACAACAAGCCAAATCGTATCACTGCGGTGGTTATTTCAACTCAGCACTCCGCTGATATCACGACCGCTGAAATTCGCGAAGCCCTCAAGGCTGATCTCATCGCCAAACATATTTCCGGTGATCTTCTCACCGACGACACTGAGATTTTGATTAACCCTACCGGTTTGTTCATCATCGGTGGACCTGAAGGTGACTGCGGTTTGACCGGACGGAAAATCATTGTTGATACCTACGGTGGTATGGGACGTCACGGTGGTGGTGCTTTCTCCGGAAAAGACCCCAGTAAAGTTGACCGTTCAGCTGCCTATATGTGCCGCTGGGTTGCAAAAAATGTAGTGGCTGCCGACCTCGCAGATCGTTGCGAGCTTCAGCTTGCTTATGCTATCGGTCACCCACATCCCGTTAGTGTTCGGGTTGATACCTTCGGAACAGGACACGTTGCTGAAGAAAAAATCGAAGCCGCGGTTAAAGAGGTTTTCTCCTTCAAACCGGCTGACATTATTTCTCAACTGAACCTGCTTCGCCCGATCTACCGCGAAACCACTAACTATGGTCACTTCGGTCGCGAGGACAACCTCGACGCATTGACCTGGGAGAAAACTGACAAAGCAGCTGACCTCAAGAGCGCCTGTGGTGCGTAAAGTCAGACCGATACAATCTACAAAGAAAATAAAATGACACAGTCAACCATATCTACAAAGGAGAACGACTACAAAGTCGCCGACATCGGTCTTGCCGAATTCGGGAGGAAGGAAATCTCTATCGCCGAGCACGAAATGCCCGGTTTGATGGCGACACGCGAAAAATACGCAGCTGACAAGCCGCTCCAGGGTGTGCGTATCATGGGGTCTCTCCACATGACGATTCAAACTGCGGTTTTGATCGAAACACTCGTCGACCTTGGTGCCGACGTTCGCTGGTGTAGTTGTAACATTTTCTCGACTCAGGATCACGCTGCTGCAGCAATCGCTGCCGCCGGAGTTCCGGTTTTTGCCTGGAAAGGTGAAACCCTTCAGGAGTATTGGGATTGCACAGAGGCAGCCCTTACCTGGCCGGACGGAAGCGGTCCTGAAATGATCGTTGATGATGGTGGTGACGCCACTCTCCTTATCCACAAAGGTGCTGACCTCGAAGAAGGCGACACATCCTGGGTAAACTCTGATTCAGAGAGCGAAGAGGAAGCTGTAATCAAAGGACTTCTCAAGCGCATCAATGCTGAGAACCCAAGCAAGTGGACTAACTATTTGAAAGACTGGAAAGGTGTTTCCGAGGAAACGACTACCGGTGTACACCGTCTCTACCAAATGTCTGAGCAGGGTAAACTTCGCGTTCCTGCCATCAACGTTAACGATTCTGTTACCAAATCGAAATTCGATAACCTCTATGGTTGCCGCGAGTCTTTGGTAGATGGTATCAAGCGTGCTACCGACGTAATGATCTCCGGTAAAGTTGGAGTGGTTTGCGGATATGGTGATGTTGGTAAAGGTTGCGCACAGGCACTTCGTGCTCAGGGAGCTCAAGTTGTTGTGACTGAAGTCGATCCGATCTGTGCGCTTCAGGCCGCGATGGAAGGTTACCGTATTCTGCCTATCGAGGACACCCTCGGTTGGGCTGACATCTATGTTACCACTACCGGTAACAAAGACATTATCCGTCTCGAGCACCTTACTGCGATGAAAGATCAGGCGATTGTCTGTAACATCGGTCACTTTGATAACGAGATTCAGGTCGCACCATTGAACAATGCCGAAGGCGTTTCCAAAGAGGAAATCAAGCCACAGGTTGATCGCTACACGATGCCTGACGGACGTCAGATCTTCATGCTTGCGGAAGGACGTCTTGTAAACCTCGGTTGTGCAACCGGTCACCCAAGTTTCGTGATGTCGAACAGCTTCACCAACCAAACCCTCGCGCAGATGGATCTTTGGAGAAACAAAGAGACCTACGCTCCCGGAGTTTACGTGTTGCCGAAGCACCTTGATGAGGAAGTTGCGAAACTTCACCTCGAGAAAATCGGGGCGAAGCTCACCAAGCTCACCAAAGAGCAGGCTGACTACATCGGCGTTCCAGTCGAGGGTCCTTACAAGCCTGAGACCTATCGCTACTAGGTTTTAGTAAATCGATAGCTATCTATTTCGAAAGACCCGGGGCTCACGCTCCGGGTTTTTTTTGGTCTCGAAATCGGGGGTGTTCAGTAGCGACGCCCTTTGGGCTCCGTTT
>JARGPI010000002.1:67132-123007 GCA_029213005.1 Verrucomicrobiales bacterium
CATCGGTAATGGTTCCGGGGTTGACGCTGAAGAACGTCCAAAGGACGTGTCTACGGTTGTAGCGACGCCCTTTGGGCTCCGTTTCATCGGTAATGGTTCCGGGGTTGACGCTGAAGAACGTCCAAAGGACGTGTCTACGATTGTAGCGACGCCCTTTGGGCGTCCGTTTCTCATCTTCCTCTCCACCAAATTTGATTCAGAAGAAACCACTACACTAAGGCTGGCTCACGGAAATCTCATCGAGCCTTCCCTCGAAGTTACTATCGTTGTCACCTCTACCACCGAAAAATAGACGAGTTAGATCGTCAGGGAAATTGGCTTTGCTTTCCTGAGAAATTTCTTCCACCCCGTTCAGGTAGATCGATACATTATTTCCTTTCCGCACAAATTTTAACTCGTTCCAGGTCCAGCGCTCGATTGGGGTTTTACCCACAACTGCCTTTTCCATATCGTTGCCGGGCAAATAGATCAGTTTGCCCTCTGCGTTGCTATGGAGCCCTCCAAGCCCGACGTGCTCGCCATACTCACTGACTACATGCTCCCTATCCCGCGAGAACAACCAGCCGGTCACATCGCGAGCGTTAGTGGGCATCCCATTCCAGAACCAAAGGGTAATGCTATAGTCATTTCTCAAGTCGGGAAACGATGACCGAAGTCGGTGACCGGCAAAATGCGCGCTTCGGTTGATGATTCCTTTCCCGCAGAATTCCTCTGATTTTGGTCCGGGCAGATAAAAAAGGACCTGAGGTTCGTAAATCGCATCGTTCTGATTTCCGGAACGATCAACGGCGCGGGGGCCGCTCAACTCATCGAGGCGCCAGTAGGCGAGAAGTTTCGCGGTGAGGATGGCGTTAGCGGCAGGTCCATCAGGTTGTGCGGTTGATCTTCGCGGCTTGCCGGCAAGCTTTTCAAGGAGTTGAATTCCGGTTTCGGTAATGACCGGTTCCGCTTTTACCTCCAGACCGGCAGATCGTGCGGCCCAGGTATTGTATCCGCCGATGAGATGTTGCTCTGGTGGTGGTATGTAGCCGTCACCACCATTCGCCAGTTCGATAACCATGGTGTCGGAAAAGGGACTGGCACCTTTTATCTTCAGTCCGGTGATCGCATAGGTTTCGTTGGGGGTGGTTGCGATCGCGATATCTTTACCGATCGATAATGCCTGCACTACGATTTCGGTATTTTGCCTTTCGTGGAGGATGATCTGTTCGCGGGCGTAAACTTCTACTTTGGTTTTTGGAGGGCGGTCTCCCATTTCGTCGACGATGCGCTGTGACCATTCGAGTAACTGTGCATTTGGCGTCCTGTAGTTAAGGGTCATCCGCTGTTCGGCCATTTTGACGTCTTCGGGAATGGTGTAGTCAATATCCTGGTAGGCTTTGAATGCCAGTTCGAGGAGGGCTTCAGTGTAGTCCTCGATTTTCGGATGATTGAACTGCTCGTCGACCGGCTTTTCGTAGTCACGCCTCCAGATGTCGCCGCTGCAACCGTGCGATAGGATGCCGACAAAAGGGCGCTCGTCTCCGGGTTCGGGTTGGACCTTTTTCTGCAGCGCATTGCAAAACAAACCGAAGTAGTCTGCGCTCAACGATTTGTCGCCGAAGTAATGCATCGAAAAATTGGCGAGCAGTGCGATGGGGCGTCCGTCAGTCGACTGGAGAGCAATCATCGATAGTTCCGGATCTTCGGGGCCAGATTTACCGATCACGTCATCGTAGTTTTTTGCGGAGTGCATGTTGGCTCGAACCGTGGGGTTGCCAAAGGGATCGAGGTCGAGCCGGTCGGGGCGGCGTACCCATCTTCTGAGGGCAGTGAACTCGGCCGCGTCGATCCGTCCGAAACCGACTTTGGCGGGCTCGAGATTCTTTAGTGGTGTCAGAATCGCATCGACGAGTTTTTTTACCAAAAAAGGTGAGTATACCGGATCCGCTTCTGTTCCGAGACAGGAGAGGCAGGAGGGTGCGCTGTGGGTGTGCGTGGCGGATATCAAAATATGATCCATCGGGATGCCCGCCTTTTCCGAGGCAATCGATTTGGCCTGATCACACAGTGGGCGGGGAACCATACAACTGTCGACCACAACGATAACGATTGATTCGTTCCCGTCACTGACGGCCAGGGAACGGGCACTGAGCGGAGTGTGAACGGTATCGACGGAGCGGGAAAGCATCCCGCCATTGACCAAGACGGGAAAGGTTTGTGGCGTGATATCCACAATGACCGAGGCGGCCTTGAATTCTGCGAAAGCAGTCGTGACAACACAGTTGACGAGCAAAAAGAAAAAGGGCACCAGCTTCATGCTGGTACCCTAGAAAATTGGATGTGGGGACTCAATCCCCGATGTCCGTAATGGCCTTAATCCCCGAAGAGATTGCCCAGCGCTCCGATGGGAGAGCCTTCGCCCTGAGCGCGTCCCGGAGCCATCTGTCCGACAACCCGCTCGGCGAGTCGGGAGAATGGCAGGCTTTGAAGCCAGACGGTGCCATGTCCACTCAACGAGGCGAGGAACATGCCTTCGCCACCGAAGAACATGGATTTCAAATTTCCGGCCCGCTGGATATCGTAATTGATTCCCGGAGTGAAGCCAACGAGGCAACCGGTATCGACACGGAGAGTTTCCCCTTTGAGTTCTTTCTTGATCACGGTTCCGCCCGCATGGATAAAGGCTTTCCCATCGCCGCAGAGTTTCTGCAGGATAAATCCCTCTCCACCGAAGAATCCACTACCGAGCTTGCGAGTGAAAGCGATCGTCACTTTGGTGCCATAGGCGGCACAGAGAAAAGAGTCCTTTTGGCAGGTAAGCTCTCCACCAATTTTACTGAGATCCACTGCAACAATCTTTCCGGGGAACGGAGCGGCAAAGGAGACTCGTCTTTTTCCTTCATTACCACGATGGGTAAAGTGAGTCATGAAAATAGACTCACCGGTGAGGGCCCGTTTTCCGACGGCGAGGAGCTTGCCCATCACGCCTTCGTTGGCGGTGGAGCCGTCTCCCATCTTCGCTTCAAAATCGATGTCTTCCTCGAGGTAATTCATCGCTCCGGCCTCGGCAATAACCGTCTCGCCCGGTTCGAGTTCGACTTCGACAATTTGCATGTCACTGCCGAAGATCTCGTAGTCAATTTCGTGTGATTTCATATCGCGTTTCGGTGGCAAAGCTGGAGGAGCTGCTTCTGCCGGTGGCGCTGCCGAAGTTCCCGTAAACAGTTGAGGGAGAGCTACGGAAGCATTCTGCCAATTCGCCATTCCGCTCGACCACACTTTGGTGTCCGGCTTAATAATCCCCCTTTTTGCGGCTTCTTCAAGATGAGCATCGGGGATTTGCTGCTGGTCTTTTTTCGAATCTACGTAAAACCAAATTTTCATAAAAGTTGATTGAATATCAACTAATTATAAATACTCGCCAGTAGAATGTCTAACTTTTTCGTTTGGTTATGGTGATTAAGACTTTAGGGCGAGCACGCGTAACTTTTCGAGTGCTTCGTGAGGTTCCCGGAGTTCGTTGGCCTCCTCAATCACCTCGAGAAATTCATCCAAGTCCTCTTTGCTGAGCAGGCTGAGATCGGAGAAGGCGAAAATAAATCCTTTTCCCCGGACGCCGTCCATACCCGCGAGAATGTCCTTCAGTGAATCCCAGTTGAATCCGAAATAACCCGGGAACCGAAGGTTTTGATACATCGCATGCATCAGGGTCTCGCGGCTGTTCACTGGTGCGCGGTCGATAATGATCGCGTGATAGTCCCGATCGTTGAGGAGAAAGGTAATGTCACGAATATCGAAATCTCCATCGACCTTGATCAGGAGATCGTCGGACTTTTCGATTTCACAGATGGCTTCTTCGATTGGCGTCATGGTTTTACCTGAGTGAAGGATTGGTAATGATCGTGGGTGTAGTAAACCTCCCCGTTTTTTCCCATAATAATTCGCTGGGGTCCGGCATGTCGGATCCCGGGGGTTCGAACGACATACTCGCGGTAGTAACCCCGCTCCTTCTGCGGCAGAAGTCGTTCCCGGTTTCCAAAAACAGAGCCGTCATTAGAGTGGGAGTCCCGTTTCCCGGCCCGGATCCGGTCCAGGGTAGGCTCCAGATCGACATCTCCCCGGTAGGCAATTGATCCGTCGACGTCGCGGATCTGCATATTTTTCATCACCAGTTTGGGTGAATCGAAATTAAGATCGGCTTTCAGGGCTGGAGTTTTTGCTTCCGCCTGTTGGGTCGCTACCGGCTTGGAAACTTGAGGCGAGGGATCGGTGCTGCCTCCAATTTTATCTTTTTGGAAATAACCGAGTATCGCTACAACAGCGATCACGGCGAAACGGGTAAGGAGTCGTTTGTTCATATTTAGGGATCAAAAATCTGCACTGTACCCTGTTTGGTCAGGGACTCAACAGGGTACAGTCGAAGAGGCCCGTGCCCCGTTACATTTCGGGCCCCGATTTATATTTGACCGGAAGCCTCAAAATCTCGAACTGTCACAAATCATAAAACGCAAGTGTTTTTGCATAAAAATGTTTTGGTCGAGTCTTATTCCCACAAAATAGCTCATCTAACGACCCTTATGAAAGACAGAAAATCGACATCACTCCTCCTCGCTGCTGCAACCGTTTTAGGAATCGGCTTAATCGCAACCGACGCCGATGCCCAAAGCAGACGTGGTTCCGGCCATGGTGGCGGTTATGAAAACAACTACGGGGGAAGTCGTGGCGGTCACAAGCATCATCGGGTGGATCACATGAGAAATGACATTTACACCGTGGACCGGCTTGCGAATCAGATGTTGATGCAATTTGCCAACGAAATGCGCTACCAGGGCGGTGGAAGACATTCGGCTGTTCTGATGCATCAGATGCGTCAATATAAGGGTCAAACCAGTCAATTGGTGCAAGCCTACAACGGATCCTGCCAGGTGGCCGTCGACGATGCCGCCCGCCGGGTTCGGGAATCTCTGACCAATATTGAGCACCAGGCGACACGAGTGCACAACCTGAGTCGTTCCGTAAAACACATGATCGACCAATCCTGCCCTCTCACCACCCAGATCGTTACTGGTGCGAAGCGCTTCAGTCCACAGTCGGCTCCCGTCTATGCTGATGTTCCCCGCAGCAACCGCCCGGTTAATTCTCACCGTCAGCCGGCACAGTCGGGTCTGCCTCCTTACGCCAGTATTTTGAGCAGTATTTTCCGAGCCAGTCTCAATCGTTAATTTTCTCTCTCCCTCTCTCAGCAGAAGATCCGCTCCGGTTAATTTCGGAGCGGATTTTTTTTGGTAATGCTCTATAGAGACGGCGAGATGGATCATCCCTTGTTCACCACTGCAGAAGGAATCAGGCGCCTAGAACGGGAGCTGCTTCCCGGTTGGATAAAAGAGCGCCGCTGGTTCGCCGGGAAGGCGCGGTCGATTAGTGGACTGCGCATCGTTCAACAGATCAGTCTCGGTCCCGCTCGGATTCTCGCGGTGGAAGTTTACGATCCGCAAGGTAACACCGAAACCTACGCGATCCCTCTGGCGGTGTCGGAAAATCCCATCACCGAATCGATCATCGCTCCACTGGGTGATGAGATCCTGTTCGATGCGGCCTTTGATCCCGCCTTTCAGAAGTCTCTATTACAGCTGATGTATACCGATGATGTCCCGGCGGGATTTGAAATAGAAACCGGATCTATACTTTCAGAAAACATCTCTACCGAATCAAAATTGTTTGGTGGGGAGCAGAGTAACAGTGCCATCATTTATGGAGATAGAATCTTCGTAAAACTCTACCGAAAATTGAGCGCCGGAAAAAATCCGGACGGAGAACTGACGCGCTTTCTCAGTGAAGAGGCGGGCTTTCCTCATGTCGCACCATTCGCTGGATCAGTAGCGTGGAATAACGCTTCTTTAGCACTTGCAACCGGAATGGTAGGGAATCGCGGGGATGCCTGGACCCTGGCGCTGCAGGAATGTGAAACCGGTCTTACTGTCGAATGGAAGAAGCGGATGGAGTCACTGGGCCGGATCACCGGAGGTATGCATTTGGCGTTGGCAACGTGGGATCCGGAACCATTTCGGGAGGCTGATGGAGAAAAAGTCGGGTCGGGGATTGAGTCGCTTTCCGGAAAAATGGCGGAGATGCTGAAGGAACGGGGCGATTCTCTGCCTCCGCAAATTAGAGGGCTGGCTGAGAAAGCGAGTGCTCTGTCGTCCCGGCTGAGGGTCGAGATCACCAGTTTGTCCGGGCGTAAAATCCGGACTCACGGGGATTACCATTTGGGGCAGGTGCTCGATACCGGTGACGATTTTGTGATTATCGATTTCGAGGGCGAGCCTTCCCGTAGTCTCGAAGAACGCCGGGCCAAATATGTCCCGCAGCGTGATGTCGCCGGGATGTTGCGTTCGATTCATTACGCAGCGCACGCTTCCGCGAAATTGAAAGGTGGGGTCGACGCCGACCATACCGAGAGCTGGGCAGGGGAGTCTCAAGATCACTTCCTGGGCGGATGGGAAGCCGCGATCTCCGGTTCCGTTCTGGAAACGGAATCTTCTTTGTCTTTTCTCCGCCTTTACCTATTGGAAAAGGCGCTTTATGAGGTGATCTACGAGTTGAATCACCGCCCCGACTGGCTCGAAATCCCGCTGCGGGGATTGATTTCCCTTTTTGAGTCACCTGATGCCTAAGCCATTAAAAACGAGTGTCAGATATCACCTCTTTATCGGCTTCCGCAGCACTTTTTAAACTTCTTTCCGCTCCCGCAGGGGCAGGGTTCATTTCGACCCACTTTTGCGACTTCCTCCACTGTTGGGGCGGGGGTCTCATAAGTTTCCCGGTTGGGTTCATCATCCATCTTGCTGATACTAAACCACTGTTCGGCACTCCAGTTACTGACCGCATCAAAGTACTCTTCCTCATCAAATGGCTCGGAATCCGGTACGAGATTGAACATTCGCTGCATCACCAGAAAGCCCATAGAATGGATCACTTCATGTCGGTCGATTCCTTCAGCCTGCAGCCTTGCTACCGCCTCTGCGACAGGTGTTTCATCACCCTCTGCGATCTGATTCTCGACGATGGTGTGAATTGCGGCGTGTTCAGATTGCCCCTCGATTTGTGTTTCGTTTCTTCGGACAAACTCTTTGACCAGCGTGAGCTTTTGACCTTCATCGAGTCTTTTCCAGACTTCCGGATCGGGTGCAATCTGTGGATCATATCGCTTCATAAGTGACCTTATCAGAAGGTTTTCAAAATTGAAACCGGACTTGAGATTTCATTTTATTTTCATCGGGCACGAACTTTGCTTAGTCGATCCCATCGTAAATCTATCGTAGCCCCAATAAGTCGGTATGAAGAAATCATCCGGAATTTCCCGTGAGCCGCTATGGAAAATCGTGGCGGGTGCCATCAGGCAGGATATCGAGAACAGTCAATGGACCGACACTCTGCCCGGCGAACACAAATTGACGATTCACTATGAGGTCGGGCGGCGTACCATCAGGGATGCGCTTGTTGAATTGGAGGATGAAGGGTTAATCGGGAAGAGCCCGGGCAAACCCCGGCAAATTCTCAATCCGGGCGCGACTTCGTCCGGTAAACGATTGCCGGATCATGTGATTCTTCTGAGTCCCTACGCTGTCGATAAAGGGATTTCCAAGTCTCGAATTGTTTTCAACCAAATGGTTCAGGAATTGAGCAAGCGTGATGTCCATCTCATCACCAGGCGTATTGATACCGGATCGGAAAAAGCCCTCAACCGAAGTTTGGGGCAACTAAAGAAACAGTTTCCCCGCTCGGTCTGGCTACTTCACGATTGCTCGGAATCCGTGCAGCGCTGGTGTGAAAAACAGGGCGAACAAGCGTTAATTCTGGGAGTCAAAACTCCGGGGTCTATCTATACTTCCGTTGAAATGGATGCCGAGGTAGTGATATCCCGGGCGGTCAATTATTTCGGGACTATGGGGCATCATCCTTCCAATATTTTGTTTCTGATGCGTCGGGATCCCGGCGAAATTAATACACGAGCCAGGGAATTGTTTTGCGGGAACATAAAAGCAAGAGCCCCCAATTCACAGATTCGTCTGCTCGAGCACGATGATACCAATCTGATAGATCTGCTTGGACAAAGGTTAAGCGGGAGCCATCCTCCATCCGGATTGTTATGCTGGCGCACTCATGATGCCATTCGGGCCGTGACGTTTTTAACTCACCTTGGAGTTCAGATTCCCAATCGTCTGTCGATAATCAGCTGCGGAAGCACCCCTACGATGGAATTTATTCATCCGGAAATTACCCGCTTCCTAAGCCCTTCTGCGGAATACGAACGCTGCTTTATCAGATTGTTGATCAAATTGATAAAGGGTGAAGCGCGCAACGGTGCCGTTCTACGCTTTGTTCCGGAGTTTCTTGAAGGGAAGACGGTATCCACGCCCGGGGGAAAGTGATCAACCCGCTTCCGGTTGCAACCGTCGAAGCGCCCCTGAAAATGGATCGATCTGGAGGGTGACAAAATGGGATGGGAGCGTTTCCGATGAAGTTAGATCCGCTTCCTCCACAACCGTAAGAAACCAGGCTCCGGGGGTGTCGTCCTGGAGATTGGTTGAGCCATCGGACATAAAGGTAAAAGAATAGTAGGTACCGGTTATTGATTTCGATTTATTGTCATCCGGCTGGGTTCCCTGCAATTCCGGTGCTGTCACCAGAGTCGAATACTGAGGGTCGTTCATGACAATAATATTTGCGGGAAGATGAATGATTTTGGATTTTGCGATGGCAGCGGAGTCCCTGTCGGTCGGGTCCGCTTCATATAGATATTGCAGGCTTCTAAATTGTTTTCCGCCATCGGTAAAAATCGGATCCGCATAATAGTAAAACCGCACTTCGATGGGTCGGTTTTCCCGAATTGCTGTCTGTCTCGCCAGAGATAAGTTTCGGTGGATCAGGCCGACGCCACGCTGCATGTCAACATTCCCGATCACCTTTGCGGAAGGGGCTACGAGAGCGCTTAAGCCCAAAATGATGACCGTAACAATAAGGACCTCTGCCAATGAAAATCCCCGATCCTGATTCCGTTTCGGTAGCAATTTCATTTCGTTATCGTTCCGTTAGGTTTGTCCATTTTGCCGCGCGCATCGCGACGGTGTCAGTAAAGACCTGATAAGTGAGATTCAGTTCCAACAATCGGTTTTCGAGCGTTTCCAGATCCGCCTCATACCGGCTCGCGTTTTGGAAAAGTGAATCGAGTTGAAGATCCGGCACATTTCGACCGAACTCTTCTTCCAATTTAATTGCTGAACGGTCGTCAATCGTAATCAAGGTGATATGGAGTAGCGACGGCAACTGATGTTTTGAGACTTGAAAACGGGGTTCGTTGGATTCGGAACTGCGCTGGAATTCCCGGGAATTATAATAGTAATCCGGGGCTATGTCCCAGGGCAGATCATTCACCTCATCAATAGGGGTGTCATTGCGGGATCGGCGGGGTGATATGATCAAAGCGATCACATTTTCCGCGATGGGCCGCGAATAGTCGTCGGCAAGACTTCTGAACCATTGGTAAAAATCAAAGCCGGGCGGCTGTTTTTTCAACTCTTCTCCATAAACCAACATCTTTTCCGTAGGAGGACGAAACTCCATTAACCGAAAACGATAGCGCTCGCTGATTCCCTCCCGTCCCCGCATAAAGGGAGGGAGAAATTTTTCGTCACTGCCAAATTCAATGTAGTAACCCCAGGAGTTGAGAAGGGTGTCGAAGTTCCGATTATCCCGGTCGGCTGAGTAGTTAAACGGCCCCTGAAAAAAGATTGCGTGTCCGGGGCGGGTTTCTCCTCCGCCAAGAAGCTCCGGAAAATCTCCCAGCGGCGAACCGGATGGGCCGACCACAAAATGTAATTCCGATTGTTTTTGATATTGCAACGGATCTTCCGGGTCATCGTAGTCCCAGTAGGTGTTGAGAACCGCCTGGCTGATGCGGCGGGTCATGGTCTGGAAAGCGCTTCGGGCGGTGCGAAACTGAGCGACTTTGGATTGGGAATAGTTGAACGTCGCTCTGGTCTTATCCACAATTTCGAATATAGCGGTCAGAATGACCATGAGGATGGCGATTGCAACCATCATCTCGATCAGGGAAAATCCTGAAAGAGGAGAATTCGGTAGTGAACGGTTAGCGCGCATCAGAGGACCTCACTGCTATTCATTTTCACGAGAATTCTGGAGTGAATGGTAACCTCTTCGAGCTCTCCCGGGTTTTCTATGTTCTGTCCGCTGGCCTGTAATCCCTCCGCTGCTTCTGCGACCCTGTCGACATCCTGTTTTCCCTTTTCCCCGTTGTTGGGTGAGATGAAGATATAAACCCTCCTCAAACAGGAAGAGGGTCGGGGCGATCCCGGTAAGGCAACCCCTGTGGTATCAATGCTGATCAGTGCGGTGTAAACTTGCATGCTGTCGTTGATGTCCTCCACTTCCTGGCCCTGATAGTCATAGTAGCGGTATCGCTGGTCAGGTGTTGTATACTCTTCCAGTTTATCCCAATCGGACAATTGGAGTTCGCCGACCAATTTTTGAGCAATTCGTCCCTGTGTTGAGATGTCCCCGGCTTCTCCCACTAGATTGACTCCCGTGGATAGCATTCCGACCACTCCCACCATGACTGTGGATACGATCGCCAATGAAAGGGTAACTTCCACGAGGCTGAATCCCCGTTCGCCTGAGCGTCTTAATTTGTGTTTGGATGGTTCGTGTTTCATCAATAGAACTTTTGTTGATTCAGAATTCGGTATTGGCAGTGGTCGTCCACGGCTTCAGTGTCACTGACAGCCGGGTCGGCAAAATCGGGCAGGTCGGAATTGGGGTTGATATATCGTTCGATTAAAGCGGACCCTCGCGATTCAGCTTTGACCTGGTCCAGTTCGTTGTCCCAGGTGTCGGGATCCGAATTTCTGGATTTTTTCAACACTTGAACCCGGTAGTGAATCCGATAGGTGTTTGATCGGGTGGTGAGCCGGGGTACGATGTGGCTATAGGGCATTTCGCGGGCATTATCCCCGGTCAACTGGTAGTCATCCCACCATTCCGTCATCGTCTCGTAGGTTCCATCAACTACCCCGGGTGGATAGGCACTTTCCGGAGGAAGGTCGTCAGTTCTGATCTTCTTTGGCACCAGGAAGACGTCGCACATTTCTGAGGGGGACCGAAACACATCCCCAATATCGAAACGCTCTTCAAAGCCCCTCAAAGTTCCGGTAGTTGCATCCAAATTTATCTGATAGCGGAACTCCCACGGGCAGACATCGAGGTCTTTATACCCGGGTTCTCCGGTCGATGGCCAATTTCCCGCGGCATCTGCGGGGATGGCGGCCACCCTCATATTCTTAAGCACACTATGCATTGCGGTTCGGCGTTTGATATAGCTGAACGGCATCATTTCGTAGTTCATGTTGACCTTGCCGGCTGTCGAAAGGGGTTCGCTGATGGCATAAGGCTCTACGACCGGCATCCAGAAAAGATCGAGCAGGAGGTGGTCGGGTGGGATGGCAAATCCGGCGTGATCCGAACCGTCGACCGGGTCCAGTGCACCGGTGGAGCGGGCCGGTGGATTGGGGCAGAACAGCAGCGTTTGCCAAGGTGCCTGAGAGTAAATCCCGGTTGGCATGGCTCCGAAAATCACTCCGGATGCGACTTGCCGGTTCGGAGCAAAATCGATTCCGGTATTGTCGTGATAATAGTACCCATAGGTGTAGTAGCTCGAATCATCTTTGATGAAGGAGTCATTGCGTCGGCTGGCACCCGCCTCAAAATTTCGGCGAACAAATGGACCATCGGGAAGTATCGCCAGTCCATTTTCCCAGTCACCGGGGCGATTGTTGTTCATCGTTGCGCCGTTCAAGCCGTTTGCTGTCACGGGTGCCGCAAACGGACCGTATGATGCGTTTTCCACGAGTCGTCCCGTGGTTGACTGGTTGCTGGGCCGGGATACATCGTTAGTAACGATCTCGTCTTTAATGGTATTGTTTTCCCCGTTCCAGCCAAACATTCCGAGACCTGAAAAGCGGTCGTCCCGCAGGCTTTGGGCATGCCGTTTCGCGGTGGTTTTACTATGGTAGTCCGGATGAGGTCGAAAGTAGTTTTCAGGAATTTCGAACCTGCCCGCCACCAACCGGTAGTCGCCTTTAGTCGGGCCCGCGGGATCAATCTCAATTGACCGGACGACATCGTTTTCCTGAATCAGGACGCGGCGATAGTCCCGTTGAAACCCGAGTAACTGGGCGATTTTCGGATGATCATTTTGCGGAGCACCGGATAAACTGGCGTTACCCGGATTTGCGGACCGTCTGGCCCGTGCGTCGAAGGGCTCAGGCAGGGTCACTCCTTCGGTCGCCCTCGGAACTGGCCATTCAGATGAGCTGGGGAAATTCAGATTCAGGACCTGCATCTCTTCGCTGAACCCTGACTTTGGATGGGTCTTGAGGGTTACCTTGATCGTTCCCCCGGTGAACTTCATGGTGTCCCGGGTGTCTGCGGGATCATCGACAAGCGTAATGGGTTGGGAAATCAATTGGTGAACCCGGTAAGCTCTTTCGTCGTTCCATGGTGGAGGGCTGCCGGGTGCTGTTTTGGCCCCGCCATGAGCAATCAGCTGAAGGAGGATCGGGCTGTGACTGGTAAAGCTTCCCCAGCCACCTCCGTGTTGTTCCCTTTCTATAAAAGTGCGACCGACTTCGGGAAACTGCATCGATCTGTCGTTGAGTTGGAATTGGTCGAGCCCTTCCACTTTGATTTCCATGCCGGGAGATTGATGGGGCATTCCGGGCGCTGGTTTGAAAGTTTCGAAAACGAGAAAGGCCTGTACGCTGGTGGCCCTTGCCGCTGTGTTGGCAAGAGGGCCCGGCTCGACTTCGGTTGCGTAGAGAATTAGCGCGGCCTCGGTGATGGTCGGCATCAGACCGAAACCTTTTTTCTTCCCGCCGTTTTCATCCAGGACCATGGGCGCGACCATAAATTCCCCGATTTTTTGCGGGTTGTGTCCGGTAAATTGGTGGGTCGGAGCAATACCCCGGTTGAACAGGTTTACCGATGACCGGAGCCAATCAACCAACCTTAAGGTGACCTGTTCCTGGTCGTCTTTGCCCCACTTCGCCTTGAAGGAGGTGCCCCCAAATCCCGGAATCAGTTTGGAGGTGGAGTTTCGCAGATAATCCAGCATTTGCTGATTCCGCTCAATTTCGAGGTCCTGAGTCGTGCTATAGGCACTGCCGTATATGGTGCCGCTGGTTTCCGAGGGCGCATGCCTTTGTATATAGTAAGGGTGCCCGCCGGCTGTCGAACAAAAGGCGAGTAACCGCTCGGTTGGGTTCCGTTTTTCCAGAGCTTCCCGATAGAGAGGCCATAGAGCCACTTTGGGACGATTAAAAAGAGTGGTCTCCGGAGCCCTGCTGTTGGCCGTTAGAAAAAAGCGGGATCGCTTCAGTATTTCGGTGGGATCAATCCCGTTTGCCGATAGGACATTCTGTTCCCGGTTCTTTGTATTTGAGGAGCTTTGGGCGAAGAGAAACTCATCAACCGTGGCATAAAGGCGGTCATCGTCCTGCGGCTCGATCTTGGCAAAATGGGATAGAACATTGGCTCCGCGGCTCCCGCTGAGAACCACGCGCGGTGTCAGGTCGTAGTAGCGCTCCAGTTCATCGAGGTTGGTAACCGGTTTGCTCCCTTGTCGCATTTCACTTCCGAAAATGCCGCTCAGACTCGTTTCGGCGGGATGGCCCGGGTAACGACTGAACTCACCACGCACCGGCATACTCGAAGCGTATCCATACGGCTTTTCAGGATAGCTACTGATGTCGGGCGCATTTCCACGCTCAGTGCGGGTATGCCCCAGAGGGTGATCCCAGAACACTCCCTCAGAAGCGGTGTTGATGTTGACTTTGCAGGTTTCATCATCGGTCCAGAAAGCGATGCGTCCGTTTATCGGGTTATCCTCAGTAGGGGTTCTCAAACCATTGAATTTTCCATTCGAATCGAGGTGCCCAAAGGTCCCGTCGCGGAGAACGTAGAGCCAACGGGTTGGCATCGGAGCTTCCCCTTCCGTTACCCCGGGGATTTTCTCGATTTCAAATCCATCAACCACCTCAGTCAGGGAAGGATCAATGATGGGGTAGGTTCCATTGCTACCGGTCTCGTTCAGGTCAGTGAAGATCTCGGGATAACTTTGCCAGTCTTCCGGAGGGAGATCGCTTGCCGGGTCAAATGACGACCCTTCCACCATCACCGGTGCGGAGTAGAGTTTGTAAGCTGATGATAATTGACTCCGCCTCGTGGAGGGCATCGGGTCGGTCCCGAATCGGCGAATCATTCCCGGCTGGGAAGTCCAGGTGTGGGTGGAACCAAGGTCGCTGGTCGCATCTCTAATTTGACCAATCACAATATTAAAGGTGTCGTCAGCCAACTCTTCGAGCTTTCTCATTTCGACTTCGCCGTTTGAAGCCCGGAATTCATTATCGGCGACCATCAGCAGTGTGATGGATAGCAGAGTGACCAGAACCATCATCATCAAAACCACGACTAGCGCGACCCCTTTCTCCGGGACTTTTCTGCTTGGTTGAGATGATTTTTGATAACGCATTCCAGTACGAAATTACGTTGACACGGACCTTGTTCAACTCGAAAGCAGGTCCCGGTTAGGTTCAGTTCGTGTCCCATTATGGAACAAGGTTAAGTCGCTTATAATGAGCGGGTAGCGGGCGGCATGAATAGTGCTTTAATGCTATATCCGGCTGCCGAAAAATGGGGTAATTCTATACCCCTAAATTGACTGAAAATGGGCGTTTTGTGATGTGAGGCAAGGCATGGTGTATCCCGCATAAATCTTCAGTGAATCGCGTGCTGTGGGAACTCATTGACATGATCTTCGCTTTCCACTAAACAGATTTATGGCTGAACTACCCCGTCTTTCGATTGCTCTTTGTCGTGAACGTCAATTCCGGTTGATTGAGGAAATGAGGTCTCTTGGAATCTCAAAAGCGTTGCTGACCTCCCGGGAAAATGTTCACTGGCTAACGGGTTTCTGGGCTCACCCCCTCATGAAAACAGCTGCGACTCTGGAGATCGACGGAACTTGTACGCTATTTGCTCCGAATGCAGTGCCTGATCACTCTAGCGCGACAGAGGCAGTCGTTTTTGAGGCTTCGAAACTCTGTACGCTGCGGCAGGACCAGGTCGCAGCTATTGCCGGCTTGATTCCGGAATTCGAGAAGGTGTCAGCTACAGACTTTTCGGATTGCCCGGTTCTTTACCGCGAACGGATGGCGGATCAGATTGTCGATTTGGAACCGGCGGTCCTGAAGCTGCGCCGCAGCAAAGACCGTGATGAAGTTGATATGCTGAGGCATGCGATAGGGTGCACCCATGCGATGTATACCCGGGCCCGTGAAATCATCACACCCGGTATCACTGAGTTGGAAGTATACAGTGAACTATACAAAGCGGGCGTGGCTGCCGCCGGTGAACCGCTCACCGCTTGTGGCAATGATTATCAGAGTAACAATCCCGGTGGACCTCCGAGAGATCGGGAGGCTCAAAGTGGTGAGTTGATGATACTGGATTTGGGTCCGGCGTATCGTGGCTATCATGCTGATAATTGCCGGACCTTTGCGGTCAACCAATCGCCTACGGATGAACAGCTCGCTGCGTTTGATGTGATTAAAAATGCTCACGAACTGGTGGCGGCGGAAGTGAAGCCGGGCCTCTCCTGTCGGGAGCTGTATTACAAGGTGAAGGCTTTGCTGGATGATTATCATCAGGATGCTTTTTTTCATCACCTCGGGCACGGTATCGGTTTGTATCCGCATGAAGCGCCGCATCTGAATCCCGATTGGGATGAGTCATTCCTAGAAGGAGATGTCTTTGCGGTGGAGCCGGGGCTCTATACTGATGAGTTGCACGCCGGGATCAGGATTGAGGAAAATTACCTGGTTACAGCTAACGGTATTGAGAAGCTGACGGAGACTCCAATCGAGCTCTAGGGTGCGGTTAGCGGAAATCCGTATTAAAGCAGTCTCGATCTTCTTTCGGGAATTCGGGAAGCTGGCTCTATGAGCAAAGAGAAATTGAGTCGTCGTAACTTTTCCAAAACGATCGGCGCTGCTGCCGGTGCTTCCGCCTTTGGGTTTCAATTTGTCCCCGGCCATGTCTGGGGCGCGAATTCGAGAATCCAGATTGCAGGGATCGGGTCCGGCGGAAAAGGGAAAGCGGATTTGGCAGGTTCGGCCAAAGCCGGGATGCACGTGACCGCTTTGGTCGATGTGGTGGATGCCAGAAAGCTGGCGATACGGGGCGGAAAAGATTCGAAAAAGCTTCGCAGTCGTCTCAGCTCTATGGGCCATGCAAGGGATACCTATTCCGATGCCAAATTCTATACTGACTACCGGGAGATGTTCCATGATATGGGCGATAAGATCGATGCTGTCACCGTGTCGACACCGGACCATCATCACTTTCATGCCTCGGTCATGGCGATGAAAGCCGGTAAACATGTCTACTGTCAGAAACCTTTGACGCATGGGATCTGGGAGGCCCGGATGCTGACAAAGCTGGCTAAAGAAACCGGTGTGAAAACTCAGATGGGAAATCAGGCCCATGCCAACAGCCACATGCGCCGGGTGGTTGAATTGCTTCGTGCCGGAATCATCGGAAAGGTGAGTGAGGTTCACGCCTGGACGAACCGGCCGATCTGGGCTCAGGGGTTTGATGTCACTCCGCCTGCCGAGACGCCCCCGGAAGGGATCGACTGGGAGCAGTGGATCGGGCCCGCTCCGTGGGTCGATTACAGTTCCAAAATCGCACCGTTTTCCTGGCGGGGTTGGTGGAATTTCGGAACGGGAGCGCTGGGCGATATGGCCTGTCATATTATGGATTTGCCATACTGGGGGCTGGGTCTCACATCACCGGTTTCGGTTCAGGCGAAACAGGAGGGTGGTACCAAACTTTCCGCCCCGATTAATTCCACAATCGAGTATGATTTTGCTAACGAAGGCGTCAAGCTTCACTGGTATGACGGCCAGATCGGCGCTTTATTTGATTCAGAAAACTGGCGACTCAACAAAGGTGAGTTCAACCGTCCTGACGAGAAAATTCTGGAGGGGGTGAATTACAAAGAATTCGGCAGTGTCATCGTGGGGGACCGGGGAAAACTGTTTTTCAATCGAAAAAATGACACCTGGTTTGTGAAACCAAGCAGTGCGCTTGCAGAAATAAAGGAGTGGCCGGAGAAAAGTGTTCCCCGGGCAAAAGGTGATGATAACTATGCGGAATGGCTTGAAGCCATCGAAGGCAAGGTAGAGCGAGGTCAGTCCGATTTTGCTTATGCCGGGCCGTTTACCGAAACGATTCTGCTGGGTTGTGTGGCCCAACAGAATCCGGGTGAAAAGCTGAAATGGGATGCCGGATCTCTCAGTTTCAAAGGACGTGAGGACCTGAATCCAATTGTGAGGCGTGAATATAGAAAGGGCTGGGAAATTGAAGTATAGCAATTACCGGCTGAGCGCTACCTTGTTGCCTTCGCCTACCTTTTTCACAAAGTCCCTGATTTGACTGACCTGAAACGGTTTTGAGATGAAATCATTGATTCCGATTTTGCGACAGGTTTCCTCGGCCTGAATTTCGGCTGAGACCACTGCGATCGGAATCCCGGAGAAGTCGACACCGGCTTCTCCGTTCCTGATTTTACGAGCCACGGTCCATCCATCCATGCGGGGCATTCGGAGGTCAAGCAGGATCAAGTCCAGTTTGGGATGAGCCTTGAGGTATTCGATACATTCCACTCCGTCATTCGCGAAGCTGGACTCCATTCCCAGACCTCTCACAATCTGGGCAATCATCTGGCGATTGAGCGCCTGGTCCTCTACAATGAGGGCTTGCAGGGGGCGCTCTTTTTTGCGGGATTGAGGAACAATCGAATCGAGACAGGCGCTGAGATTATCGATGTCGATTGGCTTTGAGATAAAGGTATCGAACCCGTTCTCTTTGGCCTGATCATTTGCGAATACATCGGCGGACATGAGGATTAGTTTGGCCTGTTTACTCTGATCACCGAAGTCACCGTTCTTGATCCGTTTTGCGATTTCCATTCCGTCATGATGCGGCATGTGGAAGTCGAGGAATATCGCATCGTAATCATCATTGGACTTCAGTTTTTCGATACATGCGTTCCCATCGTTAGCGAATTCGACGGAGTAACCGAGGACGCCGAAAAACTTATTAATCAGCGTTCGGTTTACGGCTTCGTCTTCGGCGACGAGAATTTTGACATCTTTTTTGGTATCGCCGGTCAAAAGTGGCGGTTCCGGAGCCTTCGGAGCTTTGCGAACCGGTTTAGCTTCCTCCGTTATTTCTTTGGCGGTCTCTTTAGCAGCGGATACGGGGAACTCCAACTCGAATGAAAAGGTGGACCCTTCGCCTTTGCGACTTGTCGCATCGAGCTTGCCGCCCATCATCTCTACCAGCTGGCGGGATATCGTAAGGCCCAGTCCGGTTCCGCCAAATTTTCTGGAGACCGCCGCACTGCCCTGGGAGTAGGGCTGGAAAATTCTGGATAGTTGCTTCTTCGACATCCCGATTCCAGTGTCCGTTACTTCGAATAACACCCGGGCGCGATCGGCTCCGGTTTCAGCGTCGGTATAGGTATCGGATTTGACTTTGAGAAAGACTTCACCGTTCTCGGAAAATTTGATGGCATTGCCTACCAAATTCATGAGCACTTGTTTGATGCGATGCTGATCGCCGATCAAGGTCCGGCCGGCGAGGCTTTCACATAGACATTCCGAAGTGAAGGTAACGTGCTTGGCGTCGGCCTCGGCCTGCATCATTCGTTTAAGACTTTCGGTGAAGCGGTGTAGACTGAAACTGGCTTTTTCCAGTTCGATTCCCTGAGCTTCAATTTTCGATAGATCGAGAATATCATTCAGAATCCGCAGCATAAAATCACCACTGACATTGATGTTATTCAGGTAGGTTCTTTCATCATCTGTCAGAACGGCGTTTTCCAGCAGTTGGCTGAAACCCATGATAGCTCCGAGCGGTGTCCGTATCTCGTGGCTCATCCTTGAAAGAAAGTCCATCTTCGACTGGGCAGAAGCCTCCGCCACTTCGACTTCACGTCGAGCTTCAGCGATCTGCGCTTCAAGGGGAGCCACGAGCAATTTACGAACTAACCAGACCGTAGCACCTGAGAAAAGTATGGAAACTGTCCCCACGAGTAACATTTTTCCGGCGATTTCAGACAAGCCAATTCGCCACGCCAGGCCGGCGATGGTTTCGAAAATGATAGCCCCTGCTAAAACAAGGATTCCGACTTGAATCAGTCGGGCGTTGGGGTCTTTGCGGGTAAAATAGGATTTTAATAGTTTCATGGGGGTTTCCCAAAACAACCAGGTTTGGCAAGAGGGGGTACCAGAATTTACCCTATAACTGCTAGAGTTACAATAATTAACATAACAAAAGTTGATGGGAATTTGGGCGGCGACTGCGATGAAATGAAGGCGAAATGTCGCTAACTCGCTAGTGGTAAGCTCGGTAGGTTGCCGGGAGGAGGAATGCGAGTATAGGGGGATTTATTGGAGAAAATAGACACAAATCCACAAAAGTTCGAATTTTCGAACGAGATATATCTCTATTGATTGAAGTAGAGATTAATTTCCGGGAGGTCTACCCTTTATATTCCTCGGCCCAACTCTGAATTTTTTGGGCCATGGCATATAGACCATTCCGACGGCTCGGGGAGAGATGGTTATCCATCTGTAGTTTTCCGAGTTCTTCCTGAGGGTCCAGTTCGAGAATTTCGGCGGCGGTTTTATTCCAGTTCAGTGCCAGCATAACGGCGATTAGACCGCTGACGATGGATGCGTCACTTTCGCCGCGGAACTGGAATCGACCATCGTCCGAGATTTCGGGAATTAGCCAAACCTGGGACTGACACCCGCGGACGATATTTTCTTCGCACTTTTCCTCTTCGGAAAGCGGTTCCAGTTTTCTTCCCAGACCAATCAGATAGCGATATTTCTCCTCCCAGTCACCACCGAGAATTTCAAAGGTCTCTACAATTTCGTCAAATGTTGCTGCGGGTTCGCTCATGTCTTTGATTACGGTTCCCAAACGGTGATTTCCTCATCGACCGGTGAATCTTCGGTCGACTTATACCGCCTGAATTCGTCTTTTGTGAAATAGATTTCGACCAATTTTTTGGGATTGTCACTCTCGAGAAAATTGATCGCTGCGACCATGGAAAGTTCGTCCTCGGAAATGGCGATGTGTCGAACTACGACTTTTTCGGGTCCGCCAAGTGCTTCCTGGATCTGCTGCCGCGCACTCTCGGTGTGGGATAGTTTTGGCGGAGGAGTTGGATTCGGCGGGGTCACCGGTGGTGCGGCTGGAGGTGCCACGGGGATGACGGGCTCCGGTTTAGGTTCCGCAGCGGGCTCGGGAGCCGGCTCAGGGGTAGTTTCCGATGAAGGGGAGGGGGACACCGCTTGAATTCCGGTAAGTTTTTGAGTTTGGACATTGAGCCAGTCCGCCCCGATTGGGCCCAGTTTCGCAATTACCCAAAAAACCGAGCACACCGCCACGAGAAGCATAACACCGGTTGCGACCGATTTTATCTCCAGGGGATCCCGTGCTGTCCCGGTCGACTCCGGCTCCGCTTTCTCAGTTTCTTCGGGCATGGGCGCAAAATACGCGGTCCCAAGCTTGTTTCCATCACAAAAACCGCTTAAGGTCCCGCTCTTTTCAACTCGGACGCCATGCCAAAAGTCTACCTCAAAACATACGGTTGCCAGATGAACGAACGTGACTCGGAACAAGTCGCGCAAATGTTCGTGGACCGTGGATTTACCGTCACCCCAAAGGCTGACGATGCCGATGTCGTGCTGGTTAATACCTGCTCGGTTCGTGACCAGGCTGAACAGAAAGCCCTCGGGATGATGGGGCAAATGGGGAAACATCGGAAAAAAAATCCGAACATTGTTTACGGTTTCCTCGGATGTATGGCTCAAAGCCGCGGAGCGGAATTGCCGCAGTTGCTGCCCCACGTCGATCTTGTCGCGGGGACTCAGAAATATCATAAAGTGGTCGATCACTGCGTGGAGTTGATGGCGAGAAAAGAGGAGGCGAGAATGGATGACCTCCGGCTGCCTATCGTCGATATCGAAGAGGAGGAAGACTCCCAGAACACGATCCGCGATCATATCGACAAAGATTACGGAGTCAGTGAATTTGTCAGTATCATGCAGGGCTGCAATATGAAGTGCACCTTCTGTATTGTGCCTTATACCCGCGGTTCGGAGCGGGGGCGCCCTATTCCTGAGATCGTGGAGGAGTGCAAACGGCTTGTCGATAAAGGCGTTCGCGAAGTGACGCTGCTCGGGCAAATCGTGAATCTTTACGGGCGTCACGAGTTTCCCAAAGTGGATGGGAAAAGTCCTTTTACTCAGCTTCTCGAAGCCGTCCACGAAGTCGAAGGGATCAAGCGGATCCGTTTTACCTCGCCTCACCCGATTGGTTATAAAGACGATTTGATCGAAGCTTTCGGCTACCTCCCGAAACTGGTGGATCACGTGCATTTCCCGATGCAATCGGGATCCGACCGGATTCTCAAGCGGATGCATCGTCCCTACAAATCGGCAAAATTCATCGAAATCTGCGACAAGATGAAAGCGGTTCGCCCCGAAATCGCGATTTCGACGGATATTATCGTCGGATTTCCCGGTGAGACTGAGGAAGATTACCTCGAAACCAAAAAAGCGGTCGAGCATGTTCAGTTCGATCAGGCCTTTGTGTTCCGTTATTCGAAGCGGAAAGACACTCCGGCCGCAGAAATGGAGGACCAACTTCCCGAGCGGGTCAAAGAAGAGCGCAATCAGGATCTGCTCGATCTGGTGAACTCCATCGTGGTCCGGAAAAACACGGCTCTCGTCGGAACCCGGCAGGAAATCCTGTGTGAAGGCCCCAGTAAAAACAACAAGGAAACCCTCGCAGGGAGAACCCGAACCAATCGGATCGTCATTTTTGACGGTGATCCGGAGCGCATGGCGGGAGAGTTGTTTGAAGTCGATATCAAAGAAACCACGGGCCATACACTCTATGGGGATCCGGTGTTGAATTAATCGAGATAGCCACCACAATCGGGGACGCCATTTTTTGGTGACATCGAGCAATGCAAGCCATTTACGAATCACTGTACCGCCCCGGAATGCCTCTTCAGGTTATGGGGATACTGATAGGTCTCTGGCTTATCGGAACTCATGGGTTCGCCCTTTTGAAGCCGGATATCACCGCTGATTTCCTTAAGAAATTCCCGAGAAACGAGAAGATCGGCACCATTTTGTGTGTCATCGGGTTTATCTGGACCTTCGTGGTCTGGAGCGAAATGGATCTCGGGGAGTTTTACAAAGTGGAGCGTCTCGTCCAGATCGTTCTCATCGCCGGATGCGTCGGGGTGATTATTCATGTGAAGGAGTTCATCGCTGTTCGATCCACCGGATTTCTTTTGATTCTTGTGGCCGGGCCGATTCTGGTGTCCGCCTTCTTGAAAGAGCCCGTGTCCCGGTTATTCATTGTCGCCCTTGCTTACGCCGGCGCCCTTATCGGAATGTTCTGGGTGGGGATGCCCTACCTGATGCGTGACCAGATCGACTGGGTCCTCAAAGACCGCAAGCGTCTCAAAATGGGTGCCCTCGGCGGCATCGGCTACGGTGCGCTCGTGTTGCTCTGTGCGCTCATTTTCTGGAAGTGATTGAACGGATTGTACAGGGTACAGTCTGAGATTGTACAGGGTACAAAGCGGATAATTTTAACCAAAACTGATGCAGCTTTTCACAAAAATCCTCCTCCTCACCTTTGCGTTCACCCTGGAGGCATGCAGCGAGCCCGCCGTTAAACCCACACCATCCCGCAAAATGATAGAATATAACACTGCCGGCCAAACCGATTCCGATCATCTTTACCTCGAAGAAGTGCTGGGCGAAAAAGCTCTCGACGAAGTCAAAAAGTGGAACAAACGCAGTCTCGATCGCCTCGAGTCCGATCCCCGGTTTGCCGAAATGGAGGCGGAGGCACTCGAAATCCTCAATTCGAAAGATAAAATTCCCTACGTCTCTTACCGGGGCGGCGAAGTGCACAACTTCTGGCAGGATGCCACTCACGTTCGCGGGATCTGGAGGAAGTCGACTCTGGAAAGTTACCTGTCGGATTCACAGGAGTGGGAGACGGTTCTCGATATAGATGCGCTGGCTGAGGCCGAGGATAAAAACTGGGTCTACAAAGGTAACAACAACCTCGCTCCCGATTACGAACTCTCTATCGTCCGTCTCTCCGACGGCGGGAAAGACGCCGTCGTCAGACGTGAGTTCAATGTAAAGAAAAAGGCATTCGTGGAGGATGGATTCATCGTTCCAGAATCAAAAGGCAGTTCTGACTGGCTTGATAAAGATCACCAGGTCATCGGCGTTGATTTTGGTCCCGGAACAATGACAGACAGCGGGTATCCGATGATCGCTAAACTATGGAAGCGCGGCACCCCGTTGTCCGAAGCGATCGAAATAGGTCGTGGCGAACAAACCGATGTCGGCTACTGGTCCTGGGTGCTGGAATTGTCGGATGGTCGCCGCGAAATCATCGTCGATCGGTCGGTGACCTTTTTTGAGTCCGAGATCTTCTGGTTTCCCCGGGACAGCGATGGGAAGGTCGGAGCCGGTGTGAAATTTCCGGTGCCGGCAAAGTCTCAGATCAGTGGAGAATTCAAGGGGCAGATCCTGCTGAGCCTGAATGAAGACTGGCGTGGTTTTGAGAGTGGCGAGTTGGTCAGTTTCTCGATCGACGATTTTATGGAGGATGGCGAAATCAGCGCCGTCGCCTCAGTATACGCCCCCGACGAGAAGTCTTCGATTGGGAGCCTCGGTATCACGAAATCCAAAGTCCTGATTAGCACTACGACCGATGTCAAAGGCACCGCGCATGCCTTCGATTGGGACGGGAAAGGGTGGAATTCAACTCAACTGGATTTCCCTGCCAACGGTTCCGTATCGATTGGATCGACCAACGATAAAGAAGACGTCGCTTTTATATCCACGGAGAGCTTTCTCACTCCCGACACGCTATGGACTTTCAATACCGATACCATGACCAAAGCGAAGGCGAAATCTCTACCTTCGTGGTTCGATGCCGGTAGTATGGTATCCGAGCAGTTCTTCGCGACATCTCCGGATGGAACCAAGATTCCCTACTTCGTAGTTCGGAAGAAAGATCAGGCGATGGATGGCACCGCTCCCACCTTGCTATATGGATACGGAGGGTTTGAAGTTTCGCTTAACCCCTCCTATTCAGCTACCCGGGGTAAACTCTGGATCGAGCGTGGCGGAGTCTATGTATTGGCTAACATTCGGGGCGGGGGAGAGTATGGACCCAAGTGGCATCAGTCCGGATTAAAAACTGCCCGTCAGAAAATATATGATGACTTCATTTCAGTCGCCGAAGATCTGATCGCGAAGAAAGTCACCTCACCGAAGCATCTCGGAATCGAGGGCGGCTCAAATGGCGGCCTTCTCATGGGAGTGATGTTCACCCAGCGCCCCGATCTGTTTAATGCTGTGGTTTGCAGCGTTCCACTGCTCGATATGATGCGCTTTCACAAGCTCCTTGCCGGCGCGTCCTGGGTCGGTGAATACGGTGACCCTGAAATTGCAGCGGAAGCGGCGTTTCTGAGATCAATTTCTCCCTACCACAACATTGATCCCGACGCGGATTATCCTGAGATTTTCTTTCTGACTTCAACCAAGGACGACCGGGTTCATCCCGCCCATGCCCGTAAGATGGCGAAGCGGCTGGAAGATCAGAATCACGACTTCCTCTATTACGAAAATATTGATGGAGGACATTCCGCTGCGGCTAATCTCAAGGAAACGGCGAAGCGTCTTGCTCTGCAGCATACCTATCTGCTGCAGAAGCTGAAAGATCCGGAATAATCTGCGTAAATCGGGCCTTGTAACTCGGGTGGGATCAGTCAGATTTCCGCCATGAGATACAGTCTTTTTCTTGTTTGGTTAGTGGCGGCTCAATGCGCCTTTTCACAGGAGCCTTTTCCACTTCGTGACGCCGTGGAGTGTACCCCTCGCGAAGGGCTTCCTAACGTTAAAGCAAAAATTGAAGCCGGAGATTCTCTGAAGATCGGTTATCTCGGGGGAAGCATCACCGCCGCATCAGGCTGGCGGGTGCAATCGCGGGATTGGTTTGCTGAAACGTATCCCGAAGCGACGTTCGAAGAGATTCACGCCGCAATTGGAGGTACCGGATCGGATCTGGGAGTGTTCCGTCTTCACAACGACGTTCTTCGCCACGATCCCGATCTCGTATTTGTCGAGTTTGCGGTCAATGACGGTGGTGCGGCACCCGAGCGGATTCACAAATCGATGGAAGGAATTGTCCGTCAAATCTGGAAATTCAATCCCGAGATCGATATCTGCTTTGTCTATACATTGACCGATAAGATGCTGGGCGATCTCCACGCCGGAAAAATGCCGAGAGCCGCCAGTGCGATGGAAGTGCTCGCCGATCACTACGCGATTCCTTCGATTCATTTTGGCGTCAAAGTGGCAGCAATGGAAAAATCCGGTGAACTGGTTTTTAAAGCTCCCAAACCTGACAATATCGCCGAGGCCAAACCTCTCGTTTTCTCTAGTGATGGCGTTCACCCCCATACCGAAACCGGTCACAGAATCTATAGCGAGACGATCGCGAGATCCTGGCCTGCTATTTGGGCTGCCAGTGGAAAAGCCGGTGCTCATTCGGTTCCGGCACCGGTTCGGGAGGATAACTGGGAGAATGCCAAGCAGGTCGCCATCACACCGGCGATGCTGAAAGGTGCCTGGACGAAGCTCGATGAGGAACACACTCTGGCCAAGCGGTTCCGGAAAAATATGCCGACTCTCTACAAGGCAGACGAGGCGGGGGCATCTCTGGAGTTCAAATTTGAGGGAACCACGGCATCGGTTTTTGATCTGCTGGGGCCGGACGGGGGATTGCTGAAAGTTCAGATTGATGGTGGCGACGCAAAATCCGTCAAACGAATCGACGGATATTGCACCTATCATCGGATGTCAAAGACTGGTCTTGCCAGCGAACTGCCGTCTCAGATTCACGAGGTAAAAGTTACCCTTAGCGACGAGAAGATCGATAAGCGAAATGTCCTTTTCGAGAAGAATCGCGAGTATTTCGATAAAAACGAGGATCGATACAAGGAGCATACCTGGTATGCGGGCTCACTCCTTATCATCGGGGATATCGTGAAGTAGGGTATACGCGGTTGGTAGCAGCAACCATATCAGTACCGGCGCGTCTCCGGTATTGTGCGAATGAAGTGGAGTTCTCATAATCGGGAATCTGATTATGAAACTCCGGGCTGCTTTTTCTATTGTTCTCTACTGTCTTTTCTTCGGTTTTCTACAGGGAGCCGAAGACGATGGGGTTCGAATCGGCACGTTTTCGGTCGATGCTTCACCGCCTGTGGGAAGCCCTCTGGCCTACGATCCGACGAAAGGTGTTCAATCGCCGCTGAGTTGTAAAGGGATCGTTATTTCGGGTTCCGGGCAGCCGATTGTACTGGTGGCAATCGATTGGATCGGGGTCAGCAATGGCGGGCAGACGGTCTTTAAAGAGGCGATCAGTAAAGCGGTGGGAACGACACCGGATCGAGTGGCGATTCATGCGTTGCATCAACACGATGCCCCGCGCTGCGATTTTGATGCGGAAAGGCTGGTGAGCGAGGCAGGGGCGAAGCACTCGGGCTTTAATCCGGACCACGCCCGGAGCGTCGTTAAACATGCCGCTGCCGCAGCGGCTGAAGCGTTGGGAAATTCCGTCCCGGTTGATTCGGTCGGTATCGGATCGGGGCGGATTGAGAAAGTGGCATCGAACCGTCGTATTCTTGGACCTGACGGGAAAGTGAAACACACTCGCTACACGGCGACGAAAAATGCGGAGATTCGGGCGATGCCGACCGGAACAATCGACCCGGATTTGAAGCTGATCACTTTCTGGAACGACGGAAAACCGGTCGTGGCTCTGAGTTACTATGCCACTCATCCTCAGAGCTACTATCGCACGGGGATGGCGAATCCGGATTTTCCGGGAATGGCGCGGAATGCGCGGGAGGAGGAAACCGGGATTCCCCATATCCATTTCAATGGCGCCGGTGGAAATATCGGAGCCGGGAAATGGAACGACGGTGCGAAAGAGAACCGTCAGGTATTAGCGGATCGAGTGGCTGATGGTATGAAGTTGGCCTGGGATAATACCGAAAAGCGACCTCTCTCGGCTACTGATATTAAGTGGGCCGTAGAGCCGGTTTTGCTACCGGTCGGCTCGCACGTGGTGGCTGCGGATCTGGAAAAAATCATCGCAAACCGGACTCAAACTCCCAGCGCCCGTTTTGCCGCGGCGAAAGCGTTGACCTGGCTGCGGCGCTGCGAAAGCGGAGATCCGATTGAGCTGAGCTGTCTGACAATCAAAGACGCGCGGATGCTGCACATGCCGGGCGAGTTGTTTGTCGAATATCAGCTCAATGCTCAGAAATTAAGACCTGATCTGTTTGTCGCGATGGCGGCTTATGGAGACTACGCACCGGGCTATATCGGAACCGAGATAGCTTACGGGCAGGGCGGTTACGAGACGAGCGAGCGCGCTTCGCGAGTCGCACCGGGAGTCGAGAAAGTGCTCATGGATGCGGTCGCGAAATTGCTGCGCTAGATCGGCCGAATCGTTTCGAGTCGTTTGATCAGATTGCGATCCCGGTCGGTAACAAAATTGATCACCGTTCCGGAACGTCCGGCGCGCGCGGTTCGCCCCGCACGGTGGAGATAGTTTTTCATTTCCTTCGGCAGATGATAGTTAATCACCCGGTCGACATGCTCGACATCGAGTCCTCGGGAAGCGAGATCGGTGGAAATCAGGATCTCGAGATTCCCTTCGCGGAAGTTTTTCAGATTGGCGCGGCGCTCCAGTTTATCCATATCTCCCCGATAGATGGCGCAGCGGTAACCGTGCTCGAGTAGTTCCTCAGCCAGTTTGTCGCATTGCTCGCGGGTGTTGGCGAACATCAGCGTTCCGCCGGTGACTTCTTTGGCGAGCACCTCTTCGAGAACGGGGAATCGCCTGCCGTTTTGGATCACCAAATTTTCCGTTTTCAAAGTAGAGACGAGTCGGTGTCTGCCTTTTGTCTCGATGATCTGAGTTTCGTTGAACATTTCTTCAATCAGCGCCCGAACCGCATCGGATGCGGTAGCGGAAAACAAAGCCAACTGCCGGTCTTCCGGGCAGGTTCGGAGGATTCGCTTTACCGACGGAAGAAAGCCCTGATCCAGGATCTGATCTGCTTCGTCGAAAACGAGGAAGCGCACGTCTGAAAGATTCAGCAACCCGAGTTCCATGAGCTGTTCGAGTCGGCCGGGCGTTGCGAGGAGAATTTCAAATGGCGCGGCGACATTTTTCCGGGCGATACTCATCGCGGTCCCGCCGAGCGCCGTCCTTACCCGGAGCCGGGTTTCGTGGGTGAACAGTTTAAACACTTTGGCGACCTGTTCTCCGAGATCGCTCGAAGGAACGAGGATCACGCTGCGGGGGCGGCCCGCTTCGGATACGGCGTCTCCGGTTTCTTCGAGTTGTTTGATTCGCTGCAACACCGGCATGGCATAAGACAGCGTTTTCCCACTTCCGGTTTCTGCGATGCCCGCGATGGAATCGCCCTTCAAGAGGGCAGGAAGCGTCCTCCCTTGAATCTCGGTAGGCACGCTGAAGTCCATTTTTTTCAAAGTGGACTGGATAGAGGGAATCAGATCAAATGATTTGAAAGACGACATTGCAACTACCATACCTTTGATATCAGGAATGACATCGGAAAAACCTCCTCAGGGCGGAGTTAAACGGTGGCTAAAGGTATCGCGGGAAACCGGAGAGCGACACCGCTCTGGAATTCTTTGAGGACTTCGCTTTCTCTATCGATTTCAGTCAGAAATTCCCGAAACGGCTTCAGGAATTCGTTAACGATGATCACCTCTCCCCGGAACCGGTTCAAGAAGCTTTTGACGCTGGCTGAGGTGACGGGGCAGTAGATAGAGAAACAGGCGATCGCCAAATCACATTCCAGGGGGACCGGTATCCTCGTGTAGTCACCGGGGAGGGACTCGAAGTTATTGAGCCCGTTTTCTTCAAGTTGTTCCGCGCAGAGCTGGAGGGAGAGTTCGGATAGATCATTGATGTAAATCTTCCGGGCGTATTTGGCCAAAACGAGCGTTTCGATTCCGGCTCCGGCACCCAGGTTCAGGATGCTCCTATCCCGGAACAGAGGCTGATTTTCAACGAGCCAATGAGAAAACTCCGAAGTGAGCCCCCATCGATTGTCATAGAAGACTTCGAAGCCGGTATCCATCTCGTCGAGGACGAGTTTTTCGATCGCGGCATGGTCGAAATTAATCAGTTCAAACCGCTCGGTGCCGATGGTGCGAGGCAGCCACCGCGCGGATTTGTTCTTTTTCATAGTAATCAAACCCCGGCCGGATTCGCCGAGATAAAGTGAACAAATTCACTGAGTCGTTCACTGACCGTTTCGTAGGAAATGAGCTGGGCAGCGAGATTCTGCGATTGTTCTACGGTTTCCCGGTATGCGGTGTGGTTTGATAGTAAAGAGGTCACGTTCTTCAGAGCGCAATCAATACTTTCTTCATCGATACAGGAAGCGGGGAAAAGTAGGTCGTCAGTAATGCGACGGCGGTTTCCTCCGAGAAATACAGAGCGGGCCAGTATAGCATCGCTCATGATATCTCCCCCTACCGAATTTTTTCCGAAACCGGTTACGAGATGATGCTGACCCATCAGGTGCAGATATTCGTGATATTCGAGCGTTTCGGTAGGAATAGTCAGTAGTTCGCCCGGTATATTAAAGCCACCGAGCGGATTCGCGTCGTGATAGTAAATGGTAACCGTGCTCTGCAGCGAGGCGACGAGTTGGTTGACCAGTTCCATGCGACCCTGATGAATTCGAGAACGTGGATCGAAGCCATCGGCTGAAACAAAGATGTCCCGACTTCGTTTCGATGCCGGAGTTGATATGTTCCACTCCGTTACGCCGATCGGGTAAGGCATCGGAACGTTGAGGTGCGGCAGCTCAATATCGATTTCGTCGATCAAGTCCGATGACTCCACGTCGACTGTGACAATGCCGGAGACTCCGGTGAGCAGACTGGTCAAGAGCTGGGTGGCAGCGTTTTTGTCCATGTGCTCGGTCATGACCTGCAACTGGACACCCCGCCAGCTGACGAGAAGGATGCTGTCGGGCATCTCGCGGGAGACGGTTTGGATCAAAGGTTGATCCTTTTCGACATCCCCTTCGAGGAGAAGCAGAATCACATCTCCGGCCGAGCGAATCGTGTCGGTTTCGCGGTGAATACTTCCTTTGGTGGCCGCCGCGAGGCTGTAGTGACCGATCGGGGAAAATTTGGTCGACTCGGGGATCCCGGCTCCATGGTGAAAGAAATGAACCAGTGAACGCAGGTTCGGGTCGATGATGCGGATCGGCGGACAGGTCACGACTTCGGTCTGACCGTATTTTCGGGCATCGATCTTACCCTTCAGCAATTGGAGCACCGTGGATTTTTCACTGACGAGTTGTGACAGCGTACTGCTTTCCCGATTGAGTGATTTCTGCAGTTCTTTGGACCGGGTCAGATTGCTCACTCCTTTTTTCAGGGTTTCCTCCATGGCGGTCAGCTTTTCGCTGGAAGAGCGGATCAATTGCTCATTCTGCGCTACGGTTTCGGCGAGCTCAGCGGCTTCCCTCTGTTTACTGTCAAAAGCCTCCGATATCTCCTGAAGGGAGGTGTTTTGCTGAGCGATCTGCGCACCGAGCTCCTCGATGGATTTCTCGTGGGCCGCGATAGTGGTCTCCAGCTCGGACCGTAAATTTTCGCGATTGCCGTGTTCCTCTTCCAGTCTTGTGATTTCGGTTTCGAGGGATTTACCTTTCTCGATAAGTGCGGATGCCTCTGCGGCAGCCCGCTCCAGGTCTACCAGCTCCGCTTTCCGCTGGTCGAGTTGGCTGGAGAGCTCTCTTGATTCGGCCTCCAGGTTTTCCTTTTTCGAGACGGCGGCTTCGATATCGAGTTCTTCGATGCGTTTTTCTGCTGCCGCGATTTTCGAGTTCAGCTCGTTGAGTGCTGATTCCTGAGTGATGATCTTTTCGTTCAGATCATTGATCTCAAGTTGGACTTTTTTGCCCTGCTCAATGATTAAAGTCGCTTCTTCGGAGGCTTTCCTGTGCGACTCCAATGCGGATTTTGCCTCGCTGGACTCGGCCTTGAGACGATCGATCTCGGCGGTGAGTGCTTCCTTTTTCTTCTTCGCGCCTTCAAGATCCAGATCTGCCAGCGCCTTTTCCTTTGCGGAAAGTTTTCTGCCGAGTTCTTCGAATGAATTCTGGCGCTCTTTCAGGTCGCTTTCCCATTTACCAATTCCGGCTTTGAAGGCGTTTCCCTTTTTAATGATTTCGGAAACTTCCTGAGCTTCGAGACGTTTCTTATCAAGCTCGACGGAAACGGACGAAATTTCATCGGAGAGTCGCTTCAACTCCGCTTCCCTTTCCTGAGAGCCGGATTCGAAGTTTTTGCGCTGTTGCTGAGCCTTCTCGATTTGATTGTGGATCAACATCAGGTTGTTTCGTTCGATCTCGCTCTTGCGCTTCAAACCGTCGGCTGACTTCTTCAGCTCCTCGAGATTTTCGCCCCCGACTGAGAGTAAAGTCTGCTGCTTTTCCTTAATGCTTGATTCCAGTTTGGAAAGTTCACCGGATTTCGCCGCGATCTCCTTTTCGAGTGCTTCCCGCTTTTTTTCCTCGGCCTGGTTAGCAGCGGCCAGCTCGCTTTTTGGAGGGGTGGCAGCTGTTTCCTTTTTACTCACGAAAACCGCTTTGATCGCGCCGAATTTGATTCGATCCCCGTCCTTGAGGGGAGTGGATTCCACAAGTTTTCCGTTTACCGCTGTACCGTTGTGAGAGCCCAGATCGCTGATGAGATAAGCATCGTCCTTTTTCTCCACTTCAGCGTGATAGACAGAGACCCGCGTATCGCTGATCGAAATATCGTTGTCGGAGTTCCTTCCGATGGAAAATTTTCCGTCTGAAATGTCGTGGATTTGAGGGTAATCTCCCTCGACGTAGAAGATCAATTGAGGCATGCGAATTGTTCTTGTTTTTTAATACGAATACTCAACGCGGGAGCGCGTCGGAAAATTGAGGTCGCGAGCAAGCGTGTACAATAATGCGTAAATGCTTTGATGACAAACTTCGTTTTGTTCGATGTTTGGCTGCTCCGGGTTAAACAAAAGAGTCTCACTTTGTTTTTCTCACACTGACACTCTGGATGAAGTACCGGTTATACTGGTTCCCATCTGAGACGAGAGAAAAATTGTAGCCCCAGTAGCTGACAAACTGAGGAACAGGGATTTTCCAGGTCACGGTGTGCCATTTTTTGTTGTCGGGAATCGTGTACCAGCCCCCGGCGGTTTTGAACCCATCGGTGGATTCGTAAACCAGTTTGAATCCGGCGTTGTCATTGGCCTCATTGCGTCGCACCACGGCGGTAATCTCGATGGGCTCTGAGGTGTAGGATAGAAATCCGGGATCGACGACAAAGAGATTTCCTCCCGGAACATTTCCGGCCCGCGCGGAGCCTCCGTACCCGGTGACGGCTTCGGCGACGGCTTTGCCGGACAGGGTGTGAAGGCCGTTTTCTTCGGCATTTTCCCCCATCGTGATGGAGACGGAGTTCGATTCCGTAAAATCGCCTCCCCAGGGAATGGGCTGATCCCGGTTCGTTTTCGCCATTTCGAGAAGCTTCGGGGGAGGATCGAGCACAAAAACCGGTGCGGTGCTCAATTCGTGGCGGTCAGTCTCGGAGGTGCTGCCGTCGATAGGATTAACGATCTTAACTTTTTCATCGAAGCGAAACTCATTGGTGACTCGTCGTTTGTCCCAGGCGACCAGAACGGGCCCGGCTTCCCCTTGAAAGACAAACCCGATCTGGGAATCACCCGTGAGCAGCCAACCCTGGTAAACCGGCTCCTGCCCGAGGTGCTTGATCATCTGTTCCATGGCGAAATAGGCCGGTCTCGGAACGGCTTTCCGGTCAAGCAGGCCGAGAGGTCCGCTGTCTCCGTCCATGCCTTCGAACCAATGCACACAGGCCACGCCCTGGGCGATACTCATGGTGTAAGCTTTGATCAAGGTGTGCGCCTGCGTGTCGGCTCCCTTTTTGAGATCACAGCCCAGCTCGGTAAAAATGATCGGGACGTCCTTATTGGCTGGGTTTTGCGCTTCGAGCATTTTCCGGACCGTGGGAACGATGTTCATAAACAGGGACTCGGTTCCGCTGTTATCAGCAATTCCATTGAGCACTTCGTAGGGATGGAGGGTGATGTAATCGAAGTGATCCTTTGCACCCGCTTTGATGACTTGTTCGAGGTAATTCACGTGGACCGATTTGGCGGCGAGCCCGATCTGGCAGTTTGGATTGGCTTCTTTAGCGGCGTGATAGGCCCGCTCCACGATTTTTGCATAATCAGCAGGGGTTTGGTCTTTGCCGGTAAAGTTTGGCGGTTCGTTCCAGACCTCCCACCGTTTCACCCGGTCGCCGCAATGCGCGACGATCGCTGAGACATATGATGACCATCCGGGGAGATTGTTGACCGGGAGCGAGCCCCGGGCGTCGGCCGTGTTCCATTTCGGATTCCCGATCAGAATGCCGCAGTAGGTGAATCCCTGATCAGTGAGATAGTCGAGTTGGTCGTCGAGCGTTTTCCAGTTCCATTCTCCCTGTTTTGGCTCGACGGCGGCCCAACCGGTCTGGCCCGAGCGGTAATATTTCAGACCGATCGCTTTCATTTGAGGGATCCATCTTGCACTGTCTTTGACGTTTCGGTTGTTGATATGACAACTGCCGATACCAAACGGTCCCAGATCGTCTTCGGCAGAAGCAAACATCAGGGAAACCGTGAATAACAGAATGATAAACCGCATTCCGGGAGCCTAAAAAATCGAGAGGCAATTACAAGCTTCGAATCAGGCCAGTCTTTTCCCCGCAAAATGACTTTCGAAGGCAGAGCTCTTTTGATATATGAAGTTATGAAAGAAGCGACGAATCCACCGCCGGGTCAAAATAATGTGGCGCCTTACCTGGTTGTCAAAAATGCAGCGGGATTGCTGAAATTTGTCGTCGAGGTGTTTGAAGGTGAAAAAGGCATCGTGATGGAGGGGCCGGAGGGAACTGTGATGCATGGTGAAGTCCGGATCGGCGAAAGTGTGATTATGCTGGCCGATTCCTGCGAGCGGGTTTCGGCTCAGGCGGCGCGGCTTTATGTATATGTCCCCGATGTCGATGCGACCTATCAGCGCGCACTCGCTGCCGGAGCGGAATCGGAAAGCGAACCGGCTGACCAGTTCTATGGAGATCGGTCTGCGGGAGTGACGGATCCCTATGGTGTGACCTGGTATATGGCTACCCACATCGAAGATGTTTCCCCGGAGGAGTTGGAGAAGCGGAAAAAAGCGATGATGGAAGCGGGCGAGGGCTGAGTTGACGCTTGATTTCTCTCAAGTCGGCAGACTGTACCCTGTACACTTTCAAACTGTACAGGGTACACTTTTAATTCGCAGTGCCTCTGGAGAAATCCAAAAGACTGGGGAAGGTGGTCGGACCGTTTTTCGAAGGCTCAAGTTGAGTGCCTTCATGCCATTCGTTAAATGAAGTCACGGTGGCAGCTTTCAGGTCCGGGTCGAGGGTCCGTTTCGCCATTTCGATAAATCGATCGAGCGTGGAGATTGTTTTTCCGTCGGCGGTTTTATACTGTCGGGGGATGATGTAGTGACGCTTCGCGGGGTCCGCATCGTGACTGTTAAAACCGGGGAGGAGGCCGGGGATGAAGGCGACGTTTAGAGCAGCGGCAGTTTTCCGGTATTGAAGATAGACGGCCTCGCAGTCGTCGAAGAATTTGGCCCAGTCGCCATCTGGAGGCGGGCCGTGCATATTGTAGGAGGTGATCGCGTCGAATGCCCTGATTCTCGCTGGATTCGGCTCGCCCCAGTATACTTCGTCCCCGATGAGGTAGAGGTCAAAACCCCGGGCTTTCAGGGTTTTTCTGACCTGATCGATGGCGTTGCCAAAGTCGCCGGAAAAGGTTCGGCTCAGGTATAGATAAACAACGGGTCGCTGGTTGATTCGGTAGTAGGAGGGGTTGTTGAAGTAGGTATTCGATAAATAGGTAAAGTCGTCGATCAATTTTCGAGTCTTGTGATCGTCAAATTCGATTCCTTTGGCCGGGTCTAATCCGAGGAGGCCTTCGCTCTCATAAAATAGACAAAAGGTCGTGGGGCGCTGGTTCTCGGAATCTTTGAGTTGGTCGAGAATTGGGGCGACCCGCAACTTCAGGGTGACGTCTTCCCAGCTGTCTTTTCCCCACCAGGCGCACACCCAGTTTTTGACGCCCATCTGGCGCGACCAATTGACCTGTTTGACGATGGTCTCCGGATCGCGGGAGGAATAGAGACCGAGGGCGGGGCCGGTAGCAGAACTTTTACCGCGATAACCTTCCTCCCAGTGGCGTCCGTCCCGATCGTACCAGGGATAGTAATAGGCGCTGAGATGAACGCCCTCTTCTCCGGCAATAGTAGAGAAATGAAATAGACAATTCCAGACAAGTAGGATGAAGCCTGTCCGAATCATTTTACGGCTCAGGCAGCAACTTCGGGATCTTTGTGAAAGGCTTCGATGAGACGTTCTTCGATGGAATCGTCATCCTCGATGCGGGCGGCGATCTCAAGGAGGCGCTCGGTTTCGGCGAGATACCTCTCAGTGGAAAATCGCTCTGCGTTCTGCCGGATCGTTGTCGGATCCCATTGGATCTGATCAAATTCATCGAGCGCGTCTTTGACCAGTTCGGCATCAAAGCCGTCGAAGAAGACTCCGGTTTTACCCTCGATCACTGTTTCGAGGGCGCCGCCGCCCCGGAAAGCGATGACCGGCTTGCCGCAGGCCTGCGCCTCGACCGGCGTGATTCCAAAATCTTCGAGACCGGGAAAGACAAATCCGTTACAGGTCGCCATTTTCTCTTCCACCACTTCATCGGGTGCGCGGCCGAGGAAGGTTACGGTGGGTCCCGCCATTGATTCCAGCCGCTGACGGTCCGGGCCATCACCAATCACAACGAGGTTCCGGTTCGCTTTCGTAAACGCTTCGACGGCGAGGTCGATCCGTTTGTAGGAGACGAGGCGGGACACGATGAGATGAAAGTTCCCGGTAGTTTCACTGACCTGGAATCGATCGACATCCACCGGTGGATAAATCACGACGCTGTTGCGACCATAACAATTTTTGATGCGGTCTTTGATGAAATTCGAGTTGGCAATAAAGAGATCGACTTTGCGGGATTGCCTGAGATCGCTATCGCGAAACAGCGGCATAATGCGACGAACCACATCTCTCAAAAGCGGGTTCGAGATTTCGTTTCGCAGGTACTCCTCCGGATTCCAGAAAAACCGGGGTGGAGTGTGGCAGTAACAGATCATTTTTGAGCCGGCGGGCTTCAGGATCCATTTCGAAAAGCCACTGCTGCTGATCCAGATCAAATCGCGGGTTTCATTTATCTTGAGAGCCTTGAAGGCGTGCGGATAGAGGAAGAACAGCTTTTTGTGCATGTCTTCGAGACGAGGCAGCTTTTGAAGCCAGGAATTATTGACCCGCTGGGATTGAAATACGTCCGGAAGGTTGCTTCCTTTGGTCGCACTGGTATAAATCGGTGCCTCGGGAAATTCTTCAGCCATCACTTGAACCACTTTCTCGGCACCACCCATTTGAATGAGGAAATCGTGCACCAAAATAAGGCGCTCATGCAGATCAAGAGCAGAGGGCTGGAAATTCATACAATTCTGACAGTTACGGAAAATATATTTGGTTCATTATAGGGCCAGTACTAAAAAAGTCTCAGGGTTTTGACCAACAAATGAAAATTTTTTGGGGTATAACTCCCTTTTCGGGGTTTAGTTTTAAAAATTCGTCAGATTGAGTGCAAATTATTAGAATTTTCCATATTTATTTGCTGACTAAATGAGAAAGCAATTTACCTTCGCCCCTAAACATTGAAAGAGCTGGTCCACCGATTGCGACTCACCGATTGGCGGGGTTCGCTTAGCACATTTTATCCATCGGCTATCCGGATGGCAGGTGCCGGATTGCAATTCCTCAATACCATTTTAATAGCGAGGACCTTAGGTGACGTGGGGAGTGAACGTTACTTTTTCTGGAGTGCCATTATCATGACCTCGACGGGGATGGCCAGCTACGGACTCGAGCAGCTTTCGCTCCGCGACGTCCCGCGTTTGCAGCTCAAAGGAACGACGAGCGTTCGGACTTATTTGACGGCTGTTCAGGCGATTTCGGTGTCGCTGGCTCTGATTATCGGGTTGGGATTGGTGATTTACGCCCAGTTTACCGAGGGATGGGCTGAATGGCAGATTCTGATACCTTTCGGGCTCGCGGCAATGACCACGGTGGTGATTTTCGGTGAGGTTTTGAAAGGGTTGTCGCAGCCGGTTCTAGGTGTGTTGTTCGGGCATTTTTTACCGGTTTTTATTTTCACGATCGCGATAGCTCTGGCGGGCAGTGCTTTGACCTCTGCTCTGCTTCTTAAACTCTGGATCGGGAGCTTTCTGCTGGCGGTATTGCTGCTCCGGTTCTCCGGCCAGCCAGAGTTGAAAGGTCATCCTTTTAAAAAGTCAGATCCGGCTCTTTTGAAATCATTGTTCATCGAGGGGCGTTCGGTGTTTGCCGGGGGGATTTTCGGAGCACTGAGTTTCATGATTCCGCTCGCGATTCTGAAGAGTCAGGCTCAGGACCCGGAAGTTTCCTATGTGACGACCGCTTTCCGGATCAGTATTTTGATTTCGATCTTGTCCGGCGCGATTCACAGCGTGTTTGCTCCTCAGATCTCCCGTGCCGCAGAGAGCTTTGATGCGCGACGGGTTTTTAAATCCTACAGCAAGGCCGTTATTTTCAGTCTGGTAGCGTTGGGTCCTCCCATATTTATAGGAGTCGCATTTCCCCAATTAGTGATGCAGATCTTCGGCGAATCGTTTCGCGACGGGGCGAGCACGCTGCGGCTGCTTCTGATTTGTAATCTGATCTCACTGGTCCTCGGCCCGGTTCTTCAGCTCTTGATTATGATCGGGAGTAATCGTCATTTGCCCCGGTTTGGATTTTTTAAACTGATCATCGCCGTGGCTGCCGGATGGGTCTTGATTCCCAAATTCGGCGGTGTTGGAATGGTGGTGGCGATGAGCGGGGCGTTTCTTCTGGAAGAACTCGCTGTGTTGATCTACATCGGACTGAAACTGCGGAAATATGGACCAGCATGACTGCGCTGACGATTAATGCCAGATACAAAAACCGCCCTTTGACGGGGGTTGAGAGGTTTGCTTTCGAGGTCGAAAAGCAGCTTCGGAATCGTAAAGGTCTGGAGATTAGTGAAGTGGATCCCGGTCGCGAGTTATCGGGTTTAAAAGGTCATTCCTGGGAGCAGTTTGTGCTTCCATCGCGGGTTAAAGGCTCAGATATCCTGTTTTCGCCCTGCAACACCGGGCCGGTCAGTGTGGCGAACCAGCTGGTGGTGATTCACGATGCGGCGGTGTGGGATTATCCGGAGGGTTTCAGTCGCTCCTTCGGGACCGTCTATCGGAACCTCCTTCCGGCGCTGGCAAAGCGGTGTCGTTGGGTTGCCACCGTATCCGAGTTTTCCCGCGGCAGGCTGGCGGAGCACCTCAAGGTGCCGGAGAAACGGATCCTAGTCCTCGGGAATGCCACCTCATCCGACTTTTGTCCGCCGGAGAACCGGACCAGCGACGGTCCGCCGCGATTCTTCTGCGTGAGTTCGCTGGATCCGAGGAAGAATTTTGTGCGTTTGATCAAAGTCTGGGAACAGCTGCGGAAATCCGGAAAGCTGCCCGAGGGAACCACTCTCCGAATCGCCGGAGGGGCGAATCCGCGAAATTTCTCAGCGATCGAATTTGAGGATTCTCCTTCGGTGAAGTGGCTCGGCCGAATCAGCGATGAAGAGTTGGTGGCGGAATATCAATCCGCGACGGCCTTCATTTTCCCCAGTTTGTACGAAGGGTTTGGACTGCCGCCACTGGAGGCGCTGGCTTGTGGATGTCCGGTGTTGCTTTCCAACCGGGCGAGTCTTCCTGAAGTCGGAGGCCCTGAGAGTGAGGGCGCAGTGATCTACTTCGATCCTGATGATGAAAGCTCGATGGGAAGCTCGATTGAGCAAATGATTGGATTCTCCGGTGCTGAAATCGACCGCATTTCCCGGAAAGCCATCGAGAGAAGTCAGAAATTCTCCTGGGAAAGCGTAGCGGATCGCCTTGTTACGGCTTTAAAATAAAACCGTCCGGAGCGACGATTTACAGAACTTTCGCTTGATCAATTCCTAGTTCATCCTAAATCTTTTCTATGGGTGAGCTACCTCTAGGTCTGAGTTTTGATGACGTTCTTATGGTTCCGCAGCACAGCAGTGTGTTGCCGGAAGCGGTGGAGATATCAACGCACCTCACGGCGGATATTCCTCTAAACATCCCGGTTGTCTCGTCGGCAATGGATACGGTGACCGAAGCGACGCTCGCGACCGCCCTCGCAAGGGAAGGCGGAATCGGAGTGATTCACCGCAATATGCCGGTCAGCGAGCAGGTCGAAATGGTCGCTAAAGTGAAGCGGGCCGAGAATATGGTGATTCCGGATCCCTTTACGGTCGGGTCGGATATCACCCTCGCCGAGCTTCAGGTGGTGATGGCGAACCGGGGAGTCAACGGTTTTCCAGTCATCGATAAGAACGATGTCCTCATCGGTATGGTGACGAGCCGGGACATCTGGTATATCGAAAATCCTGAAGAAACCGTGGCCGGAGTGATGACGCCGCAGGATAAGCTGGTTACGGCTCCCAAGTCGACCACCCTCAACGAGGCCCGGAGAATTTTATATCAAAACCGGATTGAGAAACTTCCGCTGATTGATGAGCACGGAAAACTGGCGGGACTGATCACCGCTCAGGATATTGAAAACCGTCAGAAATTTGTTAACGCCGCCAAAGACCCTAAAGGTCGCCTCCGGGTGGGAGCTGCCATTGGCGTAGGTGACGACTGCCTGGATCGCGCTGCTGCCGTCATCGAAGCCGGAGCGGATGCGGTTTTCATCGATGCCGCAACCGGTCATACCACGCGGGTCTTCGACTTGATCGAGAAGCTTCGCAGTGAATTCGATATCACCGTAGTCGCCGGTAATGTCGTGACGAAAGAAGGCGCACAGGATCTGGTCAGCGCCGGAGCGAATGTGGTTAAAGTCGGGGTTGGCCCCGGATCAATCTGTACGACACGGGTAATTGCCGGTGTCGGGGTTCCCCAGTTTACGGCGATTCAGGAAGTTTCCGAAGTCTGCCGCGCCAACGGTGTCACTACCATTGCCGACGGTGGTATTCGCTACTCCGGGGATATCGTGAAAGCGATGGCTGCGGGAGCGGATATGGTGATGCTGGGATCGCTCCTCGCCGGTTGCCGGGAAAGCCCCGGGGCGATTGTTAATTACCAGGGCAGAACCTGGAAAGAATATCGCGGCATGGGATCTCTCAAAGCGATGCGCAAAGGTTCCGGCGATCGCTACGGTCAGAACTCATCGGGTAAACTGGTTGCCGAGGGCGTTGAAGCCCGGGTTCCTTATCGCGGACCACTTTCCGACACGATTTTTCAACTTCTCGGCGGTCTGAGAAGTGGGATGGGCTACGTTGGTGCCAACGATCTGGCTGACTTGAGAGAAAAAGCCCGTTTTGTCCGGATCACTCCCGGAGGCTTGAAAGAAAGTCACGCTCACGACATTACGATCACAGAAGAGCCGGTGAACTACCAGCAATCGACCTGATCCTCACTCATTACTTTCACTACTTTTATCTCATTTTTCTCCACAAATGGAAAAAGATCCCATTGCCGTTATTGATTTTGGCTCGCAGTACACTCAACTGATCGTTCGTCGCATCAGAGAGTTGGGCTACTATTCGAAGCTCTATCAACCGGGCGAACTCAGAGAAACCGGAAAGCCCGCTGTGGTCGTCCTTTCAGGCGGACCCCGCTCGACACTTGAAGACGGTGCTCCCGATATCGACTTCGACTATTTGAAGGGGATGGGCGTCCCGGTCCTTGGCGTTTGCTACGGCATGCAGCTCCTCAATCAGAAATTCGGTGGCAGTGTTGCTCCGGGGAACAAGCGGGAATTCGGCCGGGCGACATTGAAAAATGAGTCCTCCGGGAACTGCATTTTTTCCGGTATGTCGGAGACTTCCCAAATCTGGATGAGTCACTCCGATACGGTGGAAAACCTTCCCGAAGGCACCAAAGTTCTGGCGCGAAATGATGATGGTGTTCCGGTGGCTTTGAAGTGGGCGGAAGGATTCTACGGGATCCAGTTCCACCCCGAGGTATCGCATTCCACTGAGGGAAATCAGCTCCTTAAGAATTTCGTCAATATGGGGAGTGACCTTCCCGATTTTGAAATCGCTTCTTTCAAAGACCATCTTGTTCAGCGGGTTCGCGACGAGGTGAACGGTCGCAAAGTGGTCTGCGGAGTTTCGGGCGGGGTCGATTCCTCAGTTCTCGCCGCTCTGCTGCACGAAGCGGAGGTGGATACTCGCAATATCTTTGTTGATACCGGTTTACTCCGGAAAAATGAAGCTGAAGAAGTGGTCAGCCTGTTTGAGAGCTTTGGTATTCCAATCGAGACGATCGATGCTTCGGAAAAATTTCTGACCGCACTGAAAGGCAAAACCGATCCTGAAGAGAAACGTCGCATTATCGGGCGTCTGTTTGTCGAGATCTTTTTCGATGCCGTGGGGGACGATGTCGAGTTGCTGGCTCAAGGCACGCTCTATCCCGATGTGATTGAGAGCGCCACCAGCGGATCGATTGCCTCGACGATCAAGACCCATCACAACCGGGTTGATAAAATCATGGAACTGAAGTCGGAGGGCCGCGTTCTCGAGCCGCTCGACGAACTGTTCAAAGACGAAGTCCGGGCTCTCGGCCGAGTGCTGGGTCTTCCGGCCAAAGTCGTTAACCGTCATCCTTTTCCAGGTCCGGGACTCGCAGTTCGCTGCCCTGGAGAAGTTACCGAAGAGAAACTCAAGATCATTCGCGACGCTGACAAAATCTTTATCGATCTCCTGCACGAGCACGGCCAGTATGACAACGTCTGGCAGGCTTACGCTGCACTGATTCCGGTGAAAACCGTCGGGGTCAAAGGGGATGAGCGGTGCTACGAATTTGCTCTGAGTATTCGCGCTGTTACCAGTGAAGATGCGATGACGGCGGAGTGGGCTCAGTTGCCTTACGAGGTGCTCGGCGATATTTCCAATAAGATCCTCAACGAAGTCGATGGGGTAAATCGCGTGCTCTACGATATCTCGACGAAGCCTCCGGCAAGTATCGAGTGGGAGTAGATCGCTGAACCCGGCACTGGCGGCGAATTTGATTGCAATTCGCCGCTGCGGACCGTTTTATCGATCGAGATGACGGAGAAACCTACTCGTTCCGATAGAATTTACGACTTCCTAGTCGGAAACGGGCACGGTGAGCGGATATCGACTGGTATCACCGAAGCCGCAGCCAAAGTGGTGCCGGCAAATTTTCTCCGACTCCTCGTTGCTACACTTTGCACAAAGGTTGGCGACGCCCTCAGTAAACCCGGGGTGATGATAACCTGGATGCTGAGCACTCTGGGTGCTCCATCGGCATTGATCGGGTTGATCGTTCCGATCCGGGAATCGGGGGCGCTGGTTCTGCAAATATTTGTCGGCGAGCTCGCGAGTCGATACCGGCTGCGGAAGTGGTTCTGGGTTGCGGGAAGCGTGGTGCAGGGATCTGCGATTCTGGGAATGGTGCCGGTGGCGCTTTTCCTTAGCGGGGCAGCTGCAGGATGGGCGGTAGTGGGGTTAATCGCAATTTTCAGTCTGGCGCGCGGAGTCTGTTCAGTGATCTCAAAAGATTTAGTAGGGCGCACGATCCCCAAGACGCGGCGGGGACGCCTCGGTGGAATCGCGGCTTCGGCCTCGGGAGTGATTGCGATCGCTGTCGGTATCTGGTTGCTGCTATATAAAGATAGAGAGCTCGAACCGGTGGTTTTTGCGGTCATCCTCGGTGTAGCCGGTGGCTTGTGGTTTTTAGCCGCGATGGCGATGTCGACTCTGGATGAAAAACCGGCGAAGACTGAAGCAAAGAAAAATCCGTTTCTGGAAATCAAAAGCAGTATTGGTTTGTTGAAGACGGATTCGGACTTCAGGCTTTTCTGTATCGCCCGCGCCTTGCTTGCGGGCACGGTTTTGTCGATGCCGTTCTATGTCATCCTGGCCCGCCATGCGACCGATGGCAGCTCGGGCAGTCTAGGTATTTTGCTGATCGCCGGAAGTGTCGCTACCGCATTGAGTGGTGCGGTCTGGGGGCGACTCGCAGATCATTCCAGTCGGCTCGTCCTCGCTACCGCCGGTATTTTGGCCGGAGTGATCGGTTTTGCGACGGCGGCGCTGGGAGGAATTGAGTTTTCGGGTATGGGTGGATCGATTTTCTGGGGTGCCCTGTTTTTCCTCATCGGGTTGGCTCATACCGGGATTCGGCAGGGGAGAAAGACGCATCTCGTCGATATGAGCGATGCGGATAACCGGGCGTCTATGGTCGCCGTTAGTAATACCTTGATCGGGATCGTGGTGCTGGCGGGAAGTTCAGTTGGTTTGCTCACCGAATGGATCGGCGAACGCTGGGTGATCTTTATTTTTGCTCTACCCGGGCTCTTCGGAGGTTTGCTGGCTCTGAAGCTTCCGGAGGTGCAGCGCGAGGGAAAAGCTTAAGGTGACTTCCTGCGGGACGCGATATAGAAAGGCAGCAATACCAGAATGGCGACGATACTGAAGATGATCGCCAGCACGATGGCGATTTCCCCGTTTCCATCCGCTTGTAGAGAAAAGCGATCCGGATGATTTTCCTGGTGGTAGACGGTAAACTCTTTTCCCGCTGACCAGTTCGCCAGTTCCGCCTCGGTCACTTCGCGATCTGAGTGGTTGAATACGTCGATGTGTTCTTTCCGATAGGTTTGTCTGTTGCTCTGGTAGGTTAGGGTAGCGATAAGTGACCAGGCCGGAGTTCCGGGGCGGGTTCGTTCGATTTTTACCCTTTCAATCTGCCCAACTACGGGAATCCATTTTCGGGATTTGATCGAAATGGCGGGGAGGAATGCCAGGGTCACTAGCACAAGATAGCTGATGATAATAACGATCCCTCCGGGGTATTTGAAGCCGGCTGCCATAGGGTTATCCTCGTGCATTTTGCGAGTGCTGTCCCGATAAATTGCACGATCAACAGACGAAATTTGAGCGGCGCTTTTTGATGCAAAGCGCTCTATTGGCGTGCTCCACGGTGTAGTGAGGTGACGGCATATTTGGTGCTGGAAATGGAGGTATGAAGATAAAAACGCTAGTTACCTCCGGAGCGGTCATCGCATTAGGCCCCTGGAGCTATGGTCAGGGGCTTTTGGACGATGTGATTGACGATGTGCAGCGGAGGATTCCCGCACAAACGGTTCCCGCTCCGCCGACGCCTCCGGTTCCGACCAGAGTGCCCCGTGAGCCCCGGAGAATGGTTCCCAACCTTCCCGATGCAGCCGCCACTCGTGAGCGAAGTCGGCAGGCTTTAGAGGAACAGGCAGAGCGGCAGCGAGTGCTGGCAGAGCAGGCGAGACGAAATGCGGAGCAGCGTGCCCGTCCTGACATTCGGGAGAACGAAAACCGGTCAAACCGCGCCCGAACCACGATGGAAAGCCTGCTCGGTGCTCCGGCAAACGCGAGTCGTGAAATTCGGAGGCAAACCGCGGACCAAGCCCGCGAGGTCAATGAGTTTGTGGAAAGATTGCGGGGCAATCCCGGGCAACCGGTGCCAGTGGAAAGACGACGGGGAGAACCTCCGGCACGTATTGACTTTGATACCCGCACCCAAATCGAACTGGAGAGCCGACGAGATCATCATGATGATCACCGGAAACGGTGGGCCCGGAATGAGAATGAGATATTTTTCGGTCCCGTCCATCACGGACACCGGCACTACAACCGGGCGATCAGATTCCGGGACCGGAGTCGCGTTCCGGCGGTTTTGCTCGCGGCGGTTGATCTGAACTATCTACACTTCAATCAGATCGATCGGAATTCGCAGTTTCAAGGTCAGTATGAGCTGGCTTACAACGTCGACCGTTCCTCTCAGATCAGTCGGGATGATATTCTGTTTCGTCAGGGAACCACGGACTTTGCGGATCAGCAGTCGGCTAATCTGGTTTATAATCTTGCCTACGCCATGAATGACCCCTCGCTGCGAAACGAGCGTTTTGTCATCGAAGGGCACGCTTCTGCGGAGGGCGCCTACGAGAGCAATTTGGATTTGTCGCAGCGCAGGGCTGAAAGGATCGCCCGCGAGATTGTCTCCCGCGGGGTGTATGCGTCGCGACTCGTTCCGATCGGTTACGGAGAAAGCGAAGCTCTCTACCGGGCCGATGCTCCGGAATCGGTCCGACGCCTCGATCGCCGGGTCGTGGTCTATCGACTGATTGAGTAACGTCGTCGCCTAAAGTTCAGAGAGCGCTTTCAACTCCTCCTGACTGAGGGCGCGATCGTAAACGGCGACGCCTCCGATCCAGCCGGTGAATCCTACACTTTTACTGCTGTGGATGACCCGACCGATCGTGAAAGGGCCGCCGCTTGTGGAATCGGCGGGGGAGTAGATACCGTGGGGATACCACCACGGATTCAATTTTAAACCGGCGAGGTCACTCTTCGCGACTTTCCAGGTTCCGTCGGTGTGGCGCACTTTTGTGATTATCTGTCTGGTGTAGCCGAACTCGTGCAATTCGGTCCGCACCTTGCCAGTGTCTCTGATCACTTTGACTGATACCGGCTTCTCCTCGGGAGGATTGTAATATTGTGCCTCGGGAAAATCGACGTCTTCTCCCGGCTGCAGGCCCGGGGTTTGGTTGAGAGTCCCCTGGAGCCAGGCGTTGTAGGCGTAGGAAATCAGCCCATCTGACTTTGGATTGTCCAGCCAACGATCGCCGGACTCTCCATCGATCCATCCGGTGATCTCATTCTTTTCGTTGTCAAAGGTTGTTGCAAAACACAGCCAGGATTTGTCGATGACTTCGGGAGGTGAATCTGCGGGGACTGCTGGTGAGACTGGAACCGAGTTACATTTGTGAAGCGCGTATTTGTTGAGAAACGAACTCGCCCCGTTTTCGGAAATGTGACCGCAGGCCGAGCCTGATTTGTTGAGCCCGGCGAAAAGCGCGTATTGCCGCTGACCTCTTTCGACTTTTTTAATGGTGTTGGTAGAGCTCTGCTTCAGGTCGGTGCCTTCGTGCCAAATCCCGGCGAGAGCGTGATTTCCACTTTCCCGGATCGCCCAGACCACAACGGTCACTGATTTTCCTTCGCCCTTGATGTCGAGCGGGGAGTCGTGAAGGCGGGAGCGGGGGACGTAGAGAAAGGGGCGGAAATTGGGATCGGTTTCTTTGCGGATTTGAATCGCTTCACCAAACGGTCCGCGCCCCAGCAGCGGAAAATCTTCGTAGGTGGCTTCGCGGCCTTCGCCCCAGTAGTCTTTGACGTAGTTTGCTGCGTCGAGCGGGTATTCGTCGGCCTGACCTTCCGGGACGTGGGCTAGAAATCGTTTCTCTCCATCGCTTTCGCGTTTCGAAAAATCCCAGAAAGCAACACAGCCCGGCGTTTCCGTCACGGTTTTGATTTTGGCTTCAATCGACTCAGAGCCAAAGAGGGCGGAGCCGCTGAGCAGCGCGATACAAAGTAAGAAGATAATTCTCATGATGGGGCGCAACCAAGCGCACCCCTGATCGATTTCATTAAAGAAATTGACCGTTTTTCGGGTGAATTGATCAAATTGTACAGGGTACAGCGCGAGATTGTACCCTGTACAATGTGGCATTTTTGTTGATATTTAGATTGCCGAAAAAAATCAGCAATGTAAGTCTCCCAGTTTGGGAAAAATCTTTCCAATAGATCATGATTTCCACCATCCTAGAAATTCTCGGCAGTTTAGGTGTCTTTTTGTACGGCATGAAGGTCCTCAGCGAGGGAATTCAGAAGGTGGCCGGGCAGAAGATGCGAAAGTTCATGGAAACCATGACCCGGAACCGATGTTCGGGAATCATGACGGGATTTCTCACGACCTGTCTCCTCCAGTCATCCTCGGCGACGACGGTGATTGTGGTCAGTTTCGTGAATGCGGGACTGCTCACTCTCGTGGAATCCATCGGGGTGATTATGGGAGCGAATCTCGGGACGACTCTCACCGCGTGGATTATCGCCCTGATCGGTAAATTCAGTTTATCGAAAATCGCACTGCCGATCATCGGAATCGGATTGCCCTGTCTGTTTATCGGGAAAGACCGGGTGAAAAGTATCGGAGAAGTGTTGATTGGCTTCGGACTGTTGTTCTTCGGGCTCGGCCTCCTCAAACAATCCGTGCCTGACGTGCAGGCGATGCTGGACAGTGACAATGCGATGATCGCGGCGCGTGCCACGGCGACGCTGGAGTGGATCAAGAGCGTGAGTGGCTACGGTTACTTCTCTCTGCTGATTTTCCTGTCCCTCGGTGTGATTTTGACGCTCATCGTCCAGTCATCTTCGGCTGCGATGGCAATTACGGTCACTCTCGCGGTCAACGGCTGGATCGGATTTGAGGAATCGGCGGCGATCGTCCTAGGCGAAAACATCGGTACCACAGTCACCGCGTGGCTGGCGTCGCTGGGTGCCAATCTCAGTGCCCGGCGAGCGGCCCGGGCGCATTTTATGTTCAACGTCCTGGGGGTCCTCTGGATGTTGCTGGTATTTTACTGGTTCACGCCCTTTGTCCAACAACTGGGCGATATGCTGCCTCAGTCTTTCCGGACCGAAAAGCACTCTACCGACATGGGATTTGATCTCGCGATTTTCCACAGTCTTTTCAATGCGTTGAATATCGTACTGCTGATCGGGTTTGTGCCTTTGATCGCGGCGATTGTGACGCGTTGGGTCAAAGCGAAGGGCACGGAATCCGATGCGCCGAGATTGAAGTACATCTCTCAGAACATGCTGAATCTGGGTGAGTTAAATCTGCCCGAGGCGGAGGTTGCCACCAAGGAGCTGGCTTCCCTGACGAAACGAATGTTCGCTGGCTTTTCGACAGTGTTCGCGAATCCACAGGAGGATTTGTCTGCCGAGGTCGCGCGGCTGAAAGAGATGGAGGATGAGGCGGATGTGCTTACTCACGATATCACGGAATATCTGGTGCGATGCTCAGCTGCGGAAATCGGCACCCATCACGCCGGAGAGGTGGCATCCATGCTGCGGATGGTGGCGGAGCTGGAGGAAATTTCCGACTGCATTTACCGACTCGTCATTTATACCGAGCGAAAATACAAGAAGAAGCGGGAGTTTACCGAGGAGACTCAGGAAGAAGTTCAGAAGTTCGCGGCCATGGTTTCGGACTATATCGACTTCTACATCGCCAATATTTTCTCGAAGATCGGCCCCGAAACCGTCGATAAAGCAGAGAAATTCGAGAAACAGATCATTGCATTACGGAAGTCTCTCAATAAAGCCGCGATGAAGCGGATGCCGACTGAGGATGCCGATGTGAAGACCGAGATGCTGAATATCGATATCAACAATCACCTTGAGAAGATTTCAAATCACGCCACGAATTTGATCAGCTCAGCTTACTATCGTCAGCATGGTGATGAAGTTCCGGAAAAATACCTCGAAGGCTATTTGTAGGATCGTAAGGGAGGATTAAGCGGCGAAGCTTTCGCCGCAGGAGCAGGTCACCACCGCATTCGGGTTGGTGACCTTAAATCCGCCCTGCTGAAGGTCGTCGCTGAAATCCAGCTCCGACCCCGTGACAAACAGCGCGCTTTTGGGATCAATCACGACCCGAACCTCATTGGATTCCACCATGATATCCCGGTTCGCCGGGCCGTCGACGAGGTCCATTTTATACTGCAAACCGGAGCAGCCGCCACCAATCACGGCGATACGGAGCGCTCCGGTATCAAGGCGGCCCTGTTTTTTCAAGAGTGAACGAAGCCGGTTCGATGCTCCGTCGAGCACTTTGATCAAGGTTTCGTTTCCCAGTTTGTAGTTTGCTGTCACACCTCAATAAATCCCTTCGAAACGGATTCCTGCAAGCTCAAAGATCGAATCCCCATAAAAGGTTAAAATTTCGATAACCTAGTATCTTAGGTAGTAGAGTATTTTAATAAACTAAAATGTTTGTGTTCACTGATTTTTTTGATAAAATTCGCATCACACACACGCACAAATGAAACACCACCTTCCAAAAGATCTTTATCAAAAAATAAAACCGTCGCCATCTCACATGTTGGTGATCGGCGGCGTTTTTCTTGGAGCGCTTATCATTGGCTGTATTTCTCTGCCGTTTTGGCCTCAGGCTTACACCGCGACGGCGACGATCGTGGTTCAGCCGAAAGACGTCCATAAACTGACTCCGGGAAAGTTGACTTCCCACCGGTTTGATTCGAAGCGCTTTTTAAAAACTCAGGAGACTATTATTCGGAGTCAGGGGTTTTTGACTAAAATTTCCAGCGAACTGGGACTGCCGAAGCGGTGGAATCTATCGAACCGCAAAACCTCGGCGATTCTAAAAAACTGCACCCACGTGAGTCGGGATTTTAATGAGCGGGAAATCCAGATCCGGTTTTCGTCGCCAAATGCTCAGCTCGCGGTCGAAATTGCCAATGCGATAGGAGCGAACTACATCGAGCACTGGAAGAACCTCCACAACGATCGCTATGACGAGATGATTCACTCGCTGGCTTCCGATCACAAACAGTTCAAATCGGCCGTAGCCATCAAGCTGGCGGCACTCGACGTGCTCCAGGCGGATGAGGCTTCGACTGAGGAGCTTGAAAAGACCAAATTGGAACTCGCTGAGATGAAAAAGAAAAATGCGTCTTTCGAAAGCGAGATCGAAAAGGTTAACCTCGAGAAAGCAGCGATCACCTCAGCGGTTCGATTCAAGGAAAACGCGACGGTTGATGATGTCGAGTTCGGTGCTGATATTTCCGGCGGAATCACTTTGATTCTTCTGCTCGCCTTTTTTGCGACCGCCGCTACGGCAGGCTTTCTCCGCATTCAGGCGAAGAGTGAGGTTTCCATCTCCGACATCGCCAAAGCAGTAGCCCCACCGACTCTGACCCTTTTCCCGCAGTCGAACCGGAGTATTTCCGAAATGACCGGACCGTTCGAAAAGCTCCGGGAAGGTATCATCGGTCTCTATCCGGCTCCGGAGGGAGTTACGATCGCTGCCGTGCCCTGCCTGGTTGAAGAGGACGCTTCTGCGATCGCCTGCGAGCTGGCAAAGACGCTTAGTTCCGGCGGCAATACGACCCTGATTATCGACGGAAACATCAACGAGCCCAGAATTCACGGCAACTACAACGCGTCTCCCCATCCCGGTGTGTCGGACTATCTCGCCGGTGAGATGTCGATGAAAGAAACCGTGGTGAAGACTCAGCACGATAATCTTTGGATGATGCCCGGGGGAACCATTCGTGAACGATCGTCGGACCTGATGCGGGGAGAACGGATGCAGGAGTTGGTCGTTGATGCCAAAAGCCGCTTCGATTTTGTGATCTTCAATTCAGCACCGATCCTGAGCTGCGTGGACTCTCTGATTTTGATCGGAGAATCCGACATGACCTTCCTTTGCACCGAAGCCGGGGAAGCTTCGAACGACGTGCTGACCAGAACCCGCTACGCCATCGAGCAGGCAGGCGGCAAGCTGGGTGGCCTCGTTTTGACCGGAGTGAATCCGGGCGAAGTGAAAAAGGGAGTCGATATCGAGACCGCTGTCATGGTCGCTTAGCCGGGTTTTTTCTGAAAAAGACCGGTCTCAGGATCAACCAGATTATCGGTGGCAGACAGGCGCTGAGAACCAGAGTCATAACGGGGCGTTCCGTTCCGGCGGCTCCGATTGAGGCAAAGGTGAAGCCGAGAGGCACGCTGCCACAGGCCAGGGCGATCACGAAGCGGGGCAGTGGCATTCGGGTGAGACCTGCCATACAGGCCATCACTTCCGGGAGAACCGGCATCCAGCGGGAAAGAGCAATCATCCAGCCGCCCGCTTCACCGGAGAAAATTCGCTCACCTTCTTCGATCCCATCCTTTCCGGCGATGCGCACCGCGATGTCGCGCCCTGCGCTGCGGCACAATCCATAAGCCAGCAGCCCGGCTCCGATCGATCCCAGAGAAGCGAGAATTCCCCCGATGATCGGGCCGTAGATCAGCCCCAGAGCGGACATCACCACTGTCCCGAGAATGGGGAGGAGGAGATCGATGACCAGCAGGCCGATTCCGGCGGCCCAGGCCCAACGTCCCTGATTTTTCATTAGCTCGACCGTGTTCTCCAGCGACATCATTTCCTCGATTCGTTTCCCGAAAATCGCGAAGGGGATCAGCACCAGAGCGGCGAGGATCAGGAAAATCAGGAAGAGGCGTTTCATTTTTCGGCAAAATAGCTTTAGGTTTCAGCGAATGAAGCCCACACCTGAACCTGTCGACACCGAAAAATTACCCGAATTGGCGCACGCAGTGATCAAGTCAGCCAAATTTCCCATGTTGGCGACGGTCGATTCCGGAGGTCAACCGAGGGTTCGTCCCGTTTCTCCCGTCCGGGTCGATTCCGACTTCACGATCTACGTGGCAAACCTCCGTTCTTATCACAAAACCGCCGAGATCGAAGGGAACCCGAAAGTGGAGCTCGCCTATATGGAAGCGGATCACGACCAGGTCCGAATCACAGGACAGGCGGAGGTCCTGACCGATGAGGCGCTTCTGAATGAAATTTGGGATTCGAGTCCTCTTCTCCGGCAGTACCTGGGGTCGATCAACAATCCGGAACTGATTATCTATCAAATTAAACCCGTGCAGGTTCGTTTCATGAGAGAGTGGGCGCTGGAATATTTCGATGTCCCTTTTTAATCCCACCCTCTAAATGCGAATACTCTTCATCCTGATTCTGATCGGAAGCTTTCCGGCGAAGAGTATTGCCCTGGAGGTATTGAACCACAAAAACGGATCGACAGTCCGCTACCCATTGGTGCTTTTGCGGGGAACCTGTTTTGGCGATCTGTCGATACAGGATGGAGCGATTACCCCGGTTCGGAGTAAAGATTTGTTCAAAGCGTTGGTGCCACTCAAACCGGGGCGAAATGAAATAAAAATGGTAGATAAAATGGAGGAGGGGATCTTTACCTTGACCTATCTGCCGCAGAAAAATCCCTACTATATTCGGGTCATTTGGTTGACTGATAAATCAGGCGCAACCGAATACGCAACGCCCGAAAACGGGGAGCCTCAAAACTACATCGGCAGGTTGCAGACGGCGGCGCAATTGATGCAGACTTTTACCGCGGAGAAAATGAGCGATCTCGCGCTGGGGAAACGCACCTTCCGCCTTGAAAGAGACCCTGAGAGTCATGACGTCGTGGTGCACACGTTAAAGGGCCATCTTTCTGCTGATGAGTATTATAAGCTCGGGGAGTCGGGTGAATACTGGAACACAGTTTATCAGTGGCTGAACCGGGAATATCCTGACCCCTTCGCGAAGAATATCGTCCTGGCGGCGTTCACGCGGAAAGATCCCGCAACCGGCAAAATGAAGGGCCATACCGCTCTGGGAGGCGGGAATCTCGGCCTTTTCGGTTCGGCGTCAGTTTTCACCTGGCCTGAAAGTATCGAAAAGATATCCGAAGCTTTTTTTAATGAGCGAATCGTCGACCCCGCCCGGGTTCACAACGATGGAGCCGGTCGAGACACCTATTGGGGTGTGGCATCGACCACGATCGGGGCGACTCTGCACGAGATGGGGCATACCTTCGGGCTGCCTCACTGCACCGATCGATTCGGGATTATGACCCGGGGATTCGACCATTTTCATCGGGCCTTTACCTTCAGTGATCCACCGAGTCGGAGGAACTTTCTGAGAAAATTTTTCACCCTGGAGGAAGAAGCCTATTTCGCCCCGGTCAGTGCGACTTTTTTGGACTGGAGTCCCTGGTTTCAGATCGATAGGGAAACTCCATTCAAAACCAGTGAAGAACCGACGATCGTCAGTGAAGGTAATGTCTACATTTTCCGGTCAAAATCGGGAGTCAACTGGGTAGGGATCTGGTCAGGTGATAATATACATGACTACATCATTACCGATCAGGAAACCGAATTCCGCGTGAGCCGTTCCGAACTCGATGGCCGTCTCGAAGGAAAGCCTCTCAGCCGTGTCTCCGCCATTGCCGGGAACGGCCGGCACCGCGTCTTCCACATTTCGGAACCTGCAAGCACGCAGTAGTGGAGAATTAGTAATTTCCATTCTGATATTGCGTGTTTCCGCTTTTTCCTTTATACGGGTGGCAATATGAGTTACGCGATTGGTCTCGACTACGGAACAAATTCCTGCCGGTCATTGCTGGTGGATCTGGAAAATGGTGAAGAACTGGGTTCTGTGGTTTTCCCTTATCCTTCGGGCGAGCTTGGTATTTTGACGGATGCCGCTGACCCGCATGTGGCCAGGCAGAATCCGCAGGATTACCTCGATGGAATGGTCACAATCGTGAACGGTGCGATCGCCCAGGCGAAGGAAAAGCGGGCTGATTTTGATCCTTCTCAGATTATCGGAATCGGGATCGACACCACTGGCAGCACGCTGATTCCTGTCAACGAAGCCGGGACACCGCTTGCGCTGACTCCTGAATTTTCGGTTAATCTGAATGCTCACGTCTGGCTGTGGAAAGATCACACAGCACACGAGGAAGCGGGCCGGATTACGGAGCAAGCCGCGCAGGATCGGCCTCAGTACCTTGCGAAGTGTGGTGGCACCTATTCGAGCGAATGGTGGTGGAGCAAAATTTGGCGATGCAAAAACATCGACCCGGCGGTTTTTAAGGCCGCTTATTCCTGGGTTGAGCATTGTGACTGGCTTCCGGCGGTTCTCACGGGGAACGACAAACCGGAAGACGTGGTTCGTGGCATCTGCGCAGCAGGACACAAAGCGATGTTTTGCGAGGAGTGGGGCGGTCTCCCCGACAAGGAGTTTCTCGCGTCGCTGGATCCGCTTCTGGCAGAGCTCCGGGACCGGCTCTATGAAAGAGCGCACACCGCCGATGTTAAAGCCGGGGAATTGACTTGCGAATGGGCGGAGAAACTTGGGATACCTGCCGGAACCGCCGTTGCCGTGGGCGCGTTTGACTGCCATATGGGCGCAGTGGGACTCGGAGTGAAGGAGGGGACGCTTGCGAAAATTCTGGGAACCAGCACCTGTGATATCACGGTTTATCCGATCGATAAAGACCTGGCGGATATCCCCGGCGTCTGCGGGATTGTAAATGGTTCCGTATTGCCCGGTTGTTACGGAATTGAGGCGGGTCAGTCAGCGGTTGGCGATATTTTTCTCTGGTTTGTAAATCACCTCGTTCCCGACAGTTACGGCGCGACTCAGGACGAAAAATTCATCAATATGGAGCGTGAACTGGCCGGCGGTAAACCGGGCGATACCGGATTGCTGGCTCTGGACTGGAACAACGGAAACCGAACCATTTTGACAGATGTGAGGCTTTCCGGGCTGATTCTCGGGCAGACGCTTCACACCAAAGCTCACGAGATCTACAAAGCACTTATCGAAGCCACCGCCTTTGGCGCACTGACGATCATCAAGCGAATGGAGGAGTATGGGGTGCCGGTGAACGAGGTTATTAACACCGGTGGTCTCGCCGTGAAGAATGCGACGCTCATGCAAATTTATGCTGATATCATCGGGAAGCCTTTGAAGGTAGCGGCGAGCGACCAAACCTGTGCGCTGGGAGCGGCGATATTCGGCGCCACCAGCAGCGGTAAGATTTCCATTGTCGAGGCTCAGGAAAAGTGTTGTCGGATGCGTGATGTCGTCTACGAGCCGATTCCGGAGAATCAGAAAGTTTACGAGGAGTTGTATCAACTCTACCGCACCCTGCACGATGGATTCGGCACCGCCGAATGGTCCGGAACCCTCGATCATATCATGAAAGATCTCATCGATATCCGCCAGAAGCAGCGTGCCTAGCGGCGGTAGCAACCTCCTTTGGAGGTTCTCGTTGGCAGTGTGCTTCCGCATCGAAAACGTCCAAAGGACGTGTCTACGCAAAATGCGTAGCAACCTCCTTTGGAGGTTCCTCGCCTACTCTCCTTAAGCCGAATCTCTCAGAGCGTAATGCATCTTCCAATACCGTTCCCAAAATTGATCGTCGCGTGGATCTATTCTGGGATAGGTGGGAACCACAGAGCCGGAGTATTTCCAATCACGGAAGTTCTCAACCCCATAAAAGGTGTCCGTGATCGGGCATCAGACAGTAGACGGGGCAGGTGAGCTGATACCGAACAAGCGTGTGAAGCATCGCTTCGCGCAGCTGAAGGTGGAGCGAGTCACTGAGCCATCCTGCCGCCCGGTGGTTGATAGTCATATTCCAGTGAACCCAGTTTTCGCCCTGATAGAAGCTGTCGTCGAGGCGTTTCAGGCCTTTGCGAGATGGCTTCTTTTCCATGCGATAAAAATGTCGTAGGAAGACTGAAGTAGCAACCTCCTTTGTAGGTTTTTCGTTGGCAGAGTGCTCCCGCATCGGGAACGTCCAAAGGACGTGTCTACTAGTGCGAAGCGAGCTCTGT
>JARGPI010000002.1:123107-435351 GCA_029213005.1 Verrucomicrobiales bacterium
GGGAACGTCCAAAGGACGTGTCTACTAGTGCGAAGCGAGCTCTGTTTAGTAACCTCCTTTGGAGGTTTTTCATCAACCGGCCTACGTCCGGGTCGGCCGCTGGTAGAGATTCTCCTCTCCTTCTTCCTGGATGGGGCGCTCGATCACGATTTCGCCGAGGATCTCTTCCTGAACCACCCGGAGGATGTTGATTTTCATCAGCTCAAGTAGAGCGAGGAAGGTCACAATCAGCTCGCTTTTGGTCGTGGCGCTCTCGAAAAGGGCGTAAAAGCTGATCGTTTCGCCGGGCTTGATGGTTTCTAGAAGGTGATCGATCTTGTCGCTCACGGTATAATGATCATCGACGATTTCGCCGAGGCCATCGGCGTCGACGAAGCGATCGACAATATTTTGGAAGGCCCGGATCAGGTCGAAAATCCCGATATCCTCGGAAAGGGGACGCTCCGTTTTGTCCGACTTAATTTTCTCGGGGACATTGCGGTAAAGATTTTGTTCCGCTGACTCGCGCTCGCCGAGGAAATTGGCCGCTTCTTTGAATTTTTTGTATTCAATGAGTTGTTTGATCAGGTCCCAGCGGGGGTCTTCCTCTTCGACATCATCATCGGGCGGTTGAACGTGCTTGGGCAGCATCATCCGGCTTTTGATGTAGCAGAGGTTTGCCGCCATAACGAGAAATTCACCGGCGAGACCGACATTGAGGAGCTTGAAGGTGTCGATGTAACTCATGTACTGAGTTGTGATCCGCTCGATCGAAATGTCGTAGATATCGATTTCGTCCCGTTTGACCAGATAGAGCAGCAAATCGAGCGGGCCCTCAAAGACTTCCAACTCGACCTTGTAGGCGTGCGCCATTTTCTCATCTTCTGTTGCGTCCGCGGGGACTTCCTTCAGTTCCGATGATTCATTTGGCTTGTCCTGATTTTCAGGGGTAAGCGCCCCTTCCGGATTCTCATCGGCCGGAGGGTCATTTTGTGTTTCGTCGGTCAAGTGTGCCTAATGAATACTTTTTTTGCCCGGGAATTCAAGCAATCCGATGCGATGGGCGGGTTATTTTTCATTTCCCTTATCAAAATAGGAACTACCTTCCGCGCGATGAATTTTGTATCAACCAGGGGCGGTGGAGATCCCGTCAGTTTTTCCGAAGCGTTTTCACAGGGCCTCGCGCCTGACGGGGGCCTGTTTGTCCCTGAACACCTGCCGTTTTTACCGACCGATCTGATTATCGACGATGCGATGCCATACCCTGTGTTGGCCTGGGATTTCCTGTCTCTATTTGCGACGGATCACGACAGCGATTCGATGATGGCACTGGTTGATCAGAGTTACGGCGATTTCAGCGATACGATGAGCGCTCCGCTGCAGCAGCTTGCCTTCAATGTCTTTGCTCTGGAGCTTTTTCACGGACCGACTCTGGCTTTCAAAGACTTTGGGCTCCAGCTGGTGGGAAACCTGTTTGAAGAACAAATCAAGCGCACCGGGGAATCGATCAATGTGCTCGGAGCCACTTCCGGTGATACCGGATCCGCTGCGATTCATGGCTTGGCCGGGAAAGAGGGAGTTAATGTGTTCATTCTTTACCCGAAGGGGCGGATTTCAAAACTTCAGGAGCGCCAGATGACTTGCACCGGGGAAAAGAACATTTTCCCAATCCCGATCGAGGGCAGTTTCGATGATGCTCAGAAGATCGTGAAAGAGCTGATGGGTGACCTTGAGACGAAGGAGAAACTGAAGCTTTCGGCGATCAATTCGATCAACATCGCCCGGGTGCTCGCTCAGTCGATCTATTACGTGCATGCCTTTATGCAGTTGAGTTCCGATGATCGGGACAACGTGAACTTTATTGTTCCAACGGGGAATTTCGGAAACGTTTTTGCCGGATGGATGGTCCATCAGATGGGGCTTCCAGTGGACCGCTTTACGGTTGCGACGAACCAGAACGATATCCTTTTCCGCCTCTTCAACACCGGTGAATACAAGATGGAAGGTGTGAAGCCGAGCTTTGCTCCGTCTATGGACATCGAGATTGCATCGAATTTTGAGCGCTTCCTTTACTATCATAACGAGAAGGACGCGGATCGCACCGTGGCTCAGATGGCCGAGTTGAAAAAGAGCGGTTCCCTGACGATCGATAATTTCGAGAAGAGCAATTTCCAGGCGACCCGCTGTACGGACAAAGAAATTCTGGCAAACATCAAGCGCGCCAAGGATGATTACGATTACATCGTCGATCCGCACACCGCCTGTGGTATTTCAGGGATCGATCCCGACAAAACCAACATCATTCTTTCGACCGCTTCGCCGGCGAAGTTCCCTGATGTGATCAAAAAGGCGATTGGCGTGGAGCCGACTGACGAGAGTTTGGAAGCTTTGAAGAAGAAAAAGCAGAAGACTTATCCGGTCGAGGCAACCGCAAAAGCCGTTCAGGCCTTTATCGAGAAAAACGCGGTTTAAGCCCCGCAAAGGCGCTGTTTACACGGGGTTCGCTCCGTGCAAACTAGCGGAATGCTTTTTCGTAGTTTTGTCGCGGTATTGGTTGGAGTGTTAGTGTCTTTTGCGAATGCAGAAGACCGGCCCAATTTCATCGTTCTGATTTCTGATGATATCAGCTACGATGATCTGGGTTGTTATGGAAGTCCCAACGGGCGAACGCCTAATATCGATGCTCTGGTGGGGGAGGGTATCAAATTTACCAATGCGTTTTTGACGGCGAGCAGCTGCAGCCCCAGTCGGTCGAGTATTTTGACTGGTCGATACCCTCACAACAATGGCGATGCAGCGGAGCTTCATCGTCCCATTTCCGCTCACATTCCGGCGGTTTCCAGCCTGCTTCGGGATTCCGGCTATTACGCGGCGCTGGCCGGAAAAAATCATATGACGTGGAAGAAAGCCAGGGCCGGTCAGAAAGCTCCGTCTGATGCTTTCGATAAAATCTATCCGGCAAAATCGAAAGGGAATTCCGGAGGGCATGGTAACTGGATCAACGCCATCGACGAGTGTCCCGAAGGTAAACCGTTTTTCCTTTGGCTCGCAGCGCTCGACGCTCATCGCGCCTGGGATGGAGACAAGGAGTGGGATGAGTCGAAATACGGGCCAAAGCATGATCCCAAGACCGTGGTTTTACCGCCTGCTCTGCTCGATCAACCGGGGACTCGCTCTGATTTTGCCTCTTATCTGAATGAAGTGACGCGGTTCGATTGGTTTGTTGGCGAGGTCGTCGCTCATTTGAAAGAGAAAGCGCTTTTCGAAAACACCCAGATCTTTGTGATCGCTGATAATGGTCGGCCTTTTCCAAGAGCGAAAACCCGCCTTCACGATGATGGGATGAAAACGTATTTCATAACTTCGGGGCCGGCCGTGAAAAAATCGAACGTCGAGTCCGATTCGTTAATCAGTGTCATCGATATTGCACCGACCCTTTGTGAAATGGCGGGTATAGAAATTTCCCCAACCTTTCAGGGGCGTAGTTTGCTTCCGGTTCTGAGCGATCCCGAGGCGAAGATTCGCGAGTTTGCGTTCTCGGAGCATAACTGGCACGATTATGAAGCGCTGGGCCGCTCGGTTAGGGATGGTCGTTTTCTCTATATCATAAACGAACGACCGCAGTTTGCTCTCCAGGGGCCTGCCGACTCCGTGAAGTCGCAGAGTTTTCAGGATTTGCTGAGCGCTCATCAGTCATCACAAGAACTCACTCCGATCCAGCAGGATGTCTTTCTGGCACCGCGCCCCAAAGTTGAACTGTATGATGCGGAGAGAGATCCCCATCAGATCAATAATCTCGCCGGAAATCCTGAGTTCGAATCGGTGGAGCGTCGTCTCGCGGCAGCGCTTTCCTACTGGAGGGACAAAACAGCTGACTCAACTCCTGATGAAATCAGTTCCGATTACTTTCATAACGAGACCGGGAATCGTCTCCCTATCAAGCCGGCCGACTTCCAGCGACCGCCTCCCGGAGCCGATAAGGGTGCTGATAAAGTTAATGACGAGGGCATCCGGTCATAAGAGTATTCTATACCTGGCGGGGCAGTGACTCTATACACTGTCCTGATCCCCGGTAATGGTTTCGAAACGACGTTTGTCTCTATTTTTTCGAACGGTGCCTGCCGGAAAAATGCAGCCGTTCATGGCAATGTAAACTCCCGGCGGGAGGGTTTGAACGGCGCCAACCGCGCAGCCTACATTGAAGAGCGCATCGTTCTGTCGGAATTTTGCGGGAAGCATCGAGCCGGTAAATACGATGGTTTTTCCCTCGATACCTTTCAGCACTGCGGCGGTATCCGTCATGGTGTCGGTTCCGTGAGTGATGAGAATTCGGGTTTCCGGGGCAGATTCCACTGAGTCCCTAATCATCCGGCGGTCGTCATCAGTCAGTTCCAGACTGTCTTTTCTCAGCAGGCTGACAACTTCGAACTCGAAGGTCACATTGGCTTCTTTGAGCAAAGGACCGATTTGCGGGTCTCCGATTTCGTAGGAGCTCGTTGCGTCAAAGTATACCTTGTCGATGGTGCCACCGGTAGCAAAAGCCCGGATCCGAAGGGATGGAGAATCAGTCATGAAAGAATACTAGCGCCGACTCCGGTTTCGGAAACCTCTTATCATCGGATGGAGAGTGGTAGCAGGGCTTCCATCCATCTGGCTGCCATTTTTTCCGCCCCTTTTTGATTCGGATGCACCTTATCGGCGATCGTATCGGTTTTCCAGTCGAAGCCGTCGGACTGATCTACCAAAACGATTACCGACCGTTGGTCTTTCATTTGTTCCGCAAGCTTTTTGAATTCGCGGTTTAGTTCCGGAATATAAGAATATTTCGGTAGCTTTCCCGCAGGAATGACCTGGGCCAACAGGATAGTGACCTCCGGATTGATGTCGCGAATATTTTCGATAATTCTTTTGGTATCGCTGATAATTCCCGGGACGGGCAGATCTTTACTGAAACTGTTGTGTCCCGAATGGATCATGACGATGTCTGCGGGGTATTTCCGGTAAATCTCCTCTGATATGTTCGCCAGGTAATGAGTATTTTTACCGCCGAATCCCGCATGAGCGGAAGTGGAATCCCGGTTGGGACCGATGAACTTAAAGGGGCGTTTCTCTGTGCGAAACTGAGGGGCGAGAATTTCGCGGTAGCAGGTAAAGGTGCTTCCTCCCTGAGTGATCGAGTCGCCCAGAGGGAGGATGGTAATGGTGTCTTTGGCTAAGACAAAACAGCAGGTCAGGGAAAGAAGGCTGACGATAAAAAGTTGGGAGGTTTTCATGCTATTGATTGAGAAGTTGCCAACGATGGGTAGTGACGGGAGTTCGGAACCAGACATTGTCGTCGCTGCGTCCATCCAGAGTCTTCACCGCCCCGATTCCCGGATCTGCCTGAATCCATTTTCCATTTCCCACATACGCCAGAATATGTACGCCGCTGGTAGTAACGGCAAGATCTCCGGGGATGAGGTTCTCGTCGTTCATCTGCTCAATCGTTCCAGTGTTTCCGATTGGAGTGGTGTAACCGCGATACCCTTCACTTAAGGCTTTAGCGCTGGCATCAAACCACCACTGTTCGGCCCAGAGGCGAAAGCAGCGACCGTTTAAAGTCCTGATACCGCTGGCGAGAAGCGCATCGCGCAAGGCACGGCGGGGAAAGCCGGAGCAGTCGATCCCCCGGGAATTCTCGCCTCCCCAGTGGTAAGGAGTGCCTTCGAACTCGGTCATGCGGTGGACGTAGTCGTCGCTAAGTGAGGCGGCATCGACGCCTCGACCCGGAAGCAGGAATGGAGTTGCGACAAGCAGGAGTAAAATCAAAGCACCGTATCTCAGAGGTTTCCGTTTCCAAACCAGAATCGTTATCCCGACCCAGGTAGCGACTACGCACCCAAGAAATGCGAGATTATAAAACGTGCTGTGGACCGGATTGATGGGAACGACAAACATTCCGGCTAAGGCCCCTACGGTGCCGATTTTCAGGAGGCGATTCCACTTCCCTTTTTTTAGCAAAGAATCTGATGGGTAAACAGAACTAAAGTTGGCGAATCTTAAGCCAGATTTGGTAGATTCAATGAGGAGGAGGCGGGATCTCGTTCCGAAGTTGGTTCGAGATCTCCCGCTGAGCTCTGAAATTTTAAGGGGTATTGCCGCCGGCATTCCCCGAACCAGTGTTTCCGGAGTTGGAAATTCCGCCCCCACCGACACCTAAGTAACCATTCATAGTATTGTTGTTTGCGGAGTTATTGGTGAAGGTTCCCGCATTTGGATTGAAGAATCGGAAGCCGTTTTCTGTGTTGCCGTTCGCTGTGTTTGCATCGACGATGCCCATTCCGGCATTTGTAACCATTAACAATCCGTTTAATCCGTTGTCGCTAAAAGAGTTTCTGGATATAGTTCCATTGTTAGTGAAGATGAATGCTCCCTGATTGGTGTTGCCATTAAAAGTGTTGTTCGTGACAAATCCGGTATTGCTGTTTAAAATGTCGAGTCCGGAGCCGAAATTATCAGTAACAATATTGGAGTCGATGGTTCCCTGATTAACTCCATTGTCTAACAAAATCCCTATTTGGCGGTTTCCGGTAATCGTATTTCCGCTGATGCTGCCGGTATTATTACCGTTATTGAGATAGATGCCGTTTAGATTCCTACTGATCGTATTACCGCTGATTGTGCCGGTGTTGTTTGCATCGTGCATGTAGATACCCTGGCCTCCATTGTCGGTGATGCTGTTGTTTGCAATGAAACCGGTATTGGCGCCTTGATTCATGTGGATTGCTGATCCGGTGTTGTTACTGATGGTGTTGCCGGAGATTGATCCGCTATTGGTTCCAGCGTTGAAATGAATCCCGTTTTCGGTGCTACCGGTAATGGTGTTGCCGCTGATGAAGCCGCTGTTGTCAGCATTTGCCATGTCGATTCCGTATTCCGTGCTGTCGGCAATTATATTTCCGCTGATTCTTCCCGAATTCTCTCCGTTATTGAGAAAGATTCCGTTTTCGTTCCCAATAATGGTATTTCCAGCTATTTGTCCGGTGTTGTCTCCGTTATGTAGGAAGATGCCCTGCCCCATATTTGCAGTAATCGTGTTTCCGGCGATTACACCGGTGTTGTCACCATTGCCCATATGGATTGCTGACCCTACGTTGCCGCTAATGGTGTTACTGGTGATTGAACCGTTGTTTACGCCATTGTTGAAGTGAATCGCATTGCTCGAACTGCCTGTGATTGTATTTCCGCTGATCAGACCGTTGTTATCGGCATCGTAAATGCGGATTCCGTATTGTGAATTGTCAGCAATGATGTTGTCGGTGATCGATCCGGCAAAATTTCCAGCCAGGAACGAGATGCCTGAATCCCCGGTGTTTCGAATCGTGTTGCAATTAATAATTACATTTTCCACATTCGAGATGGCGATCCCGTTGCCTGCTCCGCCGAGTCCGCTAACTATCTCAAAACCTTGAATCGTAGCGCTTGTAACTGAGCCGGTAGCTCCGCCGCGAAGATCAAATCCTCCATTGTTCACGATAGCTAGTCCGGTATCTCCGCCGAAATTGAGACCTCCGCACCCGGCAACCGGTTTGAAACTGCTGGTAAAAACTACGTTTGAAACTCCCGCTCCGTCACCAAATCCAACTTCGATATTTTGGTCGGCAGCACTTGCATAAGTTCCCGCCTGAACATAGACCGTTCCCGATCCTCCAAGTTGCGTCACCAGTGCTCCCGCGCCCCCCTGAATCGTATCCACCGGTCTCTCTGCAGTTCCGTTTCCTCCAGCCGAGCCTGCGAGGATGCCATTGCCCACAGCGCCACCGTTATTCACAAAGATAACATCGCTGAGTATGGTTTTTGTTTCTGAAATTCCCGCCTCAGTCATTACCCAGTTTCGACGGGGAGCGGACCTCCCGGCGCGGCTGGCGAGATCAAAGAATCGGTTAGATTCTTCGGTGTTGCGGGACTGGAATATTCCGGCCAAACCACGACCCAGTTCACGCGGGTTGAAGATATTGTCGAGTGGGATGCTCACTCCTGCAGTAAAGATAACATTCTCGCCGAAGAATTCTTTATCTGCATAATATTCAGCTCCGATCTTTACCCCGGCGAAGGGAGACATTTCGATTCCGGCCATGATCCCGGATAAGTCCGGCATAAACTCTCCATCGTAAAAATATCCCCCAACATGAGCACGGGTTGGAATGAAGTTGTTTACCAATGGAACCGGGGCGGCGATCCTAACGTCGCCTCCACTGCGTCCCTGTTCACCAAAAACGTTTTGTAAAATACTGTGCTGCTGAGCGAACAGGTTTCCATAGCCAATGAACTGATTCTGTTCGTCTGCAAAATACAGGTTTCCGTGAAAATCGATTCCCAATGCGGTATATAGATCGATGCCGAGACCGAGTTGCTCCACTTGGTTGCTATGTTGAGTTTCAGTGATGTCGAGATGGGTTCGGATCCCGCCGATGGCATTCAGGGCTGGAATCTCAAAACGGAATCCGATTCCTCCACTGAAGTTTGTATTTCCGTTATCCCGGGTGTTGTATGCAATGTTAGTGAAAACAAACCCGTTACCGATCGAGGCTAATGGAATCAGGGTTTCGATATCATTTTGGAAAATGTCACTACTGGCGCGGGTAGTATAGGAAATTGAAGCGTTCGACCAGGGGCGCTCATCATCGATAACAAGCTGTTGAGCCAACGTAAGTTCCGTCATTCCTAAAACGAACAAAATCGTCGTGATGAGGAACGTTCGATATAGTTTGGTGGCTTGGATATTCATGGTGAACAGTTAACGGATTGTTCCAGCCTTATGGTGTGTTGTTAGGTTTTGCAAGTAATTAGGTTTATCTAAATGTTAGTTTTTGCGTATTGGCTTGTTTGTGTCTGGAAGTTTGGTTACAGCAAGGCGTAGATTCGCTATCGAATACAATAACAGGATGTTTCGTGGTGGTTTCAGTTCGGTCAAAACTAATTGTAAGGGGCTCCTGAGCGGTCCGTCGTATGACTCCTTGACTGGAGATTGTGCGGGTGAGGGGGTTCACAGGTGGCGATCTTCCGATGATTGCTTGCTTGACGTATGAACAAAACTCTATTGATCGGCTTACTTGGTTTCACGGCGCTTCTCTCCGGCTGCGGCGATGAAAAAGGAGGGCCGTCGCCCGCTCCACCGGCTCCCGAAGTCACCGTGGGGAAAGCGATTGCGCGGGATCTCACGGAATGGGATGAATATGTGGGCCGACTGGTTGCGATCGACGATGTCGAGTTGCGGGCGAGGGTAAGTGGATACCTCGAAAAAACTCATTTTAAAGACGGCCAGATGGTGAACGTCGGTGATCTGCTTTTTACGATCGATCCCCGCCCTTATCAGGCTCAGGTGGACCGGGCGGTGGCTCAACTGGCGCAGGCAAAAGCTTCCCTTTCTCTTGCTGAAACCAATATGAAGCGGGCCGAATCACTTCTGAAAACCAATGCGATTGCCTCGGAAGAAGTTGATATCCGGAAGAGTTCGAAACTGGCGGCCATTGCAGAGGTGCAGGCCGCAGAGGCGGAGCTCGCTGCGGTTTCTCTGGATCTTGAATTCACAAAGATAACCGCACCGGTGGCAGGTCGGATCAGTCGTGACCTGGTGACTCCGGGGAACCTCGTCACGGGTGGCACCGGAGGGTCAACCCTGCTTACCACGATACGGTCGATCGATCCAATTCACTGCTATTTCGAGGCGGATGAAGCCGCCTTTTTGAAATACCTACGCCTCGATCTCGAGGGCAAACGCTCCAGCTCCCGGGAAGGCACTGCTAATCCGGTGGAAATGGCTTTGGCTGACGAGAAAGGCTTCCCGCACAAAGGAGTCATGGATTTTGTAGAGAATGCGATGGACCGAAATACCGCAACGATTCAGGGCCGGGCCATTTTTGATAATCCGGACCGAACGCTGACACCGGGCCTCTTCACCCGGGTTCGTCTCCAGGGCAGTGTACTGAAAGGCGCGGTGCAGATTCCCGATCGTGCTGTGGGCCGGGATCAGTCCCGTAACTTTGTATGGGTAATCGATGAGAACAATGCGGCGGTTCGCCACGGGGTGGAGCTCGGGCCGCTGATCGATGGGCTGCGAGTGGTGCGCAGTGGTATCAAAGAGGGTGATCGCATAGTGATCAACGGGCTGCAACGAATCCGACCGGGAATCACCGTGGTTCCATCGGAGGAGGTGATTGCGCCGGTTATTGATGAAAGTTCGACTCCTGCCGCAAAATCAGTGGTAGCGCCATCTTCGACCAAAACCAGTGAGTAATGAAATTTTCACACTTCTTTATCGACCGCCCTATCTTTGCCTGGGTGGTCTCGATTATCACGGTTATCGTCGGGGGGCTGGCGTTTTTTAATCTGCCAGTTGCGCTCTACCCGGAGATTGCGCCTCCAACCATCGTTGTCAGTGCCACCTATCCGGGGGCCGGACCTCAGGTGATTTCTGATACCGTAGCGACACCGCTCGAGCAGGAGATCAACGGGGTGGAGAATATGCTCTATATGGCATCGCAGTGTACTTCCGACGGCGCGATGAGTATCACGATAACTTTCAAGCTCGGTACTGATCTGGATGAAGCACAGGTGCTCGTCCAGAACCGGGTGGCACTGGCGGAACCGCGACTGCCGGAGGAAGTCCGCCGAATCGGAGTCAGTACTACCAAGAGTTCGCCGGATCTACTGATGGTGGTTCATTTGAAATCACCTGATGATACCTACGACCAACTCTATATCGCTAACTATGCGTCGCTGAAGGTGCTCGATGTGCTGCGTCGTATCGAAGGGGTTGGTCAACTCGGGGTTCGGGGTGGATCGGACTATAATATGCGGGTCTGGCTCGATCCGGAGCGTCTCGCTTCCCTTAACATGACACCGGGTGATGTGGTCGACGCGCTTCGCGAGCAAAACGTTCAGGTTGCGGCCGGAACCATTGCCCAGCAACCCACCGCGACCGATGCAGCTTTTCAATACACGGTGAACACACTGGGTCGGCTTGAGGATGCGGATCAGTTTGATGACATCGTTGTAAAAACCGGAACTGACGGACGTATCGTGAAGCTTAAAGATGTAGCCCGGGTCGAGCTGGGCGCTCTCGACTATTCCAGTATCAGTTATTTGAACGGGCAGCCTGCGGTGGCGCTTCTCATTTTCCAGCGTCCCGGTTCCAATGCGCTGGAGACGGCTGATGAAATGATTTCCACGATGGATCGTCTCGCGGAGGATTTTCCCAGTGGGCTGGAATACGACATTGTCTATAACCCCACAGTTGTAGTCGATGAGTCGATTAAGGCGGTTAAGCATACTATCTTTGAAGCGGTCGGTCTCGTGATCCTCGTGGTGTTAGTATTCCTGCAAGGTTGGCGGGCTACGATCATCCCACTGCTGGCGATTCCGGTATCGCTGATCGGTACCTTCGCGATTATGTCAGGGCTTGGCTACTCGCTGAACAATTTGTCACTGTTTGGTTTGGTTCTCGCCATCGGTATTGTGGTGGATGACGCCATTGTTGTGGTCGAGAATATCGAACGGAATATAGAGAAAGGGCTGTCGCCCCGCAACGCTGCCCGAAAAGCGATGACGGAAGTCGGTGGTGCGGTGATTGCAACATCGCTGGTATTGGTAGCGGTGTTTGTACCCACGGCATTCATCAGCGGAATCTCCGGCCAGTTCTATCAGCAATTCGCTATTACGGTAGCGGTTTCGACGATCATTTCCTCGATTGTGTCGCTCACCTTGAGCCCGGCAATGGGAGCTGTTCTTCTGAAGTCGCATGACAGCAAGCGTGACTGGTTTGAGCGGCTACTAAATCTTCTCTTTGGTTGGTTCTTCCGAATCTTTAACAAAATCTTCGATGGAGTGACTTCAGTCTACTCCGGTTTGATTCGGCGCATGGTGAGGACTTCTGTCATTTCACTGACGGCGTTTGTTGCTTTGATCGGTTTGACGGGAGTGATGTTTAAAAAGGTTCCGACCGGGTTCATTCCTGCTCAGGATCAAGGCTATGCTATTATAGCGGTCCAGCTGCCTCCGGGCGCGTCGCTGATGCGGACCGATGCCGTCGTGAGGCGAATCGGAAAATTGATCGAAGATATTCCGGGAATCAGTGGGGTGGTTTCCTTCGCTGGATTCAACGGGGCGACCCGGGCCAATGCAGTGAATGCCGGGGCACTATTCCCTATCTTCGACAGTTTTGAAGATCGAGTCAAAAACGACGGTCCCAGCGCTCCGGAACTTTATGCCGCTCTCCGTGAAAAAGTATCGAGCATTCAGGATGCTTTTATTGTTGTCGTGGAGCCTCCTCCGGTTCGTGGCCTCGGAACCAGCGGTGGTTTTAAAATGTGGGTCCAGGATAAAAATGACGCCGGCCTTGAGGCGCTTGGCGAAGCCACTCACGCTCTCGCTGCAGCGGCCAACCAGGCACCCGGTTTTGCTCAGGTCTACACCCCGTTTGCTGCAGGGACCCCTCAGTACTTTGCTGAAGTGAATCGGGTCAAAGCGAAAATGCTGGATGTACCACTGGGCAATGTGTTCAACACTTTGCAGTACTACCTCGGTTCCGTTTTCGTAAATGAATTCAATCTTTTTGGCCGGACCTACCGGGTAACTGCTCAGGCGGATTCCAGTTTCCGGGATGACCCGACCGATGTGGCTCATCTAAAAACCCGAAATCGCCAGGGTGGTATGGTGCCGCTCGGATCTTTAGTGGATATGCGGGAAACCGTGGGGGCCGACCGGGTGACCCGATACAATCTTTACCCCGCTGCCGAGTTGGTGGGTTCCACTCTGCCGTGGATGAGTTCAGGCGAGTCGCTTGCTGCGATGGAACGTCTGGCGGAGGAGCATCTACCGCCCGGATTCGACTTTCAGTGGACTGACATTGCCTATCAGCAGCGGGCTGCGGGGAATACTGCTGTCTATATCTTTCCGCTTTGTGTGTTGTTTGTCTTTCTGATGTTGGCAGCTCAATATGAAAGTTGGGGTCTGCCTCTTGCCGTGATTCTGATTGTTCCGATGTGTTTGCTCAGTGCCATCGTCGGGGTATGGATCCGGGGAGGTGATAATAATATTCTGGTTCAGATCGGGTTTGTGGTTTTGGTTGGTCTCGCCTGTAAAAACGCCATTTTGATTGTGGAGTTCGCCAAGCAGTTGGAAGACGAAGGGCGAACCCGTTTCGAAGCCGCAACTGAAGCTGCCCGGCTGCGCTTGCGTCCCATTTTGATGACCAGTTTTGCCTTTATCCTGGGCGTGGTGCCGATGGTAATCGCAAAAGGTGCCGGCGCAGAAATGCGGAATGCACTGGGAACCGCCGTTTTCTCCGGGATGCTTGGAGTAACCTTCTTCGGGCTTCTGTTGACGCCGGTTTTCTATACGGTGATCCGGAAGTTCGCGAAAGAAAAGGTCGTGGAAGAAGACGAGGTGGAAGTGATTAGCTGATGGGTGGAGCGTCTGACTGCAAACCGGCGGAGGCTGCCGCTACGGGAGTAAAGCATCGCTCCTGATGTAGAGGGATCCGTCAGGAGTTCTCTGTAGTGGCGGCTTAGCCCGCTCCGCAAATTCGAGCCATTCGCGGCTATTCTTTTACATTCGCGTTAAAGATTGAAGAAGAAATCCTGACGGATTCCTCTACGCTGCCGTCGTTACGGGGCCCAATAATGTAGAGGAATCCGTGAGGATTTCTCCGTAGCGGCTGCGTATCCCGCTCCGCAAATTCGCGCCATTCGCGGCTATCCTTTTACATTCGCGTTAATGATTGAAGAAGAAATCCTGACGGATTCCTCTACGCTGCCGTCGTTACGGGGCGATTTTGTGGGGCCCAATAATGTAGAGGAATCCGTCAGGATTTCTATCTTTGCCGGGATAGAGATAAAAGCTCTTATCGAGATAGTTGGGTCTCGAATACGATTTTTTCACTATTCCGGGACGTTCCTAAATTGGTTTCAGTAAATGGATCGATTGGAGTTTCGATATTGGTTTGGTGTGGGTTCTCAACAATCGCCACGCCAACGAATCTTTCCGGATTTTCGACTGCGCCGTAAGCCGGAAATAATCCGAAGCCATGGGTGACGCCGTTATGTTGAAATTCGGATTGAAAGAGCTCAATATCATATCCCCTAATAAACGAGCCTTGACCTTCGGCTTTGTACGGACCCAGTTGGAAAGCGAATCTGCCGTCTCGATCTATGCTGGCAAAATGCTTTCCATCATCCGATTTCCAGGTTCCGTTCAGGAGTTCTTTGACTCGATCGATTTCTATTTGCATCTCCCGTTCAGAGTGCATCTGTTGCCGGGAGATTTCCGCGGGGTTTTCTGCGAAGGGATCTGACGAGTTGGAATGCCGGGAGTCATTACGATCTGTCAGGTAAACGATTAAGATACCTAGTAAAATGAGCGTTCCAATGGCGGCAATGGCATTGGTTCGGCTCGACATGAGAAATTGTTACTACTCCCCGATCGCTTCTTTTGCGGCGGCGGCGATTTTGTCGATCTGGGTTTCGATATAGTTCATGTCCTGACCTTCGACAAGGATCCTGAGGAGCGGTTCGGTGCCGGAGTAGCGCATTAGGACGCGACCGCCATCACCTAAAGTTTCGACGGTCTCTACGACGTGGCGGTCGATTGATTCCACGGTCTTCAAGTCGGGTTTCCGGGAGACGCGGACGTTTCGCTGAACTTGAGGAAAGCGCTCTAACATTTTTCTCAGTTCGCTGAGGGGTTTCCCGCTCTGGCGAACGATGCTGAGTAACTGCACGGCTGATACAATCCCGTCTCCGGTAGTGTTGTGATCCCGGAAGATGAAATGCCCGCTCTGCTCTCCTCCAAAATTATGGTCCCCGGCTTTCATGGCTTCGACGACGTAGCGATCTCCGACGTTGGTACGCAGGACTTGACCCCCGGCTTCTTTGACGGCTTTGTCGAGGCCGGCGTTGCTCATTACGGTTGTGACCAATGTATTGTTCCGAAGGGTGCCTTCCGCCAACATAGATATGGCGGCGATAGCCATGAGCTCGTCGCCGTCGAGGACTTTGCCATTTTCGTCGGCGAGGAGAACGCGGTCGGCATCGCCATCGTGGGAGACCCCGGCGGTGGCTCCGGTTTCTTTGACGAGGTTCTCGATTATTTCGGAATGGGTGCAGCCGCAGTCGTTGTTGATGTTGAGACCGCTCGGGGTGTCGTGAAAGGTGATCACTTCGGCGCCGAGGGCTTTTAGAATGGCGGGGCTGGTCTGGTAGGCGGCTCCGTTGGCGGCATCGAGCGCGATAGTCATACCGGCGAGCAGTCCGCTCTCGTTTCCGTGGGTGACGAAGTGGATGTAGCGCTCGGCGGCGTCTTCGAGTGAGGCGGTCCGGCCTATTTTTTCGCTGTCCTGCGGGGTGTCGGTCTCGAGGAGTCTTTCTTCGATGGCGAGTTCGACGTCGTCGTCGAGTTTGTAGCCGTCGGGACCGAAGAATTTGATGCCGTTATCTTCGAAGGGATTGTGAGAGGCGGAGATGACGATGCCAAAGGCCGCTCCCAGGTCTCTGGTTAAAAATGCGATCGCCGGGGTGGGGATCACTCCGGCGAGGCGGACGTCGACTCCGCGTGAGTTGAGGCCGGCGGCGATTGCGGTTTCGAGCATGTCGCCGGACTGGCGGGTGTCTTTACCGATCACGACGAGGGGCCAGTCGGACGAGTCGCTTTCTGAAAGGAGGACGTCGGCAGCGGCCTGGCCCAGCTTTAAGACTGTGGCTGCGTTCAGTGGGTAAAGTCCGGCTTTACCACGAATACCGTCGGTTCCGAATAAAATTCGTTCTTTGTGATTCATTTCGGTTATGAGAATGGGATCAGTTTCCGGGGATCGCCGGAGGTGGTGGCGAGAGCAATGGAATCGTAGGCTTCGGTGTTTCCGGAGACTTTGGAATGGGTATAGTTCCCGGAACGGGTGGCGAGGATATCGGTTTGGTTTTCTCGAGATGAGAAAATATCGAAAACCAGATCGCCATTGCGATAAATAGAGAAAAGATTTTGCTCAACCAGTTTGATGTAAAAAGGTGTCTAATCTTGTCGCCTTTCGTCTCCTTCGTATTCTCCATCATCCTCTTCCGTCGATTCGTTTAGTAACAGTTCCCCGAGGCGTTCCCGGATTTCCTCTTCGTCCAAATTCCGAAACAATTCGCCTTCCACTCCGATTGAGATGGCTCCGGTTTCTTCGGAAACGACGAGGGCGATAGCGTCGGACTCTTCGGTGATTCCCATAGATGCACGGTGGCGCAGCCCGATGCTGCGATCGCTGAGTTCCCGCTGGTTCAGGGGGAACACACAACCGGCTCCGGCGATGCGCTCATCACTCATCCGGACGATGAGGCCTCCATCGTGGAGGATGGTTCCGTTGTGGAAAATGGTTCCCACCAGTTCGGGACTGAGTTTACTATCCATTTCCACTCCGGTTTCGAGGTATTGTTTCAAATCAATACCTCTCTCGATTGCAATAAGTGCGCCAACTCTTTTCCGTGAAAGATCGGTAACGATTTCGACAAACTGATCGATAAACCGCTGGCGACTTTGTTCGCTGAGTGAGGAGAAAAACCGATGGCTGCCCAGCTCGGCCAGGGCGCGCCGCAACTCCGGTTGGAATATAATAATCAATGCCACGGCGAGGATCACCGATATATAGCGGAGAAGCCACCCGATGACCCGCAGGTCGAGTTGATCGGAGAGGATCGCCATCAGGAGATAGATGATGATCAGGGCGGTAAAGATTCGCGCTCCCCGTGTTGCCCGGAAATACCGATAGGTCTGGTAAATGATGACCCAGAGGATCACGACCTCGATAATAACGAGGTGCCAGTTTTCGACAATAAATTGGGTGGCGGTTTCCATTCGTTAAAATATCACCGCGTGTCGTCTGACTTTCAGCGGATATTTTGGTTTTTGTTAATCTAAAATCGATTTTTCGCAAGGTGAGTCCCAAATGTCGGGATTGTACCCTGTACACTGTTGGACTGTACCCTGTACAGTCTGTCTATCCGCGGTCCTTTTCCAGTAACACGAGCATAATCGTGGAGAGAACAATTCTCAATTCATCGTCGTCATCGAGATCGCAAAGTTGCTCGAGGGTGAATTTGGCTTCAAAAAATGAGGACTGCTTCCGGATTCTGATAAGCTCTTTTCCGGTTTCCGCATCGGCGACGAGATAGCTGGGGTGAAACATCAGGCCGGTGAAAGCACCGACGATCGGGATCTGGCCGATGAATCCATCGATCATTTTCACGAAGGGGTTCTCTTCGTTGATGATCATATCCGCCTTGTCGTTTTCGAAAATCTCGTAGTGCGCTTTGAAAATAGAGCGCATCCCTTTCCGGGCCACGGCTCCGAAGACTTTTCCGTCGGTATCGAAGAACTGGTAGGTCGCCGAAAAGTCGATGATCCGGTCGGCTTTGATATCACAGATTTTCGTGGTCCGCTTTTTGTCGGTGAAAACTTCGATCGCCTCCCGGATTTTCAGGATTTTCTGGCGCACGTAGCATACCGTATTCTCATCGGCATCGGTGACCGTGAATTGCTGAGCCACAGATATAATGGGAAACGTGAGCTGTAGCGGAAATTTCATAGATCTTTACATATCGTTTTTCTCAAATATATTGCAATTATAAAAATGGGTTTTCCTTGTATTGTCATCATTATTCTTTCCGCGGTTTCATGCGGGTTTGCCGGTGACATTGTGCTGAACGTCCCTCCGGAGTGCCGCCAGATCTTGCGGGTCACGACGCGTTCCTGGGATGAAAATGCGGGAACGATGCTCCGCCTCCAGAAATCTCCCGAGGGAAAGTGGTCGGAGGTTGGAAAGCCGATCCCGGTATCGGTAGGGCGGAATGGTCTCGCCTGGGGCCGGGGATTTCACGAGGGGAAAGCGCCCGGTCCGGTCAAAAAAGAAGGTGATGGCCGAGCTCCGGCCGGTGTCTTTTCCTTCGGAACGGCATTTGGCTACGCCGAAAAAGCGCCCGCTGGCTGTCGGCTGCCATATCGGCAGGCAACTGAGCATGACTATTTTGTCGATGATCCGAAATCACCTTACTACAACCAGTGGGTACATTTCCGCGGCGAGAAAAAGCCGTGGGGCTCTGCGGAATCGATGCGTTTGCGAAATCATCTATACGAGCTGGGATTTGTGGTGAATCACAATATGAAACCCCCTGTCGAAAACGCGGGGAGTGCGATTTTCATTCACATCTGGCGGGGTCCGGGGATGCCGACGGCCGGTTGCACTGCGATGTCTCGCGAAAATGTCCGGGTCTTGCTGAAGTGGTTGAACCCGGAAGTCAAACCGGTGTTAATCCAGAGCCCTGAGGGAGTTCTGGGCGACCGCTATTGACAGGATACCTGTGACTGGGGCTTAATCGGGCGATGAGAGATACTATTCTGCGGCTGATCGCCATTTCTTCTTCCGTGCTGTCACTGCCACTTTGTGCGACGGTGTCGAAGACCATCATGAGTCTTCCGACGGGCAGGCTTCTGGAAACAGGGGAGGGCGAACGATTGCCTCGATTAACGGAATTCTGGATCGGGAATTTCGCCCAATCATCGAATCTTCTATTCCTCGGTTATGGAATTGCTCTTATTTTCGCCATCTCTTTGATTCTAATCTGGCGAAAGCCGAAAGCCGGGGAACGTCGCACCACTTTGCTGATTTTAATTCCATCGATGGCATTTATCTGCTCGATCCTTCTGATTATGACGACGATCGTGGCGATGTTGCTGCCGGTTTTTGAATCGGTAATGACTTTCGAGCCCTAGTTTATTTCACCGCTATCGATCTTCGTCTCTACAATCCGGAATTTGAGGTGATCGCGGAATCTCCGGACTGGATCGTGGTAAATAAACCGGCTCACCTCCTGGTTCACCCCTCAAAACCAGGCAATCCACCCACCTTGCTCGATGGCTTGCAACAGCTCTTGATTTATGAGCTGGCAACCGGCGGTCAGATCTCGATTATGAACCGGCTCGATCGCGAAACCAGCGGAATCGTGCTGGTCGCCAAACATGCCGGGGCCGCCACGGGACTGGCGCGGGCCAAAGAGCGCAATGAGTTCACCAAAATCTACCGGGCGATTGTTCACGGCCACCCGGCGCGGGATGATTTTGAAATCGACGCGCCGATTCTGCGAAAAGGAGAAGTGTCGTCCTCAGAGATCTATGTCCGGCAAGCCGTTCACCCCGGGGGAGTTGCCAGTATTACTAAATGCCGGGTGCTCGATCGTTTCGACAAAGCGGGGGCGCCCTTTTCCCTGCTGGAGTGCGAACTGATTACGGGCCGGACTCACCAGATCCGGGTGCATCTGGAAAGTGTCGGGCACCCACTGGTGGGGGATAAAATTTACGGGCATTCCGGCCGGGCCTATCTGGATTTCATCAAAACCGGTTGGACCGAAGCACTCGAAGCTGAGTTGCTTTTAAATCGTCAGGCCCTGCACGCAGCCGAGCTAATTTGGCAGGATTGGCATTGGAAAGCGCCCTTCCCTGACGATTTAGCGGAGTTTTTAAAAAAGTAAGGTGAAATCCGACAAGCCTTGTTCTAGATTCACGCCCTTTTTCCGACGCCACCGCGCTGAAGACCAACTTACTACTTACATAGATCATGAATGTCGCCATCGAAAAGCTTCCTGAATGCCGGGCCAAACTCTCGGCCGAAGTTCCTGCTGATACCGTTACCGAAACTCGTAACGGAGTTGTAAAGGCTTTCATGAGTCAGGCCAAGGTTCCGGGTTTCCGCCCCGGAAAACTGCCTCGCAAAGTAGTCGAGAACAAATACAGCACCGAAATCGAAGAGGAGCTCAAAGAGCGTCTCACCAGAACGGTTCTCCGTGAAGCAATTGAAAATCAGAAGCTGGAGCTCCTCGGAGTCGCCGCTGTGGAGCGTGAAGTCTTCGAGAACGACGGCACTTTTTCCTATATTTCAGAAGTGGTGACCAAGCCCGAAGTTGAGCTTTCCGAAGAGGAGTACAAAAACATCGAGGTCGAAGTCGTGAAGCAGGAAGTCACCGACGACATGATCGACGACTGGCTCGCCCGGGTTCAGGCTAATTTCGCAGAGTACAAAGAGGCGGATGGTGAGATCGAGCACGGTGACCGCGCCATGATCGTTTACACCGCAACCAAAGACGGTGAGCCTCTCGCAGAGCAGCTTAAAGAGGAGATGGCTCCAATCGCTCATCGTGACGAAGCTTTCGAGCTGATGATTCCTAAAGAGGGTGAGAACGGCTACGAAATGATTCCCGGCCTCGCCGATGCGATCGTGGGGTTAAAAGCCGGTGATTCCAAGGAAGTTGACGTAACTTTCGGCGACGACTACTTCATCGAAGAGCTCAAAGGCATTTCAGCCGTTTACAAAGTCGATGTCGAAAGCGTTCAGAAGCCTGATCTTCCGCCCATCGATGATGATCTGGCGAGAAAAGTTGGTGGAGAAAATCTCGAAGCCATCAAAGAACATTTCACCAACGAAATGAAGGCTCAGTTTGAGCAGGGACGCATCCAGCAGATCGACAATCAGATTCTGGAGCGCCTCAACAAAGAGCATGAGTTTGAAATCCCTCGCGAACAGGTTTTCGACGAAACTCAGCACTTTGTGAACCAGATGGTGACGAACGCCTATCAGCAGGGGATGAATCCTGACGATGTGGACAAGCACGAGAACGAAATCGTGGAAGACGCCACCGCCCGCGCCGTGTCCAACATCCGGACCCGCTACATGCTCGATGTGATCGCGGAGAAAGAAAAGATCACGGTAAGTGACGACGAGTTGACTCGTCAGGTCGTTTATATGGCGAACCAAGCCAAGAAGCCCATCAAAAAGTATGCCCGGGAGTTGAGAGACGGGCCGGGATTTGATGGCGTACGTCGTGACATCATGATTAGCAAGACCATTGCTTTCCTCAGAGAAAATGCTAACGTCACAGAAGTGGATGCAAAGCCTGAAGAAGAGGAGAAAGACTCCTAGGTTCCGCTCAACAACAACCAAACAAACCAGTTCACCCAGCCATGTTTAAAGAAGTAGACAAAGAATTTTCACCACTCCTGCCACCTCACCTCCAGCAGAGAGTGGATCCGGTTCAGAACGTGAGTGTGATGGAGAAAGAGGGTAACACCCTCATCCAGTTCGATCTCATTTCGCGTCTCATGAAAGACCGCATCATCTTCATTGGTGAGCAGGTCAGCGATCCAATGGCGAATTACATCATCGCTCAGATGTTGTACCTCCAGATGCAGGATCCGAATAAGGACATCAATATTTACATCAACAGCCCCGGTGGTTCTGTCACTGCCGGACTCGCGATTTACGACACCATGCAGTTCGTCACCTGTGACGTGAACACCTATTGCATGGGTATGGCTGCCAGTATGGGAGCTGTTCTTCTCACTGCGGGAACCAAAGGAAAGCGTTACGCGCTGCCAAATTCCCACATCATGATTCACCAGGTTTCCGGCGGAACCCAGGGAACTGCGATGGACATGGAGAAGACATTCGAGTTCATGTTGAACTTGAACACCAGCCTTTACGACATCATGTCCCACCACACCGGGAAAGATGCGGCTCAGATCAGAAAAGATTCCGAGCGCGATAAGTACATGACAGCCAAGGAAGCCTGCGAATACGGTCTGATCGACAAAGTGCTCGGTCGCGACAGTGCTCCGGTAACTTAAGGCATTCCCGACCGCTCCCTGCGGTTTTGAATTTCAATGAGGCGGTTCCCAAAAGGGGCCGCCTTTTTTTGTATGAAAAGTATTCAATCAAATTGAGTTGCCCGAACGGAGGTAAATCAGTTATGTTCAGCTGATTGAAAGGGAAACTGACCAGTGTCGATAGCGGAGCGATTTTTGAACTTGAGAGTGTATCTCTTCTTGGTCGTTCCAATGAATGTAACATCCTTGTGAACGATCCGAGGGCGAGTCGACGGCACGCCATGATCCGGAAGCAGGACGACGGTTACTGGCTCTTCGATCTCGGGAGCTTCAACGGTAGTTATCTGAACGGAGCACGGGTCACCGCGGCGCGATTGCTTAAGGACGGTGATGTGCTGAATTTTGCCGACCACGAATACCGCTACATCCAGGATGGCAGTTCGACCGGGAATTTGAGTGCCAGCATGGCTTGTTCGACCATTGCGTTGATTCGCTCAAAGCCGGTTATCATCCTGGTTAGTGACATTCAGGGCTTTACCACACTCTCCGAACAGCTCTCGCCAGACGATCTGGCTCAAGTCATCGGGAGCTGGTATTCCGAGTGCGAGCTCATATTGTCCAATTATAACGCTACGGTGGATAAATTTATCGGGGACTGTGTCCTCGCTTACTGGACCGAAGTGAACGAAAAAACCTTGAACGATTCCGTTCTCGCCGCCTGCGACTTGCTGGCTTCCTGCCATAAGATCTACGATCAGAAACGGGAGATTTTTGATGACGCCGGCCAGAAATTCGGAGCCGGAGTAGCACTTCACACCGGGAAAGTGGCCTACGGCGGTATGAGCCAGGGCGAATTCACTCTGGTCGGAGATCCCGTCAATTTGACCTTCCGGATCGAGTCGCTGACCCGAACACTTGAGAAGGAAATCCTCACGACAAAGGACTTTATTGAAGCGGCACCAAATCTGAGAAATATGGCGGAGAATCTCGGGATTCATCAGGTAAAGGGACGTTCCGAAGTGGTTGAAATCTGGGGTTTCAATCGCGACTCGAAGCCATCCACGGACGAGGCCTGAAATTGACTCCGGAGAGATCGTGGCTCAACATACCGGCGGTTAGAAGATTTGGTTGTCATGCAGGAAGTCCGTATCAGCTCCTTTTCCGAGCTTCACGAAGTGTTGGAAAGTTTGAAAACCCGGCAAATGACGATTTTCCGGGGGCAGAAAGACGCTTCCTGGCCGATTCTGACCAGCGTGGGCCGGGCGGAGCCGTATCAGGATGTCACGCTGGAATACATGGAAAGCCGGCTTCTTCAGCTCTTTAAAGAAACCGCACTTCCCCACACCACCTTTCTGCCGAAAAATGACTGGGAGTGGCTCGCCCTCGGGCAGCATCACGGTCTCCCGACCCGTCTGCTCGACTGGACCTACAACCCGCTCGCAGCGACCTATTTTGCGGTCGAAAGCGAGACCGAAGCCGACAGTGCCGTTTACACCTTCTGGGGAGGAAGGACGATGAATCCGGATAAAGATCCCGATCCTCTGTCGATCACCTCCGTGGTTCGCTACCGACCCGTTCATATCACGAGCCGGATCACTGCGCAGGGCGGACTATTCACCGCTCACCACTCGCCGGAATGCCCGTTTGAGCACAAATCGGTGCTGAAGATTACCATCTCAAACAGCTGCAGACTGGACATCAAAAAGACCCTCTACAAATACGGAATCAGCCGGAGAACCCTCTTTCCCGGGCTCGATGGCCTCTCCGCAGACCTCCACTGGCTCGAAGCAAAAATGCACTGAGTCAGACAGACAATTCGCCCCTCGATTTGCCAGCAAAAAGGGCTGTAGGCCCGATCAAATGGTAGCCGGTGAAGAAATGAGCACCAAGCGAATGAGGCACCGGTCCCAAACCGCATGCAGTCCCGGAGGAGCGGTAGAACATCGGTATGGTCCTTAACGGGTCTACCTCCCCTACGGGGCTCGACGGCCACCATATATTTCGGCCTCCAGCCTCCCTTGTATTCTCAAGATGCGAAATGTTTGACTGAGACCAGTGATTTGTTCGTCGCGCTTTGCTACTGCTGCTGACCGTTGCCAACAGCGCTACCAGCCGGTCGGCAAGTGAAAATCAATGCAACGAAAACGGATTAAGCGATCTCATGCCGCCGAAAACCCAGACGATGACCGGCTTGGCAGCCTCGTCTTGATATGGCCGTTAGGTTCGAGGATCACTTCCCGGGAGCGGAAATAATATCAAGCACTTTCATCTCATTAACCGGGCTATCTATCCACCAGGAGATGACGTAGCCCGCAACTTCAGAGATCCAAACAGGACTACCCGAATCAGGGTCTATCTCCTCATAATCGCCACCGAGGAACGCGTTATCTGGAAGAGATGCCAGAAACTGGTTAATCGCCTCTCTTCGTGGTCCAGTCTTTGGAAGCACATCCAAGGTCTCGTAGTGGACGAAAAGCTTGTACCGTTTCTGAGGCAAATCAGTCCTCTGATGAAATTATCTTTTCAAGTGGAATCCAATGATCAGGCCTCTTGTCATCAATTCTCCTCCTTATTCGGGACCAATAATCACGGTCCTTTGTAACGCGAAGGTCAGAAATGAAATTTGCAATCTCACCTCGCTCCTCCTCAGAGAGTGCCTTAATGCTTTCTTTGATGTCGGCGACTGACATGATAAAAAATTGCTCCCGTTTCGCTAAAAATCAAGAACAAGTGTTCGCATGAGTATTTCGCCATATCGTCTGAAGTGTGGCAGGTGTGCCGGGTTATGACAAGAAACAGGGAGTGCTTTCAAAGAATTGGGAGACTTCGAAAACTCTCGAACAGAATGAAAAGCGAAGCTCGTAACAGAATGAAAAGCGAAGCTCGTAGTCGAACGTAACAGAATGAAAAGCTCGTAGTCGAAAAAGAATGCAAAAATCGGGGCTATCCGGCTGATTCAGAGGCTTTCAGCGTCTGTTGGAATTGAGACTGACTTTTACTTTAGAAGGTGATTACAAGGCTTCTGAGAGAACATAAAAAGCGAAGCTCGTAGTTGATGACTAATCAATGGCTTTGGGAACAGGGCGTTCCTTCGGTGGAACAACAATGGATCAGCATTCGATATCCGAACGGTCCAGCCAAAGGTAAAGGGAAACCGAAAACCCGGGGCAGTCTCAAAGGAGAATCATGACTGACGGAACCGCCCGGTGCGGACCCGCATGCCGGGTGATGTGGGGGGCGCGGGTTCAAACCCCGTGCCTACCCGATTCGCTCCCGGTGGTCTAGTTGTTCGGCGTATTATTGTTGAGCTTTCTTGCATGAGCAATACCTCCAGCAATAAGTTTGTTGCGCTCTTTCATTGCCTTGGATTTTTCGGCGGGAATCTTTCCATCGAGTTCCACGTGAATCTCGATGCATCTGCCAATCTTGGTATCAAGCTCGTCAAGAATTTGATTCTTCTCAGCGACTGAAAGTGACGTGTCGAAGATGTCCCCTCCCAGTGACTCTTTGATTTCTTCGTGAAGAGTCGTAAATTCGTCCAATTCGGGCGGACCGCCGCATCCGGAAATGACGAATGCCAATACAACGATGTAGGTAATTGAAAAGGCGCTTCTCATTGAGGTATTTCTAGAGCGAACGTAAAAGCGCGGGAAGGGCTGTCCTTACCACATAACACGCTCTGAAATCATAAGACTAAATCGAAGCGTTGTCACTCAAAACTACCGAGATATAAGCCCTTGCCCGCCGCGTCGTGTTCTACCTGTCTTGAGGGTGCGCGGAAAGTTCAGTTGGTAAAAACGGTAGGATGGGATCGATCACATAGCGGTGCTCAGATCGGGTCAATGAAAGCACCTGCTCGCCCGACGCCGAATCACAGAAGATCAAGCTCGATTCGCCGAATTCTTCGACCTCGTCTGCGGGGAACTCAAAGTGGAGAGTCAAGTCGTCTGATTCAATCCTTAGCGCTAGCCGCAAAGAGCTCTCCCTGATAAGGAATTCAAATCGTGTATTGTCCCTAGTAAATGATACCCTACAAAACTGATCCCGATTTCCAAATTCGACCTCTCCAGAGGTGAACTCTCGGATCGTCTCTATTAGCTCAAGCTTCATCTGCCTTTATCGGTAGAACGTTGCAAGGTCGGTCACGATGCGATAACGCTCTCGAAAATCATAGACGTAAATGACAACCTGTCGCGTGAAAACTCCAAAAATATAGACCTTGGCAGCCGTGATTTGTGTGTGCCCTGCATGGGCGTGTGATTAATGGGGTTTAAGTCCCCAGAGTGTTAAACTGAAAGAATGAAGAAAAGTTGAGAAACGAAGTAAACAGGAAAAGCTCCAGCCGAAGACAACTGCGTGCGGGTAACCAATCGTGGGAAGGCAGTCTAGGCGAAACTTGCGAGCTGACGAACAGAAACCGCATCCGAGGCCGGTTGAATCAGGTGAGCTGGCACAACACAGCGAAACCATTCAGTTTTGATTCGACAGGTAAATGCGGCAGTTGTGCAAGGGAGTCACACGCACCTTACCAGGGGAGATCCTCCTCGGGGAAGCCTGAAGAGGAAGTCAGCCGAGGTCATATTAGTCGTGGAAATGAGCCGGAGGCCTTCATTGGCCTGTATAAACTATGAAACCGGAGGACTCACCAAATGATGGCAACGAACTCAAGACATCCGTGAGGATAGAGGGGAACCATCCGACAAAGGACCAAACTGATTCGACGATCCGACCTGACCACCCTGCTATTCGACTGAACCCGCACGGTGTCTCATAAAAAGCGAAGCTCATAGTAAAAAAAGAAAGCAAAAATCGGGTCTATCCGGCTGATTTAAGGGCTTCCAGCGCCTTCTGGAATTGAGGCCGACTTTCACTTTAGAAGGCCATTACGCGATATGCGTGGATCTTTAGATGCCCCGAAGAAGCCTTTGTCGTTTGAATTTTAATCGGAATTTCTTGCTGAATGGCTTCTTTTAATTTTTCAGCTGATCTTTGGGGGAGGCTTCATAAAAAGCGAAGCTCATAGTAAGAAAAGAAAGCAAAGATCGGGTCTATCCGGTTAATTTAGAGGCTTCCAGCGCCTGCTGGAATTGAGGCCGACTTTCACTTTAGAAGGTAATTACGCGATATCCGTGGATCTTAAGATGCCCCGAAGAAGCATTTGCCGTTTGATTTTTAATCGGGATTTTCTGTTGAGTGGCAGCTTTTAAGTTTTTCAGCTGATCTTTGGGAGGATCTCACTGCGCCTGCCAGCGGATGGCTGAATTTTCCGGGTTAACCGGTAGTGCCGAAATCTTCCGTCCATTGAAGGAGGAAGTTTGGGTAGTTAGAATGCTGAGAGATTCTTACGAGAAAGCAGCGCTGACTTTTAAGCGCCGATGCTCTGGATCTGCGGATGGAACCGGTCAGGCAATCACGTTCTTCCTGAGATCCCGCAGGACCCGGAGTGATCCCCAGTTGGCACCTCGCATTCGCCTCGCCCCGTCTTGCCGCCTGGGACCAAAGCGACTTCGCTCCCGCTCAAACACGCGATTCACAAAAGCGGCTGAGCCAAGAACGGCTCCATCTGAAAAATATCGCACGCGGTGGCGCAGCACTTCGGGAATCGACATTGCGCCCTCTTCAATCGCGACAACTTTCTCTACTTCGTCTTCATGGAAGCCTTTGCGACCGCGTTCGCCTGTTTCCAGGTTGGCTTCGACTTCCTGACCGTCGGTGTAGAGTATCACGCGGTAGCGATTTTGGGTCCGGCGCCAGTCACTTTTGAAATCACGATCTACTAATGCTTCGGAAAGAATTATGCCGAGACCTTTGCGCGCGATTTGACTGCCACCGACGGCTTCTGCATATCCCGACCACCGATAATCTTCCGGTTTCTCTACCATTCCGGCCCTTACCGGATTGAGATCGATATAGGCAGCCATGGCTAGAAGTGCGCCTTGATTTCCTTCCACCAAAACACTGGTAAACGGTTTCTCCCAGAGCGTTCCGGAGCGGTTGTTCCGCCGGTTGATATATCTGGTGACCCGCTGGTTTAGCTCCTTCATAAAGATCGATAGATCACAGCGCCGGGCCTCGTATTTCGCTAAAATTTGACCGATTCGCTTCTCCGCCATCTCGGCACTGGATGATTGTTCCCGGATCCGTTTCAGTTCTTCGCGGACCTCCGCCACCTTGTTCGCTCCGTAGAGAGTGGGTAGCAATTCGAGCAGGCTCTCCTCGGTTAACGGCTCCAGCGACTGACGATCCGGAATCTCAAGTAACAGATGGGTGTGATTGGACATCCAACAATAAGTAATCACCCGGACGTGGAGGAACTTTTCGAGTCGACGCATAATCTTGCGGCACTCCTCTTTCACAACTGCTTCCCGGAAAAAGTATCCCCGATCGACGCATCGCCCAATGCAATGATAGAAGCTGCGCCCCTCCCCAATTAACCTCGAAGAACTCATGCTTTTATTAATACTGTTCAAAATAATTTACAGCAAGCGAAAAAGCAGGAATTTTCCGTTAAGTTTCAAATGGGCGAAGATGCCGTTCGATGCCGGAGGCCAGTTTTTAAAAGGGTTGGGGGACGAAAAAGGCTTCTTTTCTTATTATGAGCCTCGCTTTTATTCAGGGCTTTCGCTTTTATTCAGGGCTTTTACCACGGATAAGAGCGAAGGGATGAGGTCCTTTGATGGACACAGATGAAGGAGTGGCGGATGCCGCTTTGGGAGTGGCTTGGGTGACCGCATTGTTTTCGGTTTTATTCGGACGGCGAGAATCCTCGCTAGATGTGTATTGCCTTTGCCCCCAACCCTTCTTTGGATGGCTAACGATGCTGTGCTGATTTCTATACTGTGGAAAAGGCGGCTCTTTCCTGGAAGATATTTTAACCACGGATAAGAGCGAAGGGATGAGGTCTTTGGATGGACACGGATGACGAGGTGCAGTTGCCGCTTTGGGAGTGGCTTGGGGACCGCTCTTTTTCGGCTTTTTTTGGGGTTGGGGATTGAGCTGGTGTCTGAGAGGTGACGCAAAAATGCCGGAAATCCAGTTAGCAAATTTTTGTCACCTTTTGATCGCCTCAAATGAAATTATGATTGGTCTCATCGTTCTCGATTAGGGTTACAACCCTTCAGGGTTTGTCATCACTTCTTCCAGCTGCACAGGCAGGCTCGAATGGCTCTAGTTTAAGGAAGGTCTTCAATGGTTGGGTAACGTAGAAAAGGGGCTCCGCACCCGCTGCATTGCCCATGACAAGGATAGCTCAGCCTGTTGTCGGGTGCGGAGACCCTCTACTACGTTCGCTTAATCCAGTGCCATCCCAGGCAGGCACTTTAATTTTTGACGCGAATGGAACGCGAATATTGGCGAAGGGAGCGAATCCGGCCTTTTGAAACAGTTTATCGTCTCACCTCGTCAGGATTTCTTCTCCGTTACTCCACTTCCCGCCTTAACAATTTACGTAACTTTTTATTCCCGTTTTTCGGAATTTGGTGTCTGCTGTGGAGATGAAGCTGCTCCTCTTTTGTGTTCTCATTGGTTTGACGACTCTCGCTCATTCGGCCGAAAAACCGAATGTGTTGATCCTTTACGCCGACGATTTGGGATTTGGAGATCTCAGCATTCAAAACCCCGACTCCAAAATTCCGACCCCGAATCTGGATCAACTCGCGAAAGAGGGGATGCGCTTTACCGACGGTCATTCCTCTTCCGGCATTTGCACGCCGAGTCGCTACGCGCTGTTGACCGGTCGACATCACTGGCGGGACTTCCATGGCATCGTAAATGCCTTCGGCGATTCGCCTTTCAAAAAAGAGAGGCTGACCCTTCCCGAGATGATGAAGGCCAAAGGGTATCGCACTGCGGCGATCGGGAAGTGGCATCTCGGGTGGAACTGGGATGCGATCAAAAAACCCGGCGCAAAACCCAGCGGTGAAGGCAGAAAGCGGGTCTGGGGACCGGAGGCCTTTGACTGGTCCAAATCTATTCCCAACGGCCCTCTCGATCACGGGTTTGATCACTACTTTGGCGATACGGTTATCAATTTCCCTCCCTATTGCTGGATCGAAGATGATAAAGTCGTGAAAGTGCCCGATACCCTGATGGACACGAGCAAGTGGAAACCAATCAAAGAGGGTAACTGGGAATGTCGCCCCGGGCCGATGACTTCGGATTGGGATCCCTACGAAAATATACCGACGACCACTCAGAAAGGTATCGACTACATCAAGGCCAGTGTCTCAAAAGAAGAGCCTTTCTTTCTCTACTTTGCGTTTCCATCGCCGCACGCGCCGATCATTCCCAACGATGAATTTGATGGTAAATCCGAAGCGGGTCCCTACGGCGATTTTGTTTATGAAACGGACCACGCCTGTGGCCGCATTCTCGAAGCGCTCAAAGAGTCCGGTGTCGCGGAAAATACGATCGTGATATTCAGCGCTGATAATGGACCGGAAAAGTATGCCTATGCCCGCGATGAGAAATTCGATCACTGGTCTGCGAAGCCTTTCCGCGGCCTGAAACGTGATATCTACGAGGGCGGACACCACGTTCCATTCATCGTGAAGTGGCCCGGATTGACTGAAGCCGGATCGACATCGGATGCGCTGGTTTCCCAGATCGACATCATGGCAACCCTGGCTTCGATGTTGGAATTTGAACTGCCGGATGACGCCGCAGAAGATTCTCATGACCTATTGCCGCTGATCAAAGGTGACGTGGAGAAGGTTCGAAACAGCCATGTTCACAATACTAAAGAAAACAGCTACGCCATTCGCGATGGTGAGTGGATTTTGGTCGCAGCAAAAACGGGATATTTGTCAGGTCGGAATAAAGCCTGGGAAGCAAAACGCAATTACCCCGCTGATGATGATTCTGAGTATGAACTTTATCATTTCCCGAGTGATCCGGGTCAGATGAAAAATGTAGCGAAAGAGCACCCTGAAAAAGTCGGGGAGATGGCCGCTTTGCTTAAGCAGATTCGCGAGCAGGGTTATTCAGCGCCAAGGCTGGCGAGATAGAGGAGGGCATTATCACAAAGGACTACGCAGAGCGCTTTTCCGGGATTGGCCGGCTGTACGGTTTGGCGGCTTTAGAGCGCCTCTCCCGGTCTCACATTGCCGTGATTGGGATCGGCGGAGTGGGATCCTGGACGGTGGAGGCTCTCGCCCGGTCCGGGGTAGGGGAGTTAACCCTGATTGATCTGGATTCGGTTTGTATTACCAATACGAATCGTCAGCTCCATGCGGTAGACGGGCAGATCGGTCGGGAAAAAGTCGACGCCATTGCTGACCGGGTGAAGTTGATCAATCCGGAAGTGATTGTTCATCGCGAGATTGATTTTTTTACCGAGAACTCAGCGGACCGCCTCCTCTCAGAGCATTTTGACTGTGTGGTCGACGCGATTGATTCGATCACTCACAAATGCTACCTCATCGCCTGTTGCCGGGACCGGGACATCCCGATTGTGGTCTCGGGTGGTGCCGGGGGGAAATCAGATCCCACTGCGGTGAGTCGGGACGATTTGGCATTTGCAACCAATGACCGATTGCTCAAAATGGTTCGAAAGCGACTTCGCCGGGACTATGGATTTCCACCTGAACCGACCCGGATTCCGTTTGATATGCCGGCGGTCTTCAGCACCGAAAATGCAAAATATCCGTGGGCGGATGGAACCGTCTGTGAAATTCCCGAACCGGGCAGTGCGCTGAAGCTGGACTGCGAAAGTGGTTTCGGGACCGCGACTCAGGTCACCGGAACTTTCGGTTTTGCAGCGGCATCAGAGGCGATTCGGCTGATTATAAAAACCTCTGGCGACTCCACCGGTCAGTAGGCTTTTTTCCAGAAGAACAGCTTCCGGATTACCCAAACGACAGCAAACAGAGGGAAGCCGACTCCGATAACGAGGAACTCAAAGAGGGTGCCGGTTTTGAATGGATCGACCCAGGCGTTGATCGTATTTGGTTTCGCAAAGATACTGACCCCGATCAATAGCAATGCGATCAGGCCACCGACGATCAAACAAATCCGCTGCCATTCGAGGATGGGATTTACCGTGATATAAATCTGGAGCAAAACAAAACCGGCAACAATGCACCCGATGGCGAGCCCGAGGGTCGCCAGATAGCATCTTTGACAGAGCTGGTAGGTCTTGTCTCTCATCAACCACGAAGAATAGAGAGTTGTGGTCCGATATCAAGGCTGGAGAAGATGAAAATCAAGGAAGATGAACTATCGTTGAAGCATTGGATTTTATGGAGATTAAAAATTTAGGCTCACAGTTGACATCCGCTCAGGCGGTTGCATTGATCAAACTTTAAAATGGACAATCCCTCATGGTTGCAAACAGCGCTGGGTTATCTTGATCTGAGAATGTTCGAGGAGACATGGACCGCCCTCGACGATTTGCCCGACGATCAGCGAAACTCACTGGAAGCTCTGAAGCTCAGAGTCACTTGTCGTTTGGATGAAGAGCGCTTTCCGGATGCTCTGGAACTGTGTCGCGAGATGTGTACCCGTTTTCCGGAAGAGCATACCGGCTTTATCCAGGGTGCGTTCTGCCTGCATGAAATGGGAAAAACCGACAAAGCGATGGCGTGGCTTCAGAAGGGGCCGCATTCTCTCCAGAGTGAAGCGACCTATTTTTACAATCTGGGGTGTTACGATCTGGCACTGGGGCGCGTCGAGTCAGCCTGCGCGTGGTTGATTCAGGCGTTTGAAATGGAGCCTTCCTATTACGAAGATGCTTTGAAAGATCCTGATTTTAAGCCGATTATCGATCGGATCGCAGAAATGCGGGAAGCTGACGATGAATATCTCACCTGAAAAACTGGAAACCTATTTCCGCTCCAATTTTGCGGAACGGGATGAACTCGGTGCCGCTGTTTCGATTTGGCAGGGCGAAGAGGAAGTGCTGTCTTTAAAGGGGGGGACGACCGCAAAGGGTGGAGAACCGTGGACGGTTGACTCCTTGGTGCCGGTTTGGTCGGCCACAAAAGGCCCCGCTGCAGTCTCGGTTTTGCTGGCCCTTCACGAAGCCGGCATCTCGGTCAATGATCCAGTTGAGGGGATTTGGCCGGAATTGACTGCCGCTAAGAAAAAAGGGCTCAGTTTCGCGCAGTTGCTGGCTCATCAGTCCGGGCTCGCAGCGCTGGAGCCGGGGAACCGGCCCGCGATTCATCAGCATCAGGAGGTGGTCAAAGCACTCGAAACGCAGGACCCGTTTTGGCAGTCCGGTTTTGGTCATGGATATCATCCCCGAACCAGCGGAGCCCTTTTGGAGGAGGTTGTGAGACGGGTCACCGGGGGAACTTCGCTCGGACAGTTCTGGAAAGATAAAATCGCGACCCCACTCGATCTGGATTTGCATATCGGCGCTCTGACCGCAGACGAGCTTGATCGACTCGCTACAATCTACCCACCGAAAATGATGAACCCTTCGGAGGACGAGATGGCGTTTTACCGGGCGCTGGGAGATCCTGAATCGCTGTCTCTCTGGGCTTTTTCGAGCCCGGGAGGGATGAAGGGGCTCAGCGATATTAACAAAATTGAATATTTGCAGAGCGGGATACCATCTCTCGGTGGCGTCAGTTCGGCCCGTGGACTCGCGAAATTTTACGCCGTCCTGGCAAACCGGGGATTGTGGAAAGGCGTCCAGGCGATACCGGAGACGGTCGTAGAGTCGCTGATGCGACCTATATCAATGGGGGATGACTTTGTCCTTCTGCTCCCCACCGCCTTTTCCGCCGGGATGATGATGGATCCGGTTAATCCGGAAACGGGGCGGAAAATTCGCCAGCTCTTCGGGACCGGTTTGAAATCATTCGGTCAACCCGGAGCCGGTGGTAGCCATGCCTTCGCTGATCCTGAAGAGCGAATCAGCTTCGCTTACGTGATGAATCAGATGGAATCCGGCATTCTGCCTAACGATAAAGCTCGCGGGCTCGTTAATCTCTTGTATTCATGATCGCTTGCGTGATCGGAAAAATTCGCCAGCTTTAGGCCCGTCATTTATGAGTCAACCACAATACGACAGTATCCAACTCGCCGAGCAGATCGCCCGGCACGAACCATGGCTCAGCGCCGTGAGAACCGAAGTGGGGAACGTCGTGGTCGGTCAGGATGTCTTGATCGAGCGTCTCATGATCGGTCTTCTCACCAATGGGCACGTCCTGCTCGAAGGCGTCCCCGGACTGGCGAAAACCCTGACGGTAAATGCGCTCGCCGGAGCGATGACCGCTGATTTCTCGCGAATTCAGTTCACTCCCGATTTGCTTCCCGCCGACCTTGTGGGAACGCTGATTTACAACCCCCAGACCAACGAGTTTACTCCCAAGTTGGGACCGGTTTTCGCCAACCTGATCCTTGCCGATGAGATCAACCGGGCGCCGGCGAAGGTTCAAAGTGCGCTTCTCGAAGCGATGCAGGAAAAGCAGGTCACGATTGGCGATCAAACCTACAAACTGCCCGATCCCTTTCTCGTGCTGGCGACGATGAACCCGATCGATCAGGAAGGGACTTACTCGCTTCCCGAAGCTCAGCTCGATCGCTTTTTACTGAAGGTGATAGTCGATTACCCCACGATGGAAGAGGAGCGATTGATTCTCGACCGCATGGCTTCATCTTCAGCCGTCACCTCGACCCGTCCGGTAGTGGAACCGAAAACGGTGATTGCCGGACGTCAGCTTGTCGACATGGTATACATCGATGATGGGGTGAAAGATTACATTGTCCGTCTCATTCACACGACGCGTTTTCCTGAGGAGATCAATCCCGCTCTGACTTCGATGATTCGCTCGGGATCGTCGCCGCGGGGAACGATCAATTTGACGATGGCCGCAAAAGCAAATGCCTTCTTGAAAGGGCGCGGCTATGTTGTCCCTCAGGACGTGAAAGATCTCGCCTACGATGTGTTACGTCACCGGATTTTGCTGAGTTACGAAGCAGAGGCGGAAGAAGTCACGAGCGAACAAATTATCGCTTCGATCCTCGAAAAAACTCCGGTGCCGTAAGAAGGCGTTTTTAGAATCGAGATTTGGAAAAGCTGCGGGTATGATTGCCGGATCATGACCAAACTCGCCCTGCCCAATGTCACAGGAGATCTCTTTGTCCTGGACCCGGAAATGCTGGAGAAAGGCCTCGAAGGTTCACGGCAAAGTCCCCGCAAACGAATCATCCTGCCGATTCATCGTGAACAGAGTGATCTCGTGCAGCGGATGTTGAACTTTTTTCAACCCGGCACCTATGTGACGCCGCATCATCATCCCAATGAGTCTGCCTCGGAAACCGTTTTTGTTCTGCAGGGGAGTCTCGGGTTGCTGATTTTCGAGGAGAGCGGCGAACTCCGCTCCAAACACCTCCTCACGCGGGGCTCGCTGATCGATATCGCTCCCGGCGTTTGGCATGGGATGGTTATTTTAGAGGCTGACACCGTGATTCTCGAAGCAAAGCGCGGCCCCTACGACGATACCGATAAACATTTTGCCTCGTGGGCACCTGCCGAAGGGGAAGAGGGTGCTGCGGAACTCGTCAAAGAATACGAGAAGCTCTTTGTCTGATCTCGATGGGCGGAATGATTCAGCTTTTCAGGAAGTGGGCCCTGCAAATCCCTCTTTTCTGGATCGCCCTATCTGCCATGGCGGGGATTTTAGCTGCGGATCTTCACTGGAGCTGGTTGTGGATCCCGGTGGCAATCGCTGGGTTATTTTTCCAGAAAAAGCTGGCCTCTATGTTGCTGGTCGTCGGGATGCTGATCGCCAGCACCGGCTTTATGCTCATCCACTCCGCGCGGGTCGATAAGATACATCAATTTCCTCTCCTCGAAGCCATTCAGTCAAATCGTTCGATCGGTGTTTCCGGAACCGGATGGATCTGTAGTGATACCAATCGGCGAACCGGGCAGAGTGTCAGGGTGATTCTTGAACTGAAAACTCTCAGTGTGAGAGGCTCGGAAATCGCCGTGCCGAATCGGGACCGGGTCGTTGCGCTAATTGATCACCCCGCTTCTGCCGATCTCCACTATGGCGAAGAAGTGCGATTTAGTGGCCGGATAGCAAATATTGACTCTGCGAAATCACCCGGCGCGTTTGATCCGGCAGTCTATTTCTATCGCAGTGCCAATGCCGTCGCGGAACTCAATATCAACGGTGGTGACCGCTGTATGGTAACCGGGGAGAATTTCGGATCTGCAATGATGAGGCAGGCGATCCGATCGCGCCAATGGATGGAAAAAGCGCTGGCTCATGGAGTCAGGGAATCACACCTGGAGATGAACGGAGTCATTCTGGCGATGGCGCTCGGGGCCAGAGAAAAGTCTCCGGATGATGTAGAGGATTTTTTTCGCCTATCGGGGACGATGCATATCTTTGCGGTTTCAGGGCTCCATGTCGGTGTCGTAGCCGGTATGTTTTGGTTCCTGCTCAAATGGCTCGGCCTGTCGCGGCGCTCCGCGGTTATTATCATCATCCCTGCGGTATTGTTTTACGCATTGCTGACCGGATTGCGACCCTCCTCTTTCCGTGCTGCGGTGATGTTATCGGTCTTTCTCGCAGGCTTCGCTTTGAGGCGCAAACCTTCCCCGATCAATGGGATCGGACTGGCGGCTCTGATACTTTTATCTTTCAATACCCAGCAGGTTTTTCTGCCCGGGTTTCAGCTCAGTTTTGCGGTGGTACTGGCATTGAGTCTCGCCGCGACCTTTTTCTCGGACAAAATTTACGAGCCATTTCAGATCGATGAGTTTATTCCGAAGCGACGAGTCGCATTGTGGCGGAGCCGAACCGATAAACTGGTTCGGGGTCTCACGGTGGGAGCCGGGGTCTCGGTCGCCTCCTGGTTAGGTTCGGTGATTTTGATGAATTCGCACTTCAGCGGTATTGCTCCCGTCGGTTTGTTAGCAAATATCGTAATGGTTCCTATCGCCAGTGCCATCGTAGTGATTGCAGGGGTGTCGATCCTCTTTTTCGCTCTTCATCTCGGGGTGGTTTCGGTTGGGCTTAACTATATCAATCTATACCTCGCATCGTTCCTCGCATTTCTCGCCCAAACCTTTGCCGAATTTCCCGGAGCTCATATTCACACCGGTCAGGGAGCTCCCGTTATCGAAGAGGAATTAATTTCCCTGGATGTGATGGGGCTGCGGGGAGGGGGCGCGATACTTGCTACCTCAAAATCAAGGACCTGGATGCTCGATACCGGTGGTAATCTGACCTTTCGGCAACAAGTCCTGCCCCTGCTTCGCGATAGGGGAATCAATCACCTCGACTGTTTGATTTTATCTCACGGCGATTCCGGGCATATTGGCGCCGCTCCCTACGTGCTTAATCATCTCACGCCTGATCTCGTCATTGAATCACCTCTACCCAATCGGGCAAGGATCTATCCGGAGATCAATTCCATTATCGAGAAGAGGAAGATCAACCGCGTTAATATAGTGGCAGGACAGAAACTGCGTTGGAGCGATGATGTATATTGGGAGCCACTATATCCCGGTCAAAAAGATCCGCCTACCGGGGTGGCCGACGATCGCTGTTTGGTTATGAGGCTCCGCGCAGGTAGATGGAAAATTCTATTTACCTTTGATGCCGGTATGCTGGTTGAGCGGGACCTGTTGGTAGATGGTCAAAATCTGCAATCCGACATTTGGATTCGCGGACAACATTCCACGACCCGTTCCGGTACCAGCGAGTTTCTCGATCGAGTCGCCCCGAATGTTATAGTATCGACCCACGACCGTTTTCCTCCTCACGAAAAATTGTCAGAAGAATGGATCCGCAACGTCCACGACTCGGGCATAAAACTGATCACGCTCGACCAGGCCGGCACTGTCAGTCTTCAGCTCACTAAAGACCGGGTCGTAATCAAATCCTTTATCACCGGTGAGACCATAACTCTCCCATAACTCACCTCCTCGATCCCTGTCGTGAAGATAAGCGGTCACTGACGCCCATGCAGAGCCGGTAATGACTTTTTTTAATCTGTGGTAATCCGAAGACCTCATTCCTTCGTTCTTATCCGTGGTAAAAGTAACCATTCCTCCGTGACCCCGGAAAACAGTATCCTCCACAAGAACAGAGGCTAGGTGTTTGATCAATTTCTATCTCGGTATCAGAAGTCGTCAGGATGATCGTTTGAATTGGCAAGAAGGTCAGCCGCCAAAAATGTGTGGGTCTGAAGATGTATTCGAGTTCGATCCAATTCGGCATGCGACAGAAAAGTTTACACCATTGTTGGTTATGGTATTCTGGATCGAGGGGCCTGTCACGGTTTGCTAAAGTAATGATTCTTGATGCTATCATCGGTCTGTTTGCGTCGGTTTTCGGATTTCTTATTGAAGGAGTTGCGATGGTCGTTTTCCCGCTCGTCAATTTGGTTGCTGCCGCCCTCGAGTTTGTCGTTGGCATCTTTGTCTCGGGATTTAGTATGGGACGACTTGAGCGTAAAAAGGGCAAGGCTTCTGCAATCGGAGGGATTGTCACTCTTTCGCTTATCGGCGTCTTGGTCTGTTGGTTGTTCATCGTTCCGAAAGTCATGAATCGGGAGGTGACTTTATTGGCGGGGGATGGGCACAGTCTCCCTTTTGCGTCTATTGTCATTCACACCATCAGCGGGGATCAATATAAGCGGACTGACAACGCTGGTAATTTCCTGGTGCCGCGTTTCACGACTACGGCCATTACCGTGAAGGATCCGCGTTATGTGGAGAAGACCTGGTCAGAGGCCGAATTAGAATCCGAATTAGTTGTCGAACGGACGGTATTGGGTTCCAGCTTGGATTCATTGGCTGACAGGCTTCTCAAGGCTGGTGAAAATTGATTTACCTACATTACCCCGGGTCCGAATGGTGCTAGATTAAGGAAGGTCTTCAATGGTTGGGTAACGTAGAAAAGAGTCTCTGCACTCGCTGCATTGCCCACGACAACGATGGCTTAGCCTGTCGTCGGGTGCGGAGACCCTCCACTACGTTCGCTTAAACCAGTGACCTTCTCCCAGGTCCAAAATTGTGTCGTTTGGCCTTGGTCCCGGCTGTTTTGAAGGGGATTGTCATCGACGAATGTCGCTTTTAAGGGTTAGTCTTTTTTGGGGGCGTAAGCTGGTTGTCGGAGTGCGATCTATGTGTTTTACTCAGTTGGAGATGGGAGAGATTCTTTTCACGTTATTTACCTTGGTCGAGAAGTACTTTTCTCTGATCATGTTTTCAGCTTTAGCGATCTACCTATGGCGGGATAAGACGTTTTCGCTTTTCGGTTACGGTATCAGGAGGTCTACCCATCCCTTTCTAGTCTGGCCGATTTTTATATTCGCCTGCTTGATTTCGTTACTGGGATTCTACGTCATCTTTTTTCGCGAATTCTCCTTCGGTCGAGAAAGCGGCGGATGAGATTTCCGCAGAGGCGAGTTCTATTGAGGTGAATAGCTCCCACGAATAGATTGATTGAAGGTATTGAAAATGAAAGATTTTGCGGGTATTGCTGTAGAGATATTTCTGAAAACACATATACAGGGTTCTGAAAAGGGGGCGGCCCAAAGTCGTCCTTAGCTTAACGCCTCAAATTTGATTCCACCTTTGTAAATGCGAGATAGACGAATCATTTTCCTTCGGGTCAGTGCCGTAATTTTGGCGGCTTATGGAATTGCCTTTTTGATTAATCCGTCCCTTTTGGGAAAACTTGTCGGGTTTTCGCACCACAGCCCTAACACGCTGGTGGAGGTTACGGCGTTTTACGGAGGACTTGAGTTGGGGCTGGCGATTTTTCTGGCGTGGGCTGCAAATGACAACAGTCGAGTTCGTTATGGATTGATGATGCTGTTCTTCGTCTTCTTAGCAGCCGGAAGTGCCCGATTATTAGGAATCATCCGATTTGGATTCGAAGATCCCAGTCAACCGATCGTCACCTTTTTGGAAATTTGCTGGGCTTTTGTAGCCAAAGGGCTGTCAAAGCAGAACGGCGATTCGAAAGTTTGATCATCCGGTAGCGGAAGTTCGAGTGGTATCGTCCGTTTTACACCGTAGATCGTCGTGTCCCAAGTTAGAATGGTTGTTTTGGTTTTTTCTGGCCGTGTCTCCCGTTTTATTTTTTAGGGCGACCTTTTCCTTTTTCGCCCTGTGGGCGGTTCTGGTAGGATTCTTTGCGAATTGAGCCGTCGGAATTTATATAGGTAAAGTCGGCACCGGTTTCGCTCAGCTGGTATTGAATCGAAGCGCTTCGCCCGTTGATTTCGTATTCGAGGGTGTAGCCTTCTTTAATACTTCCGGAAAAACCGGTGACCGTCGCTCCGCGAAGCGGACGCTCTGCCGGGCGCAGGCCCCGGGCACGGGGTTGCGGGTCGACTTGTCCATCGGCTTCCACCACCTCGCCGTGAAATCCGCCGATCACGTAGGGATAGGATTCGGTTGCGTGATAGTGGTAGCCCAAACCGTCGTGATCGTGGCCTGAGCATGTATCGAGATTGCCGGGTTTTGTCCCGTCCGCTTCGGTTAACCCGAGTATAGGGTAGCCATCGAGTGCATAAGCGACAGGTTTTCCGATGCCGACTACTTTTTCCAAATGCAGCGGCGCGATGTGGTAGTGATAGTCATCTCCCCGGCCACAATGACCTCCCCATTGATCGAGCTCTCCTATTTCCTGAGAGATTTCGCCCCGGTTGTTTTGCGGATTAAAAATCGGGATGCCATTCACCCCGATCGCTATGGCTCCGCGAAGGAAGCGTCCTTTGATCATGGCAGGATCGGCAGCCGGAACCGGCTTGAGCGGGAGTCGCCAGGCGTTGCCCTTCACATACCCGTGGGGAAGGGGAACCTGTTGTTGCCAGGCGGTAATGCCCACCATCATTTGATGGTCGGGGATGCCATTGCTCTCAATATAGAAATAATCCTCGCTCCAGGAAAGGCCAAGTCGATCCTTGAACGGAGCGAACGCTTCAGCCGTGGGGTGAATTTTTCCGCCCGGATTTCCAAAGGTATACGGCCCGGGGAAACCAGCGGTATACGGTTGCAACTTTGGTGAAACAGCAGCGATTGCCAACGGTATAAGGAATGAGGAAAGTAGCAGTCCCGTCAGGAGTATCGCGATAGTACCCTGTTTGGTTCGGCACGGTACCCTGTCAGGTGTAGAGGTGGTCATATCTGTGTGCGGCTATTGTTTCTCACTGGCATCGATAACTCCGCGCGGCCATTTGCGGGGGATCGGGTCACCGTTGGGCGGACCGGGAATAGTTTTGCGGAAGATCACCGTATTATCGAGTGCGAGATCTTTGGTCCAGATCCATTTGGCTCCTTCGAAGTCGTTTTCGTAGTAGGGAGCTTTCGGATCAACGGATTCCTCACTATGCTCGGTAGCATTCTGCCACACGGAATCATCGAAGGATGTTTTGTACCAATCTGCAGGTATAGGGAAATGTTTGGTCTTCGGTTTTTCCATATCTCGATTCAACGGGCCGTGGAAGAAGTTCTTCGCCTTCCAGGTTTTGTCGGTCACCGTTCCGTCCCCGAATTTCAGGATAAATCCTGCATCGCCGAGGTTGGTATTGTTGTATTCGAGGCCGGTATTTTTGTCGGCGTTGTCCTTTGCCATTACCGCAATCGTCATGGGATACTCCGGCAGAATGTCGACGGAAATCACATTGTGAGGAATGAACGATATGGAGTCAACCGCGACGAGGTTTCCGTTGATATAGAGTTTGAACCAGTTATCGGCGTAGATATTCGCCCGGACCGTGTCGGAGATCCGGGGCTTGGCAATTTTCGGTCCACGTCCTTTGCCTTTTTCGGGTTGCTGAGCGTGAGCCACAGCGGCAGTGGCGAGGATCAGGGCGATGCTGAGTTTGAGGATGGATTTCATAGAGATTGATTACGAATACACTGGCATTGCTTCATGTCAGAATGATTACAACCGGATTACGAAGTTGTAATCTTCATCGGCTAATTTTGACTCAATATGAATTCGGTGGTGCTGAAAAATGAGTGACCAATCAGGGGACCTTGAAACTCAGCGTCCGTAAAATAAATCCCGTAAATTATCAAAAAAACGAAAAGTATGCTTTTTACAATTTCTATTCCCGTTCTCTGTTATTGCTGTGAAGTCAAAGATTTCAGAATTACGAAGCAAGAGTTTGCACTTAAGTCATTTTAATCAAATGTGATTTTGTTTGAATATGTTTCAAACTGTTCGTAAATACACATCATGGCAAAAACTCGTCAATTCTCATTCGTCGATCTTTTCTCCGGGGCCGGGGGCATGAGTTACGGTTTCCACAGACACAAAAGTTTTAAACTTATCGCAGCAGCTGATGCAGAAATTGGAAAACCCAGTATGGGGGAGGGTTCTCTTCAATGTAATTCTACCTACGCCTTGAACATGGGGTTTGAGCCCAAACAAATTAATCTTGCCGAAGTGGAACTTGGAGCACTGAGAAGAGAATTGCGCCTTTCCGAAAATCAAAAATTGTCTGTACTTTCCGTCTGTCCGCCTTGCACTGGATTCAGCCGTGCCAATCCGCAAAATCACCTTGAGGACGACAGGCGTAATTCTCTGGTCCAACGAGCTGCCGAATTCGTCGAAGTTCTCGACCCCGAGGTTGTAGTGATGGAAAATGCGAGGGAATTGCTACGGGGCAATTTCCGGTCCCATTTCGACAAATTCAAAGAGCGTCTGGAAGAATTAGGTTACAGGGTATCGGCAAACACATATTTCCTTTCAAAATTCGGGGTTCCTCAGATAAGGGAGCGGGCAATTGTAATCGCTTCCAAGACAAAATACAGCCACCATACACTGGAAGACCTGTGGGCAGGGTGGCAGATCAAGGAGTCTGCGCTTACTGTTAGATCTGCTTTCAAAGCGATTTCAAAAAACGCAACTGGGATTTCTGACTACCCGGGAATTACCAACGATACAGTAAAATCCAGAATGGAAGCCATCCCGAAAAACGGCGGGTCCTGGGCGGAACTAATTCATCATCCCGACGGGAACGAATTAATGACACCGGCGATGAAACGGATTGTGGCGAAAAATAAATTAGGCTCGCACCCGGATGTTTATGGAAGGATGAGTTGGGACAAGCCCGCACCTACTATCAAAAGAGAGTGTGCTCATGTGGGCAATGGTCGGTATGCTCATCCTGTAGAAGATCGACTTTGTTCGATTCGAGAGATGGCTATGCTACAGGGGTTCCCTAACGAGTTTAGTTTCGAGGGTAGCTCTATGGCCAATAAATACAGACATATAGGCGATGCTGTGCCTCCTTTACTTTCTTACCAATTGGCTCACGTCGCTAATTGGATACTGACAGAAAAGAGGCCTGAGCTGGAGCAAGTGTTATTATCGGGGACACAACTATCCAAATCATCGCTGGTTGAAACCGACCAAATGGAGCTGCTTCTTCATGCCTGAAGTTTCTTTTTCAATTTCAACTGCTGAAGAAAGGCGAATCAATGAATTGCTCGCGGCTCTTCGTTCAAACGTCGATGTCTCCTGGGATAAGAAGTCTTTTTATCTGAACGATGTCTTTATTGAAGAATTTCAATCCCGGTTGTTGTCTCAGCATGTTTTTCTGGGAACTCCACTTTTTCAGGAAAATTTTGATAGGGCATTTATAGCATCTGCTGAATGTGCAGGGCTGGAAGTGGTTGAGGCTGTCGGTGGCCAAAGATTTTGGGATGTGAGAATCGGTAATAGAAATCTCAGTCTAAAATCATCCAAAGCAAAATCTCTACGAAAAGATCGACTTCACATTAGCAAGCTAACTGAAGCTGCGTGGATTCAGGATTGCAGATCCGCAAAGCTACGAAGAGATCACACCTTTGATTTATTTAGGAGCTACTGCGAAGAGGTCGATGAAATCATCCAGTTGAGATATTTTCAAAAGACACGGACTTACGAAATAGTAGGTATACCGGTTAAGATTTTGCAAAAGGTACTCGATTTGCCGGTAAGTGCCTTTAACGCAGATGGTCCGACCATAAATATTCCAATCGGGCAGGAAATTCCGGACTTCACTCTGAAATTAGACCGATCAGATGCCAAAATCACTCTGGCAAATATCAATAAAGCAGTGTGCAAAGTCCACGCGAATTGGGTTCTTCGCTGAAACCAGTCACTGGCTTTTCGAGTTGGCTGCGTGCGTAAATGTTACCAGAAAAACGTTCAATCCGCATTCAATCGAAGCGGTGACTGTTCCCCCATGGGCGGCGACGATTTCTTTGACCAGGCTCAAGCCAAGGCCGGTGCCGCCGGATCCGGATTGTTTGCCCCGGTAAAACCGGTCGAATATCGTGGAGGTTTCGTTCTCCGCGAGTAGTGGTCCGGTGTTGGATATTTTCCAGATCGCTTCGTTATCCTGTCGGGAAAGTTGGCAGTTGATTTCTCCTCCCTCGATATTGTGCCGCACCGCATTGGAAAATACATTGTGAGCCACCTGTTGAAGCAGGTTTTTGTCGCCGGGGATTTCTATATCCGGCTCGATGTCACTGTGTATCGTAATATTTTTTGCTTCCGCGAGTAGTCCGGCATCCTCGAGCCACATGTTCACGGCCTCTGATAGATTCACCGTTGATGAACTGATCTTCAGTTGTCCGGAATCGGCGCGCGACAGTAAAAGCAGGTTTTCGAGGACGGCTTTCTGGCGGTCGGTTTGCTCGAGTAATTCGGAAAAGGCCGCCTGCCGGACGGGATCATCGCCACTCTCGGCGAGTGCTCTCTCAAGCGTGCCCCGCATGATCGCGAGTGGCGTTTTTAATTCGTGGGAGGCGTCGCCACTGAAGCGGGTGGCCTGATGAAAGCTCCGCTCGAGGCGCTCAAGCATCGCATTGTATTGATCGATGATTCCGGAAAACTCCGAGGCGGCGCCTTCGACTTCGAGCCGACTGTCTAGGGCCTGAGCGGAGATGTTTTCCATATCCCGCTTCAGTGAGTTGATCGGGCGGAGGGCGCGGCGGGATAATTGCCAGGCTCCCAGTGCGATCAAAAACACCGCTCCGGGGAGCGCGATGAGGAATGCATGTCGGAGGGATTTCGTTTCGTTACTCAGTTCGCTGAGGTTGGCTCCAACTACGAGCCTGATTTGCCGGTTCGCGAAAACACCAATTCGGTAGTTCCCCTTGTCGGTAGAGATTTGGTAGTAGGCAGGGGTATAAATCGGCCGGTCGCGGCGCCCGCCTTTGCCTTCGTCCTGTTTGGATGGGGGAGGGATATAGGGTTGAGGGTCGAGCAGTTCTTTGCCTGCCGAAAAAGCGGTGGGTTCCAGGGGGTCCGGCCATCCGGCTGAGCGATGCAGCACCTCGCCTTCTCTGGTGAGGAAGGCAAAGAACCGGGTGGTGGCTTTTTCCTCGCCGAAGTTTTCCACCAGCGAATTCTCCATTCTCTGTGAATCTGCATTGGGGGTTGCCCGTGTCGCATGGCGAATGCCGAAGGTGCTCAACGATTTGTCGAGAGCCGAAATTCGATCATGTTTTAAAGACAGCCATACCACCCAACTGAAAACGAGTAGAACGGTAGAGGAAATCAGCACCGACCAAAGAACAATTCTATAGCGAAACGAGCCAGCGATCATATCTCCCGCATCCGGTAGCCGACTCCCCGAACGGTCTCAATGAGCGGTGTCTCGAACCCTTCGTCGATCTTTTTCCTGAGCCGGGCAACTGCGACATCCACCATATTGGTTCCGGTATCAAAATGGGTATTCCAGACATGTTGGCTGATTTGCGACCGGGAGAAGACCCGGCCCGGAGATCGAATCAGGTATTCAAGTAGAGAAAACTCCCGCTGGCTGAGTTCGATCTCTTTGCCGTCGCGATGCGCTTCCCGCTTCATCACATCCAGGGACAGATCGCCGACCTGCAGAATCGTCTTGCCGGTTTGGCCTCCGCTTCTCCGAATCAAAGCCTGCAGACGGGCGACGAGTTCTTCGACGAAGAACGGTTTGGTCAGATAGTCATCCGCGCCGAGATCGAAGCCTTCGATTCTTTCGTTCAGTTCATTTCGCGCGGTTAACAGGATCACCGGAGTGGTGATGGCCCGCTCCCGGAGGCCGCGCAGAATGCTGAGGCCGTCTTTTCCCGGCAGCATGATATCCAGCACGATAGCGTCGAATTCTTCTGTTGTTGCCAGTTCAAAAGCGGAATCACCGTCGAGGCACAGCTCCACGGTGAAGCCGCTTTCTTCGAGCCCTTTGCGGGTAAATTCGGCGATTTTTTGCTGGTCTTCGACAACGAGAATGCGCATCTGATTAGTATTGTAGGACAGAAACGTTACGAAGATATCAGGAAAATCCGCTCGCTATCTGGTCTTTTTCAAATGTTCGATCACGGCTTTACGGTCTTCCGGATTGAGTAAACCCTGGAATTCCATTTTCGTTCCGGGCGCAAATTTTTTCGGCCCGGCGAGATATTCATCGAGTAACTCCGGAGTCCAGTCGGGTCCCCGGGAACTCCGAATGGATTTCATCGCGGAAGAGTAGTCAAAACTTCTGCCAGAGGCGATGGGGCGATTCCAGAATCCATCGAGATCCGGGCCGGGCATGCCGTTGCGGTGCATTCCCGGCATGCCGTGGCAGCCTGAGCAAAGTATAGATAAAGTGGCACCGCGCTGTTCGATATTCATCGTGACGACCTGTGACTCATCGATGATATATTCGCCTCTCATTTTCATGACTGCCTGCAGCTGCTCGTCACTCATCGAGGCGCGAATTTTCCGGTAGGCCTCAGCTTCGATCCGGGCCGCTTCCATTTCGAGTCGACCCATATCCCTCGATAGTTTGTCAGCTTCGGCGGTATCGAATTTGTCCGGGTTGGTGCGCAGGCTGGCGAGTTGATTCAGGAACAAGTGCCGCTTTTCGAGAAATTCGCGGACAACCGGGATCTGAACTTTTACGGCGTGGTTTATATACTCCTGTTGCTCTGATTGTAATATTTTGTAGAAATCTTTTGCGATCTTACCACGGTTGGCGCCGTGGCCACTCTTGTGCCGAATGGAGACAAATCCAAAAAACTGGGCGGGTTGTCCGATCGGGATAATTTCGTTGTCCTCCGGTTTTCCGGAGAGCCAGGCAAAGGCTTTGGCGTAGAGGTCCTCCAGCTGTTTAAAATCCTCCCGGTCGATGGTGTCAGCTTCCACCCGGATCTTTTTTCCATACTCACCGGCGCTTTCCGCATCGGCCCGCCAGGATTTTATCAGTTCTTTCTGCTTGTCGCTCATCAAAGCCTCAAAGTTCGCGTAGGCTTGTGCTTCAAAGATAGCAACTTTGGAATTGAGTAGAGAAAACCTCTCTCCCAACTCCGCGAGTTTTTCGCGATCGATCGGCGTGCCCGTGTAGAGGTGATCTTCCAGTAAGGTGAGTATCTCTTCGCGAACCGCCCACCACTCCGTTAGAGCCGGTTTTTCGAGGATGACCGCGCGGGCCATGTTGTCTCTTTGGGCTTCGCTGGCTATGGCATACATAGCCCGGCCGAGAGTCCCTCGGTTGGCGGCTCGCCCGCTCTGGTAGCGGAGGGCGACGAAGCCGAAAAACTGCGCGTTTTTGCCTACTGACAGTTTTTCATTATCAGCCGGGGAACCGGTAATCCAGGCGAAGCCTTTGGAGGCCATCGCTGCCTTGAGTTCTTTTTCTCCGCGAAGGCCGCTGTATTCTTCCGCCGACCAGGTATCGGCGTTCCTGGCATCTTTGCCGCCTTTTTTGCGATTCCCCTGTGCTGTCACCGGGGAGATAAGTAGGCAAAGAAGTAGGCACAAGAGAGATTGTACCCTGTTGAATCGTTGACTGTACCCTGTACACTCCCGGACTGAACAGGGTACAGTTTGATTATATACTGTTTTCATCGTTATTAAGTTTATTTTTAATAGGTTTTGTGTTGCTCTGTCAAAAGGCAGTCGGTTTGGGAGCTTCGGCGTTCTTCCTGTTGCCTTTGCCGCCCTTACTTCTTTTTTCGCCACGCCTTTGTTTCAAAGTCGGCGGGTTTTCGGGATCGAATTTCGGGTTGGGCCGGGGCATTTGCGCATTGACCTGAGCGAGATAGGTATCCATTTTATCCTTCATCCAGCGGGCGAGTTCGGGCTGTTGATCTACCAGGTTGTTGCGCTCTGAAATGTCTTTGCCGATGTCAAAAAGATGTAGAGAATTGTCTTCGTAGAATCGAAGTAATTTGTAGTCATCGAGAAACAAAGCTGTGTGCGGAGTGTCTCCCTGGTAGTGTGGAAAGTGGAACACAAGTTCCTCGCGAGGTCTCTCAACCGGTTTGTCTCCGCCTGCGAATAGATGATCGATGAGGCCGCCTTCGATATATGCCGGGAGAGCTTTGGTGACTCCGGCGAGTTTGCAATAGGTAGGGAATAGATCGTAACCGACGATCCTTTGGTGACACCAGGAGTTGCCCTCTATTCCGGGACCGCGCACGATCATGGGCACGCGGATGCCGCCCTCCCAGACTCCACCTTTGCCACCCCGGAGAATTTTCTTTGTCGAACTGCCGTTGTCGGACATATAGATTACGTAGGTGTTTTCTCTGATCCCGAGGTCATCGATCTTTCTCAGCAGCAATCCGATGCCCCGATCGAGATCCTCCGCCATTGCAGCCCGGCCGATTTCTTTTTCATTACCTTTTGGATTGAGCTTCCGGTATTTTTCGAGCAGGGCTTTGCTGGCATTTTGCGGATAGTGCAGAGCGTGGTAGGACATTTGGATAAAGAACGGTTTCCCTGCAGCGGAGTTCTTTTCCATGAAAGCGTTGGCCCGCCCTCCCATACCGAAGATATCTACCGGATTCGGCTCGACACGGGGTGCGGCGTGTTCATTGCGGGTATCGCCATCGCTCTCGTTATAGCCGTGGCGCTCAGGGCCGCCTCCGCTGATATGCCACTTTCCATAGTGGGCGGTGGCGAATCCCGCTGACTGGAGAAGCTCGCCGATGGTGGTTTCGCCGGTTTCTATATTTCGGCGATTTTGGGGCGGGATCAGTTTGAATCCATCTTCTGCGGTCATCGAGCCCGCTGCTTTGGTCCAATGGCATTGGGCCGGGCTTTTGCCGGTTTGCAGACTGATGCGGGTTGGTGCACAAACTGATGCCGGGGAATACGCGGCGCTGAAGCGCATTCCCTCCGCAGCGAGTTTTTCCAGTTTTGGCGTCTGCACATACGGATGTTTTGAATCCGGCATGTCCGGGTGCATGGTGCAGGACAGTCCGTTCCACGCCTGATCATCCGACAGCAAAAAGAGGAAGTTGGGTTGCCGGGCTGAGGCAGGGCTCACCAGGCTGCCTGCGAGGATAAGGTAAAGGAAGATTCCGCGTATTTTCATGAGTGGTTCAGGTCGGTTACTGTAGGAGTAAACCACCGGATTCTATCAGAATCATTACGAATACATTACGGTGATGTAATGTTTTGCAGGAGGGCGGCGGGAGCCAGGCATCCGTTGAGGCTTAGGATGAAGCAGATTTGTGGCGACCGGAAATCGGCCCTGCGCAAAGCAGGGAGGATGGATTACTGACTATCAAATGACACCGGATCGGTTCTCGGATATCATTCAGACATGAGGGGCTTTGTAGTACTTTTCACCGTTTTCCTTTTTACTCTGATAACCGGTTTCGGCGGGGAGTTGATCCTCGGCGAGGGTGGGAAATCGGATTACCGGATTGTGCTGCCGGATAAGCCGCCGGCCCCCGGGATCGATGCCTCACTGGTGCAGACCGCGCGCCTGCTGCAGACCGCTTTTCTGGCCAATGACATTTCCGTCCCGGTGCTTCGGGAATCGGAACTTAAAGGCAATCCGGGAATTTATCTGGGCAATACCTCTTTCGCCCGGCAACAGGGGCTCGACGTTACCACACTGGAAGGCTGGAGTTATTTCCATCGCCTTGTCGGCGGGCGCAATCTGATTCTGGCGGGCCACGATCACCCGGCGTCGGTGAAATCGGTCGGCTCCCGACGGCCGGAATGGGATCGAGTCGGGACAGCAAAAGCAGTAGTGGATTTTTTGCGGGAATATGTCGGGGTAAGATTTCTGTTTCCCGAAATGGGACCCTACCGGGCGCTCTCCCGTGCGGAGGAAGTCGATTTTCTCCACTCCCCGGCGATCGAATTTCTGCCTACGCCGCGAATTGCGGTTCCGGATGATCTGGACATCACGCACTCGCCCGCAATCGAATTCAGTACAGCCCATCCGCAGGGCGGCGCATTCTACGATCTGGCCCACAACCGGTTTCCGCGCGTTGATGAAGTGTTCCGGTCTCATACCTGGAAAGATGCGGTGCCGCCGGCAAAATATGCCAAAACGCATCCGGAATATTTCGCGCTGGTTCGCGGCAAACGACTCGCCGATGATTCGCTGGCGAAAGGGCGCGAGCAATATTGCCTATCTAATCCTGCCGTGCAGGAATTGATTTATAAAGACCTCGCTGCCAATCTCGACAAGGGGCTTGCTTCTGTTGATATCGGTCAGCCGGACGGGTTTCGCGCCTGCGAGTGCGACCAGTGCAAAGCGCTATATGATACCGGTGATGATTGGGGTGAGAAGATCTGGATCTTTAACCGGACGATGGCTGAGCGCCTGCTGAAGTCGCATCCGGACGGAAAGATTTCGATGATCTCCTACATCCAAACCGCCTCGCCTCCAAAAACATTCCGAAAATTCCCGGCCAACACGCGGATCACACTCACCGGTACCAACGAGTCGGATATCGCTCCCTGGCGCGGCTATGATGTTCCCGGTGGATTTACCGGTTACCTCTACAACTGGTGCCCGAATCTGGGCACCCGCTACACGCCGATGCGAACGCCTCTTTTTGTCGAAAAACAGGCGAAGCGACTGCACACAAACCGTGTCAAAGGATTCCACCGCGACGGTCCGGGGGCGCTGTTCGGGTTGGAAGGTCCGGTTCACTACACCATGGGCCGGATGTATGACGATCCCGAAAACCTTACCGCCGACCTTTTGGTTCCGGAGTTTATCGATGCTGCGTTTCTCGAATCCTCGTTTTTTATGAAGAGGTTCTATGACCGTTTGTTTCATACGATCACTCTGTATTCCGATCAGATCGGAACGCGGTGTCCCACCTGGACCTATGAGCCGATGGCCGGTCGCCGGCGCAAAACAGTCAGCGATCCGTTCCGCATGATCGCTTTTCTCTATCCGCCGAAAGCACTGACAGAAATGGAAAACTGGCTTGCCTCCGCTGAGCGAAAAGCCCGCAACACAAAAGTAAAGCAACGACTCGCCCTGGTGCGGCGCGAGTTCGACTACATCAAACACTTCGCCCGTGTCGTACATTTGCATCAGGCATTCGAAATGCAGCCGGATCTGGCGTCGCGCGACCGTCTGCTTGATGCCATCGACACCCGCAACGCAGAGATTGCTACGTATTTCAACGAACGCGGACGGCCCACTCCGGTATCCAACGGATGGTCCTATGTCATGTTTCCTCCGGCCGGTCATAACGAAGCGCACATGCGACTGGCTCATAACAATTACCAGGAACCCTACGAGGATACCTGTTTCAACTGGGACACCACAGCGATGCGCGGCGCGCCTCTCCCCGGCGCCAAACAACTACCGGTAACGCAACTAACGACCCAATCGCCGTTATCGCTGTCCGCACCGGAATGGGACAAAGCAGAATCTCACCCGCTGAATGGTGGCGAAGGCGCCGCATGCAAAGTTCTCGCCGATACTGCAAATATCTATATATGCATCGACGCGCCACAGTCGGAAAACGTCAACGATATCGTCGCCGTCTACCTGCAACCCAACCCCGGCAGCGATTACGTGTGGCGCTTTCGCACCGGCCCGGATTCAGCCAGCAGAGACGCCGCTGCCGCCGGATTTGTCAGTGATGTCATGGATCCCCGCTACGGTCAATTCGATCCTGACTGGAAGGGCGAGTGGCGGTGCCAAACCGGCAAAAGCGAAGAGTACGCAAGCTGGCAGGCGATGTTTACCATTCCGTTCAGCAGCCTGTCGACTACTGCTCCACAGCCGGGCGCATTCTGGCGGGCCAATGTCGTCCGACTTACCGGCGCGGAGATTTCCGCCTGGTCAACCTCCGCAGGATTCCGAAACCCCGATGATCGCAATGCATTCGGTGAATGGCTCTTCGGAGCGGAGCCTGCTGAAAAGTGAGTGAAAATCCCGTGATTGATCACTCCGGTTTTACGGCTTCTATCCAGATCATTTTAGCGCCGGAGGCATAGTTGATGGAGAAGAGTTCCATGTCGAGGGTAGGGCCAAGGGAATTGATGTGGGCTATGAGTTTGGCTCCGTTGTCATCACCCCACGCATGCCAGGTTCCGTCGGGACGCTGGGCGACGTTGATGAAATCCATCGCTTTGACACGGATAAAGGGGCCGGGGTCCGTAGGTGGTCTCAGGACGTGGGGGATCCGGTGATGCTTAAGGTGGTGCGGGTGGGTCCACATGGTGACCGAGCCATCGTCGCACAATCCGAGAACGTGCGCTCCGGCGGTTGCTACTTGTACAAGTTTACGCGTGGTGTTAGGTCCGTCGAAAAAGCCGTGAGGATCTGACCAATTGATGGTTTTTCCCTCTGAAGTGAGGATTGAAGAAATCCGATTCCAGGAATCGAACTGCACCGCATTGGTTACCGTCTTCAGACGGTTGAGTACAAATTGATGGGTTTTGGCCCAATCTGGTTTTCCGGCGACAGCGATATTTCCCTGAGGGGTAACCATCACGCTGAAGTCGTACGATTGTCCTATCGAAACGGCCCGCGTTGTCGGTATGATAAAAGGTAAATAAGCCCGATGAGTTTTAGGCACCGGAACGACTCGATCCGGCCATTCGTGTGAGAATGAGTGAAAGGCATCCCGATAGTCAGTTCGTTGACTCAGGTCGGGTCGATTGCTGATCATTTCGCCATCGGATCTGGCGGCATACCAGGACATGGCGATATTGGGCGCATTTTTTATATAGATAAAGTCGTCGATTCCTTCTGCCGGTGACAGGTCAATCTGATTGGCGAGATTCGACCAGGAGCGCAATCTCCCGCCGCGTTTCCGCATTTCGGCGAATGAGTCGGTCATCAAAGGCAGCGCAGGAGGTATCAGTTTCTCAACTTCGACTTTGCCTTGCTTCGGAAATAGAGTCGGTTTTGGTTGGTTCAGGTGAGGGGCGAACATCGCAGCGAGAATAACGGCGAGGAGCAGGGTAATCAGGACCGAGGTGATTTTGGTCGGCTTCGGCTTGCTGTTTCGTGATGTGATGGCTTTGGATATCTCTCTAACATCGGTTGTCCGGTCGTTTAAATTTTGAGCCATGGCGCGAAGGATGGCGTGGTCGAGTCGTTTGTTTCGCCGATTCAGACGATGAGTCGGAGGTGGGAAGTTCCCCGCCGGGACGCTGCCAGTCAGCATTTCGTAGACTACAATGCCAAAGGCATAAATGTCGGCCCGGGCGTCGATGGTTTTTGCGTCGGTGCGTTGTTCCGGCGCCATGTAGGAAGGAGTTCCCATTCCGACACCGGAAACGGTGAGTGAACTGTTCGCTGATTGCTCCACGAAGACTGCGAGACCGAAGTCACCTATTTTTGCCGTCCCGCTTTTATCGACAAAAATGTTAGCGGGTTTCACGTCGCGATGGATGATTCCCTGCTCGTGCGCGAAATGGAGAGCGTTACAGATTTGGCCAATGATAGAGTAAGCGAGAGACTCGTCGACTTCCCCGCTTTTCATAAGCCGGTGGAGGTCGCATCCGTCGATATACTCCATGATGAAAAAGTAGATATCATTCCGCGATCCGAAGTCGTAGATATTTACGATATTGGGATGACTGAGGCGGGCCATTGCTTTGGCTTCGCGCTGAAACCGCTCCTTGAATTCGGGATCTCCTTCCAAATTGGAGTGCAGAAACTTAATGGCTACGATCCGATCGAGGCTCAATTGCCGGGCCATGTAAACGCTGCCCATTCCTCCTTCGCCAAGTAAACTGAGCAGCTCGAAGTCGGGGAAGGATTTCTGGAGTTCAGCCATTTCGGGGTTTCCCCCGGATTTCGGAGTGGAATGGGTTCCCGGGGTAGGTGGTTCGGAATCGAGCGCATTGCGAAGCAGGCAGGCACCACAAAGCGGTCCGACCAGATCGTCAGAGGAAAGAAACTCAGCTCCACAGGTGTCACATTTCATTTTAAAGGCCGGATCAGGCAGGAGAGGGGGCACAGTATTTCAGAGGTCTCGTGAAACTCAATAGCCTAATGACGAGGGGCGTCCGGGACTCGAAGAGAAAAGTCTGCGTTTGCGGTGAGTTGTTCCGTTTTGAGAGGTGATGAAGGAATGCTTTTCAGGAGTGATTGGTGCCGCGGCGTGCCTGTTTCCGGTGTTTTGCGGGGCGGATCAACAGGAAATGACTGCTGAAACCCGTTTGCCCTCGCAGTTTTCAACGGCAAAAAGTGAGGGAGAGCCCCCGCAGTGGCGCTATTTGCTGCATCTGCCGGAAGGCTATGACAAAGCGGAGAAACCCTGGCCGATGATTTTTTATCTTCACGGGCGGAGCATTCGAGGAAATGACCTCGACCGGGTGAAGCGATACGGTCCCCCGGCTTTTCTCGATAAGAAGCCGCATTTCCCTTTTGTCGTGATTGCGCCCCAACTTCCCGATCACAGCTGGCCGTCCAGTTCGCTTCTCAAATTACTGGACGAGGTCACCGGCAAATACAAGGTGGATCGGGACCGGATTTACCTGACGGGAGTAAGCATGGGCGGGGGAGGAGCCTGGTATCTGGCGGCGGCAGGTCCGGAGCGCTTTGCCGCGCTGGCGCCTCTGTGCGGTTACGGGGGAACTTCGTTGGCGAAAAAGCTGACGAAGCTTCCAATCTGGGCGTTTCACGGGGATGCAGATGATATCGTGCCGCTCGAACCTCACCAAAAGCTGGTTGATGCCGTCAACAAAGCGGGAGGAAACGCTCGGCTTACGGTGATTCCCGGCGGGGATCATGGGAATATCATTTTCCCGACTTATAAGCGAGATGACCTTTATCAATGGATGCTTTCGCAGAAAAGGGGGCGGGAAAAGGCTGAAATGCCCGTGGAAAAAGCTTCTGCGGGAAAATATGTCGTAAAAAAGGGAGACACACTCTGGAAAATAGGAAAAAGTCATGGAGTAACTGTCAATCAATTGAAAACCGCTAATCGACTCGACTCAAATGTGATCAAACCGGGGCGCGAATTGGTCATTCCCGACTAATTACCTTGCTGACTTTTTTCGGTTCTGATCCATAGTGGCCGGCTTGAAATTAAACCACCTATGAGTGACTCACCTGTCTCCGAACCGTCGTCATCGATCTCTACCAAGGACCTTGAGATTAAAGATGCGCGTCTGATTTTTGATTCTGTCTGGGATCAGCTTGAGAGCGAATACGGCCACGATCAGCTAAGATTTCCCAAAGAAATTATTCTGCTGGGAGGTGCTCCGGGCGCTGGTAAAGGAACCAATACGGGGTTTATCATGGAGGCTCGCGGTTTTACCTGCCCGCCGATCATCGTCAGTTCACTGTTGAACACACCGGAAATGAGAGCCTTGATTGACGAGGGCCGCATGGTGGGAGACCGCGAAGTGATCGGGCTGCTTTTCCGCGAAATTTTAAAGGAGGACTACCGTGACGGGGCGATTCTCGATGGGTTTCCTAGGACTGAGGTGCAGGTGGAGTGCCTGCGTCTTCTCGTTACCAAAATCAAAGCGCTTTACCGGGAGTTTCACGATACGCCGCTGGCAACCGTTTTCCGGAAACCTACCATTCATGCCATGGTGCTCTTTGTGGAGGAGGCGACGAGTATTGAGCGTCAGCTGCAGCGCGGGCGTGATATTGAGAAGCACAATCAGAAGGTCCGGGAAACTGGAGTGGGGGAACTGAAAGAGCTTCGGGCTACGGATTTGGATGTGGCTTCGGCTCAGCATCGTTATCAGGTATTTAAAGAAAAAACCTGGGAGGCACTGCAGTCGCTTCGTTCCCAATTCTTCTATCACTTCATCAATGCGGAAGGGGATATCGCGGAAGTAGAGAAAAACATCTATGAGGAGCTTCAATACCAAAGCTCACTCGAACTGGATTCCCGAACTTTTGATCGCCTTCGGGTGATACCACTCGCCAGTGAGATTATCGTGCACGCGAGGCAGGATCTGGTGAGACGACTTGATACCTATGAGTTAGAGCACAAAGAGATGTTTACCCGGGTGGTCGAAATCATCATGGAAAACTTTATGCCTATCATCACCAGGCATGCGATCTCCGGTCAATCAGTAGTCAGTTCGATCGACGAAATTTTCCACAAGCCGCTCGCTCTCGCTATGCTGATCGATATTTTTTCCGAGCGGGGCTATCATGCCCGGGTCGATAAACGACTCGAACAAATCCCGCAGCGGGTTGATCTGGTTACCGGGGAAATCGAATGTCGCGATCAGTGGGTGTATCGCATCCACGTGTTCTTCGAGGGCTCCGATATTCGCCGGGGACACTAACCCTCTTTATTCGCCCGCCGCTTCCAGCAGGGAGGCGGTCATAGCGCTGGCTGGATCCACTTCGGGTTCGGCAGCGGCGGGTTCAATGTCCGGTTTGATGGAACTCAAGGTCACCGGGGCGAGTCCCGCCGTTTCAATCGGCCTGACGGTCTCTTTGGTGCTGACCAGTCGGTTTCGCACCTGAGCATCGCGGGAAAATGAGCCACTTTTGTTTTCAAATTGAAATACGGTGTCCCGTGCGCCGGATTCCGGGATGTTGGCCTGCGAACCGCTGTAGTAAAAAGTCGCAAGTAGACAAATCAAAGCGACTACCGAACCTACGAGAAAGATCGGCGTTTCCTGCTTCGGTTCGGTTCGCCTAAACTTCTGAGTCATCTTGGCGATCTCAACTTTTTCCAAACTACCAACTATCGTTTTACTGGCGAAGTAACTGTCCAGAGAGTCAAAGCCGACAAACTCGAGATTCTTCAGATCGTCTTCGAAGTTCAGCCCTACCTGATTGGCATACTTCGTCAGATAGCTTTTAACATAGAGTGGGCTCGAGAAAGAGGAATAATCGTCGTTCTCCAATTTCTGGATGATTCCGGTGGGGACCTTGGTCAGGAAACTGACTTCATCCATTGACCAACCGTGCTCAGTCCTTGCCTTTTGTAGCTGCGTTCCAAATGAAATCATAATGGCCTGGTTACCGTGTTATTTAAAATTAGATAACAATCCTTAATCTAAAGAATTATAATTTTATCAAAAATAAACCTTAGTTTTACTAATTCAATCAGTTATTTTTAAATTAATCGAATTTTATTTATAACTTAAGCAACCACGACGTCCGCCTTGCGGATCACGACGTCTTTGCCATTGCCACGGTAGACATATCCGGAGCGAAGGGTTTTCACCACCTTTGAGCCGGGATCACTCCCGAGTTTGCGGGCGGTCTTTTTCATCTTTACATCGTCGAGATCGTCGACGTGGATCAGCTGAATTTTATGTCGGGACTCGATGGTGAGTCTTTCGCCGGCGGGAACTTCGAATTGTTCGACCGAGTTCCGGTTTAGCAATCGGACAAAACTGTCTTTCAGAATTTTCATCTGAGAGGTCAATTTTGGAAAGAGCCAGTTTCGATCGTAGTAGGCGGCGAGGTCATCGAACATTTCCAGCCAGCGAATCAAGTCCCGGAAGAAATCCTGGTCCGGGGTGTGGTCTGCTTCCGGCTCGTCGCCGTGAAATATAGATTTCCGACTGAAGATGCCCTGTTGGCGGTCGAGAAGCTTACTGGTTAATTCTTCATCCCGTTCATTCAGCTCCTCCCGGTTTTTCAGCCGGTGATTCTGATTGATGAGTGAGACCTGTTCCTCTTTCAACTCTTCGATCGTGTCTTTGAGCACCTGAAGATGGGCGTCGTTAGGCCTAATTGATTCGGGAGATGGTTGAACGGAGCGATTGTTCCCACCGGTTTCCGCATGATGTTCGGCGAGCCTTTTTTCGCTGAGACGGGAACTGCGTAACTGCCGCTTCACATCGACCAGTTCGGAACTGACTTTATCGAGTTCGGCGGTGGCGATGTTGAGGATCCGCTTGGATTCGGTATTCCGCTTTTCCGATTGTTGCAGTGCGAAGGAGAACCCTTCGCAGGTTCGAGAGAGTTTCCGCCGAAGAGTTTTCTCTATCGAATTTTCGGGCAGTAACTCCGGCTGAAACGAATCAACAAAGCAAAGCATATCACCGAAGGTCATTTCGTCGCCCGGAGCGATTTTCACAGTTCCTTCGATTTTTTCACCGTTCAGGAAAGACCCGTTTAGCGAGTCACAATCGATCAAAAAAAGTTCGCCATTCTTACGGCACTCGAGACGTGCGTGATGTCCCGATATGGATTTGAGCCGGATTCTGAGATCATTATCCGCGCGCCGACCGATTCGGATGACCGGTTGGTTTAGACAGAAGTCGCAGGTCTCCCCGGGCCCGCCAATTTGAAGTTGCAGCTTTAGCATATAATCCCTCTATTTCAGTTTTAATTTGGTAGGTAAACATTGGTTACAAGAGGGTTTGGAGGTGGGAGATTAGGGGCGTTATCTGCTTGCTGGTGTCGTGACTTCTGTCAGTGGTGTTAAACTGACGGGGATAGCGTTTGTGGTTTCGATTTTGGTTAGTGGAGTGAAAGGCTGGCGATACCCGGGACGGTCGCCGCCGATAAAGTTAAGGAGGTCGGGACAAACCTGACGGGCCCAGTCAGTGGATTGTTCCTCGGTGTAGGTAATCCCGTCATTCACCGGGTAGGGAGCGGAGTAACGCGTCACTCTTTTGCTGTCAAAGACTCGTCCCCCGTTGGATTCAACGATTGATTTGATGATGGTTGCGAGACGGTTTTGAAGCTCGGCAGGGTGAAGTCTTTCGTGGGTGTGGGGAGGGAGAATCCAATAGAGACGGGCACCGGACGCTGTAATCTCCCGGGCCATCAGCTCCACGAGGTTGCGGACTTCGAGAAGATTGGCTTCCGGATTGCGGCGCTTTGACCGGAGAATGCCGTATAGAGAAGTGCCTGCCTGAACGACGACTACGGTAGGGTTGGCTTCCCGGAGTAATCCGTCGATTTTCGGGACGGTCCGGACCGAAAAGACGTGGCGCTCGTTGGTTCCGGTTTTCTCCCAGTATTCCGCGTCACTCTGAAATTGCTGATACTCTTTTAACCAATGATAGGGTCCCGCTCCCCGGTCGACGACAGCGAACACTTCGACGCCGTCCCTTCGCAGAGTGGCCTCCACCGTCTGCCCGAAACCGGAGAGGCTGCAGGAGTCACCCAGGTAGAGGGCTGTTGGCTTTTGAGCGAAAATCGTTCCGCCAGTGCACAACAATGCGGTAGTAATTAGGAAGCTTTTCCACATTGGGTTAGTGGGTCGGTAGTATTGGGTTCGGAAGCGTTAGTTTATAAAATTCTAATCGTTGGTTTTAATGGGTCCTACGTTGCTGACCGGCTCGGAATCTTTGACGATCACAACCTGATTCGTCTTCAAATGCGCTTTGGGTCGGAGCAACAGGTTCAGTAATCTGCTGAATGACACACAAAGGATGGTCATAAACAGGCAACCGGCGCCTAACAAGCTCCAGATTATCAATGAATCGAATTGCATACTTCTTACACTTTTTGGGATTTTACGCTCAATTATGAAAATTTAAACAAAAAAGTTAAATATTGTGGACATCTTTATATTTAAGGTTACTTAACTAATACCCACCCCAAAAAATCCCTGAGTTAGAAAATGAAGGGATTTATTAGTATCTTAAATGTGGCATTGAATGTGGGAGGCATCTTCGCTTCTCTGTTTGGTATCGTTTGCGTGGTAAAAATCGCGTTCATCAAACCATGGCAAAACCTCCAGGTTAGTTCCGAACGAATCACTTTTGTCGAAACGCCGACTGAAACCGAAGTTAGCGGGCAAAATCGCCCCGAACCGGAGACCAGAACAGTGGAACTTCCCGTTCCGGTAGCCGTGGCTGAGACCACCCGGCAGCCCGTGATTGCGAGTCCGAAGCCGGCAGCGGTTGAAGTCGCCGCGACCCCGACTCCGGTTGGGAATACCGCTCCGTCTGAAGTGACTTATGGCGTGACTGAATTACCCCCATTGGACAGGGTACCGTCCAAAAGTGTACAGGGTACAGTCCCCGAAGTGATCGAAGCAAAGGTCCGTAAGCGCCCCAATGGATTTCTGGCCTGGTTGTTCCGGGCACCCGGCGAAGAAGCTCCTAAAGAGGAGGAAATGCCTCGCGAACCGATGGAACTGAGGAATCGCGGTGGAGCTGCAGTGGATTACGTCAGTTCATCGATCGACCCCACGGAAGGCCAATTTTCAGCGGAACCGATGACAGAAGTTCCGATCGCGGTCGAGCAACCTCGACGCGTTACGGCAACCCCACCCGCCGCCGATTTGGTTCAGAAAGTTCAGGGCGGGGCGTTGAACCACAGTTTTTCGATCGCCTTGTTAGAGGGTTACCTGAAGAGTTTGGGATATACCAATATCAGTCAGGAAGACACCGGGCTATATACTAAGGTCTACGGAGTGAAAGATCACAACATCACCGTGGAGTTGAACAATTCAGTGACGGAAAGCGGTCGCGAACAGACCGTGGCGATGGAGGGGATAGCGCTGGTGGTGCATCCCGATAACCCCATCGAAACGCTCACGGTTGCTCAAGTCGCTGCGATTTATTCCGGTGATATTCTGCGCTGGAGCCAGCTCTGCGATTTTCCGGGTTCGATCTCGCTGTGCATGAGCGACGGAAAAGCGGGGACGCCCCACATGTTAAAGCGCCTCGTGCTTTACCCGAATGGGAAACTGGATACCGAAAATGGTGAGATCAGTCACTACGGTTCCGGTAGCGAAGTGGCTGAAAAAGTTGCCGCCAAGCCGCTCGCAATCGGTGTGATCCCTATTTCACAACAAATTGAGGGAGTAAAGTATATCAAGATCAAAGCGGCTGAAGATTGCCGGGCGATTCCTCCGACCCATATCTGTGCGGAGACGATGGACTATCCACTGGCAAAGCCGGTAAACTTTTATCTCAACAGCGAAGATGGCGAGTTCATTAACGACTGGCTTCAGTTTGTGATGAGCGATGCCGGTCAGGAAGTGGTCAACGAAATCGGCCTGATCGGTCGGGGCGAACTTTCCGATTTTGCGATGGCACAGCACGACCGATTTGTGCGGGAAACACTCGAGGATAAAACGGCGTTGCCATCCTACCGGAACATGATCAAAGGTGCCGATCGGCTCAACTCGCGGTACAATTTGAGATTTCAGAACGGGGAGATGATTTTAACGGAGAATTCCGAAGTGAATCTCTCCAATCTCATCAAATGGCTGCTGGAGCAGGATCGCCCCGTCACTCCGATTTTAATCGGGTTCTCCGATTCGATCGGAAAATACAAGGTCAATCAGGACCTCTCCCGGAAGCGGGCTGAAGTGGTTGCGGATCGCCTGCGGGAAAGCGGAATCCCCAATGTGAAGACCGCCGGCTACGGAGAGGAAATGCCCGTTGGTGACAACGGAACCGAAGCGGGACGGGCCATCAATCGGCGCGTCGAAGTTTGGCTCCACCGCTAAGCGATTCGCCAGGTGTTCACCCTCCTAACATGGCGAAATGCCCCATTTTCGGAATAATTTTAAAATTTAGTATTTAATCTGCTTGGATATTTAATATTTCTTCGTTATATTGAGGGATCCTGCGGATTGGGTGCGTAAAATCACAATCTAACCTTAAATCTTTTTCAAATTTTCCAGTTTGGGAAAGTCCACTCAGTCACAGGCGGATAATTCCAGTGACCTATGAAAAGAAGAAATGCTTCCGTACCTTCCCTTTCCCACCCTGTTCAAAAATCAGCAAATTCCGAGTTGGAGAAACAAATCGATGCAGCGATTTGGACAGCCGACGCACCCATTGTTTTAGTTTCCAACACCCGAAAAACGGGAGAGGAGATTTTTCCCTACCTGGATACCCATCCCGATATCGTCAGTTATTCCGTAGTCAGTCTCGAAAAGAATACTAACCTTATTCCCGCCCTGAAAGAAAGTGTGTCAGCACTATATACCAATCTGGCGGTAGAGAATCTCGCCTCTACCGATCCGGAGGACTGGTCCCTGGCGTTGCGTCAAGTGACTCGCCGTCGGGAAGGTGGTACCCGTTTATTGGTGGTGGAAAGTTTCGATGAGATTCTCCAGGCCCCGACTGCGGACCGGAATCTTTTCGCGGCGATGATCTGTCATATTGCCTGTGAAAGTGGCCTTTCTGTTTTTCTGATCGCTAATCAGTCCCGGACCGCAGGGCTTGGGGAACTGCCCGGTTTTGAACACCTCGGTCAGATTCCCGGTTCCTTTGTGGTTGAAGTTCCCGGTTCCTGGTCACCTCCAAAGCTGAGTGATTCTAAACCCGCCCCGAAAGAGGTGTCGACTCGCTGCGTGAAATCCAATGTTTTGTTGAGTTCCGCGGTAGTGGTTGCAGCGGCGATGGTCATGGTTTCGATGTGGGTGACCGGTCAGCTCGGCGTAAATCTGGCTTTGTCCAGTCCGCCCGAAATGCTTCGCGCCGGTAAAGTGACAACGGTAAACGTTGCCGCGTCGGGTGATCTGAATCCCGATCGCGAATCCAGTGAATTCTATAGTTCCGATCCCATTCCGGTAGCATTGGGTCAGGAAGTTGAAGTGTCTCCGAAGCCGGTAGATAGCAAACTGAAAAGCCTTCTTACGATGGATGAGTTTCCCTTCGAATCGATCGCCGGTATGGAAAAAGAGATCAAAGCTCCTGCTCCCGAACTGGCGGAGGTGGAAAAGGAAATGCCGAAAGAGAAGGCGCCCCTCAAAAAACTGGAGATCGCCCAGGCTCCGGATGTGATTCATCTCCCTGGAGATGCCAACCCTGCGACGGTTGTCTCCCGGGCCAAAAAGCAAAATAAAAATCGCCCCCGGGGTGACAAGACCGATGAGAAGCGGTCTCCCCGTAAAAAAGGTCAGTCTGAAAATCCCTCTGAAATATCCCCAAAGCAGTAAACGGATAACGATAGGAACGGATCAGTAAGTATATGAGTGACTTTACAATAGAAGGCTTTGATCTCGAAAAGATCCCGGTCGGGCAGGGATGCACCGGCGAAGTGTTCCGGGCGGAGCGTCAGAGCGATGGCAGAACTTTTGCCGCGAAACGATACGACTCCATCGCAGTGGACCGCGTGTTGATGGGCTCCTGTTTCCGGCAGTATAAAAACATGCCCGATCACGAGGGCATCGTGAAACTGGAGGCTTACCATTTTGGTGAAAGTCCCTACTACACATTATCCGAGTGGGTTGATTGGAGTAAACTGAGCGATTCCGGAGTGCATCGGGAAGCGGAGGCCTGGGCAATGATCCGCCAACTCGCGGATACACTGGGACACGCACACAAATACGGGGTCTTTCACGCCAACCTGCACCCGGGAAACATTTTTCATCTATCCGGGGGCGGGGAGAGTTCGGGGAAAGTCAAAATTGGTGATTTCTGTGCCGGAATGGTAGGGGACTATCACTTTGTTGATATCTCGGCAAATGCCGGTTTCGCTGCTCCGGAACAGCTATCTGGACTCGGCCGCGATTATGCCGGTGGGGCCGCGGCAAAGTGGGATGTCTATCGTTTTGGTGTCGTTGCCTATTGGTTACTTCGAGACCGGCTTCCCCGCGGAACGAAGTTTCTTGAAGAACATGCTAAAGCACTGGCTGAAAGCGAAGGTCGCCCCGTCCCGCTGGAACCCGGTGGACTTGCTGCGTCCGTCTGGCAGGAAGCGGAAATCGATTGGGGAAGAAGAGTGGGTTCCGGTGCCCGGGAAAAAAGATGGTGTGAAGTCATTGAGCAGTGCCTCGAACTGGATCCCGCGAAACGTCCTGTCGACATGCGCGAGATTCGCAATCAATTCGCGAGTTTGGATATCGAGTTTGATTTGATTGAGGCTCAGGAAAGAGCCAATGCCGAGTTGTCTGAAATCGAAAACTACTACTACGGCGTGCGTTTGAAGCAGAGAAAAAAACTCATCAGCGCTCGGGCCTCGGCAACCATTCTGGCGATCTCGTGGTTTGCTGCGACCTACTTTCTAGTCACCGTTCTACAAAAAACGATCGAAGGACGGACCAGAATCAACAAGCTCGATCAGGTCGTGGCCAATCAGAAGGCACGAATCACCAGTTTGGATCACATCGTCGAGGACACCGCGAATAATTTGCGACGTTCCCGTGAAGCGGCAGACACCTCTTTCTATCATTTGACCCGCGCCAATTCGGGCGGAACGAGCATGAAGGATTTAGAGAGTGTCAGGCTCTACTACGTGAAAGTACTCGATGAGGTTTCGGCTAAAGACGGAATTTCCGAGGAACGCGCCCGGGCTCTGCACAGTTTGGCGCACATTGAGTATCAAATGTCGCGCAAGCCGGAAGCAGAAGATCATTTTGCCAAAGCGATCGAATCCTTTCATGCCGCACAAAGTGAATATGGAAACTCGGCGGATAATGTCGATATTATCCGGAGACTGGCAGACTGCTATGAACACCTTGGTTTGCTGAAAAAGGAACATGAAGGTTCGGGCGCGACCGATGCTTTGAAGCAGGCCATTACCTACTACCGGCGGGTTCTCGATCTCGATTCTGGCGATAATGCGGTGGCGCTTCGCCTCGCTCTGGTGAGCTACCAATATGGGCAGAATCTTTTCAGTGAGAAGAGGGTGGAGGAGGCGGTGGCTTCCTATACCGATGCGGCTGATAAGATCCAGGCTCTGATCGACAGTGGCGAAATCAAAGAATCGAACCGGGACCTCGACCAGATAATTGCCGAACTTCAGTACCATGCGGCGGAAGCGCTGTATAACCTGAAACGGCACGAAGATGCGTTTGATGCTTATATGGCAACGATCGAATCAGTGGAACGGCTCCGAAGTGTTCAAGGTTTTGGAAACCACGAAGCGATCATGATGGCGCGGAGTTTTATGGCCCTTGGCGATATCATGAGAGACTCAAAAACCATCAAGTCAGAGGATAAAGATCAAGTCTACAACGAAGCGCTTCGGCTGGCTTCGCCCCTGAACCGTAATGATCCGAGAAATGTAGAGGTGGCTTCGCTGATGTGTCAGATCTTGAGTCGTATTGCGGATCTGGAGAGAGAGACCGGTAATCCTAAGGATGGGTATGAACTTTCGGTAAGAGGTATTGAAGGGCTGATTCGGGCTCTGGATTCGGATCCGGGAAATGTGGAAGGGTTTATTCAGCTGGCAGAGGCGCGGCTCAATCACCTCGAGTTCCTCAAAGCGGATGTTCCAAAATCCCGTGTCATCGCGCTGCGGGGAGTTGATACTGCAAAGCATGCTCATGAGTTGGTTTCAAAGTCTATGAAATTCTCGAGTCCGGCGGAGCGGGATGATATCAATGGAACCTTGCAGCGAATCTTCGGGTCCTACTCGGAAATCTGCAAAGATCTTGGTGAGGCTTCGGCAGCATCGGAGTGTTCGCAATATGCTTCATTCAAAGTGAGTTTGAAATAACCCGGAGGTAATCAATGTTAGCTATGAAAGCAGTAGGTATTTCTTTGGTTGTCGTTGCGGTATTTCTCACGAATGCATTTTCGTCTGATGAACTCTCACTCGAGTTGCCGAGAAAGCCGATCAACCGGCATCTCCCACTGGGGGAAAGTTCAGCGCTTTTTCCCGGTTCGGCACCGATAGTGAAAGCACTCAGTGATTTACCCGCGATGTTCTCACCGAATCGGCCGCGCTACACCTACACCCGCTATCCGTGGAAGAATGATATCGTAACGACGGTTTTCTGGGCGGGTGAAAAAGCGACGGTTAACAACCCGGTTCCCAACACCGCCAGTTCATGGGATCCCAAGTGGTCCGAGAGCTTCGGAGGATACGATGACCCGGATCCTGATGCCCGGAAAGGCTACCTGCCGAAAAAGTTTGTTCCGAAACAGAACCCGTTCTATGTGGCTCTCCCGTACAATGACACCATGAGCGGATCGAAAACGAAAAGCTCAGCAAGAAAGTATATACCCTGGTATGAGGAGACATTTTATCGCGAGGGTCGGTCCATCGTGAAAGGACGCTGGGTGGCGATTCGTCTCGGCGACAAAATATGCTATGGGCAGTGGGAGGATTGCGGTCCCTTCGAAACGGATAACTATGAGTATGTTTTCGGTAATCAACGCCCCCGCACAACCGGGAATAAAGGCGCGGGACTCGATGTTTCGCCTGCGATTCGGGATTATCTAGGATTTCGATACAGTTCGAAGTGTGACTGGCGGTTTGTGGAGCTTTATGAAATACACGACGGGCCCTGGAAAAAGTGGGGAAATAATAATCCCTTTGTGCTCAGGTCCAGTAAATCGTCCGGAGAGGATGGAGTTTCCGAGAGTATCGTGAAACTTCGGGAAATGCGGAAGCAGTTTTTGAAGGAAAAGGAAGAATAGATATCTTCAGGGACGTAGACACAAAAAAAGCCGGATTCAGTGATGAATCGCGGCTTTTTTCGCAAAAAGAGATTGGACTGATTTGCCGTTATCCGAAAGCAGCTTGTCCGATTACTACGAACAGCAGGATGATGCAGGGTACTCCAACGACATTTGCAAGCGTTGAAAAGACTACATTCTCAGTCTGGACTTCTTTTGTGAGCGCTTTGAAACAAAACACCAAGTTGGTAATGAGCGCGATTAAGGCGACGGCTCCAAGGATGGTTATCATATAGTTATAAATAACGTTAGGTTTCGCTCAATTAAGAGCAGGTTAGTTACTTATAGAATAATCAGAATCCAAAATTAGTCAATGTTTGTTAATAAATTTATGAATCGCAACTTTGATTGTTTTCGGGGCTCTGCCTCTCATCGCTGATTGGTAGTTCGACGGTAAAGCAGCAACCTCCGCCTTTCCGGTTTTGATAGGAAATTTCGCCGCGGTGATGTAGCACGATTTGGCGGGCTAGTGCGAGTCCCAGCCCAGATCCCTGAACTCCGCTCGATAGGAAATCGTCAATCCGGTAGAACTTTTCGAATATTCGGGCGCTGTGTTTCCGGTCGATACCCTCGCCGCGGTCCAGGACCTGCCATTTTGCGATCTGGCGGGATTCGTCAACGAGAAGCCTCACTTCGATTTCGCCTTTCTCGCAGCCATACTTCTCCGCATTGGAGAGGAGGTTGAGCAGCACTTGAGCGAGGGCATCGCGGTCCCCGGTGACGGTAACCGATCCTTCCGGTTTCTGATCATAGACCAAATGACAGCCATCTGCTTCGATCTGCATCCGGTAGGTTTCCACGGTTTCCCGGGTGAGTTCCGAGAGGTCCAGGGGGGCTTTTGAGTAGGGATTGTCGGTTCGTTCGAGACGGGAGAAATCGAGTAGATTATTGATCAAACGGGAGAGGCGGGCTGCTTCCCGGGATATGATACCGGAGTACTGCCGGTCCTTTTCTGACATCGCCTCCTCATTTAACAAATCGGAGAACATCCGGATTGAAGTCAGTGGGGTTTTCAGTTCGTGGCTGACATTGCTGACAAAATCGGTTTTCTGCCGAGCCAATTGCATCTCAGTTCCAATCGAGCGGAAGATCAGAAAGGTCCCGATTCCGATTGCTGTGAGAAGAGTGGGGACTAAGAGCCAAATCATGAGTTTGGCGGTTCTTGCCGAGTGATTGATCATTTCCGGGTCGATCAGGTAGGCTCCGACTTCCCAAAATGGGAGAATCTGACCGACTTCTGAAGCCACAAAGGGCTTTGACCAGTCGGTAGTGAATTGATCGTCCGATTTGGCGACCATTTTGCCATCGGCATCGAGGAGAGCGAGACAGATATCGGATTTTGCCGAATATCCGGTGACGACTTTTTTCAGGTCGTTTTTTATCTCCTCCAGATTCAGCTCCACCCAGAAAATCCGATCCTCTACTCCGGGGTGGCGGTTCCATAGCATGACGTGCAGGCCATCGTGGATGAAGCGGCTCATGGCGCCTTCGGTTTTTCCCTCAGTAATCTCCTTCAGATTTCCGATACCCCATTCGAGACGCGACAGGTTATCGTTATTACTGTTTTGCTGGACCATACCCTGACTACCGAAAACCGATTGGCTGGGTTGCACTTTTCTCAGAGGCGGGTTGGCCAAAGCATCGAGATAAACCTCCGATTCAGATGCTTTTACCGAAACAGATTCTTTCGCTTCGTCCTCAAGCGGTTCGTTCTGATTCATTCTCCGATACGGATTGTAACTCCGCATCTTTTGCTTAGCGACTTCGACCTTGTATTGAATATTTTCGTCTTTCGCCGGGGCCATCGCCGGGGCGGGTTGGGCGTTGCGACTAAGCGATGGGGAACTGGCGGCCTGCGGCATCGCTTCGGGTCGGGGCAAACCCAGTCGCGGAGTTGGCTCGGTCGTCACATAGCCGGTGATACGTTCATCGCTCTTTTTGAGTATTTCCCCTGACTCCCGTTCGGTATTGATTCGGTTAGTACTGATAACCGGACCGATCTGGTTGACCGGGGGGGCTTCGTACACCTTTACGTCCGATTGGTTGAGAAGAAATTGCGCATTGAATTTCAGGAATTCCTGCGCTTTGGGGTCAGTGGTATCCGGCGAGGGACTGAGGATTTCGCCGTCGTCAGTCACGACGCAGGCCACCGATGACTGGGCCCATCTGTCCGGGACAATCTCATCGAAATTGACTGACAGTTTCGCGGCTCCGTTTTCCGTGACCAGATCGTCGACCAGTTGGCGGTAGAAGATCCTCACATCATCCATGAAGGTATTCAAATCCGCCGCGAGCGCTTCAGTGGAACTCTGGTGGAGAATGGCTCGCTGGCTGTTGGCGACAATTTCCTGGTCACGAAGTGAGCGCATTGCCAGCCAGGCCAGTACCAGGGTAGGTACCAGTACCGCAATGACAAATACGGTGGCCATTTTTCGCATATCCATAACTTCGCTTCATTTCCGGAAAATCCCAGCAGGGAAAACTTTCCGAAAGTAAGGTCGATGGATTAGACGACGGACTTGTCACGGTTCCGTAAAAGGTTTGTAAGAAAAATGTCAGGGCATTCGGCGTGGGCACAAAAAAGCGGCGATAGACTCAGGTCCATCGCCGCTCCTTATTTGTTCACTCTTTGAGTTAAAAATTACCAGAGATCGTCATCGTTCTCATCGTCCCAACCATATCTTTTGTGACGATGCCTGCTGTGGCGCATTCTGGATCGCCTGTCGTCCCGCCATCGTCCATTACCGGGTGGCTCGTCGAATCCCTGGTTACCGTCGTAAAAATCGGAATCGGGATCATCCATGTCGTAGTTATCTAAGTTTCCAACATAGTCCGATTCCTCATCCATAAAGTCGAAGTTTGTCGCTCGATTTGAAAAATCAAAGTCATCTTCTTCGCGGGTCGCAGTCAATGCGACCTCTTCGTTGAGTTCAACATCATCGAACTGATCGTCGTTGTACTTATCTTCTACATTCATTTTTATTTTAGGTTTTTACTTCACTTAGGGAAGGCTTACGGAAATAGCTTATTTACCTTTTCTTTCGACGTCAAATCTTTTGACGTAAAAATATTAATGTTTTAATCTTGACCCATATTGAAGCCGGGGCGTATTATTTGGGTTTTGAGATGAAGAGGGATCGTATTGACTTAGTTCTTGACGACTGGACTGAGGAGCGTCCGGATTTGTCGACTGAAGCGCTTGGCATTGTGCTGAGAATTCAGGCGCTTGAGAAGATTTTCGCGGAGAGCGTGGAAGACAGTTTGGAGGATCTCGACCTGGAGTGGTTCGAGTATGATGTCCTCGCCGCTTTGCGTCGACAGGGGAAACCCTACCGGATGACGGCCAGTGAGATAGCGGAAACGGTCCGTCTCTCCACCGGTGCGATGACCAATCGCGTTGATGGTCTGGAGGAAAAAGGTCTCGTGATACGAAGTAATGATCCGGCTGACCGGCGCCGTGTGGTGGTGTCTCTAACCTCGCGGGGGAAACAACTGGTCGATAAAGCCTCGGAAACGCGGTTCAAAGCGGCCGATCGCGCCCTCGATTGTCTCACCGAGCAGCAGTTAACTCGCTTGAACGGGCTGTTGAAAAATTTGATGTGTTACAACGAAGAGGAATCCCGCAATCCGTCGTTAGTTTGATTGATCAAAACTGAAAAAAACGGAAGGATGTGGCTCATGAAGTCCTTCTGGTGCGTTTTCAGTCTTTATTTTGCGGTGGGAATCTCGATCAGCGCTGAACCGCCCAATGTGGTGCTTTTTCTGGCGGACGATATGGGCATGGGTGATACCAGCGCCTATCAGGACTTCACGGGAAATGCCGATCGCGACCAGATCGATACCCCGAACATGGAACGACTCGCCCGAATGGGGATGCGGTTTACCGATGCCCATACGCCTTCTTCGCGATGCACCCCAACCCGATATGGATTGCTCACGGGGAGATATCCGTGGCGCAACCGGCTCAAATACTGGGTGCTCTTTGGTTCGCAGGGTGACCCGATGATCGAAGCGGATCGACCGACTATCGCGTCGGTTTTTAAACAAAAAGGGTATGCAACCGGACTGTTCGGTAAATGGCATGTCGGGTTGAGGTATCGCAACCACGATGGAGAACCCGCTGCGGGATTTCTTGATGCCGATTTCACCAAACCGATGCACACCACACCGCTGGATCATGGCTTCGATGTTTGCCGGTTTACGTCGCGTTCCCATTCTACTTCCGGGCCGGATCAGGGAAGCCCGAGATCCAGGCGGACCAATACACCGGATCAGGATCGGGGGCCGGGGCACATTGATGGGAGAACCATTTTGGGTGCTACAGGGAATGGTCGCATGTTGGTCGAAGATGGGCCCAATGCCTATATTTTAAATCAACTGGGGAGTCGTCATTCCGATCATGCGATGGCATACCTTGAAAAACAGGTCGCCGGTGGAAAACCTTTCTTTCTCTATTATCCGTCCAATTCAAACCACGGTCCTTACACTCCTGATTCTGCGATTGATGGAGTGCCGGTAGACGGGGCGGCGCGAAACAAATCTGGTGAACAAATGGGGCCCCGGTATGACTATATTTATGAAAACGATGTTGCCCTGGGAAGGCTGATTGACTACCTCGAAACTACCGGGGATCCGCGTCGTCCCGGGAAAGCTCTAATTGATAATACCATCATCATTTTCACGAGTGACAACGGGGCTGAGATCAAGGCGAAAAGCGCGACGGGGCCTTTCCGGAGTCACAAAGGTTCGGTTTTTGAGGGCGGTCACCGGGTGCCTTTTTTGGTAGCCTGGAAAGCTGGTGGTATCCCGATTGGGGATAATGCGTCGCCGGTTGGTCTGACTGATCTTTATGCCACTTTTTCTGAGGTTCTGGGGGTTAGTTTACCCGATCTTCGAAAGGGGGAAAAGGGCGGGGAGGATAGCACCAGTATTCTGTCTGCGATGAAAGGTGAAGAATTTAAGGCGCGTTGTCCGCTATTTTTCAACGATCACAAAGAGATGAAAAGTGATAACGCAGTCGTGGCGATTCGGCTGGACGATCCAGTGATTGCCGGGAAATCGGTCCCCGGGCAGTGGAAACAGTTTTTTGATGCCGGTTTGTTGCGGATGGGAGTGAGTCAGCCTTTTGCACTGTATGATCTAAGTAAAGATTTGGAGGAAAAGGATAACCTGATCGAAAATCCGGAGCTTTCTGATCTGGTTGCATACCTCAATCAGGTCGCAGAGAACTACCGGAATAGCGGCGGGGTTCGGTATATAGAATTTGCCCCTTCCGAGCGAATTGTCTACCGATGGGGACCGGATGAAATGACTCCGAAGACGGATTTAAAATTGACGATTCGGGGCGGAAAGGACGAGGCGTTTGATGTCAATAATCGTGGTCTCGGATTGGTCGGCGGAAAGGTCAAACAAGTGGATCAGGGGGAAGCGCTTCTGATTTCCTTCGATCAGGATGTGATCGTGGAATCGGCCGGTATTGTGGCTGGAAATGGCGTTTGCGGCGGGTTTTATCAGGTAGGGGAAAAGGCACCTCTCGCGATCTACTGCGTGGATGCCGATAACGATTCGAAAGATCAGCAAGGTCTCCTCAGCGATATTGGTCTGCTGAAAAAAGGGGAGGTTCTGCGTCTCGACAGCAGTCCTCACCTCGGCGTCGAGGCGGCGGGTCAGTGGCGCCTTCAATCGCTGTCGGTGCGACCGTTGGATTGACCCGGGGCGTCCCTATGATGAGGGACGGCTTTTTTTGACGACCGGAGTGAGATGGAATGTTTCGGGCAACCTCGGCTTGAGTCGTTCGAGAGTGCCTTCGCCGACTCCTTTAACCTTGAGAAGGTCCTGGGCATTCCGGTAGGGTCGGTTTTCGATGATGCGCAGGGCGAGAGTTTCGCCGATTCCGGAAAGGGTCATAAGCTCGTCGCGGGGTGCGATATTGGGATCGATAACCTTGGTGAGATCGGCTTTGTCGATCGCGAGAGCCAGCTCGGCTTCCTCTTTCCTCTGTGTGGAGCGCTCGGTGGCGAATGAAGACCAGTTAGTCAGGTTCCAAACGCCACGGCTGAGTTTTGCGGCGGTCAACTCGAGGTCTTCGATTCTGGCCCGCAGCTCGTCGCGGCTGTAGCCCTGGGGGCTTTCGCGGCAAACTCCGAAAGCACGAGCTAATCCCTGTTCGACGAGGTGAAACCCGAGGTCTTTGCCTCTCGAAGTGGTAACAAATCCGTAGATTCGCTTCTGATAGCCACTCCCGCGTCCATCGGCGAACGAGGTGTGAACGGTGAAAGGCTCGGAAAGCAATTCGGCGGTCTCAAAAGTGGCGAGTTGCCCGAACCGCTTTGCTTCGCGGATTGAGGCTTCCTGTGTGGGGTGGCAATTGCTGATCCCGAAATATCGTCTCTGCTCGCGGAGACGGCGGCTGTCGCTTTCGTCCCAGATGCTGGCTTCGATGCAGTCCACGGCGTAGAGCCTGACAACCCGCTGCTTTCCATCGGGAAAATTGACGAGAAAGCTGTCTCCATCGGCACCCCGCATCTCCGCGAGAGTGCATCCTTTAAAGGTTTGTAATTCTCCAGACCAGCTGAAGGTGGAAACAATCGGGGTAAGCAACACTCCCAGGACGAGGGCGTACTTGGTAAGGTTGTGTTTCATTTCGTGTTAGACGTCCGGTCTATCACGATTTGTCAAAAATCAAGCCTTCTTTATTATATTTGATTCGCGATTATTCGCTTATTTCAAGAAACAAGCGGTCTTCAACCGTTTTTCCCTTGATGGGAAGGGGCGGGGTTACCCTGATACGGGTTGAGTCGATTTGGGCGGTTTCGGCTAGTTTTTCGGCGATTTCATGGACGTCTTCTTCGAGTCGATCCGGCTGGTTGGATTTGACGACGAGTTTAAGGCGACCGGGCGTGACGTTGGATTTTTCGCAAAGCGCGTCGTATTCCCGAATGAGCCGGGCCAGCCTCGAAATGTGAACGGGATCGCCGTCGTAATCTTTGTCGAGGAGGTTAGCGGATTCGATTCCTTTCTTGAGGGCGATGGTCTTCTCCTGAGTGTAGTTACCGATTTTGTCGAGGTCGACGGTGCCATTGAGGATGTATTTCGGAGCGAGAGCTTTGAAATCCTCGTATTCGTTGGCGAGTAGTTCTCCGTCCGCGTACCAGACGCCATCGTTGTATTGGAGGTTCAGTTTTCGCATTGCTTCCGGAAAGCGCATTTCGAGCAGCAGTTCACTGATTTGTCCCAACTCGTGCTCTCTCTGAATCCGGTTTTCCTCGGACAGGGTGCCGACCACGCTGATGACTTTGCCGCGCAGTTCGAGGAGTTCCTTTTCCCGCTCCACTTCGCGCTGGCGACCGTAGGGAGTGTTCAGGGAGTGATACTCGGAGAGTTTAAAGTCGACGCGGTCGGGTGAGATGTTGTGTTTCTGGAGGATCCGGTGCGGGTTGGGGGAGAGTGGGTCGCGGAGTCCAATGACTTGTTTTTTCAAAGGCCCCAGAGAGCGAACGCCGAGAACCTGAATCCCGGGTTCCGCTCGGAGATCCGAGAGGGCGCCGCGCCACTGCAGGCCGCGAATCAAAAGAAAGATGCCAACCCCGAGGACGACAGCGGCAAGGAGTCCGAGACCGACCACCGACAGATTTGAAATGACGGGGTGATTGAAGAATCGGGAAAGAAAAGACCGGTTTTTTCCCTGCTCCCGAAGAGTCTCCTCGATAAACCCAAGCCGGGTCTGGATCTCTTCCAGCTCCAGCTGTTGGGCTTCATCAAGCAGCTCTTTCGCGTCGTCTTTGGCGTCTGTCATCAGATGTGGTACGATTATTTACTAAACTCCTTGTAAGGTCTTGCGAGAATTAACAAAAACTTTACCACTTGAGGATTCTTTTCGAGTTAACGCAAAGGATTTAGTGGGAACTTTTTAATAAATATCCGGTTCTGCGGAATCCTCCCCGGCGTGGAGGAATTTGAAATCGCAACCCTCCGGCGCCTGAGTGATTTCATCGGCGTAAAGCTTCCCGTAGCCTCGGGAGAATTTCGCGGGGCGGGGGGACCACTTCTCTTTACGGGCGGCGAGCTCTTCGTCGGAGATATCGAGGTGGAGACGACGTCCTGCGACATCCAGCTCGATCATATCGTTGCTCTCAACAAGGGCAAAGGGGCCCCCGATGGCGCTTTCCGGCGATACGTGGAGAACGCAGGCGCCGTAGCTGGTGCCGCTCATCCTGGCATCGGAGATCCGAACCATATCACGTACTCCCTGCTCGAGAAGGTAGGTCGGGATGGGAAGCATGCCCCACTCGGGGATCCCGGGGGCACCGAGTGGTCCCGCATTTTTCAAAACGATGATGTGATCGGCCGTCAGTTTCAGCTCGGGATCGTTGATCCGGGCTTTGAGATCGGCATAATCTTCAAAAACCGCTGCGGGGCCCCGATGTTGTAAAAGCCGTTCATCAGCCGCAGTGGGTTTGATGACGCAGCCGTCGGGGGCGATATTTCCGCGGAGGACGAAGGTGCCTCCGGCTTTGGATACCGGATTATCGAGCGAGCGAATCACATCGGTATCGTAGATTTCCGCTCCCTGAATGTTTTCCCCCAGCGTTTTGCCATTCACCGTCGGGCAATCGAGATGGAGATGGGACTCAACTTGCTTGAGCAGAGCGAGAATCCCGCCTGCGTCGTAAAATTCCTCCATCACATACTCGCCGGACGGGCGGACGTTGGCGATCACCGAGAGTTTCTGGGAAATTTCATCGAAAAGATCGAGCCCGAGTTTGATTCCGGCGCGACCGGCCATCGCGATGAGGTGGATGATCGCATTGGTGGATCCTCCCAGGGCCATATCGGTCACGATCGCATTGTGAAAGGCTTTTTCGGTCAGCAAATCCCGGGGCTTCACCTGATCCCAGGCCAACTCCACGATCTGGCGACCGCAGGCCGAGGCCATCCGGGCGTGGGTGGAGTGAACGGCGGGAATCGAGGTCGAACCCGGAAGGCAGAGCCCGAGTGCTTCAGCGAGCGCCGTCATGGTTGATGCGGTTCCCATCGTCATGCAATGCCCGGGGGAGCGGGCGATGGAGTCTTCCAGCTCATTCCAGCCGTCGTCGCAGAGGTTTCCGGCTTGTTTTTCCGCCCAGTAGCGCCACATGTCGGTGCCTGATCCCAGTTTTTCGCCTCTCCAGCAGCCCTTCATCATCGGACCGGCGGGAAGAAAAATGGAGGGCACATTTGCCGAAGTCGCTCCCATGATCAGTGCCGGGACCGTTTTGTCGCATCCACCCATCAGGACTGTACCGTCGATCGGGTAACAGCGCAGCGTTTCCTCCACTTCGAGAGCGAGCAGATTCCGGTAGTACATGCTGGTCGGTTTCATGAAGCTTTCGGAAAGCGACATGACCGGAATCTCCAGCGGGAAACCTCCCGCCTGCCAGACGCCGCGCTTCACCTCCTCGGCCCGGTCGCGGAAGTGGGTGTGGCAGTTATTGACCTCTGACCAGGTGTTGAGGATTCCGATGACCGGTTTATTCCGGAAATCGTCCGTATCGTACCCCATTTGTTTGAGGCGGGAACGGTGTCCGAAGCTGCGCTGGTCATCGGGTGCAAACCAGCGGGCGCTGCGAAGAATAGAAGGATCTCGATCTGACATGCCGGATTCTCGGAGTGATGCCCGAGGGCGTCAACATTCAGTTCAAACTGTACAGGGTACAATCGCGGACTGTACCCTGTACAAAATGAGATGGTACCCGGTACCGTGCACCGCAATTAAACCACGTTTTCACTTTTCAGGACTGGTTTCCGGCTTTCTTATTGGTCGCATGAAAGAATTTATCGCGGTTTGCCTCGCAGGGCTCTGGATGGGAGTGGGATCGGCGAATGACTGGCCTTCGTGGCGCGGACCGTTCGGAAACGGGCATGCTGCGGCGGATCAGGATCCTCCGGTGAAGCTGGGCGAGCCAAAATGGTCGATCGATATGCAGGGCAGAAGTCACGGCTCGATTGTGGCCAAAGGTGACCGGCTCTTTCTCAATATCGCTCTGGAAAATGAAAAGGTGGGGGAGGTGATCCGCAATGCCCAGTATTGTGTTTGTCTGAATCGGGAAAACGGCGAGATCGTCTGGGCGACGGAGATTTTCTCGGATGGGCTGACTCAGCGGCTCAATAAAAAGGCGACCTGGGCGTCGACCACTCCGGCGCTGGATGATGACCATATCTATGTCAATTTCCTAAACGAATCGACGGTATCGACCACTGCTCTCGATTACGATGGCCATCTTGTCTGGCAGACCGACATCTGTGAATACAAGGTGCATCAAGGCTACGGGGCATCCCCCGTTCTCTACAAAGATCTCGTCCTCGTTTCCGCCGATAACAAGTTGGGCGGGGTAATTTGCGGGATGATGAGAAAGAACGGGGAGCAGGTCTGGTTTGATGAACGGGCCAAACTGCCGAACTACCCGTCGCCGGTGGTCCTGTCGGTTGCGGGGAAAGATCAACTCATCATGACCGGCACCGATAAGGTCACGAGCTACAACCCGCTCTCGGGTGAAAAATACTGGGAGATCGACGGGTCGACGACCGAATGCGTGACCTCGGCTGTGACGGATGGAACCCGGATTTTCACCAGCGGAGGTTATCCGGAAAATCACGTTTCCGCCGTGGTGGCAGATGGTTCCGGCGAGATCGCCTGGAAGGCTCCCAATCGCGTTTACGTTCCCTCTATGTTGGTCAAAGACGGCTATCTCTACGCCGTGATGGACGCCGGGGTCGCGGTTTGCTGGGATAGCGCTACCGGGGAGGAAAAGTGGAAAGGCCGCCTCGGCGGAAACTTCAGTGCATCGCCCATTCTCGTCGGTGATAAAATCTATGCCGCCAACGAATCGGGATCCCTTTTTGTCTACAGGGCGTCTCCCGGGGAATTCGAACTCCTCGCAGAAAACAAAATCGGCGATGAAATTTTCGCAACTCCGACGATTTGTGCCGGGGAAATTTACCTGAGGGTGGCCTTCTACGATGGGGAAACCCGTCGAGAAAAGATCGTCTGTTACAGTAAATAACCGGCCCGGAGCCGAAAATTGTATTAAATCTGCGTATTGATTATTATGGAATTTGTGATAATTTAAGCCATCAGTAAATTCCTTCCAGTTTGTTTTCTCGTAATTGCTTTGAGCAGTTTCGGGAATCTGTTTTCTCAAGACATTACTCCTGAGAGGATTATGGCTGCGATAGCGGCGGATTCAGGGCTTCCGGCTGATAACTACGCAGGGTATGCGACATCTTTGAGCCTGGTTTTGGCTCAACTTTCACCCGCCCAGCTCTCCGAAGTGATTTCAGATGGAGCGTCCAGTGCCGCAAGCGCACCGGAAGAAGCTGAGGAACCCGAAGAGAACGACAATGGCTCACCGGCTCCACCTAACGACCCGGCCGTCGATCAGGCGTTGATCGATATGATCAATTCCGGAATGGCACCTGGACTGCTGAAAGAAGCATTGCGGGATGCCTCGCCTCTTTCCGAGGCGGTTTTATCGGGATTTGTGGCCGCAGCTTCAGATCTTCCCGCAGGCATCGTCAAAGATGTCCTCTTTGAAAACTCGCCGCTTCCTGAAAATGTTTTCGACGCGATTCTCGCCGGAGGAACGAGTTTAAACAGTGGGCATATTCAGGATCTGAAGCTGGTCCAGTGATTGATCTATCCTTCGACCCGCTCCAGGACAGCAAATCCGCCCGGATTCCACGCATAAACGAGAAGGAAAAATTTGTCTCCCACTTTCGTCCAGGATGCGTTGTGGACGTGCTCGACATTGGTATTCCCGTGGTCGAGACCGAGCTCAAGTTTGGGTTTGATCACTGAGAGCACCTCGCCGGCCGGATCCAGGATGTAAATCTCTCCGGGTGTCCAACCGGCACCTTTCAGACATCCCACGACGGCAGTACCGTCAGGCATGTAGTCGATATCACAGGGGCGTGCGCCTTTCGGCAACTGAGTGGTCACCGGCTTGCGGTCCTTTGTCACTTCCTTGCCATCCTGCGTAAAATAGCGGATCTGAAAGGTTTCCCGATCGGCGATGGCCACCTGTTTGGTCACTGGATTCAGGTCGAGACCGTGGCTGGTGCTGAAGGTGGATTTGCCTCCATAAACTCCCTTCAGGTAATCGCCAAATGGTTCGACAGGGAAAATGTGCCGGGAACCGTAACCGTCAGCGACGAGCACTTTGCCATCAAGAACGAGCGTGTCAGTTGGCGCGTATTTCATGCCCATGAACCAATCCATTACCCCGGGGCGTCCGAGGCGATGTAAAATCCGGCCACTGGTGTCGGTGAAAAGGACGATCCCTCTTTTGTTATCAGGAATCACGAGATAGGGAGTTCCCTCTTTGTCGTAACCGAAGCTGGTGTTGTGGCCGTTTCCCGCTGCCAGATCCGAATCACCTTCAATTTTATTGGCCTGACTCAGATCAGGGCTCAAATGAATCAAACCGTAGCCGTCGAGATGGAAGTAGACATCGCCGTCGCCTTTCCGATCAACCGCAAACCCGCCGTGAGCCTTTTTAATATGAGCTTCGGCACCTGCGGGGAGAGTCGATAGATCCTCCCGGTATCGGAAACGCCACTCGCCCTGGCCGGAGATCAGTTCAGCCGGGTCTTCGGCCTGACAAAATAATCCGCACCACAAAAGTGAGGCGGAGAGGAGGGTAGTCGATAGCAATTTCATCGGCCCCACGTAGCCGGAAAAGTCATTTTTTCCACAACAAAGAGCGAAAAATTGCCGATCGCAGAGGGAAAGCGTTTTCCCTCATAAACGCGATTGTTCGAAGGTTGCTTTACAAATGCCGCTCCGTTATGATTCCGGTCTATGAAACTGTTTTCTTCCGCCCCGGGCCTGATCGCTGGACTTTCGTTATCGTTTCTTTCCGCGCAGGAACTTACCAATCTCCCTCCGGATCCATTTGGCGATATTGAAGTGGCGGAAACAGCTCCTGACTATGCGGTGGAAGTCGATCGCAACCGCGGCGCTTTCACTCTCGATGCTGAAGATGGCGAATATGTTCCCGGCGATCACTTCGCTCACTGGCACTGGAAGGCAAAACCGGGACGCTGGGGGAAATTCTACGTCGGTCTCAATTACATTTCCAACCGCACCAAACTGGGCGTTCAGGTCAAATTCGGCGATCTCGCTCCAGTGAAAAGTTATGCGCCACGGACGGGTCGCGAAAGGGTGGGGAACATGATTCTCGGAACCGTGTATATCCCGAAAAACGAGGAGTACCAGGTCACGTTACTGACCGGTGATCAATCCAATGTACCGGATTTTATGGTCAAAGGTCTCGAGTTCACGCCCGCTCCGGAGGGAGAGACTCTGGGGCAGTCCATCGATGGCACAATCAACCTCCACGCCAAGTCGGCGACCACCTTTGCAGAGAAGATGCGTTTTGAACCTAACGAGGAAAAGAACTGCCTCGGTTTCTGGACCAGCGAAAAGGACTGGGCGGAATGGGAGTTTGATGTTTCCAGTCCGGGTGAGTTTGAGGTGAAAGTGGTTCACGGCTGTGGCGAAGGTAACGGAGGCAGCGATGTGAATGTGCTGATCAATGACAAGACGCTTTCGTTTAAGGTTGAGGAGACCGGTGGGTTCCAAAACTGGAAGGAAGTCTCCATCGGAAAGGTGAAGTTCGATATTCCGGGCCGTCACAAGCTGGCGATCATGCCGGTGAACAAAGCGGGAAAAGCGGTGATGGATGTGCAGAAGCTGGTTCTCACTCCGGCCGGAAGTTAATGCTGAAACAGTTGTTGCCGGTCCGGTCTTTTTTTCTCAGTTATGGCCCGCTCCGCAGCTAAAGAAAAGGAGGTCGCTGATTTTCAGGATTTTTTCCCGCCGATTTTCGTGAAAGAGCTCCGTCAGGGGCTCCGCGCCAATCAGTTTGTGTGGCCATTTATCGTGGTCCAAATCGCGGCGATTTTATGTATCGCTGTCGAGTACACAACCCGGCATGTGCTCGAAGGAACCGGGCTTATCTTTTCTCCGGAAATCTCGCAGGTGATGTTTTATTTCCTGCTCTGGATTATTTTTGCCCTGGTGCTTCCGTTGACTCTTTTCGGAGCGCTCCAGCCTGAGCTGAGGGGCGGGAGGAATGTGGAGCTGCTCCTGATGTCGAATCTGAGTCGCTGGCAGATTGTCCTCGGTAAATGGTTTGTCGGTAGCGTGCTCAGCGGTCTCATGCTGGTGTCTTTGATTCCCTATTGGCTGGTCCGGTATTTGATCGGCAGCGTGGGAAATGTGGGAGTCGAGGTGGCTCAGATCTTTGGAATCATCATCGCCAATGCCACCATGAATTCGATCGTGATCGGTGCCTCGGGTTTCCAGAATTACGTTGGTCGGGTTTTTATGATCATCGTTTCGGCGATCTGTTGTTACCTCACCGCCATGGGTGGTGTGATTGGGATCATTGGGATGAGCGGATTCAGTGGTGCCACTCCATCTTCGTGGATGGTGGTTCTCGCTTTTTTCGCCAGCTTGATTTCGATGGCTTTGATTGTGGTTCTAAATCTACAAATGGGGCGCGCCAAATTGCGGCTTTTCGAAAACCCGCTCGATCCTCCATCCACCGCTTTGATTGTGGTGTTGATCATTTGCACGCCGATCATGGTAGGAATCACGGCGGGAATTACCAAAGGAAAAGGGGGCTGGGTGATGGTGCTGGTACTGCTGGTGCTCGGCTTGCTGATCGATCCGGGGCCTGGCAAAAAGAACCGGAAGTGGGCCCAGGCGTAGTCGCTCTCATTTCGTCAGGATTTTGATTGCCAGAGCTTTAGGTTTTTTCTTAACTGGTGGGGAGTCTCCAGAAAGAAGGTTATGAACAAAACGATTCTCGCGCTTATCCCGGCATTGATTGTCCAGATCGGGGGCTTTTTTATGGTGAAGTCCAATAATGTGTTTTGGCTCTGGCTCCTCATTGCGATTTTGGCGGTCGGCGGAATCCTTTCCGCGGTATTTGTGTGTGATTACATTAAGAAAGCCAAACCGGAAAAAAGCGGCCTGTTCCGCGGAGTGATCGGGTTTATGATCTTCGCTGGATATATCGTTACTTTCTTCTTCACCGGGTGCCTCCTCGCCGTCCTCGGAGAGAGTCGATGATGACTTCCGTCCGTGTCCTGAAAACGACAACCAGTGTGTGTCCGGAATGCCGCGAGCGGATTCCGGCTGACGTGGTGTCAGTCGAAGCTGAAGGAAGAGATCGCGTTTATCTGCGGAAAAATTGTCCGACGGATGGGACCTCGGAGGTCATGATCAGTTCCGATGCCCGCTTTTACTACCTTTCTAAAGGTGCGGGCGAATCTTCCTGTGGATCTGGTTGCGGATGCGCAATGCCGGCGGTTGGCGATCGGATAGGTTTTCTGGGAAGAAATGCCACGATCGATTTGCCCCCTAAGGACCCGACTCCGTTTCACACGCTGTCGACCTGCCTCGCACTGATTGAAATTGTTGATTCCTGCAATTTGGCGTGTCCGACCTGTTTTGCGGATTCGCCGGTGGGGATCGGGGATAAGATCAAATGTTATCCTCTGGAAGACATCACCGGGCGGATTCAGGGGGTAATTGATCGAAAAGGGAAAATCGAAATTCTGCAACTCTCCGGGGGCGAGCCCACCCTGCATCCCGAATTTTTCGAGCTGCTCACCTGGTGCCACGGGAATCCGGGAATCGACTACGTTCTCGTCAATTCTAACGGAGTGAAACTCGCGAAGGATCCCGCGTTTGGTGAAAAGCTCAAAGGCCACATGGACTATGGTCATTTTCAGTTTTATCTCCAGTTCGATGGGCCCGGCGAAGGGGGAGAGAAGGAACTGCGCGGCGGTGATTTGCGGGCGCTGAAGGTTCAGGCCATCGAAAGAGCGGGCGAGTTGGGTATCCCCCTCACGCTTGCCATGACGGTGATCCCTGAAAATCTCGGGCAGCTCTGGGAGACCGTGGCGTTTGGTTTGAAATACGAGCATTGTCGCGGAGTCAGTTTTCAACCAATGTTCGGGAGCGGGCGGGGCGAGACAAATAATCAGCTGAATACCGCAGACATCATTCTGGGCCTGGTCGGGCAGTCCGGCGAGGTGCTGTCGTTTGATGATTTTACCCCGCTTCCGTGTGGGGATCCCAATTGCGCAACAATCGGTTACCTGCTGAAGCTCAATGGTGAAGTGAAATCGATCAGTGACTTTGTGGATTTCAAAACGCTGCAGGGATTCATCGGGGACCGGGTGAGATATCGGCTCGAAGATCTCGAGCAATGCGGATGCGAATCGGAACCGCTAGGCGAGCTGCTTCACGAATTGGAAATGGATGAGCGGGCGACGTTTCGTCTCTTTATCAAACCGTTTATGGATGCGGATAACTGGGATCAGGATCGGATTGATCGCTGCTGCACCCATGTGATTCGTCCCGATGGTGTTCTCGATTCATTCTGCCGCTATTATCTCAATGGCGGAGCATCGGTCTACCAACCGGCGACGTAAGGACTCAGCTTCGGAGTTTGAGGCAATTCACTTGCAAGATCCTTACTTACTGGTAAGTAAGTGCTGTGTCGGGGCCGAATACCAGAGAGAAGATCGTCGCCTTAGCCGAGCAATTGATTCGGACTCGGGGGTACAGCGGTTTCAGTTTCAAAGATATAGCGGTCCCGCTGAACATTAAAAACGCGGCGATTCATTATTATTTCCCGACAAAAAAGGATCTCGGAATTGCCGTGCTGGAAGACATTTTTGATCGATCGCTTTTGGCAGTGTCGGATTCGAGTCTGACAAACCGCGAGAAATTGCTGCGTTTTGTCGCGTCTTTTGAAAGGAGTCGCGAAAAAGGTCTGGTTTGCATTATGGGTGCTCTCGGTCCGGGTTACGGCTCCCTTCCTGACGAGTTGCAGGAGGCGGCAAAGGCTTTCGCCGGGAAAAGTCTGGACTGGCTGAAGGAGACTATTGAGCGTGGCGTCACCGCTGGGGAATTCTCTATCGCGACGACTCCGGAAGTGAAGGCTCAGGTCATGGTCGCTACGATGATGTCCGGTCTGTTGCTGGGGCGGATTCTAGGCGACGACGTGTTTGAAAATTTAAAGAACGAAATCATTAACGAATTGAATTCCTGATATATGAAAAGAGTGGTAGTAACCGGAATCGGCGCTTTGACTCCGATTGGCAAAAATGTTGATGAATTCTGGCAGAACGCAGTGGCCGGAAAGAGCGGGGCAGGGACGATTACCCGATTCGATGCTTCACAATTCCGAACCCGGATCGCCTGTGAGATCCACGGCTTTGACCCGAAGGATCATTTTGATCGAAACGAAATTAAGCGAACCGATCTCTATACTCAATATGCCTACGTCGCATCTGACGAGGCATTAAAATTGAGTGGTCTGGAAATCGACAAAATGAACCCTTTCGACATCGGGGTGATTTGGGGAACCGGGCAGGGCGGTTTGTCTACTTTTGAAGATGCGGTTACCACTCACGCTCAGGGAAATGGGAAACCCCGCTACAACCCTTTCCTGATACCCAAGATGCTTCCCAATATGGCGGGCGGGATGATCGCGCTGCGCCATGGATTGCAGGGGCTCAACTACACCGCGATTTCTGCCTGCGCGACTTCGAATACCGTCTTGATGGAGGCGTTTAACCATATCCGCCTCGGCACCTGCAAAGTTGTTGTCACCGGCGGATCGGAAGCACCGATTTCTCCAGCATCAATAGGTGGTTTTGCCGCGATGAAAGCGATGTCGACCAGAAATGATGATCCTGAGGCCGCGAGCCGGCCTTTCGATGTCGATCGCGACGGGTTCGTTATGGCGGAGGGTTCCGGGTGTATCATTCTTGAGGATTATGATCACGCTGTCGCCCGCGGAGCGACGATCTATGCCGAAATGGCGGGGGCGGCGATGACGACAGATGCCTATCACATGACCTCAACCCACCCGGAGGGACTCGGAGCGACCGAGTGTATGAAACGAAGCCTCGATGTGGCCGGGCTTAATGCTGGAGATGTCGATTATCTGAACGCTCACGCCACCTCTACCGGGGTGGGTGATATATCTGAAGTCAAAGCTGCGCATCGCTTTTTCGGTCCGGACAGTAAAGTGAAAATTGCCGGTTCCAAATCGATGACCGGACATCTCCTTGGCGCTGCCGGTGCCGTTGAAGGAATCCTCTCGATCAAATCGATTCAGGACGGAGTGATTCCTCCGACGATCAATACCGAAACGATCGACCCGGAATTCCCGAAAATGAATATTGTGATCGGCAGTGCGGTAGAGACCGATGTCAGAGTGGCAATGAGTAACACCTTCGGTTTCGGAGGTCACAACGCCACGGTGGTGTTTAAGAAGTTTGAGTAGGTAAAAGCATACTGAGCCATCCCGCTACATTTGAGATGCTGCATGTTGCGTTCAATGCCCCGCAGCCTAACTTTTACGGTTGGGTGCTGCTGCTTGGGGTTTTGATCGGAGCGGTGCTCTGGCATCGGCGATGGAAGGACAGCGATCCTACGCTTTTCGGTATCTTTATCGGCGGTTTGGTTGGTGCCTTTCTCGGGGCGAAACTCGTCTATTTCCTGGCGGAAGGCTGGCTGCACATTGGTGAACCGGGTTTCTGGATTGAGTTGGGGTACGGTAAAACTATAGTGGGAGCACTACTGGGTGGTTATGGGGGAGTGGAGTTCACTAAATCGTTAATTGGTTATCGGAAACCGACTGGTGACTGGTTTGCGTTTATGGTTCCTTGCTCGATCGTTTTTGGTCGGGTTGGTTGTCTGAAACACGGTTGCTGTCTCGGAAAGGCCTGCCCTCCGGATTCCTGGTATGCGTTGCCTGACAAAGCGGGGATTGAGAGGTGGCCGGCAGCTCCGGTCGAGCTGATCTTTAACCTGATGGCGCTGGCGGTTCTCTATCAGTTGCGGCGATTTGTCTGGACCCGGGGCCAGCTGTTTCACCTCTATTTGATCGCCTATGGAGTCTTTCGTTTTGTTCACGAATTTGCTCGTGATACTCCGAAAGTGATCGGTGGAGTGCTTTCCGGTTATCAAATCGCTTCGCTATTGCTCGTCGCCCTCGCCGTCTGGCGCTTCGAAGTGAGAAGGCGTCATGATGCGGAATCTTGATTCGCCACACTGACGAGAGCGGCTGATAAGTCAGAGATAAACTGGGTGATTCTTGTGGGTTCACTATTGATGCCGGGATACCGAAGACACATGTGTTGTCGCAAATCAAAAGGGATGCTGTCGATATCTGTATCCTCGCTGAGTAATAGCAGAACCGGTTTTTTAGAAGCGTGACTGAGCCCGACTTCGTACATGACATTCGGGTTGTACCCGTCAAGAATGGCGAGACCACAGGAGGAGTTTGCAATCTCCTGAGAGATCCTGATAAATATATTTCCCTGCACCTGATTTTTATCGATTCGTACTGCTTCAATTTCCGTTAAACTAAAGGCTGGAACGATGACGCTTTGATACAGTTTATCCAGCGATGGATCGAAGGGCATCATCACAAAACAGGTCTTCTGAATCGCACCACACAGGAGGTCAACGATCCGCTTTCCGACCTCGTCCATTTCTTCGGTGCCAAGCTTTTCAAGTTCGAGTTTTGAGAACGCTTCGTATTCAGCAGTTGTCAGCCCCAGCGTTTCCGAGATCGCTTTTGAATGGCGTTTCCAGGATTTGGTTGCTCCAGCGGTGGGCGAGTCTTTCGGTGGTTTGATGAACGGAAGGGGAATTACCGGTTTTTCCAGTGCAAGGCAATATTCGCAAACGGTTTCGATTCCACGTTCTCCCCCTAGCAGAATCACGGCATCAGCAAATTGAACCATCGAAAGTCGTTCGGAGTGGTGATTCTTTCCGCGTGGCTGAACCTGCCGACCTGCGGAAAAATATTCGTCAACAGCCTGGTCGGTATTGAACGTCATTAAACGCCGCGAAGGATCAAAAGCGGGCTGATTATTGAGCAACTCCATGACGAGGAGGTAGGCGGCTGAGAATGATCCATTTTTTTCTAAATTTCCCTTATAAGCACTCGTGACGACCCGGAAATTTGAATGACTGGTGATCGATTTCGAGATCGAACGGAGTAAACGATTAACCTCCGGGGTCGCCTCTTTTCCTCCAAAAAATGCTAGAACCGGTCCGATTGCGTCGGGAAAATCAGGAATATGCCCCATCTCGTTACTAAGGAATATATCCAGAAAGCTTCAATTTATTGTTTGGTCGTGAATCGGAGACGATTCCTCGGGTTTCCGCTGGTTGACCTGAGTCGTATCCCACCCAACAATAGCGAACTATGAAAAATTTAACTATCATCTCTTCTTTGCTTCTGATTGTGCTCGGTCTTGTCGGCTATTTTGCCTGGGAAGCTGTGGGGGCCGCCAAGCAATCTCTGACGGCGCTGATTCCAACGGCAGTCGGTGTTCTTATTCTGATTGGCGGAATAATTGCCATCAAAAAACACGCTCTGGGCGCTCATATTTCAGTAACTTTTGCCTTTCTCGGCGCTATTGCCGGATTGGGCCGCCTCGTTCCTCAGATCATGAAGGGCACCTCTGTGTTGAGCGGCTCCGGCCTTTTGCTTCTCCTGATGACTATTATTTGTGTATTTTACACCATTATGGCGGTACGTTCGTTTGCAGCGGCAAGACGCGCTAAATAATATTGCTATGTTCGACAAACCAAAGTCCACGGCTATCCGGAAAGGCATCAATATGATGCTGAATGGCCGTTACGGCGAGGTCCAGGTTCTGGAGCTCGATTCCAAATTGCAACGGATCGACTTGAAACTTCAGTTGAACGGTGAGTCTGAAGTCGTGGATATCGTGATCGGCCAGTATGAGGTGAATGATCAGGATCCCGAACAGCCAGTGATCATTCTCCACAACATTGAGATTTCACGCCCCTGGATGCAGGAGCTGGCGAATGACCATGTCGAAGGTAAGATCTTCGACATTCCGCCAAAGATGTCGGGAATGATCAAACTGGTTCTCTAGGACCAGTCATATCAATTGGCTGATTTTCAGTCAGAAGGGGAAAAGCGCGACTCTGCTGCTTTTCGGAGGGTCTATGCTTAAAAATCTAAAGCCCCTCCTCGTTAGAGGAGAGGCTTTACAGATCCAATTCGAAAGCAAAAGCTTCGATAACTTACCATAACTGAGGGAAGAAAGTATTTAGGGAGGGTCGGGGATTTTCGAGGGGAACTATTCAGGGAAGGAATTGGGGGATAAATTTGGGAAGGGAATCCTAATTTAAGGGTGTGCTATTTGGGCTGGGAATAAAGTTTTGTGTGGGTAATTGTTTTATTAACTATGGCTATTTTGCCATCAATCCGGAGGGATGCAAGCACTTTTTGCATAAAAATCATTCAACCTGTCTAAATTTTAGTCAAGATGTCCAAAATAGCTTGGGATGGAGGCTGAAAATCAGTCAGTCGGAATCCAAAAGTTTTGAGATTTTTTTGTCGAAATCGTTGTGGAAATTCCAAGTAATTCAGGTCGCCAGTCGTAGCTAGGGTGTTATATTCCCGCCCTTTAATTTAGGTAAAATTTACTATTTCTATGGAGTTAATCCTTTCTATCCTTCGTTTCATCTGGACCATCTTTCTCGTGATCATGGTCTTTAACTTCATGATTTTGGTTCACGAATACGGTCACTACATCGCGGCGAGATGGAGAGGTCTCGTGGTGGACCGTTTCCAAATCTGGTTTGGTAAGCCGATCTGGAAAAAGGAGATCGACGGCGTTCAGTATGGGCTGGGATGTATTCCTGCCGGTGGATTTGTCTCTTTGCCGCAAATGGTAACGATGGAGGGAATCGAGGGTAAGGTCGATGACGACGTGAAAGATGCGCTTCCGCCAATCACTCCGCTCGATAAAATTATCGTTGCGGCAGCGGGGCCGCTTTTCAGTTTTCTTCTCGCAATCGCTTTCGCCATCATCGCCTGGGGAGTGAAATACCCAAGGGCTGAAGCGGAAATGACGACAACTGTCGGTTATGTTGCTGAAGGCAGTGCTGCCGATGAAGCGGGAATCAAACCCGGGGACAAGATCAAATCGATCGCCGGAGGTCAGGTCGATAAATTTCTCGGCATGGGTAATTCGGTAAAATGGCAGGTTGTGTCTGCTCCGATCGGTCCTGTCGACGTCGTGATCGATCGCGATGGCAAGGAAATGACGCTGAAGGCGGAGATCAAAAAGCCTGAAGTCGAAGCTTCCAATGGAGCTGGTGATAAGATCATGAAAGGGATTTTCAAGCGTCCCGAACTGCCCTCAATCGGCGTGGGATCGCGAATCACTCCGATCGTCGCTGAGGTAATGCCGAACAGTCCCGGTGCTGCTGCGGGTCTCGAAAAAGGCGACAAAGTCCTTTCGTTGAATGGTGAAAAGGTCTGGGTCGACGAGCTTCGCTCCCGCCGCTGGACTCCGGGAGAAAAAGCCACTTTAAAAATCGAGCGGAAGCACGAAGAAATGGAGCTTACGATTGCGCCGAGACTTCCCGATGTTGTGGAGATCACAAACGAAGAACTCCTCGCAGATTATAATAAAAACCCGCCGGTCCTCGGCGTTCGCTGGGATCGCCGCGGTGAGAGCTGGCTCGATAGCGATAACCCGGTCAAAATCGTGACCGACGGTGCCAAGTCGATCTACAACACGCTCCAGAAAGTCTTTTCACCCAAGTCAGCGATCAGCGGAGCGCACCTCAGTGGTCCGGCTGGAATTGGCGGGATTCTCTTCGATTTCCTTCGTCAGGAAAACGGATGGCGTCAGGTCCTCTTTTTCGGAGCCCTGCTCAATGTGAACCTTGCGATCCTCAATCTGCTGCCGTTCCCCGTGCTCGATGGCGGTCATATCGTGATGGCAACGACGGAGTGGATTCGCCGCAAGCCGACCCCGGTCAAACTGCTTCTCATCGTGCAGAACCTCTTTGTTTACCTCCTCTTTGGATTTATGATTTTCATCACCTTCAAAGACATCGGCGATCGTTTGCCAGGCAAAAAGAAACCGAAGGAAGTGTATAAAGTCGAATGGACTCCGATCGGCGGAAAACCGGTTCAATAGGGTTCTATCTCAAAGTGTACAGGGTACAGTCCGAAACCGTACCCTGTACAAAATGGAAAATGGAATGGTAGCGGTGGCTTCCAGCCGCCGAATCTGAAGCAAAAAGATCAGCAGCAAAAAATTATGGCGCACACATCGACTCCACTTTCCATGACTCGGCGCAAAACCCGACCGGTAATGGTCGGAGATATCGGGATCGGTGGCGATAATCCGATCCGCGTCCAGTCGATGCTCACCAGCGACACCCGCGATGCCGAAGCCTGTATCGCAGAAGCTCTGGAGCTGGTCAAAGCGGATTGCGAAATCGTCCGGGTCACCGCCCAGACCCGGAAAATCGCCGAAAATCTCGAAAAGATCGTCGCCGGAATCCGCAACGCTGGTTCCGACGTGCCTGTCGTCGCCGACATCCATTTCAAGCCCGATGCGGCGATGGAAGCCGCGAACTGGGTCGAAAAAGTTCGCGTCAATCCCGGTAATTACTCTGACAAAAAGAAATTCCAAATCCGTGAGTATTCCGATGACGAATACGCCGAAGAACTGGAACGGATCGAGGAGGATTTCAGCCCTCTTGTCCAGAAATGCATCGCCGGTGGTGTTGCGATGCGGATCGGGACCAACCACGGATCGCTGAGCGACCGGATCATGAACCGCTTCGGCGATACCCCGCTCGGGATGGTCGAAAGCGCGCTCGAATTTGCCCGGATCGCCCGGAGTCACGGCTATCACGATTTTGTTTTTTCGATGAAAGCGAGCAATCCGAAAGTGATGATTGCCGCCTATCGACTCCTCACCGCCCGACTCCAGCAGGAAGGTGACGACTGGAATTATCCCATCCACCTAGGCGTGACCGAAGCGGGTGATGGCGAAGATGGCCGGATCAAAAGCGCTATCGGGATCGGATCGCTTCTCGCCGATGGAATTGGCGACACGATTCGCGTCAGTTTAACCGAGGATGCGGTTCACGAAATTCCCGTGGCTCGAGCCCTCGTTGAAATCATCGAAGCGGACCGCGCCGATGAGATCCCCGGCTCGCTGAGCTGGGACGAAGTGCCCTGGAACCCTTTTGAATACCAGCGCCGCGAGTCGGAAACGATCGAAGTCTGCGGCCATGCTCTTGGAGGTACCGAAACGATCCGGGTCTTCACCTCCCGGAAAAAATGGGATGCTCTGGCGCATAAAATCGACAAGCTCGGTGATTTTAAGCCCGAAATCGTCGTGGAAGACAGCGGCATTCTCGAACTCGATCCTCGTGACGAGGCTGCAATCGCTCAATTGAACAGCGAAGCCGGGGCCCGTCTCATCACAGTGAAAGACGGTCTCGATCTTCCTGTGATTCCCGCTTTCCGGCTCCTCGCCGCCAAAGCCGACCCACGTCACCCCATCCTGTTAAAAGATACTTTTACCGCGTCGACCGACAGCGAAGCTGATTTTCTGAAAACCCTGCTTCGGGCCAGTATGAACATCGGCGCCCTGATCTGCGACGGCATCGGCGATGCGATCCTCGTGCAGGGCGAAGAGGCGCCCGGACAGAGTCTCCGCCTCGCCTACAACATCCTTCAGGCATCCGGAGCCCGGATTTTTAAGACCGATTACGTGGCCTGCCCAAGCTGCGGCCGAACGCTTTTCAATCTTCAGTCCACCACCCAGAAAATACGTGCCGCGACCGGGCATTTAAAAGGGGTTCGCATCGCCATCATGGGATGCATTGTAAACGGCCCCGGAGAGATGGCTGACGCTGATTTTGGATACGTCGGCGGTGCGCCCGGTAAGATTAATCTTTACGTTGGAAAAGAAGCCGTGAAGTTCAATATTCCCGAGGACGAAGCCGTCGAGAGACTCATCGATTTGATCAAAGAACACGATCGCTGGTTCGAGGCGGTCCCGGCTTAGAATCGCAGTCGTAATATGGGTTGGCGACGCGGAAAACTGCAAAATTTCCCATCTCATTCGTCAATCCCTTCCACCCCTTCCCTTATATTTTATGCCAACAGTCAGACTTAGCGGTTCCATTCGAGACACCGAACCCCAATCCAAAAGAGACATCCGGGCTTACCTGCTCTATCTCCTTTTCAAGAATGGTTGGGATATCCAGAACTCAAACGGCGACCAGCAAATTACCCTTTCAAATATTGAAGAAAAGATCATCGAATCCGATGCTTTTGCTTTCATGCCCGAGCCTCAGCTTGAAGATTTATTCAAGGTGACCTCTATCTTTGTCGGATATCAGACTCTCGACCCCAATCTGGAGAACAAACCCACCGTCATCATGAACGGCGACGGTTCCTGGGAGAGATATTTCGAACTGTTGGCGCATCTTCAGAAAATGGGCACCATCAGTCAGGATGTTGATCAATTTCTCAAGCTCGTCGATAGCGCCGGAGAGCTGAACAAGGAACTTGCCGCCAAACTCGGCGATGACCTTCCCGACGCCGGTCGTAAAGTCGTCGCCAAGGAAAAAAGTAACAGTTACGAGAGTCCTCCACCGAAGGATCTTCATTACAACCTTTGCGTGTTTTGCTCGGCAACGATCAAGGACGAAGGCTACCTCAACGACGGTTATGCCTTCGGTAAAAGTCTCGCCAAAGCAAAGATCGGCTGCGTTTCCGGTGCCGGAAAAAGCGGTGTGATGGGTCAGGTCGTAGCGGGCGCTTCTCAAAACGGAGGCTGGACCGGAGGATCAAATGTGCCACACATTATCGCATTGGAGGGCTTGCCTGACGGGCTCAACAGCTTCTGGCCTCGTCCCGACATCTATACCCGGATGGAGATCATGATCAAAAACTCCGACGCCTTTGTCGCCTTCCCCGGCGGCTCTGGAACCGTCCAGGAAGTGCTTGCTCTGCTCATTCTCCATCAGCAGGGAGATCCCATCATGAAGGACAAACCTATCGTATTGTTCAACCGGATCGATGACAACGGCGTCCGTTTCTGGGATCCCTTTGTGAAACTTCTTGAAGAGCAGGGCGTCGCTGATTTGGTGACCTCTGTTGATCAAATGCCCGAAATCCTGCCGGCGATTGACGCGGCCCGCGGGTAGTTGGTCTTCCCATCCTGATCACCCCTTCTTGTCTCCGGTCTTCGGCAGACAAGGGGGTGTCGCCAACTCACTGTGGCGTGATTTTGGTTGTGATTCTGCTCGATGGGCGTTATTTGAGAGTATGCAATCCACTCTTCTTGCCCTCTGGAAGATCTCGTTGTTGAGGTTGATTATTCCGATATTATTGGTGATTGCACCGGGTTCGAAGGCGTTTGCTGAATCCCGGGTCTGGATCTCCAATCCAACAGGTTTTCCGATTACCTATAAGCTGCTGTTCGCCAATAGCGCTCAGAATTTCACTATTCCGGGAGGTCGGAGGAATGAACATACCTCGCGGGAGTACCCGGCGACTTTTCTCGTCGATCTCAATGTAAATTTGAGAGGCTACCCTCAGGTAAAGCGCTTCCGTCTCGCCCCGGGGAGAACTTATTACTTTCATATTACCGGCACGCAACTCCACCTCCTGAAGCAGCCGATCCAGCAACCTGTGCCGCAGCCCGCTTTTCCGCATCAAACTCACGTTCCGGCTCCTGTTACTTTAAAAGTATTGGTGTATGCCCTGGGAGGTCCCAATCCGGTTTATCACAGTGGGGTCATTTTATATAATACTTCGGATCCCTATATTAACGGTCAGGAATGGAGCTTTTTCCCATATGGGAATGCTGTGATGGGTAATATCGGCTACATCGCAACCGGCCGGGTTGCTGCGGGTCGACCCAACGGGGTGGCGCGACCGCTAAAGGTTTTCGATCTCACGACGCGGCATAATCCACAAATGGCGGCGGCGATTTTTAATGATGTTCGCAATCGCTGGAATCAGATGCCGTACCGCCCGCTGGATTCCAATTGTAATCATTTTGTGAACGATGTGATGAATGCTCTGGGAGCAGGGCGGCATCCCGTTCAGTACCAGAATTCATGGGGGAATCAGGTTCCGTTAACTCAGGTGCAGAACGCGCTCGAACACAACTACGGGGTGCATTGTGACCATCGGGGCCACGGCGGGGCGCACGGGCCCGCGCATCACTCGCCGCACGGAAAAGGCCACAAGGGGCCGCATCCACCTCCAGCTCCTGTGAGTCCTAAAGAAGAGATTCTCAGGCAGATCCTGAAGCGGATTGGTCTATAAAAATCCGTCGGCACCTGAACCCATCGCTTTTGATTTCAACCTATATAAAAAAGACATGAAGATGTTTCGATTCATCCCGCTTTTTGTGATCGTACTGATCGTTTACAATATTGTAATTTTCACCAAGCCCGAGTGGATGCTTGAGCCTGAGTTGTTTGATACCAGTCACTCTCTCAAGCAGGAGGCGATCCCGGTTGAGGTGACCGCTGCACCGGAGGAAGAGGGGGCGGCTGCGGCTCCTGAGGAATTGCCGGTGGAGTTGATCGACGTCAGTGCGAAACCGCTCGCAAGTATACAGATGCCATCCGGGGCAAACTGGAAGCCGATCGCGGCCGATGTGTTATTGCTGTTCGCCGTTCTCGTTCTGTTCCTTGAACTATATAAAACGACCAGGATCGGCAAATCGGCCAGGGCGGAGAATTTTCTGTCTTTTCTCGTGTTTTTGATCTTCCTCGCCGAATTCCTACTCATCAAGCGATGCGCCACCTCGACCTTTTGTATCGTGATGTTGCTGTCGCTGGTTGACGTCTTTGGCGGTATGGCGATCTCCAGAGTGCGGCCACGCAAAGAGTAGGGGTGATTCGGGGGGGCAGTCTGAAGATCAGCCTGCTTTGAATTTTGTTTCGCGGTAACCGCTTGTGTCGGGGTGGAAGACTGCCGGCTCGATTTTTGCGTTTCGATCGACCCGCTGAAAGGTTGTGGTGATATTTGAACCATCGACGAGCTCGATCACGAGGCCCTTCAGTAAAAAGCGCTGCTGATCGATCACAAAACCGAAACGGTGCACGCCTTCGCTCTCGGGTCCAAGCGGTTGGGTCACGATCTCGAAGGAATTACCCTTGGTGGCGATGTCGAGGATCCGATAGCGCTTTTGAAATTCGGGAAGGGTTTTAGGGAATCCTTTGGTCAAACTGGAAAATCCGGAGGAACTCCCCGATGACTCATCCGGGTCCCGGTATTCGATTCGCTTCAACGGCGTGCGCATCACGGCGATTTTTTCACCCTGGCTCACCACGATCGTCTTTGCGGGGTCGCCGAGCTGCCAGCGAAACTGGTTGGTCGCATAGTCGAGCCAGAGCGTGCCCGGCTGCACCAGAGGGTTTTTGAGGGCCTTCAGGGAGCGGGACTGGACAAAATCCACCTTCAGAGACTGGGTTTCTGCGTTGGTTTGAAGCCATCTTTCCACAACACCGAGATCGTTGCTGAAAGCCGATACGGCCCCTGCAGAGGTGAAAATAAATAGGGTAATGGTGAGTAAAATCGACCGGAGTTGCATAGTCTCCCTTTGAACGCACCAAACGCGCCAAGATTAGGTTTTGCGGGACTTTAGACCGTCGCAAAGGCTCTTTCGCGGACTTTACACCGCGCCTGATTAACCGACTTTTCGGGTTCATGATGACGATATCCGATTCCCGACGTCGATTTTTGAAAGCCAGTGGAGTTTCACTGGTATTACCGATGCTGGAGTCGTTTGGTGGTGAGACAGTTGGCGGGAACGCCGGGGTGAAGCGGATGGTCTGTGTGGGGTCTTATCTCGGGTATCATCGGGATGCCTTCTATCCCAAAACGGTTGGCGCCGATTACGAAATGTCGGAGTTACTGCGTCCTTTGGAGTCTTTCCGGGATGAATTTACGGTTTTTTCGGGGCTCGATCATCGAGCGGGAAACGGGCACGGGAACTGGTCGAATTTTCTCTGCGGTCGCCAGGTGAACGGCTGGTCTCTCGATCAGCAGGTGGCGGACAAAATCAATTCGGACACGAGATTTCACTCGCTGCAGCTCACCGCTGGAAAAGCGAGCCGGAGTATGAATTTCACAAAGAGCGGGGTAGCTCTCCCGATGATTCAGCGTCCTTCGGTTCTCTACAAAAAGCTGTTTGCTTCGGAGGAGGATAAAGCCCGCTCGGCGTATCTGCTGGAAAGCGGGCAGAGTGCGCTCGATCGGGTCCTGAGCGATGCAAAACGTCTCCAGAATCGGGTTAGCAGTAGAGACCGGGAAAAACTGGAGGAGTATTTTTCCTCGGTCCGCGATGTCGAGAAGCGGATGGAACGGCAAAAAGCCGGATTGAAGCAGCCGGTTCCGGAGGTCGATTACCAATTGCCGGGTTACGACCCGGTGGCTCCCAACCTGATGTTGGAGGCGGAGAGCATTATGTATGACTTGATGGCGCTCGCACTCGAAACCGACTCAACCCGCATTGTAACGATGTTTCTCGCTGGTTTGGGTCAGGTTTTCACGATTAATGGGGAAACCTTGAAGGCCGGTTATCACGCGTTGTCTCATCACGGAAATGATCCGGATAAAATCCGCGAACTGGTCCTTGTGGAAACCCAGCATATGAAGTGCCTGTCAAATTTCCTGAGCCAGCTGAAATCGAAAACCGACGCCAATGGCGTTTCACTGCTCGACACCACTCTCGTCCTGTTCGGCTCGGGGATGGGGGATGCGAGCCGTCACTCGAACCGCGATTTGCCGACTTTGGTTGCGGGTGGTGGTTTGAAGTCTCACGGACAACACATCAGTTTTGATCCCGCCGATTCGTCGGGACGACTCCTTGGTGATCTCTATATTTCCCTGATGCAGAAAATGGGGCTGGAAGTCGATCAGTTCTCCAATGCCGATCATAATCTCAATGAGGTGGTCTAAATGCGAGTTGCTTTCTTCAGCCTCAGTCTACTGATCGCTAACTATACTTTCGGGAGTGAATTTCCCGACAGTTTTTTTGCCAACTATTGTTTCGATTGTCACGATGATGTGACTCAGAAAGGTGAAGTGCGCCTCGATGATGCGATTGATCGTGAATGGGGTGAGTTGGATTCACTACACTTTTTTGAGAGGGTCAAAAAGGTAGTGTCCAGCGGCGAAATGCCACCGCCGGAGAAGAAGAATCAGCCGGGCGCGTCGGAGCGGGAGAAAGTGTCGCAGTGGCTCCATGAAAAGCTGATGGAACATTCCCGGGTTGGGGGAACGGTTCTCCGGAGACTGAATCGAACCGAGTATGAAAACACGATTCGAACGCTGTTTCCGATCCGGGATTTCAAAGTCCCCAACGGGTTTCCATCGGACCAAAGTTTTCACGGCTTTGATAACATTGGTGAAGGGCTGATTTTATCGGCGCCTTTGATGGAGGCATACCAGGAAGCGGCGATTTTGATAGCTGACAAGTACTTCCCGCCGCCCCGTAAAGAAGTGTCGAGATCGACTGTGGTAGTGAAACCGGAGGAGATGGTGATCAGTTATTCGTCAGGGCAGGTGGTTGATGGTGCAATGAGGCTGGCTTCGAAGTCTTCTCCAATGATGAGGAGTTGTTCATGGCCTGCAAAATTTGAAGCCAAAGGCTCGGGGAAATACCGCGTTAAACTGAAGCTGTCCGCGATTGGCGACGATCTGGATGAGGTTCCCGCTGAATTTCACCTGCTCGCGAAAAAGGTTAGTGAGACTGATGCATCCGGTGTGGAGAGCCTCCGGAAGTTGGCCGGATTTGAGGTCTCCAGCAGCGAGCCTGTCGTTTATGAGAAAGAGGTCGATATCTATGCCGGCGAAACGATCGTGTTTTACTGGGCCAATGCCCCTCTGGATTCTGATAATGCCGACAAGGCGGATCTCGCAGCCTTTGTAAAGGCAAGGTTTGAGAACGATCCCCGTCTGATGGCGGCCTGGATGGCCATCGAGCATAATGCGGGGATTCGCGGCGGCGTGGGATGGGAGCGGGTCAAAGAGAAACTTAACGATCCGGAGCTGGACCTTTCCACGGCGAAGGTCGATTCGCCTGAGGGTAAAAAGTTGATCAACACGATGTTGAAAAACCCCGTGCTATACGTTGAGACGATGTCTTATGATCTATTTGAAAATGGTCCCAATGTAGGTATACACGAAGTCACAATTTCCGGCCCCGGTGAGTGGGTTGAGGATGACGAAGCGAGATTCTCCCGACTTCGCCGGGAAAGCTTTCTGGCTCCGGGTATCAATATGAGTGGTGAACCAGCGGTGGTCGCTGTGATGAATCATTTTCTCAGTCGCTGTTTCCGCCGTCCAGTGGGTGAGGATCAGGTCTTGCCCTATGTGCACCTGATTACCGATCATGCTTCGCAGCCGGGGCGGACTCTGGAAGATGGTTATCATCTCGCGATTCGAACCGCCCTGACTTCTCCGGAATTTCTCTATCGCGAAACCCGCCCAGGTCGTCTCGACGATTTTGATCTGGCGAGTCGGTTGTCTTATTTTTTAACCAGTTCTCCGAAAAGTCGTTTCTTCGACAATGCCGCCATGAAAGGCCAGCTTACCGATCTGAAGGTTCTGGAGCGCCAAACGCGGGCCGCATTGAATTCGCCATCGATTTATCCGTTTATCGAAAACTTTACCGGGCAATGGCTCGGGACCCGGGAATTGAGTGAAATCATGCCGGATCCGAGATTGCTGAACTATAACGATGGCGATCGCAAATCGATGGTGGATGAAGTTGAGTCACTGTTCCGCGAAATCTTGACGAAAAACCTGCCTCTGGATACCTTTATCAAACCCGGGTTTACCTATATGAATCAACCTCTGGCGACGAAATTTTACGATATGAAAAAATCGGTAAAAGGAAAGGGGATGAAAAAAGTATCACTCCCCGAAAGTAGTCCTTTTGGCGGAGTATTGGGTATGGCCGGTGTGATGATGGCAACGGCGAACGGAGTTGACACGCAACCGGTTGAGCGCGGGGTCTGGGTGCTGGAAAATATCCTTGGTGATCCGCCACCACCTCCGCCTGCCAATGTGCCGGCGATCACACCGGATACCCGCGGGTCGAAGACGGTTCGCGATTTACTGGATGCCCATCGCGCGGATGCGAGTTGTGCGCGATGTCATAACAAGATTGATCCGCTCGGATATGTATTGGAGAATTTTGACCCCGTAGGGCGCTGGCGAACCCATTACCCGATCTATGATGAAAAGGGGAAGGCAGTGCCGGGAATTAAAATCGATACTTCGGGGAGGCTTCCGGGTGCGGATCAGGATTTGACTCACATCAATGATTTAAAAGACCACGTCGTCAAACATATCGATCAGTTCGCTTTTTGCCTCGGTGAAAAGATTCTCACTTACGCTACGGGGCGCGAACTAAGCTATGCCGACCGACAGGAGCTGAAGAACATCGTGAACCGAACGGTGGAGCAAAACGACGGGTTTCAGGACTTTGTGGTCGAGTTAGTGAAGAGTGAAGTATTCCGAACTAAATAAAACTGCCGCGGGGGCGATTGTACCCTGTACAACTTTGGACTGTACAGGGTACAGTCGAATGCCGCTAAGATTTTCCGTGGATTCCGGGGCCGTGAATTCAGAATACGGCAACGCCGTTACGTAACACAGCCCCGGGTTGACCGAAGCGAAGCCGAGAGGCTACCCGGGGATTTTATCGTACAAGAAGCAGATCTCTGAAAGTGATCTGAAAGCTTTCGCAACGCCTTCAGCGTAGGGAATCTCCTGGGATACATAACCCATGGTAGCCTCCGTTTCACTGCGGCAACCATGGGCTGTGTTGCGTAACGGCGTTGCCGTATAGCGACTGAAACCGAAAACTTAGCGGCAATCCAGGGTAGAGTTTGAAGGGGAGGGCACGAAAAAAGCCGATGGGGTTAACCATCGGCTTTTCACCAAGGTAGCTAAAGGGTATTTATTCTTCGGCTAAAACCGGCATCGCTTGAATCACGGTGACGGATTTCTTCTTTTTACTAAAGAGATTCAAGATGTTCTTTTTCTTTGGAACATCAGCAGTTTCGACTACAGAAGCTCTGATCTCTCTCGCGAAACTGGATTTGGCGCACTGGTTGGTCTGGCACTCGTCTTCGCAGCTGACGCACTCTGCTTCCGGGCAGTCCAGATTGATGCAACCGGTATCACACAAGTGGGAGGTTCCTGCTGTGGAGCAGATCAGTTTTCCGCCGAAGAACAGGAGTCGGTAAGCGACGAACGCTCTTTCGAACCTCTCGTCGACGAGGCGTATTTGTGAGGAGAGTTTTTCGTTTTCGATATCGAGAACACCGAGAAGTGGTCTTTTATCGAGTTCAAACTGTTCCTGGTAGAGTGAAACGGTGGATCCGAGGCTGCGGGAATAGTCTTCCAGAATGTGGATTCTCTCGTTCAGCGTCTGGTAGTCTGCCCAGCGGGCTTTGATATCTCTGCAAAGTAGAGTTTTGGTTTCATCGACTATAGCGACTTGCTTTGCGATATCACCGACTGCCTGCTGTTGGATACCTTTTCTTCTTCCTCCCTGGAGAAGATCCCATTCCATCACCATCAGAGCACTGGCCTCTTCATCTTCACCTTCGATACCCAGAACATCCTGACCGTAGGATCCGGTTCCGCGGAACAGAATTCGTGGTGAATGAGCTTTAGCAGCAGCTTCTGCGGCGAGCTTAGCGGCTTTGCATTGATGAAGGGTCGCGAGGTAGTGAAAGTTTTCAGTTGGATTGATCGCAGTTTCGCAGGAGATTGAAGGTACCTTGGGAAATACCAGAGAAGGTGGTTTGCAGCAAAGGTAGCGCTCGAAATCGGCTTCGGCCTGACGCAGATCTAATTCCCGCTCTTTCAAGTGAACTTCAGCAAGTCTGAGGCGGGAGGATGACAGTTCCACATCGGCGCCGCTTCCCGCTCCGCCTTCGCGATCACTGGCCAGTTTGAAGAACCGACGGTGTGATGAAACATTCTGTCGTGCCAGTTCGATTTGTTTTCTGGCTTTCAATACGGAGAGATAGGCATCGACTGTGCCCATGGCTGTCGTCTCACGCTGGGCTTTGGAAAGCAGTTCAGCGGCTTTTTCGCGACACTTGGCATCCATCCATTTATTACGGGTGTGTCCGTTGTCCCAAACGAGTTGTTCGAGGATCAAAGCGCCCCGTCGATCAAAGAGGTCTTCACCTCCGCGGCCCAGGCCGTCGATGCTTCTGCTGCGGTAGCCGTAACCACTGTCTGCGGAGGCCCGGAGCTGGGGGCGTCTCTCTGATCTGACTTCTGTAGTAAAGCCTTCTGCCTTCAGAACATCCGCGTGGATCTTCTGAATCGTCGGGTCATTTCGGAGCGCACAGGCGATGGCATCTTCCAGTGTCATAGTCTCGGCGCGGGCCTGAATTGACAGACCAGTTATCCATACCGCAATCGCCAATATAGGACTGATGGGGCGGAAACCGTGGTGTTTAGTTTTCATAAAAACGGATAGCTAAGGTAGTTAGAAAAGGATTCTATCGGATCAGTGAGGTTAACTTTACTTAATAGTAAAAGTCAATTGATAATCTCATATTTAATAATGCTTAGGGCCTTAAGTCATTTTCGTAGTCTGTGAGCCACTGTTGAACGGGGTTCGATCGACTCCCTGGCAGTTCTTTTCCGAAATAAGTAATTCTCGGATTTCTAAAATTTAAGAATCAAATTTGATCTATTTTTTAAAAATAGAGGTTCAAATTTGACTCTCAGTTATAATAATTGTATTCCCTATATCGGGTATCGCCGGTCCGTGAGTTTTTGTCGGCGCTACGGAGGAATTTAATAAATTGTTATGAAACTGGATCCGAGCATGATAAACGTCACCCGCGCTGGCGTTAAACCCGCAGAAGCAACTTTGACCGACGGCGGTTTGCTTCTGGAATGGCCGGATGGCACCACGGTCTTGATTCCCAAATCTGCGCTACTGATCGAAGAGGGTGAGATTCTGCTGAAAGACAGTTCGGGAAATGTTGAAGTAACCGAGCCCGGAAAAACGACAGTAACGACCGATTGGGAAACAGCCTGTCTCGAAGTCAGGGGTGACGGTATTGAAGATCCGATGACGGTAATCGGTCAGATCGATCAGGCGTTCCTCTTTCAGGCGCATTGGGAAGACAGCCCGCTACCTTTTGCTCCTCTGCCCCGGTTTGAACCTCCAACCTATGAAGAGTTGGAAATTCCTGAATCCCGATTACGGCAAAATAACAAACCGACGATAGGTAACCTGACGCTGCGGGTATCAGACGAAGGTCTACCTTTCGGCAAGCCTGACAATTTCGGTTTTGACGATTTTACCAACTCAGTGATCGCATCCGGATATATCCAGGTGGATGATTTGAACGGCGATCCTTTGACGTTTTCGCTTAATCCCCTGGCCAACGCCGGATTGACCTCGGGCGGAGTTGCTATTGTCTGGAGCAATTCGGGAAGTCAGAAAGTCATAGGTACCGCGAATGGTAACGTGATCTTTACCGTGACGGTGGATAACCGGGGATTTGTGCAGGTTGTGCAGTCGGGACCTCTCGATCACCCGGACCCCACCCGCGAGGACGAACTCCCTTTTCAAGTTCAGGTCGTCGTGAGCGATGGGCCCACCAGTGCTACCGGTACTCTCACCGTGGTGGTGGAAGACGACAGCCCCATGATCAAGATGGGTGGTTACGAAAAAGTGGATGAAGACTGGATTCGTTGCGAGAAGCCTCACCATGATGAGGGTGATAATGATGAGGATGGCCCCATCAGCGATCTGCGAATGGGTGGAGGCGGTCCTCCGCAATGGGGGGATGATGAAGGGTGTGGTGACGAAGCTCACGTTTGCCACCCGGGCAACAGGGATCGTGACTCCAAGTGGCATGTGGAAGACGGCGATGATCGCGGTGGAAACATGGCGAAAGGAAACCTCGGTTTCTGGTTCGGTGCCGATGGCCCTGCTCCCGAAGTTCCCGAATATGAAGGTGGTCCAACCGACCTTGTCGTTTCGATGAATGCATTGGCACTGGCTCGCGATCCAAAAGGTGCGCCGGTTCCTGTAACATCAGGAGGTCAGACCGTTCACACCATTTGGGATCCGGCAACTGATACACTAACGGGGTATATCGGAGACGTGGTTACTGATCCCGGCGATATCTCATCAGGAAATCTCATTTTTACTCTCGAGTTTGGTCCCGAAGGGGTTCGCGGAGGTCCTACCGGTGAATATAAATTTACGCTTCACGGCCCTCTCGATCATCCGTCGCAAAACGACGGAAATTACAAGAACGGCAAAGAAGACGCCTGGGAGGACAATTTGATTCTCCAGTTCGAAGCGACTATTACCGATGGAGACGGCGATCAGGCGACTCAGCCATTTTACATCGATGTTGATGACGACAAGCCGACCTTGAAATGGGATATGGTTAAAGTCGACGAAGACTGGATTAAGTGCGACCGGGACGATGACTGTGACCACGATAAAAAGTCAGAACGATGCGATGATCCACAGGACAACATGGTGACCGCTCTTCGGTCTGGTGGAGGTCAGGGACAAGGTGGGCATCATCACCATGGGGATGATAAAAGTTGCTATCCAGGTAATCAGGATAAGGGCTACGCCCCCGGTGATGATCGAGGCTGGGCAGTGGCCCGGGGCGATATGAATTTTCGATTCGGCGCCGATGGACCGGCTGCAGATAGACCCGGTTGGGGCTCGCGGGATGTCGACCTGGTGGTAAAGATGCATCGCAAAGCAGAGCGGGACGATCCCGATCCTCAAGGCCATCATCACGATGAAGTGCGTGTGACTTCCGGTGGCAAAGAAGTGAAGACTTCGTGGGATCACGAAGCGGATGTGCTAACCGGCTACATCGAAGAAAGAGATCACAAAGGCCGTGTTGAGCAGAAAGTGATCTTCACATTGGATTTTGATCCAGACGGTGATGATGAATTGACCGGTAATTTTAAGTTCACCCTCTTAGGACCTTTGGATCATCCCTCGCAGGAAGCGGGTCGCGGTAATCCAGGTTCCAATCGGGGAGGTGGCAGTAACGGCGGTCACGACGAACCGGACGGAGGTTACGAAGATAACTTGATCCTGAAATTCGACGTCACGATCACAGATGGCGACGGCGACAGTGTCACCCAGACTCTCAAAGTAAATGTCGATGACGACATGCCGACAATGAAGTGGGATTATGTAAAAGTCGATGAAGACTGCATCTCCTGTGGGAAAGATCAGGGTTGTGATGACAGGGATGAGCCGCGTCCTGGAGATGAAAGAAGTCATCAGGACAATTGCGAACGGGATGATTTCGAAGTCGCAGCTTTATCTCAGGGTGGGAATCGCAGGCCCGGTGAGAACGAAGAGGGAGGCAGGCCTCCTCACCATGGAGACGACAAGGATTGTGATCCCGGAAATCAAGATCGCGCCCCCGGTGATGATTACGGTGGAGCAGTGGCCCGGGGCGATATGAAATTTCGATTCGGCGCCGATGGGCCGGCTGCTGATAAACCCGGTGGGGGCTCGCGGGACGTCGACCTGGTGGTAAGGATGCATCACAAAGCGGAGCGGGACGACCCCGATCCCCAAGGCCAAAATCACGATGAAGTGCGTGTGACTTCCGGTGGCAAAGAAGTGAAGACTTCGTGGGATCACGAAGCGGATGTGCTAACCGGCTACATCGAAGAAAGAGATCACAAAGGCCGTGTTGAGCAGAAAGTGATCTTCACATTGGATTTTGATCCAGACGGTGATGATGAATTGACCGGTAATTTTAAGTTCACCCTCTTAGGACCTTTGGATCATCCCTCGCAGGAAGCGGGTCGCGGTAATCCAGGTTCCAATCGGGGAGGTGGCAGTAACGGCGGTCACGACGAACCGGACGGAGGTTACGAAGATAACTTGATCCTGAAATTCGACGTCACGATCACAGATGGCGACGGCGACAGTGTCACCCAGACTCTCAAAGTAAATGTCGATGACGACATGCCGACAATGAAGTGGGATTATGTAAAAGTCGATGAAGACTGCATCTCCTGTGGGAAAGATCAGGGTTGTGATGACAGGGATGAGCCGCGTCCTGGAGATGAAAGAAGTCATCAGGACAATTGCGAACGGGATGATTTCGAAGTCGCAGCTTTATCTCAGGGTGGGAATCGCAGGCCCGGTGAGAACGAAGGGGGAGGCAGGCCTCCTCAGCCGGGCGATGATAAGGATTGTGATCCCGGGAATCGAGATCATGCCCCCGGTGATGATGAAGGATGCGCAGTGGCCCGGGGTGATATGAATTTTCGATTCGGCGCCGATGGACCGGCTGCGGATAGACCCGGTGGAGGCTCGCGGGATGTCGACTTGGTAGTCAAGATGCATCACAAAGCGGAGCGGGACGATCCCGATCCTCAAGGCCATCATCACGATGAAGTGCGTGTGACTTCCGGTGGCAAAGAAGTGAAGACTTCGTGGGATCACGAAGCGGATGTGCTAACCGGCTACATCGAAGAAAGAGATCACAAAGGCCGTGTTGAGCAGAAAGTGATCTTCACATTGGATTTTGATCCAGACGGTGATGATGAATTGACCGGTAATTTTAAGTTCACCCTCTTAGGACCTTTGGATCATCCCTCGCAGGAAGCGGGTCGCGGTAATCCAGGTTCCAATCGGGGAGGTGGCAGTAACGGCGGTCACGACGAACCGGACGGAGGTTACGAAGATAACTTGATCCTGAAATTCGACGTCACGATCACAGATGGCGACGGCGACAGTGTCACCCAGACTCTCAAAGTGAATGTCGATGACGACATGCCGACTGTGGCGATTTCCCGAAATGATCAGGCCAAATTTGTGCTCGATGAGAGTGTTGGAACTGATGGTTCGATCAAAGATGAAGGTGGGAGGTCTAATGACGATGAAACCCTTCAGGGCGAAGATGGTGTGATTGGTTTTTCTCATGTGAGAGGTTCAAGCCTTTTCACCGAGCAGGTCGACGCCGGGGCCGACGGTCTCGAGAGTAAAGTGTATAAGCTGACATTGGCACCCGGTAATCCGGACTCCGGATTGGTGGATGCGGTCAGTGATGAAAAAGTAATATTATTCATCTATAATAATGGAGACATTGTCGGTAGAACTGAAAATAGCGGTGAACTGGTATTTCGAGTCCATGTGAATGAGGAAAATGGCTCTGTAACCGTCAAACAATTTCGGGCAGTCGAGCATGATGACCCGGATGATCACGATGAGAATCAGCAAAGTGCCGCGCACCTGAATGCTGAGTTAATTGGCCTCCAGGTAACCGTGACGGATGGTGACGGTGATAGTGCGTCCGATCAAATTGAGATCGGTCGTTATATCAGGTTTGAGGATGATGGTCCTGCAGTGGAGATTGTCCGAAAAGCTTCGGCCAAGTTTGTGCTTGATGAAAGCGTGGGAACTGATGGTTCGATCAAAGATGAAGGTGGGAGATCTAATGACGATGAAACCCTTCAGGGCGAAGATGGTGTGATTGGTTTTTCTCATGTGAGAGGTTCAAGCCTTTTCACCGAGCAGGTCGACGCCGGGGCCGACGGTCTCGAGAGTAAAGTGTATAAGCTGACATTGGCACCCGGTAATCCGGACTCCGGATTGGTGGATGCGGTCAGTGATGAAAAAGTAATATTATTCATCTATAATAATGGAGACATTGTCGGTAGAACTGAAAATAGCGGTGAACTGGTATTTCGAGTCCATGTGAATGAGGGAAATGGCTCTGTAACCGTCAAACAATTTCGGGCAGTCGAGCATGATGACCCGAATGATCACGATGAGAATCAGCAAAGTGCCGCGCACCTAAATGCTGAGTTAATCGGCCTCCAGGTAACCGTGACGGATGGTGACGGTGATAGTGCATCCGATCAAATTGAGATCGGACGTTATATCAGGTTTGAAGATGATGGTCCTTCAGAGATCTTCCCTGACTCCGTATCGGTGTTAAATCAAGGTGGTCAGTGTGTGTTTGGGAATCTCGATGGAGTAATCTCGATGGGGGGAGATGGTGTGGTATTAGATAATGTTGGATCCGATAAAGACGGCGTTGTCCGCTTTGCCAATATTGGGGATGGCGATGTCTCTGATTTTACGACAGGGGGGGAAGCTGTTTACTATTTTGTCTCTGACGATATGCAGAGGCTTATTGCGACGACATCTTCGAGTGAGGAAGACGTTGTGACCGACGAATCGTCGCAGAATTTTAACGTGGTATTCACAATTGAACTTCAACCAGATGGGCGGCTGGATGAATACAAAGTTACTACATTTGCGGAAATTGATTCGGGAGGTGGGTCGGAAACGATTTCCTACGAGTTAGGGTCCGGGAATTCTGATTTTTTCATTGAAGGAGAATCTCTTCCCGGTGGGTCCGGTACAGAAATTTTGATAACAGGCAACGGCTCGGTGAATCTCGCTTCGGATATCGGCATAAACGATCAATGGATAGATCCAGTTTTAAGCCGTGGTCAGACTACTCTTCCAGCTGATTATGCCCGCATCGATTTCGGGCTTTTTTCAGAGGACTCGAACAACGATTTCGTGATCGATCAGCACATCTCAATTAACGAGGTTTCGTTTAAAGTAGCACAGACAGGGGCTAACGCCCTGAATCAAGTGGATGTAGAGGTTCGTGCGTTTGCAGCAAACGACAATAACGATTTTACTGATGATAGTCAGGTTGAAATTTCTCAAGTTAAGGTGTTTTCCGCTAGCGGTATGTTGATAGAGGACGTTGATGCCGGGTCGGTCTCAAATTACGTGACATTCGATGCTGATGGTGACGGAAGTGTGATTGTGAAAAATGCTCTGCAAGGTTATAGAATTGTGATTTTCACTGTTGGTGGATTAAATAGAATCGAGGTGGAAAATTCGACAGTGAATGCCCAGGCGAATGATCAGTTTACGATTGACTCTATATCTTACGTTTCGGAGGACGTTGCTCAAGATGTGCTGGATTCATTTGATATCGTCTTGGTAGATTCGGATGGTGATACTACGGAGACCTCTCAATTTTCTGTTTCATTTACTTCCGCTATAAGTCCAGTTACCCTCGATCTCGATGGTGACGGGTTGGAATTCATCCCGCTGAGCGAGCAACTGATGTTTGATTTCGATGGCGATGGTAATCTCGATCAATCCGCCTGGGTTGGTCCGGATGATGCACTTCTCGCAATTGATCTGAACGGAGACGGTCTGGTTAACGACGGTTCGGAAGTGGTCTTTACTCAGCATGCAGAAGGGGCTGAAACTGACCTCGAAGGACTGGCCCTGGCTTACGACTCAAATCACGATGGTAAACTTGATGCCAATGATGATGAGTTCTCCCTCTTTGGCGTCTGGCAGGATAAAAATTCCAACGGTATTAACGAAGAAGGTGAGTTTATGTCACTGGAAGAAGCCGGAATCGTTTCGATCGACTTGAGCGGCGATGGCAATGCCTACACCGCTGCGGAAGGTGATGTCTATATCTATGGTGAAAGCTCATTTACTAAGGCAGATGGAGAAACCGGTGCCGTTGGTGATGCGGCATTCGCCGTGGAATATGGAAGCGGGGAAGAGATGCCGGACCTCAGTGAGCTGCTGAGTGATTCCGATGATGCGATGGATGCGCTTCTTGACTCATTCGGGTCGGATGCTCCCGGAGAAGATGGCGGTAGCGAATCCAGTGGCTCGTTCAGTGAATTAGATACATCGGGAGACAGCCCCACATCGGCAGCTTTTGAGGGGCTTGATGAGGCAGTGGTAGCGGTTGATCCACTACCAGCACCCGAAGTGATTATGGATGCTCCGGTAGCTGTGTAGTCAAGAGGGTCGAGAATGTCTGTTTTGCAAAATATTAAGGAGCAATTACTTGGATGTGGTGATTTTTGTCGGAAGGAGTGGGTTAAGGGGCTTTGGCGGTTGAAGTAAGAGTATTAGGGCTTAAATTTTTATAATCGTTATCGATTTTAATGAGTCAGCCGCCGAAAATACCTTCTCCTCCCAGTGTGCCTGGCGAGACTTCTATTGATTGCGACCCTCTGGTTCCCTGCTTGGAGAGGATAGCAAGGTTTCATCAACTTCCTTTCGAACTCGATACTGCAACCGCCGGATTGCCGTTGGAAGAGGGGCGTATGACGCCCTCGATCTTACTTCGGGCCGCCCGTCGTTGCGGTTTACGGGGGAAAGTGGTGAAACGAAAATTGAAAGCGATTCCGGTCGGAGTCACCCCGGTAATCGTTTTTCTGAACGAAGGGAAAGCGGGCGTTCTCGAGCCGGGAGAAGGCGGAGACGATGAGATTTTGCTTTTTCTCCCCACTCATGATGGAGGAACGATGGAGGAAGCTCCGTTGTCTCTGCTGAATCATGCCTACACCGGGTATGCGATGTTTTTCCAGCCCTGTGATGAATACTCCGATGAGAATTCTGCGGCTCGCCCTGAATTCGACGAGCCTGAAGCCCGGCAGATGTGGTTCTGGAAAACGATGTGGCGTTTCCGCGGCTACTATGCGCAACTGCTGCCGGGGTCTCTTCTCATCAATCTTTTCGCCGTGGCGATGCCGTTTTTCATCATGTTGGTCTACGATCGGGTGGTTCCCAATGAAGCGCTCGAAACGCTCTGGGTGCTCGCGATCGGAGTGGGAACGGTGTTTACTTTCGAATTTATTATCCGGCTGCTGAGAGGCACCATTCTGGAACGGGCCGGGAAAGAGATTGATCAGATCCTCGCGAGTTCTCTGTTCGAGCAGGTTTTGTCGATCGAGATGAAAGCCCGTCCGTCTTCCGCCGGTGTTCTGACAGGGCGGCTGAAAGCCTACGAAACTCTGCGGGAGTTTTTTATGTCAGCTTCTATGTTGGCGATTACCGATCTACCTTTCGGTTTTCTGATGATGTTAGTGATTTTCTACATCGGAGGTCCGGTAGGCTGGGTTTTGGTGATCGCTGCGGCACTGGCGATTTTTGTCGAAGTGTTAATTCAGGGGCCGTTGCGAAAGTCGGTAACGAGCTCCGTTTCGACCAGCGTTCAGCGTCAGGCATTCATTTCCGAGACCGTCAGTGCGATGGAAACGGTAAAAGGGTGTAATGCTGAAGGGCATCTCCAACGTCGCCTTGAGCGAATGATGCAGCAGGCCAGCGGTAGTGAAGTAAAAACGCATTGGTATGGATTAATCGGTAGTTCAACCACGGCGTTCATTATGCATATGACGACCGTGGCAGTCGTTATCTTCTCAGTCTACCGGGTCCACGCGGGAGATATGACGATGGGCGCGATGATTGCGTGTGTGATGTTGGGCTCTCGATGCATGGCTCCCATTTCGATGGTTACGGGATTGATGACCCGAATGCAGCATGCCCTGGAGGCGCTCAAAGGTTTGAACGGGGTGATGAAACTGCCCCGGGAAACCGGAGATGGTCGGAAGTTTCTCGCGAAAAACCGGATCATCAATCAGTTTGAGCTTCGTGAGGTAACGGCGAAATATCCCGATCAGGCGCAACCTGCACTCGAAAAAGTATCGCTTACTTTCAAGCCGGGCGAACGGGTCGCGATTCTGGGTAAAATCGGGTCTGGAAAAAGCACCCTGCTTCGTATTCTGGCCAAATTGTATGATCCCGAGTCCGGTGAAATCCTGTTGGATGGGGTGGAGCTGGCGCAATATCATCCGGCAGCGGTGCGTAATCTCGTGGGCTACCTGCCTCAGGATGCCACTCTGTTTGAGGGCACGCTTCGCGAAAACCTCGCGCTTGGTTCACGAAACGCGAGCGATGCGGAACTATATGAAGCACTGAACTTCGCCGGGTTGGAGGATATGGTAAAAGCTCACCCGAAGGGAATCCACATGCCGGTAGGGGAAAGGGGAATCATGCTCAGTGGCGGTCAGAGGCAATCGGTAGCGTTGGCCAGATCGTTTGTCAGTCAATCGGCCATGCTGTTACTCGACGAGCCGACTGCGGCGATGGATCGGGGTAGTGAAAACCGCGTTAAAGCTTCGATATGTTCTTATCTCGATCAGGATAAAACCCGCAGTCTTATTATGGTTACCCACAAGATGAGTATGCTCGATATCGTGGAGCGCATTATCGTCATCGAAAAGGGTAGAGTCGTGGCGAATGGGCCGTCCGAAGAGATTCTGAAAAAACTCAAACAACCTAAGAACCCGGGGGCAACACCAGAATCATGAGTGAAACGACTGCTGAGAAGACCTGGGATCCATCCGAGCTGGAAAACTTGAGTGAAAGCTGTGAACTCGGGGGCAACTCGACGCTTCGTCCCGGTGATATCGATTTTGTCGCCGATTGTCGCAAGCTGATTCGAAAGCCGGGGAATGGTATCAAGTGGTTGCCATTCATCGCTCTCGCCTGCCTGGTTATTCTCGGATTCTGGGCGTCCCGGGCTCAACTTGAAGAGGTGACGCGGGGACAGGGGAAAGTGATTCCTTCATCATCGGTCCAGAAGGTGCAGAGCCTTGAGGGAGGGATTGTTGATCAGATCTTTGTCAAAGAAGGCGACATCGTCGAGATCGGGCAGCAACTGCTGCAAATTCGCGACGAAATTTATTCATCAAGTTATCGGGAAAATGCAGCGCGGAGGGATGTGCTCGCCGCCAGAGTCGTCCGTCTTCAGGCCGAAGCGCAAAGCCTAGCCGCACTTGAGTTTCCCGAGGGCGTTCGTCCCGAACTGGTTCAACTTGAGACTAACCTCTTTAATAAACGGAAAGCGGATTACGAGGCGACGTTGTCAGCTTTGAAAAGTCGGCTCGATCTTTCCACTCAGGAGGTAAACTATCTATACAAATCCGGAAGAGCAGTTTCGAAAGTGGAATTGACCCGGGCGAAGAAAGAAGGTGCTGACCTTCAGGGGCAAATCAATACTCTGAAAACAAAAGCGGAACGCGATGCGATGGAGCAATACGATAGGGATCGTGCTGAACTTGAAACGATCGAACTGGCCCTCCTCCGTGATAAAGACCGCCTCGACCGGACCCTGATCACTTCGCCAATCAGAGGGACGATCAACTCCATTCAAATCGATACCGTGGGGCGGGTGATCGCGGGAGGTGATGAGATTATGGATATCGTGCCGTTGGACGAAAGTCTTCTCATCGAAGCCAATGTGCGGCCTTCCGATATTGCTTTTATCCGGCCCGGCGATGAAGCGATGGTGAAGTTCACTGCTTACGATTTTTCGATCTATGGAGGGCTCAAAGGGAAAGTCGAACAGATGAGTGTTGATACTGTTACCGACGAACAGGGCGAAAGTTTCTATATCGTCAAAGTTCGGACAAATGATGCGAATCTCGGTAAGAATAAAGAGGGAAAACCATTGGAGGTGATCCCGGGAATGGTGGCTGAAGTTGACATCATGACCGGCAAAAAATCGGTATTAACCTATTTGCTTAAACCAATCAACCGGGCCCGGCAGCGCGCCTTTCGGGAAAGGTAGGGTTTAAACTCCCGGAATTATCTGGCCAGTTCTGTGACCAGTTCCTGGCACCGTTTCCGATAGGTCTTCAGGGTTTCGGCGTGCTCGGGATTGGTTGCGAGATTGATTTGCTCTTTAGGATCGCTTTTGAGATGAAAGAGTTCTTCAAAAATCGGTTTTTCGCCGTCGATAGATGCGTCGGGCAGGTATTTGCCGCGATCGTTTTCCTTGGAGAAATAGCGAATGTATTTCCACTCAGAGCCGCGAACCGCTTCCATTCTGGGATATCCCTGCTCGGTGAAAAGATTCTCACAGAAGACTTCTTTCCTCCATTGAGTGGCTTTGCCTTCGATCAGTGGCACGGCACTTTTACCCTGATAGCTGTCGGGAACCGGTAAGCCGCATAACTCCAGAATAGTGGCTGGTAGGTCCTGCCCCACGACCAGTTCAGGAATCACCTTACCCCGTTCGGCTTCGGTGAAGAAAGGGGAGTGGAAAATCATCGGGATACGAATCGATTCTTCATAGAGAAACGAGTTTATCCCCTTAGCATACGGAAGAAATGATTGACATATCTAAAATATCTCGCAGATTCCAGGCATGGCTATCAAAAAGTTATGGGACTGGTTCTTCCGGGCCGAAGCGGGCGCTTCAGCATGGAGTTTAGTCAGTGACGAAGCTCGGTCATTTGTTAAATACGCACTGTTATCACTAATGGCATACCCTTTAGCTAAATCGGAAACCGTAATCGAAAAAATTTCGGGAGACCCGTGGCTTGCGGTGGTCATCTTAATACCCGCGCTGGCAATAACCTCGATTCTTTATTTGCTCATTCGGATACTGACGATAAAGAACAATCCTGAAATCGTGAGTAAAAAAACATTCCCTAAGATGGATGGGATGAAGCATTCAAAGGCGGGTATAGTAATACAGAATGTGATGGGTAAATCACCTTTGGTGATAGGCGCTAAATCAATTGACGATTTCGCTTTATTCGGGATTGATAACACCTCCGACAAAATGCTTGTGCTCGTATTTAATAAACCCATCTCGTCTGGCTCTAACATCAAAATAAACTGGGTCAGTGAGTCGGGAGATATTGAGAAAAGCGAGAACTCAATTGATTGCGTTACGCCTTGCCACGCAAGGGTGAGAGTTCCTAACTTCGGCTTGTCGCGGAGCGCTAGGTTTCAGGTCGTCATCTCTTGATCTAAACCCGATCAAGATCCGTTTGATTTTGCATTAAACGTGCCCGAATTTCGTAAATATGGGAAAATATTACGAGCTGACTAAACCTCAAGTCGAGAAGGCGAATAAATGGATTGGGGAAAAGGGCATAAATCGGCACAAGTGCCCGCTTTGCAATTTTCATGGAGGCATGGCCGTCCTTTCAAGACTGGTAGAGATTAAGTCACTGGGAGGCACGCTTGTTTACCCTTATTTTGTATGGATTTGCACAAACTGTAGCCACCAGATGTTTTTTAACGCCCTGTCAAGTGAAGTTGTCACAAAGGAGGACATCCACAAAAACAGCCCAAACTGGAAGGATGAATAACCTTATGGACAGCGACCACAAAGAAACCAGTTTGGAAAAGGTTAATTTTGACTCCGTGACTGCCGGTAGCGTCCCTTCAGGAGCTATTTACCAACCTTTGCACGGAGGAAGAAAAGTGAAAACCTACCTCATACAAAAGCACGAATTGAAAATGCTAGGCAACTTCAATCGAAGCGCCACGATTTGGTATGCGATTATGTCAGGATGCATAACCGCTGTAGTGGCGTGCGTTTGGGATTTAATCCCGGCTGAGTCAGCAAATTGGGCGTTTTCATTTCCCAGAGTTTTTTTTATTATACTCCTGATTTTAGGAGGATTGGCATCTCGCCATGTTGGCAGGGGGTACAGCAAAGACAGAGATGATATGATTTCAAGCATAGAAGACGAGTCGAAATTCGATGACACTGAAACAAGCTATTGAAGAAAACCAGATCGAAGAGTTCATCAAAGAACATGAACTAGACGAACCGGCAAACAAAGAAGCCTTTCTTAAGGTTCTTCAGAGGATGGAAGATCCTTCTCACCAAGAAACTGATTCACCAGCTTCGGAAACATCTCACGAGGAATCTCGCGATTGTTGAAACGGAATTCGAACTCTTTAGCATACTTCCAGAGGTGTTTCTCTGATACGTGAATATGAGTTCCTCTTACGGCGTTTTTGAAGTGACTCCAGAAGGACTCGCAGCCATTGACGTGAACACCTCCTTTGGCGTATTCTTTGCGCCCGTGGTTGATTTTCTTGTGGTCGTATCCTTCATCTGTGAGCCCACTATAGGATCGAAGCTCATCAGTGTGGATCTCAGCACCTTCCTCAACGTGGTCTTCGATATGAGGCATCAACGTTGATGCTTTAACATCAGGAACCACCTCCGTTACGATTTGACCGTCTCTCTCAAGCATCCCCATAACGATAGTTTTCCCAGCAGCGCCACGTCCACGCTTGCCCGGGCGTTTCCCTCCAACGAGTGTTTCATCGATTTCAACAATCCCGCCAAGAACGGGATCGCCATCAACTTCAGACATGTGCTTTCTGATTTCGTGCCCCATTCTCCACGCGGTTTTGTAGGTAACACCAAGTTGTCTTTCAAGTTCCTTCGCGGAAACACCATGGCGAGAGGTGGTAAAAAGATAGATAGCGTAAAACCACAAGCGGAGAGACGTTCTGGACTTCTCGAAAGGTGTATTGACAGTTGGGTGAAGATGATGGCCGCAATTCCCGCAACTATAGGCGCGTTCCGCTTTGATTCTATACCACTTTGCAGACTTCTCGCACTTAGGACAGCAGTAGTCTTGACCGAACCTTACTTCAAATATGTGAGTCAAGCAGGACTCGTCATCAGGAAACATATTAAAGAAGTCCATGATGGACATGCTTTGCTGGTTTTTGCGCTGAAATTTAACTGATCCTTGCCCTGCCATGAGAACAAAATACCAAAAACCTTCCGTATGTCAAGGGGATAAACTCGTAGAGAAATGTCTTTCCACCAAGGCCGTGTTCTCCGAGAAGAAGTCCGTGATCGGAGGCAAAGACGAGAATGGTATTTTCAGCGACACCCATCGCTTCGAGACGTTCCCGAAGTTGACCGACAAACCGGTCAATCCCGGCTACGGCACGGGCCATTTTGGTTTTCTTATCCAACAAGGCTTTGGGATTGGTGGTTTTATAGTAGCCCATCAATTCATCCTGCCGGAAGACGTTCCCGGGGAGCGGGACCGGGATGTTCGGGTACCCGGGAGGGAACTCGAACCGGTCCTGTACGTCGTCGTAGAGGCTTTTGTATATTTCGGGATCACTGTCCTTCTTACCCATTCCCCCGATGCTTGAGGCGTGAGGGAGATTGAAATTAATCGAGAGGCAAAACGGTTTGGTGGGATCTCTTTTGGTCAAAAAGTCTTTCACAGAGCTGTGGGCGGTGTCGAAAAAGTAGTTTTTGTCGTCTCCGGATCGCATAAAGACATCCGTTGCCTCAAAGATCCCTTCGATTTGAGAACTGCTTTTCAGATTTTTGAATTCGTTGTGCCTTGCCAGGTCAAAGCCAAGATGTCCGGGCTTCATATAGCAGAAGTCGATATTCTCCTTCATATATCGGTGCTGCTCTTTCTGAGGCCCGATGCGGGCGTGGTGTTTCCCGATATATCCCGTGAAATAGCCGGCCTTTTTCAGCTGCATTTGCCAGCTGTTATCGAAGACTTCGTGACTAATGTGATGGTTCGAGAGATGGGGGAATCCCTGAAGGTTTTTTCTTTCCCACTGTCCGGTAAAGAAATTGGCCCTGCTCGGACCACAAATCGGACTGGTGATAAATGCGTTTTCAAAAAATACGCCTTCTTTTGCGAGACGATCGATATGCGGTGTCCGGGTAACGGGATGACCGGTCAGGCTAAGTGAGTCAAAGCGTTGGTCATCGGTTTTGATGAAGATCACGTTTGGTTTCACGCCTTCCGCGATGGCGGTTGCCGTCAGGCAGGTGAGTAGAAATACTAAAAAGTGATTCATCTTTTCTCTAGTGCTTTTTTCTGGCTCCACGGGCGATCGGTTCTCCTGCATCGCCTCCTGCTTCCATCATTTCGGGATAGATATCGTTCCACCAATTTTCGTAGGCTTTGGCGAGGCTTTTGACCAGTTCGGGGTTTTCTTTAGCGAGGTCATGCTGGCAGGCGGGATCGTTTTTGCTGTGAAAGAGCGTCCATCGGTCTGCCGGGGTAACGCCCCAATGAAACTGGGCGTTTTCTTTGGTGTAGGTAATAGATTTGAGCCCCTTCCTCACCAAATCGAGGGTGACGCACTGACTGGAATATTTGAAGCACTCGGGATTGTCGCAGGCGTGACTCTGGAGGAGTAGATAGTTGCCTTGTCGCACACCTGCCATGGCATACTTGTGGGATTCGGCGAGGCCGCTGGGCCAGCGTGCTACATGGTGAAAGAGAAGTCGGTCGTCGTGCCATTCCTGCTCAGCCGCCGATTCGAGAAGGGGGCGCATCGAGAATCCTTCCAGTTTCGGTTGAAGCGACCCGGGTATCGGAACGCCGGCGAAATCACAGAGAGTCGGTAACACGTCGAGATGCGCTGTAAGGTTGTCGACCTGGTGGGGCTTCCATTTACCGGGCCAACGCCAAAAGGACATGGCACGGGTGCCGCCTTCCCAGACGGTACATTTACAGCCTCTCATCCCTGCATTATAGACATCGAGTCCTTCAGTTTGGCCGTTGTCATTCATAAACACGACAATGGTGTCTTTCGCCAAATCCCGTTCTTCGAGGAATTTCAGAATTCGACCGACATTTTCGTCGAGATTCGCTACCATACCAAGATAGGCGGCCTGTGTATCATCGACTTTACCCCGGAAAGGGGCGATGTCTTTCTCCGGCGCATCGAGCGGCGCGTGGGGAGAGTAGGTCGCGAGGTAACAGAAAAATGGATCGTCTCCTGCTTCGTCGATGAAGGTCATCGCTTCGTCGAAAAAGATGTCTTCCCGGAATCCGGTTTTCTTCTCGCGTTTTCCGTTTCGAATCATGAGGGGATCAAAATGTTCAAATGGGCCGCGCTGATTGGTGGAAGTCCAGTCGAAGCCGCGATATTGGGGTGCATAATCTTTCCCTCCACCGAGATGCCATTTTCCGATAAATCCGGTCCGATAGCCGCTCTCTTTTAACAACTGAGGCAGAGTCACGGCATCTTTGTGGAGATGTTCCCGCGGTTGCTGAGTGTGGGTGACCCCGCTCCGGAATTCATGCCGACCGGTGAGTAGCGCGGCCCTTGTGGGGGAGCAGGACGGGCTCACGTAGAAGTTATCAAAGCGAACGCTCTCATCATACAAACGATCGAGATTAGGCGTTTTCAATAAAGGGTGGCCGTGTCGACCGATATCTCCGTAGCCCTGATCATCGGTCAGGATGAAGAGGATATTGGGTCGCTCGTCGCCAGAGGCGATTCCGATCGAAGCGAAGGTGGCAATCCAAACCAGAGAGAGAATTAAAGAAAATTTCATGATCTAACAAGCAGGGGCAGGTGCTCCTGCCCCTTTCATCGGGAGAAAATTTGTATCAAAATATCGGCGAGCCGTCCCGCTTATTCTTTTTCCCGCAGAATGCTGTGTCCACCGCACATCAAAGTGTCGCAGGCTTCTTTGACCCGTTCGGAAAGGCCATCGGCGGCTTTCCGCAGATAGATTTGAGGGTCGTATGCGGATTTGATCCCCATTTCCCCATCGAGTCGCAGCGCTTCGTCGAAGTGTTTGAAAAGGTGCATCGCTACCGGGCGGGTGAATGCGTAGAGCGTGTCACTGTCGAGGTTCATTTTCACAACGCCATTGCCGATCGCTTCGCGGATTTGCCCGATCGGTGAGCTGGAGCCCCCGTGGAATACGAAGTCGAAGCCTGCCTCTTTGCCGTATTTTTTCCGGACCGCTTTCTGGCCGCGCCGCAAAACTTCGGGCTGGATATTTAACGTCCCGGATTTGTAGCTTCCATGGAGGTTTCCGAAGGCAGCGGCGAATAGGTATTGCCCTTCACCCTGCAGCGCTTTGTAAACCTCCAGCATCTCCTCGGGAGTGGTTACACCATCTGCGGTTTCCGGATCGCCTTCGATCTCATTTCCGCCAACGACACCGGCTTCGATCTCGAGAATGATATCGCTTTGCACACATCGCTTCAGCAGTTGTTTGGAGAGGGCGATATTTTCTTCGAGAGGAAGTCGTGATCCATCGAACATGTGGGAATTAAACAAATTGCCGAGCCCGAGGCTGCGTCGTTTCTCGGTTTCCTCGATTAGAGGAATCAGAAAGCTATCCATCTGCTCGGGTAAACAGTGATCGGTGTGTAGACCGACAACGATATCATACTGGCGGGCCAATCGATGGGCGGCTTCAGCGAGAACGATCGCACCCACGGCCGGGGTGTCGGTATCGCCACAGGCGAATTCCGCTGCGCAGGGCAGGATCTGAAGGATGCCGTCCGACCCCGCTTCCGCGAGTCCTTTCAGTGCACCGTTCACAGCGGTGACCGTTGAAACATTGATCGCGGGAAACGCAAAGTTCTCCCTGCGAGCAGTATCAAGCATTTGACGATATTGATATGGTGTAGCTACAGGCATGATATAGTTGAGTTGTTGTTTTAACTGACAACTCAATCTTCACTCAAACCGGTTTTCCGCGATGTCGCCGAATGTGAGAAATGTATCGAATCCGGCAAATTGAAAAGGTTTTAGCCGGAATTACGAAATTTCTCCTCTGGATCTCTTTGTTTAAAGCTCCTCAAGGTGCCGATTCTTGTGGCGAAAAAATCCCCGTTGTGCCCTTTATCGCAATCGGGATTTAAGGGAACCTTCCCTTGCTGTTCAATGCGTCGCGCACTTGAGCTAGAGTTGTACCTTTGAAATAATAGTCACTGGTATGTCGAAGAACTATCTTTTTGTAGATAGTTTGGATTCTCCAGTTTTCGGTGTGAGCGAGGTTCAACCAGGTACTGATATAGGCATTCTTTTGCCGGTGCCGTCCCAAAGCTACGATTCTTTCGTCTTTGACGAGGACTAAATAGATCTTTTGGCCCCGGTTGAAGAGTTCGGGGCCTTCCCAATCGGGGTTGTTCTCTTTTTCCTGCCTGATGTTGCCTACGAGACAATACCGGGGACCATGCAGGTCTTTGAGGAGATCGGTATGCTCCTCGTCAAAAACCCGGTTATCGGGAATGGATGGATCCTCGTAGTCGTCTTCGCGATGCGAGGGAGGAAGGAGGTGCGGGTCGTGATAGCTCATTGGAAATGCCTCGATCGGGATTCCCAATTGATGCTATTGCGGAAGATCAAATTTATCTACCTTCGAGATTGATCAACTGGGAGATAGTGAGGAATTGGTATCCTTTCCCTTTCAGCTGGTCGAGAATCGGCGGGGTGGCGTCGATTGAAGTGGAATGGATGTCGTGCAACAGCAGAATGCCACCGCGGTTGGCACCGTTGATAACGCGGCTCGCCACGACGTTGACGCCGGGTTTCTTCCAATCCTCGGGATCGACCGACCATAAGATGGAGGGCATCCCGTATTCAGCCTTAATCCACGACTTCTGTTCCGGAGTGATCGCTCCGTAAGGAGGCCGGAAACTACGGGGATAAACGCCGGTCGCGGAGTGCACCGCCTGGGCCGATCCGATGATTTCCTGCCTGATCTGGCTGGTGCTCATCTTGGTGATCTTACCGTGAGTCATGGTGTGATTCCCGATTTCGTGTCCTTCCGATATCATTCGGCGGAGCAGAGCAGGGTATTTCCTGGCATTTTCACCGGTTACGAAAAAGGTGGCTTTCACGTTTTTCGATCTCAAAATGTCGAGGAGTCGCGGGGTGTTCGAGGGGTGAGGACCGTCATCGAAGGTTAGTGCGAGGACCGGAGCGTTGGTCGCGACTTTACTGTACGAGGTGTCTCGACCGAGAGGGCCACGGGCTGGTGGAGCCGGGGTGTTGTTTGCCGCGGCACCAAAAGATCTATCGCCGACGGAGGCGTGACGGTTCTTCCCTCGACTGCCTTTTTTGGCAGTCTGACAGCTGGTCAGCACAAAGACGGCGAGTATGGCAACAATTCCGCAGCGCAAATAACGTGGAGGATTCAAAATAGAACGGTTTGTTTCGGACTTTGTAAACTTTTTCAAAGTTACCTTTATTTTAAAATATTCGCAATGCCAAAGAACCTGCCCGGGCAGCTTTATAAAAATCTTTTCAGGATCGGTTCTAAATTTTCTACAGTTTTTTCAGGCCAGAGGCTTTTGTCGGTCATCAAAGCATTATCAAGCGCGCGGTGTTCCGGCCAGTTGGCTTCCAGTGGAATTTGCGGGATCGCCCCCCTTAATACGGCCTTCGCTGCCTCGGCATTAGCCATAACATGCTCAATTACGGCATGAGCGTTCACCGCATCTTCTTCAATCTTCCAACAGTCATAATCAGTTATCATCGCCAGAGTCGCTAGCGAGATCTCGGCTTCCCGTGCGAGCTTCGCTTCGGGAAGATTTGTCATGCCGATAATGTCGAATCCAAGTTTCCGGTTGGTCTCAGATTCGGCACGGGTTGAAAAAGCGGGTCCATCCATATTGACGTAAGTGCCGCCGTTATTGACGTTTAAATCCAGCTTCGATGCCTCTTTATATAACAAATTCCTTAAATTTTCGGAAATTGGGTCTCCAAACGAGATGTGAGCGGCGATTCCGCTCCCGAAAAAGGTGTGATTCGAACGTTGTGAGGTGCGATCGAAAAACTGATCGGGCAGGACGACGTCGCGTGGTGCGTATTGCTCTTGAAGGGATCCGACCGCGGTTACGGCAATGATCCAGCGAACTCCGAGCGAGCGCATCGCCCAGATGTTAGCCCGGTGATTCAACTCATGGGGGAGGATCCTGTGGCCGCGGGCGTGGCGGGCGAGGAAACAGACGCGGCGTCCTTCGAAGTCTCCTGAGATTATCGCATCGGAAGGTGGACCGAAAGGGGTATCGACCTGGATTTCTTGTACGTTGCTGAGACCTTCGATTTCGTAAAGGCCGGAACCACCAATTACACCAATAGCGGGTGCACTCTGATCATTTTGAGACATGGGGATATGATGGCCTCATGTCTCTCGATGTAAACTGGCGAAATAATCGCGATTTTGCCGCTAAGTAGCGGCAAAAGTGCCGACGTTCACTGCGGGAAAATGACGGGGAAGTGGAGATAAATCACAAAAGTACAGTGATTTAGACGATTTTTAGTCTATCAGTACCCTATGCGCACGATCGCCGTAATTTTGTTTATACTGCTGGTCACTTTGCTGGGTGCCTCAGCAGGTTAACATGCTTCAACCGTCGTTTTCAGGTGTGTGTCAGCGAGTTTGATTAAACCCGGCCGACGTATTTTTTGTCTTCACTGCTGATCTTAACGCGATCGCCGGGATTGATGAAGAGCGGGACCTGAACGCGAAGTCCGGTTTCGAGGACCGCTTCTTTGGTCGCTGCCGTGGCAGTATCACCTTTTACACCGGGCGCGGATTCGGTGATTTCCATCTCGATGTGTGCCGGGAATTCAACACCGACGAGTTTGCCATCCACGTAAAGGATCTCCACCTGGATTCCATCGATCAAAAGGTCTTCGTTTCCGGAAAGGGTCTCGGGCTGAAGTGTGATCGTGTCGTAGGATTCATCCATGAAGTGGTAACCGCCCTGATCGGAGTAGCTGTACTCCAACTTCACCTTATCTGAAGTCACGATCTCGACTTTATCACTGGAAGCAAAGCGGATGTCCTTGGTTTTCCCGGTCTGGAATGACCGGATCGTCGCCATGATCAGTGCGTTCCCTTTACCCGGGGTCCGGTGCTCAAGTCCGAGAACCTGGCCGGTTTCGCCTTTGTAGGTGATGCACTGGCCTCTTTTTAAGTTAGTTGCGACGATGGCTGCCATAATAAATCAGATATGGGTAGTTAAAATGTTTTTAAGTTCTTTTAAAAAACGGGCCGTAATCTTCCATTAATCCTATCGATGACAACATTGGATTTTGCGATTTGGAGGATTGCGTATGTTGCCGCAGACTTTGTTTCTGCTTCGTTTTTATGGAACCCTCTCAAAACACCTCACTTCGCCGACTTGTCACTATTCCCGCCATTTGCCTGCCGCTTTTTGCCTCGTTTTTTTATTTCGTCTGGTTCCCCGGCACCGCTTTCGGGAATTCTTTCTATGCGGGGGTGAAGTTCTTTATGATTATTTGGCCGTTTGTGGCGGTGTGGTTAATTTTAAAAGAGAAATTTCACGAACGGAACGGTCCGAGAAATCACAAAATGAGCCTGCTCGTGGGCGCTGCTTTCGGGGTTCTCACCGTGGGAACCTTGCTGGTTTTGATGAAGCTAACGCCGGTCGGTGGCATGGTTTACGATAATGCGGGGCGCATTGCGCAGCGGATTACCGATCTGGGTATCAAGGACTACTACCTCTTCTTCGCCCTCTTCGTCTCAATTCTCCACGCCGCGCTGGAGGAGTTTTTCTGGCGGTATTTTGCCTATGGACAGTTGCGAAAGCTGATCTCAGTTCCCGCCGCTGTTTTTGTCGCGGGGATAGGTTTTGCCGCCCATCACATCGTGGTTTTGACCCAATTTGTCAGCGTCCCCCTCGCGGTGATTCTCGGTCTCCTCGTCGGGGTTGGTGGAGCGGTTTGGAGTGTGATTTACCAGCGTTACAACAGCCTCTGGGGTGCTTGGTTCAGCCACATGATTATCGATTTCGGAATCATGTGGATCGGCTGGGAAATCCTCCAGATGGTGGGTTAGACTTTGTGGATCACGAGTCGCCGAAGCTGAGCAGTCGGACGCTTTCCTCAAGAAGCCAATCGGGATGATTGAAGGGCTCAAAACCGATGTCCTGCCAACGAATGCTTCCCTCGGTATCGATCAGAAAGGTTCCGTGCAGCGGCATTGCTTCGAAATCGTCGTAGGCCCGGTATTTTTTGAAGATCGCCAGCTCGGGGTCCGATAGCATCTCAAAAGGGAAAGGTTCGTCAGCGGTTCCCAGCGTCTCCCGGAGTCCCTCCACGGAATCGGTGCTGACTGCGAGAATGTTGATTCCGGCAGCGGCGTATTTTTCCTGAACCGGTGCAAATTTATTGAGTTGCTCCATGCAGTGAACGCAGCCTTTTCCGAGAAAGAAGATCACCAGGGTTGGTTTCTTTAACCGGTCGGAAAGCTTCACGACACTGCCCTTTGAGTCTGGCAGCGTAAAATCGGGTGCGGCGGGCGGAGACCAGCGAAAGGGGCCTAGTGAATCGAGATCGGGGCGCTCTCCAAGGTCGGCGGCCATGACTGGAGCCTCCTTCCAATCCGATTTCGGGTAACCCCATCCCTCGGCCAGAGATGACAGACGCTGGAAGATCGGAATATTTGCATCGGCATGAGCCGCTACTTTTCGGAGTGATTCGAATGCGGTTTTGGCGTCTTCTGATTTTCCCGCCTGATGCAGTATTTCGACCTGCCGGGCCAATGGTAACACCTGGTTGGTCGCGCTTGAGACGGCTTCACCGGCCAGTTTCACTGCCTCGTCATTATTTCCGGCGCGCTGATAGAGACTGGCCCGGCGGGCTTTGTCGATCCGGCCTAATTTGGGCAGCAACTGTAGGGCTTTTTTTGCATCGGGCGGCGTGGAATTCAAGGCGGCGTAGACACTCAGTTCATTGACGGCAGCTTCCAGCTCCCCGATTTTTTTCGAAAAATTACGTTCCGCGGATTTCTTTGCGTTCTCGATGTCCTTATCGCTCTTTTTCGCGGAACGCGCTTTTTCCGCGGCGTTGGCCACTGCTTTATCCTGCTTTTCCTGCTCTTCACCAAGTTGCTTTTCCAGTGATGAGAGATGGGCTTGAGCTCCGGCGGAGTCTCCGGATTCAAATTTCGCGATCCCGATGAATTTGTCATGATCGGTTTGCTTCAGGGAATCGTTGTCCGGCTCCAGGTAGTGAGTTCCTGCCAGGTTAAGCAATTTGCCCCACATTTCATATTGGAAAAGGGTGTCGCGAAGGCGTTGCCGCCCGTATTTCCAGCTACTTCCATCGGACCGATAGGTGGAGTCGTCTTTGACGTCGCGGAATTTTGCGAGACGGGGCAGCTCGATCATGTTTTTGGAAAGATCGATGGCGTCGGCGACCCGGCCGATGTAGTTCAGGTTGCGGATACACCACTCGTTATTGTGATCAAAATTGCTGATTTGATCGGGGATCAGCCAGTAGCGAATCATGTGTGCGTGGTCAACCCGGGCTGAGGCCTCCTGCTGCCAGGCGCCGTCGGCATATCGTTTGGTGTAGGAATAGATATGTCCCGGCATGTGCCACATGTGAGCAATTCCCGGAGCGGCGGGACCGCAGGCAGCGGCCGAGTCGATTGCCTTTGACGGACCTTCGCGATCCCAGAGATGGATCCGATAGTGATGAACCGGATGGTGCGGGTTTTTCTCAAGCACCTGTTTTGCCAGCAGATCTGCGGTGTAGTGGCTTGCGATGGGAAGTCCGCCGTTTTTATGGTTATCGTAGAGAAAACGCATCAGGAAAGCTTTCGCCTCGAGTTCGTCAGGGTATTTCGCGACGATTTTCTCGATCGAGCGAAGGTAATCACGGCGCCGCTTCTTTTGGTCTGCTTTGACGTCTTTGAAGTAAGCGGTGAGTCCATCGATCCACATTTTCTCCTGTTCGCCGGCATGTTCCCGGCGTTTTGCGGCCTCATCAGCGAAGCCTTTTCCGCGGGTATTGTTTTTGAAATTGGCGTGAGCCATTCCCCAGTAGGCCATCGCACATTCCGGATCGAGCATCGCGGCCTGACGGAAGCTGCGCTCCGCCTCAAAGTCCCAGTAACCGTGAAGTTGTCCCAGACCCTGATCGAAAAATTTCTGAGCTTCCTCCGATTTTGTCGAGATCTTCAGATGGACATCGCCCGTTCCCGGAATCAGCACCGCAGCCTGTCGCGGGCCGGTATTAAAAATGTGACCGTGATAGGAATGTCCCTCTTTTGGATCCGCAGGCTCTTCTTCGGCAAAGATCGCCGTTCCGGCTAACAGGGGCCCAAAGAAGGTTATGACCTGGAAAATCGCTTTCATAAGTTAATCCGAATCTACCGGATAATTGGCGGTATGAAGAAGTAGATTCTGGCATCATCGGGGTAAGTCAGACCCTGCGAGTAATTCCTTAGGCGTTGCCGGCTCCCTCCCCGAGGCGCTGCATGGCTGCCCGCTCAAGTTCTGATAACTCGATTAATAATTCCGAGGCGTGGTCGAGAGGTTTCGATGAGCCGGTTTCAGCGACCTGTGAAAAGAGTGATGATACCTCGGTCCATTTTCCGGCGATAGTCGCGAATCGTTCGTGGCCTTCTTTTAAATAGTCAAAATCGAGAAGCTGGTAGGCTTCATTCAGGTAGTCCCGATATAGATTCCGGAACAGCGCGCCACCGGTGCCCGCATGTTCCATCATCATGGCTGCGTGGGAAAAGTCGCCTTTCAGATTGCTGCTGCTCAAATACCATTTCTTGATTTCGGAGCTCGTTTTCCGGATCCCTTTGTATCCCAAATTCTGAATCGGCGGGTTGAGAAATTCATCTGCGTTCTTCCGGATCGCCCGGACCACGGCGGATTTGATATCGATAGCCGCTGGATCAAACGAGACAGTGACGGAGCGATTCCTCGCTGACATGGGTCCTTTTTCACTGCGGGCCTTCGTTAAACTTTCCAGTGAGGTAGTTACCATCGAACCCTGGGGACGGGTGTCCACGAGATAGACATTCGTTGAATCATATCCATACATCGTGACATGGTGCCCGGCGAAGTGGATCTTTTGGGTGAAGTAATCGAGATGAAAGCAATCGAGTTGCAGGGCGACGGGTCTATCGGAGTTGATGTGCGCTTCAACATTTCGCCATGCCTTTGCTATCGAAGTCGTCTCCTGTTCCTCAAAGGGAATCCTAAGGTTGTCGCAAATGTTACGGCCTAAGGTTTTGGTTCTCCCTCCGAGAAAGGGGAGCGGCATCGATTTCATTTTCCAGTAGATAAATCCCAGACCGGAGCCGATCCCGAATAGCATCGGTTCCGATAGTTCGAGGCCCTGATGTTTCAGCAGGTTGCCGATGGCAACGGTCTCGCAATGTTCGCCTTCAAAAGGCTGAAAGTCTGAAATTATCATGTTCGATGCCCCCGTTGCTTTTTTGAGAGCGCAGGATCTAAAAATAGCTTCATTTAACTTTTGCGCCCCCCGTTGATCCGCCATTGTTCGGGTAATTGCGGGGGATTAGCTTTTCCCGGTATGACCCGTTTGTCTTCACTTTTGGTGGGAATAGTCTGCCTGTTCCTCATGCAGGATGGGGTTGGAGGTGAAGTGCCGTGGGCTTTCCGCCCCCTGACGGTGACGGAAGAGGTGCCGCCGGTGAAAAATCGCGATTGGCCGGTGAACCGGATCGATCATTTTATTCTTCATCAAATGGAGAAAAAGGGGCTGGAACCCTCTCCCCGGGCCGATGCCCAAACCCTGGCGCGGCGGCTCAGCTTCGGTCTTGTCGGGCTTCCGCCGGAACAGGTCGGCGATGATTTTTCAGTGGACGAGGAAATCGACAAACTGCTCGGCAGCCCTAATTACGGGGAGCGCTGGGCCCGGCATTGGTTGGATTTGGCTCGCTACACCGATACCACGGCATCGTGGTTGAAGTCGACGGCCGGAGCATGGCGATACCGGGACTGGGTGGTCGATGCTCTGAATGCCGATATGCCCTATCCCGATTTTGTGAAGCGACAGCTCGCTACGGATCTGATGCCCGGAACGGGGCCGGAGGATTCCGTAGCTCTGGGTTTTCTGGGGCTTAGCCCGACCTATTGGAAGGAGCTGAAACTGCCGCCTGAAATCATCAAAACCACGGTTGCCGATGAATGGGAGGAACGGGTCGATGCCTTTGGGCGGACATTTCTCGGTCTGACTCTGGCTTGTGCGAGGTGTCACGATCACAAAACGGATCCGATCACTGCAGAGGATTACTATGCCGTGGCCGGTGTCTTCGCCAGTGTGAAAATATCCGACCGGCCGACGATGAGTGACGAATTCTGGCAGCCGGTCAAAGCGGCCCGCGAAAAAGTCGCTGCGATCGATAATCAGGTAAAAACTCTGAAAAAGAAAAAACCGAAGCCAGAGGATCTGGAATCTCAAATCGAAGCGTTAACGGCGGAGATTGAAGCTCTGAAAAAATCGACTCCGCATTTTGATATGCCAATGGCTAACGGAGTGATCGAAGCGGCGCTCTATGTGAAGCCGAAGGAAAAGGGGCACGGTACGGAATTGGATTTTCAAATGGGGAAAGGTCGCGATCTCGAACTCCAGAAACGGGGGAATCCCAATCAAGTTGGTGATATTGTGCCCCGGCGTTTTCTCTCTATGTTTCCCTCAAAATCCGGCGAACCGCGTCGGTTTCAGAAAGGGAGTGGCCGACTGGAGCTGGCGGAAGCATTAATCGAAGATGCCGAGCCGCTGTTTTCCCGGGTCATTGTGAACCGCATTTGGAAGCAGCATTTTGGCAGGGGGCTCGTCGAGACGCCCAGTGATTTTGGAAGAATGGGTGTCAAGCCGACCCACCCTGAATTGCTCGACGATTTGGCGGGCCGGTTTATCGCAAACGGATGGTCGTTCAGATGGCTCCATCGCGAGATTTTGACTTCGGCGACCTGGCAGCAAACTTCGGTATCGCCCGGGGCCGAATCGATCGATCCCGATAACCGCTACTACTCCCGAATGACGCGTCGCAAGCTCGATATCGAATCTTATCGGGACTCGGTTCTCGCTGTAGCGGGAACTTTGAGCAACCGAATCGGTGGTCCTCCCTTTGATCTGAACGACTTCTCGCAGACTCGTCGCACGATCTATGGATCGATCAATCGCCGCGATCTTAATAAAATGCTGCAGGTCCATGATTTCCCCGATCCGGCGGCCCACAGTCCAAAGCGATCCGAGACGATTTCGCCGCTGCAATCGTTATTCGCCATCAACGGTCCGCTGGTTCAATCGCAGGCGGAGGCGTTGGCGAACAGTCTCGGCGGGGAAAGTGATTTCATCGGGGAAATCTACCGGCGGGTTTTTCAGCGGGGGCCGAATGACCTCGAGCGCGAGGTTTGCGGGCGGTTTCTGGAGGAGGCCTCTCCGGCTGAATATGCACGGGTGCTCCTCGCGAGTAATGAATTCTGGTTTGTCGATTAATATGATAACAAAGCTCGATCCAATCACCCGGAGATCTGCCCTCGCTTCAATCGGGGGCGGCCTCGGTTCGCTGGGAATGATCTCCGCGCTCGGCGAAAACGGAGGGGTCTTGTCAAAACCACACTTTGCTCCGCGAGCCAAACGGGTCATTCATTTGTTTATGAACGGCGGCCCTTTCGGGCCCGATTTTTTTGATCCCAAACCCGCCCTGAATCAATACGCAGGGCAACGCCCCGAGGGTGTGGATCTCCGCACCGAGCGACCCACCGGTGGTTTGATGCCGGTGCCCTATCAATTCTCCCGTCACGGGCAGAGTGGGCTGCCAGTCAGTGATCTCCTGCCGATGACTGCAAAGCACGCCGATGATCTGTGCGTGCTGCGCTCCTGCTATACCGATAATCCCAATCATGGTCCTGCACTGCTTTTGATGAACAACGGAACGATGACGCCGCGGGTTCCGAGCATGGGAGCCTGGATGACTTACGGCCTCGGAAATGAAAGTGCTGATTTACCGGGGTATGTGGTGTTGTGTCCCGGCAAGCCGGTACGTTTTTCGATACTTTGGAACAATGCATTTCTGCCTGCGAAACATGCCGGTCTCTATATCAATCATTCCAATCTCGATCCCAAATCGATGATTCCCTGGCTGCGTGACCCGGATGGTAAACCGGGGGAACAGCGCAAGCGGCTCGATCTGTTACAACTGCTAAATCGCGAGCATTCGGCGGCGCGCGGTGGCAACGATCTGAGGCTCGAAGGCCGGATCGAAGCGATGGAGACCGCCTACCGGATGCAGTTCTCCGCTCACGACGCTTTTGATCTAAGTCGGGAGAGCCAATCGACCCGGGAAGCCTACGGTGAAGGGCACTTTGCTAGTGGTTGCCTGTTGGCCCGGCGCATGGCGGAGCGGGGTGTTCGGTTCACTCAGGTCTACTACGGAAATGGTCAGCCCTGGGATACCCACAGCGGGCACGATAAAAAGACGCGGAATCTGGCGAAAAATATCGATCGACCTATCGCCGCGCTTTTGAACGATTTGAAACAGCGGGGATTACTCGAAGATACCCTCGTCGTCTGGGGTGGTGAGTTTGGTCGCACGCCGGTCAGTGAAAATGCGGATGGGCGGGATCACAATCCCCACGGGTTTTGCATGTGGATGGCCGGTGGAGGAGTGAAAGGCGGATACGCACACGGATCCAGCGACGAGTTCGGTTTCAAAGCGGTCGATAAGCCGATGCATGTTCACGACTTGCACGCCACGATTCTGCACCTGTTAGGAATCGATCACGAGCGGTTGACCTACCAGCATGCGGGACGTGACTACCGCCTCACCGATGTGCACGGTCATGTCGCAAAAGACATTCTTGCCTAGGTCGGAAGCTTTATTCAGTGGTTGTGGGTAGGCGGCGATTGCCGGTCACAGAAGCGGACTTCTGCAACCGGCATAGGAGCCGATTAAACCACAAACTGATACCTCGCGAAAAGATAGTCTTTGATTTCTTTGGTTGGTTCTTCGCCGTAACAGGAGGCGAGAACGGTTCCATATCTTTCCAAATCTACCATGGGTCCTTCTTTCAGGGCCTTCAGAAAACTCTTTTCCTTAACCGGGGAAACGAACACAAAGTAGTACGCCCATCTTCCTGTGGAATCTTTCGCTTTCAAACGGTGAACATTATGTCCCTGTGTTGAAATATAGAGATCAGAGAATGAGCTGGTATCTGTGGGACTACCGGAGGTGTGTTGCTCAACGAATGTTTTCTTTGGTTTGGTCATCTCCAAATGTCACGACATTTTCATCTTCGTCGGCCGGGGTGCCATAGATTGGGTTGGGATCGAATCCGCCTTTGTACTTGGCGTCCTTCAGGTAATCGAGCTTCATGACTTCTTTGACATTTCCCTTCGAAGTCAGAATCAGCTGCTTCTTGCGGGAAAGGGTTAAGAGGTCTTGAGCGCTATACTTCTGCCCGAACAACCCGCAGAGGCTTTCTGCCATCTTGTGATTGTTGGGCCCGAAGATCTGAACCACGCCACAATTATCGAGGATAACGTCGGCATCGAGTCCATAGATCTTTTCAAGCTGGTTTTTTGACTGCCAAAAGGTCCAGGTGCGAACACCGTAACCCCGAAGCAGGGTGACGCACTCAACCAGTGCTGACATCCGGCCCAGCTGTGCGGCTTCATCCACCATCAGTAAAGTAGGGGTTTGGGGGCGGACCGTTCGGCTTTTCAAAATCGCAATGATACTGCTCATCCAAATCCGGAGTAGGGCATTGTGCGATGCGAGACGGTTGGCTGGAAGAACCAGATAGACGGTCATGGGATGACCTTCTTTCAGTTTCGCGAGATCAAACGAAGTTGATGCCAGAGACTTTTCCAGAAGGGGATCGGCATAAATCGCAAAATGCTGCTGGGCCGTCGCGAGAATTCCGGAGCGACATTTGTCTTCAGTAGAGATAAAGGCGCTGATGTTTTCGTATGCCATGGTGGACATCTTTTCCTGAGCGGTATCGAGAATCACCGCAAGGTTGTAAACCACATCGCCGCCTTTGATCAGTTTGCGAAGCGTGGTCATGTTCTGTTCCTCTTTGGGGAGGGCGCTCAAGATATAGGCAACGATTCCGGCGATGAGATCGTCTCCCCGCAGGTCCCAGAAGGGCTCCCGAAGTAGGGAATAGTCCCGGTCGGGGTGTAGCAGCGAGGGAAAGAGGAGACTGAATTCCTCAATGCTCATATCGGTATGATCCATAATATCAAATGGATTGAAGGTAGCTGGATTATCTCCTCTGATTTTGAAGGGATCGATGATAACGACATCGTTCTTCAGGTTTTCGCGCATCCGGGCGGTGACGGAAGCGGCTTCGCCTTTGGGGTCGATCACTACCATAGATCCTTCCCAGCTCAGGCAGGTAGGGATAATGGCGGACCTCCCTTTGCCGGTGCCGGTTGGAGCGATCGTAGCAAGGTGGGATTCCATTTCTGAGATATGCCACGGTTTGCGTTTCGTTTTCTTTTTTACGAGGAAGTCGTTTGGACTAACGACATTGAATCCGAGGATACTCTCGTTAATGGTTTTATGCTTCCAGCCGAGTTGGAGGCCTGGTTTTTTCTTAGGTTTTGGTCTTGGTTTCATTTCATTAGGTTTGGTTTAGGTGAGAAATTCAGGCCGCAGGAATCCTCTGACCCGGACACAGTGGTTCCGGGAAGCTACAGTTGTCCCGGGATCGGAGTGTACAGGGTACAATCAATGATTGAACAGGGTACAACCGCGCACTGTACAGGGTACAGTTTGGGACTGTTTAGGGTATGGAATGCCCTTTGGCGTCAGATAAGGTTACTTAGGAAATAGACTCTTTTATGGGTGCAATCTCATCGTGCCGCCATCTACTGTTCTGTCGGATCGGAAGGGGAGTTCCGATAACGACTTCAGAGGTTGAGGTAACCTCATCGATGCGCAAGACATGACTCCCTGGTGGAGTAGCGGCCTCGTTCAGTTCACTGATTTGAACTGAAGTTACCGCGGGCGGATTTGCGCATCCGGCTGGAAAAATTGAGAGGGAGTCGGATTGGTCGAGCGAGCAATCGTCGCCTGAAGTGGAACGCGGATCGGTAGCATAAAGCAAACCTGCGTTTCCGGCGAGCAACAGTGCCATCAGGCACTCAAGACTCAGAGAACTGACCCAAAATGGAAGGACCCTCATGTAGTTAGAATTCGTCGAAAAATAGATATAGCAACTTGGAAATGATGTTTTTTTCACAATTGCGTGAAGTAGCTGTGAGAGCGGGTCTCAATCGAGTTGTTCGATTTTAGTATAGTATTGTAATTGAGCGATTTATCGATATTCCTTCGATGTCGCGATGATTTGTGTAGTTAGATATTTTTTGCACAAATCTTTGCTTAAGATTGGTTGTATATTTAGGTTTCGGTTAGGGTGGGTATATTGTGGTGTTTTTGAGGATGGACCACAACAGGTTGTGTGCTGTGTTTTTGAGTGCCGGATCAGGGCGCGTTATCGCGGTGGCTTTGAGGCTTTTCCTTTTGAGCTGGAAACCCGAAGGTTCGGGCTATGAAACGCTGCTCTTGCCTCGTCGCACTGCTCTTTGTTGCCGGTTCCTGTTTGGCCCCTGCTCAGGAGGCGGTGAATCCACCTAAAGGTTTCCGGGCCCTGTTCAATGGGAAGGACCTCTCCGGGTGGCACGGATTGAATCCTCACTCAGTAGCGAAGCAGGAAGGTGAGAAAAAGGAGGCGACTCTGAAAGAGATGCGCGACGAATTCGCGGATCACTGGCGGGTGGAAAACGGGGAGTTGGTGAATGATGGGCACGGCCCCTATGCCACTACCGATGAAGAGCTCGGAGATATCGAGCTGCGGCTGGAATATAAAACCGTTGCCGGTGCGGACAGTGGTATTTATCTGCGGGGAACGCCACAGGTGCAGATCTGGGATAATACCCAGGTGTTCGATCCGAAGAAGCCGACTCGCCGTCCGCACCTCGGGTCCGGTGGGCTTTTCAATAATCATCCCGACACGCTGGGTCGTGATCCTCTCTATAAAGCGGACCTGCCTTTTGGAAAATGGAATAAGATGCGGATTCGTCAGATCGGCGATCTCACCTGGGTATGGCTCAATGATAAAGCGGTGGTGCAGGGTGCGGTGATGGAGAATTTCTGGGATCGGTCGAAGCCGCTCCCGGCTACCGGTCCGATCATGCTGCAAACTCACGGCGGTGAAATCCGCTGGCGAAACATTTTTGTCCGATCGATTGGCGAAGCGGAGGGCAAAAAGCTGCTCTCGATATCTCCGGCGCTTCCGAACCCGACTCACTACGACGTTGCTTATGGCACACATCCCAAGCAGAAGATCCATTTCTGGCAGGCGGAATCGGACCAGCCCACTCCGCTGCTTTTCTTTATTCATGGAGGTGGCTGGCAGGGCGGTAACCGCCTCAGTGGACTGGTGAATCTGATTCCTCATATCCTGAAATCCGGAATCTCTATCGCCTCTGTGGAGTACCGCTTCATTGGTGAGGCAACGGCTGATGGAGTTGAACCCCCGGTGAAAGGGCCGCTGCACGACGCTGCTCGCGCTCTGCAATTTGTCCGCAGCAAGGCCGGGGAATGGAATATCGATAAAGAGCGGATCGGCGCATCAGGAGGTTCTGCCGGAGCCTGTTCGTCGCTTTGGCTCGCGTTCCATCCCGACATGGCGGACCCTGACAGCGATGATCCGGTGGCGCGGGAATCGACCCGTCTATTGTGTGCGGCGGTCACTGGCGCGCAAACGACGCTTGATCCGAAACAAATGCGGGAGTGGACGCCAAACAGTCGTTACGGAGGCCACGCCTTTGGATTTAAGGGCGATCGTGCAAAGGGTATTTCCCCGTTCAACGAATTCTATGACAAGCGTGACACGATTCTGCCCTGGATTGCCGAGTATTCCCCGTATGCTCTGGTAAGCAGCGATGACCCGCAGGTGTATCTCTACTACCGAAACCCTCCCGCGCTCGGTAAGGAGGAAAAGGATCCCACTCATACCGCAAATTTCGGAGTGAAACTACAGGAGCACTGTCAGGAAAATAAAGTGAAGTGTGAGCTTTATTACCCCGGCGCGGAAGGTGTCAAATACACCAGCGTGCAGGATTACCTGATCGCCACGCTGAAGGGTGAATGAGTGATCCTATCACGAACCGGGTGAAGTGATCACGGGATAATGCTGGATCATCTGGCTGATGGCCAGTCCGGCGCACAGAATGGAAAGTGGAATCACGACGGCGAGCCGGAAGTAGGCTTGCCGACCAAAAATAGCGATCAGGATGCCCAGCGCCAGCGCTGTGGCGAGGAGGATGGTATCGAACCCGATGAGGAAAGGTGCCAGTTTACCTATCGGAATCGGTGATCCACCTAACATCAGCATAACGCCGCCCTGAGCGATGGTGTTACCGAGAAAGAATCCACCCGCAATTCCGAAGACATAGCGCCACCAGCGGAATTTAAAGGAGAAGAGATTGTCGATCGAGAGAGCGAACAATGTGATGATCGGTACCCAAATCGCCCAGGGATAAAGCGGGATTAATGCTCCGGCGGCGAGTGAAATCCCGATGCTGTGAGCGATAAGAAACAGGATGAAGGGGTAGATCAGAGCGCGAAAGCTGCCTTTCAAAAGTATCAGTGCGAGAAGGAGGGCGACGGGGAGAAACATGTGTTGCCGGGCGGCCGCCATTCCCGTTTTTATATATCTCGTGGTATCCGAGGGTTCAGTCACCGTTTCGTTAACCGGCTCCGCTGCGGGAGTTGCGGATTTGGCGTCTGCCGCCTCTGCAGCATCGAAGGGATTCCCTTTAACGAGTGGCTCGATATTTTCGCCACGGCTGTACTCCCCGGCAAACATGACTTGGAGGCGTCGTGCCGGGATTCCATTCTTTACTGTGGCGATGACGATCGACATCTCTGAAGTCTCTTTTAAGTAGAGCGAAATTTCTTTTCCATTGGACGGCAGGGTGCCGTTCCAGGTTACGAGAACAGAGATTTTCTGTAGCTCCTCGGGAGTGTCCTCGTCTGATTCGTTGATCAGTTCCGTCTTGATGTTGTGAGGCTGTTCCTGCTCATCGATCAGAACCATCAACTGCGTTTCGACAAAGGTGCGGGCAGCTTCTTCCGGACCGATTTCATCATCCAGTGCTGCATCGCCTGAGGATTCGACTTCCATTTGAGTCGACACTTGAAAAGTCCGCTCCTCTTCCGTCTCGAGATAAAGAATCAGCGATGCGGAGGACACTTTGTGGGCGTAGGCCTGCGATGCCCCGAGTAGCGCTGAGACGCCGATGATTAGCAATCTCGCGTAGAGGTTGAAAAGGATCGATTGTGAGGAAAAAGTCATTCGCTGAATTCGGGGCAAGACTCGCCCTCATTTACGTATTCATCAAGCCCTTGCTTGCCGTAAGCGGGGTGGTTACAATTGTGCCATGACTCCAGCTACTGATATCGATCGACCTACGGACCGTAGAAATTTCATGAAAACAACGGCTGGTGCGACGGCCGCAGCATCGGCGTTTGCGGGGGCTGCGAGGGGAGAGGCGATCGATCCGGATAAGAAAATTAAAGTGGGTTTTGTCGGGACCGGAGGACGTGGAACCGGAGCGGCCTTACAGGCTCTTACTGCAGATGATAATATCGAGTTGCACGCCGTGGCGGATGTCTTTCAGGACCGGATCGATAAGTCATTGGCGACTCTGGCAAAAGACAAAAAGATCGGGCCGAAGTTGAATGTTGCTTCCGATCGCCAGTTTGTCGGGCTGGATGCCTACAAGCGGGTTCTCGATACGGATATCGATGTGATTTTACTGACCACGACGCCGGGATTTCGTCCGCTTCACCTCAGGGCCGCGGTTGAGGCCGGGAAGCACATTTTTGCCGAAAAACCGATGGCGGTTGATGCTGCCGGCGTTCGTCACGGTTACGAAACGATCAAAATGTCGGAAGGTAAGCCGCTCTCGATTGTCGCCGGGTTTTGCTGGCGGTATTCGCCAAGTCGGATTGAGGCCTATCGCAAGGTCATGGAAGAGGGACTCATCGGCGATGTCGTCTCAGTTTACGCGACTTACTATTCCGGTCACTCCAAACCACACATCGATCCGAGTGAGCGCACTTCGGGGATGAGCGATATCGAGTGGCAGATTCGCAATTGGTACAATTACACCTGGTTGGGTGGCGGTGGTCTCGTAGAGCAGGCCGTTCACTCCGTGGATAAAATCGGCTGGATCATGGGAGATCAGAGCCCGATCCAGTGCCGCGCCACGGGCGGTCTCGCTGCGCCACAGGCCGGCGGAAATATTTACGATCACTACCACATCGCCTACGAATATCCCAATAACGTCTGGTGCCATCTCGCGTCCCGCAAAACGCCCGGATGTACCAATGAAAACGCGGACTACGTTCGGGGAACGAAAGGGTCTTTGATCATCGGGCGGGGAGGAGATCCTTACATCATTGATAATGATGGCAAGAAGATCTGGCAATATCGCAAACCCAGAAGTGGTGAGCCGAATATGTATCAGGTCGAGCACGATGATTTGTTCAAATCAATTCGCAGTGGCGAATTTATCAACGATGGTCCCCGGATGATGCATTCCACAATGATGGCGATCATGGGCCGGATGTCGGCTCACACCGGTCAGGAAATTACCTGGGAAGATGCTTTGGCTGCAGGAGAGGATTTTTTCCCTTCCGAAGAGAACATGCAGTGGGATCAGTCCTACGCTGCGGCAGAAGTCGCGATTCCCGGGAAGACCAAGATCGAAGGCATCGGTTAAACTATGCCGAAACATCGCTTTTACCTGAAGCCGGAAGACTGGGGTGCGGATTCTCTCGAATTACGGGATGATGAAGCGCATCACTGTCGAGATGTGATGCGCTGCGGCGTCGGAGAGGTGATCTCTGTCTTTGATGGCAACGGGCGGGAGATCACTGCAACCATCGTCGGAGTGACCAAAAAAGCGGTTTCGCTGGAGGCAGGGGAGGAAATTTCGACCACCCCGCTGCCGGCGCGGATTACTCTGGGTCAGGCCATCCCCAAAGGGAAGAACATGGACCTGATCATCCAGAAAGCGACCGAACTCGGCGCGGCGCGGGTCGTTCCGCTTTTGACGACCAACACCGTGGTCCAGCTCAATGAGCGGGAGAAGGTCAAGAAGCAGGAGAAGTGGCAGCGGGTCGCAATTGAGGCCTGCAAACAAAGCGGGCAGAACTGGATGCCGGAAGTAGCGATCCCGCAGAGCATTGGCGATTTTGTAGCCGAGGCTTCTGATTCCCTTCGCATCGTCGCGGCAATCGCGTCTCATTCTCTACCGCTCAAAGAAATTATCCAGAACTGGGATCGGGAAAACGAAGCCCGCCCGGAAACGGCGAGTCTTTTAATCGGTCCAGAAGGAGATTTCACCACTCCGGAAGTCGAAGCGGCAACTTCTGCAGGCTTTTTACCAATGTCTCTGGGCCCGATTATCCTGAGAAGCGAAACGGCTGCGATCTATGGCGTCAGCGTGCTCGCTTACGAACTGATGGGAAGGTAGGCTATCCCTCCGGAATCGTGAGGATCTGACCGATATTGATCACATCGGATTTCAATCCGTTGACCTGCTTGAGTTTTTCGACACTGACCTTGTGCTGAATGCTGATCCCCCAAAGCGTATCGCCTCTTTTTACCTTGTGAGTGTTCATCACCGGTTCAACTACAGGCTGGGCCACGGGGACCGGTTTTGCAATCAGTTCGGGGAGTGGCTTGGGGCCGCGCGTATTGGAGAGAAACCAGTCGTAAAGATCCTGCCGCTGATAAGTCGGAAAGATGATGTCTCCATGTGTCCCGCCGGGAATAACGGTAATTTTCGCATTTCCCCCGGCGAGATTAACTGCGTCGACCAGTCTCTGGTGAGGTCCCACCGGGTCGACCCGATCAGCGTCTCCATGGAACGACCAAATCGGAATATCCGTCAAATCAGGAACCAGAGATTCATCTCCGCACCCGCAGAGGGGTGCAACGGCTGCGAACCTTTTTTGATCAGCCGCCGCAAGATACCAGGCGCCGTCTCCGCCGATGTTTACCCCGGTCAGATAGATCCGGTCCCGGTCTACATTGTATTTCCCGAGGACTTCGCCGAGTAAGCTGAGAAGAGATTTTTCAGGCCAGGACTCCTCGGGGAGTTGAGGAGACACCACAACAAACGGAAAGTCGGGATTGCGATCCAGGAACGCCGGGATTCCATAGCGCTTCAGTGCGGCAAGTCCGTTTTTGAAGTCATTTCCCCGCATGCTTTTGCCGTGGAGATAGAAGATCATCGGCCAGGGATCGGAGGTTTCTGAATAGGCGGCAGGAAGGTGTAGCAGGTAATTCCACTTGGGAATTCCACCGGTGTCCCGCATCCCTCTGGGCAGCAAAGTTGACGATTTGACGGCGATCTGTTCACCGGAGACGTGACAGACCGGAGCAATCAAAAAGAGAAAAAGCCATAGGACACAAACTGGAAGTGTGGTGGTTTTCGCCTCCATATCGAAACTATGACGATTCAAGTGGGTGGATATGTAGGCCTTTTTCCCGAAATTCCTCACGCGAATCTGGACTGGGCTTTTTTCAGGTCAGAGCGCGGGATTTCTGCTACTGCACGCAATAGAGTCGGCTTTGAGAGCGGATCAGCATCTTGCCATTGATGGGAGCCAGTGTTGAACGGAAAATCTCGTCTCCTTTCGCTCCGATGCTGTTCTGAGCAACGATTTCCAAAGTCGGGCCGGGTTTGATCACAATGGTATTGCCTCCGAAGACATCGATGAAATAGACGAGACCATTTGCGACCAGGGGAGATGCGGCAAATTCACCCTTCACCCCGAGACGGTCGTTCCAGAGGATTTTGCCATTGCTGGTATCGAAGCAGGTGCCAATCCCGTTCATGGAAACGGTCTGCATGTAATTCCCCACCACAGCGGGTGAAGGCAGGTCCCGCCCCGCTTTTCTGCCCTGATGCCACCTCATGTGAGTCGTCGTTACATCGCCCGAGCCGCCGGGTGTCACCGAGTAGAGATCTCCCGGTTTGCCGTTTACTACATATAAAGCGCCGTTTGAATAATCGGGAACCGGAGCACCGCGACCGTTGAAACCCTTACAAAACCATAATTCTTTTCCGGTTGCAGGATCGTACCCCCGGACTCCGAACTCGCCGTTGAGGACGATTTCTTTTCTTCCCTCGTGATCGATCAGGATGGGAGTGCTCCAGCCGCCTTTCGGTTTGGCCTCGCGAGTGGTGTCCCACATGATGTTACCGGTCTTTTTATCGAAAGCCACCAGGCGGGAAGGGCCGGAGCAATCGCAGTTTTGCACCACCCAGTTACCGACCAGGATCGGCGAGGCTGCAATCCCCCAGTCACCGGGGAAATCGCCGAGATCCTTGCTCCAAACTTTGTTGCCGTCCATATCGAAACAGTGGAAGCCACCGGGGCCGAAAAAGGCAAAAACGTGGTTACCATCAGTCGCACAACTCGGCGTCGCGAAAGAATTCATTTTGTGAGAGTCCTCTGGATTGCTGCAGGGAATGGACTGTTTCCAGCGCTCTTTCCCCGTATTGAGATCAACGCAGATCACATTGCGGATTTTGCCCATATCTTCAGCACTGGTCAGGAAGACCCGGTCGCCCCAGTTCACTGGCGAGCTTTGTCCGGTTCCGGGTAGGTCCACTGACCAGATTACGGAGTCCTCCGACCACTTCACCGGCACATTTTTATCGTCGCTGTGACCTCGACCGGTGGGACCTCGAAACTGGTTCCAGTTTTCTTCGCTCTGCACCGGGCCGAGCGCAATGATGGCGATAAAGGCGGATATAACGAAGGAGCGTTTCATGGGCCTCAGTTTTCCGTGTTTTTATCCATTTTCCCAGTAGGAAATTTCGCCGAAGTGCGCAGGTCCGCAGGATTGCTTTTTGCCGAACTCAGGTCGTTCTTTGCCGTTCCATGAGTGATTCACAGATCATCGACCTCAGTGTTCCGCTGCAGCATCAAGCCGTCAGCGAGCCCTTGAAGCCCAAAATCAAATACCTCGATCACAGGAAAGGATTTTGGCAGATGCGATTCCTCTTCGGGGTGAAGAAAGATCAGTTGAAACGCTCCGGAGGTCTCGGGTGGGCGATTGAAAAAATCACGGCAATCACTCATACCGGAACCCATGTTGATGCCCCCTGGCATTACGGACCGGAAAGTGGTGGGAAGCCGGCGAGACGGATCGATGAAGTGCCTCTTGAGTGGTGTTACGGCCCGGGGGTGCGTCTTGACTTCCGTCACCTCGGTGACGGGGACGAGATCACCGTTCGTGAGCTGGAGCGGGCGCTGGAAAAGATCGACTATAAGCTGAATGGAAACGAAATCATTCTACTGCAGACCGGGGCCGATTCCCGACTTGAGTCAAAACGTTATTTCGAGCAGCCCGGCTTGGGGAGGGAGGGCACCCTCTGGCTGGTCGAGCAGGGTATCCGCATGATCGGGATCGATGCCTACACCATCGATCGCCCGTTTCACTCGATGAAGGCTGATTTCAAGAAATCCGGCGATGCAGAAGTACTTTGGCCGGCACATTTTGCAGGAACCGAAAAGGAGTACTGTCAGATCGAAAAACTCGCTAACCTCGACAAAATCCCGATGGATCACGGATTCACCGTTTCCTGTCTGCCAGTCAAGATTGAAGGTGCCAGCGGCGCCTGGTGCCGGGCGGTGGCCATTATGACTGCGGCCGATGCCTAACGAAGGGGCTCAGGGTGGGTTAGTCTGGACTCCAGTTTCCCCCCCCCGATTTTTAATCCTGCTTTGAAAGGGTCAGCCAGAGTTGACTGTCAAATGCACTTCGTTCCAGGTATTCAATGGCTAGACCATATTTTCTGCATTGATGCTTGAGCCATTCGCGGGAGTGTTTGATACAGCCGGGTTTGTTTGATGTATGGCTGGTGCCGACCCAGGTTGAACCGAGGTAGTCCTCTTCCTCAGATTCTGCTGGCAGATAGGAAGCGAGAAAGATAGCGTCAGGCGTCGAATTTTTGCGAAATTCTTGCAGCATGACAAGGATACTTTCTTTACTGCAATGAGTCCAGATCGAGCCAGCCAGAAAGAAATCGAACTTCATCTGAAAGACCGATGTATCAAATTTGGCGTTGAAGTCAAACCGGGGTTGCTTCTGATGTATAACTTGTTCATCCAGCAGATATTCCTAACCCAGGTTGACCCGTTGCTGTGCCGGTTCGATTCCGTAATAGCAGCCTTCATGAAGGAACGGTATTAACCAATAACCCAGCCGAAGCACTCCGCATCCGATGTCAATTACCCGGGACTCCGGAGACAGGCCGAGCTCCAGTAAGGTGATGAACTGGTTTCGTCCTGCTTCCTCAAAAGTTTCCAGGGGAACTCCCTGAAATCCATGTTCCGTCATCATTTTTTCCCCCTGTTTTTGGACGTGCGATTTTCGTGTCTTGGTTAGAGGTGAATTCATACAGACTTCGGGTAACTGGTTTTCTGCGCTATCAGCCTTTGGCGCCTGGATTTTCTGTATCCCGGAATTGTTCCAATTGATGATTCAGGTCGAGGATGACTTGATTTAAGTGCTCCACATTTTTAGCCAGCCAAACGGCTTCTTCGGTAATGCCTTTGGAGATGTGGGCGGCAGCTTCCAGGCTCACCTGAGGGGCGACCGTGGTAGCGCTGTTATTTACAGCCCCGATTTCAACATAGAGGCTTTCCAGAGCTGTCACGGTTTGATCGACGCCGCACTCGGTCCGAACCCTGTGAGTGACGCGTTCACTGTCCTTCGAATCATAACTTTTGATCTGAGCGATGAGACTGTCCTCGGTCAGGGGGAGGGTCAGAAGCCCCATTCCAAAGTTCATTCGTCGAAAATGGTCGAAACGATTTGAAGTCACGATTCCACCAAATCCTTCGGCACCTGTGATAATGACCGAGCATCCTGCGCAAAGCGCTTCGAGAGCACAACGTGCTTTAGCGAAGACCAAATCGTATTCCGGAAGGATATCTTCCGGGTGCTTGACGGAATTACCGGCAGCAGGTCCAATCTCATCGAGATGGATGCCCAGTGTTGTGCAGGTTGATCTCACCACATCCAGGTATTTGCCGGGATCACCGCCGCTGGTGAATATCAATGCCCTTCGTGGGATTTTCGGCAAGGGGCTCCTCAAATTAAATTTTTCGGTATCGACTCCGTTGGGAATGACGGTGATCTCGTTGTCTTCGAAGTTGTGTTCCCGGATTAATCGCTGCTTACAAAAATGATCGACTGCCACATAGCGTTCGATTCGCGAAGTCACTGGAGCGTAGCCTTGCCAAAGCCTGGGTTCATGGAGCATGAACAGGGCTGGCGTTTTCGGGAAGCGATGTAGGATCCTCACCGTCTCAGAGACATGGTGGCAATGCAGAAGATCCGGCTCCCAGTCAATTTCATCCGGATTATCCCACACCTCGATTCCCTCTTTTCTGAATGCCTCAGCAATAGGGCCCAGTCGGGGGGAGAAAATGCCGCATCGCGTTCCTCTGGATTGAAGCCGGCGGGTCACGTCCCAGAGAAACATCTCTGTTCCGTGTTGACCGGATAGTCCGTAATTAGTGAAAATAATTTGTCGTTCCGTCATTGCTCAAGGCCGAGGATCTGCCTCATGGATTTGATGAGCGGTAGGAAGTGGTCCTGGTAGGATATCAGCTCGGAATATTTGCCCAGGGCTACCTGTTCCGAGCCATATCGTTCATAAAACGGTGGATCCTCCGGGATCGCATCGTAACCGCGCTCGACTTGGGAATGATAAAATGCCTCCGTCGCAAAAGCCTCTTTTCCAACCTTGGCCAACGCCGCTTCCAACTCGTGTTGTAGTGGGCGATATCCTCTTGCGGCTGAAAGTTTATCGTTTAGTGCCGCTTCATCCAATTTGATCGTCATTTCCGGAATCAGTCTTCCTTCCCACGCACTTTCCGGATTGCCGGTCAGGGGGAATGCCAGATTCTGACTGGGTGGGCATTGATCCCGGGTTGCCAGATCCGTGGCGGCTCCGATCATGGCACGGCAGAGGTCGTGACTTGGGTTGTATCCCTCACACATATCGCCGACAACAATTGCGGGAGACGCCTTGATGATCGCCTCCTGTAGTTGTTTTACAGCGATGACAATCCGCTCAGCTTCGTGCTGAAGGAGGATGTTATAAATATCCAGATCCGTGAAAATGCCAAACCAGTCACCCTTCTGACAACCTGCGTTTTGCAGCAGTTTTTCGGATTCTGCGAGGCGACTCTGTCCAGAGGCACCACTGCCGTCAGTGAGAATAAACGTGCGGGGCTGATTCAGTGTCACCCAATGCCAGATCCGCAACTCATGCCCGGGATGGGCAATTACCAAAAGAGGGGTCGACATAGGAGCGTCCTGCTGACTCGGAGAGTAATACCTTCTTGAATTTCAATATGAAAAGCTGCGAATACTTTTACTGAGCTGAGTCCGGCGTAGGCTTGCCACACCACACCGGAACTCCCCGGGTTGTTGATTAAATCAGTCAGCGAGAGGTGGTTCTCCCTTGGTATTTATTGTCGGAGTAGGAACCGGGGGTAACTCCACTTCCGGTTGGGGTGCTTCGGCAGGTGCTGCGGGCGGAGGTGGCAGCGGGGCTGCTTTGTTTTCGGTGCTGTTAAAAACAATATTCTCCACGGGCGGCTCGACTGCGGGTGCGGGTGCAGCAGGTGGTTCGATAGCCGGTTCCGGAGCCGCGACTTGAGCTTCGCTCGGCGGGTTCGCTGTTATCGGTTTTTCGATGACGGGTGTTTCCACAACCGGTTGTTCCACGATGGGGGGCTCTATTGAAACGGACGGTGCCGCAGCGACAGCCGCTGGTGCGGCAGAGGCGGAAAGTGAGTGATAGATCGCTTCGGTTTTCTTCGGCTCCGGTTCTGGAGGGTTATCCGCCGGTGCAGTTTGTGAGGTCGCTCCGGTGTCTTCCAGGACGGCTCCATCCTGCAAATGAATTTTTCGATCCACCCGGTCGAGCAAACGGTCATCGTGGGTCGAGAACACAAAGGCGGCGCCCCGGGTCTCGTTGATTTTCCGCATCAGATTTACAATCAGGTTGGCGCTGCGGGTATCGAGGTTTGCCGTCGGTTCGTCTGCGATCACGAGGAGCGGATCGGTGACGAGAGCCCGTGCGATAGCGACTCGCTGTTGCTGTCCACCGCTTAGTTTTTGGGGGCGGTGGCCCATGCGGTCTGACAACTCGACTTCCTCCAATAACAAGGTCGCTTTTTTCTGCGCTTCTTTTTTCGAAACACCTTGTATTTGCAGCGGAAGCATCACATTCTCAAGGGCGGAAAGAACAGGAACGAGGTTGAAATTTTGGAAAACAAAACCAATGTAATTGTTTCGTATTTCGCTTCGTTTGGCATCCGATAATTTTGCCACCGGCTGTTCGCGAATATACACGTCCCCGCTCGTTGGGGAATCCAACAAACCTATGACATTACAGAACGTTGACTTACCAGATCCTGAGGGACCCCATACCGCAACAAACTCATGTTCTGCGATGCTGAGATTTACTCTATCGAGGGCCGTCACTTCAACGTCTCCAAAATGGTAGATTTTTGTTAAGTTATCTGTTTCAACGACCTTCATGGAAAAAATCGTATCCTTTATCAAAGAATGGTTTCAGGAGTATCGGCCCGAAAGCACTCTCCTTAACCAGATCTTGTGGATCTTCTGGGCTGTTTGGGTTCTGTTAATTCTAATCGCTGTTTTTCGAGTAATCAAATTCCGCCTCAGTCTTCGCAAAGAGAAAAAGATCTGGGGTGACGGATCCGGCCCGCAAAAAACAGCCGTCGTGATTGTACCGATAAAGGGCGTCACGCCAAGACATACTTCTGATTTTTTTCAGTCTCTGCTAGAGCAGAATTATGCGAAGTACCGGATAATCGTCACGGTGGAAACCAGCGATGATCCGGCGGCTGAATGGTTATCGGATCAATTCGGGATTTCGCTGAGCACGCCGGTGTGGGCGCCGCAAAACCCAACCAATGGGTTCCAGAATTTGCAACTGGTCGTCGCCGGCAAGTGCAAGGGCAGGGGACAGAAAGTGCACAATCAGTTAGCGGCCTTTCAGGAGTTAACGCCCGAAGATGAGCTGATTGCTTTTGTGGATGCTGACATCCTGTGTCCGCCGGATTGGCTTGCCAAGCTGACGGCGCCGATCAACCGGGGCACTCATGATCCGGCGACCACTTATCGCTGGTTGGTTCCGGCGAACCGCCGTCCGGCCAGTTTGTTTGCTTCGGTGATCAACGCGTCGGTGACGACGCAGGGCGGAAATGTTCGCGAGAATATGCCGTGGGGCGGCTCAATGGCGATCAGTCGTGCGGCGTTTAATGATCTTGATGTCCCGGCTTTGTTTGAGGGATCGGTGAACGATGACCTCAGGCTGGGAAAAGCAGCAAAAAAAGCGGGTTACAAGGTGGGATATATCCGAAATCTGGTAAGACCTTCGGAGATCAATTTTACCTGGGCGAAGTTTTTTGAATTTGCTCGGCGTCAGTATCTTCAAGTCAAAGTGTTCGCCCCGATTCTTTATGCGAGCAGCAATTTGATATTTGCGATTTATTTCTGGGGATTTGTTTCCGTGGTGGTTTCGATCGCGATGGGTAATCTCTGGGCCTGGGTTCCGTTCATTATTGCCACTTTGCTCGATCAAGTGCGGGCGTCGACCCGGGAAAGTATTTACCGGAAGCTGTTTGGCGACGATCGCGAAACCTACAAGCGAATCGCCCGGACCAGTTTTATCGAGCATTTTATGACGCCGGTTTATATGGCGATTCATGGTCTCGTTATCATGAGCACCTGGTTCATGAACAAGATGGAGTGGGGTGGAGTTCAGTATCAAATTGAAGGCGTCAACAAAACCCGGGTTCTGAAAAGAAAGCCGGTCGAAGCCGTCAGTCACACTGCTGTGGGCGAGTTGGCGCTACCTGCCGGTGGTGTTTTCAGTGGGCTAGCTGCGATTAATACGGCGGCTTTCGTTGGAGGAGGTCAGCAGGACACTTCGGCTGTGGAGGTAGTTGATTCGACAGTCACGATGGGTGAAACCGATTCGGTCGAGATTACAGAGACTGAAGAGAAACCTGCCACACCGATCACGGAGCCGATTGCCCTGCGCAGCAAAGAGCCCGTGCCGGAGGAAGAGCCTGAGAACGAAGGTAGCCTGCTTGAGGATATTGGCAGAAACTCAGCACTGGCTGTCGGCGCAACCGCCATCGCCGCCGGAACATCGGCTCTCCTTGCTAATGACGATAGCGACGCAGAGCCGGAAGAAGAGGCAGGCGCAGAACCGGCAGGCGCAGAAGAGCCGTTTTTCACTTTCCAAAAACTGGAGCCATTGGTGGTTGAAGATACGACGGCAGCGATTCCGGTCGGTGCCACCGAGTTTTTCGTGCCACCGGAAGCGTACTCGGCTGGATTTATCACCAGTGAACCTGCCGAAGAGGTTGCCGAAGAGGAACCGGTCAGCGAAGACGAATCAGATGCAATTGTCAGTGATGAACTCATGGCTATTCCAGTCGGTGCCACTGAATTTTTTGTTTCTCCAGAGCTTGTAACCGGGGGAGAGGCCTTTGCCGACGAGTCTGAAATAGGTGAGAACGCTGAGCCGGAGATTGAAGAGGCCTTAGATGAAGAGGTCCTGGATGAATCTGAGAGTGATGTTGAATCAATTGAGGAGCTCGCGGCTGGATCGGTTCCGGAAGTTCCAGCTACAGCGGTAGCTGCGATTCCTCAGGCGATGTCGGCCGTCAGCCGGTTGGGCGCAGGCGGCACTTGGCCATCGTCTTCGCGAATGGCAAAGAGACAGCAGGTCGGATACCGACGGAAACCGGCTGGGCCTCGTAGAATTTACCTTGCCAGTCGGGAGCGACTTTCGCGGAGAGAGCTGGAAAAATTGAAGCGCGCAAAATAATTTTTTTCTTGCGACGTTTAATGGGTTCGCTGTTTAAATAGACGGAACGTTTTACGAAAAAGATGGCTGTTATCAAGATTGCATGTCCCAAATGTGGGCAAAAGGTATCGGGAGATGAGACCTTTTACGGACGAAATGTGAACTGTCCGATATGTACATCTAAAATTGTTTTCCCTCAGAACCCCTCTCAAACTCCGGATTTGGATTCGTTGGTTTCCGGTTCTGCTACGAATCCGGTTAATCACTCGACCAGCACCACTCCACCGACTCAGGAGCCGACTTTCGAGACGATTTATCCCACGAATCAGCCGGGGGCAATGCCGCAACCGGCAGCCAGCCCGCCGCCGGCAAGTCAGGAATTTCCTCCGGGGCCTTCATTTGACTCTCAGCCGCCGTCAAACCCGGTTCCTCCCGTTGGAGATGCGCCGATTCCACCGGTTCCGAAAGCGCCTGACTACCCAACTACTGATGAGGAGGATGCAGTTCCGTCGCCTTTGCTCGGGGCGGTCTCTCTCGTGATAGGAATATTAAACACCGTGACCGCCTGTGTCGGTGGTATTTTACTGGCTCCGGTTGCAATTATTCTGGGTCACGCAGCTTTGGCCAAAGCAAAGCACAGTCCAGTGAAGCCGGCGCCGGGGCAATCGCTCGCGATGATCGGTGTGATTCTGGGTTACGCCGGACTGGTCTGCACGATTTTGATACTGGTCGCGCTGCTCGCGTTTAAAGAGCCTTTCACTGAATTCCTCAAAAGTGTAGGAGAAGCCTGATCCAGTTGGAAAACCGGGCATTTCCTTTGCTATTAATGGATTCCTCGATCGGAACTCTTCACGAAATCAATAAGCGCCTGAGTTTCCGCCGTCCGGGATTCAATGGCTTCCAGTTTTTCGAGAGCCTGAGTGGTGGTGTTGTTCTGGCGGTATAGAATTTTGAAAGATTCTTTGATCGAAGCGACGGCTTCGTCAGAAAATCCGCGACGTTGCAATCCTATGGCGTTGTGGGCCCGGACTTTTGCCGGATTCCCATCGGCCATCATAAAAGGCGGGATGTCTTTTACGATTTTTGAACAGCCGCCAGTGATCACGTGTGCCCCGATTTTGCAGAACTGATGCACCGCTGTCAGGCCACCGAGGATCGCGTGATCTCCCATGATGACATGGCCGCCGAGGGTGCCGTTATTCGAAAAAATGACGTGATCCCCAACGATACAGTCATGTCCAATATGGCTGTAGGCGAGGAAGTTACCGTGGCTCCCGATAATGGTGTAATCATTGGGAGAGGTGGCGCGGTTAACGGTGCAAAATTCGCGGAAAGTGTTGCCTTCGCCAATTTTGAGATAGGTCGGCTCAGCTTCGTATTTCAGATCCTGAGTTTGCTGACCGATTGAAGTGTAGGCGTAAAACTTGTTTTTCGGGCCGATCTCACTCGGTCCCTCAACGGTGACGTGATTTTGCAGCCAGCAGCCGTCGCCGATCTTTGCCCCGGCGTAGATAACGCAGTAAGGACCGATTTTAACATCAGCCCCGAGCTCTGCCTTTGAATCAACGACCGCAGTCGGATGGATTTCAGTCCCCATTTATGATAGTTATGGATCAGGGCTCAGCTGTCGACAACCGCAAACTTCAGCTCACCTTCGGAGGTGACTTCGCCGTTCACGAGGCAGCGGCACTGGGCAGATGCGATACTGCGACGGATTTTGAGCAGCTTGGATTCGATGAAAAGGGTGTCCCCGGGCATAACCGGCTTACGGAATTTCACCTTATCAGCACTCATAAAGTAACCCACTTTACCTTGGTGTTCCGGCATCCGGAGCAGAATGATACTTCCAACCTGAGCCATCGCTTCGATCTGAAGCACGCCGGGCATCACAGGATGACCGGGGAAGTGCCCCTGAAAATACGGCTCATTGATAGTCACCTGCTTAACACCGGTGCAGCCCATGTCTCCGTCGAATCCAACGATCCGGTCGACCATGAGGAATGGATAACGGTGGGGCAAAATTGACTGAACCTCCATGGTGTCGAGCACACTCTCACCATAGGGAATCTGGACCGGCGGGATCATCGAGCGGGTGTTCTGCAGCTCTTTATCGATCATACGGGCCATCTCGGTGTTGGGGCCGTGGCCCGGCTTGACCGCAATGATATGTCCATTGATCCGCTTTCCGCTGAGCATCAGATCTCCGATGATGTCGAGGATCTTGTGGCGGACAAATTCGTCTTCGTAACGCATCGCCTCTTTACTCATCACGGAGTCGCCTTTGATCACAACGGCGTTTTCAAGACTACCTCCTTTAATGAGGCCTTTCTCGAGGAGCGGCTCAACGTCTTCGTAGAAAACGAAGGTTCTCGCGGGAGCGATCTCCTTCTCGTAGATTTCCGGGGTGATTTCCGTGGAGAAATACTGAGTCATCCGCCCGTCCGGTCCGACCTGGGTGCAGGATACCCGCAGTCCTTTATCGGGAACGATGGTGATAAGCGAACCTTTGCCGTTGTCCATGTGGATCGGCTCACGCACCTCGAAAACCGAGCGATACTCGTCCTGTTCCTCGATTCCGGCCTGTTTGATGCACTCGACAAAAGGTTTGGCTGAGCCGTCTCCGATCGGAGGCTCGTTGGCGTCCATTTCAATCAGAGCATTGTCCACTCCCATCCCTACGAGGGCGGAGATGACGTGCTCGACGGTGTGAACTTTGACTGAGCCTTCGGCCAGAGTGGTCGCGCGTTCCACGGTTTGCACTTTGGACACGTGCGCATCGATGAAAGGTTGGTCATCGAGATCGACGCGGCGGAAGCGAATCCCGTGTCCGGTCGGCGCAGGTTTCATCGTCAAAGTCACCTGAGCTCCGGTGTGGAGCGAGGTGCCGGTCATCGTGGATGGTGAAGCCAGGGTTTTCTGTCTAACAGCAGACATAACGTGTAAATGTAATAAAAGGGCAACCTCTAGCGCATTAGGGTTGAACAGTCCAGTATTTTGAACCGGACGCATAATTTCCCTCTCAAATTGGCTTAAGACATTTGATAACAATCGACGTCAAAGGTCACGATCACATCTTCGGGAAAGGTCATATCTTTCATAACCGAACGGATGTGGGCGGAGATTTTGCGGGGATTGACGGCCTTCATCACTACCTGGAAACGCCATTGGTCATGGGACTTCACAAGCGGGGATGGGAGAGGCTCGGTCATCTCGATTTCCTGAGGCAGATCGCGGGCAAGTCGTAGATGCAGAGTTTTAAGCGAAAATTCGGCCCGTTCCTGATGTTTCGAGCGAGCGGTAATCAAAGTGACGTGGACATAAGGGGGGTGTCCGAACATTTTTCTCATCGCGAGCTCTTGTTCTGCAAAACCGATGAAATCGTGATGGCGTCCGAACTGGATCGCCGGGTGATGAGGTGTGAAGGTCTGCACCACAACTTCGCCTTCCAGTTCCCCTCGTCCGGCACGGCCCGCCACCTGTGTGAGAAGTTGAAAGGTTCGCTCCCCGGCCCGGAAGTCGGGGATATGCAGGCCGGTATCGGCATTGAGCATGCCGACAAGGGTGACGTTCGGGAAGTGAAGCCCTTTGGCAATCATCTGAGTCCCGATGATGATGTCGATTTTTTTTGCCCGGAAGGCATCGAGCGTATCCCGCAGCGCGTTTTTCTTTCGCATCGTGTCGGTGTCGATTCGGGCGATGCGAGCGCCTTTAAAAAATTCTTTCAGCACGGATTCAACCCGCTCTGTCCCGAATCCGGCGTTTACGATGTCTTTTGCGCCGCATTCGGGGCATCTCCGGGGAGGTAACTGAGAGAATCCACAGATATGACACACCAGTTTGTCGTCCCGCTGGTGAAACGTCATGGTGGTGGTGCAGTGGCGGCAGTTAGCGACATAGCCGCACTTGGGACACAGCATGGACCGTGAAAAGCCCCTCCGGTTCAGGAAAAGAATCGTCTGCTCTCCGTCGTCGAGTCGTTTTTGCATCGCCTGCTGAAGTTTTGTCGACAGAATCGCCAGGCCACCGCCTTGCTTCTGTTTTTCCAGCTTCATATCGAGGATCCGGATGAGCGGCAGCTTCCGGTCATCGACCCGGAGGAGCATTTCGGCGAGCTCGTATTTCCCAACCTCGACATTTTTCCACGATTCAAGGCTGGGGGTGGCGCTGCCCAGCACGACCGGGCATTTTTCCAGAGCTCCCCGCACCACCGCGAGATCCCGGGCCTGATACCGGGGCGTTGAGTCCTGTTTGTATGAATTTTCATGCTCCTCGTCGACCACGATTAGGCCGAGGTTATCAATCGGGGAAAAAATGGCACTGCGGGCTCCGATCACGATCCGGGCTTTCCGGTCGAGAACCTTTTTCCATTCGTCGTGCCGCTCTCCTTCGGAAAGGTTACTGTGGAGAATGGCGACCTCGTTCTGAATATGGGCGAAGCGCTGTTTGAAGCGGTTTGCGGTCTGCGGCGTCAAAGCAATCTCGGGAACAAGAACGATCGCTCCCATTCCCATTTCGAGGACGTGTTGGATCGACTGCAGGTAAACTTCCGTTTTTCCGCTGCCTGTCACTCCGTAGAGGAGGATTGGTTTGGGGGCTTTTTCGAGATTGGGGCCCGATGCTTTCTTTATTTTATCGAGCACCACGACCTGTTCCGGATTCGGGATCAGTGGTTTCGATGGGACAAAAACCTGATCGGCAGTCGGGTCCCGATTCACTTTCACATCGACAACCTCAACCAGTCCTTTGCTTTCCAGACCGGAGATTGTGCTTCGGCCGAAACCCCTCGCGCCGGTGATTTCGGAAAGCAGGATTCCGGCTTCGCCAGCTTCCTGAAGTTCAAGGAAAGCCTCAACCTGCTTTTTTGCCGTTTTCGGAATGTCATCCCGGGAAGCGGGATTGGTCAGTGCGGTGCGGCTGAGGCGCACCAGTTTCGCTTTTTTCTCCTTTTCCTCCCGACCGCGGGCCGGTTTCGGAAGCATGGTTCGGTAAACAGACTCCACCGAGCACATGTAATAGCCGGCGATCCAGTCCGCCAATTTAAGCAGTGCCGGGGTCAGGAAAGGCTGGGAACCGACCACCTTGCTGACCGGTTTTAATTGGTAGGACAGGGCTGAAGTGTCGATTTCCTCCAGGGCCATGACCGTCCCGATTGCCTCGCGGCCTCTGAGGGGGACCAGAACACGCGCGCCGGGCCCCACTTCCATTTCCGGTGGGACCAGATACGAAAAAGACAGATCACTTGATGATCCGTCTATCAATACTTTCACGCATGACTGCATGAATGAACTACGGCTGGTTTAGAGAAATGAGCAAAAGAAAATCGCCTTCCCCGTTAGAGGAAGGCGATTAAAACCAAGGTTAATGAAATAAAATTTCGTCTTGTGTAGTGACTTAGAAGCCAACGCTGATGCTCACACCGCCGTGGAAAGCGTCTTGTGAGTTTGCGCCTTGAATCGCGTTCACGTTTCCAGCTTTCCAGCCGTCAGGAGTTCCGTTGTAACCAACGTAAGGAGTCAAAGTAGCGTTGCATCCGATAGTGATTGGAACACCAGCTTTAACGTAGTAGTGGTTCCAACCAGAACCAACGTTTCCTCCACCAAGTCCGCTCCAAAGGCCATCGCTGTAAGCAACACCTGCACTCAATTCAACACCGATGCAGTCAGTTACATCCATTGTGTAACCAAGACCTGCGTGGTGATACCAAGCGCTGAGGTCGCCAGCACCGGCTACATCACCACCGAAGTAGTATTCAGAACCGAACTCCGCAGAAACACCGCAGAAAAGCTCTTTTGATGCAGAGATACCAATCGAATGGAATGAATCTCCAACAGTTCCAGGGCTAGGCTGGCGAGTTGTTGGGAAGAGATACATTGTGTAAAGAAGCTCAGCTTCTAAACCCATTACCTCAGGAAGAGCAACACCTGCATAGAGGTTAGTCTCGTCTCCATAGTTGATAGTGCTGGACAGATCCGTTCCGTGCCAAACACCAATGGTTGGGCTGACTGGAAGACATGGAATGTCGAAAGTGTAGTTCACATCAGCCCAGATGAAATCACGAGCGAAACGAACACCCTTCCAGATGTAATCTGTGTCATACCCGAAAGAGAGGCTACCCGCTGTCTCGGGGCAACATTCTACTGGGCATTTGTCAGGTGCTGGCGGGCACCATTCTCCTGCTGTAGCGCCATTGATAGCTACAGCACCGATAAGAGTAGCAAGTAATGCTTTGATTTTCATATTTAACTCCCTGGTTATTTGTTTTTGGTCGCAATATTAAGATTGCTTAAGTGATCTGAATCTTGGTGTCATTGATTGCTTTTGCAACTATAAATTAAGCTTTTCTTAACTATTTTTCTAATATTTGGCGGTTTTGGTCGTAATAAGACGCTATCGCGTCACTTTTTCGGGCGGTAAAGTCACTTGGAATCGCCTAGTTGATTGGTGAAGTTACGGAAAATATAGCTGACTGGAGAAAATATTTCCCGTCTGCCGCAAAATTCTGGAGCGATTTTTTTGCGTCCGAGGGGGTGCTAAGTCAGAAATCTGGTGAAATTATGCCGGAGGTTTTATCCTCAAATTTGATATACGAGGGAGAAAGCCTTCCGTCGGTCAGCCGAAATTCCTACTGATTGTATTGATTGAATCCCCGGTCGCGGAGGAAAGCGATCAGGGTTTGGCCACTCCGTCGGGCTAAATCGACCGAAAGACTGCTCGGTGCGGATATGCCGGCGACAATTGGAATCCGGGCGGCGAGAGCCTTCTGCATGAGTTCGAAGGAGATTCGTCCGCTCACGAGGAGAATCGAGCGCGTGCAGTCGATGTTATCTCTCAATGCCCGCCCGATCACCTTATCGAGCGCATTGTGCCGTCCCACATCCTCGCGGAGGAACCGCATCTCACCGTCGAGCGTGAAAAGGGCGGAAGCATGCAATCCACCAGTCTTATCAAAGGTTTCCTGCTGTTCCCGTAATTTGTCGGGAAGGGAAAGAATCACTTCGGGATCGAATGAAGGGACATCAGTAATCGGCGGGAAATTCTGAAAGACAGAATCGATGGTCGCTTTACCACACACTCCACAGCTGCTCGAGGTAAAGACGTGGCGGGTCAAATCTCCCAGATCGGGATCACCGGCCATTCTAATATTCAAAGTATTGCCGATTCCCCCGGGGTCGACATCGGGACAATGTTCGATGTCGAGAATCTCCGCTGCCGATTGGATCATTCCTTCGGTATATAAAAAGCCAGTGGCAAGTTCGTCGTCGTGCCCGGGGGTGCGCATCATTACCGAGATGCTTTGATCGTTGATTCTGATTTCGAGCGGTTCTTCGCGAGCGAGGTAATCCGGCTCGGGGTCTCTGAAGCCCTGCCCTTTCCGGTAGCGACGTAACAGGGTACACTCATCGACTGTACCCTGTTCAATTGAGGCGAATTCTTTTTTGGTATTAATATTGGTATATAAGTACCGCGAGGCATCATCAACCGGGCTGGCGGTGATGAGATTTCGGTCCTCAGCGATATCGAGTAGCTTTTGTAGCGAAAGCTGATCTGCCTCAATTTGCTGTTCGATTAGGGACAGCATCTCTTGCCGTGGATAGATCCCGGCGAGAGGTTCCCAGCGATCGTCGAGTTTCGACACGAGGCAAGGTCCGCTTTGGACCTGTTTCAAAAGAGCTTCCGGCTCCATCATTGGCATATCGACAGCCAGCACAAGGACTCGATCGGCTTCGCTGTTTTCAAATAGCGTTTTTAAAGCGCCGATCGGTCCGATATCCTCTATTGCGTCGTTCAGACGGGTAACGCCATCAATATGGGCAGGGAAATCCTGTTCGGAATTGGTGGAGAGCCAAACCTGATTGATCTCCGGAAGGATCAATAGTTTGCGTAGCTGCACCAGCCAGAGCGGCTCGCCGCGCCATTCGGCAAACGCTTTGTCCTCACCAAAGCGGCGGGATCTGCCTCCGGCAATTAAAGCGGCGTCTACCATTTTCCCGGTTACGGTACTTTGTTTTGAGTGCCTTCCAGGTCATTGACCGCTTTATTGGCAACTCGAACGATATACTTATTGGGCTGATTCTTTAATGCCGTTTTTAACTGTGGTAACGCCGGTTTCGCGACCTCGCCGAGGTAGTCGAGTGCGATGGCGGCTTCCAATCTGGCCCACTGAAGTTCGCCGGACAATTCCTCCGCCAGTGAGGGAAGTGCCTTTTCGGTATCTCCCATTCGACAGAGCGCCCGGCCGGCTGCGATACGGACCGCGGCAGTGCGATCGGTAAGTAAAGTATGGAGTTTGGGACTGATAGATTCGCTGTCAGTCACATCATCTGAAAAATTGCCGATTCCTGTCGCGCCCCAATACCTAATCGCTGGATCGGATTCTGCGAGGGCGTTCTCCAAATCCGGTAGCGCCGCCGGGCCCTGCGATGCTTTAGTTGCGATATCGACAAGTTTTCCGATCAGTTCCGCTCCGTCGCCTTTTTCGCGGAGAATGGCATAGGTTGAACTACTGTTTTTCTCTCTCCGCTCGATTTCCGATTCAGGAAGCAGGCCGATGTCGCCAATCCGGAATTGCCAGTCGGCCAGTTCCCGGCGCAGCTCTTTCAGCTTCGTCTCGTGAGCGGGGTCGTTCGCGAGATTATGAACTTCATGCGGGTCCGCTTCGAGGTCGTAGAGTTCTTCGACCGGCTTCCGGTCGGCGGAAAAGAGTTTTTGTGCGTCGGTGAGGGTCCCTTCCGTTTCCGCTTTCCGAATCTCACGCATGGTGGCTCCCTTTTCGGGAGTGTTCATATATTGGTAGTAGGGTTTGAGAGGCTCGAAATTGCGGATGTACCGATATTTCTTATCTCTGACCGCGCGAATGATATCATACCTTTCGTCCATGCGATCCCGTGAGCCATATACATACTTCCGGGGTTCGGTCAGGTTTTTTCCCAGAAATGCGCGGCCATGCATGTAGTCGGGCACTTCGACGCCGGCGAGATTCAACACCGAAGGTCCAAAGTCGGTAGAGTTGATCAATTCATCAGATACCGAACCGGGCTCTCCCTGACCATTGCTCCGATAGGCTTCCGGGAATCTTACGATTAAAGGAACCCGGGTGCCGGAATCGTAAAGCCAGCGTTTCGCCCTCGGCAATCCGATGCCGTGATCTGACCAATAGATGATAATCGTGTTTTCATATTCCCCGGCAGCTTTGAGTTCTTTAATCAGATTGCCTGCCCAGAGATCCATCGCGGTGATGTTTTCATAGTTACGCTTCCAGTCTTCGCGAACCACGGGTGTATCCGGATAATAAGGAGGTAGATTGGTAAAGGCTGTCGGGTCCTGTCTCTGGTCCGGGGTCAGAACCGACGAAACGCTCTTGTATTTCGATTTGCTTTCGATGCCGCTTTCGTGACAGCCGGTGAAATTGTAGACCGCAAAAAATGGCTGATTTTCTTTCCGGTTCTTCCAATGGGCTTTGCTGTTGCATTCGTCCCAGATTTCCTGTTTGCCGGGTTTGGAGAATTGGTAGTCGGTTTTGCTGTTGTTGGTGCAATAGTAACCGGCGTCTCGCAGATACATGGGAAACGGCTTCAGCCAGTCCGGCAGCTTGGAGTTGCAGCGCATGTGATGAGTGCCGATGGAATTCTGGTACATCCCGGTGATGATTGTGGAGCGGCAGGGTGCACAGACTCCGGCGGTGGTAAAGGCGTGGGTGTAACGAGTGCCTTCGGATGCCAGCTGGTCGAGGTGAGGGGTGATCGCGTGCGGGTCTCCGTAACAGCCGAGGTGGGGGCTGATGTCTTCTGCGGAGATCCAGAGGATATTCGGCTGGTCTGCCGATTGAATAAATACCGTTGAAAATAGAGACAGCAGTGCCGTCAGTAAAAACTGTTTCATATCGTGTTTGAAGACGGAATCTCTACTTAAAATACCGTTTCAGAAGTGCTTTTTCCTCCGGCATCAGGGCTTCTCTCCATACCGCTTCACCGCCGGTCGCTTTGTTGGAAAGGTTTCCGCCGGTTTGACGGACATAGGGCTTCTGCTCGTCATCGTGTTCGGTTTCGCCAACACCGAGGACGTCCGCCGGCATAGCTCTCTCCAAGTCGTTTCCTGAGACTCCTTCAATATTGTCGGTGTTGAGGTTTTCCTCCTCACCGAAGAAGATCGGAGCATCGCCGCGTCCGCGCTTGATGCCGCCTCTGCCCATTCCGAGCCTCTCCATGTATTCTTCCATATCTTCGCCGTCCAGACCGGGCAGCCCTTGTAGTCCGCCCAGTCAGTCACAGCCGCTTTTGAGCTGTTCCCTCAGCTTCTGGAGTTGTTCTTTCGAGAGCTGGTTGAGTTGTTCTTTCGACAATTGGGAAAGGTCCATGTTTTGGAGCTGCTTCATCAGGTCCTGATTCAGCTTCATGTTGTTGAGCCCGAGGTTTTTGAGGGCCTCGTCGTATTCTTTCATCAACATTTCGCGGGCTTCCTCGCTCATTTTGCCGGAGTAATTTTCGAGGGCGGCGAGATCTCTTTCGAGCGCCTGGAGATCGCGGGCTGCGTCCTGCAGGTCGCGCCCGAGTGCATCCCTCATCGAATCGGTGGCTTCCATGCTGCTGTGGCTGAACCATTCGTCTTCCGGTTGCTGGCGCAACTCGTCGATTTTCTCCTGAGCGGACTCGAGGGAGGCTTCGTCGATGAGATTTTCCTCCTCAAGAGCGGTGAGCCATTCCTCCATCTGTTTCCAGGCTCCCGGTTCGTTGGGGGGCAGGTTGCCCGCTTTTGCCTGAAGGTTGGGGATCGGGACAAAAATTGCGGAAATCACGAGGATCGCGGTGGTAACGACGGGTAGGAGCAGGGCAGGGACGTTCCAGTTAAGACCTGCTTTCTTCTCTTTTTCTTTATCGATTTCCTCTGTTGGCCAATCTCCGACACCCTGGGACGCGGCAGTGAGAGAGTTGTTGAGCGCGAGCCGGTCATCGAGCCGGACGAGGCCGTCCTGACGATTGATGAAATGCTTCCGGGCCATCAGAAAAGCGGCAAGACAACTCGAAACCAACAAGGTTCCGCCGGCGATGCCAATCCATTCCGGAATGAAATAGGCCGGATTCAGCGAGCGGATACACAGAATGGCGATGGCAAACAGGAGGCCTCCGATAATTAGAATCGGTGAGATTTTCTGAAAGAACCAACCCGTGTTGACCCGTCTGGCAACCCGGGCCGCTCGTTTTTTCCAGGATTCTTCAGGCTTGCTCATATCTGATCTTACCACGGATCAGGTCGGCCACAAATGGCGGATTTTTCGTTAATTTTTGGCGCTGAGCTTGTGGGTCGCGTAATTCATGCACTTAGCTGCGGTTGCGTTCTGACCCAGTTCCGCGCAATTGGTGCTGTAGGATGAAAATAGCTTTCGAATGCGGAGATCGAGGGTGTTTCGGACGGGTTCGCTGTAATTCTCAGCGGTTTTGACAAAGATTTGATGAGCTTTTACGGCATTTTCGACGCCGCGAAGCGAGATTGTCCTGGCTTTGGTCCGATTGTCAGTCAGAAAATCGAGATGACCGAGGCGAGCCTCGGCGAGTTGGAGGTAGCCGTGCAGGTCGTCAGGGGAGGATTCCAGTGCGGTACTTAAAACTTCGACTCCTCTTACTGACAGGTTGTACCCGTCGCGCCGGTGATTGGCGGCCAATTCGAGGCGGGCGAGCCGGGCGAGGCTGTGCGCCATCAAGGTCGCGATTTCCACGTTATCCGGTTTGGCCCGGTTCAGTGGCACGACGAGGCGCAGTGCTTCGTTATAGACCTGGTCTTTGTCTCCTCCGCCAATTTCCTCCACTTCGTCAAAAATATCGCCGAGGGCGAGAAAGCTCTTAGCCATCATGAGAGTCTCCTCCTTGGAGTAGCCTTGAATGCTTCGCATTCGTTCGATCGATTCGATCGTGGCGATGTACGCATCTACTGATTCCGTTTCCCTGCCGATTTTCTGCAATGCCTCTGCGGTGTGGAACTGAAGTTTGGAAATCATCTCCTCCAGCTCGCGGCGACTTTCGGTGGTTGCGGCTTGGCTTCGCAATTTGACGGCTTTTTCCGCAGCGGCGGAATAGGCATCGATGGCTTCTTCGAATCGATTTTGTTTATCGAGGGTCTGACCCAGGTAAAAGCTGCTCTCAGCGAGTCGTGTCGCTGCGGAGAGATTGCCGGGCTCGTTGACGAGGACCTGCTTCAAATACCAAATCGCTTTGGAGAGCGAGGCAAGCGCCTCATCGCTGCCCGGCTTTTCATTGAGCATTCCGATGTTCTCGTAACAATCCGCGAGTCGGGCCACGGTGTCCTGCCGGTGATCGTCGTCGAGGAAAATCCGGTTGGAATCGAGGGCTTCTTCGAAGGTTGCGATGGCTTTCTTAAAGTGATCGACTGACTCGTCGATTCGCGACATTTTCTGCTCAATGTGGGCGAGGCTGTGAAGCGCCCGGCCCCGTTCGGGAGCGGCATCGGGCTGCTGCGACGCTTCTTTCAGGATCTTTACATAGTAGGTCCGGGACCGCTCCAGTTCTTTGAGTCCGGTCGCAGTCTGATCGTCGACGTCACGCAGCGTCATGCTGCTGTAAAAAGAGGCATCTGCGGCCGCCCGGGACTGCTTCAAGTCGACGGTGGTGTGCTGGACTTTGTTTCCGAGGATGCTGTTGTAGGCTTTTAAATTGGTGACGACCTGCCCCAGCTCGTTGTTTTTCATCCTCGTTTCTTTGAACAGATTCAAGTACTCGAGCAGATAGAAAGTGGCGATCATTACCGCGGCGGCGAGGATGGTGACGAGAGCCCGCGCGGTGAAAAGTTTGGTTTTCTGCTTCAGCTTTTCCCGCATGACCCGATTCTCGGCTGCGGCGAGTTCGGCTGCGGCCCGCTCTTCGGTCTCAAGGAGTGTGAATTCTTTTTCGAGATCGAGAAACCGGTTGTGAACCTGCCGCATATCGACAGGGCGCTTTGCGGGATTCAGGCTGAGGCAGTTTTCGATGATTTCTTTATACCGGGCTTCCTTCCGACCGGTTCCGATTTTTCGTTTCCAGGGAAGCTTGCCGTCTTTTTCGATGATGGTCCCGAGAGCGACGGGATCGAGCGGCACGGGGCGCCCTCCGCTGGTGGCGAGTTCCTGAGCCCGCAGTTTCTGATACAGTTTGCCGCGGGGCATCGTGTGATTGAGCATCCAGAAAGCGACCGCGCCGAAGCGATAGACATCCCATTTCTCCGCTTTTCCGTTAGTGTAATCCCTGCCAAGGGTCACAAGTTGTTCGGGTGGGGCGAAATAGGCGGTTTCATCGAGATCGATGTGATGAATCTCGCCCATCATCCCCGATCCAAAATCACTCACTTTGATCTGGATATCCCCGTCGTCCGATTCGAAATAGAGAAGATTCCCGGGGTGAAGATTCCCGTGCACGACGCCGTAACGATGGGCGTGGCCCAGTGCGGAAGCCAGATTCTGAATCAGAAACCAGGCCACTTCCTCTTTGAAGGGCCCGCACTCCTCCAGTTTTCTGCCCCCGAAATTCTCTGTGATCGAAAAGTAGGGCGCATTGTCAAAACGGCTCTCTTTCAGGGAGAGAATTCCCTCGTGTAGCGGCATCTCCCGATACCGGTTGAAAATCGATTCCATCAACCTCCGGTCGATACTGATCGAGTGGTATCGCTTCGCGATGTAAGATTTCTTTTCCCTCAGATTTTTAACCTGAAACACTTCTCCCGTGCAACCTTCTCCGATTGGAGCCGGATCGATCTGATATCCATCGATTTGGAAGGAGTTCATGTCGAGCGGTTCAGAAAATAGCTCAGGTAATCGAGGTGGTGTTCATGTTATAAAATTTATAACCTCAAAATTAGCTGTTTCCAATTCGTTTTTGATAACGTTGGGGCATTTTGAGATCGGATTTCGTGGGGTTTTTCGAATCTGAGCCTGTATTTTATTAGCCACAATGCGATAAGCTTCACAAGCATTTTAAGACTGTCTTGAAAATTAGTGATTGAGAACGATTGTGCCGGTCCAATCGATTATGAGACAGATCCTTGTCACTTCAGCCCTTCCATACGCAAATGGTCACATTCACATCGGCCATTTGGTGGAGTATTTGCAGACTGATATCTGGGTGCGTTTTCAGAAAATGCAGGGTAACCGCTGCATTTATATCTGTGCCGACGACACTCACGGGACAGCGATCATGCTACGGGCCCGTCAAGAGGGTCGAAGCGAAGAGGATTTGATCAACGAAATGAGCGATGCGCATCAGGCGGACTTCGCGGGATTCGGAATCGAGTTCGATAACTACGGCAGTACTAACAGCGAGGAAAGTCGCGAGGTTTGCGGCGAGATCTGGCAGTCATTGAGAGAGGCTGACATGATTGTCGAAAAGCAGATCGAACAGCTCTTCGACGTCGAGCAGGGGACATTCCTCGCCGATCGCTTTGTGCGCGGGACCTGTCCGAAATGCGGCAGCGAAGACCAACCCGGCGATAACTGCTCGAATTGTAATGAAGTTTACAGTCCGGTTGATTTGGTGGATCCGATCAGTATCGCGACGGGATCGAAACCGGAGGTTCGCGAAGCGACTCATCTCTTTGTTGAGATCGAGAAGTTACACAGCTTCCTCGATGAATGGACCCAGTCCGGAACGCTCCCCAAAGAGAGCGCTAACTACCTGAAGAACTTTTTCCTGAATGAGCCGCTGAAAAACTGGGACATCTCGCGCCCCGGTCCATATTTTGGTTTTGAGATTCCGGATTCCCCGGGAAACTACTGGTACGTCTGGTTCGATGCGCCGATTGGCTACATCGGTTCGACCAAGCAGTGGTGCAAAGCTCACGACGAAAAACTCGACGATTGGTGGAAGAGTGACGATTGCGAGATCCATCACTTCATCGGGAAGGATATTCAGTATTTCCACACGCTCTTCTGGCCCGCGATGCTCAAAACTGCGGAAATCAGTTTGCCGACGAAAGTGCATATCCATGGCTTCCTCACCGTGGATGGCGAAAAGATGTCGAAGTCCAAAGGCACCTTTATTCAGGCGTCAAAATACCTCGAACACCTCAATCCTTCCTACCTGCGCTATTACTATGCGTCGAAGCTCAATTCCAGAGTGGAAGACATCGATTTGAATCTTGAGGAGTTCGAATCCCGCGTAAACAGCGATTTGGTAGGGAAAGTGATTAACCTCGCGAGTCGCTCAGCCAAGTTTGTCGCTAAAACGGGGCTTTCCGATAGCTATCCGGACGATGGTGGTTTGTTTGAAGAGTTCGCCACTGCCGGTGAGAAAATCGCGACGCATTACGAAGCAACGGACTACAGTAAAGCGATGAGATTGATCATCGAGCTGGCCGATAAAGCCAATCCCTACGTTGAAGAAAACGCTCCGTGGGAATTGAAAAAAGACGAAGCCAAAGCTCAGCAGCTTCAGGACGTCTGCACAGTGACGCTGAATCTGTTTCGTCAGCTTGCGATCTACCTCGCCCCGGTTCTTCCTGATTTGGCGGAGAAAGCGGGAGAGCTTTTCGGGGAAAAACTGACGTCATGGGATCAGGCCAAAACTCCAGTGACCGGAATTCAGATCGCCAAGTTCAAACACATGATGCAGCGGGTCGATCCCAAATGCGTTCAGGCGATGATCGAGGAAAGTCGCGAGGAAAACGCCGAAGCCGCTCCGGCGACCCCTCAGGGAAACTGGGACGACAGTGGTGACGCCCTTGAGGCAGAGCCGCTCGCTGATGAAATCACTTTTGATGATTTTTCAAAAGTGGATCTCCGCGTTGCCCGGGTCATCGAAGCCAACGAAGTCCCGGAAGCGAGGAAGTTAATCCAGCTGAAGCTGTCGCTTGGGGGTGGGGAAACCCGTCAGGTCTTTGCGGGAATCAAAGCGGCCTACGAGCCGGAAGATCTCCTCGGCAAACTGGTTGTCATGGTCGCAAATCTCGCTCCGAGAAAAATGAAATTCGGAGTCAGCGAAGGCATGATCATCGCCGCGGGTCCCGGAGGGAAGGATATCTTCGTCCTCAATCCGGATGAAGGTGCCGTTCCCGGTCAGCGGGTCCATTAAATTCAGATTCGCCGCAGATTGTACAGGGTACAGTCTGCGGTTGTACCCTGTACAGTCCCGGAGTGTACCGGGTACAGTCCGGTTTTCTCACCGAAAACTTTGCCTGATTTGTGGAGCTTGGCTCATCGCGTTTTTTCGATACGATGAACCATTCCCGGTTTTGTCCGGAAAGCTACCAAACAGACTCCTTCGCGATGAAACCTATACTTTCTTTTTCCCTCCTCTTGTTTTTCTGTAGTTCGATTTCCGCCGGGGACTTGAAGAAACCGAACGTCATTCTCGTGATGACCGACGATCAGGGGTATGGCGATTTGGCCTGCCACGGGAATCCCTATTTGAAGACGCCTCATCTCGATCAACTGCATAGTGAGTCAGTTCGCTTCACTGATTTTCACGTCAGTCCTTTCTGCACCCCAACTCGCGCTGCGCTGATGACCGGCCACTATCCCGGTCGGACCGGAGCCATTCGCACCAGCGCAGGCCAGACAATGATGCATCCCGATGAAAAAACGGTAGGCACCTTATTTGGCTCCGCCGGGTATCGCACCGGAATGGTAGGGAAATGGCATCTCGGGGACAATGCTCCGCATCGGCCTCAGGATCGCGGATTTCAGGATGTGGTCTGGCATCGCTGCGGAGGGATCGGTCAGGCTTCGGATTATTGGGGAAATGACTACTTCGATGATACCTACGAGCGGAACGGTGTCTTTGAAAAATTTGAAGGGTATTGCACGGATGTTTGGTTCCGCGAGGGGATTCGGTTTGTCGAGGAAAACCGGGAACAGCCGTTTTTTCTCTATCTGGCTCTCAATGCTCCCCATGGACCCTATCGGGTGCCGGAAGAGTGGGCGGAACCCTATCAAACGAATCCGGAATCCAGACCGTTTGCGAACTTCTACGGGATGATTGCGAACATCGATCATAACATGGGGTTGCTTCGCGAGCGCTTGGATTCGCTGGGTTTGGCTGAGGACACGATTTTAATTTTCATGACCGACAACGGCACTGCCGCCGGAGCAAAATTCAAAGGTTTGGATTCCGAAGCCGAGAAAGGTTTTAACGCCGGAATGCGCGGTAAGAAATCATCGATCTACGATGGGGGACATCGCGTCCCTTTCTTTATTCACTGGCCCAAAGGAAAGCTGACGGGCGGTCGCGATATCGATACGATAGGTGCTCACATCGATGTGCTTCCGACTCTGGCAGACTTGTGCGGGGTGAAAGTCCCGGAAGACTACCGGCCGGATGGCGTTTCTTTGAAGCCGCTGCTGGATGGGAGCGGGGAACTGGAAAGGACTCATCATTTTGTGCAATTTCACGGGGGTGCGGGGAACACCGATCCGTTCGAAGCCTTCCGTAATTCAGTGGTTTTGACCGAGCGCTGGCGGTTGGTCAATGCGAAGGGGGAGCAGGAGTTATATGATATAGAGAAAGATCCCGCTCAGCGTGAGAATCTCGCGGCGCAAAATGCTGAAAAAGTGGCAAGTCTTCGCGCGGAATATGAAAGCTTCTGGAAGTCAGTGTCTCCCCGTCTCAAGCCGGTCTATATCGATCTGGGTAGTGACGCCGAAGAGTTAACCGTGCTCTGCTCGCAGGACTGGTTTATGGACCGCAGCAACCCGCCCTGGAACTTCAATTCGATCAAGAAGTTGCCCAAAATCACCAAGCCATGGATGGTCGATATCAAGCAGGCTGGGAAATATCGACTTACGCTTCGCCAATGGCCCAAAGAAGCCGGGCAAGCGGTAGTCGGAGTCAAAGCTAAAGTGGAAGTCGCCGGTCGGGAAGCGGAGCAGAACATTGAACCCGGAAGCACCGGTGTGGTATTCGAAATGGATTTGCCTTCCGGTCCAACCGAACTCTGGACCTACATCTACAATGAGAAAGGTGCGGCTGGAGGTGCCTATTTTACCGATGTGGAAAAAATTGATTAATACACCAACTGATTTATGAAAAGTCTACTACTACAGGTTCTGGCGTTTGCGCTGTCATCTTTTATTCTCGCAGGCGACCGTCCCAACATCGTATGGATCATCCCTGATGATATGTCGGCTAATTTCTCCTGCTACGGAGAGACTGCGATCTCGACACCGAATGTCGATAAACTGGCTGCTGACGGAATAAAATTTACCAATGCCTATGTGACGGCGCCGGTGTGCTCAACCTGTCGATCGGCGTTTATTACCGGGATGTATCAAACCAGTATCGGGGCTCATCATCACCGCAGTGGCCGTGGTGAAATGAAAATACACCTTCCCGAGGGAATTTCGCTCGTTCCGAAACTCTTTCAGGACGCGGGTTACCATACTTCGATTTCAGGGTGGCCGGGGCGGAAGGGGAAGTTGGGTAAAACCGATTACAACTTCGAGTGGGATAAGTCGGTCTATGATAGTTCAGACTGGGCGGACCGGAAGGAAGGTCAGCCGTTTTTCGCTCAAATTCAGACTCCCGGAGGCAAACTTCGGGGCAAAGATGAGAGTGGATGGGAAAAGATCGCTACGGCGGCAGAAGCGGAATTTGGAAGCCGGACTCCGCTGGAATCGGTGACGCTGCCGCCTTACTACCCAAAGCATCCCGATATCGTTCGGGACTGGGCGGCTTATCTTGATTCCGTCCGAATGACCGATGCGATGGTTGGTGAAGTTCTGGCTTGCCTTGAGGAGGAAGGCATCAGAGAAAATACCCTGGTGCTTTTTATGACTGACCATGGGATCAGTCACGCGAGAGGAAAACAGTTTATGTATGACGAGGGGCTCCATGTTCCTCTGGTGATCAGCGGGCCCGGAATCAAAGCAGGGACGGTTCGTGACGATGTGGTCGAGCATATCGATATCGCTGCTTTGTCGTTGGGTGCCGCCGGAATTCCGATTCCGGAATATATGCAGGCCCGCGACATTTTAGCGTCGGATTATGAGCCTCGCGATGCGGTGTTTGCAGCACGGGATCGATGTGATGAGACCGTCGATCACATCCGGTCGGTTCGTACCAGTCAGTTTAAGTATATTCGGAATTTCCTTCCGGAGCGTCCCTATCTTCAGCCTTGTGCCTATAAAGATGCCAAATCGATCCTGCAAGCGATTCGGGAGTATGAAGACGCCGGGAAATTGAACGAAGTCCAGCAGCTCGTGGTTCGTAAAACCCGTCCGGCCGAAGAACTTTACGATGTGGCAGCGGACCCTCACGAAATTGTTAATCTCGCTTCAGACCCCAAATATGCGGACCAACTGAAAACCTTGCGAACCCGACTGGACCAATGGATGGAGGAAACCGGCGATCTCGGACGAACTCCCGAAACGGAAGCAAGGTATGATAGTGATATGGCTCCCTATCTAAACAAGTTTACCGGGGCAAAAGCCGATCCCGTCGCTCTCAAAACGATCGAGGACAACATCGCTCTGATGAAAAAGTGGGCTGCGGAAGGTAAATAGAGTGTTTGTCACTCAGGGAAATACTTGCGCCAGTCCAGAGCCGGTACGCCGTCGACCATTTCGGGCTCATACCGCTTGGGTTCCGTTTTTTCCGGCTCGACCGGTGGCGATTTGGTCTCTGTGACGGTCTCAGGTTCCGGCTCCGCTTCGGCGGGCGCTGGTTTTTCCGGCGCCGGAGCGGGAGGCGGTGTTTCCAGAATCTTCACCTGATCAGGTGACTCAAGGCGGATCTGGGGGGCTCCCCGGTAATTTTGGATGGTTCCGGAAACTTCGAGCCACTTTTCTTTGTAGATTTCCGATGGAGGTCCCTCGGGGAAATCACCGACATAACGGCCGAAAGTAACGCAAACAAAATCGGAGTCTTTGAAATCCAGAAAGTGAATGCCGGTTGCGTTGCTGCGGGTGGCCTCAACAAATCCACTGACCCGGACGGCGGTTCCTTCATCTTCAAGAATTTTCGAATCCGGGATCGTTCCCAGCTTGATCAGTTTGGTAGTCGCATCCTGAGCGGAAAGCGAACTACAGATCAGGCAGAGTATCGTAATCAGGCACCTCATTAATTCTCGATTTCCCTCAGTTTACCACCGTTTCGTCTCACGATTTTTTTCATCGAGTCGTGGTCTTCCTCTTTCATTCCGAAACCGATGAAATTAAATTTCACGCCGCCCATCACCCCTGACTTTTCCTGTAGTGCTTTGAGTTGTTTCGCGATGTCCTCATGAGGGACCGTTTTGTTATCGGGGCTGCGCTGAAAACTGGCATCGGAAATCAGGAAAATCACATCGGGCTGTAGGGAAAAGGCAAAGTCGAGAACGACTTCGATCCCGTTCGGTGAGACATCGACATACGGAGCACTGAGCCGCGTGCCGGAGTCGCTCCACGATTCCTCGATCCAGGCCTGGGCGAGCTTTTTGTTACCACTCGTCGCAACGACCAGCTCATCTTTGAATGGCTTATAGTCCCGGATAAACTGGATCAATCCAAAGCGGGCGTTGAGGGGCAGGGAATCGATTAGTTTAGACGTTTCCTCTCTGATTTTGGAGAAGGGAACCCCGATTTTCTCAGCTTTGTTTACCACACTGGTTGAGACATCAAAAATGAAGAGAAGTTTCGAGCCTTCCGATTCGATGCCCATAAAGCTCATTCCGGTTCCACTCCCGCCGCCGCCGAGCAGGCTGTTACCCATTCCGTTCCCCATGCCGGAGGTACCCATCAGGCTGCTGACCTGATCGGAAACCAGTTCGCTGGGATCGAGCGGTAGCATCTGATCAAGATTCACCTGGGGGAGGTCGGGCAGGGCAAAGGTTGAAGGCTTCGTGCTCATCAACTTTTGGGTAAAGGTCGGTTTGGGGCGACTCGCTTCGTGCTTCGCCACATTCATTTTATGCTGTGGTGTTTTCGGAGGTATCTTGATCGTCTTTTTCGGGACGGCTTCGAACACCGCCTCGGGCTCTTTGTAGTATTCGACGAGAGTCAGCAAGCCGAGCCCGATGCCTCCAACCAGGACAAGAGCAGCGGACATTCCGAAAACTGCCAGCAAGACAGATACCCGCTTGTTCTTCTCGGTCGACTCCGCCTTGCGCTGCTGGCGGTGGTTGGATGCCTGGATTCTCATTTAAAATTCGTCTCCCCCTCCGGTGGCGCTCTGGGTATCAAAGGTTACGCCTTTGATCTCCGCTGCGGCACAGGCGTTTAATACATCAACGACTCGCTGGTGAGGGACGTTTTCCTCAGGTGCAATCGTTACCAGAGCTTTGGATTTATTGGCTTCCGAAGATTCTTTAAACCGTTTCATGGTAACAACGAGGTCCTTCATGGCACTGTCTCCGGCGGCGGCCAGAACCATGTCATTCAATACCACAGTACCATCAGTGTTAATCAAAATGCGCTGTTCGTCCGGGATGTCTACTGCTTCGCTTTGTTCCTGTTTCCCCGGCAGGGCGATTTGAATGTCGCTTTCCTCTTTCACCGGTTTGGCCGAGACCATAAAGAAAACCAGCAAAAGAAACACCATATCAATCATGGGGCCCATTTGCATCTCGACGGTGTCGTCGCGCTTTCTTCTGCGTCGTCTAATCATTTAATACTCCAAAAATTACCCGGTCGACCCCGGCTTCAGTCGCCATTTCCATAAACTCGCCGATTTTTTTCGCCGGCATGTTTTTGTCCGCTCTTAAATAGATCACGTAAGGGGTATTGACGCCGTATCGCTTTTTCAAAAAGGCATTCAGATCGTCTTTCGACACCCGTCCGTCTGCGATGAAGTATTGGCCTTTATCATCGATGTTGATAACGTCCCGCTGCGAGTGGTCTTTTGGTCGGATCGACGCGGAAGCCTGCGGAAGATTGATGTCTTTCTTTACCTTCTGCTCGGTGAGTTTTGAGGTCACCATAAAGAACACGAGGAGAAGAAAGGTCATGTCGATCATTGGAGTGATCTGAAAGCTGACCGGACTGTCGTCTTTTTTCTTTCTGCTCAAGTAGAGACTGGGTAAAGGTTATTCGGGGGCGGCTTCCTGAGCTGCTTCCACGGTTTGTTGAGGTGAACTGGCCAACTGAATCTCCCCGGAAAGAACATCGATCGCGTAGCTGAACTGTTTCTGGATTTCGGTAGTCAGGGACGCGAGACGGTTCTTGAAAAAGAAGTAGAAAAACATCGCCGGAATTCCAACCAGCAATCCGCCTGCGGTTGTCAGCATCGCTGTTCCGATTCCCCCGGCGAGGTCGGAGGGTTCCGCTTTGCCGGAGGTGAGTTGCCCGAATGCAGTGATCATCCCGATCACGGTTCCGAAAAGCCCTACCATGGGGGCGAGCGTTGAGATAGTGTTCAGGTAGTTGATCAGGCCGGTGACCTTTGTCTCCTCCTGATCCAGGGTGTCCTCGGCCGATACCACCATCGAGGCTTTGTTAGCGAGGTCCCGCTCAAAATTGACTTTCAGCAGAGCCTGCGAAATACATTTCGAATAGGCGCAGGGAGTAGCGTTGGCCAGATTGTAAGCTCCCTGGATATCCTGATTCGCCATTGTTACGTTAATATTATCGACCAGTTTTTTCGGAACCATCTTGCCAGCACTCACGGCGATGAACAAATACAAGGTCAAGGCAACGGTAGCGATCAGGCCGACGAGGAGGACATGCATGGTTGGACCCCCATCGTTGTAAAAATCGATGATGTTCTTCGATTCGATAACTTCTCCACCTGTGTCCTGTGCCGTTGCGATTCCGGGGAGGAATGCCCACGCCAGTATCAGTAGAAAAAATGCGATCAGTATATTTTTATTCATTCAGATGGTTCACTAGGTAGTTTTGAGAGGAGTTCCGTTGCCTGCTTCGATGCGAAGGTTTCGGGGTAGAGCTTCAGAATGTCATCAGCGCATCGCCTTGCGTTTTTGAGGTCGGAAGCAAATTGATAAATTTCAGCGGCAAGTGCGAGTCCTTTCGCAGCGGCCTGTTCCTCTGATCCAAAAAAGAGATAGGCAAACAAGCTGTGGTCGATGGCGGAGTTAAAATAACGGTTTCTTTCGGGACGAATCTCATCATCAAGTTCCCAACGGGGGTTTTCCTCAACGATTGCCTGGAGTTTTTCAAAGTCATTAGAGGCGAGAATGTATTTGGCCTCGAGAAGAAGAGCGGGGTTTTCGGTCTCCTCAGCCAGCGCCTCTGCTTCGCGAATCGCATCGCGTTCTCTTCCCGTTTTCAGCAAGGTGCGGAGCCGTCCGCGAAGTCCGGCGGCTTGATCTGCAGGATCCCAGGCGGTTTTTGAAATGTGATCAAAAAGATCGAGGGCCTGCTCCGCCGCCATTTCCGCTTCGGAGTTGGCGAGTTTGGTCGCATAAGCGAGTCCGATCTCAGCGGCTTTTGATTCGGGTCGGGATATCCAGGGAGCGTTCTTTTCCCACAGTTCGACAAAAACACCGAGGTCCGTTGCTACCGGGTTTCCCAGTGCATCGATTTGTTTGACAGAACTCGGGAAAACGATCTTCTCCACGGATCTCCAAGGTATTTTCACCCGGGAGAGCCCCGCTACTCCGACCTTTTTGAATTCAAAAGTGAGTGATTCATCGGTCTGCGAAATCAGCTTCCCTTTCTGGAATTTGCCGCTCTTCAGATAAACCGTTTCTTCGGCTCCGGCGATGCTGAAAAGAAGAAGGAGTAGATAAATCCACCTCATAAGGTTGCCTCCTCGACGCTTTCGGTTTCTTCAGGCGGAGCGAAGTCCTTCAACTCATCCGCTTTGCGGCGCCCCAGAGTGGCTTCGCGAAATTCTTTGAGATCATCCCGGTTGCCCAGTTCGGCGTAGACTTCGTAAGCGGCGGTCTTGTTACCGATTTTCTCGAGAAGTTCACCCCGGCGGAAGTAGGATTTGGCGACGAGATCCCGATACTTTCCGTAGACCACATAGACCCGTTCGAAATAGGCTGTCGCTTTTTCGTAATCTTCCGAACTGGCGAGGTTTTCGCCGATCAGGAAAAGGGCTTCCGCTTTGTGTTGGGTTGAAGCTACCGGATTTTCGAGAAGGGCTTCGAGATCGGTTTTTGCATTGGAGCCTTTCCCGGCGGAAATCTCCAATTTGATTCGGTTCAGAATGATACCTGCCAGGTCCGTGGATGAGGCCGCTTCCTTTTCGTAGTCTTTGTAGTGTTGAATCGCATCATCCGTTCTGCCCTGCTTCTCCGCTACGAGTCCGAGTCCTTTAAACGCACGCGCTTTGTGGAAAGAGACCGGATTCCATTTGCGGAGATCTTTGTAGAGTTCCGTGGCGCGATCAAAATCGCCTTTTTCAGCGAGAGCATCCGCTGCATCGGCCACAATCTGCGGATTGTGGATCTCGGGATCGATCAAGGTGGCGAGTCGAATCAAGAGCGCTGACGCTTCGCTGATTTTATCGGACTGCTTCTTGAGCATGGCATCGGCCCAGAGCGCCCGAACCGCCAGGGTGTTTTTCTTTTCGCGATCCGCTTTGATATAGAGACTCTGCAAGGTTCGAGTCAATTCGCCGATGCCACCCGGTCCCTGCCTCTTATAGACTTTTGGCAGAGCGAGAAGGAGTTCTTCGATCGCGAAAAGTTCCGGGTTGTTTCCGTGCTTTTCAATGGTGTCCCAATAGACTTTTTTAGCCTGGGGGAGATCGTCATTGTGAACATGAGTCCAGCCAATCCAGTAGACCGCTTCGGGCATTCGTTTGCTTTCGGGATATTCGAGGAGGAACTTTTCGTAGTGCGCTCTCATTCTCGGCACTTCTTCGAGGAGTTTGTAGGCTTTACCTATTTTGAAATAGCCGTCTTCGAAAAATCGGGTCGAGGCAGGGTTGATCGCCTGGTAGGCGGCGATACCGGCATCGGCATCGCCCTCTCCGAGTAAGGCATCGCCGAGGAGAAGCTGGGCTTCGTCGCGGTCTTTGGCTGCCGGGCCGTAATCGACGAGAAACTGGCGCAGTTCCTGAATCGCTGCTGGATAGTCTGCCCGGCAAAAGGTGCAATATGCTTTCCGGAAGACGGCCTCGGGTTCGTATTTGATTCCCTTATCTCTATACTTTTCGAGGTAGGCCTCCATGTGGGCAAAGGCCGCTTCGTACTGTTGGGAAAAGGAGTAGGCCATTCCTTTCCAATAAAACGAGTCCTGACCAATCGAACTGTCTTTGTCTATCTCTAAAACCTGGTCAAATGTTTGAATTGCCTCATCGTTCTTGTCCTGCAGGATTTGGCAAAAGCCTTTCATAAACAGCGCTTTGGAGGCGAGGGCGTGGTTCGGGAAATTGGTGGCAATGCTGTGAAAGACGCTTTCCGCATCGTCATTTTGCTGAAGCTGCATCATGGCATCGGCCTGCATAAAGAGGACCTGGGGTATATTCGGATTACCCGTTTCGTCTCCGAAGGCTTGCAGATAATTTTCACTGGCGGTCAGGGCGCGGGGCCAGCGCTCCAGTTGACTCCAGCATTGAATCACCGCAAGCGAGGCCGATTCCACCACCGGGCTGACCTCCATGCGCTGCAGCATATCCTCCATAATCAAGGCGGCTTCGCGATACCGTTCCAGACCCTGAAACGCCATTGCGAGGCGGAGTCTTAAAGCGGCATCGAAGTCTTCGATTTTGTTGAAATTTTCAAGCTCTCGTTCAACCCGGGTGATGGTGCCTTTGATTTGAAAAAGTTCACTCTGCTTCCTTGGTTCATCGGCAATCGCATCGCGCTTGTCTTTCAGTTCCTGTAGTTTCTCGCTTTGGTGTCGCAGCAGTCTTTCCTTCGGCCAAATTCGCTGGAGGCACGCGATGGCCGAGTAGTAATCGCCCGCTTCCATAAACTGTGAACCGAGTTGGAGAGCCAGAGTCTGGAATGAAACCACTTGAGTGATTTTTTCGAGGTGGGGGTATTCTCTTTTCAATAGTTCGAGACCATCCTCATATTGCTCCGATTGAATCTTTGACATCATTTCGAGAACCACTGCCCGTGAGGCATAGTTCTCACCGCCTTTGGCTTTCCTGAGATGGGGGATTTGGTGGGAGAAAAATTCCGACGCCGTTCGGTGATAGCCCTGAATCACATAGCAGGTGCCAAAGAGGGTCAATGATTCGAGGCGGCGCTCGTAGCTGAAGTCGGTTTGTTTAAAGAAAGTTCCGAACGCCTCCTGCGCTTCCCGATAAGAGCCCGCCTGCAGTTTTTGAATGGCATCCCAAAAGGAAAGTTCTTCGAGGATATCGCGGGGTAGTTTTGGATTTAAGAGCGCTTTCTCGATATAGGGTCCCGCTTCCGTCGCCCGGCCGTTGGTTATTTTACAGAGAGCGATCAGTGCATAGTTTTTCTCGATCGTTTCTTTGACTTCCTCCTCTTCACCGAAGTCCCGTTCAAAGGCGAGAAAGAGCGCTTCAGCGGCTTCGAAATTGCCACTCGAAAAGGCTGCATTCGCTTTGGCGATCAATTCAGCAGCGGTGAAAGCTCCCGGATCGGGCAGATTGATTTGAGCCGAAAGTGTCCCCGCAAATAGAGCCAAAACCGCCAGCCGGATCACGACGGTAAACATTATCGGGGATTGTTGGGAGAACAACGGCATCCACGGGAATTATAGGCACAAATTATTCAATTGAACAAAACCATTATGAAACTTTTAAGAGAATTTGGGCGAGAGGGGCTGTTGAGGCTGATTTTTCTTGACAGGTCGGGGTGTATCTGCGTTGTCTTCTCCTGTCATGGTCACGGCAGGCTTCACGCTTCATTCAAATTATTGCTGTTTCTGAACGAATAGTTTGTCATCGAAATTGTCTCCCGACAGATTGACCTTTTTTCAAAAAGAGTTGAGTCTCCACATTCAGAACCATTTGAAGGTCTCAACTACAAAGGGTTGATCACTTTGTCTGCATAGGCCAAAAGGCGGGGCGTCCTATTATTTATCGCATCAGCCCCTTACTGATGTGATGAGTAATAAACACTAAATCCCTAATGAAATACAAACTAACCCTCATCCCTGCAGTTGTGCTCACGACTATCGTGCTCACGGCTGGAACTTCACAGGCTCGCGATACTGAGCTTGTGAGAATGGCTCACCAAATTGAATCGATCGGCCGCGAGCTGAAAAATGAGTTCCAAACTCACTATTCCCGCTCCAGTGCCTACCGACATCTTCTCAGTGATGCCAATTTACTGATCTCCAAGGCTGATCATATCGATCGCCTTTCTCACGATCCCCGCACTTCCTATCTTCACCTCAGAACGGATCTCACTGAATTGGATCGGCTGGCGACTCACCTTCACGAGGTGGTTGACGATGTCGATCGCGGCCGCTACAGCGGCTGGGTGGACCGTGGTCTCGGACATGTTCACGCAAAACTGGATATGCTGAATGATTCGATTCGCCGGATGATCCGACTTGTCGATAGTTATAACGCGCCAAGATATGACGACTGTCCCTACTCGCGGACTCACTACAGCAATTCGAGCCTGTCAACTTCCTGGAATGGAAGTCGGTATTCGTCCTACAACAGCAGTATCTGCAGGTAGTTAAAAAACTATCGCCTTTTTTGTTGGGCTAGAAGCCGCCCATGGTCTGGAAACAGTAGCCTTTGAGGTAGGAGGTTTCCGGCATGGTGGCGATGACGGGGTGGTCCTGACGCTGTCCGTAGTGATCGACGAGGCGCAGGGTCCGTTTGGCATCGACTGATGCGTCACAAATCATGCCGTGAAACATGTTGTCGGTGACGTGGTGGCTACAGCAAAAGGTGGCAAGGATTCCGTCTTTGTTCAGAATTTTCAGGGCGCGGAGGTGGATTTCCTTGTATCCCCGCATCGCCTCGTGAAGTTTTTTACGGTTTCTGGTAAAGGACGGCGGATCGAGAATGACGAGGTCGTATTTTTCTCCGTCGGTCTCGGCTTTTTTGAGGTAGTCAAAGACGTTTGCGGTCACGCAGTCGATGTTCAGCTCGTTGATTTCAGCGTTTTTCCGGGTCGACTCAATGGCGCTTTCGCTGATGTCGATGGCCCGAACTGATGCGGCTCCGGCTTTGGCACAATGGAGGGCAAAGCCGCCCTGATTGGTGCAGCAGTCGAGTACGCTTCGCTTCGGTGCGAGGTGGGCAACGGTGGCGTAATTGTCGAGCTGATCGAGGTAAATACCGGTCTTCTGACCTTCGACGAGATTGATTTCCTGGAGAATCCCATCGCCAATGTCGATTCGAAAGGTTCCGGGGTCTGTGCCGTGCAGGACGCTGACGGAGGGTTCGAGGCCTTCGGCTTTACGCACGGGTGAGTCGTTTCGCTCGATGACGGACTCAGGCGCAAGAACAGAGTTCAGGGCTTCGACGATCATCATCTTGCGCTGATCCATTGCGAGGGTCAGGGTTTGGAGGACGATATGTTTGTCGTAGCGGTCAATGACGACTCCGGGGAGGCCATCGGCTTCACTCCAGACGAGTCGATAAACGGGATCGACAAATCCGAGGTTTTGCCGGTGCTTGAGGGCACGTTCGATTCGGCGGACGAAAAAGTCGACGGTCAGTTCCTCTTTGCGTCGCGAGATCCGGCGGGCCACGATCTGTGAGTCGGGATTGTAAATCGCGGTGCCGAGAGGCCGATCTTTGAAGTCTTTCAGCGAGATGAGATCACCCGGCTGGGGTTCGCCAAATACTTTTTGAATCTCACTGGCGTAGACCCAGTCGTGGCCATGATAAATTCGGGAACGAGGTTTGATGACGATGCCTGCCATAATGTTTTCTTATCTATTAAAAGCAAAACAGGCTCCCGAAAAGGAGCCTGCCGAAAGTAATTTGGAAATTCGTGATTTCCGTCTCTGAAAGAGTTCGATTAACGCTTCGAGAACTGGAAACGCTTACGTGCTCCAGGCTGTCCTGCTTTCTTCCGCTCTTTCTTACGAGCGTCACGAGTCAGGAGATTAGCTTCACGAAGTTCTTCGCGAAGTTCTTCGTTGTTTTCGAGAAGAGCGCGGGAGATGCCGAGCTGGATAGCTCCGATCTGGCCGTTTACGCCACCACCTTTAGCGTTGATAACAACATCCCACTGATTCACTGCTTTAGCGACGTTGAAGGGATGAAGCACCTGGTTTTGCAAAGAGATGTTACCGAAGTACTCTTCGAAAGGGCGCTTGTTGATGGTGATCTTGCCGGTTCCTGGAGTCAAGGTTACCCGTGCGCTGGATGTCTTGCGGCGACCGGTGGCTGAAATGCTTTCGCTCATATTCTCAATCTTCTTTTAAATTGTATCCTACAGTTCGTAGGCTTCCGGTGACTGTGCTTCGTGCTGGTGCTCAGATCCTGCATAGACGCGCAGTTTTTTCATGATCTGGCTTCCGAGACGGTTGTGAGGAATCATTCCGTTCACGGCCCGCTCTACGATCAGCTCAGGACGACGCTCGCGAAGTTTTCTAACGTTTTCACGTTTCTGACCGCCAACATAACCGGAGTAGCTGGTGTAAATTTTCTGGTCCTCTTTATTTCCTGACAAGACAACTTGATCGGCGTTGATAATCACAACGTGATCGCCACAGTCCACATGAGGTGTGAAAATGGGTTTGCTTTTGCCACGCAATAATTTAGCGGCTGCAACTGCGACGTCTCCAAGGATTTTACCCTTGGCGTCGATCACATACCATTTGCGCTCGATTTCTTCTGCTTTTGCCGAATATGTCTTCATCCGAAAGTCTTCTCAAATCTCACCGTCTAAATAGGCTCCAAACCAGTTTGGGCACCGAAAATTACTGAATTCGGCGGTGAGAAGGGACGGGAATGTACAGGGAAAACTTTTTATGTCAAGCAACTGGTTTTTCAAAATTTTCGGAAAGGCCTAATGTTGCATTTATTGGGTTCGTTTTAAAGGGTGGAACCAGGCGCACAGCTTCATGTCTTGGAGTAAAAATACAGTGGGGGTGGCAGGAGTTTTTTTTCTGTTCGCCCCTTTGATGTACCTCGGCGCAAGTCCCGGTGAGGGGGAAAGTGAGTTTGAACCACAGGTGAGCAAGGGAATTGAACTTCCTGTTTGGGGCCCCGGCGATATGCAGGGTGAGTTCGATGTAAGGATCTGGCCCGATGCGATGGTGCTGTGGCTGGAGCGCGAAAATCTCCGGAGATTGACGAAAGATCCCAATCTCCCGATCGAGGAGCGCGAAAAATTGAAGCAGGTCCTGGCTCGGCAGCTAGGGTGGGGCCGCCGCTGGATTGATGAGTGACCGGTTCCTGAGGGCGCCGTGATGCGGACACTCTTGTCCGCAAGCCTCCGCAGGTTCAGCGAGCCGCGGACAAGAGTGTCCGCCTCACAGGCACGTGCGAAATAGCACTGTACAGGGTACATTTTCAGACTGTTCAGGGTACAATCCAATACGCGCGGAAGGGGTAAACTCTTGTTCTTGCTCGTAATCTTGTTCTTGATCCCGTTTTCCGAGCAAGAGCAAGAGCAAGAGCAAGCCAGTTATTCAACCTTCAAGACTCCGCTGGAGAGAATCCTGACACGAAGCCCGCCTTTTCCCGCGAGGGCTTTTTCAGCGCCTTCGCAGAAGGCCTGTTCCATCCAGTAGCAGGGCCTGGCTTCCTCCACGCCTTCGAAGCGGATTCCCTGGACTTCAAATTCTTTGCCGATAAGTGAGTTTAAATCCACTCCTTCGACGATGATATTCCGACGGAAGGCTTCAACTCCCCGGTCAAAGACGCCGAATCGTTCGCGGAGCTCGTGAAAAGTTTCGATTTCAAAGAAGGTGGCCTGGCCCTTGTAATTCTCTTTGTAATCAAAAAAACGATCGCCTTCGATGCCTTTTCCTTCGACGAGGGTGGCCGCATCGACCTCTTTAACTTCCGAAGTTCCGGGAGGCTGATTGTGGTGACCGAAGTAGTTGTGATCTTCGGATATGAAAATATGGCGGACTTTCACGTGCCTTATCCTCCCACTTTCACTCCGTAAAATTGATCCACGATCGGAGAAATCTTACTTTGAAGCGTTTTGACATCGGATTCCTTGAGGATTTCCTGCTCGGGAAGAGTCACGATTTCCTGAATCTCCTTCAGCGTGGTGATCACATTCTGGATGGCTTTATTTTTCTCCATCCGCGGAGCCATCGTTTCGAGATTGGAAACAAAATATTCCACGATCTCCGGTTTGGCGATCACGGCGGCTTTTTCGGCATCGAAGGGCTCAAGGGAAGCGGCGCAACCGATCTCAAAGGCCCGTAACCAGCCACCGAGGGCGATCAGGTGAGCGAGATCCACGTCGCGAATCAGAACCATCTCTTTCTCGACGTCTTTCTGCGTCTGCGATAACTGATTTTTTAGGCTGTTCCAGTCTTTCAGGTTCTGGTGATCAAGCAACGCCTTGGTGTGGCTCTTGATTCGTTCGCCCGCACCAATTGCCTTGGCGTGATTGAGCAGGGAAAGCCCGACGGGCTCGAGATCGAGAAACTGTTCGGCTTCGACAGCGTAGAATCCGTCGGCGATGAGAAACCCGAGAGTAATTGCGACCATGGAACGGTCCGTGCTCGTTTCCGTGGGAATAAAGCGCTTCAATTCCTCGTAGGGAAGGGGGCGCAGCTTTTTGAGATCATCAAAAATTTTCCGAATCGACGGAGTGGTAAACTCGTTGATTCCAAACTCCTCACGAACGTGTTCATCTTCGAGGAGTTCATCCGGAATATCTTGAGCGAAAGAAAACCAACAGCTCAGCGAGGAGAAAACAAGGGTCAGAAATAGTAACTTCTTCATGCGGCAGGCATTTGTCCGAAGTCAGAAACGATCGAATCCTCCGGATGCTAGGTTTATTGAAGTTCTTTAAGGTATGTTAGCAAAAAAGCAAAGGAGAACTATTTCGGAAAATCTAACTTAATTTTCTAACGATTTCAGCGTGTCTACGTTAGTGAGTGACAGAATACCCGTGAATATGACAAAAATCTCATGGTTATCCAGTTCCTGCCACCTCGCGTTTGCAATCTGTCTGCCATTTCTCTGCAGTTGCACGGTTAAATCGGGAGCTTACAAGGATACCGCTTTCTCCATGGAGGTCTCAGTGCCTCAACAAAAAATGGCTGTCTACCACAACGGTAGAATGGTGAAAAAGTACCCCGTCTCGACTTCGAAATTCGGAATCGGGGATGAAAAAGGGAGCTACAAAACGCCGGTCGGCAAAATGGAAGTTGCTGAGAAAATCGGCGAAGGGAAACCATTTGGCGCCGTGTTTAAAAGCCGCAAATGGACAGGCGAGGTAATCAAACCGAATTCTCCCGGACGCGATCCGATCGTTTCCCGGATCCTCTGGTTGCATGGCCTGGAACCGAAAAATAAGAACGCCTACTCACGATGTATCTATATCCACGGGACGGCTGCGGAGAAAGATGTCGGGAAAAAAGCGAGTTACGGATGCATCCGGATGAAATCCAATGATGTCATCGAGCTTTACGATCGGGTTGGATTTGGCACGCCGGTAAATGTGGTGAACCGCAAACTGTATGCCGGGGTGGATAAACCGGACGTGCCGCTGACGGATGACATCACGGTTCCGGTTGCGGCGCGTGAGCTCCCCTCAATTTTTGTGAAACCCGTCGAAAACGACATCAAACTCGGGGATTTGCCCCCTGACGTTGCGGCCCGTGAACTCGTAAAACGGGAGGGATTTGAAGTTTCTTACTTCACAATCGAACCGAATTACTAGATTTTCTTGACGGGGGCGGAAATCGGTGTAGATTCCGCGCCTTCGAAACACTCAGGTTTAGGAAACTTAGATATGGCTAACAACGCTTCAGCAAAGAAAAGAATTCGTCAGACCGAAACGGCGACGCTTAGAAACCGTGCAGTAAAAAGTCGTCTCCGGACTTTCCGGAAGCAGCTTTTGGCCGCTATTGAAGACGGTGATGCTGAAAAGTCAACTAAAGCTTACAACCAGTATGCTTCTGCAGCTGACCGTGCCGCTAAGAACAACGTGATTCACAAAAACGCAGCAAGCCGGATGAAAGCCCGGATGGCGGCCCGTTTGAATCCGAAGTCTGCCTAAGCCGATTTTTACACCTACATTTCGAAAATTTTAGAGTAAGCTGACTGATGAAGTCAGCTTTCTTTGTGTTCGGAATTCTCGTTTTCCTCGTTTCGAACTCCATCGGGCAGAATGCGGTGTCCGATGCGAGAAAAAAGCTGTCTGAAAGAGGGCAAACGGGCAATACCGGAGCTTTTGTCTCACCTTCTCAGTCGAAAAGTCAGACCATTGTATCCTACGTCACATTCGTGAGCAAGGAGCGGGAGTGGTCAGATGCTGAGGGCCGCAAAATGACGGGGCGGCTCGTGGCGTTCTCTGCGCCGGAACCCGGGAAAACAGGACCGGTTGTCATATTAAAAGACGGCATGGTGCGCCTTCGCAGAACCGGCGCTCAGGCCAGTAACGATCTACCGCTGGAGAAGCTGTCTCAGGCCGATCAACTATTTGTGAAAGCGCTCGAAGCGGGAATTAAGAAAAGCGCCGCGCAGCCCTGAATGGACGGCGAGACGACTTTTTATTCCTCTCTGAGTGCTCCGACGGCGAAGTGGTTTCGTAAAACCTTTCGCGGTCCGACGGAAGCTCAGACTCTTTGTGTGCCGGCGATTTTGGAGCAGCGTAGCATTCTGCTTTCGTCGCCCACGGGGTCGGGGAAAACGCTGGCGGGATTCCTCGGGATTATTGACCGGCTTGCGACCGAGCATCAGGAGGGGGCGCTTCCGGCCAGGGGTGTTCAGTGTATTTACCTGTCTCCGCTCCGGGCTCTCGCCTACGATATTGAGAAAAATTTGAAGCAGCCGCTGGAAGGTTTGGGACTTTCGGAAACGATCACGGTGGGGATGCGAACGGGCGATACCACCGCCAGTGAAAGAGCGAAACAACGGCGGAAACCGCCTCATATTTTAATCACTACGCCAGAGAGTCTCGCCATCATTTTGCCGCAGGCGGGATTTCGGGACGCGCTGAGTCGTTGCCGCTTTGTGATTATCGACGAATTGCACGCTTTTGTGGAAAACAAACGGGGCGCGCACCTGTCGATTTCGCTGGAGAGAATAGAGCGAATGCGGCGAATGACGAAACAGGAACCGCTCTGCCGGATCGGTTTGTCAGCGACGGTGGCGCCGATGGATACGGTCGGCGAATTCCTCTGTGGCTCCGGGCCGAAGCCGATCATTGCAGAGGCGCGAATCGAGCGCCGCGCCATTGTCGAGGTGATGACCCCGGTTCGGAAACATCCCTATCCGCCGGCGGGTTATACGGCGACCCGGGTGATTCGCGATATCGCGGCCGTTGTGGAGCGGAATCGCACCACTCTCATTTTCACCAATACCCGCTCGGGAGCCGAGAGGATCTCACATCGCTTGAAATTGGCGCTTCCGGATCTGAATGCGAAAATCGAGTGTCATCACTCTTCTCTGGATCGCGATGTGCGGCAGGAGGTTGAGGATCGTCTCAAACTGGGGGAGCTCCGCGCTGTGGTTTGCTCAACCTCACTGGAACTCGGGCTCGATATCGGCAATATCGACACGGTGATCATGGTGAGCACACCGAAAGGAATCTCGAAAGCGCTCCAGCGGATCGGACGGTCGGGTCATTCCATCGACCAGATGAGTCACGGGGTTCTCGTCGCGACCAACATCAATGATTTGATCGAATGTATCGTCTGTGCGCGACTCACCAGAGATCGCGTCCTCGATCCGGTGAGGATTTTGACCAGCGGAAACGACGCGGTTGCCCAGCATGTGCTTGGCATGGCGATGGATGGAGGTGTGTCTGCTGACGACGCTTTTGAGACCGTGACCTCGGCCTATCCATTTCGGGAGCTGAAAAGGACGACCTTTGACCGGATTGTGAGGTATCTGGAGGGAGGGGGAAAATCTCTCGAGGGGCAGTATCGGGAGGCATTCGGCAAAATCGAAGAACGGGACGGGGCCTATTTTACCGTGAATCGCAAGGTGGAGCGGGATTACCTGGTGAATGTCGGGACAATTCATTCCGAGGGCATGGTAAATGTCATTTTAAATCGCCGCCGCCTTGGTTCGGTCGAAGAGAACTTTGTGAAAAACCTCAAGCCCGGAGATATTTTTGTCCTGGGTGGGAAGACCGTAAAGTTGAAAGAGGCGGGGATGAACGGGATAAAGGTCACCGACGCAGCGGGGCGGCTCCCCACGGTGCCTTCCTGGAATGCCAACAAGATGCCGCTGGCGTCGGGGATTGCTGACGAGGTAGCCCGACTCCGCACGTTGATGGATCAATTTCTGTCCGATGAAGAGGAGCCGGATGTAATCCTGGATTGGTTGATCGAGGAGTGGGAGATTTCGTCGACAAACGCTTCGGCGGTTCTGGAGCATTTTAAAACTCAGCTTCTCCTGTCGGCGATTCCTACCAAAAACCGATTTTTGATCGAGCAATTTCAAGACGAGGAAAACGACCCCGAGCGGGTTCATTTCTTCTTCCATTCCCTGATCGGGCGCTCCGCGAACGATGCTCTGTCCCGGATCGTGAGTTATCGGGTCAAGGAAGCAGTCGGGGGAAACGCTCTCGTCACGATCGATGATTACGGCTTTCTTCTCAGCCTGTTGACCTTTCAAAAGATGGGTGTCGAAGAATGGAAAGAGCTTTTCCTGAGTGAAAGTCCGGTGGAAGATGATCTGAAAGCGGCGCTTCAGGGGGCTCAGCTCGTAAAATGGCAGTTTGGAGGCGTCGCACAAACCGGTCTGATGGTTCCGCGGAACCTTCCCGGAAAAGAACGGGCGATTCGTCAGTTGCGCTGGAGTTCAGACATTTTGTTTGATGTCTTGAGCGAGCACGAGCCTGATCATCCATTGATGGAACAGGCTTATCACGAGGCGGTTCACACTTTTCTCGATCTCGATCGGGCTGCCGATTTTTTGAAGCAGGTCCCCGGCATGGAATGGGAACTCCGCGAGGTTCCCGCGGTTTCACCCTTTGCTTTCGGGCTTTACGCCAGCAAGATCAGGGAAAGTATGATGTTGGAGAATCCCGACGAAGCGATCGAGCGGCTGTATCAGACCATGCAGAAAAAGCTCGGTCGGGACGCGGATTGATCCGCCTTACATCTGCTGAGGAATGATGTGAATCTCAACCCGGCGGTTTTCCGCTTTTCCGGTCGCAGTGGAATTCGATGCGATCGGCTGAGTTTCCCCGAAGCCTCTGGCAATGAGACGGCCTGAAACCACGCCGCGACCAGCCAGATAACGGGAAACTGATGTGGCCCGCTTCTCGGAAAGCGTCTGATTGTAGGCATTATCGCCATCGGCATCTGCGTGGCCGTTCACATTTACCATCGTTTTGTTAAATTCGTTCAGAACGATCGCCACCGAATCGAGCGTATTGGCTGCCTGAGGCCGGATATCGGACTTTGCCGTTTCAAACGTAACATCGTTCGGCATGTTGAGGATCAGGTTGTTACCGAGACGGGTGACGCTGACTCCGGTACCCTGAAGTCTTGCGCGGATCACAGCCTCCTGTTTATCCATGTACCGGCCGATACCGGCGCCGGCGAGACCACCTGCTGCGGCGCCGATTACAGCGCCACGTCCTGCGTCGCCGTCGCCTGTGTTGTTGCCGATGACTGCTCCGAGAATGGCTCCGCCAGCTGCGCCGACCATCGCCTTTTGGGCTGTGTTCGTCATTTCCTGCTCACCAGTGTAGGGGTTAGTGGTTTTACAACCGATCAGACCGAGCATTGCGATGGCTGCGGTCGGGATAAAGTGTTTAAAAGATAGGGGTGCCTTTGGCATACGCGATATTCTTCCAACAAATTCATACTGTCAAAGGAAAGCAAAGGGACCATCGCTAAGCATTTGATTCGGTGACAAGGCTTGAATCCCCGTGTTTCCTGTGACACGGATACCACCAACCACGAATGCAGAACCGTTTTTACCAGAGCTTCGATATCGAGAGACGGGATAAGTCCGTTCCAATCAATACGGAGGACTATCGCAGCCCGTTTCAGCAGGACCGGGACCGGATTATTCATACCGGGGCCTTTCGACGTCTCCAGAACAAAACCCAGGTTTTCTTTTCGGGGGAATACGATTTTTATCGAACCCGGTTAACTCATTCGATTGAGGTGGCTCAGATCGGGCGCGGGATCTGTCAGCGCCTCCAGTCGGCCTCGGATTTGCTCTCGGATGATTATTTCGTCGATTCTGATCTCGTGGAGGCTTGCTGTTTGTCGCATGACTTGGGGCATCCGCCCTACGGGCATACCGGCGAGCGGGTTATTCATGAAAAAATGAAGCCCTTCGGGGGGTTCGAAGGTAACGCTCAGACACTTCGCCTGCTCGGGAATACTGCTTTCGGAGAGGTGAAAGGGATCAATCCTACGAGAGGAATGGTCGACGGGGTGCTGAAATACAAGACGTTTTACAGTGAGCTGGATAACCCAACCAACCATTTCATCTACGATAATCAGAAAGACTGGCTCGACTTTGTTTTTGCGGGCCGATCATTTCCTGAAGGGGTGGCGCCCGGCAAACAGCGGGACGCCCACAAGTCGATAGAGTGTCAGATCATGGATTGGGCGGATGATACTGCCTATTCGCTGAACGATATTGCCGACGGGATTCAGGCCGGGTTTCTCACCATCGAAAAAATCGAGAAATGGGCTTCCCGGAAAGAACTGACCGATAATGAATCGGACCTTGTGAAGAGCCTGCTGGATAACATCATTCGGCGAAACCGGGTGGAATCCACGATCGGATACAAAATCGGGCAGTTTATCCGGTATGCCGAACTCGAAGAACAGGAGCATTTCCTCGCTGACTTGACGAATCGCTATCGTTACAAACTGGTGATCCCTGCCGAAATAAAAGAGGAGTGCAAACTCTACAAAAAGATGGCTTTCGAAATCGTCTTTCAGTCTCAGCAAATGCGCCAGCTCGATCGAAAAGCCGATCTGGTCCTATCCCGACTGTTTGATGAATACGCGAATTTCTACATTCGCAAAGAGCCCGGCCGGGGCAAAGATCACTACCAGTTATTTTCCGATGAAGAAGAGGAGCGAATTTTCGCGGACGGCTTGAGTCAGAGCGACCGGGCCCGTATCGTTTGCGATACCATTGCCCGCATGACTGACGGAGTGGTGAGAAGGAATTACAAGCGTCTCTTCGATGTGGATTACGGGTCGATCGGCGATCTCGTATCCGGGTAGGGAATCTCTTTTTTATTTTCGGGACTTTGCGATTCCGCTTTGATAATCTCGTGGGATGGAAGCTCCCCCGGGGACGTGTCAGCCATATCTCAAAGCGCTTTCCGACGCGACGCGTTGGCAGATGGTCGAGGTATTGATTGCATCGCCATCCGCAATAACGCTCGGGGAGCTCGCTCAGCGCATTGGGGTTTCGAACTACAACGCATCGCGTCACACGTCGATTTTAGAGGAAGTCGGCATCCTCGAATCGCGCCGCGTCGGCCGGAACAAGATGCTCTCAGTATCGACCGAGCTTCGCGAATCGATCGAGAAAGGGGACGGGCAGGCGGTTGTTCTAAATTTAGGGTGCTGCACCTTCCAGTTTCCGGCACAAAGATCGGGTGAAATTAAATAGTTGCGCAATTGTGCAATTAATGGAATTCGTTTTTATCCGATTCATTTATGAGGCATTCGTTCCACCTATTGATTTCAGCGTTTTTTGTATTCTTGGTGATGTCCTGTTCCGATTCTTCCGTCGAATCGATCGTGATCACGGGCTCGACCACGGTTGCCCCGGTGGTCGCAGATGCGGCCCTTCGCTTTGAAGAAGCCAATCCCGGGATTCGGGTCGAGGTACAGACCGGCGGTTCTTCCCGGGGTATCTCAGATGCAAAGTCGGGACTTGCTGATCTGGGAATGGCCTCGCGGGATCTCAAGCCGGGCGAGGAGGATTTGACCTCCCATTGCATCGCGATCGACGGGGTTGGTTTGATCGTTAATCGGCAAAATGATGTGAAGGGGCTGACCCGTGAGCAGGTTATTCAAATCTATAGAAAAGAGATTACCGATTGGAGTGAACTGGGTGGTAAAGCGGGGGGAATACTGGTGGCTAACAAAGCGGACGGAAGGGGAACGCTCGAGGTTTTTCTTAAATACCTAGGGCTTGATTCTGCCGATATCAAAGCGGACGTAATTGTAGGTGGAAACCAGCAGGCGATCAAGACGGTAGCGGGAGATCCCAATGCGATTGGCTACGTTTCGATCGGCGCGGCGGCCAGTGAAATTTCGAGCGGAACGCCGATCCGGTTACTGGAATCTGATGGCGTTGTCGCAGCTACCGATTCGGTGGCGAAAGGTCAATTCCCGATCACCCGGCCGCTGTTACTCGTCAGTCGTTCTGATACATCGGAGGAAACAGGTCGGTTTATTGAGTATATCAAGTCCGATGCTGTAAAAGACATTATTGAATCGCATCTTTATGTTCCGGCATCGAAATGACCGCGGATTGAAGTGGTTGCTCAGTGGTGTCGCATTGATTTGCGGTAGTTTGGTGATTGGGATCGTCGGCTTTCTACTGGTTGAAGCCTGGCCGGTTTTTTCGAGTGGACAGATATTCGCATTTTTCTCCGATGGAGCCTGGCAACCCGGATCAGACCGGGAACCGCAGTTTGGTATTACGCCAATGTTGCTGGCTTCTCTGGCGGTGACTCTCCTCGCTACGGCATTAGCGGTTCCGCCGGGGATTCTTGCTGCGATTTTTCAAATATATTACTCCCCGAAATGGTTGGCGACATTTCAGGACCGGGCTATGGAGTTACTGGCCGGGGTTCCTTCGATTATTTTTGGATTTTGGGGGCTCACCGTCATTGTTCCTATCATTAATCAGATCCGGCCTCCGGGACAAAGTCTACTTGCCGGCGGAATAGTCCTGGGGCTGATGATTCTACCTACCGTTAGCTTAACGACCCGGGCCGCGCTGCAGGCTATTGATCGCAGTTTGGTTTATGGGGGTGCCGCACTGGGACTGAGTCGTCCCCGGCAGATTTTTTCGATAGCATTGCCGGCGGCACGCTCCGGAATCTTGTCGGGTTGTATGCTCGCGATGACGAGAGCGATTGGAGAAACGATGGCGGTCGTTATGGTCTGCGGCAATATCGCAAAGATTCCTCACAGCATTTTTGATCCGGTCCGGCCCGTGACGTCGACGATCGCTTTGGAAATGGGGTATGCCACGGAGGGGCACCGATCTTTACTATATGCGGCGGGATTTGTCCTCGTGGTGTTAACCGGGTTTCTGTTACTCCTAAGGAGAAGGGAGCCGGTGTTGTGAATCGCTTAAAACCAGTCGATGCTCTAGTAGGTGCGGTTTGTGCGATGGCGGCCGTTCTCAGTGTGGGGGCACTGCTCTGGATTGTGCTGGATCTGGTAAAAATGGGCACCTCCCAAATCGACTGGGAATTTCTGACTTCAGGAGTGGAAGAGTCGGGCAGGGCAGGGGGGATCGGTCCGGTTATCAAATCGACCTTGTTAATCCTGATGTGTTGTCTTTTGGTCGCGATACCATTCGGTGTGGGCTGTGCTTTTTGGATCACCGAAATGGTGTCGCCGGGAAGCAGGCTGACGGCGTGGCTGACTCGCTCAGTTGATTTGCTCGCGAGTATACCCTCGATCGTTTTCGGTCTCTTCGGGATGGCATTTTTCTGCCGCATTCTGGGGCTGGGTTTTTCGATCCTTTCCGGCGGTCTCACGTTGGCGTGTATGATTCTGCCGATTTTGATTCGGACAACTCTTGCTGCCGTTCAATCGCTCCCTCCGGACCTGCGCTTGTCGGCTACAGCGATGGGATTGCGGAAATCTACGATTCTCAGCCGGGTGCTGCTGCCGCGGGCTTTCCCGGGCATTTTGATCGGTTTCACGATCGGGGTGGCAAGGGCTCTATCGGAGACAGCGGCTCTGATCTTTACCAGTGGTTATGCGACTCGGTCACCGGCATCACTACTCGATTCAGGTCGATCGATTTCAGTACATATTTTTGATATGGCAATGAACGTACCCAACGGCGCAACGAGGGCCTCGGCGAGTGCTCTGGTTCTGCTCCTCGTGATTCTTATGATTAACTACCTCGCAAACTACTTTTCCGATCAATGGCTCAAGAAAGTGAATTAGCGGCGATTTCAGTTCGGAATCTCTCGATTCAGTATGGGGATTTTGCGGCTTTGCAGAATGTGAATCTCGATATTCCCCGGAATCAAATCTCTGCGTTGGTAGGGCCTTCCGGGTGCGGCAAAAGTTCGTTTCTGAATTCCCTGAATCGTCTCACCGATTTGATTCCGGGGTGTCGAGTTAAGGGTGAAGTCATATTTCAAACCCAAAATCTGACCGATTCCAAACACGACGTTTTGAGTTTGCGACGCCAGATCGGAATGGTCTTTCAGAAACCCAATCCGTTTCCCCAGTCGATTCGCCGGAACTTTGAAATACCGCTTCGGGAACACGGCTTTTCCAAAAAGGAATGCCGTGACCGTATGGTCGAGGCGCTCACGCAGGTCGGTCTCTGGGAAGAGGTTTCGGACCGTTTGGAAAAAGGCGCCGCAAATCTCTCCGGCGGTCAGCAGCAACGACTTTGCATCGCGCGGGCTCTTGCTCTCGAGCCGGAAGTGATTCTCTTCGATGAACCCTGCAGTGCGCTGGATCCGATAGCGTCGGCAGTGGTTGAAGATTTGATCGTGTCACTGCGGGAGCGGGTCACCGTCGTGATCGTGACGCACAATCTTGCCCAGGCCCGTCGGATCGCCGATCAGCTTTCGGTTTTCTGGGTGAGAGATGGAAGCGGAACGATTGTTGAAAGCGGTGACGCTGGGGAGATATTTCAGTCACCATCCGATCCCGACGCGCTGAACTACCTTTGTGGCGCGCGAGGGTGAATTAGGCAGCAATTTAAGGAGTGACCGCCACGTCTCGCTCGGGGGAAAATCGGTTTCGATATTCTTCGGGAGAGACGCCGTTGAAGCGGCCGAAGTGGCGGTAAAAATGATCGAGATCGTAAAATCCGGTTTCGCTGGCGATGTCTTCGACACTGGATTGGCTGTGGGCCAGAAGTTGCCGGGCTTTTTCGATCCGGTAGGTGTGCTGGAACTGATGGGGGGGCATGCAGAGCAGTTCGACAAAATCCCGATTGAGCTGTTCGGGTGAGATTTGCGCAATCTCCGCCAGCGATTCCATCGAGGTCGGTTCGTTGTATCGGAGCACGAGATGTCGCACCACAGGGGTAAGGTGTTTGAATAACCGTTCTTCACCGCTCGAGTCCAGTGGATAGCGGGTGCCGGCGACCCCGATGATGTTATCGTTTTCGTCGAGTAGGGGCACTTTGCTCGAGTTAAACCATCGCGTATTGCCCGAATGATCGATCGCAAACCAGAACTGATCGGTCAAAGGCTGGCCGCTCTGCATTACTTTCTGATCTTCGTGGATGTGGATATCGGCGACGGCGGGAGGAAAGAAATCGAAATCGTTTCGCCCCAGTAATTGCGTGGCACTGTGTAGAAACTTGGTCTTCAGCATTGCGTCGTTAGCGGCGACAAAGCGGCTTTCCCGGTCTTTCACGTAGAAAACGATATGCGGGAGGTGGTCAAACAGAGAAACTACGGAACTCGCCATGGGATTTCTCGCGAAAAATTTATGATCCGTAAGGATTTCGCTCCTCTGGAAATTTGAGTGCATACATAAAATATAACTTCGATATATCTCCGCGACAAATTGCGAATCTGATTTTTCTCTCAAAAGTTCGACTCAGTCCCATCGGGGCGGTTTGTGGTGATTGAAATCCCGGAAAACTACTCTTTCTTCTGCCGATCTACCCTTCTGTCGCGTAGATAACTTGTGAATTAATGGAGAGTAATAAGCAGCAGCCCAAAGTTATCATCGCCGGTGCGGGTCCCGGAGGTCTGGCGTCGGCCATGCTTCTCGCCGCAAAAGGTGTGAAGGTAGAGGTTTTCGAGAGGCTTTCCCGGGTTGGGGGGCGAACTTCCTATCTGGTCGACGGAGACTTCAAATTTGATACTGGTCCGACTTTCTTTTTATACCCTCAGTTACTTGAGGAAATCTTCAAAGAGGCGGGTGCTAATCTGGCCGACGAAGTCGAAATGGTTCGGCTCGATCCGCAATACCGATTGTTTTTCGAAGGGGGCCCGACTCTGGATGCCACCCCGGATCTCGATCAGATGGAGAAAGAGGTCGCGAAAATCTCGGTGGAAGACTCGAAGCGGGTCAAAGACTTCATGAAAGAGAATGCCTGGAAACTGGAGAAACTCCGCCCGGTTTTGCAGCAGCCTTTCAACAATTTGTCGGACTTCGTGAAACCCTCTCTCTTCAAAGCACTACCGGCGGTCCGGCCGTGGGCTTCTCTCGATCAGGATTTGAAGCGGTTCTTTAAAGATCCCCGCACTAGGCTTGCTTTCTCGTTTCAGTCGAAATACCTCGGCATGTCGCCGTATCGGTGCCCGAGCCTTTTTTCGATCCTGAGTGGCTTGGAGTATCAGTATGGCGTTTATCATCCGATTGGAGGATGTGCCGCAGTTAGTGAAGCAATGGCCCGGGTGGCCAAAAGAATGGGAGTGAAATTTCACCTCGAAGAACCGGTCGATGAATTGATATTCGAAGGCCGTCGCGTTACCGGGATTAAGACGAAAACCGGTGAACACAAGGCGGACGCACTATTTATTAATGCGGACTTTGCCCGTGCCATGAGCCGCCTCGTGCCCGATCATCTCTTGAGTCGCTGGACCAAGGCCGAGGTTGATGATAAGCAGTTTTCCTGTTCTACCTTTATGCTCTACTTGGGCATCGACGGGATTTATAAAGATTTGCCTCATCACACGATTGTGATGTCAGAGGATTATCAGGGGAATCTTGATGATATCGAAAATCAGCATCGCCTTTCCGATACCCCATCCTACTATGTGCAGAACGCCTGCGTGACTGATCCGTCGCTCGCTCCGGAGGGAAAAAGCACTCTCTATATATTGTTGCCCGTGACTCATCAGCACGAGAATGTGAATTGGGAAGCGGAAGCGTCGAAATTTCGCGATCTGGCCTTGGATCGTCTCTCTCTGATCGGTTTGGGCGATGTAAGAGAACGGATCGAATCTGAAACGATGATTACTCCCGATGACTGGGATTCGAAGTATGAAATTCATCGCGGAGCCGTATTTAATTTGGCGCACAACATTGGGCAACTCCTTCACAATCGTCCCCGCAACCGCTTCGAGGAGCTGGACGGGGTTTACCTCACAGGAGGGGGGACTCATCCCGGCAGTGGGTTGCCTGTGATTTATGAATCCGCCAGAATTAGTGCTAACCTGGCTCTTCGGGATCTTTCTGCATGATAGAGAAACGAAATAAATCCGCCGTGGTTGTCGGTGCCGGGTTGGGAGGGCTTTCGGCCGCTATTTCCCTGTGTGCCGAAGGGTTTGATGTCCGCATTGTGGAAAAAAACGACAAGATCGGAGGGAAACTCAACTACCTCGAAAAAGAAGGCTTCGGTTTTGATCTGGGGCCTTCCATTTTCACGCTGCCGCAAATTTTCCGTGATCTGTTTGCCCGTGCCGGGAAGCAAATGGAGGACTATGTCGAGATCGAAAAGGTGACACCGCATTGGAGGAATTTCTTTGAGGACGGAACCCGGATCGACCTTTATGAGGAGGAGGATCTCATGCGGCGCGAAGTGGAGAAGCTGGCCGGGGCAAAGGAGAAAAACTGGGCGCAGTTTCAGGAGTTTCTCAACTACGGGCGCTCTCAGTACTCGATGATCGAAGGTGGATTTTTCTCCGAGGGGCTCGATACCCTTTGGGAGTTTCTGAAATACTACAATGTCCAACTCAACAATGGAGTGATGGACTACAGAAACTCGATGTCAAAATCGATCGAGCAGCGAATCGATGATCCGCATCTCCGGATGATTTTCGAATACTTTATTAAGTATGTTGGCTCCTCAGCCCACGATGCGCCGGGTTATATGAATTTGATGCCGATCATCCAGTTCGATTATGGTCTTTGGTATGTGAAAGGCGGGATGTATAATCTCGCTCGAGGTCTGGGTAAGCTCTGTGATGACCTGGGTATAAAAATCGATCTGAATACCGAGGTGGAATCTATCGAAAAGGATGGTTTTCGGAAAGTTTCAGGGATCCGTCTCGCCAATGGCGAAACACTTTCAGCGGACTATGTGGTTTGCAACATGGAGGTGATTCCTGCCTACGATAAACTGATGGGTATCAACGGCCGTTTTCTGAAGCGGGCCGGTAAAAAATTCAAGCCGGCCTGCTCCGGTCTGGTGATCCATCTCGGGACCGACCGGGAGTATCCGCAGCTGGCGCATCACAACTTTTTCTATTCGAAGGATCAAAACAAACATTTTGATACCGTATTCAAAAAAGGGGAACTTCCTGAAGATCCCACGATCTATCTGGTCGCTCCAACCCGGACTGATCCCGGAAAAGCCCCGGCGGGTTGCGATAATATCAAAATTCTGCCTCACATACCGCCAATTGATCCGGAGAACCCGCTTCCCGAGTCCGCTTATCTGGAGATGAAAGAGCGCGTCATCGACAAGTTGGAGAGAATGGGCCTGACTGATCTCCGGAAGCATACCATCGTGGAAGACACGCTGACCCCGATCGATCTCCAGGAAATGTACTATTCAAACCGCGGCTCGATCTATGGTGTGGTATCCGATTGGAAGCGGAACTATGGTTTCAAGTTCCCCAAGCAAAGCTCGAAGTTCAAAAATCTCTATTTCACCGGCGGAAGCGTCAATCCCGGAGGTGGCATGCCGATGGTGATCCTCTGTGGTCAGAAAGTGGCTGACCGGATCGTGAAAGCTTTGTAGCGCTCGAAATTTGATGCGTTTGACGCGCAATTCCGCTTAAAAACAGGATTTACAAGGCTCCCTAAACGACCGTAACATCTCGGGATTATGATTACGGCGCAACAGGACGAGGAAATCTCTGGATCCGATAAGGAGGTTATCGAGGAATTGAAGCAGGCCTATGGGGCCATGAAAGGTCAGTTGGATCTCGTAATCGTGGGGCAGGAGGATGTGATCGAGCAGCTTCTCATTGCGATTTTCTGCCGGTCTCATGCTTTGCTGGTGGGAGTACCCGGGCTGGCGAAAACTTTGCTTGTTTCTACCCTTGCCGAGGTGTTGGACCTCAGTTTCAAGCGCATCCAGTTCACCCCGGATTTGATGCCGGCTGATATTACCGGAACCGAAGTTCTGGAAGAGGATATGACGACCGGGAAACGGGTTTTTAAATTTGTGAAGGGCCCCGTTTTTGCCAACATGATCCTCGCCGATGAGATCAACCGGACACCGCCGAAGACGCAGGCTTCACTGCTGGAAGCGATGCAGGAGCACCACGTCACTATCGGGGAGGAAACTTACCCGCTGCCCGATCCATTTTTTGTGCTCGCGACTCAGAATCCAATCGAACAGGAGGGAACCTATCCGCTTCCCGAGGCCCAGCTGGACCGCTTTATGTTTAACATCCGGGTCGATTATCCCTCCGTTTCAGAAGAAGAGGCGATTATCAAGCGCGTCACCGGGACCTACCGGGGGAACCCGACCAAACAACTCGATGCCGCCGCCGTGACCCGTCTCCAGAAAGTGGTGCGCCGGATTCCCGCAGCGGATCACGTGGTTTCGTTTGCCGCAAGTCTGGCAAGGGCATCGCGTCCCAAGCAGGAGGATTCTCCCGATTTTGTGAAAGAAATGGTTTCCTGGGGTGCCGGACCGCGTGCCGGGATTTATCTGATTCTCGCTGCGAAAGCCCGCGCGATTCTGCAGGGCCGATATCACACCACCACGGAGGATGTGAAAGCGGTGGCTCACCCCGTGCTTCGCCACCGGGTTTTGACGACTTTCAATGCGGAGGCCGCCGGCGTCACTAGCGATGATATCGTGACGATGTTGATCGAACATTTTAAACCAAAGGCTGACCTCGAAATCTAGATGCCCGGCGCTGACAGTGGTTTTTCCGAACTTCTTCCCGACGAAGTGGCCAACATGCTGGGCCGCCTCGAATTCCTTGCCCGAAAGGCTAAGGAGGGAACGATCAATGGCCGGCACACCAGTCCTCACAAGGGGTTTTCGGTGGAGTTTGCGGAGCACCGTCAGTATGTGACGGGCGACGATTTGCGGAATCTGGACTGGAGAGTTTACGGCAAAAGCGACCGCTACTACATCAAGCAATACATCGAGGAGACAAACATGCGCGTCACCATTCTGGTGGATGCGTCCGGCTCAATGAAATACGCCGGTGACGAAGCGGTCTCGGTGGGGGAGCATCAGCATGTTTCGAAATTTCAATATGCGCAGTATTTGACGGCGGCGCTGACCTATATGCTGATTCGCCAGCAGGATGCGGTTGGGCTCGTGACCTTCGCCGACGGGATTAAGAAATACCTCCGCGCCGCAGCGAAACCGAGTCAGATCAAAATGATCCTCGAAGAACTGCGCAACACCACACCGGGGGAGCACACCCGATGTGCCGATACCTTTCACGAAATTGCCGAGCGAATTCCGTCGCGTGGTTTGGTGATTATCATCAGCGATTTGTTTGACGATGCCGAGGCGATCAAAAATGCGTTGCATCACTTTCAGTGGAAAAATCACGAATTGGTCGTGTTTCATCTCATGGCCGAAGAGGAGATCACTTTCCCCTTTAAGAAGTTCGATGAGTTCAAGTGTCTCGAAGTCAACGGGCAGCGGGTCAATATCGACCCGGCGACGATCCGGGCCTCGTATTTGGAGCGGGTTCGCGAGCATCTCAAAAAGATGGAAATCGCCTGCGGCCAGATGTCGGCCGATTACGTGCCGGTGAATACCAAAATCCCGGTTGAGCAGACTTTGTATTCCTATTTTACCGATAGAAAGGCGGGGTCACGATGAGTGTTTTCAGTAGCGGTAGCTTCGCCCCGCCGAGTGATCGCAGGGGCTTTGCTGAAAGTGAAACCGGGATGCGGCGGATCGAAGCCACCTCACGGATAGCGATTGTACAGGGTACAGTCGCGGACTGTACCCTGTACAATCGCGTAACCCGCCCCGCCGAACACCAACCTATTTAACCTGTGCTTTTTCTCAATACAGCATTGATTCTCGGCACTCTCGGAATTCTCATTCCGATCATAATTCATTTGTTGAATCGCCAGTCGAATAAAGTGGTCGACTGGGGTGCGATGAATTTCCTGCTCGAATCGCTCGCGATCCGGAACCGGCGGATTCAACTGGAGGAAGCGCTACTGATGGCGGCGCGATGTCTCCTCGTCGGGCTGGTGGCTCTGGCTCTGGCGCGGCCTTTTATACCGCCCGGGTCGACGATCCCGTGGATGATTATCCTGCCTTTGCTTCTCATCGCGGTGGTTGGGATCGGTGTGGCGGTGGTGCTTCATAATGAACCGAAATGGCGCTACGGGATCGGTTTGATCTCGACTCTGATTATCGCGCTCTGTGTGCTTTTGATTCTTTTCGAAAAGAAATTAAACCTGTCTCGATTCAATCCTTCCGCCCGCCAGGATATCGCTCTCATCATCGATGGCTCGACTTCGATGATGATGAAAACCGAGGGCCTCAGCAATTTCCAGCGGGCCGTCGACGAAGCTCGCGCTATCGTCAAACGGTCGCCCCGGGGCCACGCTTTTTCCCTGATTTTAGCCGGTCCTTCGCCGAGCGGAAAAATCCTCGATCCGACCACGGATCGCGCTGAGCTGGATGCGGTCCTGGAATCGCTGACGCCGCTTGATGGTCCCATGGCGACTTATCACGCGCTGACGTTGGCCTCGCTGAGTCTTGCCCGGGGTGACAACCCTGCCAAGCAGATCATCCTTTTCACCGATGAGCAGGACGTCGGTTGGGAAACCGGAAAAACCGCCCGCTGGAATTTCCTCCGCGACGCTTTCAAAAACCTGCCTTCCGAGCCGCAGATCATGATTCGGAAGATGCCGCTGCCTGACTACGTTCGAAATCTCGCGGTGTCAGACGTCCAGCTTTCCCGGAAAATTGTCGGGGTTGACCGTCCCGTCGAAGTGTCGGTGACCGTGGAAAATACCGGGAACGAAGCGGTCACTCCGGGTTCACTGATTTTAAAAGTCGACGGAGGCCGCGATTATACAGACAAGTCGCTGGGTCAGCTTCAACCGGGTGAAAAACAGACAGTGAAGTTTTATCACCAGTTTTCAGAGCGGGGCGCCCATTCCATGACGACCACACTGGAAGTGGCCGATGATATCCTTGAAGACAACAGCGGATCTGCCGCGATCAACGTGGCGGGAAGTCTGAAAGTGCTCCTCGTCGATGGACATTCCTCGAACGAGTTTTTTGACCGGGCCGCGACCTTTTCAGCGATTGCATTGGCTCCGTCCCGACTCACGCTGAATCCGCAGCTTCAACCTAACAAGCCGCCGGAGTCTCAGGAAGATGACGATTTTTACGCTTTTGATCCGACCCTCGATCCCGTGCAATTTCTTGTGGAGCCCAAAGTGGTGGCGGCACCGAATATTGCCGGCATTACGAAATTCGACGACTACGATGTGGTGATTCTCGCCGATGTGCCTCGCCTCCCTGCGGAATCGGCCGAAGCGATCAGAAACTTTGTGCAATCCGGTGGCGGCCTCTTTGTCGCTGCGGGACAGCGGGCTATTCCTGAGTTCTATAATGAGTGGAAGTTCGATCAGGACACGACGTTGTTACCGGGGAAACTCGCCGAAAACCTGACGGTCGACAGCAGTGGGAATGGCTACACCCCATCGACCCAGACTTTGACTCACCCCGCTCTCGCCAAGGTGGTGGATCCGGGAAAAAGCGATTTTAATCAGACCATCTTTACCAACTACCGGTCGCAGGCTATCCCCGAGGCCTTAAAAAATGCGTCGTCAGTCGGGGCGCGCCTCAACAATGGTGACATCCTGCTCTCTTCGCGGAATGCCGGTCGGGGTAAAGTTGTCTTGATGGGGACATCGCTCGATACCCGCTCCGGAAATTTTGTGACGAGGCAGGCGTTTCTTCCCTTCATCCACGAACTGACTTATCAACTCGCCAATCCGGCGGCTTACGATTTGAATCTCGATCCCGGCTGGGAGGTCAATATCGGACTGGCCGCGCGGAAGGGGACGGTAATCGGCGAAGGGCTTACCGGTGAGTATTTTGCGAGTCACAACGCCCAGGCTCCCACGCTTGTGCGACAGGACAAGGCGATCCAGTTTAACTGGGGCGGGGGAAGTCCCGCAGCGGGTATCCCGCAGGACAATTTCAAAATCCGCTGGAGCGGTAAAATTCAGGCCCCGGAGACCGGCACTTACAAGTTGTCCGCTAACATCGATGACAGCCTTGAGGTTCGGATCGATAACCGGAAGATGCCGCAGTTCAAATATCCCGGTGGAAAAACGCAGAACTTTCGGATGGAAGCGAAGCGCTGGTATGACTTTGAGGCGATTTTCTACGAAGGTGCCGGCGAAGCCAAAGCGGAGCTGCACTGGGAAAGCAAAGGTATGGGGCGCCGTATCATCCCGCCGGGTGCGTTCCGGACCTTTTCCTCTCCCGCCGGTGGCGAGCAGATGACGGGCAGTCAGTCCAACCTCGCGGAATACGCTGTGGAAGGTCCCGGTGGAATTGCGCGGAAAGCCAAGATCAGTTCATCCGAGAATGGCTCGGTTCTGAAGTTGGAGGGCGATATTGCTTCGGGCCTTTATCATCTGAAAATTCCGGGTGGTCATTCCGCTTACTTTTCGGACTTTTTGAGAGTGGGGCAGACCGAAATTCCATTCACGGTGAAACGGGATTCTGCGGAGAGTTACCTCACCAAGCTGACCGATGCCGATTACCAGTTTCTCGAAGAGTTTGTTACCCTCGCCAAGCCTCAAACGCTGGAGGAATTGATCGGGTTTTTGAATGGAAACCAGTTTGGACAGGAATTGTGGAAGTGGTTGATCCTCGGGGGATTCATCTTCTTGCTCGTGGAAATTATTCTCTCGAGATGGATCGCAAAGAGCCGGAGAATGGGCGAGGAAATCACCGTGACTTTTGATAGCAAAACCGGGCCTTCCGACAGATTTCACGAACAACTGGTGAAAATGGGGAAAGCGTAGTGTGAGATAAATGAATCCGGAAGATTTCAGTCGAGACGATCTGTTGCGCGAGGTGAACCCACTTATCCTTGCGGGGGGATTGCTGGTGCTCGGGCTTCTCTGGCTCGGAACCTTTCTACTTCGAAAAAAATGGAAAACCGCTGCCTGGCCGCTCCGAATAACGGGCGCGGTCTTTGTGTCCGCCACATTCTGGCTTGGTTTTCAGTTGCTTGGGAAGTGGTTTGCGCTTGCCACCTCCTGGTCGCTTATTTTTCTCGCAATCCTCGCCGGTGTCGCCTGGGAGGCGATTTTGTGGATCTATGATTTTGAGAAAGGGCTCGTTTCCCGAAGTCGCGGGCGTCTGTTGCTGTTTCTCCGGCTTCTCACGTTGACGACGATTATCGCCATCCTTCTCCAACCGGTGCGCTCCTTTCTCGAAGATCGTGAAATCAATCGCGAGATTGCCGTCTTACTCGATGATTCCGAGTCGATGCACCTGTCTGATCAGCGACTGTCCGTCTCTGAAATTCTCGACCGCGCTCAAATTTTCGGAAACGAAACCGTGCTCCAGCACCGGCCACCGTTGCGGGCAATTCAAAAGCAGGTCGCTGATTTGAAAGCGGAAATTTCCACTGAAATCGATGCGATAGCCGCAGCTCCATCAGCACAGGCCGGTCTGGAATCCCGGGCCGAAAGCCTGCCGGAGGTCTTTATCGAACTGAATCAGAAAAACGAGAAGCTGGCCGCGCTGGTTACCGAGGCGATTACAAAACGTCTTTCCGGTGGAGATAAAAACGAGCTGAATCAGATTCTGGAGAAGTCGAAGAACGTCATCAGCAGACGATTTAAAGAAGCGGAGGAATCGGTCGTGAAGTCAGACCCAGCACTCTACATCCTCCGATTGAACGAAAATGTGGTCGATCTGGATAAGATGCTGCAGTCGGTCGATGGTCTCACCGCCCGGGTCGATGAGCAGGTTTTCAATTCGTTTACCTCCGAGGAGAAACAGGAAGTTAACCGGCTCGGGTTGAAGCCTCGTGTTGAGTTGGCGACACAGGCCGGGGCGCGTTTCGAAGGTTTTGGCACTGACGAAGACGGTAACCCGCTCTCGATGATGGAGGCGCTGAATCAGAAATACAATCTTCGCTACTATCGTTTCAACCGCGACATCGAAGAAATCACTGATCTCAACGATGACGAAGTGGATCTCACCAAAGTGAAATCAACGCGGGCTCAGACCGATTTGACCGGGGCAGTCGAGCACGTTCTCGACAACAGTTCTCCGGAATCGCTCGCCGGAATTTTGCTTTTCAGTGATGGGCGCCACAATGCAGCGTCTCTGCCCGAAGACAGCCTTCGCCAGCTCGCGATTCAAAACTCGCCAATTTGCGCGGTGCCGATCGGTGGAAATATGGGCCCGGTTGATTCCTCGATTTTAAATCTCACCGCTCCCGAATCGATTTATCTCGACGACCGCGTCGTGATTCGCACCATCGCAAAGATGGACGGTCTTCTCGGGAAAAAAGTTCGCGCCCAGTTACTGACCGGAGACAAGGTAGTTGATGAGCAGATGATCGACGTAACCGACGTTAATTTCCGCTCCGAAGTTCGCTTTGTTCACACCCCGGAAGCGAAAGGGATCATCAATTATCAGGTCAAGTTGGAGTCCGATCCCCGTGAGCTCTTCAAAAACAACAACACCTGGGATTTTAAAGTCGCGGTGACCGATGACCGGACCAACGTCCTTCTCGTCGACGGTTTTCCCCGCTGGGAATTTCGCTATCTCAGAAACCTCTTTTACGGTCGGGATAAGTCGGTTCATCTCCAATATGTGCTTTTGAATCCCGATACGATTTCCGGGATGCGAAACCCGCTTCCAGTCGCGGCCAGTGCTACCCGCAAATTTGGTGATGCCGAAGCCACCGAGTTACCGAAAAACTCCGATGAATGGCAGCTTTTTGATGTGATTATCCTGGGTGACATCGCTCCCAATCAGCTGTCCTCCCACGACTGGAAAGCCATCGAAGAGGCCGTGACGAAGCGGGGTGCTCTCCTCGTCTGCGTTGCCGGACCGCGATATATGCCGCATCACTTCAGTAACGACGTGTTGAAAGATCTCCTCCCGATTACCTATGGGGTCGGCGACAGTGAAACGTTCAAGAGTCCGGAAGAGGCTTACAAAGTCGAACTCACCGCGATCGGCAGAAATCACGCGATCACTTCCCAGTCCACGAGCCGCTCCCTGAATGAAGAATTATGGGCGGAGTTCCCACCGCTTCGCTGGAGGTGGAAGAGCGGGGGCATCAAAGACGGCGCCGAAGTTCTCGCCTACGCTGAACCAACCGGGGGATTCGCCAACGGAGGATCGACTGAGGTCGGAGTGTCGCCTGATTCCATCGAAGCCGCGATTGAGCGACTGACCCGACAAAAAGAACTCGAAAAAGAAAACGCTCTGATCACCACGATGCGATCCGGGCTCGGCAAAGTGGTGATGATGAATTTTGACCGGACCTGGAGATTTCGTTATGGCGTGGGGGATACCTATCACCACCGCTTCTGGGGGCAGATGACCCGCTGGGGTGCCGGTCCCAACTTGCGATCCGGTAATGAATTTATCCGCCTCGGGACCGACCGGCTCAGTTACACACCGACCGATGAAATCACCGTCACCGCCAAGGTTCTCGATGAGTCGAGAAAGCCCATCACCGATACCGATGTCTTTGCCAATGTGATCAAGGATGGCAAGAGAGTGTCACGTCAGAAGCTCAGCTATCGCTCCGATACCTCGGGATTGTACGAGACCACGTTCTCCGGTTTCTCCGAAGAGGGGGAATATAAAATCGAGCTGGAAGGGCCTGCTGTCGCCAGGGGGCTTAAAGCCGACAGTACCCTGCGGAATCTAGAAACCGAGTTGTTGGTCGTGACTACCCGGAACCCGATCGAGCTCGCCGAACTCACCGCCAACCGTGATTTTCTGAATCGGGCCGCCCGCCAAACCAACGGAAAAGTCGCGGAACTCTGGGAACTCGATTCTGTTCTCAATGCCTTCGGCGCCCCCAAAGAAACCTTGACCGAGCGCCGCGACATCACCCTCTGGGACAAATGGCCACTCCTCGCCGCCTTCCTCGGATTCCTCACCACCGAGTGGATTGTGAGACGTCGCAGTGGACTGGTGTAATGGGATTGATTCGATTTTGGGCCTTAAAAATTTGGCATCGGGTGGGAGGAATCTTATTGTGGTGCTGATGTTTGAAGACAACAACCGTTAAGGATCGTAACAAAATGGTTCGGAGTGCAGCCAAACCATGTCGATATGAGTAATTTGCTATTCCGCCCCGTGGCTTCGTACTCTCTGGCCCTGTTCCGGATTTTCTGGGGTGTCTTGTTGTTTGGAACAGCGGTATCCAGTTACGATCAGATTACCGGAGTCTACTCGCCCGATTATTTTCATTTTCGCTACTTTGGCTTTGAGTGGGTTCCTTATCCGGAAACCGAACTCGATACATTTGTGGAATTATCGATTCTTCTCGGTTTGGCGATCGGAGTCGCTTCCGGGTTTTTCACCCGACTGTGCCTCGTATTGTATGCGGTGATCTATCTGCACCTTTTCCTGATTGATCAGGTGTATTACAACAATCATTTCTATTTGACGATCCTGATTTGCGTTTGTCTCTCACTGACTGATTCGGGCAACGTTGCCTCCGTTACTAATTTGCTGTTCAAAAAGCGGAAGCCGCTACATTTTGTCCCTTCGTGGCAGTATTGGGTGCTTCGATTTCAAATCGTTCTGGTTTATTTGTTCGGGGGGCTCGCCAAGCTTAATTCCGACTGGCTCAGAGGGGAGCCACTGAGATACTGGTTAAATTACAGTTCATCCATCAAATGGCCGTTGCAGGCCCTTGCCAAGGAGGAGTGGTTTGTCTACGTCTGCGCCTACGGCGGTATCGCTATCGATCTGATTTGTCCGGTTTTTCTTTTGTTTCGAAAAACCCGTTGGGTGGGAGCTATCGTCTTAATTTCATTTCACATTTTGAATTCACGATTGTTCAATATCGGATTGTTTCCGCTAATAGGTCTGGTTTTGCTGATTCCGTTTTTTGAGAATCAGAAGGCATTTAGAGCGGTCTACTCATGGATGGTTCCAAATTCATCTGGAGAGAGCAGGGATGATTTGTCGCTCGCATCCAGACCATTTATCCTACCGGTACTGGCGATCTATGTTTCTATTCAGATTTTAGGACCTCTGAGACATCATTTCCTGCGCCTTGATCCGGCTTGGACCGAGGTGGGACGTTTCTTTTCGTGGCGGATGATGCTTCGCAACAAAGACTCATATCTCGATTTTCTGATCGATTCCAGCGAGGCCCGCGAGTGGATTTCTAATAATGCGGGGCGGCTGCCCAAATTACATTCAAATCATTTAATTTCTTTGCAGGAGAACCCATGGTTTCTCTTGCAATACGTTCGGAAACTCGATGAGGTTTTGTCGAGCCACGGCATGACGAATGTGCCAATCAGGGCTGTCTGTCTTGTGTCATTGAATCATCGGCCGTATCAGGTTCTGATAGATCCATCTGTTGATTTGACTGAAGTGGAATATTCGATTCTAAAGGAGCCCGACTGGATTCTTCCGCTCAACAGAAGTTTAAGTCAGACAGTGAAGCCGCTTTCCAGAGAAGACAGGCTGAAGTCGTTACAATCCGCGATCGACAAATTCCGAGAGCAAAATCCCGAGAAGTCGATCCTTTTGAATGGTTACCAGGCTAAAACAGGTGGCTAGGCGCTTATGACGGTCCGTTAGTGAGCTATCAATAAAGCTAAGTATGGATTATCGTCCGGAAAACGGATTGGTTGATTCTGTAACCGATCCATCGGGCATCACAACGTGATGACCACCACCATGAAATCCGGCGCGTTCCACTACCCAGGGCTGGTTCCATTTAAAGGGGGTGTTTGATCCGCCAGAAAACCAACTGGGGATATAGGAACCGACAAAGTTCTCGGTTCCTTCAGTTCTCATTTGTCGGATTGCGTCCTCATCGCTGGGGCAAACCCAGGAATTGTGAGACAGACCGTACTTCTCCATCTCCTGAATCCAGAATTGGAAATAGTCTTTTTGGTCCCAGTCAGGAAGTTCCCCTTCTTCATTAGTGGGAATTTGCGGCCACTCTCCCTGATCGGTAATCGCCGCAGCAAATGCCCCGTGAATCGCCTTCATCTTAGAAATGCAAGTCACCTTCTTCGCCTTCTCCTGCCACTTTTCGAAAGCAGGGATTGATACACCGACGAGCACGAGGACAATGGTAGCGACAACAACAATTTCAAGAACAGTGAAGCCATCTTGCCTGGACGTAGATTGCTTCAGCATAGCAGATTGTTTGTTGGAAAATCAACCGCGGAGGGGGAGCCACCGCGGGCAATTAGCCATTTCGCTGGAGAGATACCCGGCTTCCAAAAACCAAAAACGTTCTTGTGACATTCACTCCCTGAAGAGAACCGGTAGTGGAGCTGCCCACAAACAGGGTTCCTTGACCGGCAAAGGCTTTAGCTGCTGGATTGTTAGAGTTACCCTGATCTGTGGTAGCAGAGAAAAATGAGTTACAAAGCACCCCTTCGTTAGGAACTGCAACTGTGGAAGTTTGAGTTTCAAACGTGGTGATGTCGCCATCAGTATCACTGAAAGTTGTAACAACCTGATTGGTTACACCCGGTGTCAGAATCGATACTCCGGGGCCGGCGAGAACACCTGCTGAAATCGCAGAAGGAACTAAGTCTGCAGCGTTACCCACGCACTGAACGGTGCCAAGCGATCCACTTACAGTGCCAAAGCAGGTTCCATAATAAACATTGCCTTCAAAGTACCAGGTGTGCTGGTTTGAAGTTCCCTGAAACGCTCCAAATTGAACATTGCCCGTGTTTCCCTGTCTGGTGTCGGTGTAGGCAGCTGCAGTTGCGCGGTTACCAACTCCCCAGCGATAAAGGCCAACTCCGTTTGCGAGAGTTGCTACCGCTTCATAGATCCCATCATCCCCTTCAGGCGTGAAATTGTTGTTGTCGAAAGGACCGCCTACCCAGGCATGCGCGTGGAAGCTGGGGATCACAGCAAGAGCAAAAAAGATCGCGAAAAGTTTTTTCATCATTTGTTCGGTTTCAAATTCTAATAAAAGCGGGCCTTCGATCATCATTCAAGAACAAAATCACAAATTTTTATGAATCGAAGGGTTCAATCGTTAGTGTTGCTCTGATCGGCCACTTTTCCCTTGCTTATAACCTTTCACGGCTATGTTGCCGATCGACTTTTACATTTGTCTAAAAAAATGAGCGACGCTTCTAAAAAAGATTCCGAATTAATGAAAAAAATTGTGAGCCTGTGTAAGAGCAGAGGCTTTATTTTTCAGTCTGCGGAGATCTACGGTGGGTTAAACGGTTGTTGGGACTACGGTCCACTCGGCGCTGAACTGAAGCGCAATCTCAAGGATTACTGGTGGCGCCGTCATGTGCAGGAGCGGGATGATATTGTGGGGCTCGATGGCTCAATTCTGACTCATCAGGATGTTTTAAAGGCTTCGGGTCACGTTGGTGGCTTCTCGGATCCGATGTGCGACTGCCTTCTCAGCAAGGCGCGGCTCCGTGCTGACCAGATTGTGCCCCAAACGGGGACGGCTTACCATTTCACCGGCGTGACTCACGAGGAGAGCGGGTGGTCGATTGAGAAAGATTATTCGGTGCTCTTGACCGAGGGGCAGGATCCAAATAAGGCGAGGAAAACGGCCCGCCTTTATTATTCGCAGTTTCTGACCGACAAACAGATTTCGCCGAAGAAGCTGGAGTTGAAAGGTGAAAGCACTGAGGAAGTATCGGACTCGACGCGCTACAATCCGGAAAACGGCTCGCTTCTCACGGAGCCTCGGGCGTTCAATCTGATGTTCAAGACTCAGATGGGTGCCTCCGCTGATGAAAATGACGAAAGCGCGGTGGCTTACCTTCGGCCTGAAACGGCTCAGTCGATTTTTGTTCAGTTTAAAAATGTGCTTGAGACGAATCGATTGAAACTGCCCTTTGGGATTGCTCAGATCGGGAAGTCGTTCCGGAACGAGATCAATCCGCGAAATTTCACTTTCCGTTCCAGGGAATTCGAGCAGATGGAAATCGAGTATTTCTGTCATCCCGATGATGGTATGGCGTTAACCGAGGAGTGGCTTGAGGCCCGCCTGAAGTTTTACGAAGAGATCGGGATCCCCCGTGAGCACCTTCATATTCTGGATGTTCCGGATGGTGAGAGAGCGTTCTACTCGAAGAAGACTTACGATATCGAATACGAATTTCCTTTTGGGATTCAGGAGCTGGAAGGGGTTGCTTACCGGACTGACTACGATTTATCGGTTCACCAGAAGGGGAGTGGCAAATCGCTGGAGTATTTTGATGATCAGAAAAAGGAAAAATTTATCGCTCATGTGGTTGAGCCGAGTGCCGGTTGCGACCGCACCATTCTTGCCCTGATTTGTGAAGCTTTCGACGAGGAAACGATCACCAATGATAAAGGGAAAGACGAGACCCGGACGGTGATGCGTTTTGATCCCAAAATGGCTCCAATCAAAGCTGCGATTCTTCCGCTGCTGAAGAACAAGCCGGAACTGGTTGATAAAGCTCGCGAGGTTCAAAAGGCGCTGCAGCCGTTTATGAACGTCTTTTACGATGATGGAGGTGCGATCGGGCGCCGCTATCGTCGCCAGGACGAAGTTGGGACGCCTTTCTGTATCACGATCGATTTCGAAACACTGGGCGAAGAGGCGGCAGATCTGAAAGACACCGTTACCGTTCGGGAGCGGGACTCGATGGAGCAGTCAAGAATGCCGATTTCAGAACTTCTCCCGTTTTTGCTGGAGAAAATTCATTGATCAGAGGAAATTTCGTGATTCCGGCGGTTGGATATTTAACCGGCCGTCGGAAACACCCCGATCAGGTGATTTTGCTCATCAAAGAAGAGAATTCTTTGATCATTCTGGCCGATAATGGCCACCGAAGCATTGGGTGTTGAAGCAAATTGCTTCGCTAAGTTGGAATCAGGCTGCCAATGTTCTTCCTCCCAGGCGCCTTGTAATAGGAGCTGTGCCTGGCTGATTGCGTTGACCCGATAGACCTTCTTCCCGTTCTGGGGATTGACGTAAAAACCCTGGCTCAGTGCATCCTGAACCGGTTTGAGTTCTTTCCGGTCCTGATCCCGGTAGCACACGCCAAAGAGAGCGAGTAACTCCACATCTTCCCGTGAGGCCTTGGAAGTTAAGGGCCCACTGAAGTCGGGGCGGACCTCGCCGTAGTGGCTCATAGGAAACAAGGCTGCAGACGGTGAAGTGTCTTCATCCGGTACACACCCTGTCGATAAAGTCAGCAGGGTGAGTCCGCTCACTTTCAATATGGTCGTTAATTTCGACATGCCAGTGCCGCCAAAGTAGATCTCAATCCACTCAAGTCAAAGGCGTCTCGCCAACAAAACTTTAACAAAAGTGAACTTTTTGCGATTCTCCCTCAAAAACCGTCGAAAAATTGCATTTCAAGCGTTCAGACAACTTGACTAATTCCAGCTCTGAGACAACTTACCGCTTCCTGCGCTGTCGCGGAAACAACAAAAAATGGTTGGGTGGCAGAGTGGTCGAATGCGCTTCTTTGCTAAAGAAGTGAACCAGAAATGGTTCCGTGGGTTCGAATCCCACCCCGACCGCCATTTTTTTTAACTACCCGGGGTTACCGTCAATCCCGGTATGAGAGACAAAGCTTGTCGCAACTCTGTTTGATCATTGATAGACGGATTTTTATGTGATTGTACCCTGTGCAGTTTGAGACTGTACCCTGTACAATCGCTGTTAAAAATCGCATCTTCGGCCCGATTCCTAATTTTCGCGATCTCGAAAACCGGTGCGGAAGGTTTGTCCGGGACCGCTACCTTCAGAATCGTTTAATGATGTCCTTTGGCTTTTGCTTTCTTCAGAGCTTCTTCGAGGCGTCGGGCGCTTTCTCCGGGATTTTTGGTTTTCCGGGCGATTAGCTGGTAACCCATCGGGACGATGATGAGGGTGAAAAGTGCGGAGAAGGCAACACCGAAGAGAATCACAACTCCGATCGCGATCCGGGTTTCGGCACCGGCTCCAGAGGTGATCACCAGCGGGATCGAGCCCATCACGGTGGTTAAACCGGTCATGACAATGGGGCGGAGGCGCCGCACCGAGCCTTCGAGAACCGCTTCGTTGAAGCTCATCCCGTCGCTGCGGAGCTGATTGATAAACTCGACGATCAAAATGCCGTTTTTGGCGGCCAGTCCCACTAACATAATGGTTCCGATCTGGGTATAGATGTTTTGAGCCGCCCCGGTGAGCCACAGGCCGAACATTCCGCCGAGAACCGCCACAGGAACGGCGAGCATGATCGTCAGGGGATGTACAAAACTCTCAAACTGTGCGGAAAGGACCAGGTAAACGACGAGAAGGGCGAGCAGGAAAACGAAGATCGCGGAACGACCTGACTCTTTGTAATCGAGCGATTCACCTTTGTAGCTGATGATGGCGCTCTCGGGCAGGACTCGATTTGCTGCCTCGTCGAAAAACTCGAGCGCTTCGCTGAGGCGATATCCACCGCTAAGGTTGGCCTCGATCGTGATGGCCCGAATCCGGTTGTAGCGGTTCAAAGCCCCGGAATCGGCGATTTCCTGAATCGTCACGAGGTTCGACAAGGGGATCAATTCTGAAGTGCTTTCGGAGCGGACATAGATATTGGCGAGATCAGTCGGGGTTCGTTTCTGATCGTAATCACTCTCCACAATCACATCGTATTCCTCACCTTCCTGAATGAACGTCGTGACGGTTCGGGAGCCGAGAAGGCTTTCGAGCGCTTTTCCGACGTTCTGAATCGATACCCCGAGATCGCCGGCCCGGTTCTGGTCGATGTTTACGCGGAGTTGAGGTTTGGTTTCTTTGTAATCGTAGTCGACTCCGATTAATCCTGGATTTTTACTGATCTCGGCGAGCAATAGGTCCCGCCACTGGGCCAGCTCTTCGTAGGTCGATCCGCCGATCACAAATTGCACCGGTTTTTGGAGTCCGCGGGTCAATCCCTGCCTCATGACGATGAAGTTTTTCACGCCGGGGATGTCAGCGATTTTTGTCCGGACCTCGTCCATTATTTCCCAGCCCGAGCGCCTTATCGCCCAGTCATTGAGGACGATGATGGAGATACCCTGGTTAAAATTCGCGATATTTCCGAATCCCCGTGGAGCTCGAACCAGCAGGTTGGTCGCTTCGCCGCTTTCTACCAAGTACATAAGGCGTTTTTCCACCTCATCCATGGTGTCGCGGATCGATCCGTAGCCGGTGCCTTCAGGCGCCGTAGTAATAACGAAGAATGCTCCGCGGTCTTCCTTCGGGGTGAATTCACTGGGGAGAGTGTTGTAGAAATAGTAGGTTCCGCCCAGAAAGATCGCGACGATAAGCACGACGAGAACTGACGCTTTCAGCAGCTGTCGGATGACCTTCCGGTAGAAAGCTTCAAAATGCTCGAAGACCCAGCTCACAAATCGGGTCAGCCAGTTATCCCGCGCCGTTTCCGCTTTGAGCACTCGCGAGGCGAGCATTGGGGAAAGAGTTAAAGCAACAAAACTGGAGACTGAAACCGCCACTGCGAGGGTGATTGCAAATTCGGTGAAAAGCTTGCCGAGATCGCCATCGAGAAATGAAATCGGGACGAAAACCGCAATCAATACCAGCGTGGTTGCGATGACGGCGAATCCAACCTGGCGGCTCCCGAGAAAGGCGGCCGAAAGCGGGTTTTCCCCGTTCTCGATTCGGTGGAAGACATTCTCCAATACGACAATGGCATCATCCACGACGAGACCGATGGCCAGGATCAGGGCGAGCAGGGTCAGTAGGTTGACGGAAAAACCGAAAGCGTTAATAAAGATAAACGTACTGATCAGCGAAACCGGGACGGTTACGGCCGGAATCAGAGTGGCCCGGGCGGTGCCGAGAAACAGATAAATCACCGCGACCACGAGAAGCACCGCGATCCCCAGCGTCATCCCGACCTGCCCCAGCGATTCTTCAATGAAGACGGAGGTGTCGTAACTTTCCTCAATAAACATTCCTTCGGGAAGGTTCTCGCGGATTCGGATAATCTCCTTTTTCGCGGCGCGGGAAACGTCGAGCGTGTTGGCCTGGCTCTGTTTGATAATCCCCAAACCAACCCGCGGAACCCCTTTTCCCCGAAAGGTTCGGCGTGGTTCCTCAGCGCCCAGTTCGATCCGGGCAACTTCGCCAAGGCGAACCAGAAAGCCATTGTCACCGCGGACGATGACAAGGTTGCGGAAATCTTCCTCGGTTAAAAACCCCCGGTTAATCCGGACGGTAAACTGCCGGTCCAGAGATTGGATAGTTCCGGCAGGTAATTCCACGTTTTGACGTTCCAGAGCGGCTTCGACATCGCCCACGGTCAAACTCCGGGCGGCGAGTGCTTTCCGGTCGATCCAGACTCGCATCGCAAAACTGGAGGCACCGGAAATTCGAATGCGGGCCACGCCGGGGAGGACTGAAAACCGGTCAACGAGATAGCGCTCGGCGTAATCAGCCAGTTCAACCGGCACGAGGTCCTCGCTGGTGAGGCTCATCCACATCATCACCTCGGTCGCGGAATCTTCCTTGGTGATTTCCGGTGGGTCGGCTTCTTCGGGCAATTCATCGAGAAGTCCCGAGACCGCTTCCCGCAGGTCGTTGGCGGCATTATCGATGTCCCTTTCGATGTTAAATTCCACGGTCACAACCGAGCTGCCGTCTTCGCTTGAAGACTCGATCGATTTGATCGCTTCGACAATACTGATCCGGTCTTCGATCAACTGAGTGATCCGTCTTTCGACCACGGCAGCCGAGGCACCGGTATAATTTGTCTCAATCGTGACGATCGGCGGATTCACATCGGGAAATTCCCGCACCTGAAGGTGAGTGAATGCGACCACCCCGAAGGTTACCAGCAGCAGGTTGAGAACAACGGCAAAGACCGGTCGTCGGATGGAAGTATCGGAAAGAATCATGAGAAAAAAACCTGACGGTTAATTACCAAGAGCGCTGGGACGATACGGAGCGGAGGGCCCCTTGAACTGGCCGGTCACATTGACCTGGGCTCCATCGACCAGACCGATCAGGCCGTCGGTAACCACCACCGTCCCTTCATCGATGCCGCTTTCGATTTCCACGTAACCCGGATTTCGCCGTCCAATTTCGACCTGTCTTCTTTCCACGGTAGGTTTCTCAGCTTCTGGATCGGTGAGGACAAAAAGGAAATGGCTGGACTGCACCGAAACCAGGGCCCGTTCCGGAACGCTGACGGAGCTTTTGGAGTTCTTTTCCAGTTCCGTGGTGAGAAGCATTCCGGGGCGCAGTTTGCGATCTGGATTGGGGAGCTCTGATCGCACCGTGACCGAACGGGTGACGGGATTCACCCGGGTGTCGATATGGGTGACCGTCCCTTTAAATTCATCATCCGGAAACGCTTCAGTCAGGGCGGTGATTTCGAGACCCGATTTCAGTTCATTCAGAAAGGTCTCCGGAACTGTGAAATCCAGTTTTACCGGATCGAGAATATCGAGAGTGACGATCAGGTCGCCCGGTGCAACCAGGGCTCCCAAACTCACTTGGCGGAATCCGAGCGCTCCGGCAAACGGTGCTTTGATGTGGCGGTCCGCGAGCTGGGCGTTGGCCATTTCCACCTTGTGGCTGGCGACGTCCCTCCGTGTTTTGTATTCCGCTAGACTGACCTTCGAGGCCGCTCCCGCAGAGACAAGGCCATTGAGACGGGTCACTTCCCGTTCCTGTTCCGCCAACTCCGATTCTGCCGACTTCACGCTGGCCACTTCCTCCGCATCTTCGAGGCGGACCAGCAAGTCGCCTTCCTTAACCAGATCGTTGTCTTTGAAAAAGATCTCGGCGACCCGGTCTGTCACATTGGTAGATATATTAATCGCCTCAAGCGCTCGCACCGTACCAAGAGCTTCGGCCCGGTCTGAAAACTCACGTAATTGAGCCTTTGTGACTTTGACAGGCTGTAGCGGCTTCGCTACACTTTTTCCACTGTCTGTGTCCCCACATCCAGATAGTAAAAATGTGGCAGAAAGAATTCCCCAAACAGAAAGATATCGATAAAAGAGGCCCATGAATCAAGCTAGTCGCCGTTTGAAAGATAAGCTTTCAAACTTTCCCCAATGACAGGGCAACTTTTTGAATCGCAATGTCCGTAGACACGTGCGGCTTGTGGCTAAACATGAGTTGATAGATCGGAACCGCGTCTCTTTCGATGAATTTCCCCCACCAGAAATGCGCCGTAGGCCCGTAGTTTTTCGAATCCGAACAGGCAAAGTCCCACGGCGATCAGTGCATACAAAACTCCGCTGGTGCCGAGAGCTTCTTTTTCCCGGGTTAACGTCCAGATCAATTGGGCAACACATAGCACCGCAACTACGATGAGCGTAGGTTTACGACCAATCAGGGTTACCACAAATACACCGAGAGGAGCGCCGAGAGCCACCACGGGCGCTGCCGCCATCCAGTTGCCGAATACACCGGGTTGAACGCCGGTGAAAAGCAGTTTTGTCAGGATGCCGATGACCGAGGCGTAAGCCATTATGATAACGGACGACGGGATCGCAATCTTCAGGTCGGCCCGGCAGACTAAAACCAGCACGGTATAAAGTACCATATCAACCCCGACGCCCGAGACGGCCACCACCGTCGCGCCGGCGAGAAAGCCGGCGACAATTCCCACCCGAATATCCCAGTGTTCATCAAATTCTGTCATCCCATCGTGTGACGAGATCTCGCCGATTCGCCAAAGATGTAGCAGACCGAAACTTCCCCACACCACCGCAAATGTCAGTTTGATCCACAGCGCCGGTATATAGGGGGCGATCAGGAAAATACCGATAGGAACCCCCAGCGAAACTCCGGCGATGGCTCCTTTCAACATCGCAAAAGCCAGTGGCTGGCGGCGGGCCAGAATAAAGATCGAGGCACTCGTCATGCCGATCGCCTGCACGGCGAAGCTGAAGTCGCGTCCCAGCTCGGCGGGTTGATTGAATAGCAGGACGAGAATGGGGAACCCGACCGTGCCGCCGCCCATCGGGGTGGAGCCGGCGGCGTAGCTTCCAGCGGCCATGGCTGCCGCCATAGGCCAATGCTCTTTTGTCAGGTCCCAGAGGTTGCCTGCTACGACCAACCATAACCAAACACCGTAAAACAGGCCGAGCCAGAGCAACCATATCCAGAGTCGTAGTTTCGGTGGCCGTTGAATCGTCATTTAAAGTTTAGTTCCACTTCGCTGATAGAAAGGTGGAAAATAGCGAGAATACGTTAACGGTCGTCCGATGGATGTTCTGCCCACCACTTATTGATTTGCGGCCTCGCAGCGATTTCGAATCACATGGAGGATCGATCCCTGGATCTGATTCATGACCCATTCGCTCCACCAACCGGCGTAGGCATTAAATGGAGTCGAGAGTCGATGTGAGCTGGACAGGTGGAGCATACACTTGCCCGGTTCGGTAGCTTCGATCCAATAGTTGCCGTCTAACACATCGTAAAATCGACCTCCGATAATGATGTGCTGATCGAATGCCGTTTTGGGGATAAAGTCAGGATCGGCTTCGATCGAAAAGGAGAGCCGCTTTTCCTCTTCCCATTCGGTCACGATTTCGAAAAAGGAAACGTCCCTCTCGAAAGTGGCGATCCGCTTCCCGCCCACTTCGTGCCGGTCCAGTTCCGCAGCAATGGGGCGGGGGAAATCGAGAAGGTAAATCCACTGGAATGGAATTTCCTCCCTCTGAATTGGACGAACGCTGGCGATTTCCTTCCAGATCGTGGCCGCAGGACTATCGATTGCGATTTGATTGTGGATCTCGATTTCGCGATGCGGCTGTTCCCAGAGACTTTCGAGTGGACCTGTTGCCAGAGGAAGCAGTACGAGAAAAGACATTTGGAGTTTTCCGTCGCTCTTCTTGAGTAGTTGCCCGACAAGAAACCCGCCGAGCCACGCGAAAGGGGTCATGATAGGGATCGCAACCACGGCACATAGGATGGCTTCCAGCTCAAACAATACCGCGATCAGCGCCCCGGAGGCCATCGCGATCATCGGCGCAAAATGGATCCAGAAAGTAGATCTTTCGAAGAGACGGATTCCGAAAAAGGTGGTGAGCCCGCCTATAACTATCGGAACCAGAAAGACAAAGGTCCATGAAACTACCGCGAAGACCTCGTCATGTTTGACGAGAACAAAAAGGCCCCACATAGTGAGGCCATATCCGAGTGCGATCCCGAAAATAAGCAGTCCCCGTTTCAAGCTGTCCATAGCTCGAACCGTATCCGCATTTCGATCAAAGTAAATCGTAAGCGGGCGGAGTCGGGGAGAAAGCGGGCTTTTGCCTAGTTATCGATTTCAGCTCTCTCGTCCCGCCGACCGATTGTGTACCACCAGGCAAACTCTTTCATATCGAGTTTCTGGTCGTTGTTGAGGTCAGCTCGATCAATGGCTTTGCGAATTTCACGCCGTCCGCGGGAGTTTTGTTTACCTTCCATCATTGCTTCCATTTCGGTATCATCGACGAAAGAATCACTGTTTTTGTCATATGCCCGGAACACCTTAGCTTCTTTGGAGTTATCAACTTTGGGTGCGGCGGCTTTGTCTCCCTCGGGCTTTTTGCCGCCGGGGTCGCCGTTGACTTTTTTGCCCGGTTCGTCTGGTTTTTTGACCCCGCCTTTATCATCAGCGATCACAGTTGGAGTGATAGCTGTAGTAAAGGTTGCGATCGCAAATGCCAGAGTGATCGCAAGCGTTCCGAGTTGAGGTAATAATTGGTATGATTTGTTTTTCATAATTAATTGCAGTCGATATTTCAGTTCTGATTGATGACGAAAAAAAGGAACAAAAGCGGGGTGGGCGGGAGTTAACTGGCGTTCCGGTTGTACAGATTTTATCAAAGCTTCGCCGTAGGATTGGCGATCGGTAATCGAGCGATTATGTAGTGCGGCGTGATCGCAGATGAGTTCCCGTTCGCTACGCCATTGTTTTCCGGCGATCCACACGAAGGGATTGAACCAGTGCCAGCATTGAATGGTGAAAACTAGCCAGTTCCATAGTAAGTCGTTGCCGCAAATGTGTTCCGATTCGTGGCGGAGGATGCCGTGGATCTCTTTCCGGCTATATCGTGTCGTGAAGTTTTCAGGTAAGATAAGATCCGTGACTCTGAGTGAACCAAAGACCGCAATGGTTCTCTGGTCCGGGGTTTCCACAACCTTGACCGAATGTGGTATCCCGCATTCCCTGATCGAGGCCAGCAGGGCGGGATCGCGAATTTCTTTGAAGCCCCGGATTTTCCGTCCGGCTAAAGCCTGTTGAAGGACGGCGCATAGAAAGATAGCGGTGCTGACAGAAATCCATAGTAGAGCCAGCGAGGTTTCTATTGGTAGAGAATTATCTGATTGAGTCGCCGCTTCAGTTGCTTCCCGTTTCCCTGTAATCGGAGTCGGATCATAACTGGTTGCCGGGGATACGAAAGATTTAGTTGGGACCAGATTATCGACGCTCCATTTACTCTCGGGAGCGAAGGGGAGGAAGAGGCGTGCGCCGACGAGGATGAGAAGAGCCATCCGCAGTCGAGGTGACAAAGCGCCGCGCATCACCCGAATGCATAGCCAGATAAATAGAAATAGGAGAGTCGCAGAGATTGAGTTTTGAAGTGTCCATCGACCTGCTTCCGTTACCCATTCGAGAGCGCTCATTTTTTCTTCCCGGCCTTTCTTTCTTCGTGTGTTTCGACGATGCGCTTCAGCTCTGCAATTTCTTCGTCGGTATAGGTTTGGTCGTCCGAGAAATGAGAGAGAAACGGAGTCAGTCTCCCTTGGAAAACCCGATCGAGAAACGTCTGGCTGGCCTCGCGTTCACAAGACCTTTCATCGACTTTTGCCCGGTAAAGATATTCCCGCCCTTGCTCCGTATATTCCAGGGCACCTTTCTTGACGAGGCGCCCGATCAAGGTACGGATCGTTCGGGGTTTCCATTCGGTATCACCACTCAAGGCGTCGACGATCTCTGATGAGGTGGCTTCTTCCAATTCCCAAATCACCCGCATCACACACCATTCGGCGTCGGAGATTTTCGGGATTTGAGGAGACTTCATTTTAACAAATTGGGTCGCTGTTGTGCTACACTTGTAATCTTTATATTACATTTGTAATCCGTGCAAACAAAATTTTCTTTAATTGGTCCTCGTTTAAGGGGACGTGGGTGGTTACTCTTTCGAGTGAATGACAAAATCATCAAAGAGCACGCCTTCGCCTTTGATGATGAAACGGTATCCGGTTTTGGTCATTTTAAGCTTTTCGTGAGTGCCCTGGAGTGACACATCGTTGATCGTCGCTTTTACGGTGTCTCCGGAGGATTCACAGGTGAGAGTGTAGGTTTTTCCCTGCTCGAATGTGCCTTTGGCCTTCGCGAGGGCGACGGCTTTCGAATCGGGATCCTTCTTGTCTTTGTCCAGATTGATCCGCACTTCGTTTTCAGAAACGATGACGCGATAGAGATGGCCTTTCGGATGGTTGAAGCTCAGATGGAAATTTTCGCTCCCGTTTAACTGGAAGGAAACTTGAACTTTGGAGTCCTGGTGAGCCAGAGGATAAAAAAGAACCGCAGCGTGCTTGTCGGAAGCCAGCTCGGCCCCGCTCAATTTTCCATCACTTACTTTCCAGGTTCCTTTGATGGCTTTCCATTTTTTCCCGAGTGAATCGGTTGAGAAGTCAATGGATTCGACCGGCTCTGCAGCGTGTAATAAGAGCGAAAGACAGGTGCAGGCAGCGGCGACGGTGAGAATGAGCGATGACTTGATCATAGGCAAATCGTAGTCCGGACTCCCGAAAAATGGAATCCTCCCGGAAGACGGATTCAGGGATGGCCCGGCTCAAAAGTCATCGGACTGGCGGGTCGGGAACAGTCGCGCTAGGGTGGGCCGATGGCGCTCACTCAAAGTCCCGAAAAAATCTCTATTCCCCAGGCTCGCAAGCTGGTGTTACACAGTCAACGGCTACCCGGATCAGCGGGGAGGGGGCCGTCTTCCGTTGCCACCTTGAATGCTCTCGAACACCTCGGCTATATTCAGATTGATACGATTTCGGTAGTGGAGCGGGCTCATCATCATACCTTGTGGAACCGGAATTCGCGGTATCAGAACGGGCATATCGATGAACTGATCGCCGATAAAACCGCTTTTGAGTATTGGTCTCATGCCGCCGCCTATTTACCGATGCGCGATTACCGTTTCAGTCTGCCCCGGAAACGGGCGATCAAATCCGGGGCGCAGGATCACTGGTTCCAACGGGATCCCAAAGTCATTCGCTACGTGTATGATCGGATCAAATCGGAAGGCCCCCTGATGGCAAAAGACTTTGAGCACTCAGGAAAGAGGGTCGGAGAGTGGGAAGTCAAGCCAGCTAAAAAAGCTCTCGAAACGCTATATATGCAGGGCGACCTGATGATTTGCCGCCGACAGAATTTTCACAAAGTTTACGATCTGACAGAGCGGGTACTACCCGGGAATGTTCAGGATACCTTTCCCTCGGAGGACGAGCATGCCCGTTTTATGATCCGGCAATACCTGACCTGTAACGGCCTGGCTCAAACCGGTGATTTCAGCTATCTACTCAAAGGTGTAAAGCCTGCGATTGTTCGAGCATTGCAACAAATGGTCGGCGATGGTGAGCTGACTACGGTCCGGGTTGGTGAAGCGAGCTACTACACTTTGCCGGAATCGCTTGCTTTACTGGGTAAACCGCTTTCCCGGCGAAAGCTGAAGATTCTGTCTCCCTTCGATAATTTGTTAATCCAGCGCCATCGGATGCGGGACCTCTTCAACTTCGACTACCAGATCGAATGTTATGTGCCTGCTGCAAAACGCAAATATGGATACTTCTGTCTTCCTATATTATGGGACAGCCAACTGGTCGCCCGATTGGATGGGAAGGCGGATCGCAAATCCGGTATTCTCAAGATCCTCAGTTTGCATCACGAACCGTCGCTGAAGAAGGTCGACGAATTCAGGAACGATCTCGAAATTGCTCTGGCGGACTTTGCCCGCTTCAACGGGTGCGATGTCGTGGAGTTTTTGTGAGCCTGCGGATTGGTTAGCGAGCGTGAGAGTCGTCCACCGGGCGGGATCCCCGCAATCACCCCATTTTGTACCCTGTACAGTCCAAAGTTGTACAGGGTACAGTGCTGGACTTAACAGGGTACAATGCATAGGATGTCCCTGAAAAGCATCCTACCACCAATGACTCTAGGAATAAGGGAAAAAATCTCGCTGCTCGTGTTTCTTGCCACGGCTGCCTCTGCGATTCTCGTGGCGAGGGGCGTGGCTAAAAAATCGCAGGAGGTTTTGAGGGAACACGAAATCGTGGACCTCGGGGATGAGGCTTCCCTGCGGGGGTGGACGCTTTCCGACAAAGTTGAAGGGATGGCGGAGGACCTCGGCAACCTCGCCTACAGCCCGGAATTTCACGACGCGGTCAATGCCGGAATCAGTGCGCTGGGCCTAACCGATACCGCCCGGAAATATTGCCGTCGCTATTGGGAGGATTATCTCCATATCGATATCGTGAGGGTCGATGCCGATGAATTTTCATTTTTCGAAGTCCACACCCCGGTCAAGCTGGAGCACGACGATGCCTGGCTCCCGCCTGCCAATGTCCTCGCCGGATCTCAACTTTACCTTTCGCCCATCCAGCGGGTCAAAGCCGTCTTTCCGCCTGAGGGTGAACAACCTTCGCGAACCCGGAGCATCCCGATGATTTGGGGGATCGCTCCATTGAACCGCTTTCCGATGGCGTTTGACGGGCCGCAAAACTATATCCGGATCGGGACCAATTTGGAAACCGCCCCCAGTTCGCGACATCTGTTTTCCCTGGAAAACGAAAGGGGCGAACAGCTCCAGCGCCCCGATGAATTGATCGCCGAGGGGACCGGTAATGAAGAGGTGTTTCGCAAAATGAGCGAGGACCCGGTGCTGATTGCCAGGCTGGACAAACAATGGAATTCTTTGATCGATGAAAGCCAGCCCCGAGTGGAGCGACTCGTGAAAAAAGAGGGCGTGAAACTCGATAAGCCCTACTACTTTCTTGAAGGCGTACCGGGAAAAGATCTCAGGCTGGCGCTCAAATTCGACTCGGAGGAAGCCTATGCCGATGACCTGAACAATGCGACCGAGCACCTCGGCCGCGTCGGGGGCTTGACCGGAGGAACCAAGGAAATCCGCTTGCTCGCTGATTCCAGAGAAAACATCGAGTTGTTAAAAGAGAAATCGATGGAGGTTCTAAGGCGGAATTTCCCGCAGGAATACGACAAAATCGATTGGAGAGAAGTGGTCGAGTGTGACGAAATCCACGCCTGGTCCGTGCAATTTTTGATCGGAGCGGGGGAGAATCTCGATCGCTATCTGATTCACTACGCCGTGATGGAGGATGAGCTGGCTTCCTCCATCAACCACGAAATGAAAGCGCTGCGTCGCTATGCGATCGTTATCGCGGGGGGAGCCGGAATTCTCGCCTTTCTCATCGCGATGCTCTTTATTCGCCCGCTTCAGTCCATGACCTATACCGCGCAGATGATTCTCACCAGCGGTGATGACAATCTCTACGCGCAAATCAAATCTCTCATCTCAAAACTCGCGATCAAACGCCGCGACGAAGTGGGCGATATCGCCCGCGCCTCAAAGCGACTTTTCGAAGAGCTCATCGAGTCTCAGGAAAAACTGGAGCAGCGGGTTTCCGACCGGACTTCCGACTTGCGAAAGGTCAATTACGATCTCGAACAGGCCAACGTGAAGCTCCGCAGTTTGAGTCACGAAAAGGACGCTTTTGTCGCCAAAGTCAGTCACGACCTGCGTCAGCCTCTGAACGCGATCTTCCTGCAAGTCGAGGCCTTGAAACTGACCGAGCTGGACGACCTTCAAAAAAGCGACGTTCAGAAAATTCATCAGCACGCGACCCGCGAACTCAATCTGGTGAACGACATTCTCGAATACCAGAAAATCATCATGGGTGCCGAAACCATGAGCCGCGACGAGATCGATATCCTCGCATTTGTGAAGGATCTTCACCTGAATTTCACGCCAAACGCCGAAGAGAAAGGGCTCGAGCTGGTGCTCGAATGCCCCGATGACATCGGAACCCTCACCGCCGATGAAAGAAGGCTTCGTCAGGTTCTCGGAAATTTAGTCGGGAACGCCTGCAAATTTACCAAAACCGGCAAGGTAACCATTATCGTCGATCCACGATCCGTCCGCGACGAGGAATGGATCGAATTCGCGGTTGTCGATACCGGTCGCGGGATGAGTCCCGAAGAGCAGTCAAAAGCGTTTGTCCCCTTCGTTTCGAATAAAAAAGATAATGCCGGCGGCACCGGGCTCGGTCTTTCGATCTGCAAAGAGTTGACCGAAAGAATGGGCGGACGGATTGGATTTATCAGTGAGTTGGGCAATGGAACCAGCTTTTCCGTTTTGATGCCCCGGATCGCAACCTCGGAGCACTACGGGGCAATGCCGGAGCCCAAAGCACCCGAAGCAGAGCTCGCCTCATCCGCGAAAATCGCGGCGAAAAAGATCCTCCAACATGCCGAGGCATCCCCCGGTGGCGAAGGCGCCCGGGTGCTCGTAATCGACGACGATCCCTCCGTTCGCGAACTGTTAAAACGGCTTCTCGAGGGTGACGGGTACACCGTTTTGACCGCTGAAAACGGGGATGAAGGTCTCGAAATCGCGCTCCGTGAAAAACCGGATGTCATCACGCTCGATGTCGTGATGCCCGGGGAGAGAGATGGCTGGGCCGTTTTAAAAGAACTGAAAGCCTCCGCAGAAACCGAGAGTATACCGGTGATCATGGTGTCGATCATGGCCGAGGCGGACAATGGATTTGCCCTCGACGTGGAGGATTATCTGGTGAAGCCGGTCGATATCGATCGGCTCAGTCGCGTGGTTTCCCGCGTCACCCGAACGGCCCCGCAGCGGAACCTCCTCATCGTGGATGACGACGTCGATTCGCGCGAAGTGTTGGGTCGCCTCCTCAAAGATTCCGGCTGGACCAGCGTTTTTGCCTCCAACGGATTGGAAGCGCTCGAAGTTCTCAAAAAGACCCGTCCCGCAGCGATCGTCCTCGATTTGATGATGCCGGAAATGGATGGCTTCGAGTTCCTGAAAATCATCAAAGAAGACGGCCCCCTCGCCAACATCCCCGTCATCGTCATGACCGGAAAAGAGCCCACCCGCGACGAGCGCGACTTTCTCGAAAAGCGGGTCGATATGATCTTAAAAAAAGGCGACGACTCCGGCAGCAAACGAGTCCTCCAAACCATCACCCAGCGAATCCGTCCCCGCAGCGAGCTTTAGGGGCATACAGAATAAGTAGAACGGGCGTCCCCGCCCGTTCAACAAAGCCCTAACATAATCCAAACGCCGCCCCCGAAGTGCCAGACGCGCAAAGGCGTATGAAGAATGCTTGGTAATGCCCCTCCCGAGATAGAACAGTAGGCGCGCCCGCTCGGGGCTTCTCATTCGCGCCGTCATGCCTTTCTTTTCACGATTTCGATATCCTCTCGCTGTATCCTCGATTTTTCCGGCCATTCTGGCTCTGGGTGGATTCGCCTGCGGGGCGGAACCATTCGAGGCTTTCCTGACAAAACACTGTGTGAGTTGTCATGGTCCTGACAAAGAAAAAGGGCACCTGCGGATCGATGAATTGTCCCGCGATTTCCGGCTCGGAGCCGACTCTCATCTCTGGGCCGAGGTCATCGAGCAAATCAACGCCGGGGACATGCCGCCGGAGGACGAGCCGCAACCGAAACAGGACGAGATAGCCGCTTTCGTCGCAACGCTCGACGGAAAGATCAAGGAAGGAAAAGCAGCACGCATGGCGGCGCGCCCTCCAGTTTCGCATTATCGCCTGAGTCGGAAGGAATATCAGAACACGGTCTACGATCTGCTTGGGGTTCGTTACGACCCAACCAAACCCGGCGAGTTGAACGAAGATACGTTGTGGCACGGATTCGAGCGAATCGGCTCGGAACTGTCTCTCTCGCCATCTCATGTGGACCGCTACTATCGCGCAGCGGACATCGTGCTCGACCGCGCTTTTCCGATTACCGCTTCCGGCGAAAGTCGCAAAATCCGTAAGACTGCGGCGGAGCTTCGTTACGGAGGTGGGACGGTGCAGCAGAAAGCGCTGGACCGTTTCGGTATCAAGCGCCCGCTGCGTTACCTGATGTTTCCCGGCACGGTTCAGACCGCACTGGCGTCCAATTGGTTTGGGAAAACAGGACCGGAGCACAGCGGACTCTACAAACTCCGGATCCAGGCCAGCGGTGTGCGTCCTCCCGGAGGGCAACCGGCGCACCTCAGCATTGGGACACGAACGAGCGAAGAGACGGTCGATGGCATGATCGAATTCGACATCACATCACCGGAGGACAGTCCTCAGGTCTACGAGTTCGAGGTGTTTCTCGAAATGCCGACGACACTGCATTTCTGCGTGGTCGCCACCGATGTGGTTGACCGCAGGTCCGGGGCAGCCTTTCGCAACGCGCTCTCCAGCCGGGGCAGTTACATCTTTACTCACAGCAGCGAGACCTTGTTGCTGAATCCGAATGCACCGCAAATGTTCGACGGTGAGGGCAACGGTATTTTCTCGACGGTGCTGCTCGATTGGATCGAATGGGAAGGACCACTGGTTTCGGAAAATGAGATGTCCCGGCGCGACGGAGTGCTACCTCCGGACGACGCGACTCCCGAGGTCGTGGCGGAACATCTCCAACGCTTCGCCGAGCGAGCCTGGCGGCGCCCTGTAAAACCGGAGGAGTTGGAACGCTACCTGCAGACCTATCAGGAAGAGCGCGAGACCGGCGAAAAGACGGTCGGTGCCTACCGCGCGGCATTGCAGGGGGTGCTGACGTCCCGAAACTTCATCTATCTTGTCGAGGGTGATCCGGTGGTCCGGGAAAACCTCACCAACCCGGAGCTCGCGGCGCGACTTTCCTATTTTCTCTGGAGCTCGATGCCTGATGATAAACTCTCGGCTCTGGCGATGGCCGACAAATTAAATGGCGACGGTTTCGCGAAAGAAGTCGACCGCCTGCTCGCGGATAAAAAAACTGACCGCTTTATCGAAGACTTTTCAAGGCAGTGGCTTCAGCTCCACCGCGTGGGCATGTTCCCCCCGGACAAGAAACTCTATCCCACCTACGACGCTTGGCTCGAGACCAGCATGCGCTCAGAGCCTGTGGAATTTTTCCGCGAAATGTTCGTCAAGAACCTGCCCCTCAAGACTTTCATCAATTCCGACTGGACTATGGCAAACGCCCGCCTCTGCGATTTTTATGGCTTGCCCGAGCCCAAGTCCGATAAGTTTCAGCGAGTTTCGCTAAAGCCGGAAGACAAGCGGGGCGGCCTGCTTACGATGGGCGCGGTGCTGGGTCTGACTTCGGACGGGACGCGCCATCGCCCGGTGCACCGGGGAGTCTGGCTCAGCGAAGCAATCTTCAACAAGACGCCGCCACCGCCTCCGGCAAACGTCGATCCTATCGAACCGGTTCCACCTGAGGGCGATAAGATTACGGTTCGCCAGCGACTGGAAGCGCACGCGCAGGACGCAAACTGTGCCTCCTGCCATGCCAGAATCGATCCCCTCGGGCTCGCCTGGGACAACTTCGATGCCATCGGCCAGTGGCGCGACCGGGAGATCGTCCCGACGGGTAAAGGGCAAAATCCTCTGGCTGATCCTTCCGGAGTGATGCCGGATGGCCGCGCTTTTAAGAATGCCGACGAATTTAAGCAACTGCTGTTAAAAGATATCGGGACGTTCAGGCATGCTTTTGTCGAACAACTCTGCACTTACGCTCTCCGCCGCGTCTTGACGGTGGATGACGAGGAGGACATCCAGTTGATTGTAGAAAATTTGAAGAAAACCCCGGGAGGCGTCCGCGACATCGTTCGCGCTGTCGCGCTATCCGATCTCATCCGGAAACGCTAGTCACTTAACCAAGAACAAGGAAACCAGAACTATGAATTATTTATCCCAATCCTGGCTGATTGACCGCCGTCATGCCCTTCGCGCGATGGGCTCCTGCATTTCGCTTCCTTTTCTGGAATGTATGGTGCCGCTCCGCGCTTCGGAGAAAACTACGGAGTCTCCGCGACGCAGCGCCTTTATCTACCTCGCAAACGGTGTCCATTCGCTGAATTATCAGATCACGACACCCGGTAAGGACTACCAGTTTTCCCGGTCCTTGAAGCCTTTGGAAAAGCACCGTGATGTCATCACGCCGATCAGCGGTCTGCATCACCCCGGCGCTCTCGGGCACCATCATAACTGTATTTCGGTATGGCTCACGGGTGGTAAGCTGGGGCCTTCGGATCGCAATACCATTTCAGTGGACCAGAAGATGGCGCAAGTCACCGCCCAGCACACCCGCTACCCATCGATGGAGATCGCGTTGACCCAGGGCTCGCTCGCCTGGACTGCGGACGGGGTGCAACTACCTGCGTTGCGCCGCTGCAGCGAGATTTTCGGGTCTCTTTTCGAGGAGCCCAAAGGCGGCAAGGAAGCGCAACGGAAGGCGCTTCGCCGCAAGGCCAGTGTCCTGGATGACAACCTCGCTGAGGTGCGTCAGTTGGAGAAAAGCATGGGGAATGCCGATAAAGGCCGACTCGACCAATATTTGACCTCCGTTCGCGAAGCGGAGATCCGCACCCGCAGGGCTGATGCCTGGCTCGACACACCGTTACCGACGATCTCTCCAGCCGATCGCTCCCGCACCGACCGGGACATTCCGAAAACCCAGGCGGGTGAATATTTCCGGACGGTCTACGACCTGATGGTTCTGGCTTTCCAAACGGACGTTACCCGTGTTGCGACATTCAGTCTCGGGGGCGAGGGCGATGCTTTTTCCATTCCTGAAATCGGCATCACCGAATCCCGTCACCAACTCAGTCACCACGGTGGTGATGCGGGCTACATGGAAAAGCTCACGAATTACGACACCTTTGCTATCGAACAGTATAGTTACTTTCTGACTCGTCTGGCGGAAACTAAAGATCTGAACGGTAAGTCGCTTCTGGGCACCACGATGGCTCTTTTCGGCAGCGGTATGTGTTATGGACACAGTCACGGGAATGCGAACCTGCCTCTCGTCCTCGGGGGCGGATCGGATCTTGGATTAAAGCATGGCAGCCACCTTGATTTCAATCGCGAGGGAACCAATTTTGATGGTTACGCGGTAGGTGAAGATGGAACGATCTCTACTTCGCATTACCAACTGTGCAGCCGTCCGGTAAATTCGGATGCGCACATGAGTAATCTACTCCTTCTCATGGCCCAGCGCATGGGCGTGGAGACGGATCAGTTTGGCGACAGCAACAAGTCAATCGTGATATGAAACGCCTGACTTTAGATCGTGGTTCTTGGTGTGTGGTAGGTAGTTGCTTGTTGGTGTGTTTCGGTGTGTTCTTTGTTTGTTCGACCGGACTTGCCGCAGACCCGAAGCCGGAGGTTTTTCGACCCGAAGTCGGGAAATTCCCTCCTATAGAAAAGGCGCATTCCTACCGGGGTGAGCTCATCTTGGTGGATCACGCTAACCGGCGTGGCAGCATTCGAGTGCAGGGAAACGGTATGTTTTTCCGGAACGACCCGCATCCCTTTGCGATGCTGCCCTATGGAATCGTGCGCTACCACGCTGCTCCGGCTGACTTGCGGGATGTCCCTCTCGGGACTGTGATGCACGTGCGCGCCTTTCTCCCGCCGGATCCGACGACCTCAGTTGTGCCTGTGTTGCCGGTGGATAATAAGGAAAAGGACGCGAACCACAACCGCGGGGCCGGTATCTTGCCCGCCGAGAATCACGTCCTCCTTCTCGAGGACGAACCCAGCTACTGCCGACGCGAAGGGCTGGTTTGGAAGCTCAAAGAAGTCGAGCTAAAGAATCTCGCTGGAACCATCACCGCTGCCCGTGTCCCGAAGGAAGGCAAAGTGGGCGAAATAGAGGATGAAAAGCTGACTTTCGATGCCGCCACTCGTGTCTGGCGCGGTCGTGAATTTCTCTATATCGAGGATCTTGTTACCGAGGGTGTCTGGCCGAAGGATGGAAAGAAATCTCTCGAGAATCAGTCGGTGTTGCTGGGTATCACCTGGAGACCCACGCGGAGTGGCATTTTTACTCGTTTCCATATTTCTGACATCTGGCTCGACGATGCATCGATAGATCGCGCGGCTCACAATCAGAATGAAACGCACAAGGCTTTTATTCGTAGCCGTTGGATGGCCGCATCAGTTGACGGCGTCGAGTATGGTAAGTTCGGCCGCGCCACAGTGACCGCGACTTTATTCGGAGGTATGGATCCCTCCCTTTACGCAGACTTCAAAAAGGGAAGCCCCGCCTTTATGAACGGGGTCGAGAACACCCTGAAGCACGCCCACGGGAACTACGGGCCAGGTCACATGTCCTCGCGCGGGACTATCCTTGAGGTTAACAAAGTGACCGACGATCCTCCCCTCGGGAGTAGCGGTATCCAGATCCGCTTCGAGACCGATCTCATTATCGAGGGCATCCGCCCGGGCCGAACCGTTCGCGTCCGCCCCGGAGACTGGCCCGAGGTGCAGGTTCCTCGTGAGGAGTACCTTAGTCACGGCTCCCCCGATGTTGACGAGCGTTTCCCCAGTCCGGACTTCTTTCCGAAATACTGATGACTTTCCCTTTCTCTTTTATTTATCGTTCGAAGTTAGTGCTACTTGGTTTGTTAGCGCTTCACGCATTCTCCGACGCAGCAGAGTCCGGCTCCGGCAAGCAAATATCAGAAGCGGAAATTTTCCGACCGGTGGCCGGGGAATTTCCTCCTCTGGAAAAGGCGCATTCCTATCGGGGCGAACTGGTCTTTGTGGATCACGCCAACCGCCGCGGTAGTATCCGGGTTTCGGGGGGAGGAGTATTCCGGCGGAATGAACCGCAACCGTTCGCCCTTTTGCCCTATTCCATTGTCCGCTATCGCGGAGCCCCGGCGGATCTGCGAGACATCCCGCTCGGCACCGTGATGTACGTCCGCGCCTTTCTCCCGCCGGACCCGTCAATCTCAGCTGTGCCGGTCTTGCCCGTTGACAACAAGGAAAGAAAATCCGGCTTCGGTGTCGCCGGCACCGCCCCGGCTGAGAATCACGTTCTCCTTCTCGAAGATGAGCCCAGCCACTGTCAGCGTGAGGATCTGGTCTGGAAGCTAAAGGAACTGGAAGTCAAGAAACACGATGGGACCATCGTCGCGGCCCGCGCACCGAAAGAAGGTAGCGCCGAAGGGTCCGATGACGAAACTTTCACTTTCAACGCGGCAACCCGGATCTGGCGCGGTCGCGAGCTCCTTACTTTGTCCGACTTAATCGGCGAGGGGACCTGGCCTGCTGAGGGAAAGAAATCGCTCGGCGATCAAGCGGTTCGGCTTGGGATCACCTGGAAACCAACGCCGGGAGGAGTTTTTACCCGTTTTCATATATCCGACATTTGGCTGGATGATATTGCGATGGAGCGCGCCGTCCAGGTCCAGACCGATGTTCACAAATCCTTTATCCGCGGTCGTTGGATGCCGGCATGGATCGATGCGGTCGAGTATGGGCAGTTTGGTCGAGCGACCTTAACCGCGACCCTGTTCGGCGGCACGGATCCCTCTCTCTTCGCTGAGTATACAAAAGGCAGCTATGTGTTTGTCAATGGAGTCGCCAGTAACTTAAAACATACCGAAGGAGGTTCCGCCGGTCCTACGCAAATGGCAGCTAGAGGTAAACTTATCGAAGTCGTAAAGACGGGTGGGGAAGTCCCGCTGGGAAGTAGTGGTATCCAGATCAGCTTTGAGATCGACCTCATCACCGAAGGTCTCCGCCCCACCCGTACTATCCGCGTTCGCCCCGCCGCCTGGCCCGACGTCCATTTGCCGAGGGAGGAATACATGAGCGACGGTGCCGAAAGTGTCAAAGAGCGCTTCCCTGACGCAGGCATTTTCCCGAAATACTGATTTCTGAATATAGTAGAACGGGCGTCCCCGCCCGTTTGATCGGAGCCCATCAATACGAGCTTGAATATTTTACTATAGAAAAGAAAACGGTGGCGCTATGTCCCGGTAGCGACCATCCGAAAACTCCCCCTGGTTACGACACCCATATATGGGGCTTCCAGTTAAACGGATTATGATTGACTGAAGTTTCAACTCGATCAATCATCTGGGGTTTTCGGGACGAAGTTCAGAGCTTCTTCGATGATCCTCCTTCAGCGACAGGCTCTCTGTTTTTTACCTATCATTTATATCACCTATTTCGAGATTCCCGAAAAAACTCTAATGACGTCTTGTTTTTACCATTTACTGGCTCTGCTTAGCTTTACGTTCATTCTGCTACCGTTGTCTGCCGATTCCCGGGAATTATCACGGGAAGAGGTCCTTCAGCACTGGGAATGGCTTTCAAAGGAAACGGGTGGTGGGGCAAAGGTGTCACGGGAGCAACTGTTGGAGTATTATGACAAGAATCTCTCCGACTTCGACTTGGACAGGTTTGAATGGGATCCGCCCCAATACGACAGTGTCAATCTCGCCCAGGCATTATTCGGACTCTCCACTGCAGCGCGAAGAAGAGGTGATCCGAGAGAGGATGAATTTCTCCGACATGCCAATCGGTTCGCGGAGCTGGAAATCCAATCGGAACATTTCAATCGGAAGGCCGTTGCAGCCCACTTCCATCTCAGATATCTGGAAGATGCCCGCGAGGACCGTGAATTTGAACTGGTCTTTCAGGAAGCTCATAAGGGAAACGAACGCGTTCGGAAGCACCTCGTTGAAAAAGGTTTCGACAAGGAATACTTCGAGAAGGGCGGCTCATTTGATCCCAAAAACTTTGTGGATAATAATAAAGTGGTGGCGGATGTCGCCGCGGAACTGGGCGACTTTTCCCGGCAGTTGAAAGTGGCACGATTGGAGATTGAACGGCTCGAGTCGATCGTTGAGCGAAGCTGGGGAACATCGGATCTTGCTAAGCTGGACTCTCAGTCGGGCTTTCTGATCGTCCTGAAATACCCCGAGCTTGCACTGGCTCTTGCCAAATGTGGTAAAGGGGATGAAGCCGCTGACATTCTCGATAAATACGATCAATTTATGAAGAAGGCGGCGGCTGACCCTTCTGCGAAGAATGTGCGAACTTTCGGGAGTTCGTTCGAAGCAAACCGACATCTTGCGGTTGCAGAAACAAACTTGCTTCTCGGTCGTCCGGAGGCAGCGCTCGATAATCTGAAAGCCGTCTCGAGTTCTTTTGAAAAAGGGGCGAAGGATTTTCTTAAATTTTTGGGCGGAGGGACCAAGGGTCCCAATAAGGCTCTCGACGGTGTACGGAAAGGATTTGAAAAGAGGAAGCGTGAATTGGAGAAGCAGCAACTCGAAATCGAGATTGCCTGCCTCTGGCAATTGCGCCAATTCAAGATACTGGCAGAGAGGCTGGATCACTTTTCTAGCTTGCTCGAAGACCTCCCGGCAACGCACCCGAAGGTGGTAAACCTTCGGCAACAGCAACTCTGGACCGATCTTGCTCTGGGCGACCGCGCTTCGGCGGCTTCCGGAATTCAGGAATTTGTGGATGACCAGACGCTTATGATTGAGGAAGCCTTCCGGTATGCAAGCGAACGGCAGCGTCTCGCTTTGATGGAGCAACTTGATCCGTTTTCACTATTGATCGCCACAGATCGCACCGACCTCCTTTTTCCGGGTATCGTTTCTCTCAAAGGAATTGTGCTCGATTCTATTTTGGAAGATCGGAAGGTACTGCGAAAGGGAGCATCGACCGAAATGAAAGGTTTGATCTCTCTCCTCAAAGCTGAGCGCACCCGGCTGGCCAAAGCCCAAGTCGCCGCGAACCGGGAGGCAGTCACTCTGGCCCGGAATGAAATCGAACGATTGGAGGTCCGCCTGTCCCAGGTCTCGTCATTCCAGGTGAAAACCCGTGAGGGCCTCGAAGTTACCGTTGCGCAGGTTCAGTCGGCATTAGCTCCAAGTGAAATAATTCTCGAATACATACGCTACCAGCACCTCGACGAGTTGGGCTCTACCAAAGATCACTATGGGGTCGCCTTGATCGCGCAACAGAACACCCCCACCTGGATTCCTCTGGGGGAAGCCGCTGAGATCGACGCAAAGATTGCGACTTTGAAGAATCACATGGACCCCTCCCGGGGGGAGTTTGATGATGCGGGAGTCGAGTCCGTGTTGAAGGCGCTCTACAGTCACCTGCTGGCACCTGCGGAGGAGGCTCTCGGTAGCGCAACAAAGCTCTACCTCAGTCCCGATTCTGAATTGGGCGGCCTTGCCTTCTCCGTCCTGCTTGACAGCGGAGGCACCTTTGCTGCCAATAAGTGGGAACTTGCCTTCGTCTCTACGAGCCGCGATCTCCTCAAAGAAACCGCAGAGCCTTCCGGTAAAAACAGCCTTTTCATCGTCGCCAATCCAGATTTTGAAAGCCCGGCTGACAACAGTGCAGAAGGCGTTGACCTCGCCTCACGCGCCATTCGATTTGACGTCCGTGGTATTCCTCCCCTGGCGCCTCTTCCGGGCACTCAGCTGGAGATGGATGCGATCTCCGCTGTGGCTGAACGTCTGAACGCCACGGTCACGTCTCTCTCCGGGGCCGGGGCTCGCGAGAGCGCTCTGGGCCAGTGGGACAACAGCCCCACCTACCTGCACTTTGCCACGCACGGTCTCGTTCTCCCAGCGGTCTCCGCCGTCACCCGGAACCGTGCCGAGCAGGCCTCCGGCAGCTTCGCCACCGCCGACAATGCCCTTGAGCGTTCCATGCTAGCACTCGCGGGCGCCTCGGGCACCATCGCCCAGTGGAAAGAAGGGATCGCCCCCGACTCCCGGGACGATGGTCTCCTCAACGCTGCCGAAGTCGCCGGTCTGAACCTTGATTCCACCTGGGTGACCGTTCTGAGCGCGTGTGACACCGGCACCGGCGAAGCTCTTAGTGGAGAGGGAGTTTTCGGTCTGCGCCGCGGTTTCCTAATGGCCGGAGCCGACCATCTCGTCATGACCTTCTGGCCTATCGCCGATCAGCAAACCGTCGAGATCATGACCGATTTTTACGTCAAGCTGGGCGAAGGGCAGCACCCTGCCACCGCTCTTTATCGGGTTCAGGTGGACAAGCTCAATGAATGGCGCAAGGAGTTGGGTCTGGGAGTGGCGGTCTACCTCGCTGGACCGTTTGCGTTAAGCACGACGGGAAGTTCACTTCCGAGGTGACATGACCCCCGAGGGTATCTTCTCATGGAGTTGGCGATAAATATGAAAATATCATCTCGTTCGTTCCCTACTGAAATACTGGCTGTAAAGGAGCGTTGCTTATAGTTCCAGCTCTTTTCCAGTGATATGAAAACAGGCGACCTCGTCGAGTTCCGGGCGTCGGCTGGGGAAGGCTATTTTAATTAGGGTATCCTCGGATTCAGCAATAAATATAAAGAGACTACCACTGATTGGTTTTAGATTTTCTGCGCCGTATTGGACGATTATCTGGTCAGCAGTCTCTTCCTCTTCCAAAGCATCATCTGGCCAGGTTACCGCATAGCGCTTCCCTACTTCCGTTTTAAAACTCAGTTGCAGGGCCCGGGCGTTGATCGCAGCAGATCTCGAGAGATGAGGTTCGGAGATGGGAAAAAACCATTTTCGATTCCCGGGTAGATTCGGATTGTACCTGATCATTCTACCGGGAGTCATGACAAAATGATTCCCTTCGATCAGTTTGGTCGCCACTCCTGCGCCGGCAAAGGGGCTGTTGCCGTCGAATCTAATCAGAATATCGGCATCATCATCAACTCCGATGTATTTAATATCCAAAGTGTAGTCGTCTGAAGTTCCTTGAATCTCGTCGAGTCCGCTCATGGCATACCGGATTCCGGCAATGTCATCAACTGCGAGACCTCTGCGTACCTGCCCTAATCTGAGGCTGCCGCCTGTGACCATCAATGCCTCGACACCACTTAATTGAAAGGCGCTACTCACTGCGACGGTGCGATCAGCCACTGTTGAAAACTTCGATCCTGCGGGGAGGTCTTCAAGTTTGCGACTATAGGTAGTTGAGTCGTAGACTCCACTGGGAGGAAAGGTGAAGGGATTATTGTCTGACTTTTTGAAGTAATTGAGATTGATATCATCACCTCTTTCATCATCGGAAGTTCCTCCGACTCCATCCGCTCCGTGGTTCAAATCAAATTTGCCGTTCTCCCCTTTGGCTGATGCCGTATATTTTCCAACGGGTTTTGGGATCATTCCTCTTTGGGGACCCAGTGCAGGATGAGCCAGTCCAAGGTTATGACCCATTTCGTGGAGAAGGACACCGAAGACATCGGTTCCGTCACTTGCCGGTATTTCGACCGATGGACTTATCGTTGTAGCTGGTGCCGTCAGGTGATTCCAGATTGAGGCGGCTTGAGTCGCTGAAAATTCAATATCGTCCTCCAACTCTGCAAAATCTGAGTGAAGGGCCAGGGTGATTTCTAAAGTTCCACCTCTTCCTTTATATCCAGCTGGATGAACAACGGTATCTTCATTTTGATCTCCTCCAGCTGTTACAAAGGCAAATCCATTGACTTTTTCCGTTAATAAACCGGCAATAACCAGTGTTGTGAGGATGAGAGTCAGCCAAAGCTTCGGTTGCCTGATGTGGTTGTGGAATTGTTTGGAAAAGATCATTAATAGTTGGTTCTGGATTTTAGCGGTCCCGTTATTATGAATGCTGATCACCTATGTCTTAATTGTAAAATTGGAACTCCGGAGAATGGCCATTCCAATCGGTGAAATAGAAAGAAACCGCTACCTATAGATAGTTGAGTATGAACTTCACTCGGTTTTGTTCGAACCGTCAATCCTCTTCAAACCGTAATCGAGGGGCTGCATGAGTATTTCCCCCCGTGGCGCGCTGCTTTCACTGCTCCGGGGCCGGTAGGTGGCGGAGTATGTTATCGAGATAGTTCCCGGGCGTGCCGTTCCGCGAAGGCAGCCTTATTCGCAAAATGGAAAAGACTCCGCTGCGTTCAGGGTCGATCTGAATTGAGCCGTCCTCTATGGACAGGTGAATATTCCGGTGATAAAAATCGAACAGTTCCAGGTCAAAATCTGTTGCAAAGCGCACTGCCGCGGGGTCGAATGCTTTTCTTCGCAGTCCGTTGGTCAATGCTTCAGGTTCTTCTGAACGACATACTTCGAAGGCGAGTTGAATCGGATTTTCCTCACTGTCCCAGCCGAAACCTTCCGGGCCGGTCACAGTTGGAGGGGCGCCCCGCCGGGGATGATCCTTTGGGAAACCGGACTGATCAATTTCGTTAGCGGGGAGCCAATAAAACGGGCGGGACATCGTGTTAATGACTCGTGCGGTGACTTCGGGTGCGTGTTTCCAGTTCCAGCGAAGGGAACCGTCCCTGTTGCCTGTGAAATTGGCACCAACCGATACAACCATGCGTGTCTTCTGTTCGAAGAGCTGTCGGCCCGTCATCGGGGAAATCTCATCGGCCGGACTTTGTAGTAGTTCATCGAGCGTCGTTAGAAAACCAATCGCGATAAAGGTCACGGAGTGGTCGGGACTTTCGGCGTAGGCGCGACGGAGTACGCTAACGGAATCGGGAAAATCGCTGCGGGTAAGTGAAGCCTGGCCGAACTGATGAGCCACCCGGGCGGGGTAGGCGTGTTCCGCAGGATTTCCGGCATATCCCTGATAGGCCCCAACGGGAACTGTTTCGTAACCCCATGCGTCGAGAAAGGCCCGCAGCGCGGGGGCACCGTGCCGGGTCGGCGCATCGGAAACGCAGGCTGCGATGGTTCCCCGGCCACGCTTTGCGGCTTCAATCAGCATCCCGATCGCGGCGGTGTCATCGACGTCGGTCGCCATATCTGTCGACAGGACCCATCGGGCTTCATCGGGTTCCGCTGCAACGAGGTTCGCGCCACCGGCAATTAGGTGCAGTGCGGCGGTAAAGAAGGAAAGCGCTTTCGTGTAGTGGTTCATCGAGCCGCTAGGTTCTGTCCTTTTGACCAACGTTCAACCAGATTCCCCCGTATTGGCTCTGCAGCTTCGGTACAAACTGTCTCTCTTGACGGTACCTGTAATGCCGCTAAGAATCGCGTGAACTCCATTGGCAAAGAATTCAAAATACGGCAACGCCGTTACGCAACCCAGCCCATGGTTGCCGCAGTGAAGCGGAGGCTACCATGGGATTCGCGTCCCAGGAGATTCCCTACGCTGAGGGCGTTGTGAAAGCTTTCAGATCACTTTCAGCGATCAGTTTGTAGCACGATAAAATCCCCGGGTAGACTCTCTGCTCCGCCTCGGTCAACCCGGGGCTGTGTTACGTAACGGCGTTGCCGTATAGCGACTGATACCGAAAGCCTAGCGGCATTCGACTGTACCCTGTACCGTCAAGTTTTGTACAGGGTACAGTCGCGAATTTGTTATGGTTTGATCTCAGTAGCGAGCCGCTGGCTGAGACTTTTCTGAAGGTCGTGATGCTCTGGTAGATCCGCCAGATTGATTCGTTCGATTCCGCTCTCATCATATAGATACAATTCACGGTGGATAACTTGGTTTTCTTTTCTTGGATCGCGCCACTCGGTATATCGATGCTGCGCGGTTCTGATGGTGTGGCCCATCAATCCTCGTTTTGGGTACTGGCTGAAAGCGGCATCCTGCCCAGTTGCGGTGGGGTCTTTGACATTGGCGGCGAAGCTCTCGCCCTCGGCGCCGGGGTGGACGGGGATCCCGGCAAGTTCGCTGAGTGTGGGGTGAAGATCGACAAGTTCGACGACAGCCTGACTGCGTTTCCCTTTTGCCAGGCCAGGTGCGCTAATGATGAGAGGAACACGGGTGTCGAGTTCGAAATTGGTGTGCTTTGCCCACGAGCCGAAATCACCTAGTTTTTAGCCGTGATCGGACCAGAGGACGACAATCGTGTTATCGCGAATCCCCTGAGCGGCGAGTTCTTCAAGAAGTTGACCGACCAAGGCATCGATATAGCTGACACAGGCTGCGTAACCGTGGCGGAGATGGCGGATTCCGATGAAGACCTTCTCTTCTTCTAGATACTGATTTAGTTCAGTTGCACCCTGCGTCACGGTAAATTCCGGAGCGCCCTCCGGTCGATCGGGATATTCGACAGGGGGGATTTTTTTCGGGTCGTAGAGGTCCCAGTATTTCTTCGGAGCCACAAAAGGCAGATGGGGCTTTTGAAATCCCACTGCCAGAAAAAACGGGGGTGGGTTTTTCCGGGCGGCCAGTTCCCGAAGGCGTTGCAGGGCTGCCTGAGCAATGGCGCCATCAGCCGGGACATGGTCCGAGACGTCCGGGGCTTCAGTCGGGAAGGCGCGCACAAAGTGATTTTTCCATTGATCGGGATCATTGGGGTCCCGCTTGATATCTTTCAAAAACTTATCGTTAGTGTCGGTCGCAAAGACTTCTTGAGCTGCCTGCATTCCGACCGGCGAAAAATAGTATTGCGGACTGGCGGCCCATCGCTCCACCGACCATGAAATTGGATCTTGATAGGTATCACCCACGTAGGCGCTTTTCCAGGAACCGTGATAGATCTTGCCAATTGATTGAGTGAAGTAACCGGCATTTTTGAAATGCTGCGGCAGAGTTACTACATCAGGCACGATTTTACGAAACAGATTCGCTTTTCCTTTGAAGGTATCGGGGCGCAAGCCGCTTAAGAGGCTTGCTCGCGAAGGCATGCACACCGCCCATTGGCAGTAGGCTCGATCGAATGTCACCCCCTCTGTGGCGAGGTTATCGATATTGGGGCTGTGGATATAAGTGGCTCCGTAGCAATTCAGCTCAGGTCGCAGGTCATCGATGCCGATGAAGAGAATGTTCGGTGGCTTGCTTCTTCCGCAGAGCATGACCGGGAGGATGAACCATACTAGCAAAGTCGTTTTCTTCATGGTGAGACGGGCACGGCAATCATATCGATCAGGATTCCGCGGTCACTGATTCCTATAGTTGGAACTTCGACTTTTGAAGCGGAAGGGGGACGTTTGGGATCGTAGTATTCAGGTCGCAACACATTAAGTGCTTTTGAGGCTTCGCTTTCCGATACGTAGTAGGTCGCTTTGGCGAAATGCCGCAGATCCGACCCAGCGACTTTTGCGTTATTTTCCAATTGGGCAAATAGAGAGTGAATCTCGGACTCGGGTGTTGTGCCATCGGATCCTGTGACTCCGCCAATATAGATTACCTGATCGCCATGGACTCGTGCTACGCGGCTGAAAACCGGTGAGGATTTGTCGTTCGGCGGGGTAAAGTAACTGATGGGGCCGGTCGGCTTTTCCGTCTTTGGAGCCGCAGCGATGAGTTCGATTTCGGTCGCCCGGGAACCGGAGCTCCATTCGACAAAAATTGTCGGCGGCGAACCGATGGCACCGAAGCTTTTATCGATTTCGGCTTCCACAGTTTCCCAACTGGTCATCGGTGTGATAAAGGCTTTTACCTGAACCACGTCACGCTTATCGGATTCGAGAAGTTTCAAGTCTTCGAAAAGCTGGGTCATGGTTGCGGCGGTAGCTTCTGCGAGTTCGCCGCTTGCCACCCGGCCTGAGAGGTAGATGATGTCGCGGGCCATCGGGAGGACGGTTGATTCTCTCTCAAATCGAGTGACTTCGGTGGATTCCCCGGCTTTTGCTGCGATTACCGCGTCAGCGGCGAGTGTTGCGCCGCCGGGGAGGGCGCTGGGGATTATCGTGAGAGCCGGTTGTTTGCCGGGTTTCGGCCAGGCTTTGTTAAAACCGGCCGAGATTGATTTCGCGGTCGGGGAATCGTAGTTGGCGACATATAGATTCAGCTTTGCGACATCGGACATCTCGGCATCGTGCGCTCTGGCGATTCCGGCAATTTGCCCAACAATATCTCCGAAACTACCGTCTAATCCGGTCAACATTCGCGTGTGGATAAGGTCGCCACGATCGACGGTTATAGAAGCTGACTGGCCGTGGGAATCGGGAGCTGCGGCCAGCAGCGAGAATAGTAAGATCAGTACTCTCATTTGTTTCAGATTGGAGATTGCTCGGTAAAATTCTTATCGTACGAGTATGAAAAACTGAATGGAATGTAAAGTGAAGATTACGCTTACACCTGTTCTCACTTTACCTTAGTTAGGACTGCTTTCCTTAAGCTATGGGCGAAGTAACTAGTTTCGATTTCGGAATGTCAGAGCGTGGACAAAGTGAGTGTAGAAAGGGGGCGGTGGGGGCTGGTGCATCTTTCTTTTTATCGAAGGTGGAGTGGCTGCGAGGCTTTGGTTGTTTCCCATAGATTCGAAACGTTATATTGGCTTTTCGGCTTTTTCTGCCGGGCATTATTTTTTTCCTTTTAAGGTAAGCCACTCTTTTTCTGAAATGAACCGGAAAGGGAGTGTTAACTGACCTTAATCTCTCCAAGTTTTGTGAAGAGCTTTTATGCAGGCCGCAATCAACGCCACCTGAGTGATACCTGATTCTTCAGCCACTGCCTTTAATTCGTCGAGCGTTCCCGGCTCATGCCTTTGGGATAACCTTTTTCCTGAATCTGAACTCATATTTCGTCGAAAATCGTCATCTAGAGCACTGAAGTCAAGTCGCTTGCGGTAAGAGGGCTAAATAAGATTGGAGTCAGGTGTGTAAGAAAAAAACTCTGAAGCTACATTCGATAATCTATCTGCAAAATTCAAAAGTAACTCCCGAGGGTCTTTGGTTTTCGGGATTCTATTCTTAGATGCTGAGCATTTGGGGATTGTATAACCATTTTCGAATTTGTAATCTCGCTTACTTCGGTTTGTAAATTCACTCTAAAGGGGGGGGCTCTGCTTCCCCGAAATCATTCTATGAAATTTTTCAGTTTTTCATCCGCTTGCTTGATACCGCTGTTGCTTTGTTCATGCGGGGAGTCTCCTTCTTCATCTAATGCCCCTTCCCTGAAGACGGGTTCCTATCCTGATTGGTCGCTTTCGGAAAAATCCGACGATGAGAAGTGGCGCAAAGACCTGAGTCCGATTCTTCATGGAATTGTTCGTCGGCAATTCGAAAACCTTGATCCATTTCTCGAAAAGCTTGACGAACGTTGCCGATCCGGGAGAGCCTTGCGCTCTGTGTTTTATGATGCGTTTGAGAACTATCATTTCCGTGCGAACGATGCTGCCCGTTATCATCCTGAATATGAGAAAGGGTTCCTCGAGTGGGCGAAGTTGAAACCAGAATCCCCGGCTCAAACAATTGGATTGGCGGCCCTCTATTTGGACCGCGGTTGGATGAGTCGAGGAACGGGTTGGGCAAAAGATGTTACCAAAGAGGGAATGAAGGGGTTTCAGGAGAATCTGGAAAAATCTCACCGTTTATTGAGGGAGGCTCCCGACTTTGTAAAGATGGATCCCCATTACTACAAACTGTTGATTTCGATAGGTATAGGAAAAGGGCTGCCGCTGGAGGAGGTAAACGGATATTTTGAAGCCGGGCAGAAAATCGATCCATTATATCTACAGTTGTATTTTACGGTAACTGAGTGCTTACAGCCTTATTGGTATGGTGAAAATTCAACTCAATGGCACGATTGGTTGGATAACGCCCTGAAGTATGAGGGGGTAGGTGAAGAAGATCGCGAGGTCATTTACGGTAGTGTGGTTCGGAGCAAGATCAGGCACGATTACAAAGACTATGGTTCCAATGCTTTTGAAGTAATGGGAGTCGACAAGCAGCGGTTTATGAGAGGCCTTTCCGCCTATGTTCGCAGATATCCCGAGTCTTCAAGTTGGCCACTCCATTATTTTTACCACGCCAACATGGCTTATGATGTTGAAGCGATGAAAGACGCAATCGAATTATCGGGCAGGCTATATGATCCCTTTGTCTGGAAACCCGCGAGCAGCTTGTGGGCTGTGTTTGATCAGGTCTCTGACAAATATCCGGAGATGGCCGAAGTTCTGGGCAGGGAGCTATAAAGTAGCGGTAATTATTTTCTCTAATAATCCGTTAGGACTTTCGGCGGTATTGCCACACGCAGGGCATTCAGTACAGCGAGTACATCGATAACTTCCTGGAGGATTGCGCCGGCCACAGGGGGGAGATATCCCAGTGACGCAAAGATCATTCCTATGATGCTGAGCACCATTCCTCCCACTGCGCTCTGCAAAGCAATACGCCGCATGCGACGACTGATGTGAAATAACTCGTCGACTTTGCGAAGAGTGCTGTCCATGATGACTGCTCCGGCAGCTTTGGCGGTAACATCGCTGCGTTGCCCGAATGCGATCCCGGCAGTGGCAGCCATCAGAGCCGGTGCATCGTTAATTCCATCCCCCACATAGACGGTTCCGTACTTGCTGGTTTCCTCCCTAACGATATCCAGTTTCTCCTCGGGGCTTTTATTTGCCCGAACATCAGTGATCCCTACTTTCTCCGCCAGATAACTGACTTCTGATTCTCTATCTCCGGACAGAAGCATCACATAGTCGATATGATGTTTACTACTAAGATGCTTAACAAACTCCCGGCTCTCTGTCCGCGGCGCATCGCGAAATTGATAGGTGGCTGCATACCTGTCATCAACCAGGATCACGCACTCCAGTCCCCCTGCCAAAGGTGGGAGTTCGGCAACGTCTCTGGGGTTTGATAGTGCCAGCTTTTTACGACTGATGATGCGGACCTCATGTCCATCGATTCGGGCGGTTAATCCCTCGCCTGGTTTTTCACTGATGGAGGTAACTTCGAGCCGATTCTGGTTTCCTGTCTCTGCCGCCCGCACAATCGCTTCGGACAGCGGATGTTTAGAGTATTGTTCAGCACTTCCGACCAGCTGTAACGTGTAGTCTGAATCGACATCCTGAGCCATGATCTGCTCAATTAACTCCGGTCTTCCATAGGTGAGCGTACCGGTTTTATCAAAAATCACTGAGCGACAAGTATCGATCGTTTCCAACACGGACGGATCGCGGATAATGATAGCGCGCTTGGCAGCTAGAGATATCGACCCGATGATTGCTACTGGAATCGCGATGAGAAGAGGACAAGGCGTTGCTACAACCAGCACCGCGAGAAATCGAACCGGATCCCCGCTGATGAACCAGGCCACCAGGGCTATCGCGACTGCGATGGGGGTATAAAATGCGCCTAACTTATCTGCGAGCCGTCGCATCCTTGGGCGTTCCTCCTCAGATGCCCGCATCACTTCCATGATCTTGGCGTAGCGCGAGTCCTCAGGCAAGCGGTCGGCGCGGATCGTCAAAGCGGAGTCGCTGTTCAGAGCTCCCGAAATCACTTCCGAACCGGGCGTCTTGGACATTTCGTAAGGTTCACCGGTTAAGTAGGATTCATCCATGGAGCCGTGCCCCTCGATCACCGTTCCGTCGACTGGACAGATATCATGGGGGAAAATCACCAACTCATCGCCAACAGCGATCTCTTCGAGCTGACAGTCGGTGATCTGACCTCCTGACTTCCGGTGGGCCACTGATGGCATTCTCTTCGCAAGCGCTTTTAATACTGAGGAGGCACTTTGCACCGCGTAATCCTCGAGCGCTTCGCCTCCTGACAACATAAGGATTACCAGGGTTCCCGCGAGATATTCTCCCAGCAATAACGCCGTGACGATAGAGATTCCGGCGAGAAGGTCTGAGCCAAACTGCCGTCGCACCAGATTCAGGAGCAGACCCCAAACCAGCGGGATACCCCCAAGGGTGTAGGCGATCCACAGCGGAATGTTCGACGCATGACCGGGAAGGGACATCCCGTAACGAATGACGAGGTGTGTCACAATGGAAAGAACCGCGAGAATCGCAATCCCTGTCTGAATACGTTGCCCTTTTGATCTTTGTTCACTCTCGACATTCATAGTGAGGTCGCGCCGTTGTCTGAATCGGATTTATTGACCGGGAATTCCATTTTCGAAGGCTCAAGAACTTCCCGGTACACCTTCCAGGGGGAAGTCGGGAAGTCTTTACTTCACGACCGGATTACCAGCTTCCTGCCAGGCGGTAATCCCACCGTCTAAGTTGATAATATGCTTAAAACCAAGTTTCTCAAAAACCGGCAGCGATTCCGCGCTTCGACCGCCGCTCCGGCAGTGAACCAGGTAAGTTTGATTGCGGTCGAGCTCGCTGAGTTTGCTTTCGAAGTCAGACGCTTTAAAATCAACCATGGTCGCGCCCTCAATGTGCCCTTCGCCAAATTCATCCGGGGTGCGAACATCGATAACCAGGGGTTTATCCGTCGACGCAAGCAGACTTACCGCACCGGTGACGTCAATGTGTTCAATTTTTGTAGTCGTCCTGGCGGATGCGCTTTCTGAATTTGAACTTGTCGATGGCTTTACATCTTGATCGCAACTGGTAACGAGAACAGAAAACAGTATGGAAAGGCCCCACAGGGTTATTGGTGTGCTACTTAATTTCATTAGGAAAAAGATAGGGCTGGTTCCAGCTCGCCTGCAACTTCGAAATAGATTAAACAATCGATTTCCCGGAACGCGAAATGATGAGCCCAGGTAGGATCGGGTCGATAAAGATAATATATGCGGAGGTATAGCCAAACCGCGCGTAGCAAAACGGAAATATCTGGTTCCCGGTCCACGAGAGCTTTTAAATCCGGTGTAAATTTGGTTGGGTCCGGAAGGTATCTGATGGTCCGGGTTGCTCTCTGAAGATTTATCAATTCGATAATCCCGCCCCGACAAACTTTTCAGGTGATTAATCTGGGCAAGATTCGAAATTCTGAATTTAAAAGGGGGCGGCCCCGCAGCGAATCTCAAGAGAATAAAGTAAGTCAGGCTTCCGGGTAACGTCGATTGATTGAATGAATAAACGTATCGCTGTGGTGGGACAGGGTGTTATCGGATTGACGTGTGCTGCTGAGCTTCTCGAGCAGGGCCATTCCGTCGATATTTTTTCTAAAGATCCGTTTCCGGAAACCAATTCGATGTCGGCTGGTGCTTACTGGTGGCCTCATAAAGCCTACCCTCAAAGACGGGTCAGTGAATGGTCGAGGGAAAGCTATCACCAATATTTGGAACTGAAAAACACACCGGAAAGCGGCGTTCATTTCGAAAAACACTACCGGTTTTGTATCGATCCCGATGACTGTGCTTACGTCCTTGATATCGTAGATCATTGGGAACGGATCGATGGTGCAGACTACGGCATTGATTGCTACGAGGCTTTTCTGGTGACTTTGCCCGTTATCGATGTGCCGATCTTTATGCCCTACCTGAAATCGGTGGTCCAGGATAAAGGTGGGACCCTGACCACTCGCGAAATCGATGCTCCGGAAAGCCTCTTTCCTGAATATGATATGGTGATAAACTGCAGCGGAGTTGGGGCGCGTCAGTTTGTTGACGATTCCAGAGTGTTTCCGATCCGGGGGCAAATTGTTCGAGCGTCACTACCTGAGGGGTTGCGGGAATCGACACGTTTGTATCGGAAGCAGGACGAGTTCACTCTCATCTTGCCACGTTCCGGAGAAATGGTGCTCGGCGGCACCTCTCAGGAAGGCGACTGGGACCGGGCGCCCCGGCAGTCTGATACCGATGAAATCGTGCAACGTTGTTCGAAACTGGTTCCAGGAGTGGCTGATGCCGAAATCTTAGGCGTGTCTGTAGGGCTGCGACCGGGACGCGACGAAGTCCGGCTTGAGGTGGATTGCAACAGTGAGGGCCAAGCGATCATTCATAACTACGGCCACGGAGGTGGCGGCTATACTGTCGCCTGGGGATGTGCTCGCGAGGTTGCGGATCTGGCTGATGCCTACTTTACTTCGGGAACAAATTAAGGGGAGGCGAAAAGCCGGATCAGGCAATAACTGACCACCCCGACCAATGCGGCGCTTGCAAATCCGACCGCGAGGGGACGGAGGCCGAGTTCCCGGATTTGGGAAAAGCTGGTTCCCAGTCCGATGGCTGAGAGGGCCAGAGTGAGGCAGACCAAACTCAGCGCTTTGCTGTAGCCAAGCAGGGTTGACCAGATTTCAGGGGTGAGTACCAAAAAGGGGCGGTCACCTATATCTCCGACCGAGCGAATGACGGCCAACCCGACAAAGGCGATCACAAATCCGGGAATGAATTTTGAGATCCGAAAACGGGTGGGAGTCGCCGGATTGCCGTTCTTTTTCCGATATAGAATAGATAACACCGGGACCACGATGCCAAGGCACAGGTTTCGGAGTAATTTAGTGGTAGTTGCTACATTCATCGCTTCGGGGGAAAGGTAGGTCATTTCGTACATCAGACCTGCTCCGGCGACTTGCGAGGTATCGTGAATCGCGGTGCCGAGAAACAGTCCTGCCATCACGGGGTCCCCTTGAAACAGGGAATGGGAAAGAAAGGGGTAGGTGGCGAGGGCGAGGATTCCGAAAAGAGTAATAACGGTGACTCCATAGCTGATTTCGTCATCGTCCGCCCGGATTGCCGGGCCGGTGGCGACAATGGCGGAGACCCCGCAGATGCTTGTCCCCACGGCAATCAGGGTGCTCAGGTTTCCGGTTAATCCAATCAGTTTGCCGAACCAGATCACTCCGAATATCGCGGTGATAATACAGCCGAAAACAATGGGTAATGCGGTCAGTCCGATTGTGCCCACTGCTGTCAAACTCAAGCCCAGCCCGAGTAGTGCAACTCCCACGCGGAGGGCGCGTTTCACACACCAGTTCAAACCGTCGCGGTAGCGAACGGGGAGGCCGATCGTATTCCGCAGCACGAGCCCAAAGATGACTGTGACCAATATGGGGCTGACTGGACTTTTACTGTACCCGAGTAAGTCGGTGCCGAGCCAATTGGCAGTAAAGGTCGCCAGAGTCGCGACGATGCCGGCGAGAAATAAACCCGGAGCGAGATCTCCTGCTGCATCGAGCCTTTTATGTAGTTGTTTCTGCCAGCGGTAGGTGAGCTGCGATTCGTCTGATCGAGGTTGGTCGGTGTAGTCGGGAACACCCTCGAAGCTGTCAATCGAACTGACCGCTTCGGAGGCGAGGTAGACATTGTATTGTCGCTGTTTCCCGGTTGCCATCGCTCGCTCGTTTTCAGGTCGCTGCGACGAGAGAGGCGAGAACTTTCCGAGTTCCTTTAAAGGTGCGCCGTCCGTGCATCGTCACATAGTTGTCGACCAGAGCGACGTCACCCGATTGCCAGGGAACGTCGAAAGTGATTTCTTCCGCGAGGTCGGCCGCGAGATTGGCGTGATCCGGATTCAGCGGCGTTCCATCGCCGAAGGTGATAGCTTTTGCGGGGTCGTTCCGCACGTCTTTCCAGCCTTTAAAAGCGGCGATGAGTTGATTGAAAAAGGACTTCCTCCCGTTTTCGAGCTTCCGAACCGCTTGAAGAACCGGAGTGGTGGCTCGGAGGCAGCCGTCTTCCAGCCACTCGTGGGTGTAGCTCAGTTTTGCGAGAGCAACCTCGGCTTCCTCCTTGGTTTTGACGCTGAAAGTACTCTGCCAGCTGCGTCCCATTCCCGAGTTGGGGTCGTCGCTTGATGGCATAATATTTGAGTAGAGTAGTCCTTTTTCTTCACAATTTTTCGCAAATTCAGGGCATTCCTTCTCCAGTTTTTCGAAAAGCACATCGGATCGGCACAGCGGGGTTGCTCCTCCGGATTCGGCGGCCTGCTCGCAGAAAAAGAACAGTTTACTTGGGTAAATCGGAGTCTGCGCCATTTCATGATGGAGGAAGATGGTGACTTCAGGGGGCGCTTCATTTGCTGTGAAAACCCGTTCGGTGCGATTGGTGCGCACGGCGTTGGAAAGAGAGTCTTCATATTTGAAATTGGGGAAGTCAAAGGCGCGAATAAACGTGTCGAAATCGGCATCGGTTTTGAGGGGAAAACCACGGAAGAGAATTGCTCCGGATTCGGCGCATTTCCATTCGAGTCCAGAGCGGTTTTCGCGAATCCATTCGCAGGCGTCAGCCAGTGATGCGTTCCCGTCCTGATTCACTAAAATAAGGGGCGCGAGATCTTTCCCGCCGTTTCTGTAACCTTCTAATTCCGTTTCTTCGACTTTCATGAGGAGGGAAAATCAACCGGAAATCGGGCGAGGTCTATCCGTGTTTTGCGGGTAAGTTATATGCGATTTACGACATGGAGAGATCGCATTTAAAACGGGTGGCGGTAATTTTGGAGGGCAGGGTGGAGTATGAGCGCAATGTTCTCCGGGGGATTCGGGATTTTTCGAGTTCGCAGAGCAACTGGCTGATGCGTCTCGAAATGCCGGGGAAGGGGACTCTCGACTTTCTGGAAAACTGGAAACCGGACGGGGTACTTTTCCAGTCGGCCGGGCTCAGTTCTTCGGTGATGAGTCGACTCAAAACAATGAGAAACGCGATCCATTTGTCGGAGACGCCTCCTCGTCTTTCCCTTCGCAGTGTGGGGCTCGATAACGGGCAGATCGGTATCACTGCGGCTGAGTATTTTCATGATCGGGGTTTTGAGACGTTTGCCTTTGTGGGGGCGGAAGGTTCCGGATTTTCAGTTACCCGGGAAAAGGCATTTTGCGATCGGGTTGGTTCTTTAGGTTATCGTTCTGAGGTGTTCCGGATAGGTCCCGGAGTGGCGGAAGCCGAGGTCGAGAAATGGTTGAAGGCGCTACCGAAACCGTGTGCATTGTTTTCGACCCACGATGAATGTTCTCTCTATTTGACTACGGTTTGTCGCAGTGCCGGTATCAGTATACCGGAAGAGATTTCTATACTTGGGGTGGACAACGATCAATTGATCTGTGAACTCGCCTGGCCCCAGCTCTCAAGTATCGCGGTACCCTCCCGTCGCGTTGGGCAGGAAGCGGCAAAGTGGTTGAGTCAGATGATCGACGGAGCGAAGCCTGATCGCAATTCCCTATTGTTGCCTCCCACCGGGGTGGTTACCCGTCATTCCACTGAAGTGAATCAAACCGAGGATGAGGTGGTGAATCGCGCTCTCCGCTATATGCAAAGTCATGTGGGTCAGCGAATTGGTGTGGACGATGTGTTGCGGGAGGTCGGGGTGAGTCGACGCCTGCTTGAGCGGAAATTTTCGCATCATTTGAATCGATCTCCTCTTGCGGAGATTCAGCGTTTGAAGGTAAATGAAATCAAGCGGCTGTTGCTTGATACGCGGAAGCCGCTTCATGAAATCGCCGGGCTTTGCGGTGTCAGTGATGCTTCGCGGTTAGTGAGCCTTTTCCGGAAATTTACAGGAACGACTCCGGGTGACTATCGGAAGAATAAACGGGATGAAAAGGGAGGGTAGAGCTGTTTTTTTTGACTGTGGGCACTGGTCCGGGGTTGATCTCCGGGCTTGATCAAACAGTTTGAAAAACTGTTCTACAGAGCTGCCGTGATTGGGATTCTTCAACATCGAAAGATAACAGCTTTTTTGAAGCCTCCCTTCCGAGCGTCGCTCGGAAAAGGTAGAACAGTTTTTTAAACTGTTTGTACAACCCTCGAGCATCGTTTTGTCCCCTTTTCCTCAAACGGTGCTAATAGACAAATTACTCTTTCACTTTCTGGATTAGAAAATCTTCCATCGAACCGTAGGGATCGTTCTCCGGAATGACATCGGGTCCCCGGACGATACATTCCACCCCGACGGCGTTCATGGCCTCCTGTAGTTTCAGGCCGAGTTTGACGTGGTGAACCCAGATTTGAGAGGGGGTATCAGCGGTGACCTCGGTGTTAGGGCGTCCGTAAAACATATAGACAGGCACGTCATCGTTGGTGAGATGATTGATACTCGAAGCGTCTTTCATCAACTTTTTAACGCGCTCCCTTTCCCAATCGGCATCGGTTTCCACTCCGTAAAAAGCGGGGAGGGCGGGGCCGGATTGAAGGTCGGGGATACCGAACCATTCGCGGTAATCATTGAGATCGTAGCTGGATTGTCCGTTCATCGTTCCGGCGGCAACGATCCGGGTCGATTGACGGGAAATGGGATCCTCGCTTTCGGGATCGGCGAGGTCTTCGTGAAAGCCCAGCCAGAGCGATATTCCGGCTCCCGCGGAACCTCCGTAGCAGGCCACTTTTTCAGAATTCAAATTCCATTCTTTCGCCCGGTGACGGATCGTTTGAAGCCCGCGGGCACTGTCATTCATCATGATGGGGTAGGGGCCCACATCGGAAAGTCGGTAGTTCATGGCAGCAAAAGCGACACCGGCATCGAGGCATTTCCGGATAAAAGCCGCTGAGGCGGTGCCTTTATCGCCACCGCGAAAGCCGCCGCCGTGAATAAAGAGGACGAGAGGAGTGGGTTCGGTGGCGCCTTCCACCAGCCAGATATCAAACGCCTGTCTTTCGTGGTCGCCGTAAGGCACATCGGCGTGGGTTGGTTTCAAGGTCGCTTCCCGGGTGGATTTCATTTTCTCCATTCCTTCACGCCGCTTTTTCAGGAAGGCGATCGCCTCTTCCCGACTCAGTTTGCCGTCTTTGTTGGCGTCACTCTGCGGAAAGCGCTCCAGCATTCTCGCTTTGCGGGCTTCGAGATCGGGAGCGATTTGCGCGTGCCCCAGTTGAGTTACTAGACCGGAGAGCAAGGTCAAGGCCATCGGAAGGATCCATCGGTTCGAATGAGTCATGCCCCTAAAAACACCGGTTTCCGCAGTGAGTTCTGCAATTTTTTCATCGTATTGCGTGGGGTTTACCGATATTTTTCCCCTGGAAACCCCGGTTCGGATTTGGGCTGATTTTATTTTCGAAATTTTTTCCGCAAATGTAACGGAACGTTTCCCGGGGGATATACTTTTTATCAACTACCAGATCTAAAATTTACCAACTATGAAATCACTGAACCAACATTGGCTGACTGCGATTAGCGCGCTGTTTTTGGTCTCGACCTCTGTGCAGGCGGAGATGCGGGAATGGACTTCGTCCGATGGCAAGAAACTCGAGGCTGAGTTCGTCGGAACTTCCGGAGCTGGAGCGACCGCTCTTGTGAAGTTGAAAATGCCGAATGGCACCACGGTGAGTTACCCGATTTCAAAATTGAGTGCGGATGACCGGGTGTTTGTCAAAAGTTCACTGCCGGATGACCCGATGGCGCTGGCGGCTGAGATCGACAAACTGGTGCTCAATAACATGAAGAAGAGCTACTACGGTTTGCGGGATGAGTTCGTCGCAATTCCGCAGAACACGGAGCTTACCAATGCTGAGAAAGCCAAGCGGAGAGCGGAAATCGAGCGGGAAATGAAAATGTGTGTCCCGAACGACATGACGAACGATTCTCAGTTCATGCGTCGGATCTACCTCGATCTTGCCGGCCGGATTCCGACCTATGATGAGGCTGAGCGGTTTCTCGAGAGCCGTTCCGCAACCAAACGGGCTGATTTGATCAACGAGCTGCTTGAAACCGAAGCGTTTTCGATGCGGATGTTCAACTATTTTTCTGATCTGCTCCGGGTTCGTGACTCCCTGGTCATGGGCGGCGGCGGCCAGTTGAAGGCAACGGCTTATATCGAGTGGATCAAGAGCAGCATCAGAGATGACAAACCTTACGATCAGTTTGTCAGGGAAATGCTCACTGCGGAAGGAACGGTTTGGGACAATCCGGCGACCGGGTACATGGTGACAGATAACGGGATGCGGCTCTGTAACGTGTCGAACACTTTCACTGTTTTCCTGGGAACGGAAATCACCTGTGCTCAGTGTCATGACCACCCCTTCGAGCAGGTCAAACAGATCGATTTCTACCGGATGGCATCCTTTTTGGGCGAGTATGATACCCGCGCCCGCGACGGTATGAATTACCGCGCTGAAGTGGAGAGAATGAGCAAGGTGCTTCTAGATGCCGGGAAACTCCGCCCCAACACGGTTTTTGATAACCGCCTCAACCTGATCCTCGGCACGAAGCGAACCAAAGTGAGCGACACGGGAAGACAGGTCGTCGAGTTGCCCCATGACTATAAATACGACAACGGCGAACCAAACCAGCAAGTGGCTCCGGCAGCCTACTTCGGCGACACGGTAAATCTGGAGAAATACCCCAATCCCCGGTTGGCATTTGCCGACTGGCTCACCTCTCCGGGTAACCCGCGTTTCACTGTAAATATCGTGAACCGGCTTTGGAAACTCGCTTTTGGTCTCGGACAGATCGAGCCGGTTGATAACATCCCCGGTCACCTCGACGGCCAGGCTGAGAACTATGAATTGCTCAAATTCCTCGAGCAGATGATGGTCGATCAGGGCTACAGCATCAAAGATTTCTTCCGGGTGGTCTGCAACACACAGACCTACCAGCGGAAATCGGAGAACATGAGCCCGACTCTGACTCAAATCGATAACGGCTCCTATCACTTCCCCGGACCGATTCTCCGGAGAATGTCCGCTGAGCAACTCTGGGACTCGATGGTTACTCTGACCACGGCGAATCCTGATGAAATGGTCAGTCGCGGAGCTGTGGAATATCGTGAAGTGATGAATGTGGATGTCACTGAATTGAAGACTGCCGATCAAATCGAAGACTTCAAAATGCGTTTCTCCAGAATCGGCAATATCACCGGTGGTGAAAGCACCATGATGATGGGTGCCGATGCGGGAAGAATCGGAGGTGAGAGAATGGTCCGCGCTTCGGAAATGCCTGCACCACAGCCCCCGGGTCACTTCCTCCGGATGTTCGGTCAGTCAGACAAAACTTTGATTGAAAATCAGTCCACACATGGATCGACACCTCAGGTGATGGCTCTTCTCAACGGAAGTATCACGAACAAAGTTCTGACCAGTCCTGATGCCTACCTGATCAAAGAGATCGCCTACGGAGACGGTAAGAAGGGCGATAAAATTGATAAAATCTTCCTCAGTGTTTTGGGTCGATATCCTTATCCTCACGAAAAGCGGGCTGCTGCGTCCGGTCTGAGAGCGCGTAACGATGGTGAAACGCCGCGTTCCGATGAAGAAAAAGAAATAGCAGCGATCGGCGATGTGATCTGGGCGCTGGTCAACACACGCGAGTTTATTTTCGTCCAGTAATCCTACCTTTGTAACCAATTAACTAATTAGAAAACCGATATGAAAAATCTCAAAAACGACCTGAATAAGCTCGACGAGCTGAGTCGGAGACAGTTCGTAGCCCGGACCGCCAAAGCAGCCCTGGGAGTCAGCATCCTGCCTGTTGCAGGCACCTCAGCCAAAGTTCTTGCCGCAGGCGGGGGAACGGCGGAACACTGTATTTTCTTTTACATGGCCGGGGGGATGACTCACATGGATACCTTCGATCCGAAGCCCGGAACCGAGACCGGAGGTAAAACCGCCGGAATTCCGACCGGTGTTCCCGGTGTCGAGTTGGCGGAATTCATGCCTCAACTGGCGAAGCGGTTCAGCGACATCGCTGTGGTTCGCTCCATGACTCAAAAGACCGGAGATCACCGCGGTGGTTCCTACTGGATGCATACCAGCTACCAGCCACGCGCTACCATTATCCACCCATCGATGGGTCCCTGGGCAGCCAAGCTCCTCGGTAAAAAGCATGAAACACTTCCGGATTCTGTCGTGATCGGTGGCGGTGGTAACCACCCCGGAGCTGGATTCTTCGGCCCGTCGCTGTCTCCGCTTCCGATCGGAGATCCCGATCGCGGTGTCCAGAACTCGGACCTGCCCGAAGGCGTTTCCGACAAACAGTTTGATCGTCGTTACAAGTTGATGAACACCTTCGACGAGACTTTCCGGAGCGAGTTCAAGACTGATGAAGTGACTGCATACACTCAGTTCTACGATGAAACGCTCAAGTTGATGTCTTCCGATGATCTTGAAACTTTCAAACTGAGCAACGAAGCAAACTACGATCAGAAAGTCGCCGCTTACGGTGATACCCGCGTCGGAAAAGGAGCGATGCTTGCGAAGCGTCTCGTCAGTTCCGGGATCCGTTTTGTCGAAGTTCAAGCCGGTGGCTGGGACATGCACAACGACCTGTGGAATGATATTCCAGAGCGCGCCGGTAGCCTCGATATGGCGCTGGCAGCCTTGATTGATGATTTGAAAGCCGAGGGCCTCTTCGAGAAAACGCTCATCGTTCTCGGAACCGAATTTGGCCGGACTCCGAAAATCAACGCCAACGGCGGTCGCGATCACCACCCACGGGTATTCTCCGGAATGTTCGCCGGTGGCGGTATTGCCGGTGGCCAGGCCTATGGTAAATCCGACAAACTCGGAATGGCAGTGGAAGAAGATCCGGTAGATCCCCGCGACTTCAACGCGACCATCGCTCACGCTCTCGGGATGGACCTCAACAAAGTCGTCTACTCCTCATCCGGGCGACCTTTCCTTGTAGCCGGTCACAAGCAGGATCGAGCCAGCGGAAAAGTCGTTTCCGAAGGGAAACCGATCGCTGCTTTATTCGGCTAAACCGACCTCGAAAACTCATTTTGTACAGGGTACAGTCTCGCATTGTACCCTGTACAGTCCTCCTCTGCGAGAGCGTCTCCGCCGCTAAGGCTACACTTTTCGACTACGGCTTCTCCATTCCCAGCCCGACCTTGATCAGCTTGGTAAAATAGGCACCTCCACCCGGCCCGAGAAAGTTCATTCGGGTCTCATACGCTCCGTTGTCGTAAATCTCAGGCGGAAGCACATAGCCGATGTAGTCGCCATTGAACGCAGTCGGAGTGACCTCTATACCATGGTCCTTCGCCTCTTCCCGCAAAGGCGCCGACAGCAGTGCCGAATACTCGACCGGCAAACCCACCAGCCTCCGGTTATCGAGATGCACAAAATGAATCGGAGCGGTATCGGCATGGAGTCTTTTGGCGAGCCATTGCGAAACCCGGATATCCCCGGAGACCCGAATCTGGAACTTGGGCAACGGCACTGTCCTCCGGGCCGATCCTAAAGCGATGTCTGCTTTCCATTGAGCGGTTTGCAGCTCCGGGAGCAGTTTTCCCGCCAGTCCGACGCCAATGTTCCGCGCCCGGTCTTCTTTCTGGCCATCCCCAACCGGAGACTGGCTCCCGACCGAGGCGGATCCAAAAGCGGCGAAAGCCACGGCCTCTTTCTCCATTTCCCGCACAAAAAAGCCGGGGTAATCGGCGTGGAAAGACATTTGATCCGATCCCATGCAGGTTACGTGAGCACCAAAAAAGGCAAATACCCCGATCTGTCCCGAGTCGGAAAGTCTCACCGCCAGCGCCTCTAAAACCGGATCGGTCGAACCTCCTTTTACGGTGCGATTTCGCAAATATTCCGGAGCACTTGTTTCGAGCCAACTCCATTCAGCCGGAGCTGCGGCATCTCTCGCTGCTATGATTGTGCGACTCAAATCCTGAGCCAATGTTGCGACCCGTTGGGGTTCGAAAGGGCCGCATACCGATTCTTCGATCAGATTTGGTCCCCAGCCTCCGGGACCGCAGTGCGTGTGAGTGGCGGTGAAGTAAATCGATTCCGGAGCGATTCCCGCGTCTGCGCAGTTTTCGAGCACGGCTTCGGCTACTCCGGCGTGAACCAAAAGGATATCTGCCGTCACGATGGAAACCTCAGCGGTGCCATTTCGCAAGAACAGGGCTTTTGCAAAGAGGCGCTCACCTCCACCGGTTGATGGCGCTCCTTGCCGCGCTCCGTAACCCGCCAGCGGCATGCCGGCCCCGGTCGTTAACGGAAGCGCTGCCCAGCCCGATTCGAGAGGGGATGACTTCAGGTCAGACAAATCATTATAAATGGTTTTTGCGATCTGAACCGCGTCGTCCACGGGATCTATTGTCGACCAGTCTGCGCGATCGACGGGACGCAGGGTCGCCAGCGGTATCACCACCAGGAGTCCGAATACACCGGCGGACAGTCTGGCGGCCCAGCGACGAAATTTTCCAGATTGGATTTTCGGGTTCATCTCCTCGGATTTCGCGCTTACCTTTAAGCGGCCCTCACCGTATGGTTTGATGGTTGGAATTCAATCAATGAAAGTCGGTGTAGCATTAGGAGGAGGCGGGGTCCGCGGTTTGACCCATGCGATGGCGCTCGAGGTGATCGAATCGTGCGGCATCACCCCGCATATGATTTCCGGAACCAGTATGGGGGCAATCATCGGAGCGCTCTTTGCCTCCGGCATCTCGGGAAAAGAGATTCGTGAAGGGATCGAAAAAAATGTGATCCCCGATGCCGAGCGGGTCTGGGGACTCAGCGGGCGCCGCCGGGAGATGCTGCGGTGGCTTTCGTTTGCGCGTCCTTCCCTGTCGAAAAGCGGGATGATTCACGCCGGGGGACTGCTCAACTGGCTGATGAAGGATATCGAGGTGGAGACTTTTGAGGAACTCCAGATCCCGCTTCAAATCATGGCGACCGACTTTCACTCCGGAGAGCCTCACGTGTTTTCGAAAGGTCCATTGCTACCTGCGATCCAGGCCAGTATGGCGATTCCCGGCATTTTTGTGCCGGTGGAGCACAATGGCCGGATCCTCGTCGACGGCGGTCTCGTGGACAACGTTCCCTACGACCTCCTCGAGGCGGATTGCGACTTTACGATTGCCATCGACGTTTCGCCGACCCGGGATCCTGACTCAGTGGAAGTCCCGAATCTGCTCACCGCCACGATCGGAATGTTTGATATTCTGGTCGATGAAGCGACCCGCCTGAGATTGCTGCAGGATCCGCCGGATATCTACATTCGCCCCGTGATTGAAGGGATCAGAATCTTCGATTTTGAGAAAATCGGCAGTCTCTTCGAGCAGGTGCAACCCGCGATGGATCAATTGAGAACTCAAATCGAGCTGGCTTTGAAAAAGCAGGCGGAAAGCGAATCACTTTGACTGCAGTTTACTTATTTCTTGGCGGGTTACTGGTCGTAGCCATCGCTCTGGGAGCAAAAACGTTCCTCAATTTGCATCGGCGCCGCAAGTTGCTCGTTGCGCCGCCTGATCCGGCGTGGGAGAAGATTCTCAAAAAGCGTTTTCCGACCTTTTTTGATCTTCCCGAGGATATCCGCCATCGGCTCACAGGAATCATGCAGGTTTTTATTCACGAAAAACGCTTCGAAGCCTGCGGTGGACTTCGTGAAGTTACCGAGGAAATGCGGGTTTTAATCGCCGTTCAAGCGTGCCTTTTGTTGGTGGGAATTGAAAAACACGGATTTTTCCCGCGACTAAGGTCGATCCTGATCTACCCGGATGCCTATCGCGACCGGAGGCGGCGTACTTTCGATATTCAGACCGAAAATAACGATGTGAGGCTCGGTGAGTCCTGGAACTCCGGTTCGGTAGTTCTTGCCTGGAGGAGCGTCGTCGACGGCGCAAAGGGCGAAGATGACGGAATCAATGTCGTTTTCCATGAATTTGCTCATCAGCTTGATCAATTGGATCACGCCGCTGACGGAGCCCCGCCGCTCTCAAACCGGGGTGATTACCAGGCCTGGGCCCGGATATTTCACCGCGAATATGAGGCGCTTGTTGAAGCCGCTCAAAACCCCGCGTCAGATCCGCTTTTCGATACCTACGGTGCCGAAAATCCCGCGGAATTTTTTGCGGTGGCTACCGAATCCTTTTTCGAGATGCCGCGGGAAGTGAAAGAGGAGCATCCTGAATTGTATGAGCAGTTATCCATTTACTACGGCATCGACCCGACCGTCTGGAAGGGGTGAGTGTTACTTGCGGGATTTGGCGGGGTAAACTCCGAAGGCGATGCCTCCCAATATCAAAGCTGAGGCGATCCAAAAGCGCAGATCCGGCACCTCGGCCAATAGTAATAACCCGCCCAATGCGGCGATCATCGGAACACTAAGTTGGGAAAGCGCAGCGACGGAGGCAGGAATCCGGGGAACCACCCGATACCAAAGTGCGTAACCGAGGCTTGAAGTGATGCCACCGGATATCAAAGCGGGCCAAACTCCCCAGCTCTCGCCGCGGCCCCATCCGCCTTCGACCAGCAACCAAAGGGCTGCTAAGGGAGTTGAAAACGCAAAGTTCAGCGCCGTTGCAACGATCGGATCGCCGGCCCGCCGACCATTCAACGAATAGAGTCCCCATCCGATACCTGCCATCGCCATCAATGCGAAGCCGACTGAATCTAGCCTTGCTGTTCCCGCTTCAGGCAGCAGTAAAACGGTTAAACCGGTCATCGCGAGTCCCGTGCCGATCCATCGGAAGGCTCCAATTTTCTCCCGGGTGATAACCGCTCCTCCAAACATTGTTATCTGGACCATCGCGAACAGGACCAGAGCGCCGGCTCCGGCATCGATTCTTCCCGAGGCGATTGAAAAGCCGAAAATATAAAGGCTGAGCGCCGCGACGCCCGCCAGGAGAGCTCCGCGCTTCATCTTCAGTGCAGAAGGGCCTTTTAGAATCACGACCAGCGCAATTAGAACCGCTGCCCCGCTCGCCAGTCGGATCGTCCCGACACTGGCCGGGCTCCAACCCGCTCCGAATACCGCCATTCGATTCAAGACTGTATTGGCGGCGAAGGCGATCATCACGACGATGGTTAAAACCAACAGCTTCATTCGTCTCTCAATCCGACCTGCCCGTCAATCTGGCAACCGGAGTTTTGGTAATCATGTTCTTGTATTGCTCCCCTGTGGAGTGACAATGGTTTGGTTGGTACTAACATGCCCCATAGATTCTCATGAAATCTGGTGGAAAACAGAAATCCTCCCGGCGCGGATGGGGGCGGCGAAAATCAGACTCCTTTCGCAAACGGCGCTCGAAATATTTACCTTCCGATGAAGAAGAGCAAATTGCCGCGAAAATTGACGGAGTTGATTTTGCCAATTTAGTCCCCCGGGAATGTTTTGATGACTGGTCTGATTCATTCTGGCTAGGGGAGCCTTGCGATTGGTTGAGGATTCAGGTAGAACGTTTTCGAACCGATTCGGTTGGGCTGCCTGCGGAAGTATTGGAATCGATTGACATTTCGGCTCAGCAGGCTGGCGATCCCGAAGACGGGGGCATTCAGTGTGTCACCACTGGCCAGCCCGATCCGGTCAATGCTCTGGATTTGATTGAGGAGTTTATCCAGCTTTTCTATTTATGGGGAGGATTTGATCACGACCACTTTAAACTCGACTATCTGTATGAGGTTTATGGGCGAAGAAATTTCGATCAGTTGACATATTTTTCACACACGGAAATTGAAGCTTTTCGGCGATTCGCTCAAGAGCATCCGACGGAGCGAGCGCTGTTTCCGATTATAGTTTTCGGAGACTTCTGGATCCGTCCGATGGAAAATTGGCAGCCACCATCAGACGGCTCGCCGGAGGTGGTCGTGAAATCATTAGTTGATCATCTGTTTGTGATTTATCACCCACCAACGCCGCTCTATCGGATTTGGTCGGAAATCCCCAACGAATCATCTCTTCTGGCCAAATATTTTGTCTGGTTTATTCTATTGGCCCAGGGATGTAGCGTCAGGAAAGCGACAGACTGCTTTGGGTGGTCGTTTTCCAAGTCTTTTGTCCATCATCTATCTCTGATACCCGGAAATGTTCCGGTGGTCGATTTTGATTTGTTTTTGGAATTGCTCCGGCGTGGCGCTTCGCTGGAGCCTGCGATCTTGATTTTGGATATGGTGCCATCCTGGATGACGTATCGTATTAGGAATAACCGACCCGGAGCCAGTGATAATCTGTCGCAATTCTGGTATTCTTTTGTGTCCTGGATGGGGGAGCATTACAACGAGATAGCTCCTTTAGAGGCTTCAGATATTTTTTTCTACGGCTACCATCGCTATACAGAGTGCGAACGGCGCAATACCAAACTCTTCAGTTTTCAGGGCCGATCGGCTCGAAGGGTTTGTGCATCGACTCAGGAACACATGGATCGGGGGGCAGAGTTGGTCAGAAAGCGGAATCTGGAGGAGGAAAAAGATTTTCAGAAAAAATGGGCCCTCCAAGGTTGGGAGAATAACTGGGAGTTCGATGACAATGAGTGGATGATCGTCGAGTTGAATAATCGTGCTGCTCTGACGGAGGAGGGTATGAAAATGCGTCATTGTGACGGGAGCTATTATGCAGGGTGCCGGGCTGGGCGGATCGCAATTGTGTCGCTGCGTTGCGGAGACAGACGAATATTAACGATCGAAATATCACTTGCCGATCCGAGAATTGTGCAGGCGCGCGGGCGATACAATCGTCCCATGAAAACCTCCGAAAAAGACGCGCTGAGACCCTGGTTGGAAAAATTTGGGATTCATCTCTAAATCCACCCTCCAAATTCCGGGAGATGGCGAACTCTCCTCAGGTCTTACCGCCCCAAGCCCTTCCACGGGGTGTTTGATTTACACCGGAGATGGTTAAATTCCATAATGTCTGAATTAATTTATCCGGTGAGTTTTCGGTCTTCGGGATAGAAAAAATAAAATTTTAGACTTTCCCACTTGCGAACTCAAACCAACCCATTATATTCGCGCCCCTTCAAAGTTCCGGCACCGGCTTTGTGGGCCTGAATTCGCTCACTCATTTTGCGATTCCGGAATTAACCTTTGGTCACGAAGACCAAAATAAGGATGTCATAATAAAAATTTTAACGCAAACGGAAACGTTATGCCCACTATTAACCAACTCGTTCGTAAAGGTAGATCCAATAAGCCTTTCAAATCAAAATCACCTGCTCTGGACAAATGTCCTCAGCGTCGTGGAGTTTGTTTGCAGGTTTACACCAGAACACCTAAGAAGCCTAACTCAGCGCTTCGTAAGGTTGCCAAGGTTCGCCTCACGAATGGACAGGAAGTGATCGCCTATATCGGCGGTGAAGGTCATAACCTCCAGGAGCACTCCATCGTTCTTGTAAGAGGCGGTCGTGTGAAGGACTTGCCGGGTGTTCGTTACCACGTTGTTCGTGGTGCGCTCGATACACTTGGTGTTGATGGTCGGAAACAGGCCCGCTCCAAGTATGGTGCAAAACGACCGAAAGGCTAAAGGTAGTCCATCGACTATCCTACAGCTTCTCGGCGATACGAATGTTACAGAACTTACTGAAATAATCCTATGTCCCGTAGAAAAAGAGTCTACTCAAAGCCTGAGAAACATGATCCTCGCTATGACAGCCTTCTGGTTGCCAAGCTGATATCCAAGGTCATGTCTCAGGGTAAGAAAGCCCTGGCAGAACGTATCGTCTATGCGGCGATTGAGCGTGCTAACGAAGGTGGTGAATCAGTTGATCCTCTTGAGGTTCTTCACCGCGCTATCGAAAACGCCAAGCCACGGGTTGAAGTGAAAAGCCGTCGAGTTGGTGGTGCAACCTATCAGGTTCCACTCGAAGTCTCGCTTGATCGTCAGGAATCTCTGGCAATGCGCTGGATCGTCACAAGTGCTCGTAAGCGCCGTGGTACTCCAATGCACGTTGCTCTTTCCAACGAGATCAAGGATGCAGCTACCAATCAGGGTGCTGTGATCCGTAAGCGGGACGAAACCCACAAGATGGCTCAGGCCAACCGTGCCTTTGCTCACTTCCGCTGGTAATCGCCAGTTGTACTCTCTTATCTGCCTAGTTTTGTAGCGTTCTTTTTCGATGACTGCGCCTAATAACCACAATTCTCCAAACCGGGAGGTTCCTTTGGAACGCACCCGGAATATTGGAATTGCGGCGCATATCGATGCTGGCAAAACTACCCTGACCGAGCGAATCCTGTTCTACACAGGAATGATTCACAAGCTCGGTGAAGTCCACGACGGTCAAGCGACGACTGACTGGATGCAGCAGGAGCAGGACAGAGGGATTACGATCACTTCCGCGGCAGTGACCTGTCAGTGGAAGCAGCTCGATGAAGCTGGTGTGGTGAAGAATTTCACCGACGAGGTTCAGCGGATCAATATTATTGATACTCCCGGACACGTTGACTTCACTGCTGAAGTTGAACGTTCCCTCCGGGTTCTCGATGGAGCGGTTGTGGTTTTCTGCGGGGTTGCCGGTGTGCAGCCTCAGTCTGAAACCGTTTGGCGTCAGGCTAATAAATACAACGTTCCTCGAATTGTTTTCGTGAACAAGATGGACCGGACCGGTGCCAATTTTAAGGCAGTGGTCGCAGATGTTCGCGAGAAATTGAAAGCCAATGCCATTCCGGTTTTGCTTCCGATCGGTTCTGAAGACTCTCTGAGTGGTCAGATCGATATAATCAACCTGAAGGCCGTTAAATACTCAGACAGTGACCTTCGCGGTTCCACTTATGAGTTATCCGATCTTGAAGGTGAGCAACTCGCGCTGGCTGAAGAGGCTCGCGAAGTGTTGCTCGAAGCACTGGTTGATCTGGATGAGGAACTTGGATTGAAGTTTCTCGATGAAGAGGAAATCACTCCTGCTGATATCAAGGCGGCGATTCGGAGAGCGACGGTTTCCAACAAGATGATCCCCGTTGTCGGTGGCTCAGCTTTCAAAAATAAGGGTGTCCAGGGATTGCTTGATGCAGTTGTGGATTACCTGCCAAGCCCTCTTGAAGTCAAACCTGCTACCGGGCATAAAGATGCCGAAAGCACTGAGGAGATTGAGGCAGTTGCCAGTGATTCGGGTAAAACCTGTGCGCTGGTTTTCAAACTCTGGTCAGACAAATACGTCGGCAAGTTAGTTTTCATCCGGGTCTATTCCGGAACCATTTCAAAGGGTGATCAAATCATCAATTCGCGGACCGGAAAGAAAACCCGGATTGGCCGCGTCATTCAGATTCAGGCCGCAGACCACAAGGATATCGACACCTGTTATTCGGGAGATATCGCAGCGGTGGTAGGTATGAAGCTGGTTCGCACCGGTGATACGATTCACGAAGAAGGATTTGATATCATGCTGGAACCGCCGGCGTTCCCGGTTCCGGTTATCTCGATGGCCGTGGAGCCTAAGACCACGGCTGATTCCGATAAGATGGCGGATGCCTTGAAGCAGCTGTCTGAGGAAGATCCCACTTTCACGGTTTCCAAAGACGAGGAGACCGGTCAAACCATCATCGCCGGAATGGGCGAACTTCATCTCGAGATCATTCAGGATCGGATGAAATTGGAATTCGGTGTTCAGTCGAATGCCGGTAAGCCACAGATCGCCTATCGCGAAACCGTTACCAAAGCGGCAACTGGAGAATTTAAGCTGGAGAGCCAGCCCGGCGGGAAACCTCAATACGCTCACGTCGTGGTTAAGGTTCAGCCTATTGCACGCGGAGAAGGATTCAAGGTGAACAACAAGATCACCAACGATGAGATTCCCAAAGCCTTTATCGATTCTGTTCTTCAGGGGATTAAGGAAGCGCTCTTTAACGGAGTGATTCTGGGTTATCCAGTGGTGGACGTCGAAGTTGATTTGATTGGGGGAAGCGCTCACGATTCGGATTCAAACGAACATTGTTTCCGGATGGCTGCCATCTGTGCGATGCGGGAAGCCTACCAGGCTGCCGATTCCGTTCTGTTGGAGCCGATCATGACTGTCGATGTCGATATGCCTGAAGAATATCAGGGTGAGATCATCGGTGATTTGAATCGTCGGCGCGGGCAGATCAACGAAATTGATTCCCGCAACGGAATCAGCGTGGTGAAGGCGGAAGTTCCGCTTGCCACAATGTTCGGTTACTCAACTGACATGAGAAGTCTCTCCAAAGGGAGAGCGAGTTTTTCGATGGAGCCGCTTCGATTTGAAGAAGTGCCGGAAAACGAGTTTAAGCGGCTTCGTGAACAAATTTACTAAAGAAAACTTAATTTAACAACGGGAACTACACACTGAGATGAATCAAAGTATCAGAATTCGTTTGAGGGCCTACGATTCGCGCCTTCTCGACAAATCGACGGTCGATATCGTGGATACCGCTAAGCGGACCGGAGCCCGGGTATCCGGACCGATCCCTCTGCCCACCAGAATCGAGAAATTCAGTGTGAACCGTTCACCACACGTGAACAAGAAGTCAGCTGAGCAGTTCGAAATCCGGACTCACAAACGCCTCCTCGAGATCGTTGAGCCTACTGCTCGCACGGTTGATGAGTTGAAAAAGTTGAACCTGCCCGCAGGTGTTGACATCACGATTAAAATTTAGAACCCCGAACCCGTAGAAAGGCACAAAAGCCATGAGCATCGGAATTATTGGTAAAAAAGTGGGTATGACCCGCATCTTCGACGAAGATGGAAAAGCAATCGCTGTGACCGTCATCGACGTAAGCAACAACGAGTTTTTGCAGGAGAAAAGTGTTGAGAGTGATGGTTACACCGCCGTTCAGGTTGGTTACGACGATCAGAAGGAGCAGCGCGTAAACTCTCCTGACTCCGGACGCTTCAAGCAGTATAACACTGCTCCTAAGCGCAAGGTGATCGAGTTTCGTCTCGACAGCGACGATCAGCTTCCCAAGGGTGCTGAGCATCCCGGAATGGATCTTTTCGAAGAAGGTCAGTGGATCGACGTGATCGGAACTTCCAAAGGTAAAGGTTTCCAGGGGGTTATGAAGCGATTCAACTTCCACGGTCAGCCTCAGTCCCACGGTCACATGATGCACCGTCGTCCCGGTGGTGTTGGTGCAGGAACCGACCCGGGCCGTATCTGGAAGAACACAGAGATGCCCGGTCGTCACGGTAACTACCGCAAGACGATTCAGAACCTCAAGATTGTGAAGAAGCGCGAAGATGACAACGTCATTTTGGTGAGCGGAGCAGTCCCGGGTGCAAAAGGCGGATACGTTGTGATTCGTCCGGCAGTTAAGAAGGACTGTCCTCCACAGGATTTAACTAAGAAAGCGAAGGCAGAGGAAGCCGGGGAGGCAGCTGAGTAAACCGCAAGGTTGGTAGCTAAAACCCAAACTTATTAAAAAGATGGCAGCTAAAAATATCAGTATCGCAGACGCCAAAAGTGCGAACATCAACCTCATCGAAGACGCTGAGGTCGGTGGACAGGCCGTGCACGACGTAGTCGTGGCTATGCACGCCAATCGCCGGACCGGTTCCGCTAATTCCAAGACTCGTGGTGAAGTTTCCGCAACCGGTAAGAAACCTTTCCGTCAGAAGGGAACAGGCCGCGCCCGTCAGGGTGGTAACGCTTCTCCTATTCACCGCGGTGGTGGTGTGGTTTTCGGACCTCGTCCCCGGGATTATTCGAAGAAGGTTCCCCGCAGCGTGAGACGCCTCGCATTTTCAAAAGCTTTGACTGAGCGAATCAACGACGGAGCCGTTTTCGGTGCCAGTGCGTTTTCTGTCTCCGATGGAAAGACTCAGTCATTCGTTAAAGAAGTGAGCAACCTGGTTGGTGACGCCCGCAAAGTGATTATCGTTGGAAAAGATTTCGATGAAATGACCAAGCGCGCCGGAAGAAACGTTAAGCCGGTTCTTCTCATGTCAGCTCACGAAGTAAACACCGAGCATTTGCTCTACCACGACAAGATTGTCATTCTGGACGAAGCCATGGAGGTTCTTGCCCAGCGGACAGTTCGATAATTATTAACCTGAAAGTATAGAGACAGAACCATATGAAAGACATTTTTCAGGTCATCGATACCATTCAGCTCAGCGAGAAAGCAACGATTCTCAACGAGTCGAACAACGAGTATGTATTCAAAGTGAATCCTCACGCCAACAAGGTTGAGATTCGCAACGCGGTCGAAAAACTTTTCGGCAAGAAGGTGGAGGCAGTTCGCACCGCGAACTACCAGGGTAAGAAAAAGCGCGAGCGTCGTGCTGATTTTGGCCGCACCAAGAAATGGAAAAAAGCCTACGTAAGGCTCAAAGAAGGCGAAGAAATCGAACTCGTCTAGGGTAGAAATATTTAAACTGGTAGAGAAATGGCATTAAAAACATTTAGACCACTGACTCCGGCAAACCGGTACAAGCAGCTTCCTGACTTCGCTGAAGTTACGAAGAGCACACCGGAAAAGAGTCTCTGTAGTCCCCTGAAGAAATCCGGTGGCCGGAATAATCAGGGACGCATCACTTGTCGTCACCGCGGGGGCGGTCACAAGCGCAAGTATCGTATCATCGACTTCAAACGGAACCGTGTTGGTGACGAAGCGAAGGTAATCGGAATCGAGTACGATCCAAACCGCTCCGCTCGTATCGCATTGATCGAGTATGCTGACGGACAGAAAAACTACATCCTCGCTCCGAAAGGATTGAGAGATGGAGACAAAGTTTCATCAGGCGAAAAAGCACCGATCAAACCCGGTTGCTGTTTGCCTCTTTCGAAGATCCCTACCGGTACTTCGATTCACAACGTGGAGCTGATCCCCGGTCGCGGTGGTCAGATTGCCCGTAGTGCCGGACAGAGCTGTATGCTGACCAACCGCGAAGGTGACTACGCATTGGTTAAGCTGCCTTCAGGTGAGATTCGTAAGATCAACACCAAGTGTGTGGCTACTGTCGGTATCGTCGGTAACCACGAGCACAACCAGCAGGTCAGCGGAAAAGCAGGCCGGACACGCTGGCAGGGGATTCGTCCAACCGTTCGCGGTATGTGTATGAACCCGGTTGATCACCCGAACGGTGGTGGTGAAGGTAAGTCAAAGTCCGGTGGTGGACGTCAGCACTTGAAGTCTCCCTGGGGACACACCAAGGGCCAGCGCACCCGGAAGAAGTATAAGCCAAGCAACAAGTTCATTGTTGAGCGTCGCAAGAATAAGAAGCGTCGTCGTTAATTTTTAAATATATAATACACAAGTGTAATATGGCACGTTCTCTAAAAAAAGGACCTTACGTCGATCAGAAGCTTTTGATCAAGATCGACGACATGAATGACAGCGGTAAGAAGAGACCGATCAAGACCTGGTCACGCCGGTCAATGATTACTCCCGACTTTGTTGGTCACACCTTTCTCGTTCACAACGGACGCGAATTCATCTCCGTCTTCGTGACAGAAAACATGGTGGGACACAAGCTTGGTGAATTCTCCATTACCCGTAAATTCGGAGGTCACCAGGGCCATAACCCGAAAATTAAGAACGGCTAAATTATTGGCCTTGGTACCCTGTTATCTTTCGGACTGTACCCTGTACACTCATTAAAATGAAATTTTTCCAAAACAGAATGCTCCAGCTGAGCGCGACCCTTCTCGGGGTGGTGATCGCAGGAGTGTGCTTTTTGGAAAACGTTCAGGGACAGGTGAATCCGGAAGTGGCTGAAATGCGGGCTGCGCTGAAATTTACTCAGCAGAAGCTCGCCCAGTCGGAAGCTCAGCGGAAAGAACTCATGAAGAGTTTGGCTGAGTCCGTTCGGGTCAGCGAAGAGCAGACTTTTGCTGCGCAGGAGATACAGGAGAAAATGGAGGCATTCGGAGTCGACCTCTTCAGCTCGTCGAAAGACAGCTTGGAGCAGCGACTTCTCAAGGCCGTCCGGGATCTCGATATCATGCGGCAGGAGAATGAGCGTCAGCGCAAGGCGGTTCATGAGCTCAGCGAAGCGTTTCTGAAGTATCTGGCGGCAACGCCCGATGCGAAGGAAAACATTCGCGGTGAAGCTCAGGAGTCGATTGCTGAAGCCGGGAAAACACTCAATGAACTGGTTGATCCCAGTCAGGAATACGTGAAGCGACTTGAGAAATCGGAAGTCGTCAGCGTGGACTCAAATTGGCTCGTGGTTCTCGATGCGGGTCGCAAAAGCGGAGTTCTGGTGGGAACTCCAATCGTAATCGAGCGGGATGAAAAGCCGCTCTATACCGCGCTTATCGTTGATGTGCGCGACACAATTTCAGGAGCCGTTTTGCAGGACAAAATAGGCGATGCAGGTGCCGTCAAGGTAGGAGATCAGATCCGACCCTGGGCTACAGAAACCGATTTATAATTACAGAATACTAGAAAAATGGACGTCGTATCGACATACAAGTTTGCCAGAATATCGGCGCGCAAGGCGCGGGATGTGGCTCGTGAGATTCAGGGATTGCCGGTTTCATCGGCTCTCGACATTCTGGCATTCACTCCTCGCAAGGGAGCTGATTTGTTCGAAAAAACCATGAAAGCCGCTTTGGCGGATGCAGAAAATAACTTCGAGTTGGAAATCGATACCCTCGTTGTTAAAGAAGCAACCGTAGGCGAAGGCCCAACGTTCAAGCGTTTCAAGCCTCGTGCTCGTGGTTCGGCATCCGGAATTCATAAGCGCACCGCTCATATCCGGGTCGTTTTGACCGACGAATACGGCGATGACGATGACAAGAAGAAGCGCGTTGACGTTTCTCCTGAGAAGCGCAAGTCGAACAGCGCCGAAAAGAAGCAGAAGAAAAAAGACAAGGCTCCTAAAGCCGAGGCTAAAGCTTCCGCAGTTGACGGTGACAAGGGCAAGGTGTATGACAAAGCCCCCGGCGATGCCGATGATTTGACCGAACTTCCCGGTGTTGGAGCCAAGCTCGCTGAAAAGCTCAATTCCGAAGGGGTCTATTACTATGATCAAATCGCTAAATGGAGCGATGAGAATATCGCAACTTTCGAAGCGATTCTGAATATCGAAGGCCGCGTTGAAAAAGACGATTGGGTAGCAGCCGCGAAAAAGTTGGCGAAGGGATAAGCAAATTAAACAGATTTAGATATGGGACAAAAAGTTCATCCGGTAGGTTTTCGCCTCGCAGTCAATAAAGACTGGGAATCAAAGTGGTATGCCGCGCCAAAAGACTATGCTGATCAGCTGCACGAGGATCTTTCGATCCGTCGGTATCTTGAAAAGCGTCTTCAAAAAGGAGCTGTATCACGGGTAGTCATCGAGCGTGCCTGGAACAGCGTCAGAGTTACTCTTCACACCTCACGTCCCGGTCTCATCATCGGTAAGCGCGGTGCTGAAATCGAGGAAATGACCAATGACATCAGCAAAAACTGTCATGGTTCACAGGTGAAGATCGACATTCACGAAATCCGTCAGCCGGAACTTGATGCCCAGTGGATCGCTGCTCAGGTTGCGACTCAGTTGGAACGACGCGTTAACTTCCGTCGTGCCATGAAACGGACGATTCAAACTGCCATGGATTTCGGTGCCGAAGGTATCCGGATTCGTTGTGCAGGTCGTTTGCAGGGTGGTGATATCGCCCGTGCTGAAAACTATCGTCAGGGGAAAGTTCCTCTTCAAACTCTCCGGGTTCCAATCCAGTACGGTTTCGCAGAAGCGGAAACGACATGGGGAATCATTGGAGTTAAAGTTTGGCTCAATAAGAAAGAAGACGCCGAAGGAAAAGGTGGCCCTCAGGGGCAGCGTCGTGGTGGTCGTGGTCCAGGTGGCGGCGGTGGTCGCGGACGTGGTCCTGGCGGCGGCGGTGGTCGTGGTCGTGGACCTGGCGGTGGCGGCGGTCGTGGACCTGGTGGCGGCGGTGGCGGCCCCAGAAACTAAAGGCCAATCGAATCCTGAAACCAAAAGTTTTAATCTAGAAAAGAAAGGACGTCAGTTATGCCATTGATGCCAAAAAGAGTGAAGTTCCGCAAAACTCATCGCGGAAGTCGTGCCGGAAACGCCCAGCGCGGGACCAAGGTAAGTTTCGGAGAGTTTGGACTCCAGTGTCTCGGAAGAGGCTGGATCACAAACCGTCAGATCGAGGCTTGTCGTATTTCGATTAACCGTTACCTCAAGCGTAAAGGTAAAGTCTGGATCCGGGTATTTCCTCACAAGCCAGTTACCAAGCGTCCACCTGAAACCCGGATGGGTAAAGGTAAGGGTAACGTCGAAGCATGGGTAGCGGTTGTCCGCCCCGGAACGATGTTGTTCGAAATCGCCGGTGTGCCTGAGTCTTCTGCAAAAGAAGCGCTCCGCCTCGCAGCGAACAAGCTCGGTGTAAGATGCCGCTTTGTGAGACGTGGTGATTAATTTCGCCACCACACGAACCAATTTTTAGAAGAAGAGCAGGGTCGGTGATCCTGCTCTTTTTTTTGTGCCCCGAATCAACCGCGTCACTACAATCAACTATTGATTTTATAGCGGTAATCGCCGAGCTAAGATGTAAAGATACCTATGAATCTAAGGGTTCTTTACTACCAACAAATATTATGAGACTAACTGCTCCAAGTAAATTATTTTTCCTGATCTCCTTCGTACTGTTTCTTCTCGCAGTGCTCGGGACATTCGGCGTTATTTCCTTCGCCTACATCACTTACTCGCTGATAGCGGCGTGGGTGGTTCTGGCACTCGGATGTATCCTCAGAGGCGTCTAAGACTAAACTGACCTTTGAAAAAGGGCTCGTCGTTCGATGCGGCGGGCCCTTTTCTTTGTCTGGCTTAGCGGGCCGCTTTACGACGGCGGATCACTTCCGCTTCGGTTGAGAGAATCGTCTCGGGAATCGACTTTTTCATTCCCTTCTGCACGATGAACTGAGGGGCAAAACCACCCGGATCGATGTGAAGAGAATAGACGAGGAGTTTTTGAGCCGGAGTGGGGCCATCGAGGATCCACCAGCCGCCCTGAACGTTTTTGATATCTCCCTTCACGAAACTGAACTCAGCTTTGGTCTCCGGGGTGAGATGGTATTTTAGCGTGTATTGGTAGGAGCCTTTGGGACCGCCAACCTTGGTGCGCTGCTCCATCAAAATGACGTTCCCGTTCTGTTCAATGACCCGGGATTCGAGCACGTTATCGAGAAACTTATCGGTATTCTCTTTGTCGATGACGACCTCCCAGATTTCAGACCGGTTTTCCGTGGTCAGTTTTGCCATGGTGACGAACCGTTTATCGGCTACGCCGGATTCACCGGGGCGGGACGGCAAAAGGGCGATTTCACCTCGCTTAAGCTGATTTTGAACCCCTTTGGGCAACGAATTGAAATCCATCGCTGCGGCCGGCAGAGTAAGACCGAACATTATCGTGATCAGAGAAAGTCGAAGCAGATTAAATTTCATAAAAGGAGCTGAGCCCGGCGCCGTTTCGTTCAAGCCCGGCGACTGAAGGGCCGTAATTCACTCCTAAACGTGTCGGACAATGGAGATATTTGCAAATTCCGGTGACTCACGGAGGTACGGGGAGTAAGGCAGGTTACAAACCTGCACGACATCTCTTCCAACGCACCTTTCGCGTGTGAATGTCGGGGAATCGACGGATCGCTACGCAGGATAACTTCCCAGCACTTTAATGAAGCTGCAGTTGCGGGTCAGTTGATCGAGGGCGTCTTTGATTTCCGGATCTTCGCAATGACCGGCGACGTCGACGAAGAAGAAATACTCCCAGGCACGACGCTTCGACGGGCGGCTCTCGATTTTCGACATGTTAATCGCAAATTTCTCGAATGGCTCAAGGGCGCGGTGCAGCGATCCCGGCTCGTCGTTTACGGAGAACATGATGGATGTCCGGTCATCTCCGGTTGGTGGACAGGTCCGGTGACTGATCACGAGGAAGCGGGTCGTATTCCCTGCAATGTCCTGAACGGATTGCTCGAGCAGGTTTAAATCATACATCTCGGCGAGGAGTTTCCCTCCGAGGACAGCTGCATTTGGTTCCGATGCGGCGATTTTTGCGGCTGCGGCGGTGCTGGAGCTTTCCACAGCCGGTGTGTCGCGAAAGTGCTTGTGGAGCCACCCGCGGCATTGAGCAATGACCTGAGGGTGGGTGTAGATCTTCTCGATCTCATTTCTCTCACACTTCGCCATCAGATTGTTTTCGATGGAAAGTTTGACCTGACCGTAAATTTTCAGCTCCGAATCAGCAAACAAATCAAGCGTGTGAGTGACAGCGCCCTCAGTTGAGTTTTCGATGGGGACGACTCCGTAATCCGCGATGTTCCGCTCGACTTGATCGAATACATCGGCAAACGAAGGCTGTGGCTGATATTCCACGCTGTGTCCGAATTTATTGATCGCTGCCTGGTGTGTCCAGGTGCCGGCAGGCCCCAGATAGGCGATTTTCAAATCATCTTCGAGCGCCAGTGCCGCCGACATGATTTCGCGATAGATGGCCCGAATCGATTTTTCAGGCAGACGACCTTCACTCTTGGCGACGATGGAACGCAGCAGGGTTTCCTCCCGGTCAGGAGCATAGATTTCAAGGTTATCCTTTTTCTTCACCACCCCGACTTCATGAACATAATCTGCTCGTTCGTTTAGGAGGCGAATCAGTTCCGTATCGATTCGATCGATTTCTACGCGTAGGTCGTCAAGACTCATAAATTTGTATCATCTGCTGCGGCGGCAGCTTTTTCTTCTGCTTCGAGGGCGGCTTCAGCGAGCTGAATCTCAGTGGGTTCCGGTGCTGCTTCCTCCTCCTCTTCGGGGGGAGCCTCCTCGGGCTCTTCCGTTTCAGCGGTGGGCAGATTCACGTTTCTCAGCTCAGTTGCATTGGGCAGGGAATCGATATCTTTCACTCCGAAATGTTCAAGGAAAAGTGAGGTGGTTTTGTATAGCATCGGTCGTCCGGGAAGATCGGCCCGCCCGGCGTTTTCGACCAGATTTCTTTCGAGAAGTTTGTTCACCATCCCGTCGCAGTTCACACCGCGAACCGCTTCGATATCCGCCTTTGTGATTGGCTGGCGGTAGGCGATCAAAGCCAGCGTTTCGAGGGCGGGAGGGCTCAGTTTTTCCGGCCTCATTTCCGGGAGGAGTGCGCGGATCCATTCGGCCAGTTCGGGGCGGGTCACGATTCGCCAGCCGGTGGGACTTTCCTGCAACATGGTAGGCCGGTTTTGAGCCGCAAACTCCTCGCCCAGTTCGTCGATGATTTTTGAAATTTTATCCTCAGTGGCGGCGCCGTATTCTTCGCTGTTGAGCAGTGGCCCGGCTTCCTCTGAACCACGACGTATCGCCTTCGCGATTTCGGCGGCCGAAATCGGGTCGGGAGCGGCAAAAATCATTGCCTCTACGATGTGTTTCATGTCCATGACAAGCAGGGAGCAAACTTACCCGAAAATCCGGTTAGGCAAGGGTAAGAATCAGAGTTCTTCGAACTTGGGTTTTGATAGTTTGACGATGCTTTTTTCCGAAGAATCAGGCCCCCATAAAGGCTCGACGGAGCCCGGGGAAACTTTATAATTCGAAATGTGATTACAATCGATCTCTCTGGAAAAGCGGCTCTGGTAACCGGTGGTGGACAGGGTCTGGGCCTGGCGACCGCAACGAGGCTTCACCAGGCGGGTGCCAGTGTGGCGATCAACTATTTTCGGGACGGGGAGGGGATCAATCAGGGCATCGCTGATAAGTCGGTTGCTTCGCTGGGAGACCGGGCCCTCGCGGTCGAGGGTGACGTCCGGAATCGGGAATCTCTCGCTGCGATGTTTGACTCGGTGGTGGGGGAATTTGGCTCGATTGATATCGTGGTGAATAACGCGGCGATTCTCAGCGATCGTTCTTTTCTAAAAATGGAGGACTCGGACTGGGCTGCGGTGATTGATACCAATCTCACCGGGGTTTTTAATGTGTGCAAAGAAGCGGCTTCTCGACTCAGTGATGGGGGACGCATCGTGAATATGGCGTCCATCTCCGGCTTTGTGGGATTTTTCGGCCAGGCCAATTACTCAGCAGCCAAGGCCGGTGTGGTCGGCTTGACCAAGGTGCTGAGTAAAGAGCTGGCGCGCCGCAACATCACGGTCAATGCGGTAGCTCCCGGAGTGGTTCTGACTGAAATGGGAAAAACGATTCCTGACGACGCCCGCACCGAAATGTTGAAGCAAATCCCGCTGAACCGTTTCGGAGAACCGGGGGAAATTGCAGATACGGTTTTATACTTGAGCAGCCCTCTGGCGAGTTATGTCACCGGGCAGACGATTCACGTCAACGGCGGCTGGTTTGGATGAGTGGTCGGCCGGAAAGTAAGATCTGTTCGGCGGACGAAGCGGTTGGCTTGATCAAAAGTCACGATACCGTCGTCTGTGGCGGTTTTGTCGGTGCGGCTCATCCCGAAGCGCTCACGGCAGCGATTGAGCGGCGGTTTATTGCTTCACAAAAACCGGAAAATCTCACGCTGGTCTACGCAGCGGGGCAGGGGGACGGAAAATCGCGAGGGCTGAATCACCTCGCTCACGAAGGATTGATCAAACGGGTCATTGGAGGTCACTGGGGCCTCGTTCCGGAGATGGGCCGGTTCGCGATCGAGAATAAAATCGAAGCTTATAATTTTCCCCAGGGGGTGATTTGTCAGCTTCTACGGGATATCGCAGCGGGGCGTCCCGGCTGTGTCACCCATGTTGGGCTGGGCACTTTTATTGATCCGGAAAATCAGGGGGGCCGCCTCAACGAGCGAACTACCGAAGCGTTGATCGAGCGGGTCGAGCTGGCAGGGAGAACGTGGCTTTTCTATCGGGCCTTTCCCGTAACCGTCGGTTTGATCAGGGCGACGACGGCTGATCCGCAGGGAAATCTCACCATGGAGGAAGAGGCGGTCTTCGGTGAAGTGCTGGCGATCGCTCAGGCGGTTCGAAATTCCGGCGGGATCGTTCTTGCCCAGGTGAAACGGGTCAGTCAATCGGCGGCTGCGCCTCAGGATGTTCGGGTCCCCGGGATCCTCGTCGATCGAATTGTGCTGGCCGATGAGGGGGAACATGACCAGACTTTTGCCGAAGCTCTGAATCCCGATTATTTTTCGGCGGGCTGCGAAACGGCGGGTCCCATCACTCCGCTGCCGTGGAATGAGCGGCGAATTATCGCGGCGCGGGCCTGCGACGAACTGCGCCGGGGCGATATCGCGAATCTGGGAATCGGAATGCCTGAAGGTGTCGCGCGAATCGCCTCCGAGCGGGGCCTGCTCCGCGATGTGACTTTGACCGTCGAGAGCGGTCCGATCGGGGGAATGCCGGCTGGTGGCCTCAGTTTTGGAGCATCGGTCCATCCCGATGCCATTATCGACCAGCCGTCGCAGTTCGATTTTTACGACGGCGGGGGACTCGATTTTGCAGCGCTCGGAGCGGCTCAAATCGATCAGCGGGGAAACGTGAATGTCTCCAGGTTCGGGAATCGGCTCGCCGGGGTCGGTGGTTTTGTGACGATCTCCCAAAACGCGAAACGCCTCATCTTTTGTGGCACGATGACTTCCGGAGGTCTCCAAACCCGGATTGAAAACGGCAAACTACAGATCGTCACCGAAGGGCGAACTCACAAATTTGTGAAAGCGGTCGATCAGGTGTCGTTTAGCGGAGCGAGTTCCCGGGAATCCGGTCGGTCCGTTCACTACATCACCGAGCGAGCTGTGTTTAGTCTTTGCGAAGACGGGCTTGAACTTATTGAAATGGCTCCCGGCATCGATCTACAGAAACAGGTGCTCGACGTGATGGATTTTCGCCCGGTGATAAGGGGGGAAATAAAATTGATGCCAGATCACCTCTTCCAACGGTGACTTATGATCAATCAGTCAGGGCAGCGCGCGATACGGACAAGCGGAGGTTTTTATCTCGATCTACTTAGAGCGGTTGTATAAACCTGTTGATAGATGAGCGATGAAGTCAAACAATCCCCCGGAGATGTGCGTCGAGTGGTGCTCGCCAGCTTTGTCGGAACCACGATCGAATGGTACGATTTCTTTCTCTACGGCACCGCGGCAGCTCTTGTTTTCGGGGATTTGTTTTTTCCATCGGAAAATGATTTTGTAGGGCGAATGGCCGCCTACGGTTCCTTTGCGATCGGATTTTTTGCGAGGCCGGTCGGTGGTATCGTGTTCGGGCACTTCGGGGATCGGATCGGGCGAAAGGCGATGCTGGTCACGACGTTAATGATGATGGGGATGGCGACTTTTCTGATCGGTGTATTACCGACTTATCAATCGATCGGTATCGCCGCGCCGATCCTCCTCGTCCTGATGCGGCTCATTCAGGGATTCGGAGTCGGTGGCGAATGGGGCGGTGCCGTATTGATGGCTGTCGAACACGGGCACAAGGGCAAACGCGGTCTTTACGGTAGCTGTGTTCAGATGGGAGTGCCGGTCGGTCTGCTGCTCGCCACCGGAGTCTTTGCGATCTTTTCCCGTCTTCCTGAAGAGGATTTTATCAAGTGGGGGTGGCGAGTCCCGTTTTTGCTCGGGGGCTTGCTCCTTGCTATCGGTATGTTTATCCGGATGCGGATTATGGAGAGTCCGATCTTTGCCCAAGCTCAGAAAACTGAAGGTGTCAGCAAGTTACCCATCGTCGAAGTGTTTCGCAAACATCCGAAAAATGTATTGCTGGCCATGGGGGCGCGTTTCGCGGAAAACGCCTGCTTCTATATATTCAGCGTCTTTGTGCTCTCCTATGCCACCGATCAGCTGGGCCTGCCCAAACAAACCATTCTCGCCGGGGTCTGGATTGCGGCGGCGGTGCAGATTGTGGCGATCCCCGGCTTCGGTTTTCTGTCGGACCGAATCGGACGGCGTCCGGTTTATCTTGGCGGTGCGATCTTTATTGCCCTGTTCAGTTTCCCATTTTTCTGGATGATAGAGACAAAAGTGACGGTGGTGATTTGGCTGGCGATTGTTCTCGGCCTCGTTGGGCACGCTGCGATGTATGGGCCCCAGGCAGCATTTTTCTCCGAGCTTTTCGGGACCCGGGTCCGTTACAGCGGAGCCTCGATCGGTTATCAACTCGCTTCACCCTTTGCCGGCGGGTTGGCTCCCTTGATTGCCACCGCTCTCCTCGAATGGTCCGGAGACCGAAGTTGGCCCGTTTCCGTATATCTAATGGGAACCGCTGTACTCACCCTGACCGCAATCTACTTTGCCGCTGAGACCTTCAAAAACAATCTCGATGAAGAAGTGAATTGATAGAGGCCCACAGGTTGCTGGGATGCCTGGTGCGAGTCGATATCAATTTACCTTGAATTGAAGTGAGATAAAACCCGGTTCGGTGGGCGGTGCTATAAGTTGTCTCTAGGTAAAGTGCAAATTTCTATTAATGGATTAATTAAAAGATAATAGGTTTTGCCTGGTATTAACTCTGACAAATTTGTCGATTTGCCCCCCTCCCGGTCAAGGTACAGGGGGGTGCTGCCGGTGGTTTCAATCCATATCCGGTTATCTTTCCTAAAACAAACGGCATGTCTTCGACTGATTCTTAAATTGAAAGTTGGCCCCGGAAAGGGGGCTTCTCGACCGATGCTAAGAGATACCCCGCTATCTGGAATTAATTCAATTGCTGTCTGTCCCGTTGTGGGATCGGATATTTTGATAACCCAATCTTTCATTTTCTTAATTGCTCAATGTGATCCAAGATTCTTTTTTCTGACTTTTCCGGTAATAGACGATTTTGACTTTCCGGCTGGGTGGATTTGAACCGGCGACGGCCTGTAGCACCCCGCTGTACTCGATCGTTTCCCGGTCCAGTTCCGTGATGAGATCCCCAATTTTTAATCCAGCTCGGTCAGCGGGGCCGCCTTCCAATATTGTGGATACCAGTACACCCACTGCGTGTCGCGGAAAGCCGTTGGTTTGACGGTCGTTCGGTTCCATTTCGTAAACTTCGATCCCCAGCTTACCTCTTTGCACAGCTCCGTTTTCAATCAGTTGTTCGGCAATGTTCATCGCCTGGTTGATAGGAATCGCATAGTTCAAACCTTCAGCGATATGTTTCTTAAATCCCCAGCTGTTAATACCAATCAATTTCCCGGTGCTATCGAAGAGTCCCCCGCCAGAATTTCCGGCATTGATGGCAGCATCGGTTTGGATGTAGTTTTGAATGTCTTCTCTGGCTCTGCGGTCAGTTCGTCCCAGAGCGCTGACAATACCAACCGCTACCGAGTGCAAATTGAACTGCGGGTTTCCCAACGCGATCACGATTTCCCCCTGTTCCAGTTTTGAGCTATCGCCGAGTTGAGCGACGGACAAGTGCTTTGAGGACGTTTTTATAACGGCGATGTCGCTGCCGGGATCGATTCCGACGATCTTCGCTGGAAACTGATCGCGTGATCGCGTTTCAATCATCAAGCTGGTAACTCCATCAATCACGTGACTGTTGGTGATTATATACCCGTCTTTGGAAATAATCACTCCGGAGCCTGAGGCATGGTTTGTTCGGAGGTGAACCACTGAGCTGGCAATCTTTTTTACGATCTCGTGGTAACCCTGTTTCTGGAGAGGGGGTAGGTTATCCTCGGCTTGAACCCACAATGGCAGAAGTCCAAGGGTTGTTGCGATAATTCGAACATTATTCATCGTGATACAAAGCTTCAATTTTAAAATCGCTATCCGCGATATGTTGGAGTTTGAAAATAGAAGTTCCGGAACCGCTGGCGGATTCGAGATCGCTCTTTAATTCGTAAGAGTAATGAACCCTCATTGTGGTGTGGGTTTTTGTCTCCGATAGCTTTTCAGTCTTGTTCACGGTGAACTGTCGGATCGGCCATTTTTCGTAGTTCAATTTCAACTCACTTTTCACCTGGGAGATGGTGATGTTGGATCTCGTGTAGAAGTTGGACAATCGATCAGAAAACATGAGGATGACCTTTTCAAGATCTGCGCGGTTTGCGGAATTGAAGTAGTTGGTGATAAACTGAACCGGGTCTGCGGCAGCCGGTGCTTTCTTGGAGGACTTGTTCGCATTTAATGCGTAGGTAACTAGTGCCTTAAAGTCGACCTTGTTTTCCGTTGCGATTTTGTTTAATTTTTGAAAGGACTCGTTGACGTCTGCCGGAATGTCGATACCTCGAAATTCCTTGAGCCACTTGAATTGGTCCAGTAGGCGTTGGTATCCGTTTTTACCTTTTATAATCTGGAACCGGATTGAAACTTTTTTGCCATTAACATCGCATGGGATCGTGGTGTTGAACATTTTATCAGAGAAGAGGCTGAAAAGTGTTTGAGTCGGTCCGGTTCCTTTGCCGGAAGCACTGTCCCGATCAACAAGCGGGGAAATGTTTTCCGGATCGATATCAACACCCACCAGGTCAGCAACGGTGGCCCATGCTTTTTGGCGGTAAGTCGTCATTTGAGAAGTGTCGTCAAGGTCGCTAAAGGCGTTTGCAACGATAAAGTAGTGGTCGATGGCGGCCATCCGATGGTGCCAATCCCAATCTCGATCCGTTAGGACTAACTGAGAGAGTTGATTTGTTTTATCGCTCAGTTTGATCAGTGATTCTTTCTCGCCGCTTTTGGCCATGCTCCGCACAACGTAGTCAGCCAGGTGAATAATGTCATACCTTTCTCCTTTAGAGCTATCGTGAAATGGAAAAGTTTCAAAAGTCTGATTCCAGATGGCAGTGATTTCGCTCTGTTTTTGTTCTGATTCGAGAATGTGAAAATAGGGGGCAAGAGATTTCGAAAACCGGTAGGAGTTGGTTTCCTTTTTATCGACTGACGCCTTGGTGAATTCGAGGATGAACTTTTTCGCAAGCTCTTTGTAAATCGATATAATGGGCTCATTTGGATTCTTGTCGTAGAGTGACGTGATCCGGCTGTAGACGATATGGTTTGCCATAATTGAACTGATAGTGTCAATCTTGCCCCTTTTAACGGTATAGATTTGGCGACTGATATCTTCGATCACGTTTTCTTTTTCTTCAGGTTTTTCCAATTTGAAGTAGTTCTCAAATTGAATCGTTAATGCCTCGCTCAGCTTGTCGGTTTGGCCCATCGTCTTCAGTAGGGTTGAAACATAATGGGTTGCCTGGATACAGTGATCATCCTCGCGGAAGCCAAACCCATGCAGGTTTGCCTCCGACTCAATTTCTAAAACCGTGGAACGAAGGGTTAAGATCTTGATGTTCTGGCTGTATTCAGCCTGCATTTGCGATGTCGCCTTTTCTACTCTTTCTAGAATTTTCGATACCCTTTGCGGATCGGTTTTCCCAATTCTCTTAAGATTTTTGCCGAGATCTCGGGTCAGGAAATAGTTGATGTAGTATGAGACGTCTTCCATTTGTTTGACGGTTTTGGCGGATTCAACTAGCGAGTTTAATAATAGGTCAAATACGGTGTCGAATCGTTCTAACAAAGATTGATCGGTGAGGTCCTTAGTGTTTGTGGCATTGGCCATGGTGATGAGCGTCCAGAGGATAACTTCGTAGTTGTGGGAAGAGGAATCGATTAGTTGGGTCAGTTGTCTGATGTTGTAATCGTACTCAGTGATGTCCGATTCCTTGCTTATTATTTTAACGTTTCGGATTCGACAGAGGACATAGTTCAGTTCCCAATTGTCAGGCCACCTGTTCGCGAAGTAGCTCAGTATGTTTAGTGCTTCAGTAGAAAGCCTTAAGGCTTCCGCTTTGTTTCCTTGATGACTGGGGATTCGGGTCTTTTGGAGTAGCAATTTAGCGTGGATGACCGATTCGTTTTCGGATAATGATTTGTTGCCCGGGAACAGTTTTAGCCCGGATTCAATCTCGGTCATTGCCCGGCTGAACTCTCCGGTCTGAATGGCTTCTTTTGCGGCGTAGTAATGAGATTCTGCGTCCAGAGTGGGTGAGTTAAGGCCTTTCAAATCCACTTTCCCAATCAATCCTTCATTTCTTAAAACTTGAAGGGATGCGTTGGCAAGTTCTTCGGCTTTTAGTGCTCGATCGCGCTCGTTTTCTGCCTCTTGTTTGGCGGTGGTCGCTTTATCGCGCTCGTCTTCCAGTGCATCGTTACTTTCTTCCAGGCTTTGGTTAGCTGAGTCCAGACTTTTATTGACGATTGCCAATTTGTTGTTGGATTGCTCGAGTTCCTCTTTTGCCAATACGACCTTGTTTTTTTCATTTTGGGCGACGTTCCATTGCCAAATGGCAATCCCTGCGAGGACGCAGGCAATCAGGCTGGTGACAGCGAAAATTCTCGCTTTCTTTCTGGCTTCAGATTGAGCTTTTTCCGCGTTTGCTCGCGCTTCCGCCTCTTTAGTGAGGAGTTCCTCCTGAAGTCGAACTTTTTCGTTGAGGGCCCTTTTATCGCGTTCGTTTTCTATTGTTTCGAAAGCGTGAACCACCTCACCCATATCACGAAATCTTTCGGATGTGTCGAGACTCAGGCACCGTTCAATTATTCTGCATTCCTCGCCTGGGAGGAAGGTGCCGGTGGGCCAGCGAATAAGATTGGACTCGTTTTCGGTTCGCTCTGCCAACTCCTTTCCGGTTAGAGTTTTTAGTCCCTGCCCAAAGAGTTGCCCCGGAGTCAGCACCTCGACTTCGCTTTGTATCGTTTGAAGGACTTGGCCGCCCAGATCAAATCCCTGATTGGCGGCAGTAATTTCTTCAGCGAGATCATTTAGGCGGGGGAAGATTCCAGTCGCTGCACGATAAGCCAAAACACCAAAACTATAGACATCCCATTGTTTAGAGGGGTCTCCCGGTTCTTTAAGTTGTTCGGGAGGTGCGAAAAACGGGGTTCCGCTGGGATCGATCTCCTGAGAAGCGGTGGAACGACTGTGTCCGAAGTCACAAACGATGGGGTATCCCTCTCCCGTAATCATAATATTTCCCGGTTTCAGATCGCAGTGAACAATTCCTTTTTCGTGCAGGTAGGATGTGGATTTTGCTATCCTGCGAATCGAGAGGTCCCATTCATTTTTGGTTAACATTCCATCTCCATTTTGGGAAAGGGAGTCGAGGGTTCGGCTTACCCAGCGATTTTCCTCAGGACGGTTGTCTGCATAGAGATCCATCACAAAGTATGGAGACTCGGCGTTGAGATCAAAATGGTGAATCTTGATGATTCCTTCACCATCTTTGACGCTTAACGCTTTTTCCAGTTCCCGTTTCAATAGGGATATGTCAGCTTTCTCGGTTTTGAGGAATTTTACGGCACAGTCGGAGACGTTTTGATAAACAACGCGATAGACGGTTCCAAAGGCTCCTTCGCCGATCAACTCGCCGCCGGTATAGTTTGGTCCAAGTTCTTTAAGAATTTCCATGTCTGAAATGTTTGGTTGAAGAGGGTAGTTCGTTGATGTCGATAAGTGGTAAGGAGGGGTCGTATTTGGCGACGGAGTTATTTTCCTCAGGATGAAAGTGGTAGGCCAGTTTTATGCGGCCTTCGATGTCGATAATTCCCCATCTCCAGTCGTTGTGAGGGGTGGAACGATGTTGGTTTAGATTCAAATTGTTGTAGTCGCCGGGAGGCATCGTAGCTGCCTTCTTCCGTTTCGAATAGATGTTGAAAATCCATCCGCTCAGGGAGAAAATCAGGATCATGAGGAGTAATGCTCTGCGTGACGATTCGATCGTATCAGTCGCAAATGCTGGTTTGATTACGCCGTCCTCCATGAGTTTTGGGAAACTTTCGAACCTTGTCGTGATACTCGATTCGATATCAACGTTTGGCTCGGGTTGATGTTGATCGGTCAAATAGTAAGTGGCCAGCAAGTAGTCCAACCCCCATCTCGCGGGTGTCAAATCGCTGACGTTGGGAATCGCTCCATTTTCAACAATATTTGGTTTGCTGAGATGGGAGATGTCTTCGTACTGGAAGGGTTCAGTTCCAGTTAGGATTAGTTGCGGAACAATGACTATCGGCACCATCAATTGAGCGACCCTGGCAGGAATTGCCGGCCAACTGGATATACACAGTCCAATCGATATTCCGACTAGTGAAACGAGAAGTAGTCCGGTGAATATTCCAGGAAAAAAGCTATAGGGGATTTTGAGAATCGTAAAAGCAACGACACAATTGATTGCTGTTACAATGGTCATATTTAGAGCCATGACCGACCATTTGCCAAAATACCATCCGGATATGGGGAGATTCAAGAAGGACTCTCTTAGATGTATCGCTCGGTCTTGAAGGACTTCGTGAACCGAGTTCGAGATAGCCAAAAACAGGGTGAGTATGGTGAATAAATGAAGGAAGGGAACTTGCAGAATCCAAGTATTAAAGCTGTAAGCTGCGTCATCGAAACTTACCCAACTTCGACATACCCAACTGATAAATGCGGTTAATGTAAAAGCTAGTAACGAATTGACCAACAGGGTCCGGGGGGTTGACAGTTTTCTGTGCCATTCTCTCTTTGAAAGGGCCCCTATTCGTTGTAATTGCTTCCGGAGTTTGCGAGTTTTGTCTTTTGAGGAAATGTTTTTCCTTAAGGGTGGAGGCGTAGGATAGCGTATGCCCGGGGGGTGGTAGATATTGCGGGTGGCCTCATAATATTCCTTCCAAAATTCGGGGCTGAAGAGGCGAACAAAATCGTTTTCGCTTGTGGAATTATCCCCAATTTCCATGGTAGCGAGAATATCGTCGGGAGAGGCCGTCTGCGGTTTGAGCTTTTCGGTTCCGATACCCACCGAGGTGAAGTAATCGTACACGTCTTCAATGTTTCCATAGAATGATAGGCTCCCTCCGACATCTAGGACGATTATTTTGTCAAAGTGGTCAAATAACACTTTGGCGGGCTGATGAATAACCACCAGGACAAGTTTTTCCTGCTCCGCGAGGCGTTTCAGGAGATTCGCAATTTTCAAAGCGTCGTTGCTGGACAGTCCAGAGGTAGGCTCATCGAGAATGAGAAGGTCTGAGTCTCCCATCAGTTCCAGTCCTATGTTGAGGCGTTTTCGCTGGCCGCCGCTCAGCGTTTTCTGACCGATTCCGCCGACTTTTAGCCCTCTTTCCGATTCGAGGCCTACTTCTTTCAGGGTTGCGGTAATTCTATTTTCCAGATCCGTTGAGGAAAGCTGGGGTGATCGAAGTTTTCCTGCATATCGTAGGTTCTCTTCCACCGTGAGGCTTTCCAGCAGAATGTCATCTTGAGGTACAAATGCTTTTGAGAGAATTCGACCGTGGGGATGGTTTAGGGAGATGCTGCCATTTGAGAGAGGGAGATCCCCCATGATAGAGCTAAGGAGAGTTGATTTGCCGCACCCGCTTGGTCCCATTATTGCGACCAAGTTCCCGGAGTGAAGGGTAAGGTCGATTTGGTTCAGGGCGGGTTTGCCACTTTTCCACGCGAGGGAGACATTATCGATATCAAGTTCCCAGGGAGTTGATTTTGCAGTTTGGGATATTTGATGAACCAGTTTTGAAGCACTTGCATGGAATTCCCCAATCTGTAGTTTGTCGAGTGGAAGGACAGGGGTAGGAGACTTTATAAGCCGTCCGTTGATGTTGATGGGTTTTCGGTATTTTCCCGGATTGATCTCAAATCCGTTTTGAAATGAGAGTTCAGCATAGTCTCCTTCTTCCAACTCAAAAGGACTGGTCGATATGAGTAAGTTATTATTGTTATCAACCACATTGTATCTCTTCCCCTGCTCAGATTGAAGGAGGGATTGTTGCCAGAGAGATAAAGTTGATCGGTCTATGAATTCGGAGTCAAACGAATCGGCACTCACCAGTTCGATTGTTTCCTTCGACCTCAGTTCAATTGTACAATTTGGCGGCAATTCGTGTTCGCCATGAATTAGAACTCTTCGTTTGAGATCAGTAGGGAGCAGAGTGATGAACCAGGAACCGAAGGCTTCAAAGGTAATTAACTCGGTACCAGTTTGGCGGATCTTAATCCAGTAGTGGTCGTTGTCAGCTAAAGTGGGCTGATTATTTGAGAGGTGATGCAGCGGTGGGCATGTCGACTTTCCAGCTTCGGAGTTCAGGATAGAATCGGCCAGGGACGTGTAGGGAGCAGCCCAGGGCAATTCCTGATCAATAAATTTGGCGAGTTCCTCGCTTTTTCGAGGGGAAAGCGTGTGTATGATCTCGAGGAGTGAAAAGATAGCGACGAAGTTTGCGGCGGAGTCATCGACGCCTGAAGGGGGCGCGGAGAAATTTGCCAATTGCGAAACGACGTTTTTGATCCGGGTCCGACTGCCAACAGTTAGACTCAAGCGCTCTTCCAGGTTTTGTTTCAGGGTGAACCGGTATTCAGGCGCTCTTCGATATGCCCATTGGAATATCTCCAGAAAACTTCGGAGCCGATTGTCCTTTGGGACCGCTGATTGCCCGTATCCATGTATGCTGGTCATTTTTTCTTGGTGGAGTTGCTATAATGCACGGCTGACCCTGGACTTTTCATCTTCAGAAGCCTGGCGCTTCGCTTTGGTTCCGTAGGTTAAAGTGATGTGAGCTTTCTTGTCGGGGGTGCAATCGGCGATAATCATAGCCACATAGAGCTTTATGCTTTGTTTCACAGAGAAGTGGAGAGTGGCTGTTTTCTCTACTTTGGTATCTTTTGATAGAATGACCGGTTTGTCGGTTTCTGAGTCGATGGCAAACAAGATGACATCAAGATCGAAAGCGTCTTCGCAACCGCTAACGATGATTTTGTATTCCAACCCTGGCTGGGCTTGAATTGGTGTGGAGATAATTTTGCCTCTTTCGACTATGCCAAGATCTCTAGCTGACCGCACTTTAAATTCGGCTTTGTCAAGGGCGCGAGCCAGTCTGATAACTTCCCGTTTGGCACCTGCTTGACTGCCGCTTGCCGGGGCTGGTATGAGGGTCAGGAGAAGGGCAGATATTAGGTATAGTGACTTTTGTTTCATGAGTGAGTGATTGGTTCGAATCGTTCTATTGGTTTTCACTTCGATCGGACGAGCGCCTTTTGTGTGATGGAATAAATTTGACCGATTTGTTTTTCAGTAAGTCTTTCGTTGTCAAATGTGGCGATGGTTTTTTGATAGTCGGCTAATCCAATGGTGAAGGGTGCGAGAGAGTGTTCGTCATACCTCTCAATTTTACCGGCCATTTCTGCTAATTGGCTGGCGACCCGTGGCTGGTAAAGGACGATGGATGACTGGGCGTCGTATCGTTTTTCCAAGAGGTTCGCTACGATTTCGGCGCCCCTGAACCACGCACCGAGGGATCCTAGTCTGAAGGCGTCTTCGTTTTGATTTTTGATAAGGTAGTCCTGAGTTTCGCTGTAGATTTGGTCGATAATGGTGTAGATGGCTCCCCAGTCTTTGCCTTTTTGAGCTTTTTGGAGCTGCCTTAGATTTGATAATTGGGAAATTCCTATTTTGAGGTGGGCGCGGAGAGAAAACATGTTTTTCGCAGAGGAGGAGAGGAGCTCATTGTCTTTTGCCTGAATCGCCAGAAATGCGTCTGCGGCGTAAATTCCTAAGAAATAGTCTCTTTCGAGTTCTGTGGAAGGTTTTGTCTGGTGCTTCAAGGCATCCCGGGCGGCTGCGTTCCAATCGATTCCGTCGAGCCCGTCGAGGACTTGCAATATTTCCCCTGGGTTCGGCAGGACGGTTTCAGAGGATGCGAGATCGAGGTTTTCGAGTGTTTTAATACTGCTCAGGTTGCCGTCTTGAGCGTTTGTTATCTGCAGATTAGCAAGCGACAGGGTGATGGCGAGTATTCTCAGTCCTGATATTTTGTTTTTTTGTATCATTTCGATCATTGATTTAAGGGCGCTGATTAGGGGCCTTAACCTCTTGGGAACCATTGATAAATTTTGGTGCCCACTTTTTTAGTTTTTTTTTGATCTGCAGCCGGTTTGCCGAAAATAAACGGGTTGCATTCTTTAGGGTTTCCTAAGATCTGTTGTGGTTTGGAGAACCCCTGTGTTGATGGATATTGAAGAAAACTCGAACGCTGCTAATCCGAATTTTTTTCCGGAGACTCGGCCGTCATTTTACGACATAATCCGCTCAAATGATTCTGTTTTGGTGACTGATAACCTCGACTCGTTTTTTGGGAGGTATTGGAAGCCACTGTTGGTTTATTTACGGAAATCGGGCGAGAGTTTGAGTGATGCAGAGGATATTCTCCAGGGCTTCATTGAGCGAGAGTTGTTGGGACGCCGTCAGCTATGGGCATGGGAGAGGTCTGGGAAGCTACGAAATTTTTTGAGAAAAGCTTTGAATCATTATCGTCTAAACGTGCATCGATACGAGAGAGCGGACAAGAGGGGTGGGGCAAAGCATAAAACGCATGTGTCGTTCGATATGGAATCGGTGAATGACTATATCGATAACACGGTGATGAACAGCCCAAAATCTCCTGACCAGTGTTTCGATGAGGAATGGAAGCAGTCGATTTTGGACGAAGTGTTCCATCGGATGAGGCTCGAATATATCGAAGCGGCTCGTGAAAGGGAATTTCAGCTGTTAGTGGAGGAATATCACGGTAGCTCGGAAAACTCGAAGCTGACCTATCAAGGTATCGCGTCGGAGCTAGGGGTGGGAGTCGATGCAGTCAAGAAACGGGCACGTAATCTGAGAAAGTGTTCGGCTAAGCACCTTCGGGAAATTGTGGGGGAAACGGTTCCTCAAGATCAGGTCGCGGAAGAGATTAGGGCACTGTTCGGATTGAATCCTGAGCGATAGAAAATTGACCATTATTTATCCCCTTTTGGATTTTTTGGTTCCCGTATAGGTGGCAGGCCTTGGTTCCCGACTGAAAGCAGCAGAAATCAGGTCTGCCGGTATCAACAGACTATCCTATGAATGCAAGGTGCGAAAAATGTGACCGTCCGTTTCAGGCACAGATCAATTCGATGAAGTGCTGCCCGGGTTGTGCGATTATAAACCTCTCCCTGTTCGGAGTGGCTGATGAAGATTCAGATTCCGGATCGATTTTTTCTGAAGAGGTTTCTCTGGGGGATCTCGAAGTGTGGTTTCCGGAATTAGAAATTCTCCGGTATCATCGATCGGGTGGAATGGGACGGGTATTTCTGGCTCGTCAGCGATTGCTGGGCCGTAAAGTGGCTCTGAAAATCCTAAAAGCGGATATCGCCACTGATTTGGTGGTTCAGGAGCGTTTTCATCGCGAAGCTACTGCGATGGCGGAACTGAAACATCCGGGGATTGTGACGATCTTTGATTTTGGGAGCCGTGAAGATTGTCATTTTTTATTGATGGAATATGTCCAGGGGCAGAACCTCGGAGAGTTGTTGGAGCAAGGCCCCATCGATATAGAAATCGCTTTGTCGTTGGTCTCTCAAATTGCTTTAGCAGTCGAATTTGCTCATACCAGGGGAATTATTCATCGCGATCTAAAACCGGGAAACATCATGGTGACAAATGATTTTACGGTGAAAATTACGGACTTTGGGTTGTCGAAATCGATAGGAGGTGCTTCAGATGCCAGTTTGACTCAGTCGGGGGTCGGGCTGGGCACTCCCTATTACGTCGCTCCTGAGCAGATGATAGATGCGCAACGAAGTGACGCGAGAGCCGATATCTACTCTTTGGGGGTATTGTTTTATCAGATATTAACAGGTCAATTTCCACAAGGCCGAGCGGGAGGGGTGACAAAGAAATATCCATTCTGTTTTTTACTGGAAACCTCGATTCGGGCTGCGCTGGATGAAGAGCCGGAGGGTCGTCCCAAATCAGCGATTACGTTTCACGATGCCGCTGAACGATGTAAGCAAATTAAAGGTAGGTCAATTTTGGGAGATCGAGCGTTTAAAGCAATCGCGATCTTTTTTGTATTAGTTCTGATTGGGTTCGGCGTTTACGTAGGTCTTCATCCGCCGGATTGGGGGCACTCCGGTCGGGAAACGGTTCCTTATGCCGAATTGAAAGACCGGATCGAAAAATCAAAAGAGTACTTTTGTATCGCGGATCCTGAGCTGGGGTTGCCGGTGGGTGCCGTCAAGTATTGGAATCCGGAATTACCTCGGGATAAACAGATATTTGACGCTAAAGATCTTACTTTTTCGCTGGATAAAAGCGTGCCTCTCTACCGGTCATTGTTTGCCTATCAGGTCAATGGTAAGCTTATCAATATGCATCACCCCCAGAGGTTGAAGGTGATGAGAAAGGTGACTGCGGCATTGTCGCTTGATGTAAAAGGGAGGCTGGAGATTGAGAAGGAAGCATTTCGGTTTAGGAATGGGATCCCTCAAAGTCGGGTTTTGGATCTACAGGGAGGGGCCGGAGTAAACTATGTGTTGGTTAAGGGGGGGAAGGTAAAAGTGGCGGCAATTGATCAGGTTCGGGCGCGGTGTGATGAGTTATTTGATCGGATTGAGTCTTTTGAGGATGTGATCGAAATTGATAGCTGGGCTGCCAATGGAATTCTTTTGCAGAGCAGTGGTGAGATTTTCTGTTGGAATGTAAAGCAGGGAACCGCGATTTCCAATGAGCCTGATATCTCTTCCGGCTGGTTGGATGTCTCGTGTGGATTTGGCCATTTTGGGGGGATTGATGATCAGGGGCGGGTATTTACTTGGTTGACGAACCTGGAGGAAAGTCGTTCTGATGTCTTAAAGACCCAAGCGATTCCGGAATCGGTTCAAGGTCAAGCTGTGCGCATTGAATCGGACCCGGCAATCAGTGTGGTTCAATTGAAAAACGGAACTTGGCGGGCGTGGGGCGAGGACGGAGGGAGTGGTTTAATTCGGAAAATAGAAAGTATTGGGGTTTCTCGCGACATTGTGTTTCGAACCTATCCAATATCTCAAACCGAGCTGTATTGGATTGTGTCAGAGTAAGGGCGCCGATGGCTTGATTGCCACCGCTCTCCTCGAATGGTCCGGAGACCGAAGTTGGCCCGTTTCCGTATATCTAATGGGAACCGCTGTGCTCACCCTGACCGCTATCTACTTTGCCGCTGAGACCTTCAAAAATAATCTCGATGAAGAAGTGGGTAAGTAGAGATATCCCTAATTGAAATGCGATTGTACCCTGTACAATTTCGGACTGTACAGGGTACAATCGAATGCCGCCAGGAAATAGAATCGTTTAGTATGCAGGTGTGATGCGGACACTCTTGTCCGCAGTTCGATAAGTCTTTGATTGCAGATGCTCCAGTGGCCTGCGGACAAGAGTGTCCGCCTCACGAAAACTTGCCTAATCAACTGGAAATTATTCTCAGTAGCGCTGTTTACGCAGTTTCCGTTTCAGTGCCATGATGCATATCGCGAGAACGGTAATTATGCCCAGAACGAGACAGATCCATGCGATACCGTAGGCGACTTCAGCTTTTTTTATTTTTAGGGGAGGTTGGGGAGGGGAGGTTTTTTCACGAAAATCATTCCAGAAGCCGGGATGGGTATCGGGGTGTTCGCCGCGCTTCAGTTTCTGCTCAATGAAAGAAGTCCGGTTTTTCTGCCACTTTTGGGCTTCAGTCCGAATGGCTTGGTAGTAGGTATTCAGGGGTTTGCGGTCGTCCACCAAATTATAGTGGATGCCTTCAGTTGGGTTACCAGTCAGGGACTGCTTTCCATCTTTCACCAGTTCGTTGACCCGGAGAGAAGCCAGCCAGGCAATGTGATGGCGCCCTTCGTTCTGCAGGGCATAAGCGAGGGCTTCGAAGATATCGACGCTTTCCCAGGCGGCACCAAGGGTGATCAACCCGCTGAATCCCTGCACGGCTTCACTGGGAGGGGCTCCTTTTTCCGTCTTTGTCACCATTCCATCTGGTTTCACGATCGGAGAATTCCCATCGGGCCCGCTGTGTGATTGGATCCATTTGAGGACCTTGAGCTGATATTTCTCCCGGCCAAAATGAGCTTCGGGATTTAGTTCGATACATTTTTCAATCAGCTCTGTTGCGGTATCGATATCCGTCAGGTCGTTGAGATCCCCGCCGGTCTTTAACCAGCGGTGGGCGTAGAAAGTTCCGAGATTTGCGAGGTAGCGGTACTCATGCACGGGGTCGGGATTCAGGTCGAGTTGGACCTTCTTTTTCTCCATCCACTTGATCGCAGTGTCGGAGTCGCCGAGGCGATCATAAGCCACTGCGATATCATCGTACAGCGCGAGGTCCTGAGGTGATTTCTCTATCAGTGGCAGAAGCCGGTCCCGCCTCATTTCAAAGTAGAGATCCGGATAGCGATCAAACCGGCCTGAGATAGTTTCCAAAATGTCCGGAATGCCTTCGGCTTCATGCCTGATCGTATCCCTATCCCAGATGCAGGCGAAAGCGGTTCCTGAAAAGAGACAAATGCAGGCGAGGATCAGATAGAACTTCATTAAACAATCTCCTTTATCACGCTTCCGAAATCGATATCGAGCCGTTTGTGGCCGGGGACTTCAAAGTGGTGGGAGTGAAGACCTAACTGATGCAAAATCGTGGCGTGCACGTCGGTTACGTAGTGCGGATTCTCCACGGCGTGGAAGCCGAGTTCGTCGGTCGCACCGTGGACGGTACCTCCTTTGATTCCGCCCCCTGCCATCCAGACGCTGAAGCCGAAGGGGTGGTGGTCGCGGCCATCGCTGCCCTGGGTTCCCGGAGTGCGACCGAACTCGGTTGCGAACACGACGAGGGTTTCATCGAGCTGGCCCCGCTGCTTTAAATCTTTCAAAAGTCCGGCGATCGGTTTGTCGACCTGACCGGCGAGTTTTGAGTGCATCGCTTTTAATTTGGAGTGTTGGTCCCAGGCTCCGGCTGCCCCGTCCCCATGCATGATCTGGATAAAGCGGACGCCCCGCTCGGCGAGACGACGTGCCGCAAGGAGTTGTTCACCAAACGGCTTGGTTTCTTTTTGATCCAGGCCGTATAGCTTTTTGGTCGCTTCGGATTCGGTATCAAAATTGATGACATCGGGCACGGCGGTCTGCATACGGTATCCGAGTTCGTAGGATTTGATTCTCGCTTCCAGCGCGGGGTCATCCGGGTATTGATCCTTCGCCAAACGATTGAGCCGGTTCACGAGCCCGAAGCCGAGTTTCTGTTCCGCGCGGGTCAGATCGCCCTCCGGTTTTGCAAACTCGAGAGGGTTCTCCAGATCGATTTTGAGTTTTACGGAGTCGTAGGCCGGACCGAGATAGTGCCCATCCTTTTTGTCGAAGTAGCGCGGTCCCATACTGACGAACTGAGGTAGGTTATCGTTGAGTGAGCCGAGCCCGTAATTGACCCACGCACCAATCGTCGGGCCCGGAGGATCGAGGCGGTGTTTGCCGGAATGAAACTGCACTTGAGCGCCATGGTTATCATCCGTCGTCCACATCGATCGGATCACAGATAGATCGTCTACGCAGGAGCCGATGTGGGGAAACCAATCGCTGACTTCGATTCCGCTTTGCCCGTATTTCTTATACCCGACTTGCAGCGGATAGATCACATTGCGCTGTTGTCCGTTGGCATCATTCACGACTACGACCCGGACATTTTTGAGGCGTGATGGATCCTGGACATGGGCATAGGGCGTTTCCCCGATGCTTTTACCGGCATATTTGGTCAGCATCGGTTTGGGATCGAAGCTCTCCATGTGACTGACTCCGCCACGCATAAAAAGCCAGATCACATTTTTGGCTTTGGGTGCAAATTGGGGCTTTCCGTCAAAGTGGGTGAACGTCCCTGCCGTATCGGCGGAGGCAAAGCCATCGCGTTGCAGTAGAGATTGCAACGCGAGTCCGCCGAACCCCAGACCCGCCCGGTTTAAAAAATGTCTCCGGCGCATCGCGGCGTTTGATAGAGATGGGAAAGAGTTGCTCATGATTCTCTAGCGGATCGTGACAAAGTCGTTGTGGTTTAAAAGCGCATGGATCAATTGACTCCGGGACCGAAGGGAATCAGCAGCCCTGGCCTTATCGGCTAGAGCATCCAGCTCATCAAGAAACTGAAGGCACTCCGAAGTTTCCGCCGGTAACGGAGGTCGCGAAAGGACGGTGCGAAAGGCCAGATCAATAAATTGCTCCGGCTCATGATTGATACCGATTTTTCCGGCGATGAGACGGGAGCTTTCCAATGCCAGTTTGCTGTTTGATAGTGCGAGGGCCTGCTGAGGGACCACACTCTCGCTGCGCCGGTAGCATTGCAGTAAATCTGCGTCGTCGAAGGTTCTTAGAAAGGGATCGATCTTATCGGGCGAATGGGTGAAGTAGAGACTTCGTCGGTTACCTGCATTACCACTGTCCAGAGAGGGTCCTCCCATTTTTAAATCAAGTTTCGCGGAGAGATGTAACAAATTGTCGCGAACCAATTGTGACTCCATCCGCCTCGGATTCATTCGCCAGTAGAGGAGGTTGTCCGGATCGTTTACCAGTGATTCTTTAGCCGCGTCGGCCCGGGATGAAGACCGCTGATAGGCTTGCGAGGTCACAAGGAGCCGATGGAGGTGTCGTAAACTCCAGCCCGATTCAACAAATTCGGTGGCGAGGTAATCCAACAATTCGCTATGGATTGGTTGCGGGGCCTGGCGCCCAAAATCAAAAACCGTCGGGACCAGCGCCTCACCGAAATGTCGCAACCAGACGTGGTTCACCGCAACCCGCGCGGTCAGCGGATTTTCCGGAGAGGTGAGCCACTCCGCAAGCATCGTGCGTCGACCCGTTGATTGGTTGGGGTATACTGGCGGGTAGTCCGTTTCTTTGTGCTCCGGGGTTTCCAGAGATTTGCGACTCGCCCTCAGTGGTTCATAGCTGCCGTTTCCTTCCTCAAATTCCTCCAATCGATCGTTAGCCAGTTTTTCCAGAGCCTTCGCAGCCTTCAGCTTTTTGGCATCGCCATCTTGGTATAGCGCGAGGTCGTGGGTGGCTTTCGATTTCAGAGCGGCGATTTGCAAACGGAGCGCGGTTCGCTCCAGTTCGCGGTCGGGTTTCTGTTTCCGGTAGCGAGCGGTATCAGCGGCTATAGTTGCCTCAAGCGATTGTTCTTCTGCCTGCGCCGCCTTCAAGTCCAGTTCTGCAATCCGAAGGCACCTTTTTTGTTCGTCAATTTTCGATTCCGGAACGGGCTTATTCCTGGCGTTGGAGAGCTTTATTTCCTCCGGTAGAGCAGTAATCTTTATAGCGTGAAATCGCGCCGTGGCATCAAATGCGGAAATAGATAAATGCCCCGCTGCGATTCGATCCGGGAATTGATAGGCAAGGATGAACTTGCCGTCGAGCCAGACATTGGCCAACCGGCCGCGGACCGCAATGCGCAGTTCCTGCGGACGCCCCGTGGCATCCTGCTTTTTGGTTCTTCCGTCTCCCGGATAAGAGGTTTTACCATTGCGGGTGAAGGCTGCCTGAACTTTTGGGCCTCCGGCATCTTCGCTTGTGTAGATGAAGTTGGCGTGCTTCCCGTCATTCTGGTAGTCGAAACGAAAGGTGATTGATTTGAACTTCGGGCCTCCTGTCGCCGTGTATCGGCAGACCATTTCGAAATCTCGAGGCAGCGGTGACTGGGAAATCAATCGACCGGGTTCCCGACTCGGTGAAGTCTGCTCCAGGGCCCCGTTTGTATATTTGAGCCCGGCACCTTTGATTTCCCATACTTCAGGGCGGGGCGACGAGAAATCATCCTCCAATAGAAAATCCGATGTTGCGACTTTCTCTACTTTGGATGGAGTTGAGATGTTGCGCGCTTTCTCCAGAGCCGCCTGTGCGCGGGTCACTTTCGCCCGGGCTTGTTTCAATCGATCATGTTGGGCGAAAGCTTGGGAGCCCGGAGCAAAGGCGGCGGACGGCAGGGAAACGGGCTGAATCGTTGGCGCAAATTGTGAGAGAAAGGCCGGAACTGCCGCCTCGATTTTGGTCTCTTTGTCTTCCTGCGCGGGATCTCCCCGGAGGTGAAGAAAGGTGGGGGCATCGAGTTGTTCGTCGAAGATCCGGGGTAAACCATTCTTTTCAAAATCGGTCTCTCCCGGAACCGGGTCGAGCCTGACTTGATGGGGTTCGAAGATTGCACGGAACCGATAGTAATCCTCAAAGTCGATCGGATCGTATTTGTGATCGTGGCATTTGGCGCAATTTATAGTCAGCCCGACAAACGCTTTTCCGGTGTGTTCCACAGTGCTGTCGAGCCAGGTCGTGCGATTGAACAGGTAGTAGTTTCGGGCGAGAAATCCGGTGGCGCGCAGGGTGTCTGGATCTTCCGGGGCAAGTTCATCACCGGCCAGCATTTCGTGAATCATCTGATCGTAGCCTTTGTCCTCGTTGAGAGATTCCACAATCCAGTCGCGCCAGTGCCAGAGGTGCTTTTGGGAGTAGCGCAGTTGTTTCCCCAGGCCATACCAGTCGGAATATCGCCAGACATCCATCCAGTGGCGTCCCCAGCGTTCGCCGTGCTGAGGGCTGGCTAAGAGTTCATCAACAATGGTTTCCCAGGACCGTTCATCATCGAGTTGTGGGCGGGTAGGCTGCAACCCCGTCAAATCAAGGTAGATCCGGCGCAACAGAATGGAGCGCTCCGGCGAAGGTTGAACGATGACACCTTTTTCCTGCTGTTTCACAGCGAGAAAAGCATCGACGGGATGGGTGATTCCCTCGATTTGAGGGACTGGCGGCTTAGCTATGGGCTGGAATGACCAATGCGAGCGGGGATCATCTTCGACCGCTTCATTTTCAGGGTGAGGGGCGCCTGATTCGATCCATTCTCTGAGCCGGGAAATTTGTGAATCCGTCAAAGCATGACCCTCCGGAGGCATTCTTTCGTCATCATCTTGCGATGTGACACGGCGAACCAGTTCACTTTGTTCAGCCGAATCCGGAACGATCACTTTTGCCGCCAGCATTTGCGCTGCGGTATCGACGCGAAGATTACCTTTCTGCTTGAGCGCGCCGTGGCAGGAGTAGCATCGCTCTTTTAAGACCGGCTTGATGTCTTTGAGATAATCGGCGGCCTCCGAGGGCAAAATGAGGATCAAAAAGCACGCGGCGATAAAACCGGCAGTTATCCCGGGATGGATTGGCTTCAGATGACTCATCGACAGGAGTCACTATCCGCTTACATCCTATGGCTTCACAACCACGGAGCGGTTTTAATCGCGCCAGAGGGAAAAGGCCTCCGGCGCTGATTAACCGGTTAAAAATTACTACGCCAACGCAAGGATCAGACGCACTGAATCGACCCGGAGGCGGGAATCAATGAGGTAATCCTTCAGGGCGGTTCGCTCGTCTTTAGCGAGTTCGATTTCTGTATCGCGAACCGGGTGCCCCATTTCTTTAAGTTTCTCAAGACGCTCGATTTCGGCAGTCAGAACTTCCTCCATTTTTGCGACCGCCTCTTTGCGAAGCTCATCAGCCGTGTCTTCGCAGGCGTTTTCTGCGATCTTCAGCAGTGGCGGAATGGTCGCCTTCAGGGCTCTCGATTTTTCGCGGAGAAAGGACGAGGGGCCGGGGCGACCGTCGCTCCGGATCCGGTCGATCGGGAAATCTCCGCTCCGGTTCCGACCTTTCTGATCGATCAAAGCCCGAATTGGTTGCGGGGAAAGAAATCTTTCGGGATGATATTTCTCCGGCGCAACACACTCCAGAATGCTGACCGCTTCAATCATGAGAAGCTGTTCCCCGGCGTTTTCGAGTTTGAAAAAGGCGGCATTTCCATGGTCGGAGGAGAGAAGGCTGTCGATCGCACCGATCACCATGGGGTGGTCGGGAGTCAAAAATACCATTTCTTCACGAGTCAGCGCTTCTTCGCGATCAAAGGTGATCGTAACGCCGTCTTCCGGTAATCCGGGGAAGGTTTCAGCAGAAAAGAGATGTTCCGGGCTAAGGAGATAGGAACGTTCGTCGAGATCTTCAACGGTAACGCCAAAGTGATCGCACAGCTTCAGCATGAGGAACTCGAGACGGCGGTCTTCGTCGCGCTCTTCGATTTCGCGGGCCAGATTGCGGCCCCGTTCTTCGTCAAAGGAGCTCAATTCGAGGAGGCGGTCCCGTCCGTTCTCCAATTCCTCATCGATCCGCTTTTTGGTCGCTTTGACGCGGTCCAGCAAGTCGGGGAGAGCATCTTCGCGGGTGCCGACATCAGCAGCGAGGAGAGTTTCCAACTCGTCGTGAAATTCCTCATAAACCGCACCGGCGCCATGCACGGTATGCTCAAATGCACCCAGCCCGTTGTGATACCAGAGAGCGAGCATTTCCTCGCCGGTTCCCTCCACAAAAGGCACGTGGATGTGAATGTCTTCAGTTTGTCCGATTCGGTCAAGTCGCCCGATGCGCTGTTCCAGCAGTCCCGGATCCGACGGTAGATCAAACAATACGAGGTGGTGGGCAAACTGGAAGTTACGTCCCTCCGAACCGATTTCCGAACAGATCAAAATCCGTGCCCCGGCAATGTCATCAGCAAACCAGGCGGCGTTTTTATCGCGTTGCAGCAGGGTCAGATCCTCATGGAACATGGCTCCAGTCGCGCTGACCCGGTCGCGGAGAGCGTCCTCGATCTCGATGACTTCTTCCTTACTATGAACAATGAGCAGGATTTTCGCCGGATCGGTTTCTTTGAGCAGATTCGCAACCCAGTCGACTTTTGCCTCGAAAACTTTGTCGTCCGCAGCTTCGAGAGGGACGAGGTGGGCGATTCGTTTCGGAAAGTTGTCCAAAACGAGGCGGCGGTTCCGGAAGAGAACCCGGCCGGGACCGTGAAGATCAACCAGTGCGTTCTGAACGTCGAGACGGGAGTCAATCGTATTGTCTTTCTTCAACTCAGCGGCGGTTTCCTCTCCGAGGAATTTCTCGACCAGATCAAAGTCTTCTTTCTCCAGTTTGGTATCGGTGCCGAGCCGGTCCGCCAGGTCGGAAACTTCCTGATACTTGTCGGACTCGGCGATAAATTCATCCAGATCGGAGAAACGATTGGGGTCGAGAAGCCGGAGTCTCGCAAAGTGCCCCTCGCGCCCGAGCTGTTCCGGTGTCGCGGTCAGCAATAGCAAGCCCGGGGTCTTTTCACCGAGCTCAGCGACCACATTGTATTCCGCACTTGAGTCTTCCGTGTTCCATTCGAGATGGTGGGCTTCGTCAACGATGAGCAGATCCCACTCTCCGGCAATGGCCTGAGCGGCCCGTTGGGGATTTCCAGCGAGCCATGAGGTGGCGCAGATGATGTGTTGGTCATCGAAGAAAGGGTTAACCTCCTTTTTCTTTTCCTCATCCTCTTCGCCTCCGGACTCGATTGAGACGGCACGCTCTTCATCAAAGATCGCAAAGGTCATCGCAAATCGGCGATACAGCTCCACAAACCACTGATTGACCAGAGCGTCAGGCAGTAAAATAAGGATTCGATTGGCACGTCCCGCGATGTGGAGGCGATGCAAAATCAAACAGGCTTCAATCGTTTTGCCGAGGCCTACTTCGTCTGCCAGCAAAACACGTGGCGCATAGCGTTTCGCGACTTCTTCCGCGATGTAAAGCTGGTGCGGGATCAAGGAGACACGTCCTCCGATGAGACCGCGGACGTCGCTGGAGCGGGAGTAGGAACGGTTCCGGAGAGAGGACTGGCGGAGACCCCAGAGACGGCCGTCATCACAGGAACCGGTGAGAAGGCGCTGCTCCGGGCGTTGGTTGCTCATCGAGTCGGAGAGCTGGGCTTCCTGAATTTCCTCGCCTTTTGGGCCGATATAAATGAAGCGTTTTTCCTCCGTCTTTACCTCGTGAACCGTCATTTTTACCCCCTCAGTGGTAATGATGGTATCTCCGACTTCAAAAAACACCCGGCGGAGCGGAGCATTTCGGGAGGCGTAGGTAAGCGTTTGCTGAGCAGCAGGGTAGTGAACCTGGACGGTTGAAAAGTCCGTGCCGATGATCAGGCCGAGACCGAGTTCAGCTTGGGTTTCACTTAACCAGCGTTGCCCCGGAGCAAACTGAGATGGATCCACGGTGTCCGTCTTTTGGCGCGATGCTTTCATCGAAATAGTCAGAAAAGGGCCGGTAGTTTAATGCAGCCCTGTTCTTTTCGCTAATGAGAAGAACAAAGTTTTTCAAGTTCTCTTTTGTTTGGAAAGAAAAGAAATTTTCCGAAGCGGCGCTCTTTATTCCGGCCTAAAAAAACGTGTCTTGAATTCGTCCTTCTCTCGGAGGACATTCCGACGCATCATGAGCAAAATCATTTCAAGACCCTGGATAGCCGTTTGGGCCGCCCTTTCGCTTTCCCCGTTTTGCCAGGCCCAGCAGGCAGGCGCCAATGATGATGGCTATGAGGAGATCAAACTCTTCACCAGAGTTCTCGAAACGATCCGCGAACAGTATGTCGATCCGGAGAAGGCAAGTTACGAAAAGCTGATCAACAGTGCGCTGGAAGGTATGCTCGCCGATCTCGACCCCCACTGCCAGTTTATGCAGCCCCGGGTTTTCGAACAACTGAAGGAGAATACCGACAGCACTTATCAAGGAATCGGAATCACGGTATCGTCGAAAAATGAGCGACTCACTGTGATTACCGTTCGCGAAGATGGTCCCGCCGCCCGTGCCGGACTTTTGCCCGGGGATCATATCCTGAAGGTGAACGATAATTTGACGGACGATGTCGGTCTCAGCGAAGCGATCAATATGCTGCGCGGGAAACCCGGCGAAAAGCTCAAGCTTACGGTGCGTCGTCCCGCTACCGGCGAACTCCTCGAAATGGAAATGGTTCGCGAAGTGATCGTTCAGTCGTCGGTTAAGGATATCATGATGTTGGACCCCGGATATTCCGGAGGTCATAAGATCGGTTATGCCCGGATTCTTCAATTCTCCGCCCCGACCGCCAAAGAGCTCGCTGACGGTCTTGATGAGCTGGAGAAGCAGGGCATGGAGGCCTTCATCCTCGACCTTCGCAACAATCCCGGCGGTCTGCTCCGGAGTGCGATCGATGTCTGCGGTGAGTTTGTCAAAGCTGGCACCGTCGTATTGACTACAGAAGGCAAGCCAGGCTCCCCGTCGCCGCCGAAAATTTACCGAACCAGCGCCAAGAGCAAACGTCGTGACCGGGACTACCCCGTGGTCGCTCTGCTCAATCACTCCTCAGCCAGTGCCTCTGAAGTGGTGGCGGGTGCACTTCAGGATTTGAAGCGCTGTATCGTTGTTGGCACTACCTCCTTCGGAAAAGGATCGGTTCAGACTATCCTCCCGATTGAAGGTTCCAATGGAAAAGCGATCCGTCTTACCACCGCGAAATACTATACGCCGAACCACATCACCATTCACGAGAACGGCGTTGAGCCGACGATCCGGGTCACTCTGGATCCGGCTGAGGAAAAGGCTTTGATGAACTGGTTCCGCCGCGATGAGATGAGCCCTGAATCCAGAAAGCGGGCTGAAAAATTTGTCGATCCACAGGTCGAGCGCGCTGCAGATGCCCTGAAGGGAGTACTCGTCTACTCGACGAGAAATAAACCTACCGTCGCGGAAGCTCCTGCCGAGGAATAGAAATCAGTCGGGAAATTCCAGTTTGGGTAGATAGATTTGGATTCTGGTTCCGTTGCCTACCTCACTCTGCACGAGGATAAATCCCCTGTGATTATTCACGATCGATTGGCTGATTGAAAGGTCCAGCCCGGCCCCTTTACTCAAATCTTTTGTGGTATAGAAAGGCTCGAAAATTCGATCGATCATTTCGGGGCTCATGCCGGTTCCTGTATCGATCACCTCAAGCCGTACATAGTCGCCGGGGCTCGCATCGAGGTGTTTCTTCGCAAAAGATTTGTCGACTGAAAAATTGGAGGCTGTGAATGTGAGGGTGCCCCCGTTAGGCATCGCCTCGCGACCATTGATTCCGAAGTTAAGCAGGATCTGGTGTATCTGCGAGGCGTCTCCCATCACCGGCCACAAATTGTCCGGTAGTTCCAGCTTTACCGATATATCTTCCCTAAAGGTCGTTCCGGCGATTTGTGTGACCTCTTTCAGCACAGGAATAATGTCCAGTTCCATCATTGGGCCGCTGTCATTATCCGTGATGATTTTGACCTGCCTAACCAAATCGGCACCGCGATTTGCGCAATGCTCGATCGAGTCGAGGAGCGATAGGTCTTCCTCGTTTTTAGTGCCCTGTTTCAACATATCGATCGACATCAGGATGGGGGCGAGAATGTTATTGAAATTATGTGCGATCCCGCCGGCGAGGATACCGAGGCTCTCCATTTTTTGAGCCCGGAGTAATTGCGACTCGAGTTCTTTAAATTCTGTAACGTCCCTCGCTATTCCCATCGTTCCGATCAGCTCACCATTGTCATCCAGGTAGGGAAACATACTGGTGAGGAAAACTCTGACTTCACCCCTGATTGGTATATGTTCTTCGATCGTTAGCTTCCTTTTGCTCTCGCGAACCATCCTGTCGGTATTGAGGACGACTTCGGCCCCTTCGGGACCGAAAACCTCGATGTCATTTCGGCCGATCACTTCGTCCACAGTCATCCCGATCATCTTTGCAGCAGCCGGGTTAAATAGTAGATATCTGCCTTCGTGGTTTTTCGCAAAGATCGCATCGGGACTGTTGTCGGCGATTGATCTGAGCAACAACGCCGTGTTTTCAAACGTTGTTGAAGCCTCCCCGCAAAGGGCGCTGCAATCTTCCGTCCCGGAAGCACGTCGTTTGCTGAGCTCTTTGCAGAGTTGGCGTTTCGTCGCTTCAAGTCCGGCGATAGATAAGTGGTTTTCGGAAGATTGCTTTTTCAAGGGGGGATCAGAGGAAGGGGCCGATCGATAGCGGTCAAACCGCGGTGGCGAGGGCCATATGGATAGTTGAGAGGAGGGTGGCGGTATCAAAAGGCTTTTTGAGGAAGTGGCGAACCCTGGCAGCACGAGCTTCGTCGAACATCGAGTTGGTATGATGCCCGCTCACGGCAACCATCACCAGATCGGGAGCGACCGAGGCGATGGTTTTCATTGCTGTCGGCCCGTCCATATTCGGCATGACCATGTCGGAAATCACAACGTCGATCTCGTCTTTACGAGTCATAAATTCGCTGACTCCGTCCAGACCATCGACGGCGACAAACACCTTGAAACCATGGTATTCCAGCATTCGTCTCGTGACCTCTCTGATAGCAGGTTCGTCGTCGATTATGAGAATGGTTTTTCCGGTGGACTCAAAACTTTGGGGAGTACTATTCATGAGTGTATTATGAAATTACTATAATAACCATAATATAGAAAGTCTAATTTGATAGAAAGAGGGGGCAGATTCTTGGAGATCTGTTGGGCTTCACCCTGCCTTAGGAGTCCTGTTTAAGGACATTTTCAATGTCGGGAAACGCTTTTCCGCCGTGAAAAAGGTTGGTAAGTCACTTATTTTCAAACACGGGGCCAAGTTTAGGCCGCGCTTTCTCTATGTTTAAGGCTCAAAGTGAATCATAACATAGTCACTGGCAGCGAGGGGGAGAGAAAAAGAGATGGTATTGTCGGGTTGGAGGGTGAATTCCAATTTTCCGTGGTGAACGGATTCAACTTTCCGAACGCGGTTTCCGTCAATCTTAACGGTGAGCTGGACTTTGTCCTGTTCGGTCAGGGTGTGATTCGCTAACGGTACTACGAGTCCATTTTCGCTCCGGAGAACGATGGCATCGATCAGCGGAGTACTACAGGTCAGCGGAAGCGTTACCTCCGCCTCCCGCACCGGTGCTAAAATGAATTTCCGGACGTCTGCGGGGAATTCCCAGGGATTGTAGGAGCGGAGTAACCTGGGATCGGCCCCGGGGGTGTCGGGTGTCTCTTCCAGTTCGACCGGTGGGGCAGGGTGGTTGCCCGGCGGGACCGGGGGATTTTCTTCGCGGTAGTTCGTTTGCAGTTTATCACGGGCCACTACCGCTTTTTTGATGTAGTCGAGGGAAGGTAGAAAACCGGCGGAATATATCGTCCCTTTACCAAATTTGCCCTTGATCATGGCGGCACTGCCATTTGAAAAAGTAGCCGTAACTTCGGCTCCGTCGGCCGGGATTTGATGTTGCTGGACTGATAACACTTCCATGGTTTGATCGACGGTGTCCTGTGAGTTGAGCCGACCGATATAGGAACCGGAATTGAGGAAGGCCTGTCGTGTATCAAGAGGGGAGCGTTTGGCCGGAATGATTTCAGTGATCGTCGTCATGGGACGGTTGAACTCATCTTTCTCTGCGGCGCCGGCGGAGAGGACCAGAGTTCCGCCCCTCTTGACCCAGTTTCTCAGTTTTTGCGCGGCGCTGCGGGTCAAGTTCGGGCCCGAGAGGTAGCATACTTTTTTGCCATCCAATTGGTCCCGCTCCACCTGCCGCTCGGCGACGATATCGACCGGGATCTGGGCGTGCGACATTGCCATCCAGTTGTGCATCCGGTTAAATCCGAAAGCCCGGTTTTTACCCACGGTCCAGATATCGGAAGAGCTGCTATAGATGATCGCGACTTCTGCGGGAGGTGCGGCGGCTTCGTATATCATGTCTTCTACCGCGCCGATTTCGCGAACTGCCTCGGCATTGGCCCGCCAGACTTCGGGTTTGCTATACCAGGCGTGATTTCTCCACAGTGGGCCGCCTTCGTGACTCCCCCAACTTGGGCCATAGGAAAAACTGTTCCAGACTCTGACCCCGCGCGCGGTTTCCCCGGCGACTTTGGTCTTGATGTCCCAGGATTTCCGTCCTGCATAAGCGATCAGATAATGGCCGAGCAATTGATCCCGATCCTTCGCCGCCGCTCTCATCAAATCGACGTTATAAGCGGCACATTGATAGCTGGAGGCGCCGTTCGACCAGTCTTCGCTCCAGATTGCGTTTTGCTGATCGTCGTCGAGTAACTCAAAGTAGTCCACTCCCTGGGAATAAAAGTTCGCACTGTAAACCGCTCCGTCACTGAAATTTACCGCAGTAGGGAAATCGGACTGATAGGCTTCCCTGATGACTTCCCGCTGCGTGGCCATAAAATCTCCGAGCGCCCGGGTTCGGAACCTTTGGGTAAAGTAAAAGAGCGCCGGATGGGTGTCGCCATTCGGGACCGGTTTGACTTCGTCCCAGTGGTTAACCAGAAGCTCTTCGGGTGTTTTTCCGAGCCGGTTTTTCAGCCAGTCTCTAAATTTTTCGTGGTACCCGCTGTCCTGTGAAACAAAGGCGAGGGGCTGTCCGGTGGGTTCGTCGGTGAGGAAACAGTAAGCGACATTCTCAATCGATTTTCCAGCCTCGCGAAATTCCCGGGCGTGGAGAGCAGCGGTTTGTTTCATGTATTCCAAATCAGGCCGACAGAAAGATTTGTCTTTCATCTTCCAGATCCCGCCGTGAAGTCTATATTTTTCCCGATTCGAGAAGCCGAAATAATCGAGCGTCTTCCACTCGCGGTCTTCGATTGATTTTTCGACCGGGGTACCATACCCGCTGGGTCGGAAGGAGGCGAAAAACGGGATGCGAGTCGGCTTTTTACCAATAGTCGGCCAGTCGAAGTTGTCGGCGATTTTTCCGGTGCTTTCGGAGACCTCGCGGGCGTTTTTAAGCCATCTGCGCTGGTTGGGTGTCTCCAGATGCGCGGGCATGATGATGACCATACCGTTGGGTTTGGCATCGACATCAAATGTTCGGACGATTGCTTCCTCTTTTGGCTCGGTTGCCACCTCGATTTTTGCATTCAAGTGGTCGGCGCGGTCACCATAGGTATAGCGTGCGGTTATATTGAGGATCGCGCCGCTGTCTTCGTGAAGCATTCGGGTGATGTTGCACCAGGGAGTTTGGTCCCCGGCGGAAAGGAGGTCGCTTTTTTGTTTGGGGCGCAGCCCTTCACTGGCGCCTGCTTTGGATAAGTTCCAATGACTGTACCAGGGACTCCGATAGTGATCAGCAAATACGTGGATATGTAGGGGGCGCTGGTAGGTGTCACCGAGGCTTACCCGCATCCATACTTGAGGGCCGTAGACCCGGTGGTCCGGTTCCGCTTCTTTATCGTGTGTGATGAGGACGCAATCCACATTGCGCACATATCCGGTGCAGTTTTTGTTCTCGTGTTTTGATAGTTGGATTTGGAAAGGTTTATCCGTGGTGATGTCGATATAGTCCCAGGCATAGCTCCAGTCGGCCTGCCCCGGCTTTGGTGCCAAATCGAATGCTTTAGTCGCAATAACTCCCGATTCGTTTCTTGCCGATAGAGCAAAGGGGCCCCTGAACCGGTTGTGGTATCCGTAGCGCACCCAGATCCGCAGTTCGCCCCGGGCCTGGATTTTGGGAGATGTGGCGGTGCCCCCGGGATCACCGCTGGCACCATTCAGTGCTTCGGCGAGAGAGGCGGCACGAGTCTGGGGATTCTCGTGGGGTTTCCAGCCATCTGATGAGCTCGCAAACGTTTCGGCTTCAAGAAAAATCGTTTCCCCGGCGGCCTGTAAGATGGTTAGAAGGAAGAGAAATGCGCAAGCGAGGCCGGTTTTCATAAACCGACCCTCCCGAAAAATTCCGGGCACGGCAAGCCGGAAATTGGGCGCGTTTCCCGGATTGGCACGGTCGCGCTAGCTTGAGGTTTCCGCTTTGGTTTCGCCTTTCTCGATGGTGATAGTCAGTTCCTTAGCGTCACCGGCGAACCACTTCTGAACATAAATGCTTCCGACGATCGGTGGCATCCCGTCCTCCGTGATTTCTTTGTAGCGGATGCTGTGTTTCACTTCTTTTTCGATCTCAAATTTTACGGTCTTCGACATATTGGAATCAGTAGAGTGGTTTTTCCGGGAATTCAATGATTTCGCAGATTGTACCCGGTACACTTTCGGACTGTACAGGGTACGATGGGGTGGATTACGGAATTACGGATCGATCACGATTGCTTTTTGGGGGCGATCTGTGCAGCCTTGAGACTCTGGAAATGGCTTCTGATCCCTATCAAAATTTCGTCCCGCTGTTTGGAGATATGCACAACCACTGCGGGATTTCGTACGGTCACGGCTCGCTGGAGGATGCTTTGTCGAACGCCCGGGAACAACTCGATTTTGTCTCTATCACCGGTCATGCTCACTGGCCGGATATGCCGGAAGCCAATGAGCGGATTCAATATATCATCGACTTTCATGAGGAAGGTTTCGCCCGGCTGAAATCGGTGTGGAACGATATGATGAAGACCCTTCGGGAGCGAAATGAGGAGGGTGAATTTGTTATCTTCCCCGGTTTTGAAGTACACTTTTGCGCGACGGGTGACCGCAACATGCTCTACAAAGATCTCGACGGCGAAATTCTCTATCCTTCGGATTTAGCGGATCTTCACGCGAAGTTGCAATCGCTGCGCGAAGCGGGGAAAGACAGTATTGCTCAGCCTCATCACGTCGGTTACCGCATCGGGACGCGGGGGATCGATTGGGACAGTTTTGACCCGGCTTTTGCTCCCTTTGTCGAGATGCTGTCCATGCACGGCTGCTCGGAATCGAGCGAAAATACCCGACCCTTTTTGCATTCGATGGGTCCGTCGGATTGGGAGACCACAATCGCCGCCGGGCTGGAGAAAGGCCATATCTTTGGATTCTCCGGAGGGACCGATCATCACAGCGGTCACCCGGGAAGTTACGGTCACGGGCGAACCGGGCTCTGGGCGGAAAACGGCACTCGTGAAGCGATTTGGCAGGCGCTCTATGCGAGGCGGATGTATGCATTGACCGGTGATCGTATCGATTTGAAATTCTCCGTAAACGGAGCGGCGATGGGGTCGGTGATTCCTGTAGATAAACAGCGCGAAATCAAAATCGATATTTCTGCAGGTGGCGCTATTGATTGTGTCGATGTGATCAAGAACGGCAAACTACTACGCCGTTTTTCGCAAACGGATGTTCCCGAGTCGGCTACCCAACCGGAAACGGTGCGGACCAAAATTCATCTGGAGCTGGGCTGGGGAGCGAAGCACCGCAGTGCTGAGTGGAATGTGGAATTCGGTGTCGAAGACGGAAAATTGTTACATGCGGAGCCCCGTTTTCGTGGGCTTGAAGTGGTATCTCCTTCTGAGCGCGATGCTGAAGATGGCGAATCTTTCTACGGGTCAAAAGTGAATCAAATAAACGAGCAGTGCGTAACTTTCGAAACGGTTTCGAACGGCAATGCGACGAACTCCACTTCGGCCACTCAGGGAATGTGTATAGAGGTGGAAATGCCGGTGAGTGCAAAAGTATATGCGATCATGAATGGAGTACGTGCCGAACATACCCTCGCGGATCTGATGAAAGGGGCGCGGAGCGGGAGTGCCGATCATACCGACGCTCCCTCGTGGCGCTTCAACCGGGCGCCGTCTCCGGAGGAACTGAACTGGAGTTTTTCGTTTACTGATGAAGATACGGAGGAGGCCGGGTTTTACTACGTCCGGGTGCGGCAAACCAATGATCAGTGGGCGTGGAGTTCGCCGGTGTTTTTGCGAAATGATAAATGAGTGATTCAAATACCATTCGAGTTGGAATAATCGGAACCGGAAGCCGCGGCATTACCTGCATAGGCCGACAGATCGCGGAGCAGAGCCGCGAGCTGGATATGACGATTACCGCGTTCTGTAATCGCACCGAAAGCCGGATGCAGATTGCTCTGGATGAGCTCAATGAAGTTGCGAAGGCAGCCGGAAATGATCCCTTTGCTCCAACTTTCTATAATGACCCGCTGGATTTGATCAACGATGATCAGGTCGACCTGATCGTAATCACATCCCCGACGGCAGCCCATGCCGAGGCTACGATTCCGGCGCTCAAGTCCGGGAAGAAAGTCTATCTGGATAAACCGATCGCTCATACCCTTGAGGATGCGGTGGCGATTCGACAGGCGGAATTCGAAGCGGGGAACCCGATGATTATGGGATTTACCCGTCGTTACGAAACGCCGTGGCTCAAACTACATGAAATGGTGGAGAGCGGAGTGATCGGTGATCTGAAAATGATGCTGATTCGCGCGGTGTTGCCTTATTCTTTTTACTTTCAAACATGGCACCGGTCTCGGGCGGTCAGCGGTGGTGCGCTGAATGACAAGGGTTCCCACTATACGGATGTATTTAACTGGTTTGCGGGAAGTGATACCCGTGCCGCCCGCGTCAATGCTTTTGGCGGCAGGAATGTGTTTATCGAACGCGATGATGCTCCGGAGTTTTGCGCCACCTGTGATTGGGACTGTGCCTACCGGGCTGCCGACGCGATGCCGGATACTCAGGATCAAATGAAGGGCGCGGTTGATAAGAGTTATGAAACCGAGACCGATCCTTCGAAACGGAAAGACAACTGTGTCTACAAATCCGGTGCTGACATTTTTGATCATGCATCGATTCACTACCAATACGACAAGGGGATTGTTGCCAGTGTTTTCTATACGGTGTACGGGCCGCAATCGGATGATGAAGAAACTCTGGAGCTTGTCGGTACGAAAGGACGTCTTATTCTGACCCGGCTTCGGGGTGAAATCGATGTAGTAACTGACTACGGCGAAAAGCGCAGAGAGGTGATTCACTGTAAATCGGATGCCTTCGAAACTTCCCACTTCGGTGCGGATCGGAAACTGGTTCAGGAAATCGCGAAATTTGCCCGAGGCGGTGAATCGCCGGTAGATGGCTGGCTCGGGATGGAGGCGACCCGGATGATTCTCGGAGCAATGCAATCGATTGACGAAGGTGGCGAAACGGTCAGTTTAGGTAATCTGCCGGACGGCCCTCCCGCATCGTAATTTCTCTATTGAAAAATGTTATGATTTCCCTTCCCAAAAATTACATTCGCCTCAGTGCGATGATGTTTCTGCAGTTCGGTATCTACGGGCTATGGCTGCCTATTGCCGGAAAATTTCTAACCGCAGATCCGTCAGTGGGAGGGCTCGGCTTCAACGAAACCCACATGGGGATGATCGTTGGTATCGCGGCTTCCATCGGGGCTCTGTGCTCTCCGTTTATTGTCCAGTTCGCTGACCGGATGTTTTCCGCCCAACGGGTGCTCGGTATATTAATGATGATCGGCGGAATTCTGAAAATGTCAGTCTATCCGCAGTCGACCTTTCTGGCGTGGCTGCTTCTGTCGGTTTCATTCACCCTGATGTTTATGCCGGCTGCCGCGATCTGTAATGCGCTCGCGATGCGGCACCTCGATGATCCGGGTCGTCAGTTCCCCGGGGTTCGCCTCTGGACGGCGGTGGGCTGGGTCCTGATGGGGTGGAGCTTTTCGTTTCTGGTTCTGAAAACCAATGTGACCGGCAGTTGGCTTCCGCCTTTTTTCAAAGGGGACGATGTTCCGATGGTAATGGGGGAGATGAAGAAGTCGGTGATGTGGTCAGGTATCATGGCATTTGGCTACGGAGTCTGGGCGTTTTTCTTTCTGCCTGACACACCGCCTATTGAATCGAAATCGCAGCGACCGGCGGTGGCGGATGCATTTGCTCTGCTGAAGATCCCGTCGATCGCAGTGTTGCTGGCGGTGACGTTGATCATCAGTCCGATGAATACGATCTACTTCATGCAGTGCGCCAAGTTCCTCGGCGAAGCCGGGCTGGACAGTGCCTACCTGCTCCCCGCGATGGCGATCGGACAAATCTGCGAGATTGTGATGTATTTGGTATTGGGGCGATTACTGCCGAAAATTGGTTTTAAACAGGTACTTGCGATCGGGATTGGTGCTTACGTATTTCGGTTTTTCCTGTTCGGGACCATCTGGATTCCGATGTGGGTCATTATCTTCGGGTTGGGGATACACGGCTTGTGTTACGCCTTTTTTACCAGTACCTGTTTTATCTATATGAACAAGATCGCGGCCAAAGATGTAGCGAATACCGCGCAGTCGGTATTTAATTTTATTTGGTATGGAATCGGGCCGCTTCTGGCGGTGGGGCTCAATTCGCTGTTAGCCTACTTTTTTGCGAGTGGGAAGAAATTTGCTCACGCGGAATTTCAAAGTTTCTGGTATTCGCTCGGAGCCATCTCGCTGGTCGGGATGATTCTTTTTATGCTGAAATTTCGTGAGGAAAAAGAGGTGGTGTCTTAAAATTTCGACATCTGGTTCGCCCGGATTCCACCATCCACAAAAATCGTTTCGCCGGTGATGTAGGCCGAGTCATCGCTGAGGAGAAACAGGGCGGTGCCGGCGCAATCAGCGGGTTGGCCCATTTTCCCCAGCGGAATATTTTTGGTCACATGCGCGGTCAATTCCGGCGACCGCGCGACTTCATCGGTTAGGCGGGTATGGATCAGTCCGGGAGCGAGGGCGTTGAATCTCAGTCTCGGGGCATGGTGCACCGCAAAGGCCCGGATCACTCCTCCGAGAGCGGCGCAGGCCGGGTCGTAAGCGAGGTGATCGGGTTCGGATTGCTCGGCATTGATAGAGGTCACAGCTACAAAACTTCCGCCATCCGTAGCGAGACGTGCGAATTCTATAGCGAGCAGGTACCCGCCCCGGGCTTTGATGTTCATTGTCTCGTCCCAGATTTGGGCAGGATCGCGATCACCGGGATTGGATTCCAGATACACACCTGCGCAGTGAACCAGTCCATCGAGTCCGCCCAATTGCTGATGCGCTGTTTTGACCAGTTCTCCGGGCTCAGTTTTTGTTCCCAGATCGGCTTGCAAATAGGTCGTGCCCAATTTGGCCAGTTCCTCAAAATCAGTTGGAGGATTCTCTGTCTCTGCGGCGACGACAAGGTTAGTCACTCCGCGACCCAGCAGCGCCAGACTAACCGCTCGACCGATACCATGAGTTCCGCCTGTTACGAGTATACGCTTTTTCGACCAGTTCACTGTAACATGTTAGTTGGAAGAATGGGTGATATCAAGAACTTCAAATTCGGAGAGATGGTAGAAAGCGTTGATATCAAGCACTTGATTACACCCCTGTTATTTTCAGGAGATCGGTTTACAGCTATGATTCTCAATTGTTTTCATGATCCGATTTTGTCTCATCATCGCTGCGTTGGTAATCCCGGCCGGGGCCGCAGAGCCTGAACCGTTCGAGCCCTTTCTCGAAAAGCATTGTGTTCGCTGTCACGGTCCGGAAAAGGAAAAGGGCGATGTGCGGGTCGATACTTTGTCACGGGACTTCAAGTCGGGCATCGATAGTCATCTCTGGGCGGAGGTGGTGGAGCGGATTAATTCCGGGGAAATGCCGCCGGAAGATGAACCGCAGCCGACCGAAGATGAGATCTCGTCGGTGATTGATTTGCTCGATGCCCGGATCCGCGAAGGCCGTGCGGCGCGACTGGCGGCGAGACCTCCGGTGGCTCACTACCGGCTGAGCCGAAAAGAATACCAAAACACGGTCTACGATTTACTTGGGGTTCGCTACGATCCCGCCAAGCCCGGCGAGCTGAATGCGGACCCGCTCTGGCATGGATTCGAGCGCATCGGGTCGAGGCTTTCGCTCTCGCCTTCGCATGTCGAGCGCTACTACCGGGCGGCGGAAATTGTGTTGGACCGCGCGTTCCGTGAAGATCCGGTCGAGACCAAAACGATTCGCAAAACGGCGGCGGAGATTCGCTACAACGGCGGACAAAAGCAGCAGGAATACCTCGATCGCTTCGGGATCAAGCGACCGCTGCGGGCATTGATTTTCCCGGGTCGCTTGCAGCAGGCGTTCCGCCCTCACTGGCTTGGCCGGATGGGGCCGGAACACAGTGGGTTATATAAAATGCGGATTCAGGTCAGCGGGATCCGTCCCGTCGATGGGCAGATTCCTCATCTGCGGATCGGGAAATCAACTTTTGAAGCCGCTAACGAAGGCCTCATTGAACTGGACGTTCTCGCTACCGAGGATGAGCCGGAGATCATCGAGACCGAGGTGTTTCTGGAAATGCCGACGAGCCTCGATTTCAATGTCGTCGCGACCGATATCATCGACCGGCAGAAAGGGGCTCACTATAGAAATGCGCTTTCCAAAGATATCTATATGTTTACCCACACCAGCGAGACCCGTTTGCTGAATCCAACGGCACCGATGATGTTTGATGAAGAGGGTCGCGGTATTTATTCGAGCGTGCTGCTCGACTGGGTCGAGTGGGAGGGGCCGATTGTCAGCGAGGCCGAGAAAATGACGCGAAAAGACGTCCTGCCGTCGGAGGATGCTTCGCCGGATGTTGTCGCGAGACATCTCCGCCAGTTTGCCGAGCGGGCATGGCGGAGGCCGGTCTCAATGGAGGAGCTGGCTCCCTATATGAAGGCTTATCAGGAAGAGCTCGGCTTTGGCGAAACCATGCGGGATGCCTATCAGGTGGCGCTGATCGGGGTGCTGACTTCGCGAAATTTCACCTACCTCGTGGAAGGTGATGTGGAGCCAAGGGAACGGCTCAGTGATTGGGAACTGGCATCGCGTCTTTCCTATTTTCTATGGAGCTCAATGCCGGATCAGAAACTGCTCGCCGCAGCTCGCGATGGTGCCTTAACCGGCGATGGTCTCAACGCCGTGGTCGATCACATGTTGTCGGATGAGAAGGTCAGTCGATTCATCGATGATTTTCCCCGCCAGTGGTTGCAACTACATAAACTGGGGATGTTTCCGCCCGATCAAAAGCTCTATCCCAAGTACGATGTCTGGCTGGAGGCCAGTATGCAAAAGGAAGTCGTCGAGTACTTCCGCGAGGTCTTCACCGGGAACCAATCGATCGATCAATTCATTACTTCCGACTGGACGATTGCCAATCCGAGGTTGTGTGAATTCTATGGTTTACCAATTCCGAAACAAGCCAACTTTCAGAGGGTGTCTCTCACACCGGAAATCAAGCGCGGAGGTCTTTTGACGATGGGCGGGATACTCGGGCTCACCTCGGATGGTACCCGGCATCGCCCGGTGCATCGCGGGGTTTGGATCAGCGAGGCGATCTTCGGGAAAACGCCACCGCCGCCTCCGGCCAACGTCGATCCCATCGAGCCGAATCCACCCGAAAGTCCCAAGGCGACGATCCGGCAAAAGCTGGAGGCCCACGCTCAGGATGCCAACTGCGCTGCCTGCCACGCCAAGATCGATCCCTTCGGCCTCGCCTTCGATCAGTATGATGCGATCGGCCAGTTCCGCACCCACGAGCGGGTCGAAAAAGGCAAGGGTGATGACCCGCTTGCCGATCCCAGTGGCACCCTGCCGGACGGCCGGAAGTTTGCCAACGCTGAGGAATTTAAGCAACTGCTGCACGCCGACCGGGATCGCTTTTTGCACGCCTTTGTCGAGCATCTATGTACCTACAGTTTGCGCCGGGTTCTCACCGTCGATGATGAAGGGGATATACTGGCGATTGTCGATGCTGCGAAACAGAAGAACTACCAATTACAAGACGTCGTCCGGGCCGTAGCCGTGTCAGAGTTATTGAAAAAACGTTAAAAACCAATGCCGATCACCAACCAAGATACAAACTGTACCCTGTACAGTCCCTGATTGTACAGGGTACAGTTTGATCGCGAAGCTGAATAAATTTATCATGAGCAATATCCAAACTCAAAGCTGGCTGATTAACCGCCGTCACGCCCTCCGGGCTCTCGGTAGTTTTGTCGCTCTGCCGATGTTAGACTGCATGCGACCTTTGCGGGCAGCGGCACCGGGCAAGCCAAAGCGCAGCGTGTTTATCTATATACCGAACGGAGTAAATACCCTCGACTACCAGATCACGACGCCGGGGCCGGACTACACTTTTTCCAAATCGCTGAAACCGCTGGAGAAACACCGCAATGTTATCACCCCGATCAGTGGACTTCATCATCCCGGTGGTCTGGGGCATCACCACAACTGTCAAAAGATCTGGTTGACCGGTGGCCAACTCGGGCCCTCTGATCGGAATACCATTTCCGTGGATCAGAAAATGGCGGAAGTCACCTCGCCGCACACTCGTTTTCATTCTCTGGAGATCGCGAATAAAGGCGAGTCGCTTTCGTGGACAGCGGATGGAATTCGCCTGCCGGGCATGAGTCGTTGCGGCGAGATTTTTTCCTATCTTTTTGAGGAGCCGAAAAACGGAACCGAAGCGCAGCGACGGGAGCTGCGGAGGAAGGGCAGCGTGCTCGATGCTAATCTGACTGAGGTTCGGTCGCTCGAGAAAAGAATCGGCGTCGAAGACAAAGGTCGTCTCGACCAATACCTGACCTCAGTCCGCGAAACGGAAATCCGCACTCAGCGCGCCGATGCGTGGCTCGATGTGCCGCGCCCCAAGTTGGCTGACGCGGATCGCAAGCGCGCCGACAAAGACGTGCCGCAAACCGAAGCGGGTGCCTACTTCCGCACGGTCTATGATTTGATCGTATTGGCGTTTCAGACTGATGCCACCCGCGTCGCTACCTTTAGTAGTGGTTTGGAAGGGCAGGGGCTCGCCATTCCGGAACTCGAGATTTCGCAGACTCGCCATGAGCTGAGCCATCACAACGGTGACCCCGGTCACATGGAAAAACTGACGATGAGTGACCGCTTTGCCGTTGAGCAATTCAGCTACTTCCTGAGTCGACTGGCCGAGACTAAAGATCTCGACGGGAAACCTCTACTTGATACCACGATGTCACTTTTCGGTAGTGGCATGGCCTACGGTCACAGTCACGGCAACGCCAACCTGCCGCTCGTTCTCGCCGGGGGAAGTGGCTGCGGGCTGAAACACGGTCAGCACCTCGATCTCAATCAGGGTCACTTCGACGGTTACAACCTCGACAGCCCCGGATCGCACTACCGTCTCTGCAGTCGCCCTGCGAACAGCGATGCTCACATGAGTAATCTGCTCCTGATGATGGCTCAGAAAATGGAAGTGGAAACCGATCAGTTCGGCGACAGTAATACCCTGCTTCAACTCGGATGAAGTTTCTCAAAAATTGGCAACTCTGTCTGCTCCTGATCGTTATTTCGATTAGCTGCCGGGCTGATGAAGAACTCTATCGCCCGGAGGTAGGTGAATTTCCCGATATAGAGAAAGCAACTTCGTGGCGTGGCGAACTGGTCTTTGTGGATCACGTCAATCGTCGCGGAACGTTGCGACTCCACATCGACGATTTTTATAAAGAAGACCGGCTTCATCACTTTGCGATGCTTCCGTATGGCATGATCTACTATCGCGGTGCGCCGGCAGAGCTTCGCGATATACCGATTGGCACCAATCTCTATGGCAAATTCTACCTGCCGCCCGATCCCGAGACCTCCGCCGTTCCGGTGATCCAGAAGCCCAAGCTCGGGAAGCCCGCTGAAAACTATGCGATCCTCCTCGAGGACGGTCCCAGTCTCTGTCTGCGTGAAGGGAAAAGCTGGCAGCTCTCCGAAGTCGAGATCAAGGGGGCCGAAGGAACGATCACTGCGAATCTCGATCGGGAAGAAAGCCCCGGCGGTGAACGCAAGCTGACCATCGACGGCTCGACCCGTTTCTGGCGCGGCCGTGAGTTGCTGGGAATGGACGACTTAATCGCCGAAGGCACGTGGCCGGAAAGTGGTAAAAAATCGCTGGAAAATCAAGCCGTGCAAATGAGCCTGACGTGGCATCCCCGCTACCTCTATCAGCAGTTTCAAGTCGCTGACATCTGGCTCGACGAGGCAGCGATGAAAGTTGCGAGCGAACGCCAGCGGCAGGTCCACATCCGTCACATTCGCCACCGCTGGATGCCTGCCCGGGTCGATTCCGTCGACTTCGATAAGTTTGGCAAAGCCACGATTTCCGCGACGCTATACGGCGGCATGGACGAATCGTTATACGCCGATTTCAAAACCGGAACCGGAGCCCAGATGGCCGCCGCCGAAGCCACTTTGCGAACATGGTGGCCCGACCACGACGGCATGCAGGGCAAAATCACCGCTGTGACAAAGACCGAAAGCACGCAGGAAACCGGTAGTAGCGGCATACAAATCCAGTTTGAAGTGCCTCTGATTCTCGAAGGCTTCCGCCCCGGACTAACCGTCCGGATCCGCGCCGGCAACTGGCCGAGAATCAAGCCACCGATCGAAGAGCAGGTAAAGAGTTTCGAAGACCGCTGGCCCGGTCCGGAGATATTTTTGAAGTAAAGCGAGTAATATTCAGTTCACGCTCACCCTCACTGCTGCGATATTCCCGGCCGCATTCCGGCAAAAGATCCGCCCATTGGCGACTACCGGGGAAGTCCAGCATTTGCCTTCGAGGATTGATTGCTCCACCACTGGCTGAAAGCCTTCTGCGGTGGCTTTGAAAATCGTCAGTTTCCCGAGGTCGAAAAGGATGATATTCCGATCCGCCGCAATGAGGCCGCCGCTGCCATATCCTTCTTCCGCCCAGATCGTTTCACCGGTTTCCGCATGGGTGCAGGTCAGCTCGGTGGGGCGATGGGTGGTTCCGTGGATTGAGTAGATGTGATCGTCGATCAGGACGCCGGGATTGAAATACCACTTCAGATCCCGCTGATGCCAAATATCGACAGGTGGACTGCCATCATCCGAGGGGCGGAGACGCTTTGTTCCTGCAGCCGATGAGACGACGATATCATTCCCGACGATCAGAGGGTCAGCGGCATTGACATCGCGGCTTGATTTCCAGGGGTATTCCCAATTTATCTTACCGTTACGGCTGTCGATCGAAAGTAGAGATTTTGCCGAGAAAAGGAGGTGCTGATTCCGGTTGTTTGTTTGGTTAAGATAGGGAACAAAAGTGGCGTAGCCGGAGGTATCGGGATCGGTGAGCCACAGGGTTTTTCCGGTGTTTCGGTCGAGAGCGATGCCTTTGCGACCTGCATTTAAAAGAACTCTTTCACCCTCGATCAGTGCCGAGCAGGCAAAGCTCCATTCCGGCAGTTTCAAATCGTGGTCCTCGACCAGGTTGCGCGACCATAGGACCTTGCCGGTATTGAGATCAAGGCAAAAGGCGTGCCCCTTTTTCGAAAGAGTATAAACCGCGCCATCGTGAACCGTCGGGGTGCCTCCGGGGCCGCCCTCGTAGTAAAGCGGATCGAGGGGGCAGTCATAGGTGTGTTTCCACAGAACGTTTCCCGTCTCAGCATCGAGACACCAGACCGTATCTTTTTCGTCGCGGTTTCCCATCGTGAGCACCCGGTTCCCGACCACTGAAAAAGAAGAAAAACCGGTCCCGACGTCAGCCGTCCATAAAACAGGCAGCGAATCGGGCAGGTCGACCGGAATTTTCTCCCTCGAAACGCCGTTAAATCGCGGACCCCGCCAATTCGGCCAGTCATCCCCGGAAACAAAGGCCGGGAATCCATGGCTGATGGCCAGAAAAATATAGAGCGCCAATCTCATCGGAGAAAGTCGAGCGATTCCGGGCCCGGGGCAATCCCCTCAAATACGTGGGGCCATATTATCTCTAAGCTCACCCTGATCAATCATCGTCGAGGCTGAGCAGAAAAGGAGTGCATGAACTTCCAATGGTAAGGCAAAGGCGGAGTCTATAAATTAGTGAGCTTTAAACCTAATCGTATTGGTTTGGTTCAGTTTGGTAACTACCTGTCTGGTATCAGCCTTTAAAGTAATTACCTCCTGAGGAGGCGTGCCTGCCCGAAGGGAGAGGCGATCCCTTGAAATAGGAACGCTGCGCCGGTAGCAAGATGCAGCCGACTCATGAACGGATCGGGTCGGGAGGTCGATACCATTTTGTTTTAACTATTCCATAACTGTCCAAAATATTTCGGAGCCGCGTTTCTCAAGTGTGATTGTAAAGGGTTCTCCAAATTCATGTTGCGCAGCCATCGAATCTTCGACTTTGACAAACCGATTATGAAACGTGGTGTGAGACCAGCTGTTTACCAGAATGCCTGAGCTCATCGGGTTGTCAGGGCGGGGACGCAAAATAACCTCAATCTTCACCGCCGTATTGAACCTGGGCGATTTTTTAGCCCTGGCGGCGTTGGGAATAAATTGAAACGATATTTCCCGGAGCTTCGAACTCTTTAACTGTTTCGATTTATCTTTGACGACGTAGGCCAGATCCACCGCTGGATCGAATAACTTTGGCCGGAGCAGCTCCCACCCGATGGTCGCGGCTTTGAAAATCAAGAAGGATGCAATTATGACGAAAAGGATCAAGAAAATCACCCGCGTTGCCTCATAAAAAAAGACACCGAAGCGGGAAATGAATGAATTGCGATTGA
>JARGPI010000055.1 GCA_029213005.1 Verrucomicrobiales bacterium
AATTACTCACTACCCATTTTTTGACCATCAATAGATGCGAAATGTTTGACCCTGTGCACTATCGGGCCGTACAGGGTACAACATTTCGCAGCGCCAAAGGTGCGATTCAAACGGTGGAACCATGCGGACCGGTTCGTGGCGGGAAGTGGGCAGTATCCCCGCCACACAACTACATCAATTAGACAAGATATCGCGCCATCTGCTGGATAGCGAAAACGCCCCGGCCAACCGCACCGCCATCAGGCGATTTCCCATTTCGGCGCTTTACGGAGTTGCTGCTTTGTCTTCAGTTGGCTGAAGATTTGTGTGAAAGGAATCTGGTGATTCAAAGACTGGGGTAAAGTTGTTTGGATCTCCGGTATATAAAAGGGGGTGCCAGGAGACTATAGTTCAGCCAGTTTTCTACGAAGAATTTGGCCGGTTTTTCCGCCGGAATCCGCCCTTAGAATGGGACTCCACGATTTACCGATAAATCGAGAACCCCCGGATCATCCCATTTATGAACTCTCCCAATCAATCACAACCCAGAGAACGAAGAATCTATCTAGCCGCCTCTGTGATTGATGACCCGGTTGATCTGGCTGCGTTCCTTGATTCGGCCTGTGGTAACAATACCCGTCTCAGAATTCGTATTACTAAGCTGCTTGAGGTGGAGTCGCGATTGCAACTTGAGCCCGATCCTCTTATTCGTGAAGTGTTGGCAAAGCTGCTGGCTTCTGAATGGCCGCATCCTGCGGACGATGAATAGGGAAATCGATGAGGCCATCAAATCATTTCGATTAAGGATGCAGTGGGTGTCCCTTAAATCGTATCAAGTCATTCATTTGATACGATTGAATTACAGGCATCCCGATTCAATTTCATGAGGATTAGTTCGCGTTAACCGCGTTCGATATGTTCTTGAAGCCAGGCTTTTGCGTAAGTCCATTGTCGCCTCAGAGTCCGCTCAGGAGTATCCAGAGCGTTAGAAATTTCCTCCCAGGTCATGCCTGCAAAATACCGAAGTTTGACCAGTTCCGCCGACTCAGGATCCTCCTTTTCGAATACCTCCAGAGCCTCATCCACCGCCAGCAAATCATCATCTTTGGTCGGTTCAATAATTTGCGATTCGAATAATTCGACCCGCTCTAGATTGCCGCCCCTTTTCTTTTGCAATTTAGCTCGTGCCCGGTCAATCAAAATTCGTCGCATCGCTTCCGCCGCTGCAACAAAAAACTGGCGTTGACTTTGCCATTGCGGCTGTTCCTTTCGGTTGGCAATACGCAGGTAAGCCTCGTGAACCAACGCTGTTGCCGACATGGTCTGATAGCCACCTTCGTCTGCCATCTTATTTTGCGCGACCCGCCTCAGCTCCGTGTAAACGAGCGGTAGTAGATCCTCAGTCGCTTTGGCGGCGGCGGCGGGAGGATTGGGGTCCGAACTGGATGAAGCTGAAGAGGTTGCCATCCGCGAAAGTCGAGTATCCGGAAGCGGATAACAAGCCGTTTTTTGGTTTTGCGAGCATGCCCGGCCTTGTTTGCGGGCGGGTGTCTCTCCGAAGACTTGTGAATAGCATCTGCTCTGTCATCGATAAGTTTCTTAACCTTTGCTCTATGGGCAAACACATCGAAAGGACGTTGTGCCAATCACGGGGTGGCACTAATGACTAATCCCGCGATAAACATGAGAGCGAAAGTGTGTCCCCTAACATTGGGGATTAGTGCAATTAATTTGCGTTGCTATCGCGTGTTAAGCATTAGGGGCCTGTTTTGGTAATACTCTGTATTGAGTAAGGCAAGGAGCGAAGCGTGAGTTGATTTTCCATGAGGATTAGAGCCTGGAAAAAAGGCGGGCAGAAAAGCTCTGCCCGCCCGGAAATGATAATTTGCCCAAATGCTCCAGTTTAAGGCTGATCTACTGAAACGAATGGATGGCGTAGGTACCGATAATCGATGTCGGTTGACCTTTGTTTGGCCCAGTTCCCCATGTCAGTTTCTTTTGATGAAGATCGATCGTCATGGAGATTTGACGATTAGCGTCGTAGAGGTAGACGGTCCATTCGTCGCGTGCCGCTACTTTGAAGATGAACACGCCATTTGGTGAATGCTCCTGCCATTCACTACGGTCTGCCACAAGGTGATTGCAGTTAATTTGGACCAGTTGTCCAGTATCAGGATCCTGATATCTGACAGAAGAGACATTTGCCGCTTTGATTTCTGCTGCCTGACTTGTGGAGGTGATGAGCACCATTGCTGCTAAAGTAAGGACTGTGGCGAGTATTGATTTTTTGATCATCTTGGCTGGTTGTTTGTATAGTTTGATTTTAGTTTCGAACTCTGATTGTGCCTGAGCTCAACCTAAGGGCGTCAAACAGGCAAAAAACCGGCCAATTTTTTGATGAAAACTTTTAGCAGGTATCGGTTCCGGGTTGCTAAGTTTCTTTCCGGAAGGGCTGATTTACCTCAACCCGAGAATAAAAAACGAGGCTAATAGTGAGAAAAGATCGGAAAAACCTGTGCCAGCCCACTTAAATTAAGGCTTTCAGGATTGGAGGCTCGAGATTGCCAATTTCACTAAGAAAATCGGCCGACAGTATATATTATGAAACCACATATCATCTCAATTCTTCGTATCAGCGTATTGCTCGGATTCAGCATTCACGCTCAAGCGGTAATGCCTCCACGCTCCTTGGAAAACCTGAACAAAGATGCCGACATGATCGTAGTCGGGACGGTCACGAATTCCTCCACCGTGAAACACGATGAAACGCATATCATCACAAGAATCTCTGTGCAGATAGAATCCATCGAAAAAGTAACAGCGACGCCACCGGCAGGAACACTCAATATTCGTTGCCTGGCACTCAATCCGAAATCGCAAATCAAAGGGTCGTCCGGTTTTAACGGAAATCGATATGTCGGAACCAAATGCCGTTTCTGGCTGAAGAAGCAAAAGGACGGCCAGTGGAAACCCATACCGCCCAATGGTATCGAAATTCTTGAACAGAAAATCAAGGAGGTGAAAGAACAATCTGTCGTAGTCCCCAAGACAATCTCTTCTCCGTCAGCGAATAAAAGCCGAGGTGAATAGTGAGAAACGAAGATGCTTGGATGGTGAATAAAAAGCGTACTTGAATAAAAAGCGAGGCTAATAGTAAGAAAAGGTCGGAACAACCAGTTCCAGCCCGCTTGAATAAAGGCTTTCAGGATTGGAGGCTCGGGACTGCTGATTTCAACTTAGAAGGTGTTCACGTTGAATAAAAAGCGTGAATAAAAAGCGAGGCTAATAGTGAGAAAAGGTCGGAACAACCAATGCCAGCCCGCTTGAATAAAGGCTTTCAGGGTTGGTGGCTCGGGACTGCGAATTTAAACTTAGATGGTGTTTATGTGGAATATTCAGACCTTCGGTCGCTTCGGAGTGAGCGTTTGGGCGGTGATGACCCTGGACTATTGCGGACGGGAGTGTCTGCGCCACGGCACAAAAAAACTCAGAGTGATCATCGAGACCGCTCTGAGTTTTTAAAAATTCTAATTGTCAGAATGACTTAGCTCTTCTCAGCAGCTAACTCTTTTTCGACTTTCGCAGGATACTTCACTTTGTCGCGAATCTCTTTGGGATTCATCCGATTGACGATCTTTTCGTCTACGCCCAATGCCAGAAGACGCTTCTTCTGCTCGAGCTGACGACGCCGCTTTGCGCCCGGCTTTTTACGGGGACGGGTCATGTGTGTTTTGAAGTATTTCCTTTTCGTTCTCATCTTCGAATAATCGTCAAATTTGCGGGCGGGACTTATAACGGGAAAAACGGACCGGGTCAACACGGAATCACAATATCAGCTTGCTAAAATGCGCATTGGCATCACATTCGGGCCGTTCAAGGGGGATTCGAATGCTTCGGATCTAATCTTTTATAAATTTTCGCCATTCGGGCGAAAGCTCATCTCCTTCCAGAGTCCGGAAGTTTTTGATTCCTAAAACCAGTATTCGGGCTCGAATCATAATGAAAAACGACAATCAGTCAGGCATCTTCGGGATGTTGGCACCCTCTATTCAAAAGGCGATCCGCGATGCGGGTTACGACACCCCTACGCCGATTCAGGCCCAGGCTATTCCCCCAATCTCGGAGGGCAAAGATCTCGTGGGCTCGGCTCAGACCGGAACCGGTAAGACTGCCGCCTTCACTCTACCGCTTTTGGAGCGCCTCTCGGCCCAAAACCGGAAACCCCGGGGAAATACGCCGCGTGCGCTCGTGCTCGCTCCAACCCGGGAATTGGCAGCTCAGATCGGCGAAAGCGTTGCCACTTACTCAAAATATCTCAAGTTGAGTCACACGGTGATCTTCGGCGGAGTGAAACAGGGCCGTCAGGTCGATAAGCTGAACCGGGGTGTTGATATCCTCGTGGCAACACCGGGTCGACTACTCGATTTGATGAATCAGAAATTCATCTACCTCGACGAAGTGGAGATTTTCGTGCTCGATGAGGTGGATCGCATGTTGGACATGGGATTTATCAACGACATCAAAAAAGTTCTGAAAGTCCTGCCCTCAAAGCGTCAGACGCTCTTTTTCTCGGCGACTATGCCGAAACCGATGCTGGATCTCGCCGCTTCGATGGTGAAAAATCCGGTCCGAATCGAAATTGCACCGGATCAACCTGCTGTGGAGCGGATTGCTCAGGAACTGATGTTTGTTTCCAAAGCGGACAAGGACAAGTTGCTTACCAATACCATCAAAGGACATTCTTCGGGAAAAACGATTGTTTTCACTCAGATGAAACACGTCGCAAACCGTGTGGTTCAACGATTGGAGAAATCAAACATCACGGCTGCGGCGATTCACGGCAACAAAAGCCAGGGTGCCCGTATCCGGGCGCTCGATGGATTTAAAGATGGAAGTATCGAGGTGCTGGTCGCTACGGATGTGGCGGCTCGCGGTATCGACATCGATGGAGTGAGCCATGTCATCAACTATGATCTTCCTGTCGAGGCGGAAACCTATGTTCACCGGATCGGGAGAACGGCCCGTGCCGGTCGCGAAGGTCGTGCTATTTCATTTTGTGATGAAAAGGATCGCGCTTTGCTTCGTGATATCGAAAAACTGCTCGGCAAGCAGGTTCCGGTTACCCTGGAGCACGGCTTTCACAGTGATGAGGTGATGAAATCATCCGGTCCTCCACCGAAGAAATCCGGTCGGGGTGGCCAGGGGCGTGGCAATCAGGGGCGCAATGCTCCTGCTTCACGTCGTCCCCGTCGGAGACGCAGACCTGCCGGAAGTCAAAGTTAGCCCGGTGTTAGGCCAGGATGCGGCTGAGGACGTCACACTCTTCAGTCGCGACATATCTTAATCGCTCCTTTGCGGGGGCGATATATTGAAAAAACTCGGTCTTTCCTTTTTCTTTTCCGAGGAATCCGTAGGCACCCAGCGCCTGCATAAGTCGCTGGATCGCGCAGATATTGAGGCGCTTCTCGAATTCCACTAATGATTCGGGGTGCCCTGCCTTCTGTTTCAGCTGAAAGTAGTAGGCAATCAGTTCGTTTCGCTGGCCCTCCGTCAAATCGACGTAGGGATCGTAAATCATCGAAGCGACATCGTATTCCGGGAGGCCGAACCGCATCCCCTGATAATCGATCAGGTAGCAGTTATCGTTCTGGAACATCACGTTGGTGCTCTGAAAGTCGCGGTGAACCAATGCCCGGGGCAGCTCGCTAAGCTCATCGCGGATTTTGGCAAAAATGGGATCGCTCTGCAATGACGAAGACTCGAGAGGCTCAAAGTTGGCGACGTAGTGATTGAAGAAATAGTCCTGCTCCCACTGATAAAGATCTGCATCGAAACAGAATTCCAGTTCGGGTAGATCGTCAGGTTGTAAATTTTCCGTGATCTGGTGCAGGGCAAATACCGTTTCCAGAGCTTTTTCGTAACCGGGGCGCTGCACGGTCGCCCAGTCTTCGCCGACGTAATTTCCCAAATCAATACTCCCCAGATCCTGAACCAGCAGGTAACCGATTTCCTCTTTCCGGCCGAGAATTGCCGGTACGGCGACATGATGATTGATCAGAAAATCTGTGATCGATGCGAATCGGGCATTGTCCGGCCGGTCATCGGAATAGGCCATTGCGACCCAACTGCGGCCCGAATCCGGATCGCTGACGCGGAAAAACATTCGTCCTGATCCGCCCTTTTCAATCAGTTCAAGGGTAAGCGACTCCAGCCTGGTGCCGGGTAAAAAGGAATGAGTCAATTCGCGGACCTGCTCGATTTTCATGGGACGGGGAATAAAGCCGCTGATCGCATCAGGAGCAAAGCCGATTTCCCGCAATTGTCACTGCGGGGAGCCGTAGCCGTCTCGGCGGCTTTTTGCCTGTCATTCTGAATTTTCATCATAGACAGATGCCTTCTGCTTGTTATGGATGGGCATGGCGGACCAACAAGCGGTAATTTTCGATCTCGACGGGACACTTCTCGATACTCTCAACGATTTGGCGACTTCGGGGAACGAGGTTCTCTCAAATCGCGGGCTGCCGACTCATTCTACGGACGATTACCGGACTTTTATTGGAAACGGGATGTCGAATCTTGTGCAGCGGATTTTTCCGGAGGATGTCCGCCCGGCCGATGGTCCGGAGACGGAGGTCGCCTTGAGCGAATACCGGGCTGCCTACGACCGGCACTGGCGGGATACGACCTGCCTCTTTCCGGGTATCAAGGAGTTGCTGGATCATCTCACTGGGGAGGGGATTCCGATCGGGGTGCTTTCAAACAAAGCTCACGATTTTACGATCAAATGTGTCGATGCCTTTCTTAGCGACTGGAAATGGGACATCGTACTCGGTTCCCGCGACGGGATTCCTCAAAAACCGGATCCGGCAGCCGCTCACGAAGCGGCTGAGACTCTCGGGGTTCAATTGGGGAACTGCTTTTTTATCGGTGATTCCGATGTTGATATGTTCACCGCAGTAAACGCCGGAATGCAGCCGGTTGGGGTCGCCTGGGGGTTCCGGAGCGTTAGTGAGCTAACCGCTGCCGGAGCCAAAGTCATTATTGATCAACCGATGGACCTGGTGACACTTCTCGGAGATTCTCAGTCATGAGCAACGAAACGACCAAATACGCTTTTTTCGATCTCGATCACACGATTCTCCCGCAGGATACCCAGGTGCTGTTTGCTCAGTACGTGATGGTTCGGGAGCCGTGGCGGCGGGTCTTTTTACTCTGGTTTTTGCCCTGCCTGATCCCTGCGGCACTGAAGATTTTCGATCTGCGAATGATGAAGCGGATCTTCTCGAGTTACCTGTGGGGAATGCCGCAGGAGAAGCTCCTCAAATACGCATCTGACTTTGTTGATGAAGTGGTTCCAAAAATTTCCTATCCGGAAATTGTAGCGGAAGTGGATCGGCTGAAATCCGAGGGTTACTGCATGATTCTGAACAGCGCGAGTCCGGAATTTTATGTCGAGAAAATCTCCGCCCATTTCGGGTTCGATCATTTTATCGGAACTCAGATGGTGTTATCCGACCCGATGCCATGGCTTCCGCCTATCGTCGGGCCCAATAACAAGCGCGGGGCCAAAATCACGGCGATGAAGGAGCGTGGACTGATTCCCCGGGACTACGATCCGGCCGGGGGGCCGTTCCCGGACAGCTGGGCATTTTCCGACAGCTCTGCCGATATTCCGCTGCTTTCCATCGCGGAGCACGCGGTGACGATCCATCCTGGTAGCGTTCTCGCGGAACGGGCTGCCGAAAAAGGATGGGACACCAGACTCCCCCCTCGACCTTACGAAGGAAAATGGGGGAGTAAGATTGCCACCTTCCGTCTCGCACTTGGGCTGGGGCGGAAATTTTTAGGCTAGGGCCGCTTGCGGATTGATCAGCAATCTTTTAGAATGAGGATCTATCATGCTGTCAAACGGAGGGCATGAAGAGTTAGAAAAATGTAGATAACTCAATATATATGACCTCGGAAGACGAAGACTTAAAAGGGGAGAGTGACTTCCCTCAAACCCGCTGGTCGATGGTGCAGAAAGCGGCGAATCCAAATGGTCCGGGGTCTTTTGAGGCACTTAGCGAGCTGTGCGAGGAATACTGGTATCCGCTCTACGCTTTTGTGAGAAGTCAGGGGGCGCCACCTGAAGATGCGGCCGACGAGGTTCAGGGCTTTTTCGTCGCACTGCTTCAGAAAGACCTTCTGGAATCCGCAGATCGTAATAAGGGGAAACTTCGTTCCTTTCTGATCCATGCTTTAAAGAAGTACCGGTCTAATGAATACCGTTCTAAACAAACCCAGAAAAGGGGAGGTGGAATTCCGCATGTTTCGATCGATCAGGAGTGGGCAGAAGGTCGCTTCGAGGCGGAAGCCGATCACGGGTTAACTCCTGAACAAATGCTGGACCGGAGCTGGGCGCGCCTCCTGCTCGATAATGTGATTTCTGAATTGATGCAGGAATTTTCCAATCAGGGAAAAATCAGCGAATTTCGACTTCTCAGTACCTTTCTGGTTCGCAAACCCGATGATGGGGCTTATCTCGAAGTCGCAGCGAAGCTGGGAATCAGTGATGGGAATGTAAAAGTCAGGATTCACCGGATGCGGGCGAAATACCGCGATCTTTTGGAGCACAAGTTGAGGCAAACTCTCGACCCGGAGGAGGAAAACGCTCTCGAAAACGAGAAAGCGTACCTCCTGTCCACCTTGAGGTGACCCGTTAGATCAGGTCGGGCTTTACTGCCTTGCGCTCAATGAATCTGAAGATGCCGATAGAGCCGACCGTCAGTATGATCAGCCAGACCAGAGCCGGGATTGGTGTCACCTCATCGAGCCGGACTTTTCCCAATTGGCCGATGTTGAGTAGGTTTGCTTTGATCCAGCCGTAGCTCAACGCATACACGATTCCACCAAACAGCATTCCGAGAAAGCCAACCATGGCATGAATTCTCCCGGTGGCGATTGCGGCAACGGCAGTGCCCGGGCAGTAGCCGTAGAGAGCCATTCCGACGCCGAAAATTCCGCTTCCCAGAATAATTCCGGCCAGATTGGTGTCCTTGATATGATAACCCTCGATCCAGCCGAATTCTTTCATCGCGAAGACTCCGATACCGCCTATGACAATCGCGGTGAGCATGATCTTAAGCACGGTTAAGTCTTTGAAGCGGAATAGGTTTACAATCACGTTGTAGTCAGTGACCCGCCCTTTGTTGAGCAGGATTCCGAAAATGGTTCCGAAGACAGCGGCTATAATCAGGCCGGTAGTCGAGCTGGTTGATATAGGTAAATCCATAGTATAAAAAGGTTGGAGAACAATTTGATCAGGCGTTGGTTTTTTTGCGGAAAAGAATCCGGGCAGTGATGATTCCCGTGATGAACATTACGGGGAAAAATATCCAGCTGGAGAGCGCCAGCTGCATGGTCCCGCTAATGCCGTGACCGCTCGTGCAGCCCCCGGCGAGACGGGCTCCGAATAGCAGGATCGCTCCACCGAGAAATGAACTGATCATCCGCTTCATCACTCCGTTTCCCTGGTAGGTGGCCCAGACTTCCGGCACTTTCTCGAAGGAGATATCTTTACCTAACTTTGCACTCAGGAACGCTCCGACCGCCGTGAACAGTAAGAATACCGTGCTGTATCCAAAGGCGGGCGCCTTACTTGACCAGTAAGCGTTGTCGGAGACAAACTCCGAACCCGCGAAAATACCGGTAACCCAGCCGGAGAATTTCGATATCTCCGTGGACATCCCGATTGGCTTATTCACGATTAAAAACGCGAACCAACTGAGTATCCCTATACCGGCGCCGACGAGGTAAGGGTTCCATCTTTTTTCTTTCATGGAAAGGGAGAGGCCCGGATTCGAAAATTGAGAGTCCTTGTTCATTTAGTAGTGTGTTAATCTGATCCTGAAATATTCTATATTCGAATATAGGAATATTCAAAAGTTTTATTATGTTTTTTTGAAAATGGATGGTGAATCGTCTATAAATTGGGAATACCTCTTTTAAAAATGAGTCAGAAAAACAGAGAAAAGCTGGATCGCCCGGCTCTCGACAGGGTAGCGAAGCTGTTCAGCGCATTTTCAGACGGGACGAGGCTGGCCATCCTTCAGGAGTTGATGGAAGGACGTCTCACGGTCGGAGAGCTCGTGAGCAGGGTGGGCGGATCTCAGGGGAATGTGTCGAAGCAGCTCCAGTTGCTCCACGATTCGGATCTGTTGTCCCGGGAGAAGGAGGGAAATCAGGTGTTTTATTCGATTTCTGATCAGATCGTGGTCGAGTTGTGCCAACTGGTCTGCGAGAAGCTGAACCGGGATTCGCAGGCGGCAGCGGCCCTGTCGTTTGAAATCTGAACCTTCCCGCTTTGATTGGCTCCTCTGTCCTTTTCAGCGGAACCATCGTTTTTTCGACTATCCTGATTCCGGTGTTAGTCAGGCCGGTTGATCGCCATCGCCGAAACTCACATGATCCAGCAGGGGCGACAATCCGGTCGGCGGGCACGGAATAGGCTATGGGGAAGAGCTTGCGAATACGGCCCCATCCGTCACAATATTTGAGATGAAGTCCCGATTTTCCTTAATTCTTGCTGCAACCCTGTTCGCCACTGGTCCTGTTTTCGGAGATTGGCCTCAGTTTCTCGGTCCGGATGGTAACTCGATTGTCGAGGCTGACACTCCGGTGAGTTGGAGCGAGACGGAGAATGTGAAGTGGAAGACCGCGATTCATGGAAAAGCCTGGTCATCTCCGATTGTTTCGGGCGGCGATGTCTGGCTCACTACGGCCACGGAAGATGGTAAAGAATTGTCTGTGATTCGGGTAGATAAAATGACCGGTAAGATCACTCTCGATAAAAAGCTTTTCGATATCGCCGAGCCGCAGTTTTGCCACAAATTTAACAGCTACGCGTCTTCGACTCCGGTAGCGGAAGGGAATCGGATTTATGTTACTTTCGGCTCACCCGGTACGGCCTGTCTCGATACGGAAACCGGCGAGGTTCTCTGGCAGCGGACCGACATCGAGTGCAATCATTTCCGGGCTGCCGGTTCGTCACCGATTCTCTACAAAGATCTCTTGATCATGAATTACGATGGTAGTGACCATCAGTTTGTTCTCGCTCTCAATAAAAAGACCGGCGAAGACGTCTGGCGGGTCAACCGATCAATTGACTACCAGGATCTTGATGAAAACGGAGAGATCAAAGCGGAAGGTGACTGGCGCAAAGCCTATGGAACCCCGCATGTTGCTACGCTGCACGGGAAGCCGGTCCTGCTCAGTGTCGGTGCCAAGGCTATCTATGGCTATAACCCGGACAACGGCGATGAATACTTTCGGGTGGAGTCCCGGATCGGTCATTCCACAAGCGCCCGTCCTTCGGTGGTGGGCGATATGGTTTACTACACAACCGGCTGGTCGAAAGGTCAGTTGTGGGGATTTAAAGTCGCTCCGGATTTAACCGCCGGTCAGGACTCGGTCGAGCTGGAGCTGACCCGGAACATCCCGAGGAAGCCCATTCAAATTATCAAGGGTGATCGAATCTATACCGTGGATGATGGTGGTATCGGCAGTTGTGTCGACCGGGTAACCGGCGAAGACTACTGGAGAGAGCGGGTTGGTGGTAATTATTCGGCTTCCCCTCTACTGGTCGGCGATCGCATCTACTTTTCGAATGAAGAAGGAACGACGGTGGTCGTTTCCGCTGCGGATGAGTATCAAGTCCTGTCGGAGAACCAACTGGATGGCGGGTTTATGGCATCACCTGCCGTGGATGGCGATGCGCTGATTCTCCGCACCAAAACGCATCTCTACCGGATCGAAAAATAGAGGAAGTGACCGAGGTCGCAGGCTACCCTCCGGCGAAAATGGGATTGAATCCCGCTTCCTCGAGGATTTCTTTTACCTTGTCCCGGATATCGCCGCGGATCTCGATGCGGCCGTCTTTAACGGTGCCGCCGACCCCGCAGCTTCTTTGAATTTTCCGGGCGAGTTCCTGTTTTTCGGGAAGGCCGATGCCCTGGAAATTGGACACCACGGTGACCACTTTTCCGCCCCGGTGAGCCGTCTCACGAATAATGTGGAGTTTCCCCCGTTGGGTGTTTTTGCGGTCGCGGCGTGAAGTTGGTCTTTCCGGCGCGAGACTTCCCTCGGGTAAATTTTCGAGTTTGGTCAACGCCTCGAAAGGATTCTGGACCGGGGCGTCTTCGGCATCCGAAGGGGAGCGTTTTTTCTTGCGACTCATCCCGATTAACCAACCACAGTTTCCGGATCGCTGCATCCCGCGAATTCCCCTCATTGGAGGACGCTTTTTGGCCCGCCTAAGGTCTTGAGCCGCTTGACCGGGTGGAAATTTGGTGATCCTGTAGAGGTATGAAAGCTTTAGGCCGGTGGCTTTTCTCTCTCAATCCCCAACAGAGCTGTAAAACCGAAGTTTTATGGAAATAGAACGGCTCTTTTCGCTGCGTTCAGCGATCAAAAATTTGCTGGAGACCGAAGAAGATCGGGAGGTTCGGGATCAGCAGTGGGTGGATGAAATCGCATCCCATATCGATGGGGCGATGGTCACATTTTGGCTGACTTCCGCCGACAGGGTTCACTGGGAGTTGTCTGCCTTTGCAGGGCGGAGTTTTACTGAGGAAGATGCAGCGGTCATCGCTCTAATTCAACAGGCCGCCGATAGTGGTTCCCCCGTCTTTACCAGCGAAGCGGGGCATCGGTATTTTTCGGGTTTTCCTATCGTTCACAATAACAAAGTTCGCGGTGTTCTCGCTGTGTTTTCAGAAGAGCCGCTGCCGGATGCGATAACTTTCGGGCTCGCCTCGCTGACTGAGCTTTATTCACTGTCGACCGTTCAGAAACAGACCGAGTCCAGTCTGAAAACCGCTCAGGAATCGGAAGCCCGCTTGCGAACCTTTTTCGATCAGGGGACGCATTTTGCCGGGATTTTAGATTTGGAGGGCCGTGTCCTCGATATCAATCTGCTGGCTCTGGATGGCTGCGGCTATTCGCGGGAGGAAATTATCGGAAAACGATTTTGGGAGTGTGGTTGGTGGAATCGCTCGGAGGCGATACAGGATTTGATCCGATCGGGTTGCGAAATGGCCCGCCAGGGCGAAACCTTCAAAGCGGAATCGGTATATTTCCTGGCGGATGGCAGCGAGCGCTTTGTCAATATGGTGATCGCCCCGGTCCGGGATGAATCCGGCAATGTGATCAATATCGCTCCCACCGGAAGCGACATCACCGAAGCGGTCGAAGCGAGGGAGGCTCTGCAGGAAAACCGGGCGGCCCTCGAATTTATTCGGGAATCGGCCCACCTCGGTGATTGGGAAATCGAAATGGACTCAGGAACCGCGCGGACTTCGTTTCGTCATGATGAGTGTTTCGGTTTTACGAAGCCCATTCCTCCGGGGGAGTGGACTTACGAGCGGTTTCTCAGCTACATTCATTCCGATGATCGGGAGCGGATTAAGGCGGTTGTCGAGGAGTCGATAATGGAATTTCGCCGCTGGCACGAAGACTGCCGGGTGGTGTGGGATGATGGCAGTGAGCACTGGGTGTCGATCTATGGAAATATCTATCGCAGCGCCAAGGCCGAAACGATCCGGATGGTGGGGACGGTCGAGAATATCTCGGACCGGAAACTCGCCGAGCAGAAATTGAGAGAGTCCCGGGAACGTTACTACAATATCGTGGAAAGTATTACCGACGGGTTCAAAGCTCTCGATCGGGATTTTAGGATTATCTATTTGAACAAACGGGCTGATGAGATTTTCAGTCCGACAGGTAAAACTTCCGAAACTATTTTCGGGAAGAGCCTCTGGGAAGTGTTCCCTGATATCGAACACACTGAGGCGGGCGTCAATTACCGAAAGGCGATGGCGGAACAGAAGACGGTTCAGTTTGAGTATTTTTATACGTCGCTGGACATCTGGTTGGATATCAAGGTGTATCCATCCAAAGACGGGTTATCGATCTTCTTTCAGGATGTTACCGCCCAGAAAGAGGCTGAGGGCAAGTTGCAGAAACTCACGACGTCGATCGAGAAGCAGAGCCGGTTGTATGAAACTATATTATCAAGTACGCCCGACTTGATTTATGTATTCGACCTTGAGCATCGCTTTACCTATGCGAACGAGGCACTACTTTCGATGTGGGGTCTCAGTTGGGAGGAATCGAGCGGGAAAACCTGTTTGGAGCTTGGTTATGAGGATTGGCATGCCGCGATGCACGACCGCGAATTGGATCAGGTGGTTGCGACAAAGAAACCGGTCCGGGGTGAAGTTCCGTTTGATGGCACAAACGGTCGGCGAATCTACGACTACATATTTGTACCCGTTTTCGATGCCGACGGGGAAGTCGAGGCGATAGCGGGGTCAACGCGCGATATCACTGACCGGAAAGAGGCGGAAGATAAGCTGGCGGATAGCAGTGAACGCCTCCAGGCCGCGATCGATGGTTCCGGGGCTGGGACTTATCGATGGAATATCCAAACGGATGAAGTTGACTGGGATGAGAATCTGGATGGCTTCTTTGGACTGCCGCCCGGGGAGACGATTCGTACCCTGGCCGGATTTATCGGCGGGATCCATCCCGATGATCGTGCCGAGGTGGCGGAGCGTTGCCGACGTTGTGCTGTCGATGGTGTGGACTTTTCGATGGAGTTCCGAGTCGTCCGGCCGGATGGCAGTATCCGTTGGCTCGATGATAAAGGTAAAACCTTTCTCGATGAAGAGGGGAAACCTTTATATATAGCGGGAACTTGTATGGATGTCACGGAGCGGCATCTGGCTCATCAATGGGAATCCAGTCAGAAACAAATCCTTGAGCGCATCGCGAAAGATGCGCCTCTCAACGAAGTGTTCGAGGCGGTGATCGAGTTTGTTGAAGGTCAGTCTACCGGCGAAATGTATGCCTCTATTCTGGTGCTCGATGACAATGGGCGGAATCTCCGTCACGGAGCGGCTCCTAGTCTTCCTGTTGAATATTGCGAGGCGGTGGACGGTATCGAGATCGGGGAAAAGGCGGGATCGTGTGGATCGGCGGCGTATTTGAAACAACCGGTTTGTGTCGTGGATATCGAATCGGATAATCGGTGGGAGGCATTCCGGGAAATGGCGTTGCGGCACAACCTTCGATCATGCTGGTCGGCGCCGATTTTCTCGAACTCGGACCAAAAGGTGTTGGGGACTTTTGCGATGTATTATCCGACCAGACGCGAGCCGACGTCGAATGATGTACGACTCATCGATATGGCGACCCGCCTCGTCGCGATCGCGATGGAGAGGCACCGGAGTGAGCAGCGGATCAAAGCCAGCGCGGAGCGGCTCCAGTTTATGGCGGAATCAATGCCGCAGAAGATTTTCGCGGCCGATGTGTCGGGAGAGGTCGATTATTTTAACGAGCAGTGGATGAACTATACCGGGCGGAGTTTCGAAGAGATTCGGGGCCGGGGCTGGTTGGACCTGATTCATCCCGATGACCGGAAGGAAAATGAAAGACTGTGGAACCGGTCTGTAAAAACCGGAAAGTCATTCCAGTTCGAACATCGGATCCGGAATAAAGATGGCAACTACCGATGGCATTTGACCCGCGCCCATGCGATGCGGGATGAAGAGGGGAAGGTTATTCTCTGGTTCGGTTCCAATACCGATATCAATACCGCACGGCTCCACCTCGAAGAAATATCGAGAGTTTCGCGAGCGAAAGATGATTTTCTGGCGGCGCTGTCTCACGAGTTGCGGACTCCGCTTTCACCAGTGCTGATGGCCGCCGCTTCGCTGGAAAAAGATCCCGGTGTTCCCTCCGATATCCGGAAGCAGTTTGCGATGATCCGGCGCAACGTCGAACTCGAAGCCCGCTTGATTGATGACCTGCTTGACCTGACCCGGATCAGTCGCGGGAAACTGCATATCAAACCGGTGGTGGCAGACATTCACGAACTGATCGGCCATACGACAGAGATCGTTTGCGGTGAGTTTGAAAGTAAACAAATCGAGATTGAGTTCTTCATGGAGGCCGAACACCACTATGTCCTGGCCGACCCGACGAGGCTCCAGCAGGTCTTCTGGAATTTGATCAAGAATGCTCTCAAATTCACTTCACCGGGAGGAAAGGTCTCGGTAATGACGCGGAATGGTGCGGATCAGCGGGTCATTATTTCGGTAGAAGATACCGGCATCGGGATCGACGAGGAATCGCTGCCTAATATATTTAATGCCTTTGAGCAGGGCAGTAAGTCCAATCAGCATCAATACGGCGGCCTCGGTCTGGGGCTCGCGATTTCCCACGCTGTGGTTGAGGCCCACGGCGGAACCATTGAGGTCGAAAGTGAAGGGGTGAATCAGGGCTCCCGCTTCACCGTGACGCTGGACTGGGTAGCGGATCCTCCGGCGAAACAGGATCCGGTCGACACCCCTGCGTTGGAGTCGTCGAAACTTCGCCTGTTGATCGTTGAGGATGATGATACGACTCGGCGAACTCTAGACAAACTACTGTCCCGCCGGGGATACGATGTGACCACGGCGGAGAGCCAAAGTGAAGCCCTGGAGCTCTTCACCCCGGGCCAGTTCGACGTTGTGGTCAGCGATCTCGGGCTCCCTGACGGCAGCGGGCTCGATCTGATACGGATCATTCAAAGTAAAGAAACCCTCCCTGCCATTGCCATGAGTGGTTACGGCATGGAGGAAGATCATCGCCAGTCCCGAGAAGCCGGTTTTTCCGCTCATCTCGTCAAACCGGTGAAACTGGATGAGCTGCAGACCCTTTTGGAAAATCTGCCACTGCAGTCCTGCGAGAGGAAATAAATTAATCGGGCTTCGGGCCGACAGCCATTGCCACTTCTCTATTGGCTCTTATCTTCCTCCTTAAATGAAGAAAACTTTTCCACTTACGGATCCCGTTCACAAACCCGCCCGAGTGATCGAATTGATCAAAAGCGATATTCGCAAATACCTGAAGCGGGAACGCCGCAAGGCACTGCCGGAGGAGGTGGATTTCTGGGACTTCGACTGTCGGGTCGGTGCCGCCAGTGACAGTGCGGAGCAGGCCCATGTGGCGGAGCTGAACAAGAAAATCGATTCCGCATCCGAAAGCGAATGGGAATCGGTCTACGTCGAAATTCTGGCCAAGCCGGGCTATCGGACTTCAAAAATACCCGCACCCGCACCTGATGATGAGGTCGAGGCGGAGGCAGAGGATTAAGACTTATCCGCCTTCCGCGCTGCTGCTTCGCGGAGCTTATCCTTTTTGCTTTTGCGCCGTCCTTTGATGCCTCCCGTTCCGGGCGAAGCCGGTGGTGCTTCCTCTATCGGTTCGAAGCCCTCGATTTCCTCGCGAGAAATCCGGATTCCGTTCCGTTTTTCGATCAGGTTAAAGTGAGCCCGCGCTTCCGCAGTGACGAAGCTGATCGCGACGCCGCTTTCCCCGGCCCGACCGGTTCGGCCGATGCGGTGGGTGTAGTCGGCCGGCGAACGGGGCAGGTCGTAATTGATCACCGCCGGCAGGTTCGAGATATCGAGGCCGCGCGCGGCGAGGTCGGTCGCGACGAGGACCTGAATCTCCGATTTTTTAAACGCCTCCAGAACCTCGGTGCGTGCTCCCTGGCTGAGATCGCCATGGAAAGAATACGCTTCGATCCCTTTGCGCTGGAGTTTGTCGGCGACATGATCCGCGGTGTACTGTTTAGCGACGAAAACCAATGCCCGGGGCCAGCCTTCCGTCGCGATCAAATGGCGGAGTAACGGCGTGCGCTTTGCCGTATCGATGAGAATGGCCCGCTGTTCGATCTCCGGGGCATCTTCGTTTTCCGAATCGATCTCGATTCGAGTGGGTTCGTGGAGGAGGCGGGCGGCGACCGACTCGACGGCTTCGGGGAAAGTCGCGGAAAATAAGAGGTTCTGGCGCTGCTCCGGAAGCATCCCGATGATTCGTTTTAACTCATCCGCAAACCCGAGATCCAGCATTCGATCGGCTTCATCCAGAACCAGAGTCTTCACTCCGGAAAGGGTAATCGCATTGCGATTCGCCAGATCGAGGAGACGTCCCGGCGTGGCCACAATAAAATCCGCTCCACCCCGCAGTGCCATCATTTGGGGATTGATCGAGACCCCGCCCACCGCACTGATCACCTTGATCCGCTTCGGTAAATGATTGGAAAATTGCTGAATCACCTCCCGGACCTGTGCCGCCAGTTCGCGAGTCGGCACCAGGATTAATGCATGAACCGGCCTGATTCGTTCCTCCGGCGCTGCGAGCCAGAGCTGAAGCAGGGGTAGCACATAGGCCGTCGTCTTTCCCGAGCCGGTACACGCTGTCGCGAGGATATCGTCACCGTTGAGCAGAGCCGGGATCGCTGCGGTTTGGACAGGGGTGGGGGCTTGGTAGTATTGACTGGCCGCACGAGTTAACGGCTCCGACAGTCCGGGAACGGAAAAAGACATCGCTACATCTAATAACGATCCGGCTTTTCCGCAAACTAAACTGCGGGTTACAAGCCTTGCTCTTGCTCTTGCTCTTGCTCTTCATGCGCCGGAACAAGAATAAGATTAGGAGCAGGAACAAGAATTTAGGATTGTACAGGGTACAGTTTCGGATTGTACAGGGTACAATTTGAGCTTTTTCCGGATTTTAGGCCGGTCCTGGCAGCCCCTCAGATGCGGGATTGATAAAAAAAATCAATTTCCTGTAAGATTCCATCTCCAGCCTCGCAATACAGAGATAAGCCCGGGGATTCCGGGTAAAACCTGAAAGTAAAATTATGGAGCGTCGAACATTTTTAAAAGGAGCGGGAATTGCTCTCGTCCTGCCTCAACTGGAAAGCCTCGGGCAGGTGACGGGCGCCTCGCCGAAACGCCTCTTTACGGTGGTGAACCATCTCGGGTTCTATCAACCGAAGCTGATTCCGGACACGAGCGGCGCTTTTGAAAATCCACCGCCTCTGCTTTCGATTTTTCAGGATCATTTCGAGCATCTCAAAGTGTTCAGCGGCCTCGATAATCCCGGCGTTCAACTCGGTCTGGGGCACACGCCCTGTGTGGGGATCCTCTCGGGGTATTTCAATAAATTGCAGCGCCGCAACCGGCTTTCGGTCGATCAGGCGGTGGCCGGACTGGTGGGGAAAGACACCCGGTTTCGCTCAATGGTGTTTCAAGCGGGGCAGAATCTGAACTTTTCCCAGGTCTCGTGGGACGAGCACGGCCTCCCCGTGCAGCAGCTCGATTCGCCTCAGAAAATCTTCAATCAGCTCTTTCAGGTGAACCCGGATGAAGCGGGGCAAAAACGGGTGTTAGCGGAGGACCGGAGTATTCTCGACGTGGTGTTCCGCCAGGCAAAATCGATGGAAAAACATCTCAACGGAACGGACCGGGCAAAAATGGACGAGTATCTGACCTCGGTCCGGGAGGTGGAAAAGACGGTGCGCCGCCAGACTTTCTGGAGCAATCAGAGCAAGCCCGGAGTCGATTACGAACTGCCCCGCTTCGAAGCGAACTCGGTGGAGGCTTATGTCGATGTGATGCTCGATCTCGCGGTTTTGGCGCTGGAAACGGACTCGACCCGCTCCCTGACGCTGCAAATTCCATTCTGGGAGGGCTTCAAACAGAGCAACATCAGCGGCAGTTATCACGATTTTTCCCATCACGGCAAAAAGCCGGAGAAAATTGAAAAGCTGCTCGTCATGGAGAGCACCATCCTCGGTCGCATCAACGAAACGCTGAACAAAATGAAGGAGCGGAATGTCGGCGAAGGGACGCTTTTTGATCAGACCACGACTTTTGTCACCGCATCGATGGGGAACGCAAGCGCTCACACTTTCAACGATTTACCGGCTCTGGTTTTCGATCGGGACATCCAGTCACCGGGTCATCATCGTCTTCCCGAGGTGCCGATGTGCAATCTGTATCTCGCTTTGATGCAGCGTTTCGGGGCGGAGCAGGGAACCTTCGGCGAAAGTACCGGGACCGTCGATCTATTGGCATGAAAGCTGTCGTTTTCATCGGATTCATCGCTCTCGCGACCACTCTGTCGGCGGGCGATGGCAAATTGGACGCGTTTTTCTCCGCGCACTGCGTGAAATGTCACGGGGCGGAAAAGCAGAAGGGCGATGTCCGTCTCGATCACCCGGGACACGATTGGTTTGCGGACCGGGACCTGGTCGAGAGCCTGATTATGGTGCTGGAAGATGGCGAAATGCCTCCGAAAAAAGAGACGCAGCCTGATCCGGAAACGGTGGCGGCAGTGCTGCAGGATCTCGAATCAAAATTGGCGCAGGAGCGTCCCCAAAGCACTCTGAAACGTCTCACGCGGAATGAATATACCAATGTCATTAACGATTTGTTCGAGGCAGATTTTGATCTCACGGAGTTGCTCCCGGAGGATCATGTCGAGCACGGTTTCGATAAATTCGGAAAGGTACATCTCATGTCGCCGCATCAGGTCCGGTCGTATTTGACCACGGCCCGCTACGTCGCCGATCGCCTTCTCCCTGACTCGAAACCGGAGGAGCGTCACTGGGATTTCGGGCCGGAACAGTTCTTCGGTTCGGGGCGCGGAGACTACAAAGTGGAGGATGCGCTCTACCTCTCGACCAACTACCCCTGGCGGAGCAATCTCCACTTTTCTCTAGTTCCGAACCGCTATGGAAAAGAGGATCGATTTATCATTCCGGAATTTGGTCGCTACCGGTTTGAGATCGAAGTGGAAGCCGTCAATACCGAGGAAGATCAGACTGTGGGAATCAATCTGGGTGATCCTCGCTACCCCACTAATTTCCGCAAGATTCGACGGGTGTTTTTACCGCGTGATACCAAGGGCTTTACCGTCGATTTGACTTTAAACGAAGGAGACGAAGTCTCGTTCACGTTCGATAGTGCGAAAATCTGGAGGGTTAATCGAAAACCGCGCGACTATGAAGGACCGAAACTCCGTTTCACCCGCGTCAAGGTGAACGGACCGTCTTTTGATCGCTGGCCGACCTTTGCTCAGGAGCGCCTTTTGCCGGAGCGCAAAATGAATCCGGAAGATCTAGTCGATCACCTATCGGGAATCCTCACGAACCGACCGTTGAAGCCAGATGACCGAAGTGGCTTTGTCGAATTCGCCGCCGAAAAAGTGGCCGCCGGCGCGTCGCCGACCGAAGTGACCCGTTCGCTTTTGACCGCCCTTCTGGCGTCGCCTCATTTTATCTATAAAGGCGAGTCGACTGAACTGAGCGATATCGAACTCGCCTACCGACTATCCTTCTTTCTCTGGAATTCCGCTCCCGACGATGCCCTGATCGCAGCGGCCCGCTCCGGTGAATTCCGGCAAAATCTGCCTGAACTGACCGAACAAATGCTCGCCGACCCAAAATCGGAACGCTTTATCACCGACTTCACCCGGCAATGGCTCCAGCTCGACAAAGTCGATGACATTTCACCGGACGAGCGTGTCTTCGACGATGTCACCCCACTCCATGTCGTCGCGATGGCCGGAGAAGGAACCGCTCTCTTCCGACATATCCTCAAAAACGACCGGAGCCTCGTCGAATTTATCGACTCAGACTACCAAATGGTAAATGATCAGCTCGCCGATTTCTACGGTCTACCTGCCGTGAAAGGTGAAGAATTCCGTCCCGTTTCTCTACCTGCCGGCAGTGAGCGGGGTGGCTTGATTGGCCAGGCGGGATTCCTGAAACTGACGTCGAATACCTTTGCCTCGTCTCCCATTTTACGAGGCGTCTGGATACTGAACAATCTCTACGATGAAAAGATGGAGCCACCCGCCGATCTCGTGATCGAGGAACCGGACATTCGCGGAACGACAACCATCAAGGAAGTGGTGGCAAGACACCAGCAGTCGGAAAGTTGCTATCGCTGCCATTCTAAAATCGACCCGCTTGGATTTGCGCTGGAATTTTACGATCCGGTAGGGAGACGGCGCAGCGAGTACCGGAATATCGAGGTGGTCAGTAAAGAAAAGGTCAAAATAGAGAAACACCCCATCGATGCGGAAATGAAGATGACAGATGGCCGAATCGTACACGATATGACCTCCCTGAAATCGGCAATGATGGAAGACCGCGAACTCATCATTAAAGGCATTCTAGGCAAACTCTTCAGTTACGGATTAGGCAGAGAAACCACCGTACTAGATCGCGATACGATTGATGAAATTTACCGGCAAATCGAGCCTCACAATTATTCCCTGAGAGCCGGAATCAAAGCAATTGTGAGTCATCCCG